>PMHV01000006.1 GCA_003156805.1 Acidobacteriaceae bacterium | reverse complement strand
CGCTGCTTGTTCATCACGTCGTCATATTCCAGCAGGTGTTTGCGCGATTCGAAGTGCTGCCCTTCGACCGCTTTCTGCGCAGTCTCAATGCGGCGGCTGATCAGCTTGGACTCGATGGGTACGCCTTCTTCCATGCCCAGACGCTCAAGCAGCTTCGACACCCACTCTTTGGCGAAGATGCGCATAAGATCGTCTTCGAGGGCAAGGTAGAAACGCGAGGAGCCGGGATCGCCCTGGCGGCCGGCACGTCCGCGGAGCTGATTATCGATGCGGCGCGACTCGTGGCGTTCCGTGCCCAGGATGTGCAAGCCGCCCACGGCGGTGACTTCGTCGTGTTCTTTGTCGGTCTGTTCTCTGTAGCGAGTGAAGGCTTCGGTCCATTTGTCGGTCGGCACGGTGTATTCGTTGCCGTTGTAGTAGAAGACCGAAATCGTGCCATCTTCCTGCGGACCTTCGATCTTGCCTTGAGCTACGCGCAATTGCTGCGCGATTCCCTTCTTCACCAACTCCTGCTTGGCCATGAATTCGGGATTGCCGCCGAGCAGAATATCGGTGCCGCGCCCAGCCATGTTGGTGGCGATGGTGACCATGCCTTTGCGTCCGGCCTGGGCCACGAATTCGGCTTCGCGCTCGTGGAACTTGGCGTTCAGAACAACGTGCTGTTTGAGGCCTTTCTTCTTAAGAAGATCGGAAAGCCGCTCGGATTTCTCGACAGATGTGGTGCCTACCAGAACGGGCTGGCCCTTGGCTGCCAGTTGCTGGATTTCGTCCGCAACCGCGAAGTATTTCTCTTTTTCGGTGCGGAAGACGACGTCGTGATTCTCCAGCCGCAGCATCTGCTTGTTAGTGGGAATTACGATGACGTCGAGCTTGTAGATGTTGTCGAACTCGGCGGCTTCCGTTTCCGCCGTGCCGGTCATGCCCGCCAGCTTTTTGAACATGCGGAAGTAATTTTGAAAGGTGATGGTGGCGAGGGTCTGATTCTCGCGTTCGATCTTCACGCCTTCTTTGGCTTCAATGGCCTGATGCAATCCATCAGACCAGCGGCGCCCGGGCATCATGCGTCCCGTGAATTCATCGACGATGATGACTTCGCCGTCTTTGATCACGTATTCCACATCTTTGCGATACAGCGCGTGCGCCTTAATAGCAGTCTCGACGTGATGCTTTAGCGGCCAGTTTTCGGGGTCGGCGATATTGCCAATGCCAAGGAGTTGCTCAACCTTTTCCCAACCTTCGTCGGTAACGGTAATGTTACGGTGCTTTTCATCGATCACGTAGTCGCCGGTGAGCTGCGCAGGTTCGCCGGTAGCGACCTCCAGTTCTTCGCCTTTTTCCAGCTTGGGAATAATGCGATTGACGCGGTAGTACTTATCGGTGGATTCTTCGCTGGCCCCGGAAATGATCAGCGGGGTCCGGGCTTCGTCGATCAGAATGGAATCGACTTCATCGACAATGGCGAAGTGGTGGCCGCGCTGCACGCAGTCTTTCAGGTCGAACTTCATGTTGTCGCGCAGGTAGTCNNCCGAACTCGTTGTTGGTGCCGTAAGTGACGTCGGCGGCATAAGCGGCGCGGCGCTGATCGTCGTCGAGGTCGTGCACGATCACCCCGACCGTGAGACCGAGAAAGCGGTAGAGCTTGCCCATCCATTCGGAATCGCGCTTGGCCAGGTAGTCGTTCACCGTGACCACATGCACGCCGCGTCCGCTGAGGGCGTTGAGATAGACCGGAAGAGTCGCGACCAGCGTCTTGCCTTCGCCGGTTTTCATTTCAGAAATGGTGCCCTTGTGCAGCACCATGCCGCCGATCAGTTGCACATCGAAATGGCGCATGTTGAGCACACGGCGTCCGGCTTCGCGCACTACGGCAAAGGCTTCGACCAGGATTGCGTTGAGCACTTCCTGCAGCGCTTCGTAGCGTTCTTTGTCGAGCTGTTTGAGGCGTTCGGGATCGGGGATGGTCCCGGCTTGCGAGTCATCGACATCGGCACTGGCGCCAGTGGAGGCGTCGCCGCCAAAACGGCTCAATCGTTCCTGAATGCGCTGGCGGAACCCGTCCGTTTTGGCGCGCAGTTCCTCGTCGGAAAGCGTCTGCATCCGCGGTTCAAGAGCATTGATGGCCTCAACCTGAGGCATCAAGCTTTTGACGACTCGCTCGTTTTTGGTCCCAAAGACCTTGCCGATTAAAGTATTGATCAAACTATGAAATCCTCGGAGGGCGGCACTGCCCAAGGCTATGTTTAGAAGCCTAGCATATTTAGATGCTTCAGGCGGGACCAAGAGGCCGTTCCCGGAACCAGCAAGGATTCGCCGCCGCGAGCACATAGAACACCGCGAAACCAAGGCGGCGAAAAAGTCCCTTCGCGCCCCGCCACGAACTCGGCGCTCTCGGCGGTGAACATGTTTTTCGTGTATATTCCCCACGACTAATGCCCACTTTCTACGATCGTTTTGTGGAATGCTCCGAGCGCTGGCCAGATAACGTCGCTCTCGAACTTCAGCGCGACGACTCCATCGAGAGCTGCACCTACGCCGAGTTACGTCGCATGGCGGAGTCGATCGGGAACTGGATTTTCGACAATAGGTTCGAGCGCGGAACGCGATTGGCGCTTCTGGCCGATAACCACCCGCGATGGGTAGCAGCCTATCTGGGCACGATCGCTGCCGGATGCACGGTGGTTCCGCTGGATACGGCGTTGCACGCCGACCAGGTTGCGATACTTCTGAAAGACAGTGGCGCTTCCCTACTCTTCTGCGATGCGAAGCACGTGCCGGTGGCGTGCGAGGCGCTCACCGACGCGAACCTGGAACTTGTGCTCATGGACCCGGACCGCATGGCGAAGCCGTCGCCGAGCGATCTGCGGACGGGTAATCTTCCGGCGATTTTCGATGCCGGCCCGGGGCGCTTCCAGTCTGTGGACTCTCCGCTTGATGATATCGCTTGCCTGCTATACACCTCTGGCACCACCGCCGACCCTAAGGGCGTGATGCTTAGCCATGCCAACTTTCTCGGCGAAGTGGAGGCCGTGTTCAACTGGATCGACCTCGGCCCCACCGATGCGTTGCTCGGGGTGCTCCCCATGTTCCACGTGCTGGCGCAGATGGCGAATCTGCTGCTGCCGCTAGTGAAGGGCGCCCGCGTGGTGTACCTCGAGACTCTCAACACGACGGAATTGTTGCGAGCGCTGCAAGAGCGAAATATCACCGCGTTCGCCGTTGTACCTCAGTTTTATTATCTGATTCACGAGCGCATTTTTCAGGAAGTCGGGAAGCGCGGCGCGATCACGCAGAAGATGTTCAAGAGTCTGATGGGACTCAATCGTGCGCTGCGCAAAATCAGAATCAACGCCGGCCCGATCTTGTTCGAGAAGATCCACGCAACGCTGGGAAAGAAAATGCGCTACCTGGCCACCGGCGGTTCACGGTTCGATCCGGGAATTGCGCGCGACTTCCACGCCCTCGGCATCGACGTGCTGCAAGCCTACGGACTCACCGAAACGACGGCGGCGGTGTTCGCGAACTCGCCGAAGAACAACGTAATCGGATCGGTAGGTCAGGCGATGAAAGGAGTGGAGGCGAAGATTGTCAATCTGCGGGCGCAGGAAGACGGTGGTCCGGCGGTGGGTGAAGTAGCGTTGCGGGGTGCGGTGGTGATGAAGGGTTATTGGAACCGTCCCGACGCCACAGCGGCGGTGCTGCGTGACGGATGGTTCTTCACAGGAGACCTGGGCTACTTCGATGCTCGCGCCAATTTGTTTCTCACCGGCCGCAAGAAAGAAGTGATCGTGCTCGGCAATGGGAAGAACGTTTACCCCGAGGAGATTGAAGCTCACTACCTGAAGTCGCCCTTCATCAAAGAAATCGCGGTGATGGGACTGGAGGGCAAGCCAGGCGAAAGCGGCGACCGGCTGCATGCGGTGATTGTGCCGAACTTCGACGCGTTACGACAACGGAAGATCGTCAACGCAAAAGAAGTGATCCGCTTCGACATCGAAGGCCTCTCTCAGCAGATTGCCTCCACCAAGCGCATTGGCAGCTACGAAATCTGGCAGGAGGATTTGCCCCGCACCACCACGCGAAAGATCAAGCGCTTTGAAGTTGAGAAACGCGTGAAGGCGAATCAGTCGCGGCGGGCTACAGACGATTCTGACCCGCCCTTCGAACGGCCGTTGACCACCGACGAATTGGCGTGGCTCGATCAAATCGAAGTGCAGCGCGCTCTTAAGATGATGCCGGGGGCTTCGCGAACGGCACCGCAGACCTTGCGGCCCACTCACAATCTCGAACTCGACCTCGGACTCGATTCGATGCAACGCGTCGAGTTGTTGCGCCAGATGGAAGAGGAACTGGGCGGCAACGTCGACGAATCGCAGCTTGCCGAGATCTACACGGTGCGCGACCTGGTGGATGCAGTGCTGCAAAGCGCCGCCAGTGGCGCGGGCGGACCGGGAACGCGCCCGACTTTTGCCGGATGGAAAGCGATCCTGGCGGAAGATCCCATTGCGTCTGACGTGCTCGGTCTGGTCCGGCCGCAGCCGTTTAGCGGGACATTCTGGTAT
The DNA here is from genome assembly GCA_003156805.1 of Acidobacteriaceae bacterium. Lineage (GTDB taxonomy): Bacteria > Acidobacteriota > Terriglobia > Terriglobales > Acidobacteriaceae > Sulfotelmatobacter. The sequence goes on along the minus strand of PMHV01000006.1, from coordinate 162,547 downwards.
ATGTTCTCACGGGTGATACAACTGGTCGCGTTCGACCGCTTTGATTTGCAAGTTCGCGGAATTGAGAAGTTGCCCAAGAGCGGCGCTTACATCCTCTCGTCCAATCACCAGAGCTACATTGACCCGCTCGTTCTGGCGGGCGTTCTACCGGCGGAGGTATTTCATAAAGTTTTCGCCGTGGGAACAAGCGAAATCTTCGGCGAAGGATTCATGCTGCGGCTGGCGCGTTCGCTGCGGGTTGTGGTCGTCGATCCGGACGTGAATTTGATTCCCGCCATGCGCGCCGGAGCCTTCGGGTTGCGGCAGGGCCGTCCGCTCATTCTCTATCCCGAAGGTGAGCGGTCGATCGACGGCTCGCCCAAGACTTTCAAGAAAGGCGCAGCCATCCTCGCGATTCATATGCAGGTCCCAATCGTGCCCGTAGCAATTGACGGCTTCTATGAAGCTTGGCCGCGAGGCAAGCACTTTTTCCAGAAGTTGGCGCCCTTGAAGATCCGGTTCGGAGAACCGATTCTCCCGCCGCCGGAAAGCGAAGCGTCAGAAGCGGCTTACGAGAAGCTGACCAGCGAACTGAAAGAGCGTGTGGTCGAGATGTGGGAGGAACTGCGGAAGTAGTCCGCTCGTCGGACATTCGGCAGGGCGTCCGACGGCGATCAAAGTATCTCTTTCAGGTGCTTGGTGAGCCGGGTTGCAACTCCGTAGAGCTCGGTGAGCTGCCCTTTCTGAAACTGGATATTCTCGCCATCCAAATCGTCCCGTATGGAACGGCAAAGCTGATAGGCGGCGCGCACTCGCTCGGATGCCAGGAGGGAATCCATATTGTCCGGACCGTGATCGAAAAGCTTGTTGGCCGCCGCCTGTTGAGCGGCCCATGCCGTGTTCCGGACCCGGTTCAGCGCATCGCGGAAGTCGACCAGCACGCGAGGATCGAGATCGTCGCCACGCAGCAACTCGAGCAGTGCCTGCAACTCTTTGATTGCACTTTTGAGTCGCGCGGTAACGGCCGGATTCTTTGCGGACTGGGACTGCGCGACTGCAACTCTGGTCATCCTTTCAAGACTAATATGTTTCGCGGATGGCGCGGACTCCCGAAGGGCAGCGTTCCTTGGTAAGGCTCAAATTTATTTGGGCTAAGATTAGACAATGCGAAGAATTGTGAGATGGATCTCGGGTTTCCAACCAGCCCGGGTCATTTCGCTCGCGGGTGCGTCTGGTCGTAGACCTGAAGCACATGTTTCATGGAAAGCTGCGTGTAGCGCTGCGTAGTGGCGAGGCGCTCGTGGCCGAGCATTTCCTGAATTGCGCGCAGGTCCGCGCCTTCTTCCAGCATGTGCGTTCCGAAAGCGTGTCGCAGCGTGTGGGGATGAACATCCGGCGAGAGTCCTTTAGCGACCGCGATTTTCTTGACGATGCGGCCGACGCTGCGAGTGGTAAGGCGTCCTCCGCGGCGGTTAATCAGCAGGGCGGGAGTATTCTTACGCATCTCGGTTAGAGTCTTTTGCCGCTCGGGAAGATACGCTGCCAGCGCGCTCTTTGCCGAATCGCCAAACGGAACGTAGCGTTCCTTCTTGCCTTTGCCGCGGACAAGAATTGCCTCCATGCTCAGCCGAATGTCGTCGAGGTTGATGCCGATGAGCTCGGAGTTGCGAATGCCGCATCCGTAAAGCAGTTCCAGCATGAGTCGATCTCGCTCGGGAAAGGCCGCCACTTCCGGCATCTGGCCATCGAGCACGGAATTCATTTCTTCAATGGTGGGCACGCGCGGAAGTTTCTTGGGAAGCTTCGGCGTCGACACCAGCTTGGCGGGATTCTGCTCCACTACACCTTCCCGAGCCAGCCAGCGGTAGAGCGAGCGCACGGCCGCCAAAGCGCGCGCCACGGAAGTCTTGCCCAATCCCTTCTCGTAGAGTTGCGAAAGGAATCCGCGCACGGCGACGTGGTCGATTTCTTTCCATCGGCGGGAGCCGGCATAAGCGGCGAAGTTGGTCAGGTCTCCGCGGTATGCCTTAATTGTGTGCGGCGAGGCATTGCGCTCGCGCAGTTGGCGGAGGAAATCGGCGGCCGCCCTCGCCACTACGCTCTTGGGGTGATTATTTTCTCCGCGTCTCCGTGCCTCTGTGGTGAATCTCATCGCGCCTTCGCCCTGGGATGATGCCTCTGATATACCGTCCTGAGTCGATCAAGCGCCAGATGGGTGTATACCTGCGTTGTCGAAATATCCGCGTGACCGAGAATTGTCTGCACCGTACGCAAATCGGCGCCGTTCTCCACCATGTGCGTGGCGCAGGAATGGCGCAGCATGTGCGGAGAAGCGGAGCGACCCGATGCGGCGGAAGCTACCCGCACCATCTGCCACACGCGCTGGCGCGTCAGGTTGCGCCCATGTCGCGTGATAAAGAGAAGTGGCGAATTTTTCACGGGCGCTGTCTGCATTGCCTTCCTGCCGCCGCCCCGCCCCGCCTCGAGCACCGGGCGCGATTGCATCAGATACTTGCTCAGCGCATCCTGCGCCGACTTGCCCAGCGGCACCACGCGTTCCCTGTCGCCCTTGCCGTGTACCAGCATGTATCCCGCCTCGAGTTTCAAGTCTGCCAGCTTGGCGGAAATGATTTCCGACACGCGCAGCGCGCCGGCGTAGAAAACTTCCAACATGGCATGATCGCGCACCCCAAGCGCGGTCGCTTCTTTCGAGTTGCGCGATGACGTCCTGGCCTGCAGTCCAAGCGGTGCGGCCAGCGTCGCTTCTATTTCTTCTCGCGCCAGCGATTTGGGAAGAACTTTCCACTGTCTCGGCGACTCGAGGTTCAGCGTGGGGTCGTGCTCAGTTTTGTTATCGAGCAGCAGGTAGCGGTAAAGATGTCGCAACGCGGAGAGCTTGCGGCCCACGCTGCGTCCGTCCACTGCATTGGCAAACAGTTGTTGCAGGAAATCGCGCACATCGATGCGCCGCGCTGCAAGCAATGAGCGTTTTTTCTTTTCGAGAAACCCGGCGAACTGGCCGATGTCGGTGGTGTAAGCAGCAATGGAAAGTGGCGCAAGACCCTTCTCGATCCTCAAGTAGTCGAGAAAGCCGGAGAGCACGCGCGCATTGGCTTCGGAAGGCATCTGAAACAAACAAAAGAACGGATAGTATGCGCGTTATCGGACGCTGGGAGAAGTGATGAAGAGGGTACTGAGATAGAAACCTGGCAAGGATGCTTCGCGGAAACGCAAATTGCTACGCCTTCACCAGCTCCCGCAGTAGGGCTACCGCGGACCGCGCTCCTTCTGGCGTTTCCTCATGCTTGAAATAAGCGAACACATTGCGGTCCGCAGTCAGATGTTCGCCAATTCGTGCGACCATGCTTCGGCGCTCTTCTTCCGTGTAATTCGGCTTGCGGAAGCGGTAGTAGGCAAAAGCGGCGGTCGAAACATCGGGCGTGGTCATGGTTTCAGTTTCGGCAACACAGACAGCGGCCTGATGCGACCTGAGCAGATCCCACGTCGAGTCTGCAAACCATGACTCGTGACGAAATTCGAACGCCGTCGGCAGCGTGCGCGGCAAAATGGCCAGAAAGTCCCTGAGCAATGCGGCATCCGCCTTCAGATTCGGCGGCAATTGAAACAGCACTGGACCAAGTTTGCCCGCCGAAGCCAGCGGTTCGATCGTCGCCAGGAAACGCGGCACGAAGTCTTCCGCTCCCTTCAGGCGCTTGATGTGCGTGATAACTTGATGCGCCTTCACTCCGAAGCGAAAGCTCGCGGGAGTTTGCTGAATCCAGTTTTGGATGGTGCTTTCTTTCACTAGCTGGCGAAAAGTGAAGTTCACTTCCACGGTATTGAGTTGCGTGGCATAGTGGCTGAGAAACTTCTTCTGCGCCAGCTTCGCCGGATAGAAATCCGGCTTCCATGTTGGATAAGCCCATCCCGAGGTGCCAGTAAAAAGTTGGGGCATATGCAGTGCGCGAGCGGGCAAGACCGCGATTATACCGCGCGCTTCCCTTTTCGCGCGGGCGGCTTTTTGGCGGATTTTCGCGCGGCGTGTTTTCCGGCAGGTTTCGGGTCGTCTTCCGCCTGGGCCGCAATCTCGATGGTTCGCGGTTCTTCGGCGGGCGCAACCGCCGCCGTTCCCTTCAGATTCGGCAACCGTTGCTTCAGTTCCTGCACCGGCGCAAACAGGTCGCCCATCTTGTCGAAGCGCGCTACGACCTGCGCCGCTTCAAATACGAGCGAGCCCGCGTCTTTCTTCTTGAGCGCGCGCTCGATTTCTTCCCACGTGACCGGCGTCGAAACAGTAGGACGCTCGCGCGCCCGCAACGAGTACACGGAGACAGTGGTTTTGTGCTCGTCGTTCTGGCTCCAGTCGACAAAAACCTTGCCGGTGCGAACTTGCTTCTTCATATCAGAAACAACCAGTTCCGCGTGGTCATGCTCCAGCAGTTGCGCCAGCGCGTGCGAGAAGGTCTTGGTCGACTCGTAGTCCGTGGCGGTGTTCAGCGGAACGTAAATCTGCAATCCCTTTGATCCAGAAGTCTTGGGAAAACTCTGCAAGCCAAAATGTTCGAAGATTTCTCGCAGCCACAAACCCACCTGGCAACATTGCACAATATTGGCAGGCGGACCGGGATCAAGATCGAAAACCATCATCGTCGGGCACGCGATATCTTTGGCCAGAGACAACGACGGGTGCAGTTCGATCGCGGCCAGGTTCGCCAGCCAGACCAGCGTGGCCAGGTCGTCGGCCAGAATGTAGTGGATGGTTCTCCGGTTTCTGCCGCTCCAAATGGGCGCGGTCTTTACCCACTCGGGCCGGTGCATGGGCGCATTCTTCTCGTAGAAGAATTCTTCATCCACGCCGTTAGGATAGCGCTTGCGAGTCAGCGCACGCCCAGCCAAATGCGGTAAGAGCGCAGGCGCGATGCGCACGTAATAATCGATCACCTGCCGCTTGGTAAAGCTGGCGGCAGGATAAAGAATCTTTTCCAGGTTCGTGAGCTTCAGATGCTTGCCCTGAACCTCAAGGCTCGAATCCATTGTGTGCGCTCCAGTGCTGCATTGTGCCTGAAATGGCTCGCCCAACAAAATACCGGGGGTTTCCCAATCCCGGTCAGCCATGCGAGAAGTTCGCCCCATCGCCCATCCGAACGGGGCGTCGAGTTCAGTTTGACAACCTCCCTTCCCCCCACGTACTTTCAAAGTTCTGCGCTGCAGGTGTGTCCAAGCATGTTCGTCCCTAAGACGTCCGTCCCAGTCGCGCCCGCTCCAGCCGGAGGTTTAATGAAACACCGCGCCTTCAAACTCACCGCCGCATTCTTTCTGCTTGCGGCCTTCGCCGCCGCACAAGACCTAGCGTCTTTCGAGAAACGCATCACGGTCAAGAAATTGCCCAACGGCCTCACCCTTCTGATCTGCGAGCGGCCGGAAGCGCCGGTCTTCTCATTCTTCACTCTGGTGGATGCCGGTTCCGCGCAGGATCCCATGAATGAAACCGGCCTCGCTCACATGTTCGAGCACATGGCGTTCAAAGGCACAGACAAGATCGGCACCACCGATTATCCTGCCGAGAAGATCGCTCTCGAAAAAGTCGAAACCGCCTATACCGCTTACATCGCCGAGCGCGATAAGGGCGTGGCTCGCGATGAAGCCAAGCTGCAGCAATTGGAAAAAGCGTGGAAAAACGCGACCACCGCGGCCGACAAGTTCGTCGTGCCCAACCAGTTTGGCAAGATCGTCGAGCAGAATGGCGGCGAAGATATCAACGCCTTCACCACTTACGACGAGACCGCCTATCACTATTCGTTGCCCGCCAATCGCCTGGAGTTGTGGGCCTATCTCGAATCCGAGCGCTTCCTGCATCCAGTGCTGCGCGAGTTCTACAAAGAGCGCAACGTAGTCATCGAGGAACGTCGCCTGCGCACTGACAGCAATCCGACCGGCCGATTGCTCGAACAGTTCGACGCCGAGGCTTTCGAAGCGCATCCTTACCACCGGCCGACGGTGGGATGGATGGCCGACTTGAATTCGTTTTCCGCCACCGATGCCAAGAAGTTCTTCGACAAATACTACGTTCCCTCGAACATGGTGATCGCGGTCGCGGGCGACGTGAACGCGGTGCAGGTCCTGCCGATGCTCGAAAAGTATTTCAGCCGTTTGCCCGCCCGGCCCAAGCCGGATGAAACCACCACCACCGAGCCTCCGCAGAACTCCGAGCGCACGGTCGTGCTGAAGGAAAAAACGCAGCCGCTCTATCTCGAGGGTTATCACCGGCCCGATTACCGCACCAAAGACGACGCCGTCTACGATGCCATCACCGATCTCATGTCCGAGGGCCGCACCTCGCGGCTTTACCGTGCGCTGGTCCGCGACAAAAAGATCGCTTCGTTCTCCGCTGGATTCAGCGGGCTTCCGGGAACGAAATATCCGCACCTGTTCGCGTTTTTTGCCGTCCCGCTGCCCGGCCACACTAATAAAGAAGTGGCCGACGCCATTCACGAGGAAATCGATCGGCTGAAGAAAGAAGATATCAGCGACGACGAATTGAGGATGATCAAGACCCGCGCTAAAGCCAACCTGATTCGCGGGCTTGCCGAAAATCAGGGATTGGCCATTCAACTGGCAACTGCCCAGACGCGCTACGGCGATTGGCGCGAACTGTTCCGCTCGGTAGACCACATCGACAAAGTCACCAAAGCCGATATTCGCCGCGTAGCCAACGAAACTTTTCTGGATACCAATCGTACCGCCGGAATCATCGAGACCGCAACCGGCGCCGCACAAGGCAGCGGGCAGAGTTCGGGAGGTTCAGGTTCGGGAGATGAAAGCTCGGGCGATAAGAGTTCGCGAGATCAGGATTCGCAGAGCGCGAACCACGGAGGTGCGCAATGAAGACACGCGCAGCGAAGCGGAATGTTCTCGCCGTAGTTTTGCTACTGGCCGCGGCTACAGCCTTCTCGTCGCGCCCTTCCGCGGCGCAGACCGCGGGCTGGCAGCAGATTCCCATCCCTCCGCTGCCAGCCTTTCATCCGCAATTGCCCAAGCGCATCCAGCTTTCGAACGGCATGGTGATCTTTCTGCAGGAAGATCACGAGTTGCCCCTGATCGACGCTACGGCGCGCATCCGTGGCGGCTCCCGCAACGAACCCGCCAGCAAAGTCGGCCTCGTGGATATCTACGGCGAAGTCTGGCGCACGGGCGGGACAAAAACGAAAACCGGCGATGAGCTTGACGATTTCCAGGAAGTGCGCGCGGCCAAAGTTGAAACCGGCGGCGGACCCGACTCGACCACGATCAGTCTTTCGTGCCTCAAAGGCGATTTCGACGATGTTCTCAAAGTCTTCCTCGATCTGTTGCAGAATCCTGAATTCCGGGCCGACAAAATCGACATCGCGCAGAAAGAAGAAGACGATTCCATTTCGCGGCGCAACGATGAAGTCGGCGATATCGCCGCTCGCGAATCGGAAAAACTCGCCTACGGCTCCGACAATCCATATACCCGCCAGCCCGAATATGCCACGGTGGCGGCAATCACCCGCCAGGATCTGCTCGACTGGCACAAAACTTACGTTCACCCGAATAACATCATTCTAGGGATCAGCGGCGATTTCGACGCCGCTGCCATGGAAGCCAAAGTGCGCGCCGCGTTCGAATCCCTGCCGCAGGGTCCTGCCCTGCCAAAAGATGAGATTCAATATCACCCAGCCAATCCCGGTTACTACTTGATTCCCAAAGAAGACGTCAACCAGAGCAACATCCGCATGGTTGCGCTGGGCACCACCCGCGACAATCCTGACTACTACGCGATCACCGTGTTCAACGAGGCGTTCAGCGGAGGTTTCTCTTCGCGCTTGTTCAACGATATCCGCACCAAACGCGGCCTGGCCTACCATGTCGGCGGCGGCATCGGCACCAACTTCGGACATCCCGGCATTCTGGGTTTCAACATGGGCACCAAGAGCCAGAGCACCGTCGAGTCCCTCCGTGCGCTCGATGAGGACATCGACAACTTAGCCAAGCAGCCCATCACCGACGAAGAAATCAAGCACGCCAAAGATGCCATTCTCAACGCGTTCATCTTCCGCCTCGATTCGCCCGACAAAGTGCTGGGCGAGCGCATGACCTACGAGTTCTATGGCTATCCGCTCGACTGGCTCGACAAGTTTCCCGCGGAAATCCAGAAAGTTACCGCCGCCGATGCGAATCGCGTTGCTGCCAAGTATGTGCACCGCGATCAACTTGCCGTGCTCGTGGTTGGCAACACGAAAGAATTCGATAAGCCGTTGTCGGCGTTGGGTGCAGTAGAGGAAATCGACATCGCCATCCCGCCTGCGCCGGGCGCTAAGGCGGAAGAAAACGCCAAGCCTGCGGAATCGAACGAAGAGGGCGAGGCCTTGGCTGCTAAAGTTGTCGCGGCCATGGGAGGCGAAACCAAACTGGCGGCGGTCAAGTCGATAAAGGCGAAGCTGACGCTCACCCAAAAAACGCCTCAGGGTGAGTTTCCGATTCCGATGGAAACCACAATCGTCTATCCCGATCACCTGCACGCGGAAATGCAAACACCCAACGGGACCATGGCTTTTGTGGTCACTCCCGACGCTGCCTTTGTCTCGGGTTCCATGGGCACGCAACCGCTTCCCGCCTCGCAGAAGGCCGAAACTCTTGAGCAAATCAAGCGCGATCCTCTCTTTATCGCTTCACACTGGAAGGATGCCGACGTATTCTTCCACGCAGCCGGAACGGAAAAAGTCGGCAATGTTGAAACTCGCATCGTCGACGTGAACGCGGCCGGCGCAGTCATCCGCTGGTTTATCGATCCACAAACCGGACACATTTTAAAAGAAACTTACCGCACCATGGGACGAAGCGGTCCGGCCGAAGGCGAGACGTCCATGGAAAACTGGAAGACCGTCGACGGCCTGACCATTCCCTTTCTGCGCAAAAACAAGCAGAACGGCGAGGATTCCAGCACGGCCGAATACATCTCGCTCGAAATCAATCCCGCAGTGGATTCAAGCATCTTCAACAAACCAGCCGAGAAAACCGAGTCAGCGCAGTAACTCGCAATTCGCAGGATTTTCACCAGAAGCGTGCGCCTGGGTCTGTCGCGACCCCGAAAAGAAATCGATTGACTCGCCTCAACTTCGAGTTTATTGTATAGCGAACAAAAGGCGAATAACCCATGCAGCCGCTGCCCCTGCTTCCCGTGCTCCAGAAAACGTCCCTGATCGGCATCGCCCGCCTAGCCGCTCAAGGCGAATCGCTGCGCGAGGGCCACAACGTCGAATACTTCACCCTGCCCGCGCGTTCCCTGCTCAACCGCTGCGCCAGCCGTCGCGGTCTGCCCTTCACCTGGACGATTAATCCCTACCGCGGTTGTGAATTCGCATGCCGTTACTGCTACGCCCGCTACACTCACGAATTCATGGAGATGCGCAACGGCGCCGACTTCGAGCAGAAAATCTACGTCAAACAACACGCCGCCGACCTCCTGCGGCACGAGCTTCGCCGGGTCAAGCCGGCGGAAGCGATTGCCCTGGGCACCGCAACCGATCCCTATCAGCCCGCCGAGCGCCGCTACGAAATCACGCGCGGCATTCTCGAAGAGTTCGCCCGCCATCGCGGATTCGAGGTAGGCATTGTAACCAAATCGAATCTCGTCGTTCGCGATCTGGACCTTCTGCAGAAGGTAGCTGAGAACAATCGCCTGTCCATCAACGTGACCGTTACGACCCTGAGCACCGACCTGGCGCGAATTCTCGAACCGCGCGCTCCTCGCCCCGATCTCCGCCTCGATGCCGTGCGCCAACTCAGCGAAGCCGGCTTCGATGTAGGAGTCAGTTGTTCTCCGGTATTGCCCGGCATCACCGACTCGCCTTGAGACTTGGAGTCGGTAGTCAGCGCCGCTGCCGCTGCCGGAGCGCGCCACATCTTCGCCGGACCCTTATTTCTGAAGCCGTCCTCGGCGGCAGTGTTCTTGCCCTTCGTCGAAGAACATTTTCCGCACCTCGTCGAAGATTACCGGCAACGCTATCAGCAGCGCGCATTTCTTCCGCCCGCCTACGGAAAACGCATTTCACAACTCATCGCCAGCTTCCGCCGCAAATACGGAATCGGCCGCGACCACCGGCGCCAGCCGCTGCCCTACGCAACAAAATGGCCCGTGCAGGTTTTTGACGAGCAACTGGAACTGTTTCCAGGAAGTTAGCCGCGGAACGCCGCAATGCATTTTGTCTGCGCTCTATGCGTCCAACACGGTGAAGAACTCCTCTATAATCGCAGTCTGACTCCATGGCCAGCACCAGCCAACCCGCCGGAGGGCCTTCTGCTCAGCGCCTTCCACTCGCTCTGCGGCTGCGACGATTCTGGCAGCGAGTCACCGAAGGCCTGGAGTTGGGCCAGCTCTGGTCTCAGTTCGAAACCGAAACCCGCGCCAGCTACCGCCTCTACTCGCGCGATGTTGCGGCGAAAACTCCCGAAGGCCTCACCCGTCGCGGACACCGCCTGCACGTCGTCAAAGAATTCTTCTGGGCTGTGCTGGAAAAACTCTCGCCGGCGCGCCGGGTTTTGCTTCTGGTGGCGTTGATCCTCCTGGTGCTTCCGCACAGCGGCTTCGAGGGCGAGGGGGGAAAAGTCTACGCCGTCGAATTCGACTTCCACTTTTGGGCGGGGCTGCTGCTTTTTCTTCTGCTCATGCTTGAAATTGCCGACCGCGTGGTCATGAAGCGCGATCTGCAAATCGCGCGCGAAATTCAAAGTTGGCTTCTCCCGTCCAAACCTCCGGAAGTTCCCGGCGTCGAGATCGCCTTCGACACGCGCCCCGCCAACACCGTCGCCGGCGATTANNCGCGCGAAATTCAGACTTGGCTGCTCCCCGGCGCTCCTCCGCAAATCCCCGGCGTGACCATCGCCTACGCCACAAGGCCCGCCAACACCGTTGCCGGCGACTATTACGATGTGTTTCCAAGGCCGGGCAAGACAACGGAAGAAAATCGCGTGGTGTTCGCGGTCGCCGACGTCGCCGGCAAGAGTATTCCCGCCGCTATGCTGATGGCCACATTCCAAGCCAGCCTGAAAACGCTTTCCACCACCCAGGTTGACCTGCCCGAACTGGTAGCCGACATGAACAGGTACGCATGTTCGAACAGCCAGGGTGGCCTGCGTTTCACCACGGCATTTCTCGCCGAGTACGATCCGGCGCGGCGGCTCTTCGCTTATATCAACGCTGGACACAACACCCCGATCTTGCGCCGCAGCAACGGATCGATTGAACGTCTGGGCGTTGGCGGATTGCCGTTGGGTATTATGGCGGACGCAAAATATGAATCGGCCAGCGCCCTGCTCGCGCCCGGAGACTGGCTCGTCATTTTCACCGATGGATTGGTGGAGGCAGAAAACGCCCGCCAGGAAGAATATGGCGAAGACCGGCTGCTGAGCGCGATCGGCGCGGGCGCCGCAGAAACGCCCGCTGAAATGCTCAAGCGCCTTATGACGGAACTGGATTTCTTCGTCGGCTCTACGCCCCAGCACGATGACGTCACTTGCCTGCTGGTAAAGGCTGCCTAACCTCCCTAGAGCCGTCCAGCACCGCCGTTCATCGCCTCGCCATACATCCGGTGAAACGCGTGCACGCCTTTTTCCTGCTTCACGCTGAAACGTCCCCGCGAATAACTTCGCGAACGCAGATTCCTCTGCACCGTCTCGCAGATTCCAATATCCTCGATCTGAATCTGGTCGCTGAATTCGACTGACGCCTTCGCCGTCTGCGTACTGTGATCTTTCTCCGGCAGATACCATTCAAAAATTGCCAGCGAGCGCTCCGGCTCCAGCGGCAGCACGATATTCAGCGAAACATTGTCGGGATAGCAATTCAGCATCCAGTTGGGAAAAATCCAGAAATAGTCGGTGGTCAAATCTTCTCGCGCCACTTGATATCGTCGCGGCGCGGCATCGCCCGCCTGCGCGCCGCGAATCGGACTGAACTGCCGCACATGCCGCCGGTACGGCTCAACCACGTAAGCGTTGTAGTCCAGTTCGCGATTCAGCCCCGGATGTACGCTCGGCAGGTGGTAACCCTCAAGATAGTTATCCACGTAGGTTTTCCAGTTGCACTTCATGTCATAAATGCGCCGCTCGAACAGCTTCATTCCCGCAAAACCAAACCGCTCCGCCTGTTCCGGCAACTCACCCAGACTCTCGCCCAAAGGCCGCGCCTCCGCATCCAGGTTCACAAAAATCAGGTTGAACCATTCCTCCGTTCGCACCGGCATCAGCGCAAAATCTTCCGCGCGAAACCCTTCCACGCCTTCGATTTCAGTAGCACTGATCAGCGCACCATCCAATCCGTAAGTCCAGCCATGATAGCCGCAGCGAAAAACCTTGCGCGAGCCGCATCCTTCCGCCGGCGGCCCCGCGCGATGCCGGCAGACGTTGTAGAACCCGCGCAACGTTCCCTCCGCTCCGCGCACAATCAGCAGAGGCTCCCCAATCAGTTCCGCAGTAAAATAATCGCCCGGATTCGCCGCCTGGTCGCGGTGTCCAACCACTTGCCAGGTTCGGGAGAAAATCCCCTTTCTTTCCGCCGCCCAGGTTGCCGGATCGGTATAAAGCTTGGCGGGTAGCGTCCACGCCCGCGCAATCTCAGGGTCAACCAGAAAAGGATCTCTTCCCGTCGTCATAGGTGTAACCGCGCAACTACGCAGCCCGACATTCTACGGCAAATGGGCGATTCAGAATTGAGTAATTGTGTAATTTGGTAATCGGGTAATTTGAAAAACGTCGGCGCCGGCGCCGGTTCAAATTGCAAAATCACTCAACGACCAAATTACTCAAAAACCGCTGCGGCTTTCCCGCGCAAGCCAGACCCTCCCCCACCGTTCTTAAATGGGAAGCCCTGGCTCCAGGCTGACACGATTTGTCAGGCATCGCGACGCATTTTGGCACCGGGCAAGCCTGGGAACGCCGTAGAATAGAGCTAAAGTTTCGGCCCCCACTGAAAATAAAGCGCTTGCTGCACTGCGGGGCGGAACCGAAGTAACTATTAGATTTGGCCCGGCAAGTGCGATCATCATGTCCGACTGCGTCATTCGTGACCAGAATGAATCCAAAAGAAAAATACGAGGGGAAAATCGAGATGCGGAAACAGAAGGGTTTCTCACTGATTGAGCTGCTGATCGTGGTTGCTATCATCCTGATCATTGCAGCGATCGCCATTCCTAACTTGCTGCGCGCCCGTATGGCAGCTAACGAGTCGTCTGCTGTCTCCTCCATTCGTACCATCAACACGTCGGAAGTCAGCTACGACACCACCTATCCCACGGTCGGCTTTGCGCCGAACTTGGTGTCGCTGGGTGGGGCTGTAGGCGTAGCTTGCGTTCCGTCTTCCACCACAGCTTGCTTGCTTGACGCGGTGCTGGCCAACGATGGTAACCCGGCTGGCAGTGGCAAGAGCGGCTACCTGTTCACCACGGGCGTCGGTACGGTGGCGGGTGGCGTGAACGTGGGATACACCGTCAAGGGTGCCCCGATCACGATCAACCAGACCGGTATTCGCGCCTTCTGTTCCGAGGAAGATGCAGTGGTTCGTGTCGACCCGGCCGGCGTTTGCTCCACTACGGAAGCGGGCATCCTCGCTTTCAACCCGCTTAACCAGTAACTGAATTGAGTTGGCGAAGTACCTGGGGGAGGGTACAAAGCCAAGGCAGCAGCGAACGCGAGTTCGCTGCTGCCTTTTTCGCTTTTCCCGCCGTTTGCCGGATTTTCTCCGCGACAATTTCTGTCAGCCAGGCCGCTCCGCTGAACCAATGAGACGGCTGGCTGACGACTTCAGGCTCGCCGGTAACCATTGAAGCGCCCGCTCGACACATGCGATGAAGACCCGGCCTGCGGAAAGTGGCCATCAAGCTGCAAACCAATTACAGAACAGGACGCACGAATCATACGCGCGTCCATCGTTCGGAGGAGCTTGGGGCTCTTATGCACTTGCAGAAGGGATTCTCGCTGATCGAGCTGATGATCGTGATCGCGATAATTCTCGTTATCGCAGCCATCGCGATTCCCAACTTGCTGCAGTCACGTATGTCCGCCAATGAGGCGTCCGCGGTGGCTTCGATCCAAGCCATCAAGACGGCAGAAATCACTTATTACAACACCTATCCGACGGTTGGATATGCGGTAAAGCTCGGCGATATGGGCGGAGCTAGCCCGTGTGTGCCTTCGTCCGCATCCGGCTGCTTGCTCGACAGCCTGCTGTCGACGGCAACGCCGGGCAGCCTGGGCAAGAGCGGGTACGTATTTCTAGCCACGGGAGTCACCACTGGAGGGGCCACGACCAACACCGCGTTTGTTGCCGGTACTTCTCCTATTTATTTCGGACAGACGGGTCGTCGCGATTTCTGCTCGACCGATGACGGTGTGTTACGCCAACAGCAGGCCTCTTCGGGGGACACACCGGTGAACACCACCGCCGCCTGCGTAGCCTTTGCTGTGGCTCAGTAGAACCCGCGTTCGTGTCAAAGTGAGACGGCGGCTGCGAGACGAACGTCCGCGCACCTCGATGCAATGCCGCCGACAACCTGTCTCACGCCTGTGGGGCCCATCGCGAAGTAACGGACGTAACCGCCCGGTTAGTCTTCAGATGCGAGGTCTTGCTTATAATCTTCCTCGGGGACATCGGTCCTCTCAGTTCAACGCACCATTCGACGCACCATGGCTGCAATCGACATTCAGGGTCTGGAAAAGACCTACATGGTTGGCTTCTGGCGCAAACAGCCGAAGTGTGCGCTGCATTCTTTGCGCTTGACCGTGGAGCAGGGAGAAATCTTCGGCTTTCTCGGTCCCAACGGAGCTGGCAAAACCACAACTCTGAAATTACTGATGGGACTGATTTTCCCCACCGCCGGGTGCGCACGCATCCTGGGACGCGAGTGGACTGATCCCGAAATCAAGGCCCAGATTGGTTTCCTTCCCGAGCAGCCGTACTTTTACGACTACCTCACTGCGCACGAGCTGCTCGAATACTACGGCCAGCTTTCGGGAGTTCCCGCGAAAAACCGAAAACGGCGGGTGGAAGAGGTCCTGCGGCAAGTCGGCCTGCTCGAGGTACGCGGCGTGCAACTGCGAAAGTTTTCCAAAGGCATGTTGCAGCGCGTCGGCATCGCGCAGGCGATCCTGCACGATCCCAGCCTGGTTTTCTTTGACGAGCCGATGTCCGGCCTCGATCCTATGGGCCGTCGCGAAGTCCGCGATCTGATGGAGCAACTCAAACTCGCCGGCAAGACTGTCTTTTTTTCCACGCACATCCTCTCCGACGCCGAGGCGCTCTGTGACCGCGTCGCCATCATTCACAAAGGCCGCCTCCGCGGCGTGGGAGCCGTTGCGGACTTGACCTCGAGCGTCCAGGGCAAGGTGGAACTGATCTGGCAAGGTACGCAAGTTCCCGCCTCGCTGAAATTGCTGGGCGTGGAATGCCATCTCACAGGAGACACGGTGCGCGCCGTGGTTGCGGAAAATCAGCAGGATGCGGCCATTGACGCTCTGCGCCGCGAGCGCCTGCGTTTGATCGCCATCACGCCGGTGCGCACGTCGCTCGAGGATTACTTCGTCGAAAAATTGCGCAGCGCCGAAACCACGGCGGGACGAACGGCATGAACACACGCATCGCGTATATTGCCTCCAACACCTTTCGCGAAGCCGTACGCGACCGCGTCCTCTACAACCTGATCGCGTTCGCACTGCTGCTCTCGGGCGCGGCCATCCTCGTGGGCCAGATTTCCATCGACATCGAAAAACTCGTGGTCATCAATCTGGGTCTGACCGCGGTTTCTCTTTTCGGCGTCGTCATCGCCATCTTCATCGGGATCGGTCTGGTCTCCAAGGAAATTGAGAAGCGCACGCTTTACACTGTGCTTTCGCGGCCCGTGCGGCGCTGGGAATTTATCGTCGGCAAGTTCTTTGGCCTGGCCGGAACGCTGGTGGTCAACACATTTTTCATGGCGGTTGGAGTTTTTGCCGCGTTGCTTTATGTTTCGCACAAGTTCGTGCGCGCCGACGCGCTGATTTTGGTAGCCCTCTATTTCATCGTCCTCGAGTTTCTCATCGTCTGTTCCCTGTCGCTGCTGTTCTCATCGTTCTCTACGCCTTTGCTTTCCGCCGTATTTGCCTTCTCGTTTTTCGTGGTCGGCAGCTTTGCCGAAGACTTGCGCGGTTTTGCCCGCATGGCCCATGGCGTCACGCGCTGGCTGGCGTTGGGCGCCGCTTACCTGGTGCCGAATTTTTCTGCCTTGAACGTTATCGGCTCCATCGCGCATGAGCAGCCGGTCGCCGCGCAACTCATCCTGCAGAACACGCTCTACGCGCTCTTCTACGCAGCCATGGTTCTCAGCGCGGCTGTTTTGGTGTTTGAGCGTCGGAACTTGAAATGAAGCGGCGCCGCAGAACTTCAGTGATTGCCGCGATGGTCCTATGTACCTCGCTCGCGGCCAGCACCGCGGTTCTGTACCGCATCGACCGGATTCGCCCGCAAGCCACGCTCGACGAAGTTCTCTACGTCAGCTCGCCCGCCATCTTGAAGCGCGCCAGCCTCGGCTACGACGGCCTTCTCGCCGACATCTATTGGACCCGGGCAGTGCAGTACTTCGGCCGCAAGCACTACAACTACGCCCAAAGTTATAACCTGCTCGCTCCCTTGCTGGAAATCACCACTCACCTCGATCCTCATCTGCTGGTCGCTTATCAGTTCGGCGCCAGCTTTCTTGCTCCCAAGCCGCCCGACGGAGCCGGACAACCGGAACGCGCAATCCAGTTGATGGAATATGGCATTCAAAACAATCCCAATGCCTGGAAGCTCTATTACGATCTCGGATTCGTCTATTACATGGATCTTCACGACTACAAGAAGGCCGCCGATGCGTTCGAGCGTGGGTCGCGAGTTCCCGATGCTCATCCTTTCCTGAAAATACTGGCGGCGCAGATGGCGCAGCACGCCGGCGAGTTTGAGACCGCGCGCATGCTGTGGACCGCAACTTACCAGACCACGCAGGACCGCCAGATTCGCAGCAATGCGCTCGAGCACTTGCGCGCGCTGCGCGTGGACGAAGACGTCACGCGGCTGCAGCAGGCGCTGACCAGCTTTGGCGAACGCACCGGACATCTGCCGGCGAGCCTGGCGGATCTGACGGCTGCCGAAGGCTTGCCGGGAATTCCGGCCGATCCTGACGGCCACGCTTACAAGTTGACTCCCGAAGGCCGCGTTGAAGTGCGCGTGCCCGACGATTTTCCCTTCGCCACCAAGGGTCTTCCACCGGGATACAAACCTCCGCCGAAATTCCACGACCAATAGTCTGAGCCTGGTCGTGTTCCGAGTCTTGCCTTTGTTCTATTGTGTTTGTTCCGAGCTCGGCCTCTGTTCTGAGCTTTGCCTTTATGATGACCGGGAAAAGCAGAGGCACAGAACCCTAGACTGTCATGCCAGAACTTTCCGCCGTGCCAAGAATCAACCTGCTGCGCTCGGCGCGGCTGTGGTGGAGCGACATCGCCGCGCGCGAAGGCAAGCTTGCCGCGGTCCGCCAGACGATTGGCGGACTGTGGGAGTTTGTCCGCGATTCCACTCCGCAGCGCAAGCGCCAGCGTTACGGAGATGCTGCCTACGATTGGGACTATCGCGTGAACACGACCAGCGCGGCCGTGAGCTGGCGCGATCGCCTGCTGGCGGTGTTTCACTCGCCACATCAGCCGACTGAGCCGGAGCTGTTTCAGGAGATGCTGACCATGTTGCAGCGACAGGCGGGAATCGACTTTCGCGACTATCTCTTTCTGGATCTCGGTTCGGGCAAAGGACGAGCGCTGCTGATGGCGTCTGACCATTCATTTCGCCGCATCGTGGGGGTGGAACTTCTGCCTGCGCTGCACAAGATTGCGCAGGAGAATCTGGCCAAGTACAGAAGCGAATCGCAGAAGTGTTTTGCGCTGGAGTCCATCTGCGCGGACGCGACTGACTTTGCTTTTCCTGCCGAGGCGACCGTGCTCTATTTGTTCAATCCATTTCCGGAGGCGGGTTTGCGGCGAGCGATCGGCAGGCTGGAACAAAGTCTGCGCGCTCATCCGCGGGCGGTGTATGCGCTGTACCACAATCCGCTGCTGGAGCAAGTGCTGGGCGAGAGCGCTGCGCTCGAGAAGATTTGCGGGACGAATCAGTATTCGGTGTATGCGTCGCGCTGAATGTTCACTGCTGCGTGTTTCGTGATGAACCACAAATCATAATCAATGGTTACTGGCAGAAGCGGACAAGAGTGTCCGCTGCACACAAGCTGTGCCATTAGAAGTGCCTGTGGATTTCTACTGCAAATATTCTTTATGAGCTTCGACCCGAATGACGGATTCCTTGATCGTCCCGCAGTTCTTATCTGGGAAAATGGGGTATACCCCCCCACCCCCCACCTTTGAATGGCTTGCTGGGCGCGGGGTTCACAAAAAGAGCGGGCAAAATCTAAACAGCAAAGAACTTAGAGGTCAAAATCCAGATAACAAAGGACTTACGCCCGTTCCTTGCCCGGCTAGATATACACCTTCGCCTCGACAATGATGGACCGATTTGTGGTCGCCCACAAGGTCAGATGTCACAGAGGAGCAGTTGTCGGTTGTCAGTTAACGAACCGTTCAGCTTACCTGGTAGAGCTTAAGGGGCAGCCCTGCGGCGTAGCGTGAGAAGTCTTGGTCCGTGGTGAAAGCTGGCCTCGCCGTGCCCAGCTTTTTCGCAGGGAACGCGAACGGATTGGGGCGCACGAAACGGCAGAAGAAGCCGAACTCGCTGCGCCGCGAAGTGCGGGCACAACCCCGTCGTCTCTTTCAAACCAGCGTTGCGCATGGACGAGCCGGGCTACTGAGTTTCGGCCAGCCGTTGCGAGATCCACAGGAAGAGAAGCACGAGCAGGAACACACCCGACCCGCCGCCAAATACCCAGACCGGGATTCTGAGCCGGTTGACTTTCGTCAGCAGCTCCGTCTGTTCCTGTTGCATGTGAGAATTGGCGTCGTCCAGAAACAGCTGTTCTTCCTCCTGCATGGTGAGAGTGCTGCGATAGATAAGGAGGATGATCAATCCAACGGTGAAAATGCCCCAGACAATCGCCACTACGGTCAGCGTCATAGCCACCTCGGCAGGTTGAAAGTCTCTACTGCGGACGCTTCCCCCACTTCCGGAGGCAGAATTGCAGATTCCAGCACCCGGGCGAAACAGGGGAGAGCCCGACGCCACCATTATAGACCGCCGGGCAAGAGTCGATTGAATAATTTGCACGCATCTATCGAAATCGTTTCTCCTCATTTCCTCGGCCCCCCCGCAGGCGGTCGTGCCAGCCCAGATCTCTCCAACCCAGATCTCTCCAACCCATGTCCCGCCAGCCTGTATGTTTTCTTGACAGATTCAGGGGCCGCATCCGACGCAATGGTCTGGCGCTCACGGTAGTTGCATCTGATATACTATGGTTCCATTATCCTGAAGGCCGGAGGAGATTCGAATGGCTACTACAACCGTCCCGGAAGTAATCAACGTTCCCGAAGTGAAAAAGGCCGCGCCGGTCAGCCTGACTGCCAATGCGGTTGCCAAAGTGAAGGAAATCATGGGGCAACAGAATCCCGTCCCCGCTGGTTTGCGGATCGGTGTGGTGGGGGGTGGGTGCTCCGGGTTCTCCTATTCCATGCAGTTTGAAAACGCGGCCGGAATGATGGACAAAACCTTCGATATGGACGGGCTAAAAGTCTTTGTCGACAGCACGTCAGTCATGTACCTGAACGGCTGCAACGTCGATTATGTCGAAAGCCTGGAGGGAGCGGGCTTCAAGTTCGAGAATCCGAACGTGAAGAGCACCTGCGGCTGCGGATCGTCGTTTAGCGTTTAGCGGCATCCGCGCGTTGTTCACGAAACTCTTAGAGAACAAAAAGGCCTCATCGCGCGATGAGGCCTTTCTGTTTTCCGGTTGCCGCAAGCTCCCCGTACGACGAGTTGCTATTGCTGTTGCTGCTGAGGCGACGTGGGTGGAGGCGGTGGGGTGGGGTTGCCGAATCCACCATTTCCCGGGGGATTCGGGCTGTTGCCAGGCGAAGTTCCGAACGGGCTGGTGTTGGGGCCTCCGGGCTGCTGCGTGCCCTGTCCGTTCATCATTCCCGCGCCCTGCAGCGGAGGCTGATTCGGCGTGCTGAGCAGGCCGCCGCGGTCGGTGGCGGGATCGTAGATGAACTGCCATTCGTTGTATTTCTTTTTGTGATTGAACTCGCGGATGGTGGCTTTGGGGCTGGTGCTGACTACGCCCACAATGGGGCCGCCGCCGAAAACCTGTCCGGAAAGCTGGTCGCCCGCAGCTCCGGTTGCACCTGGGGTGGTCCCCGGCGTTTGCGGATTCTGCGCACCGGACTGAGAGGAATCCGTGGTCTGATTCGTGGGTTGCTGACCGGAAGGGGTTTGCGAATTGGAGTTCGCGCCGAATCCGCCGGTGGGATTCTGCCCCGAGTTTGAGCCGAAGCTGGAAGACTGGGAAGCTCCGCCCGGACCGTTCATGCTCGAGCCCCCGAACCCGGAGCCGCCGCCAAAAGCCGAACCGGCAGAGCCCGAAGAGCCGAAGCCGGAGCCTCCGAAGGCAGAGCCGTTCGGCCCCGAACCATTTGTTCCGCCATTCAGTCCACCCTGCGAGTTAACCGGACTGGCGCCGGGAATGGTTCCGCCGCCGATTCCACCGCTGAAGGAAAGCTTCACTTCCCCGAAATGCAGCAGCTTGAAGTCCTGGCCGGTGACCGGATCTTTGTAGCGCTTGCGCAAGAACCGCAAATTGTTGGCGCTCTCCAGATCATCAATCTTGGTGGGATAGCGTCCGAACTTTTTATAGTAGGCGCGGATGGCGCGCGAATACTGCACTCCGCGATGGATGAGTTCCTGCTCCCGGTCGCGCCGGATTTCAAAGGAAATGGTGGGCACAATCACGGCCATGCCCACGATCAGCAGCGTCACCAGCAGCAGAAGGGTAAGCAGAATATAGCCTTCCTGGTTCCGGCGGGGCCGGAAGACAGTTGGCCGCGAGCATGAAAAAGATTCCATGGAAGAATTAAACGGTTGGTTCATCGAGCGGCCGGCCATCAAAATTGCAATTGCCCGATTACCAAATTACTCCATCTGGTCTAGCTCTGGGTCAGCAACGGCAGGCTCTGGGGCGGACCGCTGCTCACCACGTCCTGCACTTCGACCGAGGTCGGCAGAATGTGTAAAACCTTGTAGCGCCGGTCCACAATCTCGCCTTCGCCGGCAATGAAAACGTCGTCCCCCTTGGAGAGGAAAACCTTTTTGGGTTCTCCGGGCTGGCTGGCAAAGCCGAAAAACTTGAGCGGGATGGGCGGCGGCGCGGCCGGCTGGGGTGGAACATACGTGGGAGCTGCCGCCGTGTCTGTGTGCCCAGGCCCATTGGGTTGCGGAATCGTTATTTCCGCCTGCGAAATAAAGATGTTGCGGCCTGACCCCTCGTACTTGACCTGCTCCGCGGCAGCGAGTTGGGTGAGATTCAAAGTGGGATCAAGGCTCTGCGGCAGCCGCCCTTTTTTCGCTGAGGCTCCACCGCGCCGTGACGGCCGGGTTGGACCAGTTTGCGCCGGCTGCGTTCCGGGGGTCGCGGGAGCGGCGGCCGAGGTGGGCGAAGAGGGCATCAACTCGTAGACCAGCACCAGCGCCAGCACCGCCACCACCCCCAGGGCCGCGGCGGCGATCACTTTGTTCTTGCTCTCCGCTCCCACTCTCACTGCGCGCCCGCTTTCAGGTACGCTTCCAGTTTCATCTCCAGCCTGATGGGCCCGATCTGCTCGCCGCCCAGCGCTACGCTGTCGATGATGAACAGGGTGTCGTCGCGCTCCAAAGCATTGATAAATTTCGCCAGAGAAACGTAGTTGCCGGAAAGAGCCGCTTCCATTTCCACGGGCTGCAAGCGGCCCACTTCCGCAGGCTGCACTTTGTATTTGACGTTAACGATGACCACGCTGTTCTCCACCGCCAGCTTGCCGAACTCGGTGGGGATTTGCGAATCCTGCGCGGCCAGACGCTTCTTGTAGAACTCGTTAATCTGCTGGTTGGCCAGAACCACTTTCCTGGGAAGATCCTTCAGGGGCTCGACCTGGCGGGTCTTCAGACGCAAGTCGCTCCAGAGTTGATTGAGCTGCTGGCGCCGCGAGCTGGTCGAACCGACCAGCGGCGACGTCAATACAAACACCGCGAGCGCGTCGATGCCCAGCAGAACCCACAAGGCGGTCTTGATCTTCTTTCGAGTTCGCCGCAGATCGGGCATCAGCGCAGGCTCCGCTTGGAAATTTCGGTCTTTGTCTTTGGCACCGGCGCCAGGGACGGCGCGGTTTCCGGGACGTAGAGGGCATCGATGTCGAAGTGCACTGTATCTCCGCTGGTCGAGGTCTCGGCAGTCTCACCCGCAATGTAAGTCTGGCTGAAGCGCCGGGACTCTTCCATGCGGCGGGCCAGCTCAAGGGCGCGGTCGCGCGAATCCCCGGCCACCACCATTTTCAGTTCCAACTGATTATCGTCATCCAGTTCGGGGTGGATCGAAACCAGGTGCGCGCGCGCCGGCATCACCTTTTCCAGATCCTCCAGCACGTGCGTCCAGGAAAACGATTTACGCTCGATCAGTTCGTTGAGAAACTGGGACTGGTCGCGGGTACTGCGATTCTCCGGACGATTGAGAAAATCTTCGGCCTGTTGCCGGGTCTGGTCGCGCTGCGCGATCTGGGCGCGAAGGTCCGCAATCTGCGCCCGGTCGCGGCGCGCGGTAAACCAACCGGAGACGGTGATCGCCAGCAGCGCCAGAGTCAGAATGGCGGCCGCCACCAGGGCGCCGCCCCAGCGCATCCAGAATTGCCGCGCATCTTCGTAAGGCTGGCTGGCGAGATTGATGTCGAGGCGCATGGCGTATCCGCAAAAAGCTTAAGAGATCAGGGCTCCTACAACTCCGGCCATCCTCCAGCGCGGCGCCGAACCGCTGTCCTCGCCCAACTGCGAAGAGGACACCAGTTCCTGCACTTCGGCCCCAGTCTGGGCGCGCAGCGCCGGGGTCGCGCTGCCCGAATCGGACAGGCCCGCGACGTAGATTTTTTCAATGCTCAGATGGTATGTGTCCTGGAAGAACACCACCGAAGGGTAGACTTCCTCGGCCAACTGCTCTCCGGTGATCATAACTCCGCGCGTGTTCTCCAGGGTGCGAAACAACTGAAGGTGGCCCTGATTCAGGATGGCAATGCTGGTGGTGCGCGCATCTACTTTCACCACCAGGGTAGGACGCTCTCCATCGGCCGCACCCAGCGCCGCCAGCATGGAGGGCAGGACAACACCCGGGCTGAATCCCGCCTCACGGAATGCAGTTTCGTATTCCTCCACTACCGTGGCCAGGGCGACGGCCGCCACTACCCGAACCCCACCCTCATACTTCTGCGCGTGATAGGAAACTCTGGCCTTTTCCACGTCAAAGGGCAGGGACTTCTTCATTCGGAACCGGACCACGCCGGCTGCTTCCTCGGCATCGGAAGGCAGCGTATCGAATTCGATGAGCACGACCCGCACGGCCGCATCCGGGACAATCGCAATCACGTCGTGAGAGCGCGCGCCGACGCCTTCCAGCACCGTTTCAATCGCCGCGCGCACCGCCTCTTTCTGCCGCAGGTTGCCCTCCACAAGGTCCGGAACCACAGTGCCCGGCGCCAATTCCTGCGCGGCGCAGCCCTCCAGACGGACGCCGCCCTCGGCAAGCCGGCCCGCCAGCACGCGGTCCGCTGCGACCTCGCAGGCCAGCTTCGGTTTGGGCGTCTTGGAACTGGAGTTCATGGCCGGAGTCAAAATCCCTAACTATTCAGATGGTTCGATCGTGCACATCCCTACCATTCAACGCGACGCCCCCGTCCAAGGCAATATCTCGAAGGGCACGTCCGGTAGTGGCCATTAGAAATCCTTCAGCCAGCGCCCGGCCCGGCGTTAGCCCTGATCTTGATCTCTGTTTCGGCTTGGGCCGATCAGTTAACGCATGGCCTCGATAAATGTGACCTTGTTAATCTCTTTCAGCGTGGTCAGGCCGAGCCGCACCTTATCCAGAGCCGACTCGCGTAGAAAGCGCATGCCTTCGTCGCGGGCGGCGCGGCGGATTTCCGAAGTCGGCTTCTTGGCCAGAATCATCTCGCGGATGCGGTCGCTCAAATCCAGCAATTCGTGAATCGCGCTGCGGCCGCGGAATCCCGTGCCCGCGCACTCGATGCATCCCGGCCCCTCATACAAGGCCACCTTCGACCACTGCACCGGGTCCAGTCCGCTCGCCTCCAGCACTTCCGGGGGATAAACCACCGGCGTCCGGCAGGACTCGCAAATCAAGCGCACCAGCCGCTGGGCCAGAATGCAGTTCAACGCCGAAACGAAGTTGTAAGGCTCCACGCCCATATTCAGAAAGCGGCCAATCACATCGACCACGTTATTGGCGTGGACCGTGGTGAACACCAGGTGGCCGGTGAGAGCCGATTGAATCGCGATCTGGGCGGTTTCGGCGTCGCGGATTTCCCCGACCATAATTTTGTCGGGATCGTGGCGTAAAATGGAGCGCAAGCCGCGGGCGAAGGTCAGTCCTTTTTTCTCGTTGACCGGAATCTGGGTAATGCCGCGCAGCTGGTATTCGACCGGATCTTCGATGGTGATGATCTTGTCTTCATCCGTCTTGATCTCGTTCACCGCGGCATACAGCGTAGTGGTCTTGCCGCTGCCCGTAGGCCCCGTGACCAGCACCATGCCGTAGGGTTCTTTGATGTAGCGGCGCAAGCGGCGCAAGTCGTCTTCCTCGAACCCGACCACGTCCAGGGTCAGAGTGCGGAACTTCTCGCTCATCGATTCTTTGTCGAGCACGCGCAGCACGGCGTCCTCGCCGTGAATCGAAGGCATGATGGAAACGCGGAAGTCGATGGCCCGCCCGTTGTACTTGACGCGGAAGCGGCCGTCCTGGGGCACGCGCCGTTCGGAGATGTCCAGTTCGCTCATCACCTTGATGCGCGAAATCACGGTGGAGTGGTGCTCCTTGCCGATCGGCGACATGGCCTGGGTGAGTACGCCATCGATGCGGAACCGGATGGCCACCGAATCGTCCCGGGTTTCCACGTGAATATCGGAGGCGCGCCGCTGCAGCGCCGTGAAGATGGTCGTATCCACCAGCCGAATGATGGGGCTGGTGTCGCCCGCCGTGGTCAGCTTGTCGATGGTCAGAGTTTCTTCGACGCCGGTGTTCTCGTCTTCGCGAATGATGGTGAAGCCTTCGCTGGCTTCCTCCAATACGCGCTGCGACTGCTCCGTCTTCTTGAGGATGTCGCTGATCTGCTTCAGGGTCGCGACCTTGGTCACGATTCGCTTCTGCAGCAGGAGGCTGATTTCGTCGATCAGCATCAATTGGCTGGGATCGGCAATGGCAATGGCCAGGCGCCCGTCGTCGGTTTCTTCCAGGGGCACAAAGTTGTAGCGGAACATCAGATCGGGCGAGATTTTCTTGAAGAGATCGTGATGCAGCTGAAAGTCGGTGAGGTCCACGAACTCGCAGCGATAGCGCCGGGCCACGTCCTGCGCCCGCTCCAGATCGGTGATGGGATTGCCGCTGGTGATCACCTGCCCGCCGTTGGCGCCATTCACGAAAAGTGATTTCTTTTCCGCCATTACCATTTCTCACATCCCCGCATTCGGTTCCGTACTATTGGCTCAGTGCACCCCAAGAGTGAAGATCGGCAAATACAGCGAAATCAACACTCCTCCCACGAAAATCGCCATCACAATCAGAATCAGCGGCTCGATCAGCGCCATCGACGCGCCCAGGGCGGTCTGCACATCTTCCTCGTAAAACTCAGCCACGGAATTGAGCATGGCCGGCAGGGCCCCGGTGGACTCGCCGACCTCGATCATCTCTACGGCGAGGTCGGGAAAAATTTTCTGTTCCTCCAGGCTGCCGGCCAGTCCCTGGCCCTCGCGGACGCGCGTGCTGGCCCGCAATATTCCTTTTAAGATGCGCCGGCTGCTCATGGAGCCGCCTGCGGTCTCCATGGATGGAACCAGGGGCAGGCCACCTTGCAACAAGGTGGCCAACATGCGGGAAAAAGTTGCCACCTGATGTTTCAGGCGGATATCGCCGAGCAGGGGAAGGCTCAGAATCACGCGGTCTATCAGGTCGGCGCCACGGTCAGTTTTCTTCCATTGCCAGAACAGGAAAATCGCGAGAGCCATGCCAATCAGCCCCACCGGCGCGTACTTTTGCGAGTCTTTCCCCACCTCCAGCATAAACACCGTAATCGCCGGCAACTTCGCATCCAGACTTTCGAACAGATCGGCGAATTTGGGCACGACATAGGTGAAAAGAAACATCACCATGATCGTCACTACGGTCACCAGCAGCGTGGGATAAATCAGCGAAACAAACAACTTCTTGCGGAACGACATCGTCATGCGCTGGAAGTTGACGTAGCGGGTGAGCACTTCGTCGATGTTTCCGCTTTTTTCTCCCGCCATCAGCGTGGTGGTGTAGATCTTGGGAACTCCCCGCTGCGCGGCAAAGGCATCGGAGAGCAATTCTCCGCCCTTCACCCGGTCGCGAACATTTTCCAGCAGTTGCCGCAGATAGTTGTCTCGCTGCCGCTTGATCAACAAATCCAGCGAATTCAGAATGGGCAGGCCGGCCCGAATCAGCGTGAGAAATTGCTGGTTGAACACCAAGAAGGTGCTCTGCTTCAGCTTCCCTCCGCGGCTCCGCGAGAAGCTCCCGGAGAGCAATCCCTGGGGTTTCACCCAATAAACCAGATAACCCTGCGAGGTGAAGCGGTCACGCACCTCGGCCACGGAGTAGCCGTTCTCCACCTGTTGGAGCATGTGCCCGCGTTCGTCCGCGACTTTTATGACGAATTCTGCCATGGGGTTGTGTGAACGTTATCGTTCTGGCGTTTCTGTTACCGGCAGACACCTCTACCGGCTCAGTCTAACACTGCCAACTGGGTTGCGGCTTGGGTTCGGGGACCAACTTGCGTCCCTACCAGTATCGCAGGTAATAACCCGGCTCGGCAGAGGAAGCCGCCTCCGATCTCCTATCACAAGTGTATGTCCGACAGTGTGATACAGTCACTCCCCTCTAACATTGCCAGCGTCGCCTACGGCGCCGGCTCATCCACCGTTTCCGTCCCCGCCGGCGGATGGAACCGGAACCGTTCGTCAGAAATCGGCACATCTTCCTTCTGCGCGGTAAAGCGATAATCGGTCACCGCCCCGTCCACTTCCTCAATGACCATCCGCACAATTTCATGCTGCGGAGTAATCTCTAGCAGAACTTCGCTAACCCGGTCCGCCAGCGCCCGCGGGATGCCCCGCAGCAGCACATCCTCCGGCGTCAGCGGAGGCACATCCACAGCTACCGATAAACCCTGTAACTCCTTCTCCAGCTTAGTCTTACCCAGAAGAAACGCCAGAGGAGAGCGAATATCATCCAAGTCCCGCATCGTGGTTTTGCGCGCCTGCCGGTCGCTGACGACGTAAAACCACGCGTCTTTCCCGTCGCTCACAAACAACTTCT
Source organism: Acidobacteriaceae bacterium (assembly GCA_003156805.1). Classification (GTDB taxonomy): domain Bacteria; phylum Acidobacteriota; class Terriglobia; order Terriglobales; family Acidobacteriaceae; genus Sulfotelmatobacter. The sequence continues at coordinate 134,969 of PMHV01000006.1, read as the reverse complement.
CTTTGGGAGAACGATACTCCCAACGCATCTTGCCCGGTTTTTTCAGCCCCGCTTTCTTCAGCCAAAGCGTTCCCGATTCCGTCCGCTCCATGCCGGAGCCCTGATAGGTCTCGGTGAACTCCGCCTGCAGGGTGTGCAAGCGATCATAATGCTCATCCACGGCGGCAGCGACTGCGTGGACATCAACGGCTGGGCCCGCCTGCTCGGGAGCCGGAGGAGTGATGGCGACCAGCAACATCCCGGCGGCAAACCTGATCATCACTCCTAAAGATTCTACTCTTGTCATTCCGAGCTCAAGTCCGTGCCGACCGCATCAAGCTCAAGCGCCTGCAATTCGCCTAGACGTTCCCACGGCCACCGGACCCCACTGCGAATTGTCATCCCGACCGAGCTTCCCGTTCCCGCAGGGAAGGGGAGTGCACTTCAACCACTTTCCGTCTCTCAGGACGCGGCAAAATCACGCGATAGAGATGCTGCTTGCGACCGTAGAGCCGGGTCCGAGTTCTTCTTTTTCAGGCCTCACCCAGCTCAGCGTCACCAGTTCAGGCGTCACCGGCTCATGTATGAATCCGCCATCTCTGTTTGCCCCTGTGTGTAGAATATTGGTGTGCCGGGGTGGTGGAACTGGCAGACACACTAGCCTTAGGAGCTAGCGCCGAAAGGCGTGCAGGTTCGAGTCCTGTTCCCGGCACCATGAAAGGGTTGTTGTATGAACCAAAGAGCAGCGGCCGAAGTTTAGTAAGAACATGGGAGCCGCAGCAGGACTGTGGAACAGATGAGTCTTCTGCTGCTAGAGTCCATCGAGGACCTTGAGCGAGTCACCCGATGGCTGAGACTGATATTGATTGCGTTGGGTGGGATTCAGGTTGGCTGGCCGTCGTGTTGATTCAACGTTAGTTGGCGCATCTGCAATCCTCTACAGTCCCATCGACGTGTCGGCGCTCGGTCGCGCCGGAAGCTGCGGTAAGAGCGAGTGCGAGAAGGCTTTAGCACGAACGAGCGTCACAGACCCACGAATCTGGCAGGTAAAACCCGGGGTTCGAGTCTTCGAGCCCTCCCTTTTGCACTAACAGTTTAGGGCCGATCTTGAATCGGCCCTTTCCCCATTGTGCCTAATTTTGTACCCACCTAGCTTTCACTGTGCCTATTCTCTCGCCGCGGGAAGCGCGGGGAGTGCAGCCTGTCTAGTATTTGGACGAAGCAGATCGGCTGGCGCCCGCAGCCACAGCTTGAAAAGTGGGGCGAAACAGCTTAACATTTCCCCGCTTGCTTGGGTGCATCCCCAGACTCTTCGTGATGCTCCGACCCGCACTGGAGCCGAACGAAGTGCCGTACGTTGACGCCCGCTGAAACGGCGCTGATATCAGGCTTTTCGAAATACTTTTCTAGAAACGTTCTATGGTTCCGACCGAAAAAACATCGCAAATACTGTACGGCCAGGGATTCGGCAATCCCCAGACCCCGGGAAAGGTGAAGGACGCTCCGGAGGGCGAAACCGCAGTGGGACCGAACTTGCCCGATCCGATGATCAATCGGGCGGTCTCGCACTACCGCATCTTGAAAAAACTGGGCGGTGGGGGCATGGGCGTTGTCTACGAAGCACAGGATCAGCGGCTCGGCCGCCGAGTCGCCCTGAAGTTTCTCACCGAAGACCGGCCTTCCACCCCGTCTTCCTTGGAGCGCTTTCAGCAAGAAGCGCGCGCCTCGTCGTTACTGAACCACCCCAATATTTGCACGGTGCACGATGTTGGCGACTTCGAGGGCCGCTACTTCATTGTGATGGAGTTGCTGGAAGGGGAGACGCTGAAACACCGAATTGTGCGCAAGCAGCTGAGCGATGACGAGATCTTGCAGCAAGGGATCCAGATCGCCGACGCCCTCGATTGCGCCCATTCGCAAGGTATCATCCACCGCGACATTAAACCTGCCAACATCTTCGTCACGGCGCGCGGCCAGGTGAAGGTCCTGGACTTTGGACTGGCGAAGTTTACTTCCGTCCAGCGCCATTCAACGGAAATTGGGGAAGCCCTCACCGCTTCAACGACCCAGCCCACCAGTTCGGACCTGACCGCTCCCGGGGAGTGGGTTGGGACTGTTTCCTATATGTCACCGGAACAGGCGCGCGGTCTGGAACTCGACAATCGCACCGATCTGTTCTCCCTCGGTATCGTGCTATACGAGATGGCTACTGGAATCCAGCCTTTTCGCGGTGACACCTCGGCCGTGATTTTTGAAGCGATCCTCAATCGTGAACCGGTTTCACCCGCCAGCTTGAATCCGAAGCTGCCGCCTGAACTGGAGAGAATCATCGGCAAGGCGCTCAGCAAGGAACGCAGCTTGCGCTACCAGTCGGCGCTGGAGATGCGAATACATCTGCAGCGGGCGCTTGCGCTCCCCCGAGCGGCAACCGCCCCAGTACGCGCAATTGAGAGCGAAGCGGCCAAGTTGGGCGAAGTTGCGCTCTTGTATAAACGCAATTCCCAGCCGGACGAGCAGATCCTAAGGCTGCTTGAAGAACAACTGCGGAGGAGCGGCTATCCGGTTTTTGTCGACTGCCATTTGCAAGTTGGCATGGAGTGGGCGCGGGAGATCGAACGCAGGGTCAGCAATGCCTACGCGGTGGTTGTGCTGCTTTCCGCCACGGCGGTAAACAGCGAAATGCTGGCCTACGAGGTGCAGATCGCACACGAGTCAGCGCAGAAGAACGGAAGACCGCGCATTCTGCCCATCCGGATCAATTTTGAGGGCACTCTGCCCAGCCCGCTCGCCGCGATCCTGGATGGGATCCAGTACGCGCAATGGAAGGGACCGCAGGACAGCCCGTCCCTCATCACCGAGATTACGGAATCGTTGCAGAACCCTCCGAAAACAAACCCTCGCCGAATCTGGCTCGAAACGGTTGGTGGGGCGGTTCCCACGGACTCGCGCTTCTATGTCGTGCGTCCGACGGACGAAGAATTCTACGAGGCGTTGGCGCGGAAAGACAGCATTGTTTTGATCAAGGGCGCTCGTCAGATGGGCAAGAGTTCCCTGATGGCGCGCGGCCTGCAGGAAGCACGCAAGGCCGGATATAAGGTCATACTTACCGACTTTCAGAAACTCAACGCCTGCCACCTGGAATCAGTGGAGAAGCTGTTCCTTGCTTTGTCGGAGTGGATTGCGGAACAACTCGACATCGACGTCGTCCCGGCGGACGTCTGGAACCCGCGGCGCGGGCCGAGCATGAACTTCGAGCGTTTTCTGAAACGCGAGGTTCTGGGCAAGGTATCCCAATCCCTGGTCTGGGGTATGGACGAAGTTGACCGGCTGTTCAGTTGCAACTTCGGCAGTGAGGTGTTCGGGCTGTTCCGTTCGTGGCACAACGAGCGCTCCCTCGATCCCAGTGGCCCGTGGCAGAAACTCACCCTGGCGATTGCGTATGCGACCGAGGCCCACATGTTCATCACCGACATGAACCAGAGTCCGTTCAATGTTGGTACACGATTGGTTTTGAACGATTTCACTCCCTTGCAATTGGAGGAACTTAACAAACGATACGGCACTCCCTTGCGCGATAAGTCAGAGCTCGTTCAATTCTACGACCTAGTTGGAGGGCAACCCTACCTGACGCGCCGCGGTTTGCACGAGTTGGCCTCCCGGAATTTGGGTTTTCCCGACTTTGAGAGCCAAGCGGCCCGCGACGAAGGCCCCTTCGGAGATCATCTAAGGCGATTGCTGGTTTCGCTCGCTGAAGATGCCGCGCTTTGCAATTTCGTGCGCGAGATGTTGTCCGGCCGGCACAGCGCCCCTTTGGAAGTCTTTTACCGCTTGCGGAGTTCAGGCCTGGTCTCTGGAGAGTCGGCGCGAGATATGAAGCCTCGCTGCAAACTCTATGAGCTGTATTTGGCGCAACATCTGCTGTGATCAACACCTTGGGCGTCTCGAACTCGGCATCTTTTTACGTAATCGGCGGCACCCTGCATCGGGACGCCCAATGCTACGTTGCTCGCGAAGCCGATTCCCGTCTTTACACCTCGTTGACAGGAGGTGAGTTTTGCTACGTACTCACTGCCCGGCAGATGGGCAAGTCGTCCCTAATGGTCCGCACGGCCGCTCGGCTGCGCAAGGACCAAGCCTCCGTTGCCGTTCTCGACCTGACGGCTTTGGGCCAAAACCTTAGCGTCGAACAGTGGTACACGGGACTGCTCGACCGCATCGGGGAGCAGCTCGACCTCGAGAATGAACTGGAAGACGAATGGGACAAGAACCAGTCCCTGGGCCCGCTGCAGCGTTGGATGGTCGCCGTGCGTTCTGTTCTTTTGGAGCGCTGCCCGGGCCAGATTGTTGTGTTCATTGATGAAATCGATGCGGTCCGCAGTCTCTCCTTCTCCACCGACGAATTTTTTGCCGGCATTCGAGAGCTGTACAATCGCCGCGCCCAGGATCCGGCACTGGACCGACTTGCTTTCTGCCTGCTCGGTGTGGCGACTCCCTCCGATCTGATCCGCGATACTCGTACTACTCCCTTCAACATCGGGCACCGTATTGAATTGACCGACTTCACGGAAGCAGAAGCGGGCCCGCTTGCGCTCGGCATGGGAGGGAAAACTCAGAGTGGCCACCAACTCTTACGCAGGATTCTGTACTGGACCGGAGGCCACCCTTACCTGACGCAGCGCCTGTGCCGCGCCGTAGCCGAAGCCGCCAGCGCCCAAACTGCTTCGGCAGTCGATCGCATATGTAACGACCTCTTTCTCTCTTTGCGCGCGCGCGAACATGACGACAATCTGCTGTTCGTGCGCGAACGCATGCTGCGCAGCGAGGTCGACACTCCAAGCTTGCTCAGCCTGTACGACAAGGTGCGGCGTGGCGGGAAAGTCCGGGACGACGAAACCAACCCCTTGGTGCCGGTCTTGCGGCTCGCTGGGATCACGCGGTCCGAGAAGGCTTTTCTGAGGGTGCGCAATCGAATCTACGAACGCGTATTCGACCGGGATTGGGTGACGTCGAATCTACCCGGCGCTGAATTGCGCCGTCAAAAAGCTGCGTACAAGCGAGGCGCAAAGGTTGCCGCTCTCGCCGCCATTCCCGTGTTTGCCGCCGGCGCATATCTCTACCTCAGGCAATACCGAATAACCCTCCCGGAAGGGCCCACCGCAGTCTTCCGGACTCCAGCACCCCCGCCGTTTTGGGCGTCGTTCAGCGTCGCGTCCGGAGCGCTGATGAACACTGGGTCGTTGTTGGTGAATGTTAGCGAGAAGAACGTAACCATCTTTGTCAACGATCAGGAGTATGGAAGAACTGCGCAGGAAGGAGTTTTGCGTATCGATGGCATCCCCGCCGGCACCTATAAAGTCCGCGCGGAGAAACCAGGCTTTCAGACGGTTTCACTGCCCATCGAGATCAAGGCTCAATCGGAAACGCCGCTGATCTTCAAGCTGCAAGAGCAGTCGAAAGCAATTGCGGTGGGCTCTATGTCGGTTCAGGGCGCGCCGCCCGGCGCAACCGTCAGCTTGGATGGCAGAGACGTGGGAGCCACCTCGGAGACAGGCGCCTTCTCGCTCACGGTCTCGCCTGGCGAGCACGCCCTCCGTGTTGCCAAAGATGGCTTTGTGCCTGACGACTCGAAATTCCTGTCGGTTCTCGGGGAACAAATTGTTTATACCGCCCAACTGAAGGTGGATACCGAATACCAGCGCTGGCAGCTACTGGCGAACAGTAATGACCTGCCAGCCCTGCAAGCTTTCATCCGTGAGAACCCTGGCGGGCGATTCTCGGCGCGCGCGCGCGACCGAGCCGAGCAATTGGAATGGGACAGTCTCAAGAACCGCAACGATTCGGGAATCTTGATCGCTCTCGATGATTTCCTGGGTCGCTGCCGTGGCGCGGTCTGTGCGGAAGCCCGTGCCCGCATGAACATTCTCAGGGGAGAAGAGGAGGAGTGGGTCAGTGATCGAGACAGCAAGAACATTGAGGATTTGCAAAAGTATCTTTCCAAGTATCCGCAGGGGAGGTACAGCCAACAAGCCCGCGCCGAAGTTGCCGCTCTGATCGACGACAAGCAGATTCGGGATATGGTCCGCAAGTATGAGCAAGCTTACAATCAAAAAGACATCGATCAACTTCTTTTGCTATGGCCAACATTTCCCGCCCGCGCCCAACAACGGACACGCGATTTGTTCAAGGCGGCCAAATCGATCAGCATGAAGCTGTCGATCGGAGAGTTGAACATCACCGGCAGTGTGGCCGTAGTCACCTGCAAACGCACCCAAAATGTGGTTCGTCCCGATGAAGGGGGTGGACTGGTGCAGGATTCGGTAGTGTTCAAAATGGGCAGGCAAGGGGACCGTTGGATCGTCGAGTCAGGGCCGCACTAACTACTCGGCATTTGGCCGGAACCCGAACTCCATGCCCGCCGAACTTTGACTCCTTGATGCCGGGGCATTGACCTTCCCCTTGACAAAGTGCAAGTTCACGGCTAACTTGTCGGCTCGTTCCCAGTGGGGCGTTCGCGGTTTCCAGCTTCAAGACTGAAGCAAACCGGGTTTCTGCAATGTGGGCTAGGGTGTCTCCATGAGGAAATCTCTTGTTGCTGTCCTGCTATTCCGCCTGTGTCTTGCGCTGGTGCTGTCGCAGACGGCTTCGGCGCAGAACACGTACGGCGGAATTCACGGAACCGTTCAAGAAGGATCCGGTGAGCCGGTAGCCGGGGCCACCGTTACCGTAACCTCAGTGGAGAAGGGGACACAGCTTAGAGCGAAAAGCAATCAGCACGGTGAGTACGAATTTCCGAATCTGCTTCCCGAAAGCTATGACCTTACAGCTGAAGCCGGCGGCAGAAAGACAACCACCCTCGATATCTCGGTGGTGGCCGACGACGAAGCCCTGGTCAATCCGGTTCTGCCGAGGCGCGGCCAATTGGCGATTGCCGGAACCGCGGGCGGCAGCACGTTGAAGACCCGAGCCGACGTTTCTATCACGCTGGACCAGACTGCGATTCAGTCTCTGCCGAATTTCACTCAGAACGCTTCCGATTTCACCTTGCTGGCGCCCAGCGCACAAATACAAATGCTCGGCACAAACTTCAGCCGGAATCCTGGGCAGAGCCTGCTGGTATCGCTGGACGGAAAACCTCCCAGTGGCACCGCTCTGCTGCTGGACGGGACTGACAACCGGGCGGTTACCCAGATTTATGTAATCAACCCAGCGCTTGAGTCCTTGGCAGAAATCAAGATCACAACCCAAAGCTATGACGCCGAGACGGGCCAGGCGCTCTCCGGCGTCGTCGCGGCTGAGACCCGGTCGGGCGGCAATGTGTGGCACGGCAGCTTACTCGACTTCAGGCGTACGAGCTGGGGAGAAGCGAGCAACCCGAACCTGCAGAACCCGAACCTGGCAGGGATTTCCCCTTTTCGCATTGATCTGTTTGGCGGTTCTCTCGGAGGCCCGATCGTCAAGAACAAGCTCTTCGTTTTCGGGGATTATCAGGGGACGCGCCGTTCCTTCAGTTCCACACAATTCCTAAACGTTCCGACCCAGCAGGTTCGCGACACCTGCTTCACCACTACCAGCGGGTGTGATCTGAGCGAGTACCTGCCCACCAATCTTATCTATGACCCACAGACCGGCATGCCGTTTCGCGCGATCCCAGGCTGTGCCGGAGGACTAGCGGGCTACTGCGTTCCGCAAAGCTCCCTTTCTCCGCAAGCCGTGAATCTGCTTTCCTTACTGCCGCCGCCCAACTTGCCCGGGGTGGTTTCCAACTATAGCGTTGCGGGAAGCGAGGGATACAATGACGACGACTACACGGTGCGAGTCGATGACAACCTGAGCGAAACACTTCACCTGCTGGGCCGCTACAGTTTTGCCGACTACCGCATCAACGGTCCCAGCGCATTCGGGTTTGTGGCGGGAGGTGGCGGGTTTGGGCCCGATGGATTTGCCGGCCAAAGCCGGTCGCAGAACCAGAGTCTTTCCACGGGCTTGGATTACTCTCTCAGTTCCAGCTTGGTCACGGATTTTCGTTTTGGTTTCTTCCGGACAAACCTGCAGGTATTGCAGAATGACTACGACACCACCCCTGCCACCAGCGCCGGCATCCCAGGCTTGAATCTGGGCGACAGCCTGACCTCGGGCATGCCCGGCATCCAAATCACCCAGCCCTCGTTCCAGGCGGTGAGCAGCAACATCACCTTTGGGGACGGTGAAACCCTAAATGGATGCGATTGCCCGCTCACCGAAACGCTCCAACAATTTCAGTGGGTCAACAACTGGGCCAAGACCCACGGCAACCACTTGTTAAAGTGGGGCGCAGATTTCCGCTACGCGCAGGATCTAATGGTGAACAGTTCACCCCATCGGGCAGGATTGCTTGCATCTTCCGGCAAGGTTACCGACCAGTTGAACGATCCCTCAGGTACAGGCGGTTTGGGCTTGGCAACATTTCTCCTTGGCTATGTGACCTCTTTCTCGCGCACTGTCGGCAGCATCTCAGACGCGGAGGAACTTCAGAAGCGGGTATTCTTCTACGGGCAGGATACATGGCGCATGACGCCAAGACTTACCCTGAACTATGGACTGCGCTGGGAGATCTACTTTCCGCAATCGGTCAATGGGCAGAATAAGGGAGGCTATCTAGACCTCAATACGGGGACGATCAACATCGCCGGCTATCCCTGCTGTAACCTTCAGGGCAACATCCGCAACGCGCTGACCAATCTTGCCCCCCGTGTGGGGATGGCCTATCAGTTGAACTTCCGGACCATTTTGAGAGCAGCCTACGGCCGCAACTTCGACTCGGCGTCTCCGCAGGTATTCAGTGCCAGCGCCACGGAAAACCCGCCCGTCGCCCTCGCCCAAAACAATACACAGCCGACGAACCCGACCCCTGATAAACAGCTCTATGTGTTTCAGTTGGGTGACCAGGCTCAATGCACAGTAAACCCAAATCAATGTGTCCCGCAGCCCCCTCCTATCCTGTATCCCAGCGTGCCGTCGAACGGGCAGATACCGAGTAGTGACTTGGTCGCTGTGACCGTTTATGCTGTGCCTCCGAAGCTGCAGGTTCCCACGCTGGATCAGTGGAACCTCACCATACAACGCGAACTCACTTCCAACATGTACGTTGAAATCGGGTACGTAGGAAATAAAGGCACTCACTTGCCCATAACGAATGCCGGCAACGGTTACTACAACTTGAACCAGCCGACCATTGCGGGCTATCTGGCCTGCTACGAGACGGGGAACCCTAAGAGCACTGCCTGTTTGGAGCGCTATCCTTTTTACTCCTTCGGCTGGAGCCAGGCAATCAACTATTACGGCGACGATGCCTCCTCAAACTACAACTCGATGCAGGCCAAACTCGTCAAACGCCTCACCAAAGGCTACGAATTCCAAGCTAACTACACGTGGGCCAAGGGTTTGGGTTATGACGCGAGCTACTACAATCAGAATCCCGGCTTGGACTATGGTTTGAATACTTACGATCGCAAACACACTTTCATTTTCTACAATGTTCTTAACCTTCCTGTTGGAAAAGGCAAAGCTCTGCTTGGCAACGCCAGTACTGCTGCCAACTACTTGGTTGGCGGATGGTCGATCAACACGAGCACAACCTGGGCCAGCGGAGTGCCTTTCTCCCCGACCTACATTCAGGGCGAGTGTAACGTGGATCGGGATACAGGGCCTTGTCGCCCGAACCTTGTGGGGGATGTCCAGATCACGGGCAACCGTAACGATTACTTCACTACCACCGGCGGGTTGCCGCTCAGTCGCCCTAAGGGAAGCACTGGCCCGAGCGCGCCGATCGGTCCCTGGCAAAGACCGGCAATCGGAACCTTTGGAACGGCTGGGAACAACTCGTTGCGCGGCCCCTCCTACTATGATACCGACGTGGCAATCACCAAGGACATAGCTATTTTCGAGAATTATCTCGTGCAATTCAGGACCGATTTCTTGAATGCTTTTAACCGGGTGAACCTGGGGCTTCCCAGCGGCTGTGTAGACTGCTCCGCCAATGGCCAAGAAACTGGAGCAGTCATCACCACGCTGGCGCCGAACGCCTCGCAGCGTCAGGTCGAATTTTCACTTCGAGTGCAATTCTAGACAACCCTTTTGTCCTCATCAACGGCATTGCAAAACCGCAAAGAGAATCGCAGCTGAAAGCGCTCCTCTGTGCGAGCACCTTCTTCGAGAGAACGGGGTAGAAGGCCAGACCATGGGAGTCCCTAAGAACGCTTTAGATGTCCAGAGCAGCGCGAACCCGCCGGCAAGTTTCGCGCCTTGTTTCTGCGCAGGGCACTTGGAGGAACCGCCCCTGGAATCGGTTGGCCTCGCGATCGCTTGAGACACGCTCATGCATTCCCGACCGACAACGATTTTTTCGAGGATGCCACTACCCACGCTTTGGAATAGCGATCAACCGTTGGTGGCCGTCTCATACAGTGCGAACGGTCACTAATTGTGGGTTAGCCATTGTTGTGAGGGGACCGACGCGCGACCTTCGTGTTGACCGGGATTGTGAGAGGATCACAAGTATGGCGCGATCATGAATGCCGTCAATTACAATACATCCATTGAGCCCTGAGGCGCGAACTTGGCATGATACAGACGACAGAGCTTGGCGTAGCGCTGGTTAGGTTCGAGCATCCGTGCGGGATTTGTTTGGCTTCGCTCGGTGCCCTTTGATCTCAACCCTTATGCGCTCCAGGTATTCTCGGACGCTGGCCCCGGCTGCGACGTTTTTCCTGCTGCTTGTGGCGGCAAGCGTTGGGCAAAATACGACGCTGATCAGTCTTGATCAGGCCATCGATCTGGCGCTGGCGCACAACCATTCCATCCAAGCCACGCGAACTCTGATTCTTCAAAATCAGGCCCAGGAGATCACAGCCAATCTGCGCCCTAATCCGACTTTTGGGGTTGATACGCAGTTCGTCCCGTTTTTCAGTCCGCAGGATTTTTCCGGGGAGAATCTGGACGAGACGCAGCAGTTCGATATCGGAATCAGCTACCTCTTCGAACGCGGCCACAAGCGGCAGCGGCGCCTGCAAGCCGCTCGCGATCAAACCGCCGTGACTCGCGCTCAAGTCGCCGATGCCGAACGAACTCTGGCCTTCAACGTAGGCCAGCAGTTCGTCGGCGTTTTGTTGGCGGAATCCACTCTTCAGTTCGCGCTTCAGGATCTAAAAAGCTTTCAGCAGACCGTCGATATTGGTGATGCGCAATTCAAGGCAGGCTACATTGGGGAAGGCGATTATCTTAAGATCAAGCTGCAGCTGCTGCAATTTCAGACCGACGTGTCCTCGGCACGGCTGGCGAAAGTGCAGGCGCTTGTCGCCCTGCGTGAGTTCCTGGGCTATAACGCGGTGCCGGCCAATTATGACGTGATGGGCGATCTGGCCTACCAGCCGCTCAAGGCGAACCTGGAAGACCTGCAGATGAAGGCGCTGCACGAGCGTCCGGACTTCCATGCCGCGGAACTGGGAATAACCGCGGCGCAGAGCCAAATCCTGCTGGCCAAAGCGAACGCCAAGGTAGACGTGAACGGCACGTATGACTTCACTCATGTCTCGGGTGAGAACACGGCTTCGATTTTCGCAAATTTTGAGTTGCCGATTTTCAATCGCAATCAAGGAGAGATCGCGCGCACCGGTTACGCGCTGACGCAGGCCCAGGAGCAGCAGCAAGCGGCCAGCGATACGGTTCTTTCCGACGTTGCCAACGCTTATGAGGCGGTCAGGAGCAATGACGAAGTGGTGCAACTCTATACTTCCGGGTACCTCAAGCAGGCGCAGGATTCGCGCGACATCAGCGAGTATGCTTATAAGCGCGGTGCCGCAAGCCTCTTGGATTTTCTCGATGCCGAGCGCAGTTACCGTTCCATTCAGTTAGCCTATCGCCAGGCGCTGGGCTCTTATATGACCGCATTGGAACAGTTGAAGGAAGCGGTGGGAACGAGGAACCTGCCATGAAGAACGCCCGTAGGAAACTTTGGCCGCAGTTGACTGCTTGGGCCGCGGCATTGGCGATTTTGCCGGCGCTGGCCGGTTGCGGGGGCTCAGGATCGAACGCGGCCAATTCAAATGGAGCAACAAACTCAACGAATGCGGAACTGTTTACCATTCCGCAAGATCAGATGTCGCATGTGCAGGTGCTGACAGTTCAACCCACGACGCTGACTCGAACGCTACGCCTGACCGGCGCCGTGGCTTACAACAGTTTTCGTACGACGCCGGTCATCACCCAGGTGAGCGGTCCGGTCAGCCGGATCGTGGTGGCTCCCGGGCAGAAAGTAACTCAGGGCCAGCCCATGCTGTACGTGGCGAGTCCGGATTACTCGCAGCTGCGCACGAATTATTTGAAGGCCAAGGATGCCTACGCCCTGGCACAAAAAGCCTACACCCGCGCCCAGGACCTCTATCAACATCATGCGATTGCCGAGCAGAATGTGGAGCAGGCGGAGTCGGCCGAGGTGCAGGCCGGCGGTGACCTGGTATCGGCGGAAGCCGCTTTGAAAGTCATGGGAATTACCGATCCCGACGCCCTGGTAAAAGCCCCGCCGTCGTTTGAAGTTCCGGTGAAGGCGCCGATCGGCGGCTTGATCGTGGAGCAGGATGTGTCGGCGGGACAACTCATTCAGCCGGGCAGCACTCAATGTTTCATGATCTCCGACATCAGCACGGTTTGGGTTCTGGTCAATGTCTATCAGAAGGATTTGCCTTACGTGCACGCAGGAGATACGGTCTCGATTCAGACGGATACTTACCCTGAAGTCTTCCACGGCCGCATCTCTTACGTGGCCGCCTCGCTCGATCCGGGCACGCGTACGCTGCAGGCGCGCATCGAAACGCCCAATCCCGGCGAAAAATTGAAGAAAGATATGTATGTGGTTGCGACCGTAAACGCCGGTACGATCCGCAATGCCATTGCGCTTCCGGATGCGGCGGTGTTGCGCGATACCGAGAACCAGCCCTTCGTTTATGCCGCGGCATCTGCCAACCAGTTTGGCAGACGCTCAGTCACCCTCGGCGAAGGCTTTAATGGACAGACGGAGATTACAAGCGGGCTGAAGGCTGGCGACCGGGTCATCGGAAATGGCAGCTTGTTTTTGCAGTTTGCGAACTCGCTGCAGCGCTAGACGGACGGCGCAAAATTCATCCAATGTTCCAAGGCCAGTGTTCCAAGAAATCTGACAGGATAGTGTCCACCACACCGGAATGATTCACCGAATAGTCCAAGCGGCGCTGCGGCAAAGATTCCTGGTACTGATGCTGACCGCCTTCATCACGGTCGGGGGAATCCTGTCTTTTCAGCGGATGCCGGTGGATGCGTATCCCGACCTTTCGCCTCCGCAGGTTGAAGTCATCACCCAGTGGCCGGACCACGCCGCGGAAGAAGTCGAACGGTTGGTCACGCTTCCTCTTGAACTCGAGATGAACGGCGTTCCGCACATGGTGGTGATGCGGTCCATTTCGCTCTATGGACTGTCCGATCTCATCCTGACTTTTGAAGACAGCACCGACGACTATTTCGCGCGGCAGATTGTTTTTGAGCGGCTCGCGCAAGCCACGCTGCCGACAGGAGTAACTCCGAGCCTCGCGCCCCTGTTCAGCCCCAGTGGCCTGGTGTATCGCTATGTGCTGGAGAGTCCCGACCGCAGCCCTCAGGAACTGAAAACGTTTGAAGACTGGGTGATTGAACGCGCTTACCGTTCTGTTCACGGCGTGGCTGACGACTCCGGTTTCGGCGGAACCGTGATGCAATATCAGGTACTGCTCGACCCGGCGCGCATCTACGGGTATCACCTCACCATTCCGCAAGTCACGACTGCGCTAGCGGCCAATAACTCGAATGCTGGAGGCGGCTTTTATTCTCAGGGGGGACAGTTCTACTACGTTCGCGGAATCGGGCTGGTCAAGAACACGGATGACATTGGAAACATCGTGGTCGGGGCCAACAAGGGCGTGCCCATTCGAGTGAGAGATATAGGAGATGTAACCATCGGGCACGCGCCGCGCCTGGGCGAATTCGGTTTCCAGAAAAATGACGATGCAGTCGAGGGCGTCATTCTCATGCTGCGTGGAGAGCAGACACAGAACGTCCTCAAAGGAGTTGAAGCCAAGACGGAGGAACTGAACCGCCAGATCCTGCCGCCCGACGTCAAGATTCATCCTTATTACGACCGCAGTGAATTGGTAGATCTTACTACGGACACGGTGGAAGCCAACCTGCTTCGCGGCATGGTGCTGGTTTTGATCGTGCTGATTTTCTTCCTGGTGAGCTTCCGCGCGGCCGTGATTGTTGCGCTCACCATTCCGCTCTCGCTTTTGTTTGCCTTCATCGTGCTCCACGCGCACGACGTGGCTGCGAATTTGCTTTCCATCGGCGCCATTGATTTCGGAATCGTCATCGACGGCACCGTGGTGATGATTGAAAACATTTACCGCGAGCTGGCGCTGCGAGAGGGACAGCGCTACAACCTGAACGAAGTCATTCTTGCGGCGGCCAAAGATGTGGATCGGCCGATCTTCTATTCGGTCGCCGTTATCCTCGCCGGCTATCTGCCGATTTACGCGTTGAACGGCCCTTCGGGAAAACTGTTCCACCCCATGGCTGAGACCATGTCGTTTGCTCTGGTCGGCGCGCTCATCCTGACGCTCACGCTGATCCCCGTGCTCGCTTCCTACTGGTTCAAGAACGGCGTGCGCGAGAAAAGGAATCGCGCCTTCGAATGGATGAAGGGGAAATACGCCGGCCAGCTCGATTGGGCGCTCGACCGGCCCAAGACCACCATTGTAATCGCGACCCTGATTTTCGGAGCGGCCTTGCTGCTGGTACCTTTCATCGGCGGCGAGTTTATGCCTCACCTCGATGAAGGCGCGCTTTGGGTAAGGGCTACCATGCCCTACACGATCTCCTTTGAAGAGGCCAGCAGCATCGCTCCTCAGATACGCGACATTCTGGCGTCGTATCCGCAGGTTACGGTGGTGGGTTCGGAGTTAGGACGGCCCGACGACGGCACCGATCCTACAGGCTTTTTTAACTGCGAGTTCTACGTCGGCCTCAAGCCATACAAAGACAAGGCATGGACCGGCGACCTCAGCGAGAAAAAACAACTCATCGAATCGATCAATAAGAAACTCACTGCCTTCCCCGGGATCATTTTCAACTACACGCAGCCCGCCGAAGATGCCGTAGACGAAGCACTGACCGGTCTCAAGAGCTCTTTGGCGGTCAAAGTATATGGCGATGACCTGAATGTACTGCAGGACAAAGCGATTCAGATCAAGAACACACTCTCCGGAGTGCCCGGGTTCACCGATCTTACGGTGGTCCGCGAACTCGGCCAGCCCAGCCTCTTAGTCGATGTTGACCGCGACAAGATTGCACGGTATGGCATCAACGTTGCGGATGTAGAAGCTGTGATTTCGGCCGCAGTGGGCGGGCAGGCGGTCACCCAAGTCATTCAAGGGGAGAAGTTGTTCGATCTGGTTGTCCGCATGCAACCCCAATTCCGGAGCAGCGCGCATGAGATTGGAAATCTGTTGGTGGGTACGCCGGACGGGCAGCAGATTCCGCTAAGCCAACTCGCCAATATCACCCAGGGAAACGGTGCGTCGTTTATTTATCGCGAGAACAATTCTCGTTACATCGGCGTGCAGTACAGCATCGAGGGGCGTGATTTAGAGCGGGCGGTACACGACGGCCAAGCTGCGGTGAAGAGGGTAGTGAGCCTGCCGCAGGGTTACACCATGGCCTGGGGCGGCGAATACAGCCAGTTTCTCGAGGCCAGGTCGCAGATGTATTTCATTGGTCCGCTGGCCGTCGTGCTGATTTTCATGATCCTGTTTGCCCTCTACGGAAATTTCAAATTTCCTTTCACCATTGCCCTGGGTGTAATCATGACCGAACCTGTGGGTGCGCTGGTTGCGCTGAAACTCACTCACACTCCGTTCAGCGTTTCCTCGGTCCTGGGTCTTCTGGCGTTGCTCGGGGTTTCCGTGGAGACTGCGGTCATTCTCGTTTCCTACATCAATAAGCTGCGCCTGGAAGGGATGGGCATCCGCACGGCCACACGGGAAGCTTCGCTCCTGCGGCTCCGTCCGATCATGATGACAGCTCTCGTGGCGTGCCTGGGATTGTTGCCGGCCGCTCTCTCCACCGGCATTGGATCGGATACGCAAAGACCGTTCGCCATCGTCATCGTCGCCGGCCTCATCTCCCGCCTTTTCATCGGATTCTTCGTCAATCCCGTGTTGTACGAGATGGTTGCCCGCGAAGGGGATGTGCTTCAGGTTTAGAGAAAGACTCCAGGCGAAAGCGGCGGTAAATCCAGAGGACTCACGGAAGGTTGCCAGCAGGGCAAGAGCCGATTAGTTGGCTTGTAAAACGGGCGAGGCGGCCAGCACTCCTGCGGCGAGTTCGAGATCGTGCAGATCTTCGCGGCTGAAATCCTGGGTAAAGCGGGGATCCAGACCCTTGCGCGAGATTTGAATCACACCCAGCACGTTGGAGTCGCGATCCAGGATGGGCACTGACATCAGTTTCTGGATCGGCGGGGGCGGAACTGGAACGTCCGTATCCGCGCCGATGGGCTTGATTGTCTCGAAGATGCTGGCGTGCTTGACGCGGGCAAAGTTGTTGAAAATCTCAGCTTTCTTACTCAAGGCCGTGTGCGCGGCTACCGCCTTGCTGGAAATGGGAATCGCCCCGGTGGTACGCAGATGCTCGGGAAAAATGAAGCGCAGCAGTCCGCCATCCAGCCGCAGCAGGGCAACTTCGGTGTACTGTACGCGAAACACCTTCGCCAGGACCATGCTGACATCGAGCGGCGTGACTCCCTGGCCGAGCACAGCGCCCAGTGGGAGAAGATTCTCCGGCAGAATAATCTCCTCCACGGCGGCGTTTTCAATCTTCTGGTTCATAGGACACTCAGCGGTTCGAGTTCATTTAGGAATCGTTCCAATTCCCGCATTTTGAACGCCACTTGGCATTTGTAGAGCTATCCTACAAGAGTTTTATTTTCAGCATAGTAGCGGCTGGTCATGGCCTTCTGGGGCGGATTCTAAGAGCGGAATCAGTCAGAAACCAGCCATCGGATCGACACTTTTTGTCAACGGAAGCGCGGCATCGCGCAGACATCCTGGGTCGAACCATGGCTTGCGAGCGATTTCCGCAACCCGATCTTTCCTTTCAGCCCCAAAAGTCATTACACTTCCAGCCTATGAGTCTTCCACCGCAACCCAATATCAAGCTGGTGAACGCCCCCGACTACCGCGAACAATATGCCAACAGCGTGCAGATGCGAGTGAACGTCTGGGATTTCTTCATGGTTTTCGGAACCCTGCAGCCGCAGAGCGAAACCCATGTGGAGATTCGGAACTTTCAGGGCATCTATTTGAGCCCGCAGCAGGCCAAAGCGCTGGTGGGACTGCTGCAGCAGAACGTGGCCAGCTACGAGAGTGCGTTTGGCGATATCAAGCTCGATCCGCGTATGACGCCGGGCGGGCCGGTGCATTAGGGTGAGCTTCAACAAGACGGCTCCCCGGGTGTGGCCGCCGGGCCTCGGGTTGCAGAAGCCGGAAGCCCGGCGCCTGACGCCGAGCGGCCCCCACCCGGCCCTAGTGTTTGCGCTCGTTTTTGTTTTCATTTTCCTCCTGCATCTTCCTCTTCTGCAGTTGCCTTACTTCTGGGACGAGGCGGGATACTACGTCCCGGCAGCGCGCGATATTCTGCTTACGGGAAGTTTGATTCCACACTCCACGGTGTCGAACGCGCACCCGCCGCTGGTGCTGGCCTGGCTGGCGCTGTGGTGGAAGGTGGTTGGGTTCGCTTCTCCGGTGGCGCGGACGGCCATGCTGGTGGTCGCGGCATTTTCGCTGGCAGGCGTGTTTCGATTAGCGGAGCGCGTGTCCAACACCCAAGTCGCGATCGCGGCTACGCTTTGCACGGCGGTGTATCCGGTATTCTTCGCGCAGAGCTCTCTCGCGCAGGTGGATCTGGCCGCGGCGGGATTCACATTCTGGGGACTGGCTGCGTACTTGGAAGGTCAAACGGTTGGGACGGCTGTGTGGTTGACACTGGCCGTCTTATCCAAAGAAACGGCAATTCTGGCACCCGTAGCGCTGGCGGGATGGGAGTTTGCTGGTCGATTCGCTCGCGCAGGACGGTTGCGACAGTTGTGGCGTCCCCATGCTGCGGAGGAACCTGGTTTCGAATCTGGCGGTGGTTTGGCGCGGCGAATGGCTTCGCTGCTTATGCCGGTTGTTGTGCTTACGCTGTGGTACGCATACCACTACGCGCGAACGGGTTACATCTTCGGCAACCCCGAATATTTCCGCTACAACGTTGCCGCTACGATGAACCCGGACCGATTCCTGCTGGCGCTCACGCTGCGGCTGTGGCAGGTATTTGGGTATCTGCACCTGTGGGTGCTGACGCTAGCCATGCTATGCGCGATGTGGCTGCTGCCGCCACGGCGCGATGCGGACGGCGAACGTCCGCGGATCGCGATTCCGGTACAGATGGTTTTTGCCGTGGTCGTGGCGGGGTATGTCGTAGCGATGTCTTTGATTGGCGGTGCTGTGCTGGCCCGGTATATGCTCACCGCGGTTCCACTTGTCATCATTCTTGCGGTCTCGACTCTTTGGCGGAGGCTGACTCTGTGGCCTGTGGCCGTGATGCTGGTGGCGGCAAGCTTTGTGGCGGGGTGGTTCTGGAATCCTTCTTACGGATTTGCGCCTGAAGATAATCTTGCCTATCGCGATTACATTGTGCTGCACGAAGACGGCGAACGATTCCTGGAAGCTCGCTACCCCATGGCGCGCGTGCTGACGGCGTGGCCCGCGTCGGACGAACTGACACGACCATGGCTGGGCTATATCACGCGACCCATGCGCGTGGTGCGGACTGAAAACTTTTCACTCGACGAAGTGCTCTCGGCCGCCGACTTTCGCTCGAATTACGAAGTCGCGCTGGTTTTCTCGACGAAATATGAACCCGGGCCCGCACCATGGGATCGCTGGCGTACCTGGACAGAAGTGAAAATGCGGTTCTTCGGCTTTCACCGCGATCTTCCACCAGCAGCGGTCGCGCAAATTCTGGGTGGACGCGTGCTGTTTTCCGAAGAGCGCAAGGGACAGTGGATTGCCGTGATCGAGATGGAGCGAGTGGAAGAGGCGGAGCAGAACCTCAGACCTCGGACTTCGGACCTCGGACCTCAGACCTTGGACCTCAGACCTTAGCCTTTTGACCTCGGACCAGTTTTGCTGAGGTCTGAGGTCCGAGGTCGTTTTTGGGTCTTTCAGCGCGGCATCAAGCTGCAGGAATGGGTTTTGATCACCAGCCATACGTCGCGACCGGGCGCAAGTTGCAGTGCGTCGCGGGAGGCGAGCGTCAAGTGAACTTCCATTTCGACTCCACAGTCTACCTTGGCGGAAATGATCACGTCACGACGCTCCAGTGAGACGATCTGCCCCAGAATCAAGTTGCGTGCACTCAACCCAATCGGCGGCGCGACAGCCAGCAGGATGTCGCCGGCGCGGATTCCGATGCGAAGCGGCGAACCGATCTCAGCGCGCACGAGAGGAGTTTCCAGCGAAACAGTTCCGACGGCTTCGCTGCCCGGCGGGCTTGAGGTCGCGACTGCGGCGGTCGTGATTCCGCAGGTCGTGATTCTACAAGGCATGATTCTGCAGAGCATCGTCCCGCGGTCTTCGTGAACCGATTCCACGGTGGCATCGAAAATGTTTTCGAAGCCGGCTAGCTGAGCCACGGTTTCCCGGCGCGGAGCTCCCAGTACTTCATGCGGCGCACCTTGGGCGATGATTCTGCCCTGATCGAGCACGAGAACTCTTTCACCCAGGGCGAACACTTCTTCGCGGCTATGCGTGACGTAGAGAATCGGAATTTGATGCTCATGGTTCCAGCGCCGCAAATCGTCGAGAATCTTCGATTTGGTGGGAGTATCGAGCGCGGCGAGTGGCTCGTCGAGCAAGAGGACGACGGGATCGGTTACCAAGGCTCGCGCCAGGGCCACGCGCTGGCGCTCTCCACCTGAAATTTGCGCCGGACGCTGCCGGCGCAGCTGTTCGATATGGAATGCGTGGAGAATCGCCAGAGCTCGCTCCTCACGCTGAGTGCGGGGAAGGTATGCAAGACCATACTGAACGTTTTGTTGGGCAGTGAGATGCGGAAATAACGCGAGATCCTGAAAAACGTATCCAACGCCACGCCGAGAGACAGGAACGTCGATGCGTCCGGCGACGTCAAAAAAGATTTTCTCGCCGATTGCAATCCGCCCGGCATCTGGCGTGACCAAGCCGGCAACGCAATCGAGCAGAGTGGTCTTTCCCGCTCCGGAAGCGCCGAAGAGAATCGTAAATCCCGGCGTCGCAGCAAACTCCAAGTCGAGAGAGAATTCGCGCTCGGCAGAAAGCAGGGTCTTGGCAATCCGCGCTGTGAGCACAGGCCTTGTTTCTGGCGGGGTTTCTCGTTCGCGTGCTTGCTGGTCCTCTTGCTGATTCGCAGGGCTGGGCATTTGAGCTTCGCCTATTTGGCCGGACCAATCGTCCATGCTTGCCGGTTCAATCCGTAAACTACGGCGAGCACCGCGAAGCATAACACCAGCAGCAGCAACGCGGTCTGGTTGGCGGCGGCGTAGTTTGACGCCTGAACCTGATCGTAGATGTCGATGGAAACAGTGCGCGTCACGCCGGGAATGTTGCCACCCACCATCAGCACTACGCCGAACTCTCCCATGGTGTGGGCAAAGGTCAAGGCCACACCGGTGATCAGGCCGGGCGCCGACAACGGAACCACCACACGAAAGAACGAGCGCAGCGGCGAAGCGCCCAACGTGGCCGAGGCTGCGAGCAGCTTGCGATCGACCGCGGAGAAGGATGCGGCGAACGGTTGCACGGCGAAGGGCAGGCTGTAGAGGACGGAGCCGATCACTAGGCCGCTGAAGGTGAAGGCCAGAGTGTGGCCGGTAAGAGATTGCCACCAGCGCCCCAGAGGGCTGCGCGAACCGAGCGCGACGAGCACGTAGAATCCGAGAACCGTGGGAGGCAGCACGATGGGAAGCGCGACCACTGCCTCGATCAGAAATCTCCAGCGGCGGCGCGAAAAGGCGATCCAGTAGGCGAGAGGCAGGCCCAGCAAGAACAGGATCGCCGACACCAGCATCGCCAGTTGCAGGGTGAGACCGAATGCCTGCCAATCGACTGCCTGCAGATCTATGGGCACGGATAACTCCGTAGATGGATATCTTGCTACCGCCGCCTTGTTTTGAAGTTCTTAATTACTGTGGCGGCAACGCGAAACCATACCGCCGCAGAACCTTCGCGGCTTCCGCTGTCTTGATGTATTCGACGAAAGCCGCCGCGTCTTGCTTGTGCGCCGAGCGCGAGACTACCACCACGCCCTGTTCGAGCGGGGGATAGGCGTCGACCGGAACTTGCCAGTATTTTCCTTTGCCTTGCATCGCAGGAGCCAGCACATGGGCTAGCGCGACCAGGCCAACCTGGGCATTGCCCGACTCCACAAACTGCGCTGCCTGCGCAACGTTTTCGCCGAGCACCAGACGATCGGTGACCTTCTCATACAGGCCGTAGTGTTTCAGCGCGGCGACTGCGGCTCGTCCATAAGGCGCGTGTTGCGGGTTCCCGATCGAAATTTTCTTCACCGATGGATCGAGCAACGCGTTCATGCCTACGCGGTCGAAATCGAGCGGCGAGTCGGCCGGCGCCCACAGCACGAGGCGGCCTACCGCGTAACGGTACAGAGTGGGCGCATCGGCGTAGCCTGCCGCGATGAGTTGCCGCGGATAGTCCATATCTGCCGAGAAGAAAATATCGAAAGGAGCGCCGTTCTGAATCTGCTGGGTCAGCGTGCCCGAAGCTCCGAAGGAAAGAACCACCCTTGTGCCTGTGCTCTTTTCGTAGCCGGCGGCAACTTCCTCCAGAGCGGCACTAAGGTCGGCCGCGGCCGCGACGGTAATCTGCTTGGCATCATCTTTAGCGCCGGTGAGTCCCAACGCCGGAGTGAGCAAGATCAGACCGAGCAAGACCGAGACGAATCGTAAGAATGATTGAACCGATGAGCGAGAAAGTTTCATGCTGACGCACCTGTGCAGATCGGCCCTGCTGCCTTCGCGAGCCGAAAAGAGATTGTAACAAGCCTAGACTCGCGCCGACGCCGAGCCGACGGGTCCCGCGGTTTTTCCCGAAGTGGTAAATGCATAGGCCATTCTGTCGCTTTTGCGTTGACGTTGATTCCGCCACTTTCGATACTGGCTCACAGCCAGGTTCACATGTCCAGCCGCCGCTTCTGTGTTTTCGTACGCGTGTGTTGTTTCGCGCTGAGTTGCTGGGGGGCAGCTTCTGTCGCGTGTGCACAAGGCGCAAAACCGGTTGCTCCTGAAATTCCTGTCGCCGATGCGGATGCCGACCACGTGCAACAGCGGTCTAAGTGGTTTCTGCATGGCCGCACAATTCCAGGAAAATCATCCGCGGAACTTCGACGACGGGCTTATCTGGCCAAAATGCAGATGCGCGCCGCGCGAACGATGCGCGACAAAGCGGCGGCGGCACAGGCCAACACCCAGACGCCGGCGTCCTCGGCTACATGGACTCCGCTCGGCCCGGTGCCGCTGGCTTCCGACGCCACAGGCACCGGCTTTCAGGATTACGGCCAGGTTTCCGGACGCGCGACCGCGGTCGCCATCGACCCCGCAGACCCCAGCGGCAACACGGTCTACATCGGCGGAGCGCAAGGCGGAGTGTGGAAATCCACCAACGCCGTCAACGGCGTCGCCAACAACGTGACCTGGACTCCGCTCACCGACAGCCAAGCCACGCTCTCGGTTGGCGCCATTGCGATCCAGCCGGGGAATACGAATCCCGCGCAGAGCGTAATTCTCGTGGCCACGGGCGAAGCCGACAACTCCGCGGATTCGTATTTCGGCCTGGGCATTTTGCGTTCGATCGATAGCGGAAGCACATGGAATCTGACGTTGACTGCGAACAGCGGCGCGCTCTCGTTCGCCGGCCTCGGCGGAACTCGCATGGCCTTCAGCGCGAATCAGACCAATGTAGTCGTCGCCGCGATGGCCACCTCGTCGGAAGGAGTGACCGACGGCGCCGTGACGGCGAATACCACGCGCGGCCTCTACACTTCTATCGATGCCGGACAAACCTGGAACTACGACGCGCTCGTCGACCCCGGCGGCGCAACCGATGCGACTTCTGCGACCGCCGTGGTTTACAACGCGGCCGCCAACTCGGGGACTGGCCTGTTCTTCGCGGCCGTGCGTTATCACGGCTTCTATTCTTCCCCGGACGGCGTGAACTGGACGCGGCTGGCCAGCCAGCCCGGCGGCGCGGTGCTGAGCGCCACGGCGTGCCCGCCGCTCTCGACCTCCAACAGCGAAGCCTGCCCGATTTATCGCGGCGAAATCACGGTAGTCCCGGGACGCAACGAGATGTACGCGTGGTATGTTTCCGCCGATCCCTCCACCGGCGCTCCCACAGACCAGGGGATATGGCAAAGCATGAACGGCGGAGCTTCATGGACGCAGATCAGCGAAAGCGGCGTCACCAATTGCGGCGATGTTAGCGGTTGCGGCGTGGATCAGGGATTCTACAACTTGGAACTTCTGGCGGTTCCCAACGCTTCTGCAACAGATCTTTATGCCGGCGCGAGCAATCTCTACAAGTGCTCGATCACCACGGCCAACCTGACGTGCTCCAATGTTCCCTTCCTGAATCTAACGCACGCTTATGGATGCGACCCGCTCTCCGCGCTGGCTCACGTACATCCGGATCAGCACGCACTGGCTTACACGATTCCGACGTCTGGCTCGGATGTGGGCGCAGGTCTGATGTTTTTCGCGAATGATGGCGGCATCTACCGCGCGCTGAACGAATTTACCGGTCTCGCGACTGGATCGTGCTCCGGCACAAATCAATTCGACGATCTGAATCAGAACCTGGGCTCGATGACGCAGTTCGTCAGCTTCTCGCAGCATCCCACCGACGCGAATACGTTGCTCGGCGGTGTGCAGGGTAACGGCTCACCCGCAACCACAACTGCAACCACCAGCTCGAGTTGGGGAAATGTTCTGGGCGGAGACGGTAGTTACAACGCCATCGATCCTAACGCCACTTCCAGTTGGTTTGCCTCGAATCCAGACGTTCCGCCCGACGGTCTTGATATTCAGCAATGCTCGTCAGGAATCAATTGCAACGACAGCACCTTCACCCAGGTAGTGGGCAGCGGCGACCTCGGCGGCGACGACGGAGCATTTTATTTTCCCTATATTCTCGACCCGCAATCCACTACCACGCTGCTGGTCGGGACCTGCCGCGTGTGGCAGGGGCCGCGGCTGGGCGGCACTTACAACGTGCTTAGCATGAATTTCGATACGCTCGGAACTGGCGCTTGCACGGGCAGCGAGATCAATCTGGTGCGCGCGCTCGCCGCCGGCGGAGCAACCAACGCAAGCGGTTCGGAAGTGGTCTACGCGGCCACGGACGGGCTTGGTCCGCTCGATGGGCCCGGAACTTCGCCCAGCGGCGGCAATGTCTGGGTTAGCACCGACGCTACGCCGGTCACCGGCAGTGCCTCGACTTTCGTCAACACGACCAACAACGGGCCGAATGGAACCATAAATCCCAACCAGTTTCCGATTTCCAGCGTGGCCATCGACACCTCGGACTCAACCGGCAACACAGCTTACGTCACAGTAATGGGATTCACCGGGATGGGGGCCAGCGGAATGGGAGCCAGCGGCGGCCCAGGGCATGTTTGGCAAACCACAAATGCCGGAGCCAGTTGGACGGACTGGTCGGACTTTGGAGGCACCGCGCCGCTTCCCGATTCGCCCGTGAACGCGGTTGTAGTGGACCCGGTCGCGCATATCGTGTACGTGGGCACCGATGTCGGAGTATTCCAGAGCAGTACGGCTGCGGGCAGCGCGGCCTGGGGCGAGGTTGGCCCGGTCGCAGGAGAAACTGGGGTTCTGCCCAATGTGGCCGTCACGGCCCTCGCGTTGTTTAGCTACAACGGCCAGAAATTGCTGCGCGCTTCCACGTATGGACGCGGTGTTTGGCAGGCTAATCTTGTGCCCGGCTTTGAGATGGCGGTTTCGAACCCGACCCAGACCGTATTCGTTGGGCAGCCCGTTACCTTCAACGGCACGCTTACCTCAGTGGACGGCTACAACAATTCGGTTGAGCTGACGTGCATACCGGGTGCAAGCAATCCTCCCAGTCCGTGCACTCCCAACCCGGTGAGTCCCACTCCCTCTGCCAACGGAACGCCGTTCACGCTTTCGACCGGCAGCGTGCTCGGCGATTATTACTTCACTCTGCAAGGCGTTGGCTCCGACCCGAACAACACCACGGAACAAGTCAGCCTCACGCTGTACGTGGTCAACTTCGGGCTGACCACTCCTGCGCCGGTCACCGTGACCATTCCTCGCGGCACAACTTCTTCCGCCGTGACTTTTGAGGCCAACGCGCAAGGCTCGTTCGACCAGAGTGTCACAGTTTCCTGCAGCTTCAGCCCGCCCATCGCCGGCGCAAATTGCAACTTCAGCGTTGATGGAGCATCCCCGACGCCGCAGGTCACGGTGAATCCTACATCGACCTCGCCGGTCCCCGTGACCGCAACCGTTTACGTCCCGCTCGCGACGCCCATCGGAACTTACACGGTAACGCTGCAAGCAACCACGAGCGGTGCGCCCGTTCCGGCGAAAGCGTTTTTTAGTGCGATCGTCACGCTCAACCCCGATTTCATCCTCAGCCCGCCAACTTCCTTCCCCGTCGTGAACGCGGGCAGCACCGGCACGGGAAGCGCCATCGGCATTGCATCGCAGGATGGCTTTAACGCCGCGGTCAGTCTGACTTGCTCGCTCACAACGGCCAGTCTGACGTGCCCGGTGGCCATGGGAAGCGGCAGTTGCAGCGTGAGTCCTAGCATGGTGAGTTCGTTCCCCGCAACCGCCAATGTCGTGGTGAATGCAACCAGTCTTACCGCCGGCTGCGATCAACTTTCGGTACAGGGGACGTCCGGCGCCCTAACCCAAGAGCTGCCGCAGCCGATTCTCTTCAACGTCGCCGATTACCAGCTTTCGCTTTCCGGTTCACAATCGCTGAGCTTGCCGCCGAACGGGCAGGGCACGGCGAATCTCGCCATCACGCCCTCCACCTTCTACAACGGCACAATCAACGCCACGTGCAACACGGGCGCACTCGCGGGGCAATGCTCAATCACGCCGAACCCGGTGAAGGTAACTGCGGGTACGAGCGCGTCTCTGGTCGCATCGGTCAACGTGCCCACCAACGCGGTGCCCGGCTTATACGCCGTCGTCGTAAATACGCAGGACACATCGGGAGCACCCAGCCACAGCCTCTCGATTCCGCTCACGATTGGCCAGGATTACTCCATCGGCAATTTCTCGCCAACCACGCAGACCATTGCCGCCGGGCAGACAGCCCTCCCTTATAACTTCAGCGTGATGCCGGTGGGCGCGGCATACAGCAACGCGGTTACGCTAACCTGCACCGTCACCCCTCTCTTCGCGGGGTCATGCACCTTTTCTCCAAACCCGGCGGGGCCGCTCACCGATTCCACAGCAGCTTCCGTGGTCATGACGGTTGCAACGCAGACCATAAGCATGCAACTGAACCATCCGCGCGGGAAAAGCAGTTCGTGGCGCTACGCAGCTTGGCTGGTGCTGCCGGGAATCGTAGTTTGGGGCACAGGACGCAGACGCCGCTGCAGTCCAGCCACGCTGCTGGGATTGGCGTTCACTCTTATACTCGTGTTCTTCTTGCCCTCGTGCGGCAGCGGCAGCAACGGCGGTAGCAGCCTTGCCAGCAATGGACAGCAAGGCACAATTCCGGGCACCTACACCATCACCGTGACCGGGACGCCGCCCAGCAGCAGCCAAAAGGATGGTTCCTCGGTTACGCTCACCATACAATAAGCTGCGGGCGGAGCGGCAAGCATTTGCAGAGCGGACTCGCTTCGCGAAAAACGAATCCTACGCAACCGGGCCGTCTGCCGTCGCGCCTGTCTCCGTTCTGCATGCACACGTTCTGTATACACGTGCTGTATATACAATGATCGAAAACCGTTACAACGTCATCATCGTGGGTGGTGGTATTGTCGGCCTCGCCGTGGCCCTTGAGATCACGCGGCGGTTGCCGCGGCTGCGCCTGCTGGTATTGGAGAAGGAAGCGGGTGTGGGCCGGCATCAAAGCGGACACAACAGTGGCGTGATTCATTCCGGCGTTTATTACAAGCCCGGCTCGTTGAAGGCGAAGCTGTGCGTCGAAGGCGCGCGGGCCATGGTCGAGTTTTGCCATGAGCATGGCATTCCTCACAAGGTTTGCGGCAAGGTCATTGTTGCCACGCAGGAAGACGAACTTCCGCGGCTGGAAGAATTGCTGCGGCGCGGCGAAGCCAATGGACTTTCCGGCCTGCGCTTGATTGGCCCCGAAGAACTGCGCCAGATCGAACCGCATGCTAGGGGATTGCGTGCGCTGGTGGTTCCTTCAACCGGAATTACGGATTACGCCACGGTTTGCGGGAAGTATGCGGAGTTGATCGAATCGGGGGGAGGAACGATTCTGACCTCTTCGGCCGTGACAAACCTTCGCCGGGGCACGGATGAAATTGCAATCGAGACGTATCGCGGAGCGTTTTTCGCCGCTCATCTCATCAACTGCGCCGGTCTGTTCAGCGACCGCATCAGCCGCATGGGCGGCGAAATGTCCGAGACCGTCATCGTTCCCTTTCGCGGCGAGTACTACAACCTTGCGCCAGAAAGTTCTTCGCTGGTGCGGGCGCTGATTTATCCCGTGCCTGATCCGGACTTTCCCTTTCTTGGCGTCCATTTCACGCGCCGCATCAGTGAAAGCGTTGATGCCGGTCCCAACGCCGTTCTGGCTTTTCGTCGCGAAGGCTACCGGCGAAGCGATTTCAGCTTGCGCGACCTGGGCGCGTCGCTGGCCTTTCCCGGTTTCTGGCGCATGGCGGCAAAGCACTGGCGCAGCGGCGTTGGCGAATTCCACCGTTCGTTTTCCAAGAGCGCTTTTGTGCGTGCCTTGCAGCGTCTGGTTCCGGACGTGCGCGAGAACGACTTGGTTCCCGGAGGCTCGGGTGTTCGAGCCCAGGCGGTGAAGCGCGACGGCACGCTGGTGGATGACTTCCATTTTGTGCCCTCGGGCAGGATGCTTCATATTCTCAACGTACCCTCGCCCGCAGCAACGGCCTCGCTCGCGATCTCCCGGGCCGTGGTGGACATGGCCGCGCAGCATTTTGCCTGGCGGTGACACAGGGTCCAAAATCCTTGAATTGCTATGTATATCGTGTTACGATATGTTCCCGTTCGGCAATCCTCCCCGCATTGCGTCCCGCTTGCCGCTAACGAACCGGTGCGCATGATGAAAGTGCCGGACATATTGGAAACGTGCGGAAAGGCGCGAACGGGATATTCCTGTGAGTGGTTACATTGGTAATCGACTCCAGATTACTTCAGTCCTTAGGCCACCAACGGAGCCTCGTAGAGCCAAAGGTCTCTTGACACACACGGACTTTCGGGTTCATATAGAAGCTAACCACTGCAGCGCTGGTCTACCCCCCAAACGATCTGTAGTTTGTCGAGGCACGTCATTTAGGGCTTATCTATTCAACGAGAGGAGCAAGCACCTTGGCAGTTACAAAACCGGATTTTGATGTCGCCATCATTGGCGGAGGCCCTGCGGGTGGATCGATGGGTTCTTACCTTGCCAAAGCAGGCGTAAGCTGTGTGATCTTTGAGCGCGAGCTGTTCCCGCGCCCGCACGTGGGCGAATCGTTGGTGCCTTCCGCGATGCGAGTTTTTCGCGATCTCGACTTCCTCGACCAGATGGAAGAGGCGAAGTTTCCCCACAAGTTCGGAGCTGCCTGGACTGCGGAAGACCGCGGCGCATATGACATGAACTTCCAGGGTGGATTCAAGGATGTGGATGTGCTTGCACCCGAATCGCACGTCGATATTCGCTTCAATGAGCGTCAGCAGGACGGAGTGGACCGCGAATACACCTACCACGTGGACCGCAGCAAGTTCGATCTCATGCTTTTGCAACACGCTAATAAGTTAGGTTCAGCCGTCTACGAGGGCGTGAAGGTGAACGCCGTGGACTTCGAAGCGGAAAACCCCGTGGTCCACTTCAATATGGGACGGAACGTCAAGGATATGGGAGTGAGCGCCCGCATCGTCATCGACGCCAGCGGACGCAACACCTTCCTGGGCAACCAACTTAAGCTCAAGGTGAAAGACCCGGTGTTCGATCAGTACGCGATCCACACCTGGTTCAATAACTACGATCGCAAGGTCTTCGCCAAGAAAGACGAGCATCGCGACTTTATCTTCATTCACTTCCTGCCCATCTCCAACACATGGATCTGGCAGATTCCCATCACCGGAAGCGTGACCAGTATCGGCGTGGTCACGCAGAAAAAGAACTTCGCCAAGTCGCGTCAAGACCGCGAAGCTTTCTTCTGGGGTGCCGTGGGAAGCCGGCCAGCCTTGAGCGATGCCTTGAGAAGGGCCGATCAGATGCATGCCTTCAAAGACGAGGGCGATTACAGCTACGCCATGAAACAGGTCTGCGGCGACCGCTGGCTGATGATCGGCGATGCGGGCCGATTCGTAGATCCAATTTTCTCCACCGGAGTGAGCATCGCGCTGAATAGCTCGCGCTTCGCGCACAAGAACGTGCTGGCAGCGCTGGAAAAGGGCGATTACTCGCGGCAGAGCTTCTCGGAATTCGAGAACAAGATTCGCCTGGGCACGAAGAACTGGTATGAGTTTATTTCGGTCTATTACCGGCTGAACGTGCTCTTTACTTATTTTGTCGGCGATCCTCGTTACCGTCTGGATGTTTTGAAGCTGCTGCAAGGCGATGTCTACGACGATGCCGCGCCGCCGGTGCTCCAAAAGATGAAATCCATGGTGTCCGAGGTCGAGAATAACGAAAAACATCCCTGGCACAAACTGCTGGGCGATATGACCGTAGACCTCTTTCGCGAAGTCAGCGCATAGACTGCACGATTCCGCTCCAGCATGGAATGAATTATAGGGAAGCGACTTTTGGTAGGAGGAAGCGTTGGTTATTACAAAGCCGGATTTTGACGTTGCCATTATTGGCGGAGGACCTGCGGGAGCGTCCATGGGCTGCTACCTGGCCAAAGCGGGCGTTAGCTGTGTCGTGTTCGAGCGCGAGCTGTTTCCGCGCCCGCATGTGGGTGAATCGCTGGTTCCCTCGTCCACACGGGTTTTCAAGGATCTCGATTTTCTTCCGCAAATGGAAGCGGCGAAGTTTCCCCACAAGTTTGGGGCGGTCTGGACCACGGACGATAAGAAGACTCCATACGTGCACGATCTCGAAGGCCTTTCTGCCGACTGCAACGTCGATATTCGTTTCGACGAGCGGATACAGCCGGGCATCGACAAGACCTACACGTATCACGTGGACCGCGGCAAGTTCGACCTGATGCTTCTGCAGCACGCCAACAAGCTGGGAGCGGCGGTATACGACGGCGTGAAAGTAACGTCGGTTGACTTCGGCCCCAAAGAGCCGGTTGTCCGCTTCAACATGGGACGCAACAACAAAGAGATGGGCGTCAGTTGCAAAATGGTGATCGACGCCAGTGGCCGCAACACTTTCCTGGGCAATCAACTCAAGATCAAGGTGCAGGATACGGTGTTCGACCAGTACGCGATCCATTCGTGGTTCGACGGCTACGACCGCACGGTCTTCGCCAAGCGCGACACCAATCTTGACTACATCTACATTCATTTCCTGCCGATTTCCAATACCTGGATCTGGCAGATTCCGATCTCCGACACGGTCACCAGCCTGGGCGTGGTCACGCAGAAGAAAAACTTCGCGAAGTCGAAAGCTGACCGCGAAAAATTCTTCTGGCAATCCGTCGCCTCGCGGCCGATGATCGAGGAAACCCTGCGCAAATCGAATCGCATCCGTCCCTTCAAAGATGAAGGCGACTACAGCTACGCCATGAAGCAGCTCTGCGGCGACCGCTGGATGATGGTGGGCGATGCCGGACGCTTCGTCGACCCGATTTTTTCTACCGGTGTCAGCATCGCGCTCAACAGCTCGCGCTTCGGCCACAAGGACGTTCTGGCTGCGCTCGAGAAGAACGATTTCGCGCGCGAAAGCTTCTCCAATTTCGAAAACACGCTGCGGCTGGGCACGAAGAACTGGTACGAATTCATCACTGTCTATTACCGCTTGAACGTGCTCTTCACTTACTTCATCAACGATAAGCGCTACCGGCTGGATGTTCTCAAGTTGCTGCAAGGCGACGTCTATGACGACGCTCAGCCGCCAGTGCTGGAGAAGATGAAGAAGATGGTCACCGAGGTCGAACAGAATGAAAAACATCCCTGGCACAAGCTGTTGGGCGATCTGACCTCGAATGCCTTCAGTCCGTCGTTTTAACTTAGACAACGGTCCGCTGCATGACGTGTTACGAAGTACTTAAAATAGGGAATCCCCCAACTAGACGAAGCGGGGATTCCCTGTATTATTATTGACCACCATGCTGGCTGCTTGATCGCCCATGGTGAAAACGCTCCGCTCGGGAGGCACACCCAGCGCGAATGTCCGGGACCAACAGAAATTTCGTTCTCGTCTACGTCTTTCTGGTGATCCTACCCCTGGTAGGATTGGCGGGAATTCTCAGGGGCGGGCGCAAATTGACAGCGCCGGTTTCGATCGACGGCGTTTGGAGTCTGCGGGTCGATTCCGCGCAACTCGATTCCCTGCCCTGCGGCAAGGTTCTCGCGGCGATCCCCGATAAGGCAATCTCGATTTCACAGTCCGGCAGGAGTTTCGTACTCAGTTTTCCCGGCGCCCCAACCGTCACAGCCTCCGGCACGCTGGACGGGATCACACTCCGAGCGTCTCTCACTTCGCCGCCCGAATCGTCTTCCCAGACCGGCTGCGCCGGCCAGTTTTCTTTGCTGGCCACCGTCGACCGACAAGCAGATCCGGAGTCGCTGCTGGGCGCGCTCTCGGCAACGAATTGTCCAACTTGCACTTCCGTGGAATTCGAGGCTAAGCGCCAGGCTCCGGCCACGTCCAAGGGAGGCCGCTAGTGCCGAACCTCTTCACGCTGGTTCTCCAGATCACGGTCATTCTCGCCGTGTGCCGCCTCATGGGCAGTCTGTTTCGCAGGTTTCACCAGCCGCGCGTGGTGGGGGAGATGTTCGCCGGCATCTTGCTCGGGCCCTCGCTACTGGGTTGGGTTGCTCCTCAGTTCTCCGCCTATCTATTCCCGCCCTCGAGCCTGGGATTTCTCAATGCGTTGAGCCAGGTAGGCGTAGTGATCTTCATGTTCCTGGTGGGCCTGGGGATTGATCCCAAGGAACTCAAGCACCAAAGCCACTCAGCCGTCCTGGTCAGCCACGTCAGTATCACGGCGCCCTTTGTATTGGCTTCTCTTCTCGCTCTTTACTTGTACCCAAGGCTTTCCGACGATAGCGTTTCGTTCACCAACTTCGCACTGTTTATGGGCGCAGCCATGAGTGTGACCGCATTCCCCGTGCTGGCCCGCATTCTCATCGAGCGCGACATGATGAAGAGTAGCCTCGGGACCGTGGCCATCGCTTGCGCCGCCGTCGACGACGTTACCGGATGGTGCATTCTGGCCTACATTGTCGTGCTCATCCGCGCCGCTCATGGGACCACCTCCATTTGGGTGACTCTGGGCGGCATTCTCCTGTTCGCGGTGATCATGATCTACGGCGTCCGCTTCCTGTTGCGCGGCTTGGAGCGTACCTTTCGCAAGTACGGCGAGATCAGTGAGAATCGGATGGCCTTCCTCCTGTTGTTGGCGCTGGCTTCCGCCCTGTGCACTGAGCGGTTGGGAATTCACTTGCTGTTCGGCTCTTTCCTGATGGGCGCCATCATGCCCAAAGAACCGAAGTTCGTACGCTACGTTCTCGATCGCTTTGAAACGATCACCATCACTTTGCTGTTGCCGCTGTTCTTCGCTTTTACCGGCCTGCGCACCAACGTTCGTTTAATGAAAGGACCGGCGATGTGGTTCTACTGCGGTCTGATCATTGCGGTGGCGGCCGCTGGCAAGCTGGGCGGCTCCATGGCCGCAGCGCGCGCTACAGGCATGCCGTGGCGCGAAGCCGCCGGACTCGGCACGCTCATGAATACGCGCGGGCTGATGGGACTTGTCATTCTCGACATCGGACTTGATATCAAAATCATCTCTCCGGCGCTGTTCTCGATGATGGTCGTGATGGCCCTCGTGACCACTTTCATGGCAGTGCCTTTACTCGATCTGATCGCTCCCGGCAATCTGGTTCGACCGGAATCCGCGGGAATTCCCGCGCAGGAAGTAACCGTGTAGGGCGTTACTCTCAAATCGGGACGGCTCCGTGCCTGAAATTTCAGGGTTTAGGATGCAAAAGTTACAATTTCTTGCAACATTTCTCCTCGGCCTTGCAAGAAATTTCACATAGCACGATCGTGTCATAGACAATCGCATTTTTCGCGTGGAAGCCAGAGCCAATGCTGCTATGATGGCGGAACATTGCAAGAAATTTGCTACTGACATCTAGCGCTGCAACTGGATCGACGCAGCAACGGATCCAAAAGCAAGACCCCTCCTCCTCAAAGACTTGCGGACGCCAAAGGGCGTCTTGAGGATTTCAAATTATGATCAGGCTCAGAGTCCTGGCCTTGTTTGTTTTGTTCGCCTCGGCTTCATCCGTTCTGCGGGCTCAAACCGTAACCACGTTTGAGGGCATAGACGCATCGCAAATCGCCAAGCCACCGATCGACTTCGATCCGAACGGAGCGGTGGGCACCAAGCAGTACATGGAGTGGGTCGACGTCGCCTATCAAGGATTTGACAAAGTCACTTTCGCTCCCGTCTGGAGCACTCCGCAATCCGGCGTGACACCATGGAAAAATGCGGGGCTTTCGGTCTGTTCGAATATTAGCGGAGATGGTGTGATTCTCTTCGACCGGCTGGCTTCGCGCTGGGTGATCGGCGCGCACAATTCGACGCAGAATGATTATTACTACTGCCTGGCGGTGTCCAACACCGATGATCTAACGTCGCCCTCGCTGAGTTGGTACGCCTACGCGTTTCCTTTGAATACTCTGCTCGGCACAAACAGCGCGGGCAATGTGTATTTTCCGGACTGGCCAAAACTGGGCACTTGGAGCGATGCGTATTACGTTTCGATGGATCTGGAAGATGTCAACAACAGCTATCGGGAAGT
This sequence comes from Acidobacteriaceae bacterium, assembly GCA_003156805.1. GTDB lineage: Bacteria > Acidobacteriota > Terriglobia > Terriglobales > Acidobacteriaceae > Sulfotelmatobacter. The sequence continues at coordinate 100,669 of PMHV01000006.1, read as the reverse complement.
CGGCATCCTGGCTTGCGCTCTGGATCGCACCAATATCCTCATCGGGGGAACACCCAACCCGCCGCAATGCTTTCGCGAGCCCGATCCGCTTACGGGAAGCATGTACCTGGCTCACAGCCTGATCCCGGCCGACGTCGAAGGTACGACAGCGCCTCCTGCCGGACGGGATGAATTCCTCGTCAGCATCGAGAATCCCGTAAATGACGGCGTAACCACGACCTCCACCTCCTTTAATTTATGGGATTTCCACGTGGACTGGTCGAATACGGCTAACACAACGTTCACTCAATCGACAGCGTCGGTCGCGTCTTACACCCCGGGCTGCTACGACGCCGCCTCTCCGCCGCAGACCGTGTGCGTCCCCGAGCCTTCGACTGCAACCACCAGCGTGCATATCGACTCGGTGGGCGACCGTTTCATGCCCCGCTTCGCGTACCGCGATTTCGGCGCATACGAATCTTTCCTCATCAGCCACACCGTGCAGGTGGGTACGGGAACCAGCAAGCAGACCGGAGTTCGCTGGTATGAACTGCGCGGGGCCGGTGCGCCGGAGCTTTATCAATATGGAACCATCGACCCCGACAACACTCTGTTCCGCTTCATGCCGAGCATCGCTCAAGACAACAGTGGAGAAGCGTCGGTAGGCTACAGCATATCGAGCGCGTCGACTCATCCCGGCATTCGCGCTTCGTGGTGGAACCTGCGAAGCACTCCGGCTCCCACGGAGATCACGCTGTACAACGGGAGCGCGGACGAGGAAGACTCCGGCTCCTGGGGCGACTACACGAGCATGACGGTCGATCCCGTCAACGGCTGCACCTTTTGGTATGTCAACGAGTACTTCCTGACCAATCAAGTCGTAGGCCAGCCTCTGGATTGGCACACGCGCATCTCGAACTTCCAGCTGCCGGCCTGTGGGACGGCGACGCTTCTGCCCTCATCGGGCTTGTCCTTTGGAACCGAGGTGGTAGGCACTACGAGCTCGCCGCAGGTGGTGACGCTGAGCAATGGCCAGAGCGTCGCGCTCAGCATCAGCGGCGTCAGCTTCAGTGGGGCCGACAGCGGCGATTTCGGCGAAGTCAACAACTGCCCGCCCACCCTGGCGGCGGGTGAAATCTGCACGATCAATGTCACTTTCTCGCCCCTGGCCGCAGGCGCACGCACGGCAACGCTGAACGTGACGGACAGTGCGGGCAACAGCCCGCAGACCATCAGCCTGACTGGAACGGGCGTGGTTCCGGTGATCCTTTCGCCAACCAGCCTTGCATTCGGCACTGTAGCGCTGGGAGGAAGCAGCACCGCGCCCCCGGTCACATTAACCAACAATCAGATCGTCCCGCTGACCAATATCGGCGTCGCCGCCACGGCTCCTTTCAGCCAGACCAATACTTGCGGCACTTCCCTTGCGGCGGGTGCGAAATGTCAGATTACGGTTACGTTCTCGCCTACTACGGTGGGACTCGTCACCGGCGCCGTAACCATCAGCGACAGTGCTGTCGGCAGTCCGCAAAGCATCGCGGCGAAGGGAACCGGGGCTGCGCCAGTGGTGCTCACTCCGGCATCGCTGAGTTTTGGCACCGTGGCGCTTGGCACGCCCAGCACGAAGACCATTACTCTGACGAACCACCAGAAGACCACGCTCACGGTGAGCGCACTGGGGATCGTCGGAACCGACAGCGGTGACTTCTCCCAAACGAATAACTGCGTGCCCAGCGTCGCAGCGGCTGGGACATGCACCATCAACGTAACTTTTACCCCCAGCGCGAAGGGGACGCGGGTTGCGACTTTAACTATCACCGATAGCGCCGTGACCAGCCCTCAAAGCGCGAAACTGACCGGGACCGGGGAATGAAGCGGTCCGCGGTCCTTACATTTTTGCCGGCCTGCACGGCGTTCGACCAACCGTGGCAGATGCAAGAAATGATCGGCAGACGTGGCACAAGGGTGCCATGTTCAAACCAAAACGGCGGAGTAGACTGGGTCAAAGTACATTGCGTCTCTTCCCTGACGATCCAGGATTTGTACGGAGAAATACAACCGTAACGCAAATCGTTTTCGTGCGGCCCCTGCCGCCGGTAGGCAATGAATTTGGAGAGCAATCTAATGAGCATTCGTAGCGTCCCCTGTGATCCAACCCCAATGAATCAAGCTGCTCGCGGCGGCAGAAAAACTGCCTGGGCCCGCTTCGCGGCACTGAGCTTCCTGATCTGTGTCTGCGCCGGATTGTCCGTGATGCCTTTGCCAAGCCAAGTCAGCGTGCTGACCAGCCGCAATGACGTTAGCCGAGACGGCCAGAACGCCGCCGAAACGCTCCTCAACAACGTCAACGTGAATTCCACAGCTTTCGCGAAACTGGGATCTTACAGCGTTGACGGATACGTGGTTGCGCAGCCCTTGTACATGCCCAACGTTACGATCGCTGGGAATCTGCACAATGTGGTTTTCGTCGCCGATCAGCACGATAGTGTGTATGCCTTCGACGCGGACAATCCGGGCAGTGCCGCTCCGTTGTGGCAGGTGAGCTTCATCAATCCTGCGAATGGCGTGACGACCGTTCCCATCAGCGTACAGGGATGCAAAGCAGTTACTGGTTATACCGAAGTGGGGATTCAAGGCACGCCGGTGATTGACCCCACCACCAACACGCTTTATGTGGATGTGAAAACGCAGGAGACCACCGCAGGAGTTACCAGTTACGTTCATCGACTGCATGCGCTGGACATCACCACGGGCCTGGAAAAATTCGGTGGCCCAGTGCAGATCACGGGTTCGGTGCAAGGCTCGAAGGGCACGGTGAATTTCAATTCCTTGCTGTCCTGTCAGCGCCCCGGGCTGTTGCTCAGCAACGGAAACGTGTATATCGGCTTTGGATCCAATGGCTGCGACAACACAACCGGCTGGGTCTTCGCCTACAGCGCCGCCACTCTGACTCAGCTCGGAGTTTTCGACACCACACCCAACCAAATCAGAGGAGGGTCGGTGTGGCAGGGGGGAGCCGGACTAGCCGCCGACGAGGATGGCAACGTTTTCTTCATCACCGCCAACGGCATTTTCGATGCCAACACCGGCGGCTCCGACTATGGCGACAGTTTTATGAAACTCACTCTGGGCTCAGGCGGATTGAGCCTGGCGGACTACTTTACTCCGTACGACGAAGTCAACATGGGTGAAAACGATCTTGACCTGGGATCGGGCGGAGTCGTCATACTGCCGACTCAGGGAGGCCAATATCCCGATCTCGCCATCGGCGCCGGCAAAACCGGCACCATCTATCTCGTGAACCGGGACAACATGGGAAAGTTCAACTCCAGCACAAACGATATTCCGCAATGGCTCCAGGACGTGCTCAACGAAGTCGATGGCACACCCGCCTATTGGAATAACCTGGTGTATTTTGCTCCCGTAAACAGCTCGATCAAATCATACTCGCTCAACGAGGGCGTGCTTTCGACTGTACCGGTGGCCCAGAGCGAGTCATTCTCCGCCATTGGGGCACCGAGCATCTCCGCGAATGGAATCACCAATGGATTGGCTTGGCTGGTTCGCCAGTCCGGGCCTTCTGCGGCCATGCTCTCCGCTTTTGACGCGATCAAGCTGACCGAACTCTACAACACCCAGCAGGTGAGCAGTCGCGATGCCCTGGGGACGACAGCCCATTTCGCGGTTCCCACGATTGCGGATGGAAAAGTCTTTGTTGGCACACAGACGCAACTGGCCATCTATGGACTGCTTCCTCAGATTTCTCCGATTTCCGGAAACACACAGACGGGAGCCGCCGGAACAACCTTGCCGATTGCCTTGACCATCCAGGCCGTCAGCCCGTATTCGGGCGCAGTCTTCGCGGGCGTTCCGGTTGCCTTCAGCGATGGGGGCAAGGGCGGAACTTTCAACCCGCCGACCGCCACTACCAACGCTGCGGGTCAGGCGAGCACGAACTATACCCTGCCCAAAACCTTCAAAGCGTCGGCAATCACCGTCACTGCCAGCAGTTCCGGCTATGCGTCCGGCACTTTCACTGAAACGGTTGTCGCTGGCAGCCCTTCGGCTTTGACTCTGGTTTCCGGAGGCACGCAAACCGGGACGGTTGGCACTCCGCTCGCGGCCAGCATCGTTTTCAAACTAACGGATGCTTACGGCAATCCTGTAACCGGCGCTCAGGTAAGCTTCAGCGCTAGCGTGGCCGGCGGGATTTTTTCAAGTAACCCCGTGACCACCGATTCTCTGGGCAGGGCAACCGTCGGGTACACGCTGCCCACCAAGGCGGGCTACGTCACTATCACTGCTGCAGATGGAAGTGTGATCAAGACGGTGAGTGAACACGCGGTGGCGGGAAATCCCGCGACCATCATAGTTGGGTCAGGGAACAATCAATCGGCAAATCCCAACACTCTGCTGCCGAAATCGCTGGGGGTCAGCGTGAAAGATCAATACGGAAACCCTGTGGGCAATGTGACGGTGACATTCACGGACAACGGCGCGGGGGGAACGTTCTCCAATACTACGGCGATCACAAACGGAACCGGCCAAGCCAGCGTGCAATACACGACTCCTGGGCAGGCAGGCAAGGTCACGATCGACGCTACGACGGGAACATTGCCTGCGGCAGTATTCACCGAGACTGTTTTGTGAAGAGTGGCGTAAATGGGTCTATCGACGGGAGAGGAAAGCCCCTAATGCCTATACAGTTGCAATTTCGTTCATCTTGACGGCAGTAAAAGCCTTTTGCATAATGCGATGGACTCCTTCCCTAAGTTGCAACTGCAGTTGGCGTCGTTCTTTGTGGCGTGCGGCTTCGGTGGCGATCTGGGGACAGGGATTCAGCCTGATCCAGCAATCCCACTCACCGCCGCTAAAACGGCCAGTTGAAAGAATTTTGCAATCAGCAAGTGTTATTCCCGCATTCTAGTTCTTGGAGGTTGTCTGTGAAATCAATCCGCGCGAAGTGCCTGGTGGCGGTCGCTAATCTTGCTCTCGGGCTGACTCTATTGCCCGCTGCTCATGCCCAGAACGTCATCAGCACGGTGGTGGGCGGAGGAGCGACGCCAAGCGCGCCTCTCAGTGCCGATATACCTGGACCAACTTCCGCCGTCAGAGATGCCGCGCTCAATACCTACATTGCCGCGCCTTATTCCGCCATTGTGTTCGAGTTGAGCACAGCCGGAACGCTCAGCAATTATGCGGGTCTGGGGTACGGCGGATTCAACGACGGCGTCGCTCTGAGCGCGTCGTTGCTTGGGAGCCCGGCGGCCATTGCTATCGATGGCAAGGGCAATATTTTCATTGCGGACTACGGATCTTCGCGGGTACGGGAAGTCGTCGCAGGTAGCGGCATGATCACGACGGTGGCCGGCAACGGCACAAAATGTGACATCGGCACCAACGCCTGCGGCGACGGCGGCCCTGCCACCTCGGCGCAGTTGAATCTTCCGGAAGCGGTAGCTGTCGACGGCGTGGGAAACGTCTACATCGCCGATGCCGTCGATAACAAGATCCGGGTCGTCAACATGCAGACCAGCGCGATTACCATCGCTGGAGTAAGCATCCCAGTTGGAGACATTGCAACCGTAGCCGGCAGCGGAGCCACTTGCGCCAACCCTACGAACACTTGCGGTGACGGCGCGGCGGCAACTGCCGCGCAACTGAACTTCCCCGAGGGCGTCGCGGTAGACGGTGCGGGGAACATTTACGTCTCCGACACTGCGGACCAGCGCGTGCGCATCGTTTCTTCCGCGGGAACTATCAACCCGTTTGCCGGCAACGGTGGATTCTGCCGCAATCCTTTGACTTCCTGCGGCGATGGTCACCCGGCCACGCTGGGCAATCTGCACCGGCCGCAGTTGGTCGCCCTCGATTCCAGCGGCGACCTCTACATCGCCGACACGCAAGACAATAAGATTCGCATGGTCGATACCACGGGCATTATGAACCTGATCGCCGGCACCGGAGCTCAGGGCTTCGGCGGCGATGCCGGCAGCGCAACCGCCGCAATTCTGGATTTTCCGGTGGGCGTTTCCGTGGACAGCGCCAACAATGTGCTGATCTCCGACAGCGGCAACCAGCGCGTTCGCATTGTGACCGCTGGAACGATTACCACCCTGGCGGGTGGTGGAAGCGGCGGCGATGGCGCGGCGGCAACCAGCGCGACGCTCGCGGGGCCCTATAACGTCGCCGAAGATTCGACAGGCAACCTCTACATCGCCGACACCGGCAATAACCGGATCCGCAAAATCTCCAATGGAACCGTCACCACGGTGGCGGGCACGGGGAGTTTAGGATATAGCGGCGACGGCGCGTCGGCATTGAGCGCTACACTGAACGGACCGACTTCGGTTGCGGTAGATCGATCGGGAAACCTCTTCATCGCCGATTACGGAAACCTGGTGGTGCGCGAAGTGACCGCGAGTACCGGCTTCATCTCCACCGTTGCCGGCAACGGCAATCCCTGCTCGCCGACGACTTCGGCTTGCGGCGACGGTGGCCCTGCGACCAGCGCCAACCTGACTTCACCCCTCACGGTGGCGGTGGATGGCAGCGATGATATCTACATTGCGGATTACTATGCCTTCAAGATCCGCGAAGTGGCCGGCTCTACGCAGCTCATCAGCACGTTCGCTGGAGTCGGCAAGTCCGGCTACAACGGTAATGGCGGTCCCGCGAATAAAGCCGGGTTGAACCACCCTTCCAGCATCGCATTGGACGGCCTCGGGAACGTGTACATCGCAGACCAGTGGAACTTCCGGATTCGCGAAGTGAATGCGAAAGGCATCATCAGCTTGTACGCGCTCGACGGAAAAACCTGCCTGTGCGGAGACGGTGGACCCGCTCTGCAGGGCAGCTATTGGGACCCGCTCGAAGTAGCGGTCGATCCTTCGAATAACGTCTATATCGGCGGCGGCAACGCCAACGTTGTGCAGCGAGTGGATTCCATCACCTACACGTGGGGAACGGTCGCGGGACAAGCCGCGGACGCGCTGGTGGGCGGGTTCGGTGGCGACGGCGGCCTGGCGACCAACGCGACTCTCGCCAATTACGGGTTGTTGGTTGACGGGCAGAGCAATCTGTACATCGCGGACGGTGGAAACAACCGCATCCGGTTGGTTCACTTGACTCCGGCTGCCACCTTCCCAACCCAGCCACTGAATTTCGGAAATACGCCGCTCAATACGACAACCGCGGCGAAGACCGCAACTCTGACCAGTTCGGGCGGCGTGGATCTGAATGTAACGGGCATCAGTATCGGAGGAACAAGTCCGAGCAACTTCGCCCAGACCAACACCTGCGGCACTTTGCCAACGAACCTGGGGGTGGATTCGGTCTGCAAGGTCAGCGTCACCTTCACGCCCACCGCTTACGGTCAAGCTACCGCAACCCTGACGGTTACCGACAACGGGCCCACCAGTCCCCAGACAATCAATTTGGCGGGATCGGGACCGGATTTCACCATTGCCGATACGCCGACGAAGATTACGATCGCGCCGGGTGCGAACGGATCCGTGAGTCTAAAGCTCACGCCCATTGCGGATTTCAACCAAACCATTGCCCTCAGTTGCACCGGGGCTCCAAAAGGTACAACCTGCACCGTCAACCCGACCTCAGTGACCCTCAACGGAACGACAGCGGGTAGCGCGACAGTGACGATCACCGTGGGCAGCTCGACCGCTCCGGGAACCTACACCCTAACCGCGAGAGGAACGTTCATTCCATTGTCACATCCGGCGAGCATCACGCTCGTGGTCCCGTAAACGCTAAGGTTGCGAGCGATTCAGGGCGGGTGGAAAGCGCCACAGGGCGATATCCACCCGCCCTCATTCGTTTTGCCGTTTTGCCGGATTGTTTTAACCGAGCTTGCTTTACTTCGCAGCCGCGGCTTTCGGCTTGGCCTGGAAGAGCAATCCGCGGGAACGGCGCTCCAGAATTAGTTGCTTGACCCTGGTAGCGTCTGCCGGAGGCCACATCTCGTCCAACGCTTGCCAGGCTTGCTCTTCACGGCCGCTGTAGAGGTAATTCAACACCACCGTCATCGCCTTTCGCACGGCCGGCATTTGGTCCCGCAGCATGTTCTGGCTGTAAGTCGAGTGCTTCAGCTTGTCCAGTTCAGCCGGGGTGAGTTGGCTGCGGGCTTCGTCGATCTGCTTGTCGTATTCCGCAATGTGATCTGCGCTTACATCGACCAGCCGATCACCATCCAGGCGAAGAAACAATTGAGGGATTACGGCATTGTCCTGAGAGACCAGAAAATAGTCGAAGACGCCGTCTCCAGTGCGAAGCTCGATCCCTCCCTCCTTCCGCTTCGCGAAAGATATCGGGACCTGATTGGCAATCAGGAGCACAAGAGGCAGTCCCGGGCTCAAACGAATGATGTGATATGCATAGCAACAATGAGCGCCCCCGGAGAAGCCCTGCACAATCAGTTCCGGCTTTCCGTCGCCGTTTACATCGGTGCCCGAGAGCGGATCGATCGAAAGAGCCCAGTCCCGGGCTACCGTCTTCCCCGTGGGACTCTTGCTCACCGGAGTCTTCACCATCGCCTGGCAGCGATATCCGCGCTCTGAGACCGGCGCCAGACGCACCGTGTAGCCGGCGTATTTTCCTGTCACCGGCTCATTCTTTGGAGAAGGACACCTGAGCGGTGGCTCCTGGGAATATGCCGAAGTGAGCATCACAACCGCTCCGGCACAACCTAACAACATATTTCGTACAATGAAGCGCATCGGGAAATCGGTCCTCAACTGGTGAATTTTCTGTTCCTGGCTTTTAGTCTTCGTTTTCAATCTTCCTTCAAAATCGCCTTTGCTGGCAAACAAGATTGGGGGGCCGGTGCCTAAGGAATACACTCTGGGGAAATGAGGATGCCACGACGAAATCCCGCGCACGGGGAAAGTGAAGCGCATGGAGTCGTGCCCATCCGCTTTTGCGCGGTCGTTTTGATAGACTCCTCTGTCGAGCATTCGTCGCATTACCGTTGATCAGACATTTCGCAGGGCGAGCACTTACAGGGAGGCAGAAACGTTGAGGGTTCTGGTAGTTGGTGGTGCAGGATACATTGGAAGCCATGCCGCTCGTGGGTTACGGCGCCACGGGCATGAAGTGGTGATTTATGACAACTTGAGCACGGGCTATGCCGGGCTGGCCGCGGGATTTGAATTAATCCAAGGCGACATCGCCGATACGCGGATGCTCACCTCTTCATTGCGGCGCGTGGATGCCGTCATGCATTTTGCCGCCCATGCGTACGTTGGCGAGTCAGTAGAAAACCCTAGAAAATACTTCCGCAACAACGTCGAAGCCGGCCTTGCGCTGTTGAACGCGTGCATCGATTGCGGAGTGCAGAAATTCATTTTCTCTTCAACCTGCGCCGTGTATGGGGTTCCGGTGAAGGTTCCTATTACGGAAGATAATCCGCGGCTGCCGGTGAATCCTTACGGCGTCACCAAGCTCGTTTTCGAACGCGCTTTGGAAGCGTACGATCAGGCATACGGCCTGCGTTTTGCCAGTCTGCGTTACTTCAATGCGGCCGGAGCCGACGAATCCGGCGAAATCGGTGAGATGCACGAGCCGGAAACTCACCTTATTCCGGCTGCGTTTGAAGCCGTCGTGGGGATGAGGCCACAACTGGAAGTTTTCGGCACCGACTATCCCACGCCGGACGGCACTTGCGTACGCGATTACATTCACGTCAACGACCTGGCGGAAGCGCATGTGCTGGCGTTGCAGCACCTCGAGGCGGGTGGAAGTTCGATCGCTATAAACCTGGGCACCGGACGCGGTACATCGGTCAAGGAGATTTTGGACGCTGTCGAGAAGGTAACCGGCAAGCCGGTTCCCAAGTTCATTGCACCCCGCCGGGCGGGCGATCCGCCGGCGCTGGTTGCCGATCCGAGCCGGGCCGAGCAATTGCTGCACTGGAAGGCGGAGCTGTCTCTCGACCAGATCGTTTCGACGGCATGGAAGTGGATGCAGAGTAGTTCGGCAAGGGCGCTCCGCAAATAGAGCGATTCTCAAATGGAGGCTACGAGCATGGGGTTCGATCTGTCGGGCAAGCGAGTGGCGGTGCTGGGCGCGGGCAAAATGGGAGGCATTTTGCTCAAGGCGCTGCTGGAAAAAGGTCTGCTGCTTCCCTCGTCAATCGCCGCCACCGTGCAACACGAAGAAAGAGCTAAGGATCTCAGTCAAAAACTGGGAGTTGCCGTGGGAACGGACAATGTAGCCGCGGTGCGCAATGCCGACATTATTCTAATCGGACTCAAGCCGCAGATTGTAAAAGAGGTGATGGAGCAGGTTCGCTCGGTGGCCACGACCAAGCAGTTATTTATTTCCGTGGCGGCATCGGTGCCAACCAGCCTCATCGAGCAAGCTCTCGGATTGAATGTGCCGGTGATACGGGCCATGCCCAATACTCCCTGCCTGTTGGGTGTTGGCATCACTGCTCTTTGCCGGGGCAAGTACGCATCGGTCGAACATCTTGAAGCGGCCAGCGCATTATTCAAGGTGGGAGGGCGCACCGTAGCGGTTGACGAAAAACACATGGACGCAGTCACCGCCCTCTCTGGCAGCGGACCGGCCTACATCTACATCATTCTGGAATCGCTGGCCGAGGCAGGCGTGAAGGTAGGATTGCCGCGCGATGTCGCCACCCTACTGGCCGCACAAACCACACTGGGTGCAGCCACGGTGGTGCTTGAAACCGGCGACCACCCCGCGCTTCTTAAAGATGCGGTCACAACGCCCGCTGGTTGCACCATCGATGGCATCCTGGAATTGGAGGAAGGCAAGTTGCGAGTCACGCTGATCAAAGCCGTGGTCAAGGCTGCGCAGCGGGCAAAGGAATTGGCGTACTCGAGTTGAGTCACGGAGAACACAACCGGGCAGATCAAAAAGCGATGTCGAGGTTATTTCTTGAACCACTTCGCATACGGTGAATTAAGAAAGAAATTCATCAACTGCTGCGCAACTTTTTCTCTTCCCTGCGGATTGGGATGGGTTCCGTCCGGCATGAACTCTGAGCGATCCCAAGTCAGTCCGTCAGAGCGCGGCGTCGTTCCGACGGCCCAAAGATACGGGCCCCACGCTATCCACGGGGCGAGCCCTTTCTTGTAATCGAGATCGCCCGCGATCGCGTCGGCTGTTCCTCCCCGCATCTGGTCGATCTGTGCCTGGATCGCCCACTTCACGGAGAACCCATATTCGTAGGCATAGGGCTCCGGATTCAGCGGCGTTGTCGCGTATCCTGCGTAAATACGGCTGGCAATAAACATCAGCTTCAGGTTGGGGTAGCGCGACCGCGCCGCTCGCGCCATGTCGCCGATATAGCGCTCGTAGTTATAAGCCTCCGCGTCTTTTGACGGCAACGCAACGCTGGGACGCGGATCGGCGTTCTTCATCCAGATGACTTCGACCTGGTCTTCGGCCAAGCCCGCAGGTTTGAGCAGGTCGTCGCGGATGCGGTCGTACTGATTCGGCAGGAAGCGAGGCATGTTGCAGCCGTGCTCCTGAGGCGTGTCTTTCGCGCTCGTCCAGGCACAGGCGGTAATGGCGCCTTCCGCGCCGTTGATCACGACCATGGAGGCATGGTTCACGCGATTGTCTTCATCCGCCATCTGCTTGAAAGCGGAAAACTCCTGCGCGGCATTGCTCATCCCAATGGAGAGCAGGACGAATTTTCCGCGAACCGGTTTCACTTCGGCTGCCAGAGCCAGACCGGCGGCGTTGTGGTCGGCCGGAACCTTGTTGCCGCCTTTTTCGTACAGCCCGCCTTGAAAGCCTTTGTACTTATCCGCCCCCAGATCGTTCAGGGGTTTGGCGACAAATGACTGCGCCCATACACTGCTGGCGAACAACAAGAACGCAAAATGGATTCGAGCGACTCTAGCCGTCACGCGCACTCTTTTTCTCCTGTATCAGCGGACAGTTTGACAGTGATGAAGCAGGACGCGCAACCTGTTCTTGCAACGCTTGCCTGCGACCTCGAAAAAAACTCAGCGCGGTGACGCGCTGAGTGTGGTCGGTGATCGTGAGTTTTGGAAAGTCAACAGGGTGATTACTGATTCTCCAGCAGGATCGGTTCATATCCGATCGGCACGGTCGGACCGCTGATGTTGGTGCTGGTACCCGCAAGATTGAGATAGTGGAGGTAATTCGGCTTCACCGGCGGGAACGTAAAAGTGGAGGTCGTGCACTTACCGTTGCTGCAGCTTTGCGACGTGTCCCAAACGGCCAGCGCCTGGTACCCTCCAGGCTTGGTGAATTCGCAGGTATAAACCGTGCCTGCCTCCGTGCAGGCCTGGGTCAGAGTGGCGCCCACCATCCAGCTCTGGACTTGCGTGAAGGCCGTGCCGGTCTCGCAAATGAAGCCATCCCCTCCCGGATTCGTCGTCGTACAGCCGACTGTGCTGGTTGGAGTCCACATGATGCCGGAAAGATCCCACGCGTACCAGTAAACGCGGCTCACGCCGGAACTCCAGTGCAAGAGCATCGACCGGCCAACGAATCCGGCCTGCTCATTGGGGTCGGGGAAAGACACGCCTTCTCCCCAACTGAATTCGGTGTCAAACATGGGCTTGCTCAGTTGGTTGTAGGTGGTAAGCGCACCGTCCCTGAGCGTACTGGCCAGGGTGACGATTTTCTCAGCATCGGTCATATTGTAGCCATGGAACCCGATCACATCGGAATACTGAGCGCCGCCACCTGCCATGTAGCCCAACATCCAGGTGTTGATCGCGTCTCCGCCCAGTGTGGGCGCTGGAGTAACCATCAGGGCATCTGGATCAATCGCCGTATTGGTGCAGCCCGTGCCTGTGCCCTTAATGATACAAGCGGCATCCTGAGCCAGGCGCACCAACTGAGCCGTGGTGCCGCGCCAGAACCCCGTTTCATTCGGCTCGTTCCATATCTCGTAATACTTGATGTGGCCACTGGCGCTGTTCACGCTATGCGTCGCAACCGCGGTGACCCAATCTTTCCAGTATTGGTCAGTTCCAGTGCCGTCGCTATTGAGGTCGGCAGGCCAGTAACACTGGCCGTTGCCGCCGCCGTAGGAAGTATTGTCGTAAGCGCATCCCGGCGTCTGGTGGCAAGGCGAAGACGTGCCCGGTCCGCACTGCGCCCACACCGGAGTCATGCTCAAGTCATAAAGCACATCTGCGTTATTCGCTTGCGCTTCAGCAAGCCGCTGGTCAAGAAGGGTCCAGTCATAGACACCTAAGCCTGTGTTGATCAAGCCCCAGGTGACCCCCGTATCCCAAAATCTCTGGCCCGCAACCGGCGAACTGGGCCACGGAGTATTGGCGCGATTGATGTGAATGTTAAACATCGTTGCAGGCACGCTGTTTCCGGCAGTATTCAGGTTCACCGTCAAGACAAGTGTCGCTGTCCCCTTCTGAGGATAGCGGGCTGAATCGGTGACGTTGATGTAAGCCGTGAATGCGCCCGTATCTTGCGTCGTACCGGAAAGTACGCCGTTGTCGCTGAGAGCGATTCCGCTGGGAAGCGATCCCCACTGCGAAGAAACCGACCAACTATAGGGAGGCGTTCCGCCCGTGGCCGCTAATGTTGTACTGTACTGCGTCCCGGCTACCGCCGCGGGCAGACTGCTGGTGGTGATCGCCAGAGTGGCCAGGGGCATAACCGTGATGGTTGCGGTTGACGATTTCGTGCGGTCCGCCTGACTGGTCGCGGTCACCACCGATGTCGTAGTTGAATGCACGTCGGGCGCGGTAAAAAGTCCGCCGCTGGAAACCTGTCCCGCCGAAACCTTCCACGTAACCCCGGTATCTCCGGTGTTGCTCACCGTGGCCGTGAGCTGCTGGGTAGCAGATGAGCTTACGCTCGCACTCGTGGGAGTGACGGCAACGCTGACGGGAGGATTCACGGTTACTTCAGCCGAAGCTGATTTTGTAGGGTCGGCAACACTGGTCGCCGTCACTGATACTGTGGTGCCTGTCTTCACGGAGGGCGCCGTAAAAACGCCCGAACTCGAAATCGTGCCCAGCGATGCCGACCACGTCACTCCCAATTTGTTGGTATTGGTGACCGTCGCCTTGAAGGACTGATTATCCAGTGAGTTCACGGTCGCACTGGTGGGAGTGATCGAAACCGCGACCGGAGGAGTCACGGTTACCTCCGCGGTCGCTGACTTGGTTGGGTCGGCGATGCTGGTCGCCGTCACCGAAACTGTGATATCGGTCTTTACGGCGGGAGCCGTGAACAAGCCGCCGCTTGAGACCTTGCCTTGCGTGGTCGACCACTTGACTGCGGAATCGCCACCGCCGCTCACCGTCGCGCTGAATTGCTCGGCCTCGGCCGACTCAACGCTGGCTTTGCCCGGGGAAACCGACACCCGCACCGTGGCAGCCGAACTGGCGCTTGCGGCGAAAACCAGAACGATCAGAAATGTTAAGACTTCGACGATGTAAGGCTTGGATGAAGATGAGAGGGTTGGAAGGTTGAAGTGGGCGCGTTGGAGCGAGACCGGCGGAAAGGTCATGGGGGACATGTCAATCCTTTAAGGAATCGAATTGTTCGGTGGTCTGTATTCACTCTAGGCAGGGCGGAGCAGTGAGGCTAGGTGCCGAAAGTGCAAGAGAGCAACGCTGAAAGGACAGCGGTCTATGGGTTGTGAAGGCCGCGAACGGGTGGCCGAAGGGAAAAGCCGGTCGGATGGTTTTCGTTTCGGGAAAACAAGTCGCCATCCGGCGTGCTTCAGTTCGCCTGATCAGTTCGCTTATGAGGCTGCCCGCTAGGGAATGTTGCCCGTTTCCAGAAGGATGGGCTTGGCACCAATCGGCACCGTGCCGCCGTTGATCGCATGAGTGTTGCCGGCCACGTCCTGATACTGCGTGTACTGCGACGAAGGCACGGTGAAAGTGGAAGTGCCGCAGGTGCCGTTACTGCAGGTTTGAGACTCGTCCCAGACCGCCAGCGCCTGATAGCTCCCAGAGCGCGTGTAGCCACAGGTCCAGACGGTGCCGTTTTCGGAGCACTGCGCCATCGGAGTTGCGCCCGAAAGCCAGCTCTCGGTCTGCTGATAAGAGACACCAGCCTCCGTCAATCCTGAATTATTGACCGCCAGGCTATTGCCGGCCGGCGCCCACAGGTCCCCATCATCGGTCGCGTAAAGATCCCAGGCATACCAGTAAAGGCGGACGATGCCAGCCGACTCCTGAACGATGAGATAGCGCGAGGTGAAGGCTGCCTGTTGGTCGGGGTCGGTAAGAAGCGAAGCGCCGCCGGCATTCTCACCCCAACTTCCCTCCGTATCGAACACTGGCTGGGACCCGCTCATCACGCCGAGCAAGCTGTTGTAAATTCCTAACACGTTCTCCGGAGGATTGTTGGCGCCTGGGTAACCGTGAAAGGCAACGACATCGGCAAAGGAACTGCCAGTGCCGCTACCTCCATTGAGAACAGTAGTCAGGTAAACGCCAATATCATTCACCGGATAGGTGAAAGCGGGAGTGATCATCTTCGCGGAAGTATCGATTCCGGTCTGCGTGTAGGTGCTCTGCGAATTGCATCCTTTATCGCCAATGATGATGCAGCGGGCATCGGCTGCCATGCGCACCAGTTGAGCGTCGGTTCCCTGCCACATCTGGCTGATGTTGGGCTCGTTCCAGATTTCGTAATAAGCGATCTGCCCTTTGTACCGTGTGGCGACCGCCGTCACCCAGTTGATCCAGGCCTGGTCGGAGCCGCTGCCGTCCACGTTCAAGTCGCTCGGCGGAAAGCAATCACCGGGGGTAGAGTCGCCCGGAGTCGTGGTATATGCGCAGGTAATTGTGGTATTACCGGAGCCGCAGGTGGCGTCACTGCTGGCGCACTGTGCCCAGGCGGGGGTTCGGCCAAGTTCATACAGCACATCCAGGTTGGCGTTCAGCGCCTGGTTGACACGAAAATCCAGATTCATCCAGTTGAAATTACCGCTCGATGTGTTGGTCGTCGCCCACGAAGTCTGCGTATCCCACAGGCGAACACCCGAGATCGGCACCCCGAGAGTTCCAGGAAGCGGCGAGTTTGCATTGTTGATGTGCATACCGAAGAAGGCAGGGCCGACCGGCCCACTGGCCCCACCGCCACCTGTCCCACCGCCGCCAGTGCTGACGGCTGCGGTCGTGCCAGTGCCGCCGCCGCAGCCCACGAGCGTACCCAGCAGAACGACACATACGAAGAGATCGGCGAATCGCCGATTATAGGGAGAAGTCAAAACCATCTGCGCTCACCTTCTTTGACTGAAAACAGGGATCGAGAAAATCCTCGCTGCAGTAGACAAGACTTCTGAGTACCTCTTCTGTTTAACCCAACCGCACAGAATATGTTGCGATTGAACCACAACCTCCGGGCCTTCACGAGGAACGAACGGGCTAGTGCGGGGGTGCGGAATCGATAAACGGAGCTCAATCGCCAATAGCTGGCAGACCCAGCGGGGGTCCCACTTTTAACACCTCCTCCCCGGCAGAATTGCGATTACATTATGGCAGAACACCATGGAGGTCATCCCGCGAGCATCTCGTGTAAAATGCGTCGAGAAAACGTGTTGATTCATGAGGTAAAACCAGTGCTTTTAAAAAATTAGATGGCACAACTCAAGAAAATTCTGAAGAAATAGGCCGAGGAAGAAATCGATCCCCCATTCGGCAAAAGCCGCGCGTTGCGTCCTCCGCGGCCAGCTAAGGCACAGCCGGGAAACTGTGCCCAGCCAGACCGGTTCAAGACACAGGCTGGCCAGCTCCAGTATGCAAGATCTTGCATAGGCACTAAAGTACCATTTACAGATCATAGCCTTTCCCCTTAAACTACCCACTCATTAGCGTTGTGGTTGAGCCTCATTTGCAAGCGCCTTTTCATTCATTCCAAAGCAGGTCCAGCCACCGTCGTGGGAAGGAAACTCGACCTCTGTTGGCATCCCCCGGTTGAAGGGACCTTTGCGGGTAATCCGCGCTCGAAGTTTTCAAGTTTAATAGGTAGTGTTGGATTTCGACAACCGACAACCTGCTTGCAGCCAGAGATTGCCAAATCCTCTGACTGTGCCTTGGGCGTGTAAGGAGTGAATACCCCTATATGAGCAAGACTACCCATCCGCACCATCTTCGGTGGTTGCTGTTGGCCTGCCTTGTCGGTTTCAGTTCCTTGCCCTCACTGGCGCAACAGGGCCCCAAGGACATTACCCAGATTCAGCACATCGTTTTCATCGTTAAAGAGAACCGCAGCTTTGACGAATACTTCGGAGCGTTTCCCGGAGCGGATGGCGCAAGTACCGGACTAACGTCTTATGGAGCCACCGTCACCATCGGACATACGCCCGATGAGACTCCTACGGATCTCGACCACACCTGGAGTTCCGCCCATACCGCCATCAACGGCGGTGCCATGGATCAATTTGACTTGATCTTCAATGGCAACCACAACGGCGATTTCCTCTCCTATACGCAGATGCAGGAGGCGGACATTCCCAATTATTATGCCTACGCCTCGCATTTTGCGCTTGCCGATCACATGTTCTCGTCGGAGGAAGCCAACAGCTTTCCCAATCACCTCTACATCATCGCCGCGCAGTCCGGGGGAGCGATCGATATCCCCTACTCTCCGGCAGAACCCAATGGAATCGGCGATCAAGGCTGGGGCTGTGACGACGATCCGACGGTTGTCGTACCAGTGATGGATGACGAAAACAACGTCAGCCTGGTCCCGCCGTGCTTCAATTTCCAGACCCTCGGCGACAGTCTGTCAAATGCGGGCGTCACCTGGAAGTATTACGCTCCGCCATTCGATACCCAGGGCTATCAGTTTTCCATCTATAACGCCATTCAGCACATTCGCTACGGCCCGTTGTGGACTACCAACGTGGTGAATAGCACCGGTTTTATTACGGATGCCAAGGCCGGAAATTTGCCTTCCGTGAGCTGGCTGGTCGCCGGGCCGCAGAGCGAGCACCCGCCCAACAGCACCTGCCTCGGAGAAAACTGGACGGTGGAGCAGATCAACGCAGTCATGCAAGGACCGGACTGGGCTTCCACCGCGATTTACCTGGTGTGGGACGATTTCGGCGGATTCTACGATCATGTTGCACCGCCGGTACTCGATTCCTATGGCCTGGGCGCTCGTGTACCCCTGATCATCATTTCGCCCTACGCCATTCCCGGCTATATCTCGCACACGCAATATGAATTCGCTTCTGTCCTGAAATTCATCGAAGAGCGCTTCGGCCTGCCGCCGCTGACCGCCCGCGATGCCGAGGCGAACGACACTACCGACAGTTACAATTTCTCGCAAACGCCGAATCTGCCCCTGATGCAGACGGGCCATACCTGTCCCGTAACCTCCACCACACTGCGGATATTCGGCAACTACGGCGTCGGGACTACAAGTCCGCTGGAAGCAGTAAGCCTAAACAATCCGGGCACAACCACCATGACTCTCGGCACCCGCACGGTCTCGGGAGATTTCGCCCTCGGCACAACCACTTGCGGCGCCACCCTGAAGGCTGGGGCGCAGTGTAAGGTTAATGTTGTATTCAAACCCACTGCCACAGGCCCCCGCACCGGAACGCTCACCGTCAATGACAGCTTTGCCGGCAGTCCACAGCTGGTGACCCTCAGTGGCGTGGGATCGAATATCGCAGTTTCCCAAGACGCTCTTTACCCCGGCCTGGATTTTCCGGAAACCAACATCAACACAAAAAGCTCGCCGATCAGTGTCACCCTGACCAACAAGGGCAGTTCCGCGATTACGCTTTCGAATCTGCAGATGGTCGGAGACTTCACTGAGGCGAACAAATGCAAGGGAACCATTCCAGTTGGCGGCAAATGCGTTATTCAACTCACATTTGCTCCGACGCAAACGGACTTGCGTTACGGGGCTCTTATCATCTACAGCAGCGATCCCGCCAGCCCGCACACGGTGCGCATGTATGGTGAGTCGACCCAAGTCGCGCTTAGCCCGACCAGTCTGACTTTCGGCTCATACACCGTGGGCACCACAAGTCCCCCGCAAACCTTTGCCGTGCAGAATGTAGGCACCATCAACCTTACTTTCGCCGGTATCGCGGCCACGGGAGACTTTGCCGAGACCAACAACTGCCTTGCAGGCTTAGCCCCAGGCGCCAGTTGCACCGTGACCGTTACCTTCACGCCGACGGCAACTGGAGCGCGAGCGGGCAGCATCAGTTTGAGCGACAACGATGGCACTATTACCAGCCCGCAGGCTGTGACGCTGACCGGAACGGGGCAGTAGCTGTCGCCAAGAACGATCCACTTGCAAAAAGGGAGGCTTCCTGCCTCCCTTTTTTGACGTTTCCGCCGGCCTCGGCATTTCAAGAAATGACATGATCGGATAATCTACAAGCAGAAATTAATACCCGTTTCAGAGGACTCGTTGGAATGATGAGCAGCAGGATTCGCGCAAGGGTGGCGAGAGTGGTTTTGTGTTGCGCGGGCCCACTCGCAGCGGCGCAGACACAGCCCACTGCAAAACTGCCGTTGAGGTCCGCAGAGCCGGTAAAACACTATCGAATCGTTGAGCTTCCGCTGCGGCCTTTGCACATCGGCAAGGCTGGCGACATCGTTGGCCGCAGCCCCGCTCACCGCGCGGCGACCTGGAGCCGCGAGCAGGGATTGCAGGAGTTGCCCCTTGTGGAGGGGTTTACGCAAGCTCAAGCGTCGGCGCAAAATTCCGCGGGACAAGTAGTCGGCTTCGCTTTCACGCCGAATCCTTTTCGTTCCCAAGCTTTTCTCTATCAACAAGGTAAGCTCTCGCTTCTGCCGGGGGCGCGATCGAAGGCGCTTGCCATTGACGATTCCGGGGCAGTCGCGGGAGAGTCGCAAGTCGAGGGCAAAAAACCGACCAGGCCGGTTTTGTGGAGCGGCGGAGCTGTGACCGATCTCGGATCATGCTGCGGCGGCACGGCTGTCGACGTCAACAGCCAGGGAGTGGTGATCGGCAACGTCTACGACGAACGTGGAAAATATCGAGCCTTCCTTTGGAACAAGACTGAGGGATCCAAGTTGCTTCCCAGCGAAAGCGAATACAGCGCGGCGGTGGCCATCAATGACGACGGCCACATATTAGTGCAGGAATTTGAGAAAGGCCTGTTTCTCTTCGCGGAGGGTGCGCCGGTTCGACTGACGTCGGCCAAGGCCCGTGCGATAGACGCCCGCGGCCTTAACCGCGCGGACACGGTGGTGGGAACGTTTAGTTTGCACGCCGACACCGACCACGCTTTTATCTGGAACCAACACAACGGATTTCACGATCTGAATGAGTTCATCCCCGCCAATGCGGGCTGGAACCTTGAGGTCGCCAGCGGTATCAACGATCGCGGAGAGATCATTGGATGGGGCGATCATGGAGACGAAGAGGACGTTGGGTTTCTGCTGATTCCCGAGTGATGGATTGGTCCAGACCATATGCGTCCCCGGACCTTCGGGTAGATCCGCGCTTGGACCTTTAGGCGGTTCAGATGGAAGTGGAACGGCGCAAGTCGCCAGGAGCTAGGTGCGCGCGCGCTCCCCTTATCGCAAAAAAGAGCCCCCGGCATGCTGCGATACTAAAGACGCCTGCAGCTAAACCCAGATCGGCGAAAAACATTCCTCTCGGAAGCCTGCGAAAGAAAACAAAAGAAAGCACTAACAGCAACCACGCGCCAGTTGATGCGATCACTCTCATTCTTCTGCGCCGAAAGCTGGAAGCGGGCTGCAGAGACCACTCATATTTCGAAGATGGGGCTGGGGGAAACTCGTCGTCCTCGACGACGCTGCCGTTCGTTCGCCAATCCTGCGCTGGCAGCACAGGAAGGGAAGCTACCGGCACAATTTCTGACGATAATTGTAGGTCAGACAACGCCCTCATGTTTTGATTTTATTTCGCCATCAGGTCGCATTCTAGTAACTGGACGGATGCACGCTGAGCGGAGCGTGGTTGTGATCGGCCGGAGCTTCTTGCGACCACATCCCTCAATGAACGCTGAGAAACGAATACACACCGGAGATTCGCCGCACTTGCGGTCGTCGGACGACATTCGCAACCATCGTTTCTTTGAGACCGTGATGGACCTGGTCTTACGGGACGCAAATCACATCTTGTGATTTCTCTGCAAGAGATCAGCGAGCGCGAGCAGTTGCTTCACATGCCGATCCCAACTGAAGTCCTGTGCCCGACGCAGTCCGGCTTTCCGCATGTCCGCCGCCCGCTCTGTGGAGCCGCTGGCTTCAGCTATGCGCTCCGCGAATTGTTGAGGAGAAAAACGCGCAAAATACAGCGCAGCATCACCGCAAATCTCTCGGTGTACCGGCAGATCCGATGCGACCACAGGAAGTCCACTCGCCATCGCCTCAACCAACGGATGAGCGAAGGTCTCAGCATAGGCGGGGGTCACATAGAAATCGCAGGCGCGATATACATGATGCAGTCGCGCATAGGGCACGGCCCCGAGCTCAACGATTTCGTCGCTAAGCCCAAGCTCCCGCACCAATTGCGCAGCGCGATCCGCCTGGTAATTTCCGGGATTCTCTTTCGAATTCAGACGGCAGGTAAGAATCAAGCGAACTTGTCTGGGCTGCAGCGTATTCTTCAGAATGCCGGCCGCACGAATTAAGGTTTCAAAGTTGCGATAATAGTTGTAGTGGCTGACGAATAGCAGGCGGAGAGAACCTTGCGTTGCAGCCAGCTGCGCCTGCAGGTCTTGTGGCAAAGATGCTTCGTCGCGAAAAAACTCTTCATGACTAAACCCATGATGGATACAAACAACTTCCCTGCCAGTCCACTGCCGAAGATCAGCCGCAAAGGCAGCGCTTGGCGCTACCGTGCAATCGGCGACGCGGACAGACCACTTGGCCAGAACAGCCTTCACTTCGGTGTCAAGCCAAAGTCGGTAGTCCCCTCGCTCACACAGGTCGCGTAGAAAATCGGCAGACGTGTACAACGCGTTCCGGCTGAGGAGAATCTGCGGCACAGGGGAGCGGTGCAACGCAATGTTCCCCACGGACAATAAGACATTCGCTCCAGAGCGACCGACGATGCCCGGCAAGTTGCGTTGCTCGAACCAGAATCTCCTGGCCGCACCGCTCGGACCAGGACTCCCTATTACAGTAACGTTCTTCGATGGAGTGACTTCGCCACTCAATCGGTCGTTCACCAATAGGGTGGTGCAAACATCTTCTCTGGCCGCCAACCGCGGCAGAACGTTGCGGACATAGGTGAGGCCGCCTCCGGCACTGGCTGCAAGCGCATTGATGAACAGGTGGATCATTCCCTCACAGGTGCCTGGGGTTCTGGTATCAGGCTATCGCCGCGTCAAAACACGCCCTCAGGCGCCACTCGCACCTTGCGACACTTGCAACAGCTTGCGAAGGCGCCGGCGCCGTGTGCTCCACCACAAATCTACGAGTCCTGAGTAAAGGAATCGATATTCCGCTGGCGAGTATTTCACTTCGATTTCCCGTCGCCACAGGAGAGCGGGAATATCCACGCGGCCATCAATGGGCCCGGGGCACGGGGCAAAACAGAAACGATGATAGCGTTGAATCGCACGCCAGGCATTCGCATCCACCGCATCCCACCCGAAAGTCCAGGCGAATCCATCGACAGGCCGGCCCGTCCAAGCCGCGATCTTGCGGGCACTTGTGCCAATCTCCTGCTCCAGCATTGCGGGCGAGAGACCCAGCAATCTTTCGTGAGAGAGTGTGTGATTCCCGATGGCATGACCGCGAGCCGCCAATTCTGCAATCTGCTTGGGACTCATCGGCTTCCAGTCTTCACAGGTCTCATCGCCCGGCCTGGAGTTGGGATTGATTCGGGACCGGTAAAACGCAAGCGCCTGGTCCGCGGCACACTCCGCAAAAGCGGGCACCACAAAAAAAACACCGCGCCCTCCAAACGATTCCAGCAGAGGCGCCGCCACCGTATAGTTGCTCTCCCGGCCATCATCGAAAGTGAAAAGAACGGGAGGCTTGAAACTGGCGTTCCCTTGGGAAGCTTGCTCCCACAATTTGGCGAATCGATCTAGAGTCGTAATCGTAAAACGCTTCGAAACCCATTCAAGCTGCTGGCGAAATTGTGCCTCAAGCGAAGACGGAGTTTCGTGAACTCCCACAACCAACCCGTAATACCGGCCTTTGAGTCTGGTTTGCAGACGGAAAGCCAGTTCATCCATGCGGGACATGGTGGCGGCACGAATCACAAAGGCTCGGGTCTGGCTCCTCAAATTCATTCCTTGCTCCGCCCTCATTAGGTCAATCCGTCTAGATCAGTCCGTCGCCGTCGGCTGGCATGCAATACCACTCGCACAGCGGCAACCGTCTCGATTTGTCGAGGAACCATCCGATCGGCGCATCGAACTGGCGCCAGTGAAAACCTCTGGCACACAAGACCTTCTGCCTGTCTTCGTCCAGATTGCGCAACACAACCGCGTCAATCGTTCCCTCGTAGAGGGCGATCAAGGCACCCACAATTCGAATCCACTCGTCGGGTGGAACTGCCGGGTACACATCAAGCACATTCAGGGTATTGATCTGGCTTCGGAAGCCGCGAATTCGCTGGTTCACCATCACCAGAATTTCTTTGTCCGGGTTCCGGCTACGAAACGCAAACACGCCGACCGTTGCATCCCTTCCAGAAAAATAGCGCCACCGGAGGTAGGGCAAGTCGCGTTCAGCAGTGAGCTTGGCCGGGTGGTCGTGAAGCGGAATCTCCACTGCCTGCTCAGCACAGTCAAGCAGTCGTAACGCTTCAGACCCATTGCAATCAATGCGCAATGGCCTTAGCATTCCCACGATGCGGGCAGCGGGACTGCGCGCCACAAGCGACAGCAGACGGCTCGGCCTTCTGCGGTGTGCGATTTCTTCGAGAACCGGCGGCCAGCGAATCACCCCAAACAATTCCCCGTCGGAATACGGAATCGGCATCGCACCCGCAGCTTTCCATAAGGCCGCGGCGTCCACATTTGCCGAAGTTCCAAATAATGGAGTTTTCATTCCAAGTCGGCAGTATTGCAAAAATAGGCGACCACCGTAGCCTCGGTGACCCTGGTCCACATAGAACAAACTTGAACCCATCAGAAGAATTTTTTCGCTGCGCACGCGAAAGAATTGCGGACTGCACAGAATGCATCCCACGAGTTCATCCGATGACAACAATCCAAAACCCAGCGGCGCCTCGTACCGCCGTGCCGGATTTTCGAGCAAGAACCAGCTAAGGTGAGCGTCCACCGTCTCTCGCGGCCTTCCGGATTGAGCGGCAATGAAACGCGCGGCATTACCCAGATCTGGTTCGGCGAGGGCAACAAATTGCGGAGCACGCCCCTGTTCAATCGCCGGACCCGTTGTCATTGCGCTGCTTCCTCGTATACCTTCAGCAGACTCTGAGCCTGATGAGACAATGACAAGCGATCAAGTATGGTGCGCCTCGCCGCCTGACCGATTCGCACTCGCAGCGTGAAGTCATCCAGCAGGATTCTCAGTCCCCGCACAAGTTCTTCCAGACCATCGACGGGAATGAGCCATCCGTTGACGCCTTGCTCGATAATCTCGTCGATGCCCTGGCCGCGGCATCCGACCACGGGCTTGCCGCATGACATAGCTTCCAGATAAACACAGCCGAGACCCTCGTAACGGCTGGGCAGGACAAACACAGTGCAGCTTCGCATGGCGTCCGCAACCTGGGACCGACTCTGCCGTCCGAGAAAATGCACCTGATCTTCCACGGCCAGATCTCTCGACAGGCGGGCGAAGCGGTTTCGATCCGCTCCCTCGCCGATGATGCGGCACTGCAAACCGGGATGTGCGCCTCGCAACGAAGCAAGCGCCCGCAGCACAAGCTCGTGTCCTTTTCCCAGCAAAAGATTCCCCACAATTAGAATTGTAGGCGCTTGATCTTGTGTCGCACCGGGCGCGAACTGGTTCGGATCGGTGCCGTTATAGATAACTTTGCTCGACACCGCGCCTCGCATCCCATCCGCCAGCAACCGCTGCACTTTTTCGCTGATACATATTACCTGGTGGGCACGCTGGTAAACGGCAGAGGACGCCTTCCGCCGCCATCTCGCAGCTATGCCCTGCTGGAAGCAACTATTGAAAACATCCAGACCATGCACGGTGACTACAAAGGGAATCTTCAAGCGCTTCGACAGGAATGCGGCAGCATGGCCACAGGGAAGAGCGGCATGGGCATGCAAGACACTGATCGCAGACTTTCGATGAAGCTGTTTTACTCTGGGCAATAGCATCGCGCCAAGAACATTGCCCGCGCTCGATAAGCCGAAGTTTCCCGGAAGCTGTGGATACCGCATCCACTCGGCAGGGGTCCCTTCACTGGCATGCTTGCGGGCATGGTACATGGAATCGACAGCGATGACCGAGGAAGCGACTCCAAGCTTGGCAAGTTCTCTCAGAGTTTCCGCGACAAAGCAGCCGCGAACCTCGTCCTCGGCGGAGGGATAAAAAGGGGTCAGGGTAAGAACGTGCAGATGCGTTCGACTGCGGCTATCTTCCGCACCGCCAGAGCGAACCGCCACCGAAGAGGCAGTGTCTGAATTCACCTTCCTTTGCCATTCGCAAGGGCGTGCATTCGAGTCTCACCTGCTCTCACTGGGCTGACCAAGGTGCGCCAGGATCAATTCGGAAAGTCCTGAAATGCTCACAAACCGCGCGTCCTGCAGCTCAAGATCTGAAAACTGGATCTCAAACTGCTGCTCGATCGCCGTTACAAATTCGACCACTTCCATCGAAGTAAGCCATCCCGCAGCAAAGTAGTCGGTGTGCAGTAATCTTTCTGGATTGTCTTTACCGACCGTTGCCCGAGTCGCGAACCAACCGGCCAACCATTCCTGCACCTGATCTCTCAACCCTCACCTCTCAATCGCCACGCAGCGAACGGGCGAACCGTCGCAGCCCTTTAACTTCAGCGGCATCACAAGCAATTCCACTTCCCTGGAGGTCAAGGCCTTGAGATTCGCGACGTATTCCACCAGCACGACTCCCGCACCCAACAATACCTTATGATTCGGAGAATCCTTCAGCGTTCCCCGCGAATGAGACGGGTTGTCAGGTGAAGGCGTGTCCATGGCGATAAGCCGTACACCTTGTTCCACCAGCCAGTGTGCCGCGTTCTCCGACAAGAACGGGTATTCGTTATAGAACTTCAGATTACCAAAATACTCCGACCAGCCCGTGCGCAGAATCAGCCGGACCGGTGCCTTTGCTCCCAACCGATTCTTGAGATCCGCAACACCGATCTCCTGCAGGGGCCTGCAATCGGTGAAATCGACTACCGTGGCCGGACCGATGAGGGTCTCCAAAGGAACTTCATCAATCGTCCCACCGTTGGGAATGAAGTGTCTGGGCGCATCGGCATGAGTGCCGATGTGAGTTCCGAAGACCAGCTTTCGCGTCTCACGGCCTTCGACACCATGGCGGCCAAGAATCGTGATCTCAACCACGGGATGCCAGTGCGTGGGAAACGTCATCATGCCTTCTTCGATCGGCAATGAAAGGTCGATAATTTTCATGTGTTCATGGCCGCGGCGATTGAGAGCAAAAGGCCGCTGTCGCGCCCTTCCGGACCGGAAATCTCAACGGTGAGTTCCGACAGTAGCGAACGACAACCTGCGAATAATACGATCCGATGCATGGATCGACTAGTTTGACACGCCCGCGCGCTCCGTCGTCCGCATCGGCGCAACCGATCGGATTCCCATTTGCAGCTTTTCCGCCACCAGTTCACGGATGCGCGCCTTCTGCACTTTGCCATTCGCCGTTCTTGGAAATTCGTCAATCGCAATGTATCGCGCTGGCTGCTGATGCTGCGCAAGGTTGACGCGTGCGTGAGAAACCAATTCCCCGAGGACAGACTCCAACTCCACACCCGCATCGAGCTTCAGCACCGCCACGATATCTTCGCCGTAGAGTGCGTGGGGAATGCTCACCACGGCCACGTCGGCAATGCCGGGTATTCGTATCAACGATTCTTCGATCGCGGCTGGACTGATGTTTACGCCTCCGCGAATAATGATGTCTTTCTTGCGGCCGGTGATCGAAAGCGACCCGTTGCGGTCAAGATTGCCCACATCGCCGGTGGAAAACCACGCCGATGCGTCAAACTCTACCAGGCGGCCCTCACTGTCGAGGTAGCCGGCCATAAGATCAGGAGTAAGGATCTGGACTTCTCCATCCATGCCGGGCGCGAGAGTCTCCCCATTTTCGTCTACAGTGCGCAGACGTACGCCGGGCAATGGCTCGCCTACATACCCTTGTCCCTCGGGACCAGCAACGGATCGCGCGGTAACGAACAGAGTTTCGGAAAGACCGTAGTTTTCAACCAAACGCACACCATACCGAGCTTCAAACTCATTTTTCACCTTTAACGGAAGCGGTGCGAAGCCCACAAAAGCGTGGCGCACGGAAGCGCGGCAGAATTCTTCCCCGGTGCGGCCGCGATCCATCCGCAGCAAGATCGACATCACCGTGGGAACGAACCAGAGGGCATTCGCCTTGTTGCTTTTTGCTTTTTCCCAGAAATGCAGACTCGATCGGGCATCGAACACGTGATCCACTACAACACTGGCCCCGCAGAGAAAGGGCAGGATCAGAAGGTTGTAAAGGCCGCCCATATAGGACATCGAAAGGGTCAGATAAAAACGCGTGTTGTGGTCAATGCCTTGAAACTCCGCGAAGGCCATGGCATTGCGCAACATGCTCCCAATCTTGTGGGCTAATCCCTTTGGCTTTGCCGTGGTCCCTGAGGTGTACATGATGACCGCCAGGTCGTCGTACTCTGCATTTTCGAGTGGGACAAAACCAGATGGCTCCGCGAGAGCATCGATCACAATCCCGTCGGCTCTGTCTCCGGCGACGGCTTCGTGCGCGATCGCTAGCGTCGTTACATTGGAGTGCTGGGCCTGAACTGCGTCCCGGTGCGGCGGGCTCGCCACGCACAGCATGGGCTTGCAACTCGAAAGTATGAATCGGACATCGCTGGGGCTGAGTCCCGGGTTAACAGGCACGATTATAGCCCCGAGATAAACACAGGCAAAATACAAGACTGCGAGTTCACAGCAATTCGGAACCATCACTGCGACGCGATCGCCTTTGACAACGTCCCGCCGGCGTAACTCAGCAACCAGGGCGCACACACGCCGATGAAACGCTCCGTAAGTTATCTCGCGGTTGGTGATCGCATCGACAAGAAACGTTTCCGCCTCATGCCGCGCGATCACGTTCATGATCGTTTCGCGGATTGTCATTGGATCGCCAGAGGCCGAGGTTGAGCCGATTTCGTGAGATTCGAGATCGCCACCCAGCGCTCCATCTGGCCAGCATACGCCTGGCTGGAATCGAGCCGCAGAATCGCGCGATCAGGAAAATCCAGTTCCAGGCGGGGAAAATATCCGGCAGTGATCAATACGCCTTCCGGCACAAGAAGCTGATGAATGGACTTCGCGTCGGCAGCGTTCGGCGGGCAAAGAAGCAGCACCACGGTAATCCCGAGGTCGACATGCATGCGGTCCGAGAAGTCATCCATCTGCCAGCAGTTCCCCGGCGCATCAGAGGGCATGTTGCCAAACACCGCGACATTGCGAAAGGTCTGTGCGCAGTGTTGCAAAAGCGCGGGCTGTGGGCTTCCATAGATCATCAGGCAGAAATCGCCGCACCGCTGCGCCGTCGCCGTGGCCACATCGTCAAGATAGCTGGCGAATAAGCGCTTCGAACAAACTGGCAAGATTCTCTCAGCGCCCACAATCTCGGTCAAGGAAGCGGGCAAGCTGCGGCCCCATGCTCCTCCATCCAGATCGTTCAGATAGAAAGAGATGATATTGCCGGTCAGATGTAACACCTGCTTCAGAATGTCGAACGAACCATAAACCACCCTACCCAGCACGAAGGAACGTTCTACCAGCACCAGATCCGCCAAGACCAGGTCGGAAGAAGGTGATTCCGACGCAACCAGCTCAAGCACGGGCCGGGCGCGCCGTTTGGCGCAGGTCACGCTCATTCCGTCAACCAGGGATTGCACCGCGCGTAATGAACTGCTGATGCTGTGCTCTGAGATACCCGCCGCTGCAAACGATGTCAGAACATCCCGGTTCTTCGTTGCGGTTGTTTTCGGCAGACTCTTCGCAACGCGCTCGAGATTCTGGTCGTCCAGGTTTACGGGATCCAGCTTGCCCATGGTGACGACCAGTCTGCGGAGATCGACTCCATGCCGTTGCGCGGCCGCGGCCACCTTCGGCAATAAAGAAGAATGAAACTGGCTGTAACCCATGGCCACGGACATCATGTCGTACAACTGCATCCGCGACATCAAAGGTCCGATAAATTCTTCCGCAGCATCCATGACCTCGAAGAGGTCGACACCGGTTACGAGTCCTAGATTGTGAAAAACGGCAACCGCAACTTCCGTAGGCACATTGCCTGAGCCTCGTCCCAACCCGTAAAGTGTCGTGTCGATGAAACTCGCGCCGCATTGAACCGCTTCGACGCTGTTCGCTACTGCAAACTGCAGATTGCTGTGACCGTGAAAACCCAATTGACAAGAACAATGCTCTCGCGCGGCGCTAAGATACCTGCGTACATCCTCCGGGAACATACTGCCGGCGGAGTCGACACAATAAACAACGTCCGCTCCCGCCGTTTCGCCAGCTCTGCCCTTCTCGCCGAAAACTTCCGGTGAGATGCCATAGGTCTTCATGAAATTGAGGCAGGGCATCAGTCCCAGTTCTTTGGCCAGGGACAGATAAGGAAAAGCTTCCTCAATTTCGGTTGCGTTGCAACCGATGCGAACAAAATCAAGACCGGCTGCGCGCGCGGCCTTCAGCTGATCGACCGTGCCAATTCCTGGAATGAAGAAGCATCCGATCTTGGCGTTGGGCGCAGCGCGCTTAGCCGATTCGATTAGGCGTTCATCGGTCGCGGGCATTGTACCTCTGCCAGCCTGGGCCGCTCCCAATCCGACGCCGTGCCCGACTTCAATCCACGTGAATCCAAGCCGGCCAAGAACGCCAGCCAGAATTTCCGTGTCGCGCTCGGTGAACTTAAAATCGACCGCGTAGCTTCCATCCCGCAGGGTACACTCCAGAATGTCCAGCTGTTTTGAGGAAGGTTCAGGAATCGTCAAATCCTTCTTCGTCCGCGGCCCTAACGGATCTGCCATTCCCCATCTCCGAGACTTATCAATACAAATTGTTTCGCCGGTTGGTGAAGTCAGTATACTACCAGTCTCAGTGACCAGAGATTCGCAGACGTCCCAGTGCATGCGGACCGTGCGATCACGAATCCCAGTCCAAATCTCAGGCAGAAGTGTGGCGAACAGATCAGGCCCCTAGGGCTTGGTTTACGGAAGCGCCAAGGCATTCTGCGTCGTAACTTTGGGTCGCGGAGGGAACATGGGCCGGCATTGACCTTGCTGGCTCGGCCATGGGTACCAGATCCATCAGCATTGCTGCTGCGACCCAAAAGAAAACACAGAGGTACGAACCAACCGCAAATAGCCAATCCTCGAAAGCAGCGTGCACCAGGCCCGAGGTGGTGACGAGCGCGAAAGGAATAGCGTAGTGGTACGGATTGCCGGTTCTTCGCATCCAGGCATAGACCCGAGTCAACGTACCCAGCAGCATAAACAGCAAGAGCAGGAATGGTACAGCACCCAGCAGGCCCATGTATTCCGCAAGCGCCAGGTAACTATTGCCGTGCTCACGATTCGTACCTTCGAGGGTGTAGATGGACGATTGCCCGATCTCGGGGCGAAGCTCCCCGAGTTCACTCGTGCCAAACCCACTTCCAAACCAAGGGTGCTTCCTAATGACTGCGACGGTGTCCTCCCACGGTGAGCGGCGTGAGCCAAACACGCCGGGGTGCCGACCACTCTCTTTGTAGATAATTCTTCCCGTCAGCGACGAAGCCAAGTCATCCATGTGGGAAGGATTGATCACCGCCATGATAGCGAGAAAGAAGACGGATAGGAAAACGGCCTGAAAAAGCAGACGCTGATGGCGCAACGCCACCGTGAAGAGGAGCACCGCCACGGTCACACCCAGAATGGAAGCACGGGAGCTCGCGTAATAGAGCAGGACTCCGCAAAGAGCTAACGCAAAAAATCGCCGGTGACGCGTTTCCGGCTTCTCGGATACCACCGCCGCCCAAAGCAAAACCGGTGCCGCGATGACTCCGATGATCGCACCCAAGGCGTTGGGATTGCCAAAGACGGCAAATCCCAGAACAAAATAACTCACCGCTGAGAAGTAAACCAATACTTCACAGGCAAGCACCAAACCGTTAACAAATTTGCTTTCGCGTCCCGCGAGGGCGAGGCGCCCCCCCGACGACGCATATAGAAAAAGCATCGTCAGACTGAGTGCCTTGAGCACAGCGATCTTCGGCGTCTCCGAGACAATTGCCGACACCAGAGCGGAGATCACGCAGAACCCGGACACGAGATGAAAAGCGCCAAAATGTCGTTGGCGCTGGCTCTTGATCCAGATGATGAAACCGCCCAATGCACCAACGGCCAGAAAAAGCCAGCGCAGGGACATGCCGGTTCCGTAAAAAGGCAAAAACGAACCCGCCCAAAGAAATGTACCCATCAACAGAGGAAAGAAAACCTCGCGAAAACGGCTTAAGCTGGCCAAGGCGATTTGCAGCGCCAGAATCGCACCCAGATAAGTTGTGTTCGTAGCATAGCCAGGGTAGCGCATCAGAACAAACAACAATATCAGGAGGACCATCCCTCCGAGCGGCAGAACCAGTTGTCCTTGAGTTTTCAGTTTGTCCTCCCGCACACGGACGTCACGGCTTGAACCAATCCTTCCGCCCAAGCCGCAGGGGAATAGGCTTGCACCCGTTCCAAACTCTTCGAACTCATTTGCGCTCTCCGCCGGGCATCGGTAGCTAGACATGCCATGGTTGCGGTCAGTTGGGACACGTCACCGGTAGGAACGACAAATCCGTTCCAACCATTCTCCACCAAGTCCGATACACATCCGGCGACACTGCTGACGATCACCGGCAGTCCGCAGGACATTGCTTCGTTCACCACGAATCCCCAAGTGTCGCTGTGGGTCGGAAAAACCAAACCCTCCGCCAGTGCGTAGAATTCCGGCAAGCGCTCGCGATGGATGAACCCAACAAATTGAACCGTGCCGGGATGAATTC
This sequence comes from Acidobacteriaceae bacterium, assembly GCA_003156805.1. Taxonomy (GTDB): domain Bacteria; phylum Acidobacteriota; class Terriglobia; order Terriglobales; family Acidobacteriaceae; genus Sulfotelmatobacter. Next base: position 68,540 of record PMHV01000006.1, on the reverse strand, counting down.
CTTGCGCCCGGGTCACCAGTTCAGAGCGGTCCGCGCCTTCTCCTACAAATACTAAACTAACTTCAGATCGGATCTCAGAATGCAGTCGGGAATAGGCGTCGACCAATTCAAACACACCTTTCGCCCGGACTATCCGGCCCACATTGAGGAAGTAGCGAGCGGGCAGATTGTGTTCGGACTGGAGCAGCGACTTGCGCCGGCGCGCCTCCTGCGCCCATTTCGAGAAAAATTGAATGTCCACCGCATTGGGAGCTGTGAAGATACGCTCTTCTGATATGCCGAGTTCTTTCAAATAGCTTCGCGAGGATTTTCCCGGGACGACGAAGCCCTGGCACAGACGCAGAAACCGTGCCTTCGTAAACTCCACAAGAGGGTTACCCCGCCGCTGGTCTGCCGCAGTGCTCTCCGACCACAGCAGTAACGGCACACGGTGAGTCCTAGCCCAATAAGCCGCCTGCCATGAGGCAAGGTAGTTGTATCCCCCGCACAACACCGCGTCAGGTCTGATTCTGCGCAAGGCCTGTGCCACACCCCGATTCGCGAGTAGGTTATATCGCCCGAGACGCCGACGCCAGGATGCCAGCACTTCGTATGGAAAAGCGATCTCGTCTTTATACACCCGCCATTGACGTAAACTGGGATCATTCTCAGCGAGGAATACCACGCGTAGGTCGATTTCTTTACGCTGAGCCAAAGCATTGAAAACTGGAATGCGGTAGGGCGCAATGATTTCCGTTATGATAACGATGCGATGGGTCAAGCGGCCGACTCCTGGCTAGCACGGCTGGGCCTCACCGCTGCTTCAGGTTGCGCGGCGCAATCATCTGGGCTGCGGAGGGACGTGCCGGGGATCAAGATCGAGCCTTCTTTCGGCGCGACTCCGACGCGAGATTGCAAAAGATCGCCTCCCACTGTCGGGTTACGACATCCCAACTGAAGCGGTTCATGTGCAAACGCGCCGACTGCCCGAAGGCTCGGCGCAAGTCGGCGCTGGCCGTGAGCCGAGCCAGGCGATCGTTCGCCTCCTCATCATCCGCCACGAGGAAACCTGTCTTCCCGTCAATCACCGATTCCGGTTCGTAATCCTTGCGAGCGATCACGGGTAATCCACTGGCGGCAGCCTCCATCAACACTCGTGGCGATCCCTCCCAGCGAGACAGAAACAGGAAAATGTCGGCGCTGCGATATTCCTGGCGAATCTCCGCGCGCCCCAGCGTCCCTCGCATGATAACGTTCGGCAGACCGTTTGCGCGCGTGTGAAGTTCCTGAGCCATGGGGCCATCGCCCACCATCACGAAGTCCGCATCCGGAAAGCGCTGCGCCGCGTCCAGGATCGCGTGTGGTGCCTTGAAGCGCCGAAGCGCGCCCACAAATAGAATGCGCGGCCGCCGATTCGCTGGCCCATCCTCATCGGGAGTAAAGAAGTCGGTGTCCACGCCCGTCGCGACCACTTCACTTTCGCGGGCGTAGTTCGCCGCCAAGCTCCGTTTCACCAGTTCAGAGTTGCTAAACAGATAGTCGCAACGTAGAACCGTATCTTCCAGAAGGCGGATCGTCGGGGCCGTGATGGTTTCATCGCGCCAGTCTGTCTGCGATTCGACGGTTCCGACGGTCACACAGCGCTTTTGCCCCAGCCGTCGCAACTTCATATACCACCAACTCGCGGGAGATGCCTTCAGATAGAACAGAATCTCGTGCCTGCCGAAGACAAACTGGCTCAGCAGCGGAATTGTTTGCAACCGGCGCGGCAGTTGGATCAGGCGTGTATTAGGGCGTTTCGTGAGCTGCAAATCCGGCGATTCCACCATGAACATGGTGACTGAGAAACGATCCGGATCCAAACGGCTGACGATCTCCCTCGCATTAATCATTTGGGCGTTCGTGAGACCTTCGTCCGCAAACGAGTCAACCAATATCGCCAGTGGCTTCATTCGGCTTTCTCAATAATCGGCTGGTTAGGGTGCTGCGGCTCTGTTCCTGTTCGATCTCGGTTCGCCGGCGGCAAGACTAAGTTTTATTTCGCGTATTCGGGTGCGCAAGTAAGCAGTCGAATGGCGCCGTCCTGACTGCTTTTTCAAATGCTCGAGAGCAATCTGCAGCATTTGTCGCCGCTCCGGCTTTGCTGCTTTTTGCGATAATGGCTTTCGTTCTTCCGGATCGGATTTCAGGTCGAACATTGAGGCCGTACCAGTCTCAAAACTCAAGACGAGCTTGTGTCGCGCCCCGCGGACTGCAAGCAGGCGCGGGCCACGGCGCAGTTCGGGACGAAACGGATTGGTGCAGCTGGCGATGCATTCGGCAATGGCAAACCCGCTTTCCATCCTTCCCTCCTGAATGTCTTGCCAATGACTGTCGCCGGAGAATTCCGCAGGGATCGGCAATGCGGCAGCATCGAGCAGCGTCGGGGCCAGATGCAGCAAGCTGAAAGGCGCCGCTGGAAGATCTTTCTTGGCAGCGCCTGGCACACGAAGCAGCAGCGGAACATGAATCAACTGTTCCACCAGACTGAATGGCGCATGGTACCTGCCGTCATGTTCCAGAAACTCTTCGCCGTGATCGGCGGTCAGGGCAAGAATGCAGTTCTCCCAGAGATTAAATTGGCGTAAAGCGGAAATAAGCCGCGACACCTGCGCATCGACCCAGCAAATCCCGGCGTCGTAGAAAGCCATGACATTTTCGCGGCGCCGAAGAAGCCGCTTGCTTCCCAGGTCCGAACGGTTCCAGTATGCGTTGAGATAACGCACTCGAAGTGGCGTGACGTTTTTTTCGCCGAGGATCTCCAGTCCTTTTTCTGTAGGGTAATAAGGCGAATGCGGATCCATGAAGTGCAGCCAGAGAAAGAATGGATTCTCTCCGAGCGAGGCTAACCAGGTGCGCGCCTGGTCCACGATTACGTCCGCTGCCGGGAAGCGGCGCAAAGCGTCCAGCGATTTCGGCGGCTTGGTGGTCCAGCGTTGGCAATATTGGAAATATAGCTCGTCGTAGGCCGCTCCCAGCGGCCCGAGTCTGTGACTGATTTTATCGAGGGAGCGATTCAAGCTCCCCGCCCAGTTGCCTTGGTTCGCAGAGGCATGGTCCGAGTTGGAAAGTGGAGTCAAGTTGCCGTCAAGGGAATCACGGAACGTGTCGAATCCATGATCGTAGCCAAATCGCGCCGAAAGATACGGATTGGCCGCGCCAAAAAACGCAGTCGAGTATCCCGCCAGTTTGAAGGCAGACGCTAGATTCATTTCTCCGGCGGCGAGCCCGATCATCTCTCGCCCCAACCCGAAGGGATAGCGCGAGGCCATGATTGCGGGGAATGAGTAATAAGTCGGCGCCCCCGCGACTATCGCAGTCGGGAAGACAAAGCTTTGGCCAGCGAGGTTATCCAGAAAAGGAGTGGTTGGCCGGCTATAGCCCATGAATCCGCAATGATCGGCGCGCAGGCAGTCCACGGTGACGAGCAAGACTGATTTCCCAGCTGCCATCTAAGCGCTCCACCTAGCTGCATCAACCGAGGAGAATATCTTCTTCGTGACCGGCACCATCACTGCCGACTGCTTCGATTGAAATGTTCCTGTATTCACCAGGTCGTATAAGTCTTCGTCGCAAACGTATAGGAGATCCGGATGTTTCGATTCAAGCGCACTCAGAAACTCGTCCAGGAGCCGCAAACTCGGATCGCGAAAATTTCTCAGTGTGGAATGGACGTTAATGGAGTGAAACGAAAGGATCGCAGGCAAGCCGCGGGCAAAGCTGGCTTCCACCGTTCTCAGGCAGGCTTCCAAGGAAAACTCCGGCTCGACCGCAGGTTCGAAATCGATCGCACGGTACAAATGCAAAATCCCGTTTGCATCAAAATGTGGCGGCAGCGGATTTCCCGATCCGTTTTGCGCAACCCGGATACCGTGCCTGGCCCATGCCCGATGCGTGTGCTCGTTCGCGCGATAGCCTGGAGCACACGCAGAACGGGGAATCCTGGAGAAGACGCGAGTGAAGATTTGTACCGCAGAATCGATCAAACTTTCTTGCTCTTCCCGGCCAAGAAAACGGTCTCGTTGAGGCTGCTCTGGATCCCAGTATTCAAACCCCACCCACGGCATGCGCCAATGAATGTATGGCAACCCGGCGTTCCACATGCCTCGCAGCAGAACACCTCTTTCACCCGAATCAGCGAGGTGGCGTTCTACCGCTCTTCCACAAAAATGAGTTGCCCCATGCAGTGCGGGGGAGAATACGCCGGCTTCAATACCTTCCCGGTACGCGTCAAACAGGCTGGGACGATTCCATCCGTCGGGAAGTCCTTGGTCTAAGGAGCGCAGATGGATTTTCTGAAATTGGCCGGCAGCGACCTTGGCGAAGTCTACGTTGGCCACGAGGAAGTTCATCCCGAGGCAGGCGGGCCGTCCCGTGGAATCGCGGTGTCGTCGCAGCAACGAAGCAACGGCCGCGACATCTTCTGCCGTTTCAAGACTGTAGAAATCATAGGGACGCTCACCGAGATTGATTCCCAGTTTTTGAATTTCTTCCCATCCCTCACGGTCTCGCAGGCCGACCCGTCCCCAGTCGTCACTTTGCAAAAGGACAAGAGGACGACTAAAGCAAAAGCCCTCGGCCGGCAACGGAGATCGGCCACGCTTCAACACTCGGCGCATCATGTCTAACATGGGATCCTCATTTCAGTGGGAAACAGGGCCGGTCACTTCTCCGCCCGTACACTGTAGTTCACGGCAAACTGCTGATTCCGCCCTCCGGACAGTTTGTCCAACAAAGCCCCGCACAGATTGATAAGGGGACTCAGGCTGTGTCGAAACACCGAACGCGCGATGGGATACCGCGCGAAAATGTCTAGGCAAGCATTCATCGTCCGGAAAAAGCCAGCCACGCTGCCTCCTTCCGCCACCACCTCAACCCCACTGAAACCGGCTAGCAGATGACGTAGACCGGAGGGCAAGAAGCGCCAACACTCTTCCGCAGCGTCAATGGGGCAGGCGCTCGGCACGCTCAGAAGAAACATGCCTCCCGGCTTCAGTACGCGATAAATCTCAGCAACTACGAACGAGGGCTGGGCAACGTATTCGAGCACCTGGGTACAAATCACCAGGTCAAAATGAGCGTCGCACAGCGGAAGCTGCTCGCCACGAGCCACAACGCTGACAAGTGGGGTGCAGCGCAGATCGACGGCAACGTATCGCTGGACCCGTTTTTCGATCAACGCACGATAGGGTTGAACTCGTCCTCCGACATCGAGAACGCTCAGTCCGCTCGACGGAATTTCCTCCAGCCAGCGCCGGAAAATCCTGCGGCGCTCTCGCAGTACAAGCCAATTCGGATTCGTCAGTGAAGGGTAAAGACGCTCATTTCCCTGACGGTTCACTTCATTCAAGATCGGGGGCTTGTCCATTCACGAGTCAGGGTGGGAGTCGTTCAAAAGCGCCTCAGTTTCAAACGTATCCTAAGTCTCTGAGCCTTTCCTCCACAACTTCCAGCTCAGCTTGGTCCAGATCCGAAGAATCCGAGGTCAGCAACTCTTGCAATAAAAAAATTACCAATTCGTCCAAACTGCCAAAGTTGCTTCCAAATTTCTGTTCTGCAGCGGAGCATAGGTCCGCTGGCAATCGAACCGCACGCGATTCGCTCATGGCTGTCCACTCATCATCGTCACCCTCCGAACATTTCCTCGCACGCGCGCCCAAACGGCATCGGCAACCACACGATCATCCGCGTTCACGCCCACGGCAAACGTGACCGCGGCAAATGCGCTGTACGCGGCCAAGACTGCGGTGACGATTCCGATCCAATCAGGTCGCGTGGAAGCGAAAATCCTGCTCAGCAATAGCGTCACCAGCAACGCGCTGGAAATCGAGGGCAACAGATTCAGATAGCTCCGATTGTAGGGAGACAACTTCAACGCCGAACGCACCTCCATCAGATTCCAAACATTCGTCCCTATATTTGTGATGGCCGCCGCCGCCGCAGCTCCCCATGTGCCCCAGAGCGGAACAAGGGCGATACAAAGAGCAACCATCACCGCCGCCATCGCCGCCTGCACCCGGATGAGGCGGCGCTGGTTTCCCGACATCAGAAGGAGGTAGCCCACGGATCCAACTCCGCAATTGACCAATTGCCCGCAAGTGCCGATGATCAAGATGGGCCATCCGGCCTCGAAATCGTGGCCAAAGATGCGCATAACCGGCTGGGCAAACACAATCATCACTGCGGCCAGCGGGAGAGTCAGCCCCAAAACCCATTTGGTGAGGGTCTGGAATAGCCGTCCCAACAGGGCAAATTCCCCGCGCGTGTGCAGATCGGCGATGACCGGCGAAAAAATCTGGTTTACCGAATACAAAATAACCGGTTCGTAGGCGATGAGCGCAGTTGCCACCGCATAAATACCTAGGTCGTGAGCGCCCCGGTAGAAACCAAGAGCGATCCGGTCCGACTGGGCCAAAAAGAATTCCATCAAGCCTACGCCGAACATGGCCGCTGAAAACGACCATACCTCCGGCTCGAGCCAGAGGTTATCAATATTTGGCGAACGTGCAGCCACCGGAGTAAACCACCACACCAGGGAAATGAGAAGCACCATCGCCACTGCAGCGCTGATAATTTGCGCAACCAGATATCCCCATAACCCGCCTCCCAAAGCAATCAGCAGCACCGCTACCGCCATCGTAACCGGGCTGGCGATGAAGTTGGTAACCATGGTGCGAAGGCCAACTTTCTTGTATCCCGCCAGAGCTTTGCCAAAGAATGCGTTCAGCGCACCAAGAATCATAACGAAAGCGAAAAGAGGAAAGTACCGCACCAACTCGGGGGCATGGTAAAAGTGAGTGGCAATCCACGGCCCAACCTCGATTAACAAAGCTGAAAACACCAGGTTGGCGGCAAGCAGTATCCAAGAACCGTTCCATAGCAGCGATCGCAGGGCGCCGAATTTCTTGGAAGCGGCATAAACCGCCACGAAGCGCATTGCCGCCTGGGGAAGGCCGAACACGTTGAGAATACCCAGGAAGCTGATAATCGTCATACCCAGTGCGTAAATTCCCAGAGCCTGAGGGCCCAGGACGCGCGCAAGGTATATCTTGAAGACATACCCTAAGCCCGCAGTAAACATCGTGCCGGCAAATACCACTCCGGATTGCCGCGAGATCCGGCCCATCTCAGTTCGAAAGTTGAGCGTTTCCAATCCGGTGGGCTGAGTTGCCGTTGGCAACGACACGTCAGCAGGCCGAACGGCGCTGCGGCTTTCAGATTCCTCCGCCAACGACTGCCACCCCCCCGGCGNNCGACCCGCCACGCGGGCACCAGTCCAAGCACCCTGCCAAAGACCTGGTAAGCCCGCAGCTTCAGCTTTCCCTTTCGGCGCAATCTCCTGCGGATATCTCCCGAGCGCATTTGCTGGAAATAGGCCTCGGCTCTCTGGAACGCCATCTCCTCCTTTGCCCCGAAGACATGACCGTTCCCGTTCGAAAGTGGATAGCCCAACGCGCGCATCTCTTCCCCGAGAAGCCTCTCCACTAGCGCAATTTGAGAGGAACTGAATACCTGTCGGAAACGGCCAATGTGCTCGGTCGTGGGCGGCTTGCTCAATAGCCAGTGGTGGCGGCCTTCCGGCATCTCTTCGGCCACGTTCTGGTGCCGGTGGTAGAACGTGAGCATCTCCGGCTCAAACTCGACTCCCAGGAATCGGCAGATATCCTGCAATACCGCGGATGGTTGTGCCGTGAGTGATTCGTACTTCACCCAACGGACCTGCTCGGGGGGGAACGAAGGGTGATACAAGAGATGCACCAGGTAGTACTTGAGCAGAGCAGCCGTGCTGACCAGATACTCTGTGTCTCTGCGGCCGTGGCTCCAACGGTCGTCATAGGAGACCAGTACATCGCGTGGATCTCGCACCATAAACAGCACCCGGGCCTGTGGGAATAATTCGCGAATTTGCGGCAGCCACAGCGCATGTCCAGGAGTTTTTTCGCCCCAGATTCGCGCTTTGCGTTCGCTGGCATAGGCTTGTCCGAGTTTCTCCAAGACGCGGCCAGTCGGCCCAACATACCTCGGTTGCCTGGAAGCCTCGGCGGCTACCACCCGGGCGGCTGGATCTCGATACGATTTTAGATTTTCCCAAACCTCATTGAAAAAAAGAACGGACTGCCACGGGTCGGTGAATTCCTCAATGCATCCGAGGCGATCCAGCACAACGTAGCACCATGTTTCTGGAAGGATTGCGATGTTCGAGTGAGCGTCTGACATGCTCGAAAGCAGGCTGGTTCCCCCGCGGCTGAGGCCGACAATAAATACTGGCGAGTCGGTGGAAGGATCTGTACCGTTTGAATATGCTGCTTCAGCCTGCAATTCGGACAGGATTCTTCCGACTGGTTCGGTCGCTCGCCCTGCCTCAGACATGACTTCCCTGTTTAGTCCCCATTCAGGTGCGGAGGAGAAAACCGTCTTACCAACGGCAATGCAACAGTTTAAACGCTTTTTGGTCCTGCTGCGGTAGCCTCGCGGAATATCTCGCGCCGCGAAAGCGCAATGGTCCCAGGCTCACGAATCCAATTTTCTAAGCCGCAATCGAGTGAGCGCATTGCGGACAGCGGCCTCAACTCTCGCAGATCGCTTCAGTACACTGGCGATGCGATACCTCGCGGCCACGCGTAGATGGCGGCCTGCGCTTCTCGAAAGGGTCGCATGGAGGGTCTGGCGGGTGCTGTTGCCAAATCGCTCTTTGTATCCCTCGGCGCCTAAACCAAGATCAATGCGTTTCATTCCATCCATGTCGCACGATTCGATCACAATTCTCGAAAGCAGGCAGTGGCCCGGAGAGTTTTCTTCCTGGCGGCTATCGAAAGTGGGCTGATACCAGAACCAACTTCCGCAGAACTGAAACCCATAGTTCCAAGCTACTGGCCGGTCACCAACCTTCAAGATGCTCAAGGTCACGACCCCGGTTTCGGAAAATCGCCTGGCGAGATCTTCCAGGAAGTTCCGCCGCTCGGCAGTTGCAAGACTGCTGACACGCTGTGTGGCAACGAAGCGCGCCACGTGAGCGTCGGCAAATTCCGGAAGGGCTGCTTGAATCTGGGCCCACGATTGCAGATGAACGAACGTTACCGGCCCCTCGCGCTCCATCGCGCGCAGATAGCGACGAAGCTTCTTCTTGCCCGTCAGTGCGGCCTTCAGTTCCTGCCGTTTTGCGGTGCTTCCCAATTCTATTTGTGCGCACAAGTAGGCCGGCCGCAGGAACACGCGAAAACCGTGTCTTCCGGATGCAGCCTGCAGTGCGGCGGGCGTCGCCGAGTCGGCGGGAAGATTGGCCAGCACCAGGCTGCGAGTCTTCCTTCTGGCAAGCTCCGCTAAAACCGCCTCAACGAATTCCGCCCGTTGGCTCGGATCACTTATGAAGTCACAATAATCTCCGGTCGTTGCGGCCAGAAAGCTAACGTTCTCTTCAGCAGAATCGGTTGCCAGTGATGCAACACCCACCAGATCATCCCCGTCATACGCGAGCAGCAAAAGCGGCTTCAGGCGGTCACGATAGGCAGACTGAACCGCGAGTCCCCATTCGCAGTTGTAAAACACCTCAGGTTGCTCCATCTGCAACACCAGGCGATTCCACTGCCGTTGCAGGTTGGAGTCCTCAGGAATCTCCCTGTGCAAGACTACGCGCAAAGCTTACTTCTCTCCCGTCGCTTGCGTTTTGGAGAATGCATAGTAGTACCAATCTGTGACATAACGACGGCTCACGCGCGGGTAATCATCCCCGAGGACGTGCAGCAACCGGAAACAGAATCCTTCCAGTTCGTTGGCAACTCTTTCGGGAACAGCTACGTGAGTTTTCAGCCCGCCATGTGCCGGATCCGTCAGGTACCCTTGCCCTCGCCAAAACGCCCGCGTCGGAAGTCGGCGCACAGCCCGAGTGAGAGACCTAGCCACGGCCTGGAAGACCGCTATGCTCACACGCGCGCCAGCCAGGGACCACAATACCGGCCGATGGAGAACAGAGTCGCCGCCCGCTATTCTCTCCGCCAAGTCTCGCACGCGCTTTGGATTCCACGACGGCCGGACAAAAATAGACCGCGGGTTGTGAGAAGAAAAAATAAGAATGCCTTCCGGCTTGAGAACGCGATGAATCTCCTGCAGAGCACGGAGACGGCACTCGTCGGGCACCGCGTAGTCCAGGGCATTGAACGCCATCACAACAGCGTCAAAGCCTGACGAAGCGAACCGCGACAGGTCGGCGGCATTCGCCGTTTCGAACTCAAGCTGGGGAAACTTCTTGCGGCAAGCTGCGATCATCTCCGGCGCATAGTCAGCGCCCACATATCGTCCCGCAAGCGACGCAAGGAATGGCGCAGTGCGCCCGCCCCCCACACCCAGGTCGAGGATTGCCATGCCCCGCCTGAGATAGGTTTCAAATAACAGCCGCTCACAAGGAGTCAGGTAATCCAGTGCGGCGTAGTAGCGGGTGACTTCGGGTGCGCTGTAGATAAGGAGATTCGGATCTTGTTTCGCCGTGGCCATTGAGTTCACGCTGAAGCTCCGATGTAAAGTCTTTCTCCGGTCAGGCACGCCCGCAGATCGCGATGAAAGCCGGACACATGCGCTTCGAATTCCGCCAGGCTCATGCTCGCAGTCACATGAACTCTCGGAAGTGCAAACCGGGACAAACGAGCGCCGAACCCTCCACCGACGTTCATGAATGCGCACTGGAAGCCAGCTTGCTCCGCCATCTTCCACTCTCTGGATGTTACCGCCTCCGCGTCTCCGAACGGGTAAGCCAGAGCCCATACTGGTTTTCCGATCGCGTGTTCCAAAATTGTTCGGCTTTCTGAAATCTCTCTCCAGGCCAATTCTGGAGTTTGCCTCGAAAGCACCGGGTGATTCAGAGTATGAGCACCGATGGTCATTCCTTGTTCCGCAAGCTGTCGCAACTCATTGATGTTGAGTAACGTGAATCGTCGCCGATTCGCGTCGCCATTCTTGCAACCGGCGCTTGGGCATTCAGGCAAACCGAATTGAATCCGTGCTGCTTCGATGTAGCCGGCTCTTTCAGCTTGGTCACGTTCTGAAAACTTCTTCACCAGGCTCCACCATAGGATCCTCCGCTGCTTTCGGTCTCCCATTTGCATTTTCATGCCCAAAGCATCGAAGAAAAAAGTCCCACGGGGCGCGGACAGCAAAAGAAGATAGAGTTCCTCGTACCATAAGGTTTGCGAACTCTGCGTGGTCGACGTGCCTAATACAAAGAAAAGGCACGGCAGTCCTTCCTCCCGAAGAATCGGCGCCATATCAGTGAGCGTATTCAACAAGCCGTCGTCACAGGTGAGCAGTACCGATTTCCGGGGTAGTTGTTTATCCTCTGTCGCCCAAAGCAACACATCCTCGGGAGACACGACCCGGTATTGCGACTTGAGCAGCCGAAGTTGGCGGGCAAGATTCTCGGCGCTCAAAAGGCCACCATCCTGCTCAGGATCGGTCACCTCGTATCCCGCGGGCAACACGCCGTGGTAGGTCACAACGCATAAGTCGCTGTTGCCCGCTCGGCGGCGCAGGTAGCCCGCGTTCGCCAGGAAGGGATAGACCACGCGCTTCAGCAGTGGGCTTACCAGGCTCATTTCCGGATCACCAGTTCCCAGCTCAGCGGAGTGCCCCGCTTGATCTGCCTCCCAGCGCGTTTGCCCAGCACCTCAGCGAGATAACGAGTGTGCAGCCCGTGACCGGGCCGAATGGATCGAACATTCGATTCCGTGAAAACCTCGCCTTGCTGCACATCTTGCACCACGAACAACGACCGGCGAAAAACGCGGCTCGCTTCTTCCTTGCCGCTCAGGCCAAAATGCACTTCTCCGAGAGCTTTCTCGGCCGTTCGCACCGCATCCACCATGGATTTGAACTCATGCGGCTCAAGGGAGAACCCACTATCCGGCCCGGGAACGGAGCGATTCAGTGTCAGATGCTTCTCGATGATGCAGGCGCCCAGCGTAACCGCAGCCACCGGCGCTGCAATCCCCATCGTGTGGTCGGACAAGCCCACGGGCAGGCTAAATCTCCGCGCCATCTCCGGAATCGTCCGCAAGTTCATCTCCTCGGCAGGCGCTGGGTAAGCGCTGGTGCACTTCAGCAATGCAATCTGCGTCGCGCCCGCTCCGCGGGCGCACTGCAAAGCCTCCTCGATCTCCTCGGCACTCGCCATGCCCGTAGACATGATCAGTGGCTTGCCAGTGCGCGCCATTTTCTGAATAAGCGGAATATCCACCAATTCGAACGATGCCACTTTGTGAACAGGCACTCCGATTTCCTCAAGGAAGTCCACCGCCGTCGCATCGAAGGCGCTCGAGAAAAGATCCATTCCCAGATCCTTTGCCACCTTGTTGAGTTTCGGCTGCCATTGCCAGGGAGTGTAGGCTTCGCCGTAAAGATCGTGCAGGTTGCGGCCGTCCCAAACCGTACCGCCGCTGACGTGGAATTCCTCACGATTGCTGGCGATGGTAATGGTGTCCGCTGTATACGTTTGCAGCTTCACGGCATCCGCACCCGCGTCTTTGGCCGCATTGATGATGCGGACAGCCCGGTCGAAGTCCTGATTATGGTTTGCCGAGACTTCCGCCACGAGGTAAGCCGGCTGTCCCGGACCAATTTCCCGAGTGGCGATTTTTATGCTGCCGGGCATTCTGATCCCCAGACGATGGCACAATTCAGTGGAACCGACTCTGCTATCATGCATCTCACGACGCCCCACCACCGCTGGCTTGGTAGCCCGCAGCGTCTCTCCAAGGCGTGGGTGGTAAAGGCGGTTCGATCTTTCAACTTGGGTCCCCACATTCCGCCGCTAAGGCTCGAAGTTGCTCGGAAGCAAAAGGCTGTCCGCGTCCGCTGCGCATGATTCCACCCGACTCGGGTCCGTGATTGAACAACAGGTCCACCACGGACGCATATGGAATAAAAGGAGGGAATCGCTGCTCGTACGTTGGATGCGTGTAGTTCTGAAACCATATCTTCAATCCGCTCTCCATGAACAGCTCCACGTCCTCCAGCAAGTAAATCGCGGAGCGAGGAGACACATAATCAGCAGCGCCCAGCAACTTGCAAACCGACACCAGCCGGGCGGATCGCTTGCCTTCCACGCGCAATGCAGAAGACCGGACCATCGGCGTCGTCACGGTCAGCTCTTTGGCCAGCCACTGGATCAGCTCACTGCTCAGATCAATCAGCCGCCCACCCAGGGAACATCTCTGAAGGATTTCCTTCAGCTTTGGATAGTACCGTTCGAAATAACGCGCCTTGCCGTAATTCACTTCGACAGCGCGCGCATGTTTTTCCCAGAAATGAGGATCGCGGATCATAACTTCACAAAGCGGCTGTCCCAATCGACCTCGAAACACCACCGGGACCGTGAGCCACAACAGTCCAGACGGCGACTTGATCCGGTTCCGTTGGTGCCACGACTGTTTCACAAACTGCGCGTCATCCAGCAATACAAACTGATCCACTTGGTCCACTAGATCGAAGAATCCACTCCACGGCAGGTAGCTGGGTTGTGAAATTGCGATCTTCACTGCTCTTTCGCCTCCGCCAATACAAAGCGTTCACTCACCTTGCGAAAGCCCAGCGACTCCCACAATGCCGCAGCCGCGCGATTCCCCTCCATGACCTCCAGTTGAATCTTCGCCGGCGCTTTGGACTGCAATTCTCGAATCGCCTCACCGGCGACGATGTGCGCGACACCTTTCCGCCGGAATTCCGGTTCGATATAAAGTTCGTAGATCATGCCGTTGAAACGCGGCAGAAAACGATGCGCTTCCAAACCGAACAGGACGAAGCCAGCTCGGTTCCCGTCGACAACAATCCAACGCAAGGACAGGCGCGAATTGCCCAGTGTGTTTTCGAAGTAAGACCGTGTCCAGTCGGCTTGAGGCACAAAACCCGGATTCAGTCCCCGGAACAGTCGTTCAGCCATCGCGAGAAACCCATCGCGATCCGCCGCCGACACCGCTTCCATGCTGACGATCACAGTTGCCCAACTCCGGGAGAAACTAACAATTCGAACACGCGCTCCGCGCCGTGGCCATCGATACGCGCCCGAGCCAACTGGGAAAGGCGCGCCCGGCGTTCTCGAGAACTGGCTAATTCCACCAGTGCGGCGGCCGTCCGTGCTGGGCTGCAATCTTGTGGGTACCCCAATCCTCGAACCACTCCCTCGTCATTAAGCTGAGAAATAATCTGCGCCTGAACCGGATTTCTAGCATAGCTCAGGACGGAACAACCCAGGGACAGCAATTCCCAAAGGGTTCCGCCGGCGGCTATCACGGCCAGATCGGCCCATGCCATCAAGTCCGGCATATTCGAGGGATCCCTCAGCAACCTGACGAAGCCTCCACACTGCGCGGCCAAGCGCCGCAGGGACTCCAGGTGAGGATTGCCGCCTCCAACCACAACGATGGCTTCCAGTCCTTCAGCGTTGGCCTGCGTTAAAGCGTCGATCACCCTTGAGGTGATATTGTCGGGGTCGCTGCCCCCCATCGTGATCAGAATCTTTCGGCCAAGGACAGGAATTTCGCGCTTCCATTCGCGCCAGCGCTCGAACTCGCGCCGCAACAGGACATAGCGCAAGCCCAGAAGAAGCCGGGTGTAAGGCTCACGGTTGGGATACAAACTCTCGTCGGCGTGCGCATTCTGATTCAGGACCAGGTCGGCGGCATAGTGTTCGCAGCGCCCGTCGTCGTCCACGAAAAGAACCTGCAGCCCGGCCGCTTTCAACTCCCTTTGGTAGTCCGCGCTGAAGTGATAACCGTCTACGACAACCCAGACAGCAGCGTGCCGCCTGGCCAATTCTGCCAGGCCTCTGGCATCGTCGGGGCTTCCGGATTGACCTTCCACAAGAACGACCTCCATGCCTTCGGAAAGCAGGCGTTCGCGCACCGCCCCCAAAAGCTCCACCATCGCAAACACAGCCTTGCCTCCCGCGTCCTGCCAGGCCTGCGCCAGCGCGAGACACCGCATCACGTGTCCCGTTCCCATCGCAACGTTGGCGTCTGCCCGGATTAGAAGCGTATCTTGGCTCACAGATTTCACTCCCGCCGGGTTCGCCTTAGCTCACTGCCGCGATGCAGGGCTTTTGTGAGGCAGCCACCAACTCGCGCAGGCGGCTTGGAGCGGCCGGCCGCCAGCAATTCCCGCGCACGTCCGACCTGACCGCGTGCTCGCTCAAGTATCGCGGAATTTTTTCTATCTCGCGCGGGGCATCCAAACCGATACCAACTCCGTAGCGAATGAATTGCTCCACATATCCATAAGGCCAGGTCTCCAACCACTGGCACAGGAAGCAGGGAATCCCGCGTATTGCGCATTCCATCGCTACTGTCGAAAGTATTGTGATACCAAACCAAGCCTTCGCCAGGAGATCCTCGGTGAGAGCGCCGCTCACCATGCGCGTGGCGCCTTTCTGCTCGGCGGAAAGTATCCGAGCCATCATGCCAGCCCGTTCGCGTTGGCTTTCCCCAGGATGCAACTTCACGATGAGCTCGCGTCCGCTGGCCAGCGCCAGGTCTGCGAGCGGAGGCAAAATGTCCCGGTAGAACTGTTCCGCCCGCCCACCCGTCACATCAAAAGCTTCCGAGATGAAAAGAAGGTATGGCCGGAAAGTCTGCCGGTTCGACTCCTCCAATCCGTTCCCGCACGCAGGCAGCGCCGGGGCGCCAATTTCGACTTTCTCCTGGGGTACTCCGCACCTTCGCACCAGATAATCTTCCTCCATCTTTCCCTTCGCCCAGATGACATCCCCGTAGTTGCGCTTGAACACGTAACGGCCATCCAGGGCCCCGTGATGGCAGGCAATATTCACTAGCCCGCGCGCCTGCGCCAGAAGCAGTGGGATCCGGGTGTAGGGATTGCTGTCATCCGCACAGAGCACGGCCTGCACCGGTTCGGTGTCGAGAACATTTCGCCAGGCGTCGCGTACTTCGAGTCCACGACGGAACCGGCGCGGAAAACTATCCAGGTATCCCAGCCGGTTCAGAATCTCGAATTCCGCCGCTCCTCCCAATTCGTTCGACAGAGATCGCCATCGGCTTTCAATTTCCGCAATCTCCTCGCCCCGGTCGCGCACCGAGGCATACGAAGAAAGCCACGCGACAGCCACATTCTTCGGGGGATCTTCTACCCACCCACTCCGTCGCGTGGTGACTAAGAGAAAGTCTTCCTCCGGGAAGGTGTTCGCGTAGGCCACGCCAGTGCGCGACACATTGACGTAGGCCGTGGGAAGCAGCACGACCGGCCGCTTGGAAGGCGAACGTTTTCGTGCCAGGCGCCCGCGGAGCTGGTATCCAGCATCGTATTTGTCCCAGAAAACCTCGACCAACTGCGGTGCCGAAAGCTTGTTGGAAACGCGGACATAGTGCCCCAGACTGCCCTTTTGGGCTGGGCGTCGCAAAGGGAAAACACTTACGTGCTTAGGAAGCAGACCCTGCAAGAGACTGGCCTGAAGACCGGGGCGCGAAACATGCACTTCATCGCCGGAACTGAGTCTCTGCACAAAGCGTTGCAGCAGAATCAGCGTCTCCACTTCGCCGTGGAGAAGAATCGACATGATCTCCCACCAGTCCAGGCCATGTTTGTCGATAAGCCGCCCGCATCCCAGACTCAGCACATCGCGTACTCGCCGAAGATCATCGAACCCGGTCCGCAGAGAATCAAGAGTTGTCACAGGACAGTGGAAGTGACGGGTCCAGCGCGCGTAGCTACCCACCCCTCCCAGCCCAAGATCCACGATCTGGTCCCAAGGCAGATTGGCCCAGGGACCTTTTTCTGGATCATCCTCGGAATGTATGAGCAGAATCTTCATGAGCAATGTGAGAGGTGAAAGAAGGGAGGAGAGTTCCCTACCGCCTCAAAATGGTCTCACAAACCTTCAGATCGAATTCTACGGCAACGTGTACGGAACGCTCCGCCGGTGTTTCGATCACGCCCAGCCGCTCCCCAAAAAAATGCCCGGTTGCCGCCAGCGAGCTCAGCTTGGCAATCTTGATGGATCCGTTCGGCCGATAGACTGCCGGCAACAGGGGACGCTCCTTCAGGTGTTGCGCTCCAAAGAACATTTTCCAATAATCGCCTTCGCCGGGCACAACCGCCCAATGGAAATCGTGCGGATCGACTGGCGTCACGCTAACCACGAAGTCGAACTGCCCCTCAGAGAACTTCTCGACCGCATCGCGAATATCCTGCGCGCTGCGCAGCGGAGAACTTGGCTGCAGACACAATAGCGAGTCGATCCGTCCGTGTGTGGGCAGTTGAGCCTCGATGTATTGGCAAGGGATGTGCGACGCTACCAGATCTCCGCAGAGACTCTCCGGCACGAGCGCGGGTGCCGTTGCCCCAAACTGGGTCGCCACTCGGGCAATCTGCTCATCTTCGGTGCAAACGTAAACCTGCTCGAATAACCCACACCTTAGAGCGGCCTGAATCGAGTAGGCGATGAGGGGCTTGCCCGCCAGCTCCCGCACATTCTTACGCGGCAGGCGTTTGCTGCCGCCGCGCGCCGGAATCGTACAGATCATTTTTCCGAGCAAGACTGTCCTCGGGTAAAGTAACTTTCCTTCGCAGGCGTCTCAAGCGGCGAGCGTCCCTCGCGCGCCTTAAATCCTAGAACCAACAACTCAGACAAGCGCAAATCTTCCTCATCATCGATGTCAACGCCCCGGTTCGCATCCATCTCCGCTATATGAAACGGCGATCCGTAAAACGTGCTCTGCGCAAGCAGATCGGCGCAACGAGCCCACCACACCGCCCCGGTAGGACAAAAAGTGCGCGCGCAATCCTGGCTCCGTCCCAGGAACTCTTTGAAGGCCCACTGTCCACGGCCTTCCGCGTCGGCCACCATCGCCCATTCGGGATAGACGCACCGGTAGGTCACAACCGAAATCTGGAATGAGCGTTTCTCTTCGCGAAACAATCTCCCGTGATCAACAATGTCGGCGCTTGTCACCAGAGGACAGTTAGGGAAGACTTGGCACAGCGAGTGAGGGCGAATACCGCGATCGCCCAACGTTCGCAACACGTGCGTAACGGAGTCGATGGATTTTGCGGTATCGGTCGCCAATTCCGCCGGGCGCTCAATGAATTCGGCGCCATACCAGTCGGCAACACGACCAATTTCCAGATCATCGGACGAGACAATCACCTTCTCAAACAACCCGCTATTCAAGGCTGCGGAGACTCCGTAGGCCATCATGGGATGACCGAAAAATGATCGGAGATTTTTCCCGGGCAGGCGTTTTGAACCTCCGCGAGCGGGGATAATGGCCACTGGCTTGCCAGTGCTATGCAAGTAACACCCACTTTCTTTCCTCGGCGGAGGCCCGGGCTGCAAGAGTAACGCGGAGAGTCAGAATCGCGTCCTCCAGCGTGAACCTGGGACGCGCACCTGTCCGCACGCATTCCAGGAAGTGGGCGAGCTCCGCCACATACGCGTCATTTATTTGCACCTTGAACTTCGTTGTTTCCGCCTGTGCACCAGGCCTTACGATTTGCACCGAGTTGTTCAGCAAATCCCATTGCAACTTGCCCTCTGGTCCGACCAGGCTACAGTACCGCGAATAGGATCGTTGAATAAAATCAACATGCACGTCGGCGCGCGTTCCGTCTGGAAAGCGGAGAAGAATCGTGGCACAGTCTTCCACGTTCACTTCCAACTGGCTCACTCGGCCCGCCATGCACGCTACTTCCTGCGGCGCTCCGAACAACCAGGTCACATAGTCAATCTCATGGGACCCGTCGAGCAGAATCCCACCTCCCAGTTCCCGGCGCGCGGTATAGCTCTTCCGGTAATCCTGCCAGGGACGCCAGTCGGGCAAATAGCTTCCGGCTTCCACGTGCGCCCAAAGGATCTTACCCACCGCGGCCGCATCCACCAACTCCTTCAACTTCTGTATCGACGGGTGAAAGCGCAGGTTATACCCCACTTGAACAATGGCCCCACGTTTTGCCGCTTCGTCTCGCAGCTCTTCCACTCCCTCCAGACGATCAGAAAGAGGTTTTTCGATAAAGACATGCGCGCCCGCGCGCAGCGCCTGCATCGCCTGCGCAACGTGGTCTACCGGCGGAGTGCACACCAGAACTGCGTCCGCCTGGAACTTTTGCAGACCCGCTTTGAGAGTGGGGAAACATTCCACGTGGAATTCAGAGGCAACGTACTCCAACCTCTCGGGATGGGGATCGCAGGCTGCCAGCCTAGTCAGTCCCAGCGTCCTCAAGTTCGAGAGGTGGCGGCGGCCAATTGAGCCGGCGCCTGCAACCAACGCGGATTTTATCTGGGAGTAGGCCAAAGCAACTATTTAGCGAAGTGACAGATCACTTTCTGCACGGCGCAGATGACATCTTCCACATCCTGATCGGTCATCCCGTGAAACATCGGGAGACTTATAAGCCGCTCGTAGGCATCCTCCGCCACTGGATAATCGCCTGCCTTATACCCAAACCGGTCGCGATAATATGGATGGCGATGCACGGGAATGTAGTGAACGTTAACCCCGATGTTTTCCGCCCGCAACGCGCCGAAGATCTGGCCGCGGTTCGCGCTGAGTCTTTGCAGATTGCAGAGAACCGGATAGAGGTGCCATGCCGGATTAACGTCGGCTCGCACCGCAAGCGGGGTCAAGCCCGGAAGATCGGTGAACGCTGCCGTATACCGTGCAGCGATCTGGCGCCTACGCGCCAGGTTGGCCTCCAGCTTTTTCAGTTGCGACAGTCCCAGGGCGCTGGCGATGTCAGTGAGGCGGTAGTTGAAGCCGAGCAAGACCATTTCGTAATGCCATTGCCCGGCGCTCTGGCGTTGGCGCACATCGCTGGAAATGCCGTGATTGCGAAACTGGCGCAGCGTCTTGGCCAGATCGCCGCGGCTGGTTGTCACCACGCCGCCTTCGCCCG
Source organism: Acidobacteriaceae bacterium (assembly GCA_003156805.1). Taxonomy (GTDB): domain Bacteria; phylum Acidobacteriota; class Terriglobia; order Terriglobales; family Acidobacteriaceae; genus Sulfotelmatobacter. The sequence goes on along the minus strand of PMHV01000006.1, from coordinate 48,635 downwards.
TGGTCAAGTGTTTCACCGGATGAAAACTGAAGACGGTCATGTCGGCGATGCTGCCGGTGCGACGCTGCCGATACTCGGCGCCCAGCGCGTGACAAGCGTCCTCGATTACGATCAGCCCGTGACGTGAAGCGAGTTCCAGGATCGCATCCAAGTCCGCGGGATGCCCAGCGTAATCCACGGGAAGCACAGCTCGCGTGCGAGGCGTGATCCGCTTGGCAAGGTTATCGGGATCAAGGTTCAGCGTATCGGCGCTGACGTCCGCAAAAACCGGGGTAGCGCCCTGGTAGATCACGCAGTTCGCCGTCGCTGCAAAAGTCATTGGGGAAGCGATTGCTTCGTCGCCCGGCTGCAGTCCAGCGGCAAACGCGGCCCCATGCAGTGCTGCCGTGCCGGAACTGAAGCTCACTGCGTACTTCGCCCCCACCCAGGCCGCGAAGGCTTCCTCGAACTCTGTTACTTTCGGGCCGGTGGTGAGCCAATCTGAGCGCAACACGTCTACTACCGCCTGGATGTCATCTTCCCCAACAGACTGATGGCCGTACGGAAGCAGGCTCTCCCGCGTGGGAGTTCCGCCATCGATGGCGAGTTCCTGGCCAGTGGGCATCACGCGCATTGCGCCAGTCCTGTCACTGCACTCTGGGGGCAATCGCTCCCCGGAAGCTGTTCCAGGAACGATGCTTCGGGCGCTCATGTTGCTAATCGCCATTTATGCGGGTATCCGAGACTTCGCCACGGTTGACGCCGGCTCGACCAGTTCCTGAAGTTGCTCCTGCGTTAGCCACTCTTCATTGCTGTCGCTGGTGTAACGGAAGCCCTGTGGCAGCTCACGGCCGTGAACCCAGTTTCCCTTCTTCCACCAAGGATGCGAGGGCTGGATAATGTACATCTCATCCAATTCCACGGCAGTGCGGGCCTCGTCTTCTGATAACAGCACCTCATGGACTTTCTCGCCGGGGCGAATGCCGACATACTCAACCGCGCATCCCGGAGCGATGGCTTCAGCCAAATCCAGCAGCCGCATGCTGGGAATTTTGGGCACGAAGATTTCGCCTCCGTGCATTTGCTCGATGCAGCTCACCACAAAACGCACGCCGTGCTCCAGGGTGAGCCAGAAGCGGGTCATGCGCGGATCGGTAATCGTGATTCGGCCGCGCTTGCGTTGCTCCAAAAACACCGGAATCACGCTGCCGCGGCTTCCGACCACGTTGCCGTACCGGGCACAACTGAAACGGGTCTCCTGGGCGCCTGCGTAGGCGTTGGCCTGCACAAACATTTTCTCTGCGCACAGTTTGGTGGCTCCATACAGATTGATCGGATTCACCGCCTTATCCGTACTAAGCGCGAGAATCCGCTTCACGCCCTGGTCAATTGCCGCATCGATCACATTACGCCCGCCCATGATGTTGGTCTGGATCGCCTCGAACGGGTTGTATTCGCAAGCCGTCACCTGCTTCAAAGCGGCCGCGTGCACCACCACGGTGACTCCGGCCAGCGCGCGCTGCAGCCGCCCTGGGTCGCGCACGTCCCCAAGAAAATAACGCAAGCTGGGATGATCGAAGCCCGAAACCCGCATGTCATGTTGCTTGAGTTCATCGCGGCTGAAGATCACTAGCCGCCGGGGATGATACTCACCCAGCATGATTTCGACGAACTTCTTTCCGAACGAACCGGTTCCACCCGTGACCAGGACAACCTGTTCCGACCAATTCATGAAGCCCGCCTCACTGAGTCTTTGCGTAACCGTGATAAGCATTTTCAGTCCAATGCGTGTCAAACCGCCCGCGCTAGCGGCCAATGAACGGACTTGCCCTGCATCAGAGGAAGTGGAGCAATCTTAAATGCTTCCAGGATGGTCGGGGCAATATCGTAGAGCCGCAGACCTTCGACCGGCGGCGCTGCGCGACTCGCGCTACGGGCAAGATCCTTGCCCTCTGCCATCAGAAAAACTCCGTCCCAGTTGTGGTTGGCGCCGTCCGGCCCGGTATCGTTTTCCTTGCTGTGGATTCTACCCTCGCCTACCATGCCGCTGGAGCGCCAATACAGATCGCCGAAGAAAATACTCAAGTCAGGGGCAATGTTGCGCGTCTGTTTGTAAACCTCTTCGGAAAGAACTACGCGCGTGCCAATAGTGCGCCCATCGGCATCTCCAAGAGCCTCCAACTCTTCTTTCAATTGGCGCCGAAGCGCGTTGTACTGCGACGAACTTACAACCCCCTGCGGCTCTCTTCCCTGCACATTCAAGAAAATGCGTCCGTAGTAGCCGCCTTCGCCCCAGGCTTTGGTCTTCGACCAGTCAATCTCCAGTTGGTCGAATCGCGTGGGGACGGTCGGATAACGCTTCAGCACCATATACCCTTTTTGCACTAGCCACTCATTGAGCGCGATGGCGCCGTCCATGCGCTTGGCTCCGTGGTCGGAGACGATGAGTACGCGCGTATTGGCGTCGGCAAACTCCAACAGTTCGCCCAGCAGACAATCCACATACTTATAGTATTCATGGATGGCGTTGCGAAAAGGATTGTTGTCGCCCGCGTAAAGGACGTGTTGCGCGTCCATGAACTGCCAGAAGCCATGATGGATGCGGTCGGTCCCCATCTCGACCATCATGAAGAAATCCCAGGGCCGGGTCTTCAACAGGTGCTTGGCCACGCTAAAGCGCTTTGTCGTCATTTCATAAATCTGGCTGAGCAGCCATTGCTTCTTTTCCGTGCGAAAACCCTTCACGTCCATCATGTAGTCCCCGACCAGCCGCTGTACTTCCGGGCGCAGATCGTGAGGATACGTAAATTGGCTTTGCGATCCCGGCGTCAGAAAGCAGCTCACAAGACTGCCCCGCAAAGGCTTCACGGGATACGTCGGCGGCACTCCGATAATGATGGAATCTTTTCCTTCCCGGCTCAGAATGTCCCAGACCGTGGGCTCTTGGACGCTGGCCGAGTTCGCCACGGAGAGATCGTCATAGCCGTACTGGCTGCGGTTGCGGAAGCCGTAGATGCCCAGTTCTCCGGGATCGCGGCTGGTCATCATGCACATCCAGGCGGGGACGGTGATGGGCGGAGTGATACTGCGCAGTTTGCCGTGCACGCCTGCCTCGAGCACGCGTTTAATATTCGGCAGATCCGACAGCCAGCGCCCGAAAACGAGTTCGGGATCAGCGCAATCCAGGCCGATCACCATGACTTTTCGCTTGGGTAAAGAACGAAAAAACAAATCGCGGCTCGCTTTCCGGCTGGAACTGCTGGTTGCGAAGTAGTATAGCGGAGTTTTGCCTGAACTGCGCTGTGCTTAGGGGGATTGCACGAAAAGTGTCGCATTCGAAGAAAGCGAAATTGTTTGGTGGCCAGCAATGCTAGAATATCGGCGAAACAGCAAACAACGAACGTGCAAGGATGCCTGTGCGGCGACCCAGCCTCGCGTCGCGCTGTGGGTATTGGATTGGCCTGTCCAGCTTCACGAGGGCCGTTAGATAATCGAGGAGAATACATGAATTCCGGACCCCTGGTGCAGGCCAATATCCCACCCTTTCGCGAACTCCAGCCGGCAGCGAATGGGGAATTGGGACGGTCGGTCGGCGCGCGGATCTACCCCGAACTGCCCAACCAGGAATCGGCACTTGGCGAGTATGTCCGTGTTCTGGTGAAGCGTAAATGGACGGTTTTGGCCTGCCTGGTGGCTATCTTCTCAGTGGTCGCGATTGCCAGCCTCAAGATGACTCCGGTGTACGAAGCCAGCGGCAGCATTGAAATTAACAAGCCCGATTCTGGGTTGGTGAACTTCAATAATTCTCCTACCTTCAACCTCGACTATTACGACCCGACCGAACTGGAGACTGAAGTGGCGATTCTGCAGAGTGATCTTTTGGCCCTGCAGGTAGTGAAGGAACTAGGTCTCGACCGGCGGCCGGAGTTTGGCGGCAAGCAGGCTCCCCTTCCCTCTTCTCTCGATCTTGCACCCGACCCATTGCAAGCGGATTCCGGCCGGACGTCGGCCCTGCTGGGCAGTCTTCGAGGCAATCTAAGGGTTACGCTCACCCCCAACACTCACATCATCAAGGTCTACTATCGCAGCCCCGACCGGGATCTCGCCGCTAACGTCGTCAATACCCTGATGAATACCTACACCGAGAACAACTTCAAGGCCCGCTTCGAATCCACGATGCAGGCTTCGGATTGGCTCTCCAAGCAGCTCGTTGACCTGCAGATGAAGGTGGAAACGTCCCAGGAGAAGCTGGTCCGATACCAGAAAGAGCACGAAATTCTCGGGATCGACGAAAAGCAAAACATCATCACCGCGAAGCTCGACGAACTCAACAAAGAGCTAACTTCCGCGGAATCCGAGCGCATGGACAAGGAAGCCGTGTACCGCTTGATTCAAAGCGGCGACGCCGACGCGGTTGCTTCTGCCGCCAGCGGCATGGACAGCGCCGGATCTGGCTCACAATCGGCTTCCGGACTGATGGAGGGCCTGCGGACCAGGGAGGCGGACCTGAAGATTCAGGCTGCGGAGTTGAATACGCAGTTTGGCCCGTCCTATCCCAAGCTGGCACAGCTAAACAGCCAGCTCAAGGAAGTTGATGTTCAGATCCAGGCAGAAGCGAAAAAAATCGTCGGCAAGATCCACGGGCAGTACTTGGCCGCCCTGCAACGGGAAAGCATGCTGCACGACGCTCTTGAAAAGCAGAAGCAGGAGGCGAACAAGCTGAATGAGAGCGCGATCGACTACAGCCTGCTGAAGCGCGATCTCGACACCAATCGCCAACTCTACGAAGGGCTGCTGGAGAAACTAAAAGAAGCCGGCGTTTCCGCCGGGCTCCGCTCCAACAATTTTCGTATTGTGGATGTTGCTCGTGTGCCGACTTCGCCCATTGAGCCCAACATTCCCCGCAACCTCAGCTTTGCCTTTGTGCTCGGCCTGACTTCGGGCGTGGGCCTCGCCTTTCTATTGGAAGGGCTCGACAACACGGTGCGCACGACCGAACAGGCGCAGATGATTTCGGGCTTGCCTCCGCTGGGCATGATTCCGCTGGGGTCTCGAGCCGCGCGTGAGGGCGCAACTTCGAAACGCCTGGTGATTGCTTCCTCCAAAGAGGCAGTGGAATTGATCACCCAGGTGAGGCCGCAATCGCAGATGGCGGAGTCCTACCGCGCCCTGCGAACCTCATTGCTGCTCTCGAACCTGGGAGCGCCGCCTAAGGTCATCATGATCACCAGCGCGCTCCCGCAAGAAGGAAAAACCACGACCAGCATCAACTGTGCGGTGGTTCTGGCGCAGAAGGATGTTCGCGTCCTCCTCATAGACGCCGACCTCCGACGGCCTAGCATTCACAAGACACTGGGGATGGGACCGCGCAGCGGACTGAGCAACGTCCTGACTGGAAGTGCCAGCTTGCAGCAGGCCATCACACGATCGGCCATCCTGCCCAACCTGTCTGTACTACCGGCAGGAACGCCGCCGCCGAATCCGGCTGAACTGCTGGCGTCAAGCAACATGCGAGATGTCTTGGCGGAACTGCGTGAGCAATACGATCACATCGTGGTGGATACGCCCCCCACCCTGTCGGTCACGGATGCAGTCGTGCTCTCTCCGCGGGCCGACGCCATCGTCCTGGTCATACGGTCGGGCCAGACCACCAAACAGGCCCTGCGCCGTTCGCGCGACATTCTCATGCAAGTCAACGCTAAGGTCTCCGGCGTCTTGCTGAACGCTGTCGACCTCAGTTCGCCCGACTATTACTACTACTACGAATACCAGGGCAAGTATGCCCGGTACTACCGCAATGACGAGTCCCAGAATGACGAGGACGAGGACGGGGACGCGGAAAACACCAGCGAGGCATCCCCCAATAGCGCGTAAATTGGCAAGACGATTCACCGTATTTCCAGTCAACGCTATGCAAATTGCTCTTCATTCCGCAACCCGGAAAAGAGTTGCCTTGGGCGCCGCAGTTGCGCTGAGTTTGGCCTACATGACTTTGGCGGGTCGTTCGCTTCTTGCCTCATGCTTCGGCGAACGAGTGGAACTGGCCAGCTTGCAGCGCGCCTCCAGTCTCGATCCCGGCAATGCGGAATACCGCGACTACCTCGGACGCTATTATGCGCTGGTCGCCCGCGACCCAGCTACGGCCATTGGGCCCTATCGAGCTGCCGTGCACCTCAATCCTCATTCCGCGCGCTATTGGTTCGATTTAGCGTCAGCCTACCAGGTACTGGGCAACGTCAAGGACCAGACTTCCGCCCTGGAGCACGCAATCCAGGCCGATCCCACCACTCCCTATGTGGCTTGGGAAGCAGCCAACCTTTATCTGGTTCAGGGTCAGGAAGAAAAAGCCCTGCGCGAATTCCGCGTGGTCCTGGACAATGAACCCACGCTGGCGGATCCCGCCATGCAGCTCTGCTGGCGCGTCCGTCCGGACGTAGATGCGCTTTTGCGCGACGTAGTCCCCGCCCGCGCGGAGGCAGACATAGCGTTCCTCAACTTGCTGATGAGTAAGCAGGAAACGGCGGCAACGGCTAGCGTCTGGGACGCTCTGATCGCGACCCATCAGCCCTTTGAAATGCGCACCGTCTTCGAGTATTTCCGCTACCTGATTCTTCATAAGGACGTAGATGAGGCGCTGCTGATGTGGCGCGAGGCGGCCGACCGGTTTGGCTTGTCGTCTTACGTGCCAACCTCGAGAAATCTTATCGTCAACGGCGATTTCGGTCTCGACGTCCTAAACGGCGGCTTCGATTGGCAGTATCAAAAGCAGCAGAGCGTAACCCTCACGCTTGATCCCAGTGAATTTCACGGCGGACACCGTTCGCTGTTGATCACTTTCGATGGGCCGGGTGTGAACGATGCCGGTATCTATCAATTCGTTCCCGTTCAAGCCGAGACCACGTACAAGTTTTCGGCCTTTTACAAGATTGGAGAAATGGAAGGCGCGGGAGCTCCGCACTTCACGCTCCAGGACTTTTACACGCAGGCCGTGCTGTATGACAGCGATGAACTCAAGGAGGCCGGCTTCTGGAAGTCCGTCGCCGGCGAATTTACGACTGGCGCCGATTCCCGGCTGCTTCTGCTGCACGTTCGGCGCCTGCCGGAAGGCAGTCCGATCCGTGGTAAGCTTTGGGTCGACGACTTCCACCTTGCGCCAAAGCGTGAGACGGCCTCGAAATAAGGGGCACCCAATCCCATGAGCGCGACCGGCATCAGCGCAATCGAGCAGGGCGGATCAGCCGCTCAGTCAGGCACCTTCCTGTTTTACGCAACTTTCGGCCTGCTCATGTTCGGACCCCTCGCCTTCGGCGCCGTGGAACCCTGGTCGATATTCCTGCTCGAGGTTGGCACCGCGGCCCTGTTTCTCTTATGGAGCGCCAGGCAAGTCCTGCACGGCGAACTAAGGATGCAGTGGAATCCTTTGTTTCTGCCCATGGGCGCTTTCGGCTTGCTGATTGTTGTGCAACTTGTTTTCCACTTGACGGCATATCGCCATGACACCGCCGCCCAGGCGCTGCTCTATTGCGCGTATGGAATGCTGTGCTTCCTCGCAAACCAAACGCTGCTCCGCGGCTCACAGGCACGCAAGCTAGCGTTGATTTTTTCTGTGTATGGCGCCGTAGTCGCGGGCTTTGCGCTGTTGCAAGGCATCTCGGCGAACGGCAGGTTGTACTGGATTCGCCAACCCCGCATGGGGGGATGGATCTACGGTCCCTACGTAAATCACAACCACTACGCCGGCCTCATGGAAATGCTGGCGCCGATTCCGCTGGTTCTGTCGCTAACGCAACTGGCCTCCACCCGCGCGCGCATGGCGGCGGCGAGCGCGGCCGCAGTGATGGTGGGCACGATCTTCCTCTCCGGATCGCGTGGGGGCATGCTGGCAATTCTCGCCGAGTTGGTCATTCTTGCTGTGATGATGGGGAAACAGCGCTGGGGTTTGCGCAACGCCGTGGGACTGGGCTTGTTTCTTGCAATTGTTGTTGCATTGCTCTCCTGGCTTGGCGGCGGCGAACTTAGCCTTCGCATCGCCACCATGGGTCCGGCGCACACCGACATCACCAGCGACCTGCGCACGCACGTGAATCGCGACGGCCTTCGCATGTTCCTCGACAAACCCGTGCTGGGTTGGGGACTCGGCACATTCCCCGTTGTGTATCCCCAATTTCGCACTTTCTACACGAATTTTTTTGTCAACGAGGCGCACGACGACTATTTGCAGCTGCTGGTGGAAACGGGCCTGTTGGGTTTCGGCACTATGATCTGGTTCCTGGTGGCGCTGTATCGCGGCACAGTCAAGAAAATTGGGAACTGGACCAAAGATATGAGCGGTGCCGTGGCTCTTGCCTGCTTTATGGGGCTGAGCGGCATTCTGGTACACAGTGTGGTCGACTTCAACTTGCAGATTCCGGCCAACGCCGCACTCTTTTATGTGCTGTGCACCGTTGCCGCATCGCAGGCCTTCGCGCGGCCCGCTCGCAAGCGCCGTGCAGTCAGCACTCGATCTGCGGAGGCGCAGCCCTCCCCGGAGGCATTGCAGCAGCCCGCCACCAATTTCTGAGTCAGGCACAAAGAATTGCGCTGCCCAAAGACCGGCCGGGCGGCGTAAGTGCGGAACAACATCGTCCGGATTTCTCAGTGGTCTTGGCTTTGACCGTCCTGTGCTTCTGACGATCCTTAGGCTTTGGGCGATCCCGGCTAGGGAACCGAAGGACTGGCAGGATTGTTATTCTGCAAGAGCACCCAGGTTGTGACGCCGGCAATCGCCGCCGCGCCCAGCCCCATGGCGATGGGAGAGTTGAGAATCCCTCCTCCCGCCGCTGGAGCCGCGCCCGTAGCACGCTTCTTGTTTTTCTTATTGTCCGATTGATCCGTTGACTCGTCGCGCGTCGTTTCCTGGCCCTGAGCCAGCGTCACCGTGCCATTGTCATCTGTAACGGTCACGTCGCCCTTTCGCGCAGCAATTCTCACCAGGCCATCCACGTCGGTCACGTTGAACTCGGTCCAGGAACTGGACGCCGGAGCCACTTTGACGTCGCCGGCCGTGGTCGCAATACCCTTCGAGGTCGACACCATGACGCCACCGTGTTCCACCTTCAACGATGAACCTTCGAATTGCACCAGGGAGTCGCTTTGCACCGTGATGCTAGAGCCCGGAGCGTTGATGTTTGCCACCGAATCCGAACGGGTCTGCACCAGATCGCCCGAAAAAATCGCCGAGGAGCGAGGAATGTGGCTGCCATTCAGCCAGGCTGCCCCGTTGGTATAAAGCATGGCTGCACCAGAGTCGGCGGCGAACCCGGCCGCAGGAAAGATCAACAGAAGCACGCAACTTGCCAACTTGCGGAAAGCAGTCATGCTCATCCCACGCTCCGTTAATAACTAAGTTGGTGACCTTTCAGGCATCCTAGTCTTGCACCTTCTTGGCAGTCAATGCTTTTTGTGTCAGGCAGGAGCTTTTGCGGTGGAAAACTTTTTCCGGAGTCGCCCCCACACAGAGGCGTGCCGCCATCAATGCCACTGGTCAACCACGTTCCACCAGATCAAACGCAGCCATTCGTCCACGAAAGTCTTCCCCCACTGGCGATGCGTCCACCATCGGGTTCCGAACTGTGTCGTCTCCCGCGAAGCGGCCACGGAATAGTCATACTGGGGAACCTCGCGGCGGAAAACTTCGAGCGCCCGCCGCGTATGAAAATCAGACGTGACGATCAGGACACTCTTACTTCCAACGCGCGACAAGCATCCTGCGGCGTCTTTGGACTCGTCTTTCGTGGATAATCCTTCGATCGGGCACACGCTGACCGCCGACGCCTGCGGAAGGCCGTGGACATATTTCTGCGCCAACTGGATCTCGTTGAAGCCAAACACCCGAGCCTCAGAGGGCACATCGATCAGAACCCTCCGGCCATACCCTTGCGCCAGCAACTGCAGCGCTCTTTCCGGGCGATGGTCAGTTTCCCCAGCCAGAACGAGGATGGTGTCAGAAGGACGCGGGGCGTCCACCACCAGCCACTGACCCGCATTGGCCAGCAGCACCAGCAAAATTCCGAGCAGCCCTGCCCCTAGGAGCCATTTGCGGACCATTCCGACACTCTTGTTCATCGACTCGTCGCCTCCATCAAGATTTTGCGACTTCGCTTCCTCACCCGATTCTGAGTAGTGTCTTAATTTGCAACTTAGGACGCTACCCGGCACTGGGCTGCGCCGCCGGGCGGCGCGGGCGCGTGCTAGAATCGAGTCGATATTCCTTGGACTGACACGCGATACGATGACGACTTACACTGCCGCAGAACGTCCCTTCGAACTACTGAAAAGCAAAATCCAGCAGCGTCAGGCCCGAGTTGGCATTATCGGGCTGGGCTATGTAGGTCTGCCCCTGGCTTTGTTGTACAGCGAGCAAAAGGTGTCCGTTACGGGTTTCGACATTGATCAGCGTAAAGTCGACACTCTGGCCCAGGGAGGTTCCTACATCTACCGTATCAGCGCCGACGAAATCCGGGCAGCTAAGGCCCAGGGCTTTTCGGCCACGGCTGATTATTCTCGTATCCGCGAAATGGACGCCATCATCATCTGCGTTCCGACTCCGCTCAACCAATACCACGAACCCGATCTCAGCTTTATCACCGATACTACCCACGCTTTGGCGCCTTATCTGCAGCCCGGGCAACTTGTAGTGCTTGAGAGTACGACTTATCCCGGCACCACGGAAGAAGTCATGCTCCCGATCCTCGAGAAAGAGAACAAGGGCGGATTGCAAGCGGCCCGTGGCTCGTCCAGTTCAGGCTCGTCGAGTTCAGGATCGTCGAGTTCAGGGAAAGATTTTTTTGTTGCCTTCTCGCCTGAGCGCGAAGATCCGGGCAACACGACGGTAGCGCGCCGCGACATTCCCAAGGTCGTGGGCGGGCTGAACCCGCAGGCTTCGGAACTGGCCTGTGCCTTGTACGGGACCATTTTCCATCGTACGGTGCCTGTCTCTTCGCCCGCCGCTGCGGAGATGACCAAGCTTTTGGAGAATATCTATCGCTGCGTCAACATCGCGCTGGTGAACGAACTGAAGCTTCTGTGTCTGCGCATGGGCCTCGACATTTGGGAAGTCATTGAAGCGGCGGCGACCAAGCCGTTTGGCTTTCATCCCTTCTATCCGGGACCGGGCCTTGGTGGGCATTGCATTCCGGTTGACCCCTTTTATCTGTCTTGGAAGGCCAAGGAGTGGGACTTTCGCACTCGCTTTATTGAACTCGCGGGCGAAATCAACATCAACATGCCCTATCACGTGCTGGCCTCGGTGGGAACGGCGCTAAACCGGCAGAAGAAGGCCATCAACGGATCGCGGGTGATGATCCTGGGAGTGGCCTACAAGAAAGATATCGACGATCTGCGCGAGTCTCCGGCTCTCACTATTATTGAACTGCTGCAAAAGGAAGGCGCCCAGGTCACCTACCACGATCCGTATTTCCCCTTCATCGGCAAAGGCCGAAAGTACGATCTGCAGATGAAGCGTACGGAGCTCGACAATCTCGGCCAGTATGATTGCGTCTTGATCGTCACCGACCACTCCGACTACGACTACCGCCGCATTGTGAATGAAGCTCAGTTGGTGGTCGACAGCCGCAACGCCACCAAGGGCATCGACAGCGCCAAAGTTTTGCGCTGCTGAGGGCTGTAAAAACACTCAAGTCGAGGTGTAAATTTTTGCTCTCTTTCCCATTCCTGGCCGAGAGAGTCGGCTTTTTTCGTCTAAATGGTTGACAGACAGCGGTTTATATTTCATCTTTGGTAAGAAAGTGGCCTTCGTCGTGCAACAATTAACTTAGCCTAGTAGACTTAACACATCCAGCCTCTGACATCCCAGGGCTTGCCACATGAGGCTGGGAAACTTCGACCCGGAATTGGGGTTTTTAAAGCATTGGACTGCGGCTATGGGATATTCTGCCTCCCAAGAGAATTTCTTTTCCCTTCTACCGGAATCGAGACCTCCTTGGGCACAATTTGTTTTCAGTGCTAGCACTCAAGGTTTGCTTGTGGCCCTTCTTCTTTGGGTGCGGTTGTTGCACCCGGAAGTTTTGTTGGCGCCTGAGCACACCTTCCGATCCGTACAGCTCGTGAGCACTCCCGTGCCCGTGAATCATGAGCCGCAGCCGCCGCGCGTGTTAGCGCAGCCCGCATTGGTAGCGCATCTTGATCCACCCACTGACGCGCTGCGCCTGCCAGCTCCGCAGCCGAGGCCGCCGGTGAGGATGGAAGATGTGCCCGTTCCCACGGTGAGCATTGCGGTCAAAAAACCCGACGTGATTCCTGTCGATATGAAGCCTGCCATTCCCAAGCCGCCGGTGAGAATAAATGTCTTCTCTCAGGGAAGCTCCCAGGCTCCGACCATCGCACGCGCGCCGTCCCAGGTTCAAACCGGCGGCTTCGGCGACCCGAATGGAATTCCCGCGAAGGCAAATTCGGGCAAGGCGGTCAACATCGCGCAGGCAGGGTCGTTCGATCTGCCCTCCGGCCCGGGCTACGGCAATGGCACCGGCGGAGCCAAAGGAGTTCGCGGCGCGGTGGCAAGCTCCGGATTTGGCAACAGCGTGGGGACAGGGGACAACACCCAGCGCGTCTCCGCCTCGCCGGGAACCGTGCAGCAAACGGGTTTCGGAGATGCTGCCCCCGTTCTGGCCAGCGGACATTCCCACTCCGCCGAGACCGCAGCCACAAGAATGGTCCCCGCGGAAATTCTCTCCAAGCCCACGCCCACCTACACCGAGGAGGCCCGGAATCTCAGGATTCAGGGAGAAGTCCTGGTGGAAGTAGTTTTAGAGGCGTCGGGCCAGTTGCGGGTCGTGCGGGTGGTCCGCGGCTTGGGTCATGGCCTGGACGACAATGCCATCAAGGCCGTCGAGCAGATCCGCTTCAAGCCTGAGTTGAAAGATGGCAACCCGGTGGATTCAACCGCAGTACTACACGTGATATTCCAGTTGGCATGATTCTCAGTCAGAAGGTCTTATGCGTATTGTTCAGTTCCGTTTGATCTCGTTTTTCCTGCTGTTGGTTGCATTTCTCCCTGCGTTCTCGCAGGATCATGCTTCGGCCCCAACCCAACCGGCCGGCTCCGAATCGGCCACGGCCGCGCCGGAGGCAGCCACACTCTCCGCGCCGCCAGCGGGGTCGTTCAACGAAGTGATCGACCGCGTCGTGCAGAAAGAGCATCTGTTCGTGGCCCAGATGCGCCACATGCGTCCCATGGTTGAGACTTATCTGCAAAACCTGAAGGTTGACAACAACGGAAATGCCACGCCCATTAAGGACGAATATTTTCTTGGCCGCCTGGATATGAGCGACGGACCGGAAGATACGTCATTCGTTGGACAACCGGGCTTCGGACACCGAATGTTGAATCGGCTCACCGGGGTGTATGCCATGCATTTTCTGCCTCTCGGCTTCGCCCAAATGGTGGTGCTCGACACCGAATTTCAGAAGAAGTACTACGACTTCAGCTTTGTCCGCCGGGAGTTTCTAGGGGAGGTGCGCTGCCTGGTGATTGATGTCCGGCCCAAGTCAGACGCGCCACCCGGACGTTTTCTGGGACGCATCTGGGTGGAGGATCAGGACTACAACGTGGTCCGCTTCAACGGCACTTACTATCCGCACCCGAAAACCAGCTTTTATTTGCACTTCGACAGTTGGCGCTTGAACCTGCGCCCGGGCACATGGCTGCCCGCTTACATCTACAGCGAGGAATCGGACCTGAAGACCGGTTTCGGCCGTCCCTTGCACTTCAAGGCGCAGACCCGGTTATGGGGATACGATCTGAAGGGCCTGAATAAGAACGAAGAGTTTACCCAGATATTGGTAGACGCGCCGGAGTCGGCGGTGAAAGACCAAAGTGACGCGGTAGCCGACGCCAGCCCCGTGATGGCTGAGCGTATGTGGCAGCGCCAGGCTGAAGACAACGCACTTGAGCGCATGCAGACAGTCGGCCTGTTGGCGCCGCCGGGAGAAGTCGACAAGATCCTGCAAACCGTGGTCAACAATTTGCTGGTGACCAACAACCTCGATCTGCAATCCGACGTCCGCTGCCGGGTTTTGCTGACTTCGCCGCTGGAGTCGTTCACGATTGGTCACACAATAGTGGTCAGCCGCGGCCTGCTGGATGTGCTGCCCGACGAAGCCTCGCTGGCCATGGTTCTGGCTCACGAACTCAGCCATATTGTGCTGGGACACACCTTCGATACCAAGCTGGCCTTCAACGACAGAATGTTTTTCCCCGATGAAAACACCTTCCAGCGGCTGGATTTCAAACGAAATTCGGCTGACGAAGAGGCCGCCGATACCAAGGCTCTGGAACTGCTCAAGAACTCGCCTTATAAGGACAAGTTGGGAAGCGCTGGACTGTTTCTGAAAGCCTTGCAGGAACGCGCTCCCGACCTGCCGAATCTGATCCGTCCTCACCTGGGCAACAGCCTCGCGCAAGGCAAGAGCATGAGAATGTCGGCGCTGCTGGCGTCTGCGCCACAGTTGGAGCCGCAACGAACCGACCAGATTGCCGCTCTTCCTCTCGGAGGACGGATTAAACTGGACCCGTGGAACGATCAGGTGGAACTGGCAAAAGCCAAGCCGGCCGCCTTGACCTCGGCGCGCGAGAAAATGCCGTTCGAGATCACACCATTCTTCCCCTACCTGAGCAGAATCTCGGGCGGCGCAAACGAGAAGGTCGCTCAGACCGGGCCCGCCTCAAAGTGAGGCGTTTGCGCGTCGCAGCATCAGCGAACCATACGGGAACTGGTTTCGAGTGATCTGCGTGCTGCAGAAGCGCGACGCGCCTTGAGCGCGCCGCGCAACATTGCGGATTTCCAGTCCATTCGCCGGTCGCAAGCCGTTACTGGATGGCGCTGCCCACCGAAGAAAATACGTTATTGGCGTTCGACCCAATGAGCCGGATCGTGCCCACGACGATCACCAGAATGACAGCCAGCATCACCGCGTACTCCGCGATGTCCTGGCCATGCTCGTCCTTCCAAAGGCGCTGCAGAAATTTTGCCACGGGTATCTATCTCCTTAATTTGTGTTAACCCCACCCCTTGTATTCAACAGGGGGAAACACACGATCACTGTGACCGGTTTCTATCCCCGAGGCTGGTTCTGTGAGAATCATAACGGGCCCCGATGGACCCGGCCAATGGCCCAAAAGTGCCATGCCCGATTACCTTCGTCCCAGGCTTCCCCGGTTGCCATCAAACGATGCTTTTCAGAGGCAAAGACTGATTGACTGCAAACAAGGCCAGCTCGAGCCTGGTCGATACCCCCAGCTTGTCGAATATATTGCTCAGGTGGTGCTTGACCGTGTCTTCGCTGATTTTGAAGTACTCGGCGATCTCCTTGTTCGAATACCCCGCCACGACCGCAGAGACGATCTCCAGTTCCCGCGGAGTCAGACCGAATTTCCGCTGCCGCGCTTCGTCGCTGGAACTCTGCATCAGCGTGCGCAGATACTGCACCAGGTTGGAAACGCTTTCCCGGCCAACCCAATACTCGCCCGACATCACTGTGTGAATAGCCTTGAGCAGGAGTTGGGTAGCGGAATCCTTCAGCACCACCCCTCGCGCGCCAAGCTGCAAAGCTTCGACGATCTGCGATTTCTCTGCTGCGGCAGTGAGCAGAATGACCCGCACCGGAGTTGAATTGGCTCCGGAACTGAGATCGCGCAATGCCTCCAACCCAGGATGCTTGGGCATGGCCAGATCCAGCAACAGAATGTCGGGTTTGATCTGCCGGGCCAACTTGACGGCTTCCGCACCATCGGAGGCTTCCCCGAGGACCTTCAAGTCGGGTTCCGCTTCCAGAAGCCGGCGCAGGCCGTCGCGGAAAATTGGATGGTCGTCGGCGATTACGATACGCACCTGCTGTGACTTCTTAAAATTCATTCGGCACTTCCACACCACGGGGTACGACGATTTCCAAACGCGTTCCCTGGCCGGGATTAGATTCTACCGTGAGTTCGCCCGCAATCAAACGGACACGTTCCTTGATGATCACCGGTCCTCTGCCGATCTGGTCGAGCTCGGCATGGCTGAGACGGCCGGAAAACGGGAAACCCTTGCCATCATCCTCCAGGGTGAGATTCCAACGGCTGGGGCTGCAGTTGAGGCGGATCAAGGCATGGCGGGCCTTGCTGTGCTTGCGGACGTTGACCAGACCCTCTTGCACGATGCGAACCAGCTCGCGACAGACCTTCTGGGGCATGTCGAGTTCCTCAATGTCGGTGACGAAGCGGGCCGAAATACCGGTCTCGCGCTCAAAGCGCTCCACCGTATCGGTCAACACGCTCAGGAACCTCGATGAATCGACGTCGATCGATTTCATCTGCTGCATCAGTTCCCGCAGTTTGAGAACTTCATCGCGCAGCAGGCCCTGAATACGGCCGAGTTCGCTGCTGATCGCTCCTGGTGAGTTCGCTGCTTGGCGGCGGAGCACATCCACCTGCATTTCCACTGCAATGAGCGATTGCACCGCCCCGTCATGTAATTCGCGCGCGAAGCGGGCCCGCTCCGCAGCGCTGGCCCTGCGCCGCAGGCGATGAAGCAAGTAGACGTTATAAACCGCGGGTCCCACCTGCCGGATCAAATCGAGCAGAAAACGAAGCTCTTCCCGCTTATCTCCCTGGAGTGCCGGGTCGAACAGGAAAACTCGCCCGCCCCACTCCCCGCCGAACAGGAAGGAAACCGTGGTCAACGAGCGAAATGGTTCGCGATCTTTCAGTCGCCGTAGCGGCTCCGTACTTGCTGTCGGCACCGGATTGCCGTCCCGGTCCAGTGCGATCGTCGACCAGCGATCTCCGTCGCTCGACGCGTAGCAGGCGTCCCCGGGAAAATTGTCGAGGTACAGCTTCGCATCGCGCGCGCTCGAATCCAGCCAAAGGAACTCGGGAGAGGCGCCGTTGGAACCGCGCAATTCGCCGAGAAAAACCCGCCTGCTGCGCGTCTCCTGGGCGGCGATCAGCAGCCGCGCCGCGCCGTACATGCGGACAATTTCGCTGAAGATCTGCTGCAGCGTCCCCGTGAGACCGGCTTCCACTCGCGCCTTCGCCAGGATGCGGGTCACAATGGCCTTCTCCGCTCGCAAGTGCTTCTGCTGCTCGGCCAGATAGCCCAGCAACAGTCCCATCACCAGCAAATAGATCGAGAGCATGAACAAACGCTTGGGCTCAAACTCAGTCTCATTCACCCGCAAGCCGGCCAACACCCGCCAGGGTAGTGCGCCGCCCGGAGTCAGCCACACGTGGAGCAGGAAGAAGCTCTCCACCCAAAGCAATACAACCTCTACCGCCGCGGTGCCCAAAGTCTCCCACAAGCCCCAGCGGTAGGCCGCCGCCGCCAGCACGAAGACGAAGAACAGAAAGAACGGACTTCTGGGCCCCTCGCCAAAGATGGAAATGAAGGCAGGCCAAACTATGTCGGCTGCATGCACCAGGACACGAAATGAGAACGTTGACTGCTGCCGCCGACGCAGCAGCATCATGATCCCGATGGCATTGCCCATGTAGAAACCCAGCAGGCCGTAGGCCGCCCAGGAATAGCCCAGTTGGGTGGGGTCCATACGGATGGCCACCAGGGCGGAGAAGGCCAGAAACAGGCGAGCCGTCGCCAGCCAGCGTTCGATTCGGCGGGTTTCGCTGGGGTCCGCTTCGGCTTGCGATCTCCACAGGAAGCGGTAATGATTGGTTTGAAGACGCAATCGAGTCAATCTCCGCAGAAGCGGCGGATGCCTACATACTTGGAATATCTCGCATACTATTGATAAGAAAGACCGAGAGCAAGCAAAACTTGCAGCCCGTGATTCCGGCACCCCGGTCGGCAGCAGCCCCAGCCGCCAGCAATGGTTACTTCTGTAACCTCGGATTCCAATTCCCCTCCATCTAAAATGACTTTTGAAGAGGGAGCATCGGTGCGGCCGTATTCCAAGCTGTGGACATTGGGCGCAGTGGCAGGACTAGCGACGCTGGTGCTCGCCGCACTGGTCTTGCCCAAATCATTTCGCTTGACAGCCTTTAGCGATGTGATTCAGTGTCTGCTGTTGTTGTCGGGTACCCTTTCTCTGCTCCCCCATGCGCTGCGGTCCCGCGGACGCATGCGTCTATTCTGGGCGCTGATCACGTTGGGGATGGCATTCTGGTTCTTTTATCAACTCCTCTGGACTTACATCGAGGTCTGGCTGCGGCGGGACGTCCCCGATCTGTTCGTGGGAGACATTGTCCTGTTTCTACACATTGTGCCGTTGATGGCCGCTCTCGCCCTGCGCCCGCATGCCCCGCAGGACGAATATGCCGCGCGCCTGGGCATGCTGGATTTCGCCCTGCTGTTGGTCTGGTGGTTTTATCTCTATGTGCTGATCGTGCTCCCCTGGCAGTATGCCGTGGCAGACGAAATAGCCTACAGCAAGAATCTGAATTCTGTGTACCTCGCCGAAAAAGTGGCTTTTCTGATTGCGCTCGCGATAGCCTGGGCGGGAAGCAGAGGCGGCTGGAGATTCTTTTACGCAAATCTGTTCGGCGCCAGCGTCGTGTATGCCGCCAGTTCTTATCTGGCCAACTGGGCTATCAGCCGCAACAACTATTACAGCGGGAGCCTCTATGACATTCCGTTGGCTGTCTCCATGGCATGGATCACGCTGATCGGTCTTTGGACGGGCGATCACCAACCGCAGGCGAACCCGCGCAAAGCGACGGCGCCCGGCGTTTGGCTCGCGCGGCTGGGCATCATTGCCGCATTTTCACTGCCGTTATTTGGAGGCTGGGCTTTATGCGATACAGCCGCGCCCGCCCCCATACGATCGTTCCGGCTGGTGTTGACGCTCGCCGCCGCTTTGGTGATGGGCATCATGGTTTTCGCGCGCCAGCGGCTGCTTGACCGTGAATTACTGCACTTATTGAAGCACTCACACGACTCCTTCGCCAACCTCAAGCGTTTGCAGGCCCAGATCACGGAATCGGAAAAGCTGGCTTCGATCGGCCAACTGGTGGGCGGCGCTGCGCATGAACTGAATAATCCCATCACTGCCATGCTGGGATATTCCGACTTGCTGCTGAGCACATCGCTCAGCGCGGAGCAAAGCGCGTTGGCGACGAATATCAGACAGCAAGTCCGGCGGACCAAATCCCTGGTTGCCAGCCTGCTCAGCTTCGCCAAACCCGGCCTTGCGATCAAGGGACCTGTGGATCTGAATACGTTAGTACGAACCGCGGTAAAAATCTCGCAGCCGCAGTGGCAGACCCTCCAAATCGAAGTTCGGCTGGAACTTGCGCCGGACCTTCCGCCGGCCAATGCCGATTCCAACCAGTTGCTTCAAGTCTGCCTGCAGGTGCTTGGCGATGCGCTGCATACGGCCAACCGAGGCAACCATGGCGCCCTTGCTTTGACCACGCAGTGCGCTGGCACCAACCTTATCCTCAAGATCTCGGAAGTGGGCTCCGAACCGTCCGCTTCCCGGACTCTGCAACGGACTGATCCGGATCTGGAACCTCTTGAACCTCACGGAGGCGTCGGCCTCACCGCCTGTCAAGCTATCCTCCATGAACATCAAGGGCGGATTCTCTGCGAAAAGCAAGAGAATGGATCAAATACGATTTCCGTTGAACTGGCCATCAGTTCCCCACTTCCGGAGAAACTGCCCGTCCCCCTGACTCCTCAGCTCCGGCAATCGCAACCGTTCGCTTGAGCTGGCCGCATGCCGCGTAAATGTCACGGCCGCGCGGCCGCCGGACAAATGCTGGGATTCCCGCTTTCATCAGGATCTGCTGAAACTTTGCCACTTCTTGTTCGAGGGGCGTGCTGAAGTCGATCCCAGGCCCTGGGTTTAGCGCGATCAGATTGACCTTGGCACGCAGACCGCGCAGCAATTCGACTACTTCGGCGGCGTTCTGAGGGCCATCATTCACACCTTGCAGCAATACATACTCGAATGTGATCCGTTCGCGATTGCGCAAAGGAAACTGGCGAACGGCAGACAGCAACTGCTCCAGATTCCACTTCTTGTTCAGCGGCATGAGCTGGTTGCGCAGTGCGTCATTGGAAGCATTCAGAGAAATCGCCAGCTTCGGACGGATCGGCTCCTGCCCCAAGTCATGAATGCGTGGCACGATCCCGGCCGTCGAGACCGTCATTCGCGACGCTGCGATTCCCACGCCCTCCACCAGCAACCGTACCGCTCTCATGAAGTTGTCATAGTTCAGCAACGGCTCGCCCATTCCCATGAAGACCAGGTTGATGCGATCTTCCGGGGGCGAAACTTTCTGGTCGTTGAGCACCGCGCAAACCTGACCCACAATCTCGCCTGCGCTCAGGTTGCGTTTCACGCCGAGCAGCGCCGTCATGCAGAACTGACAATCCACAGCGCAACCTACCTGGCTGGAAATGCAGATCGTTGCCCGGTCCCGTCTGCGAACTGCACCGGCTTCCAGGGAGTCGCCAGCCTCGGAGCCATCGCCCGTTTCCCCTCCGTCGCCATCCGCCATCCACACGGTTTCAACGCTCTGGCCGTCGGCGAATGCAATCAGATAGCGCACGGTGCCGTCCTGAGACACAAATCGCTTTTCGATTTCCGGCAAGCCTACGGAAACACCATCTTCCGAAAGCTGCTCGCGAAGGCGCTGCGGCAGTGTGGAAATCTCCGCGACCGATGCCACCCTCTGCCGGTATACGGCATCCATGATCTGCTGACTGCGGTAGGACGGTTCACCCGCAGCTTCCACGAGCACAGCTAGTTCTGCACGATCCAGACCCATCAGAAGTTTAACGACTTCAGCCATGGACTCAATGGGACGGTTTACCGCCGCTTCTAACCCTGGATCGGGCCTGGATGTCCAGCCCCCAAGAAACTCGCAAATTATTGATTCTAAACAACTAACAAACTATTCTCTCATACTCTCCCGGTCCCTGTCAGATGTGTAAGAATAGTAGAGTCCTCCGGCGGCAACTTCGACGGCTTTTGTCCTAAAGTGGTTTGCCCCAAGAAGCTTAAGATTCGCTCCAAGAGTTTGGTCTGAATACAGGAATAGAAGAAACGGAATGGCCAAGGAAGTCCGCAATATTCGTCGCCAGGTATTGCCCCACGGGCTCACCGTAATCACCGAACGGATGGAGCACATTCGCTCGGCGTCGATCGGAATCTGGCTTGAGACCGGTTCCCGGGACGAAGATCCCCACTGGAATGGAATCTCTCACTTTATCGAGCACATGGTCTTCAAGGGAACCAAGCACCGCAGCGCCGAGGAAATTGCCCGCCAGGTGGATTCCATCGGCGGCAACATGGACGCCTTCACGGCCAAGGAGTGCATCTGTTTCAACGTCAAGGTGCTCGACGAGCACATTCCGGTCGCGCTGGAGATCCTTTGCGATCTGGTGCTGCATCCGGTGTTTGACGCTCAGGATATTACGCGCGAGCGCGGAGTAATCCTGGAAGAGATCAAAATGGATGAAGACAACCCCGACTACCTCGTCCACGAAATCTTCACTCAGAGTTTTTGGAAAGACCATCCGCTGGGAAAACCAATCCTGGGGACGAAAGAGACGGTAAAGCGATTCGAGCGGCAATCAGTGCTGGATGCGTACGCTCATCGCTTTGCCCCAGGCAACATCATCGTCGCCGCTGCGGGAAACCTCGACCATGACCGCTTTGTAGAACTGGTTGCGAAGCACTTCGAACACATCAAGCCGGCCAAGAACGGCTTCCACTCGGCCGAGCCCAAGATCGTGCCTCGCATTGTATTGCGCAACAAGAAGGCGCTGGAGCAGGTGCAGCTTTGCATCGGGGTGCCTTCGCATCCCATCGCGCACGAAAAGCGCCATGCTTCTTACATTCTGAATACCCTGCTGGGCGGAGGCATGAGTTCGCGCCTGTTCCAGAATATTCGCGAGCGCCAGGGGCTGGCCTACTCCATTTACAGCGATCTGAATCCCTACCGCGACACGGGTTGCCTGGCGGTTTACGCGGGCACGTCGTTGGCATCGGCCGCGAAGGTCGTGCAATCTGTAATCAGCGAATTCCGCACCCTGAAGACCACCCCCGTCCCGGAAGACGAACTGCGCCGTTCCAAAGACCAGCTTAAGGGCGGTCTAATGCTTTCGCTGGAATCGAGCAGCGCGCGTATGTCAAACCTGGCCCGCCAGAAAATGTATTTCGACCGCTTCTACGATCTTGATGAATTGATCGAGAAAATCGAGGCCGTTACCGCGGATGATCTGCACAGCTTGGCCAATCAATTCTTCCGAACTGAACTGGTTGCTGTGACCGCGTTGGGGAATCTGAACGGGCTGAAAGTTTCCCGCGACCAACTCGCCTGCTGACAAATCGTTGAACCACGAAGGCCACAAGGTTTCGCACGCGTATTCCCTGATGCTCCAGCCTTCTTCGTAGCCAACTCTTCGTTTCGGCGAGTGACCAAGTGGCTTTGGTTTGTTTCCCGCTGGTAAGGCCGGTTTCCCGGCAAGAAGGGCAGGAAAGATTAGCCAAAATAACGAACGCCCTGATCTTTTTCGAGATCAGGGCGCCCGGGCAGCCCTCCCCCAGAACTGCTCACCTGCGAGGCTAACCGCTTCGCCCAACTCTGCAAATGGCACGACCGTGCCAGTCTGCATGCCCCCAAAGTGCCATGTCGCCAAACTGCCAGAAATCAGCGCTTTATACGAACTCTGGGACAATTTGGAATCGACCGTTCTCAGAGGATGATTCCAACCCTGCGAAGCCGCCGGGGTCGGCTGAGGACCAAGCCGACCTCTTCAACTAACTTTACAATCGACCTCGCCTAACTCGCCGAACCCAAGCTGTATAATCCCACGGTTTGATTCTTCCCTCATCAGGAGCGCCTGTCATGCAGAAGGTCGTGCGATCGGTGTGTCTTCTCACGGCAATTTCTTTGTTCATCGTTCCCAGTTGGTCCCAGGAAAAAGTTGATCTTGAGACCATCACGCGCATTCGTTACGAGGGCTTTCACGACTCGAAGGTCATGGAATTCGCGTCTGGGTTGATGGACTCGATCGGCGAGCGGCTCACCGGCTCGCCCAACATGAAGCGCGCCAATGAGTGGACGCGCGAGCAGCTCACTGCCATGGGCCTCAGCAATGCTCGTCTCGAAGCTTGGGGGCCGTTCGGCCGCGGCTGGGCGAATCAGTACATCAGCGTCCGCATGACTTCGCCCGACATCGCTCCGCTCATCGTCTACGCCAAGGCCTGGACGCCGGGTACCAACGGCGTGGTTCAAGGAAAATGCATCCGCGCCACCATTGAAGACAAGAAGGATTTCGACAAATACAAAGGCAAGCTCGCCGGCATGATTGTGATCTTCGGTCCCGACGCCGAAGTGAAGACGATTACCGAAGCTCCCTTCAAGCGGCTCAGCGATGACGATCTGGCCAAGATGGCCGATTACCAAGTTCCCGGTGAGCGCCCGCCCTTTCGCATGGCCGATTTCGTCAAGCGCCAACAGTTCGTGAAGGAACTGAACCAGTTCTTCGCCGACGAAAAGGTTCTGGCCGTCATCGACCACAGCCGGGGAACCGCTGGCGGAGGAACGGTTTTCGTGCAGTCCGGTGGATCGTACAAAGTGGGCGAGACAACAACCGTTCCGCAGCTCACCATGGCTTCCGAACACTGGAGCCGCATCGCCCGCCTGCTGCAGCAGAAGAAGGATGTAACACTCGAGCTAAACGTGACAAATACCTTCTACGACGACGATCCGATGCAGTACGACACCATCGCCGAAATCCCCGGCACCGACAAGAAAGACGAAGTCGTCATGCTGGGCGCGCACTTGGATTCCTGGCATGCCGGAACCGGCGCTACTGACAACGGCGCCGGCACCATCGTGATGATGGAAGCGGTTCGAATTCTGAAGGCGCTCGACATCAAACCCCGCCGCACCATCCGCATCGGCCTGTGGAGCGGCGAAGAAGAAGGTCTGCTCGGATCGCAGGGCTATGTGGAGCAGCACTTCGGCTCGCGGCCGCCGATGGACGATCCCAACATGAAGGGCATGCCCACGCTGCTTAGGCGCGAGGCCGGGCCGGTAACGGTGAAGCCGGAGCAGGCGAAGATTTCAGCCTACTTCAACGTGGACAACGGCTCGGGCAAAATTCGCGGCATTTATCTCCAGGAGAATGAATCGGTCGCGCCGATCTTCGAAAGCTGGATGCATCCCTTCAAAGATCTCGGCATGACCACACTCACCATGCGCAACACCGGCGGTACCGACCATCTTTCTTTCGACGCGGTCGGCATTCCCGGATTCCAATTCATTCAGGATCCCATCGAATACGAGAGCCGCACGCACCACTCCAATATGGACGTCTATGACCGGCTGCAACCGGACGATCTCAAGCAGATCAGCATCATCGTCGCCAGCTTTGTCTACGATGCGGCCATGCGTGACCAAATGCTGCCGCGCAAGCCAATCGAAAAACCGCTGCCCAAGGAACCGGAGAAGAAAGACGACCAGTAGCCGCGGGCCAAATCGTTCCGACTGCGGTGTCTCTTAGTGGTCTGCGCGGGTGAAAATCGAATCTATTAGTTAGCCTGCCCCTTCTTGCGCAAAAACTCGCGGACGACTTCCTTCACGTCGCGTCGCTGCCCATCGACAGCGTAGTTCAACTGCTGCATTTCCTGATCTGAGATCGTGCCGGCCAGACCGGCCAGAGCGGTCGCGACTTCCGGATGCAGCTGCAATGTCTGCTGGCGAATCACCGGCACAGCCTCATAGGGAGGAAAGTAATGCCGGTCGTCTTCGAGCACGAACAGATCCATAGCCAGAATCAGCCCGTCGGTGGTATTGCCGGCAGCTATGTCGATTTGACGATTCTGCAGGGCTCGGGTGAGCAGGCCGAGGTCCATAATGCGCGGCGGCGTGGCGAAGTGCAGTCCGTAGGCCTTAGCCAGACCGCGATATCCGTCAGGACGCTCCATGAATTCGTAACCAAATCCTGCGCGCCACTGCGGCGCAAACGCGACTGCTTCCGACAAGCTTCGAAGATGAAGACGTCGAGCATCGTCGCCGCGAATTTCCATGGCGAACGTATCGTTGAAGCCGAACGCCGGGCCCAGCGTCAACCCCAGGCGCGCTTCATATGCACTTTTCACTCGCTGGTAGACTTTGTTTTTATCTCCGTCCGGTTTCTGCTTAAGAATCGCGCTCAACGCAGTGCCCGTGTATTCCGGATAAATATCGACGCGCCCAGCCAGCAGTGCCTGCTGGCAGATATAAGTTCCGGCAAGATAGAAGCGCCGCTCTACCCTCAAATGTGTGTGCGCTTCGATCTGCTGCGCCATGAGTTCGCCGAGGATCAGTGACTCGGTGAAGTTCTTGGAGCCGATCACAATGCGATCCGAGTGCGAGGGCGAACAGGATGACAGCAGACTTAGCGCGGCAAAAATCAGCAGGGGACCGATCCGAACACTGATCCAAACTCGGATGGTGCGTTGACCGGCAATTTTCATCGCGGCTGCAAACGCCTTTCCAGCCATCCCAAGCTGAAATCCGCCAGCAGCGCCATCAACGCGGCGGGAATCGCGCCCGCCAGAATGAGCTGGTTATTCACCATGGCCAGTCCGCGAAAAATGAATTCTCCAAGGCCGCCGGCGCCAATCGCGGCGGCAATCGTGGCCAGCCCCACCGAGATCACCACGGCGACCCGCACACCTGAGAGAATTACACTCACAGCCAGCGGCAACTCCACTTGAAGCAATAGCTGGCGTTCGGTGAGCCCCATGCCGCGACCCGCCTCAATCACGGAGGCATCGACTCCTCTTATTCCGCTAAAGGTGCCGCGAATCACGGGCAATAGAGCGTATAGGGTCAGAGCCAGAATCGCCAGCCGGTCAGCGCGGTCGCCAAGCCACGGCACCGGCAAAAGAAAACCGAAGAGGGCAAGACTCGGTATGGTTTGAATAATGTTGGCTCCCGCCAGCACGGCCTTGTTCAAAACCGGGCGATGTGCGATGACGATGCCCAGCGGTATCCCGATCACCACCGCAAACAGCGTGGATACGCTCACCATCCAGAGATGTTCTAGTGTGAGTTCCAGCACTTCCCCGTGATTTTGCAGAATGAATTGAAAGACGTTCATGAATCGCCTCGATGTGCCGCCACGCTCGGCCCGTCGCCGAAAGCCTTCACATACGCCGCTGCCAGGGGCACAGTGGATCGCAAAAACTCCCGCGGAGAAAGAACGGTGACCAACTGGCCGGCCTCCATCAGCGCGATGCGCGAGCCCAGCCGCAACGCTTCGCGCAGATCGTGCGTGACAAACACGACGGTCTTGCTGAGCCCCTGTTGCAGGGAAAGAAATTCGCGTTGCAGTTCGTCGCGTGTAAGTGGGTCCAGCGCTCCAAACGGTTCGTCCATCAGCAAAATCGCCGGATCGGCCGCCAATGCTCGTGCCACGCCCACCCGCTGCCGTTGGCCGCCCGAAAGCTGGTGCGGATAACGCGAGGCCAGTTGCGCCTCCAGTCCCACCAACTGCAGCAGCTCTTGCGTGCGGCTTCGAATGCGCTCGCTCGACCAGCCCTCAATTTTAGGAACCAGCCCAATATTCTGCTCCACGGTGTAATGCGGAAACAGCCCGACATCCTGGATCACATAGCCGATGCTGCGCCGCAGACGAATAACCTCGCCCTGACTGATAGATTTGCCGTTGACGCGTACTTCCCCGTGGCTCGGCGACAGCAGACGATTGATCAGCTTCAGAGTTGTGGTTTTCCCGGAACCGCTGCGTCCCAGCAGAACCAGAGTTTCTCCGCGTTGCACCTTCAGATCCAGCCCGGAAAGCAACTGCTGGCCGCCGGGCAAAACGTAGGAGACTGCGCAAAATTCGATGGCCAGCTCACCTGCGGCGTTTGGTTCCATGCTCGCCCCCAGCATACCGAAGTTCAGCAGATTCACCCAACCCGCACTGGCGCCGGTGGCGACCCTTGCTTTGGTGCGCCCGGTCATCCAGAGAGCTAATAGACGACGCGGCTCCCCCCAGCTACGATTTTCAGGAACACAATTGTGGAAAATTCTGTTCAGGGATGAGTGTGTCTATTCTGCGCAATCTTCTTTGTTGGCTCATGCCGCTCTTGTTTCCGTTATCGCTTCTGGCGGCGGACACAAACTCAGCCATGCTGCATGGCACCGGGGGAGTGTGGATCGATGGCAAGGAAGCGCCCAATTCAATCGCGATCTTTCCTGGAAATGAACTTCAGACCAAAGCCCGCTCCATCGCGAATCTCGAATCCGATGGCTCCTCGGTTCAGATCCAACCAGAGTCCCTGGTGACCTTCAACGGAGACTCCCTCACATTGGAGCATGGCACCGTTTCAGTGGGGACTTCCAAGTCCCTGAGTGTGCACATCCATTGCCTCCTTGTTGTACCGGTCTCGAATGAATGGACGCAATACAGCGTGACTGATGTCGACGGCAGCGTGCAGGTAGTGGCAAACAAGAAAGACGTAAATATCCGGCAGGAATCCATCCAGCGAAAGGCATCGGCGACGGGCAACGCATCACAATCGGCCACTGTTCATGAGGGCGAACACGCCAAGCGCGACGAATCTGAGGCTTGTGGAGCGGCCGAGCGGCCTCGATCGCCCACCCACACGTCAAATACGAAATGGATCGAGATCGGCTCGGGTACCGGAGTTGGCGTGCTTGTTTTGTGTCTGCTGCTTTGCAGCGGCACCAGCAGCCAACCGATCAGCCCCTGGCAACCATGAGCCCAGGCTCGAATCGCCGATTCCCCGGACCCAGGTTAGCATCCTTCCTTCAAAACACTCCTCCGCCAAAGGTTCTATACTTTCCCTTTGGTGCCACCAGCGACCGAGCCCAACCATGCACATCCCCGACGGCTATCTCAGCCCCTCGACCTGCGTCGTTCTTTACGCTCTGTCGGCTTCGGGGTGGTATTCGTCGCTAAAGCGAATCAAGCGACTCCTCGCCACCCGCGCCATTCCGCTCATCTCGGTCTTCGCAGCCTTCGCGTTTGTGGTGATGATGTTCAATGTCCCGCTTCCCGGCGGAACAACCGGACACGCCGTCGGCGTAACGGTCGCAGCCATCGTGCTCGGCCCGTGGGGTTCCATTCTTGCGATTTCGATCGCTCTGGCCATCCAGGCATTGTTTTTCGGCGACGGAGGAATCACCACACTCGGCGCCAACTGTTTCAACATGGCCATCGTTGGATCTTTCGTGGCCTATAGCGTGTACAGAATAATCGCGGCAAAGTCAGAGCTGAGTGCCCGCCGAAGAGTGCTGGCAGCGGCGATTGCCGGCTATGTTTCGATCAATGCTTCCGCTCTGGTGACGGCATTTGAAGTGGGAATCCAACCCACTCTGTTTCACGATGCCAACGGATCGCCGCTCTATGCGCCATATCCTTTGCACATAGCTATTCCGGCAATGATGATCGGACATTTGACCTTTGCGGGACTGGCAGAGGCAGCCATTTCTGCCGGGATGGTCTCATATTTGCAACGTGCCGATCCTGGGCTTCTTCGCGGCGGAGGGGAGACCGCAGAAAGAATGCCGTTGGCAGCTTTGACATCTGGCACCCAGCCATCGGAGAGACGGCTGTGGCTCACCGTAGCTCTGCTGATGTTCCTCACTCCCATCGGCATCCTGGCCGCGGGCACCGCATGGGGCGAGTGGTCTTCCGCTGACCTGGCTAACCCGCAAGCTCGAGCGCAAATCGCGTCGGCATCGCATGGTCAGGCGCCCCCGGTCGCTATCCCCTCCGGAATCCAGAAGCTGTCAGCGCTGTGGACGGCGCCATTTCCCGGCTATGCTCCCTTCTTTATCAAGCGGCCGGAATTCGGATATTTGCTCTCCGCTCTATTTGGAGTGGGATTGCTTCTGCTCGCATCCTTCGCCGCCACCTCACTTGGCAGGACGTGGCGGAAACGGGAGTCGCGGTCATGAGCCGCCACTCCTTCATCGAGTCAACCTTGCGTGGTTTTTCTCGCGCCTTCTCTAATGCTCTGGCTTCGGAGCACGTCGCCAATCAGCCTGGACTGCTGCAGCAGTTCGATCCGCGCGTGAGGGTAATCGGCATGCTTGCGCTGGTAATTGCCGTCGTCATTTGCCGGCGGTTGGCTGTAATTACAGCGCTGCTGCTGCTCGCAATGGTGATCGCGATTGCTTCTCGCGTGAGCCTTGCCTCACTTGCGAAACGCGTCTGGCTGGTGGTTCTCGGTTTTACCGGCATTATCGCTCTGCCTGCACTGTTCACCGTGCCCGGCAAACCGATCTGGAGCGTGCCGGCGCTGTCGCTGACAATCTCTGCCCAGGGATTGCGGAGCTGCGTGTTGCTCGTGCTGCGGGTAGAAACCGCAGTCACTCTAACCACTGTTCTGGTGCTTGCGACCCCCTGGATGCACATTCTGAAAGCGTTGCGCTCCTTTCATCTACCGGCGGACGCAGTAACCATGTTGGCCATGACGCATCGGTATGTATTCCTGTTGATCGAAACGGCGAACCAGATGTTCGAGTCGCGCGAAAGCCGCATGGTGGGGGTGATGTCTGCTTCCGCGCAGCGCCGTGTTGCAGCACGAACCGCAGGACTGTTGCTGAGCAAGAGTGTCGAACTCAGCCATGAAGTGTACCTTGCCATGTTATCGCGCGGATTCCGCGGAGACGTGCGCCTGCTGACCGGCTTCCGCATGAAGTTTTACGACTATGCCGCACTGTCCGCTTTCCTCTTCGCCGGCGGCGCCGCCGCATGGATGGGGAGGTAATCGACTTTTGGCCCTTGTTTTCGAAGTCGAGAACATCAGCTTTGACTACGAGCATATTCCAGCGATTCGCGCGCTGTCGGTTCAAATTGAGCAGGGCCAGCGCGTGGCCTTGCTCGGGGCCAACGGCTCCGGAAAATCCACGTTATTGCGAATTCTCGATGGTCTCTACTTCCCTTCTGCCGGTTCCGTGAGCTGTTGCGGCGAGCCGCTCACCCGCGAACATCTTCAGCAAGATGGATTCGCGCTGAGTTTCCGTCGCCGCGTGGCGCTGGTCTTTCAGAATCCGGATGTGCAGTTGTTCAACCCCACAGTGTTTGACGAGATCGCCTACGGACCATTGCAGATGTCATGGCCAAAAGAGGAAGTACTCCAGCGAGTCAATGAGACATTGGCTTTCATGAACATCTCGCATCTGCGGGGGCGTCCGCCTTACCGGCTCTCCGGCGGCGAGAAGAAACAAGTCGCGCTGGCTTCCGTCCTTGTCTTGAATCCCGATGTACTGCTCCTCGACG
This sequence comes from Acidobacteriaceae bacterium, assembly GCA_003156805.1. Lineage (GTDB taxonomy): Bacteria > Acidobacteriota > Terriglobia > Terriglobales > Acidobacteriaceae > Sulfotelmatobacter. The sequence goes on along the minus strand of PMHV01000006.1, from coordinate 18,402 downwards.
AGCCCACTTCGGCCCTCGACCCGCGCAGCCAGAGCCAGGTCGTGGATCTCATTCAACAATGGAAGGGCACGATGAAAACAGTAATCACCGCTACTCATCAATTGGACATTATCGAAGACATCGCGGATCGCGTGCTCGTGATGGAAACCGGGACGGTAATTGCTGACGGAACTCCATCACGGATTCTTGGAGATGCTGATCTGCTGCTGAGGGCTAACCTGATCCATGCCCATCGCCATTCCCACGTCGGCATCACGCACTCTCATCCGCATTCGCATCGGCACGCTGACCAAGAGCATCAGCGGTGAGTGGGGACTGTTTTTGACCGCTCTCCCGTTGCCCTGTTAATATCAGAACTCAGCCGCGGGCATTTCGTCTCGCCTATAGTCCCCGTCGTCTAGCTTGGCCTAGGACATCGCCCTTTCACGGCGGTAACACGGGTTCAAATCCCGTCGGGGACGCCAAATCAATAACTTACTGGAACAATGTCTACTCTTTGTTTGAAAAGAGGGTCGGAAATCGCTGGTTTCGCACTTGATGATTGACGGTCGGCTGCGACGCATGTTGATCTCCGCCGGGTTCTATTCGCACTCGGGTGAGCTTTCTCCGAAGCTCGGTGCCGGGGATTCAGTAGGAGAATCGCTCCTGCCATTTATCGGAGGCCTTAAAAGGCCAAAACGCAGCTCGCAGTCATCGGAACATCGTCGCAGCGCCACTATGTCCGGTTCCTACGCGCTCCACCATCGAATGGAATTGGGTTGATTCGCAGCTCCTGCGCCAGATGGATTGCAGCCTTCACTACGATCTTTGCTCTCTTTAAGAATTTAGGGTGGGAGGAAAAATACTGCTTGTCATGGCAAAGCTCTTCATCCGGATCGGCCCACGCACCTGCATACCAGTGACGCGGAGCATGAAAGAACCCGTAATCGGCGTTTCCATCTCTCAGAGACTGGGCAACGAGTTCAATGTAGGAGAGCGGCGTCTTAAAATTTCTGACGACCGTCCGGACGCTATTCTTTTCATCCTTGCTGGTGATGAAGTACGCGGCCACCCGGCCCCACATTCGAGCGTCATAGTGCAGCTGACCTGTACTGGAAAGCCTCGCGGACAGGGCAATACACTTGTCCCGCCATTCCGGTCCCTTTTGTTCATACTGATCTGCACTCACGAAAAACCCCCCGTCCAAGGAGATCAAGCGGTCAAGAAAAGTTTTCAGACGGCTAGACATCGCTGACTGGTTGACGCCCGTCGAACAAAGCATGACGTCGCACTTGAGAACCAGAGGATAAAGCTCCTGCATGGGATCCCAAGGGAAGCAGTTGCAGGGAAATCCGCAAAGCGCGCTGCTTGTCGAATAGCACCCTTCGCATGGTTCGACGTTGTATTCCCTTAGCGCAATCTCGGTGATCTCGTAGGCTGGATTTCCGCGAAACGGCTCGACCGCGGATCGAAGCAGCAATTGACTGTTAGAGAGTTCCTGCGCAGCCGAACTGAAGCTGGATCGCCCAGAACCATGAATCAGCAGAACATTCAGAGGACGTTTCTTTTGGTTATGGTAATCAACCGCGCCTAAACAAGCTCTAATATTCCTGGCATGTTTTGTCTTTGTGGCTTTTTGCGAAACCTGTTCCCACCATTGGCCGTATTTGATCTCCACAAAGTCTCTTGGATTCATGCCTCACTCCGACGCATAAGAGACGGTCCGTGCATCTACGCGACAACGCGCAGCACCCAGCACTTTCGCCCCTTGGTCCAACCTAATCTTGCCACTCTCGAAGGATATCTTCTTCAACGGGAACGTAATGCCTTGGAGTACCGGAATGTCGTCCTTGAAAAACATTCGTTCAAACGAGTGGAACCGGTTAACGGGCATCCCCGCCATCATCACAGGCTCACGCCCGGCATTTATTCCCCGTAATCTCGATCTAGTCATCTCCACAACCACCCAGCGAGTTTGCTCGGTTGCCGACAGGAATCGGCAAAGCAGTCGAGTCCCACTGATTCTCGCCCCAGTCTGTATACCGAGTCAACCGTTTGGCGGGCGAGCTGCGGCTCGATGACAGCGAGATCGGCTCTCAGCGTCCACCGTGTCGCGGCCTCGTCGGCGGGCAATACCAATTGCGAAGTCAAAACGGGAGAGTGGTCAAAATAAGACATTCATCTGTCTGCTATCTGAGTAGTGTGGTGTTCTGCAGTGTACTCGCTCACAATAAAAAGCATCATCAGGCTTCAGAAGATGAGAGCTCGAGTGTTTCGTGAGGCGCGCCACTTCGTTGTGCCAAGAATTGCAACCAGCGTCGACCATTCATCCCTGGCATGGGGCATGGACGGCACCAAGGTAGCTCGCAGCACTTTGCTCCAATCAGCTCCCACCACAAACGCGGTTATGGATAGGCGAAGAGCACCAGCACCAACCACTTGAGCACGTTCGCTATCTGGTGATATTCGAGCCGGATCGTTGCCCAAGAAATCAGGAGTGCGAAAACTATCACCAACAGACGCGCTTGACTCCCGACAGCATTGCGGCTGCATCCGCCATGCCGGCGAGGTCCGCCGCGACGTTAATCGTGTTGGCCGCAAGTAGGGCCACGATGACGACGCGCAGCAGCCAGTTTGGAAATCGCTGCTTGAAATTCGCAGCCAGGCCCTGCCCCGTCACCTTGCCGATTCGGGCACACATCATCTGCACCGCAGTCATAAGCGGCCACGTCAGGAGGGCTGGCCAGAGAAGTTTGGTTCCAAGCTGCGCGCCCGCAACAGAATATGTGGCAATGCCGGATGGGTCGTCGTCAGCGGCCCCAGTGATGACGCCCGGTCCAAGCGATCTCAACAGCAATCGCATCCATCGAACTGAGGCAAATGTCGGCACGAGCAAGTCGGAGTGTGAACCCCTCCTGCGAATCACAGAACGAATCCGTTCACAATCCTACATGGGCGCGTCGTACAAATTGAGCGTTCAAAGTGGTCCAATGTGATCAGACATCACCCTTTGCTGCTTCTATGATGTTGTGTAGCGAAGAAGTGGGACGACCGTTCCAAAGGCCCGTCAGCTTCCTCGTACAAAAGAGGTACAACATGTCAACTATATTGATCGTTCTTGTGGTGTTGTTTTTGCTCGGTGGCGGGGGCTGGGGATACTCTCGATGGCGCGGCTAAAGCGATCACAGGATGAACGCGTCACTTTATCCTGTTGTGATTCTATGTGCCGTATTTATGAGGGGGTTCGACTCCGGAGACCCGCGAGCCCTCTTTCAGGTTTCCTGAACATAAGTCAGCCCACCTGAAGTGTTCACTTCTTAGCTCTTTAGGAAAGCTGTGTGCCCATGCATCCCACTGCGATCCTGCATGAAGTTCAGCAACTCTACAACGTGAGTGATCGTCTTGATTCGCTGGCGGAGCAACATCCCGTTGTCTCCGAAGCGCTTCTCACCATTTCGGGAAGCGTGCGTAACACCGCCACCCTGTTGGAGGTGCTGGTCGCGATGAAAATAGCGCCGGTCCTGGGATTAGATCCAGCAAGTGCCTGATGTCCTCACTGAGTTCGCCGTGAAGAAGTCATTCTTGCGAATCCGGCATCAGCAGGAGGATCTTCCCAATACCGCCTTTCTCCCCTAGGACATGCGCCTCGGCCGCATCATGCAACGGCATCCGGCGACCAATAGGCAGAACGAACTTGCCATCGCGCACGTCATCGGCAAACTCACGCACCTTAGATGGATCAGGCTGCGCAAGCACACGCGCAATCTTCACTGCCGGATTTAGCGCCGCTGCGCTTTCCGGCAACACAGCGGTGTAGCCGAAGGAACCGCCGTGCCTTATCTTGGTGATCAACTTCGCAGCAACTTCACCGCCAACGGTGTCCGCAACTGCATCCACTAAACGAAATTCTTCAATCGCTTTATCGTCATCAATCGCTAGCACACCAGAAACACCGAGGGAGCGGGCCTCGTCTAGCTCTTTCGCGCGAACACCTGCAATCACTTGAGCACCTATCTTCTTTGCCGTATGCACTGCGGCACGCCCAACACTGCCCAGCGCTCCTGTTATCAGGACAACCTGTCCCTTTTGCACGTTGGTCGCAAGGCGGACGAGTTGGTCTCCTGTAAGCGCGATTAACGGGATCGCCGCCGCGTCCGCCAGGTCCATGCCGTCCGGCAGATGGGTCACGTTCGAATCGTTCACCGCCACAAACTCGGCATAGGTCGCGTTGGATAGTACAAGAACGCGGTCACCGGGCTTGAAGTGCTTCACATTTGCGCCCACCGATCGTACGATGCCGCTCACGTCGCGGCCCAAAATTGCAGGAAACGACAACGGAAAATCCTTCTGCCGCGCCCCTGAGCGCATTTTCCAGTCAATCGGATTAACGCTGGCAGCGGCCGACGCGATCCGTACCGTATCTCCGCTAATTTGCGGATCGGGAACGCTGTCTTCAAATTTCAACTTCTCAGGACCACCGTACTCATGCAGTACCACTGCCTTCATCGTGTATCTCCCATGCCGGCTGCGGACCGCCAGCCCGCCATGCCTCGATCAGTTTTATCTGTCCACTATCGAGATGGATCTGTCGGAATTATTCAATTGGGTCTTTCGGCTTCGGTCTGACGACGATCTGCACGGCTGCGCCCCTTTTTAAGGAGACCGCTTCGCCTCGGGCATCGACCAGAATATTAGCTATACGAATTTTCTGATTCGGATCGTCTCCCCCTTGAATGGCAATCTGCACTTTCTCGGCTTCGCCTCGAATGGGTTTAATGATTTTCTCCACGGTGCCCGGCAAACTGCCAGCTACGTCATCATGCATGCGTTGCGACCTCTGCAATTGAACATTATTCTGTTTTCGGGCACTGTACTGAGCAATAACGACCAGCCAGCGATCTTGCAGCTCGGCGCACGATTCTGTGGAAGCGCATGGGGTTGCGTTTGCCGCGAAGCGCGGGACGAGACTATTGCGGTTGATGGTTCTCTGAACGAAGCAGCGAAAAGCTACGTGCGTGCCATCGCACTGGTCACCAATGAACGCGGCGATGGGTCCAAGCATGGGAGCCACTAAGCCTGGTATGGAAACAAAGCTCATGGTACGCAGCGCGGCTATTACTTCACGTTTGCCCGTCACTCGGGCGGATCAAGAGAGACCTCGGGAACTACCGGCAGGTCGTGATTGAACAACGCTATTCTTTATTCCTTGGGAAGATCGATCATGACGACCTGCGAGTTTTCGCGTAAACGGTCGAAGACGATTTGTTTCCCGTCGCTGGTGAGGTCGAAGGTCCGCATGGCGGCACGGTTTTGCAGCCTGGTGAGGAGGTGCGACTTCATGGAGGCGAGATCGAGTAGCCAGAAGTCCTGTGATGCGAGCAGTCCCTGCATGTAGATCAGACTCTTGCCATCAGGCAAGAAGCGGACGCGCTCGCCCAAGCGCCGCAAGTTGATCTCGGGCAATTTGACGCTGGTTCCGTCCGGGCGTACGCCCAGAAGCGGAGCGAAGGTGCGCACATTCGTACCCGCATATACGATCAGGCTTCCGTCCGGCGACCAGACTGGATTGAGTGCCGACCCGCTGACCAAGCGAACTGGCGATCCGCCATCCAGCGGGATCTTGAAAAGCCCGGGACCGGTGGAATCGCTGCCACCAGTGACGATCCATCTGCCATCCGGCGACCAGCAGCTCGAACCCTGGGCGACAATTCCCTCCGCGATGGGCTGGAGTTCGGCGCCGTCTGAAGAGAGGACATGCAGTTGGCGTTTCCCGTTCCGTCGCAGCACAATGGCCACGCGACCTCCATCCGGCGAAACAGCGGGCGTTTCCATTAGCGCACCGTCGGCGCCCTTCCAGATTTCAGTCGCCTGTCCGTCCCGAAGGCGCCACAGTCCGTCGCCCGTCCCCAGGGAAGACAAATAAAACAGCGACGAGCCACCAAAACGGGGCGCCAGCGCACGCTCGTTCGGCACTGTAAACGGTTTTACGTCGTGTTCATCGGCGACGCGATCAAGAATCGGAACAGTCCAAAGTCCCGCGACGGGATTGCTGATGGTGGCCACCAGCTTACGACCGTCCGCGCTGGCTTGCACGGACGTATATTGCTCGAGACCGACGCTCGCGCGCCGCGATTCCTTCCGCTTCAGATCAAACGCCCACAGCCAAGGCCCTGAACCGTCCCCGTCGCGCGCCACGTAGAACACCGTCCGGTCGCCGACCGGGGTGGGATAAGCGACGTCTGTATTGCGTTGCGTGAGGCGCTCTGGGTTCCGGCCGTCCGGGTCTATGCGCCATAAATCCATCTCCCTCGTCGCCGGCGTCCCATGCACGAAATAGATCCAACGGCCGTCAGGCGACCAGGTTGGAAAATGGTTGTGAAATACCGGCTGATCCCCGAATATCTTCCGAGAGTTCGCGCCGGTGCGGTCCGCCACGAACATAGGGTCGCCATTACCGGCTTTATGATAGACAATCCGGTCGCCGTCCGGTGACCAGGCCAGGTTGGCGGCGTCCTCACCGAGGAAATTACGAGGCGTGCCTCCTGCTAGAGGCAGCATACGCAGCCGCATACCCACATCACCACCGCCGATCCAAATCTCCGAGCCATCGCCGGAAAAGCCGACGCTTCGTAAAGGCCCAGGTAAAGGGCCTGCCTTCCCCTGTGTCAGATTAATCAGACGTCCGGTACCCACCTGGGTGAGCCATACATCGAAGGGGCCGTCATGATCGGAGACAAAAGCCACGAACCTGCCGTCCGGCGAGATCGCCGCTTCCACGCTTTCGAAGTCGGTCACGCGCGTGAAATGCGCTTTTTCGAGCGGGTTGGCCGGTGCAGCCGCCGGCCGAAACATTTCCCAGACCGCAGCTCCCATGAGCAGCGCAGCAGCGGCTATGACCCACGGGAGCCACGCCCGCCTCGACTTCAGCTGCGGCACACTCTTCGCGGTCGACGTTCCACTCAGCGATTCGATGGCAAACGCCAGATCGCTGGCCGACTGGAATCGCCGCTCGACATTCTTTTCCAGGCATCGCACAAGAATCCGTTGCAGTGCCAGCGGACCTTGCCCGCCGGTGTCGCTCAGCGCCTGTGGCTCTTCGCGCAAAATTGCGGTCATCGTTTCTGCGGACGTCTCGCGTTTGAAGGCGCGTTTGCCGGTGAGCATCTCGTACAACACCGCACCGAAACTGAAAATGTCCGATCGGGCGTCGCTCGGTTCGCCCCGCACCTGCTCCGGCGACATGTAGCCGACAGTACCCATCACCATACCCGGCAAAGTCCCCGGACTCGTTAGCGTCACTGCAGTTTCGTGGCTTTCCTCCGGCCTCACCAGCTTCGCCAGCCCGAAATCCAGCACTTTAATCCGTCCGTCCCGAGTGACAAACACGTTCTCCGGTTTCAGATCCCGGTGCACGATTCCCTTCTCGTGTGCCGCCGCGAGTCCCTGCGCGATGCCGAGCGCGTATTCGGTCGCGCGCCGCACCGGCAGCGGCCCTGATTCGAGCTTCTCCCGCAGTGTTTGTCCTTCAAGGAACTCGCTGACCAGAAACGGCGCACCATCGTGCGCACCAATGTCATGGATTCCCAGGATGTTCGGATGGTTCAGCGCGGCAATCGTGCGTGCTTCCTGTTCGAAGCGCCGCAGTCGATCGGCGTCTTTAGCCAGCGCCTCTGGCAGCACTTTGATCGCGACATCACGCCCGAGCCGCGTGTCGCGTGCGCGGTACACCTCGCCCATGCCTCCCGCGCCCAGCGGCGATTGGATCTCGTAAGGACCCAGTTTTGTACCGGAGCTGAGTGCCATGCGTGCGCGTGATTATAGCCCACCCAGCACGTTCCACGCGGATCCAAAGATTCTGTCCGGTTTGTCGGCCAACCGGAAGTTGGCGGAAACGAGATTCTCGGAAGTTGGCATGCCACTTCAAGCCCAAACAACTTAAGTTGAAACGGTTCTGAGGAAAGATTCACTATATCGAGTATGGGGAGAAGCTGGGTAAGGATCCTTACTCGGTGTACAGAGCTGCTTCCCATTTCCCAGATGCAATTCTTTGACCTCCAAAGGGCGAATGAGCCGAATCCCGCTGAAAGGACCGATGACAATGGCAGCGAAAGACGATAGAAATGTCATCCCTGAAGGTTATGTTCAACTGAAGGGCAGCGAGCGCAAACCGCCGCGCAAGGCGAAGGTGACGGGCGAAGTGGATGGGAAGGAGAGGTTTTCGGTGACGATTGTGCTGCGCCGGCGCACGGACGGCCCCGCCTTTCCTGATTTCGATTACTTCTCCAAGACGCCGCCAAGGACGCGAACGCGGCTCTCTCCCGAGGAGTTTACGGAAGCATACGGCGCGCATCCGCAGGAGATCAAGGCGATCGAGGAGTTTGCGAAGAAGAACGGGCTTACGGTGAAGAGCATTCACGCGGGACGCCGGCACGTGGTGGTGGAGGGAACGGCTGCGCAATTTTCGAAGGCCTTCGGCGTGAGTTTCAAACGGTATGAACTGCCGCCCGCACCGCAACGGAAGCCGGGTCCGCCGCCGCGGGCGCGAAGCTATCGCGGACGCGACGGGTTTATCCATGTGCCAAAGGAACTGGCCGAGAGCATTGTGGGGGTCTTCGGGCTGGACAACCGGCCGATAGGCGGCAGGAACGGGCTGCCAGGCGACACTCCGATTACGAACCTGATCAGCGTGGCGCAGGCGGCGTCGGAGTACAACTTTCCCGCGCCGGGCGCCGCGATTGGCGGACAAACGATAGGGATTGTTTCGGCGGGAGGGGGAATCGGGTATGTGCAGAGCGATATCAACCAGACCTTCAGCTCTGCCGGTGTGAGCGTGCCGACGGTGTATCCGATTCCGGTGGACGGCGTTCAGAATCTGGGCGCGCAACTGGCGACGACAGTAGCCGCGGCGGTGGGCGGCAATACGCTGACCTTTACCTCCACGGGCACAGTGCCGAATGGTTCGACTGCGCAGTACAGTTACAGCGGGAACACCTACTATCTGCAGGTGACCGCGGTGACGCCGACGACGATGACGACCCAGTCCGGATTCGTGACGCCAATTCCATCGGGGACAATCATCTACTTCAACCTGGACGGGGAGACGACGCAGGATCTGGCGATTGCCGGACTCGCGGCCCCTGGAGCAAACCTGGCCTGCTATTTCCTCGAGGACTCGCAGATAGGCTGGGTGGACATGATCGGGCGGGTGCTGCATCCGGAGGCGGGAGATTTCCCGGCAGGAGTGAATCCGCCGTCGGTGCTTTCGTCGAGCTATTTCATCTCGGGCGGCGACGATCCAGATGGACTTGCGGCGTACGGTGCGACGACGGCGGTGATGGAGGCGGTCTCGCAGGCATTCCAGGATGCGACGATTCTGGTGAACGGGCCAACGATCTGCGTCGCGACGGGCGACTTCGGATCGAACTGCGGGGTGGGCAGCGAGATTGGCGACCCGAGCCAGGGAGACGGGTACGCGCATGTGCAGTATCCAGCGAGCGATCCTTCGGTGCTGGGCGTGGGCGGAACGACGCTGGGGCAGTATCTGCCGAGCGGCTCGTCGACACCGCTGCCGGTAGAGTTTCCGTGGAATGCGCCGCTTGAGGATGCCAGCTATCCCTGGGGGTCGGGAGGCGGTGGCGTGAGCGATTACTTCCCGGTGCCTACTTACCAGGCGAATGCGGGGATTCCGAACTCGATCAACCCAGGAATTGCTTCGCCGAATCCTTCGACGGTGACGCCCCCCGCGCCGTTCAACGCGACGGGACGCGGGGTGCCGGATGTGGCGGCCAATGCCAACTATCGCACGGGGTTTTCCGGTATCTGTCTTGGCGGTGTGCCGGGCGGACAGGTTGGCAACGGAACCAGCGCATCGTCGCCGTTCTGGGCTGGACTAATCGCGGTGTTGAACTCAAATGCGGGATTCAACATCGGATTTGCCAATCCGACTCTGTACGCGCTGGGGCCGGGCGCGTTTAACCCGATCAATCCGCTGTGGCCGGACCCGGCGTATCCGCAACTGGCGACTGCGCCGACCAATAACAGCAATAGCGGGATTCCGGGGTATCCGACCGGACCGGGATGGGATGCGGTAACAGGACTGGGATCGCCGAACGGAATGGAGATTCTGAGCGGGTTCGAGGTTCTGGAAAGCGTGTACATCCTGGGTGGATACCAGAGTCCGGACATTATCCTGACGGATCTCTCGACGAACCAGCCGGTGCCGATCAGCGGCCAGCCCGGCGGACGCTGGGATACGCTGCTGGAGCCTTCGACGAACTACGGGTTTTCCGCGAACGTGCATAACGACGGGCCGACCGAGGCGAATGGAGTTGTGGTAGCCTTCTGGGCGATTCCCGGCGGAGTGGGCACGAATGGCTCGATGGTGGGAACGCCGCAGACGGTGAACATTGCCGCAGATTCGACGGTGACGGTGAATGCATCGGCCCCATTCACGAGCGCGCCGTCAGGCGGGCATTTGTGCGCGGTGGTGAGCCTGTACAGTCCATCGACGGGATGCGCGGTGGATGCGACGAGCGCACTCGAGATTCCAAACCCCGGCTACTCAATGACGCACCAGTGTTCGGCGTGGCGGAATACCGACTCTATGTTCGCGCCGATGGGAGCTAAGTTCCACTTCGGACTTGGACTGGGCAAGCTGCCGATTCACTTCGAGGAGCCGATTGTTCTCGGAATCAACACGAAGCACGTGCCGGTGGAGATTCTGAATACACCGACAGTGGCGAAGATTGCAGATACGCTGCGGGCCGTGGGCGCGAAGAGCAATCAGCCGCTGTATCTGCTGCCGGGCGTGCTGCAGAGCGTGGAGACGGTGGATCTGCGGCAGACGGTGAAGGGCTTACACGGGATCGACGTAAAACCGGGCGAGAAGGGCGAGTGGTTGCTCTTAGCGCACAGAGGACACGAGAAGACGCAACTCGAAATCACCGGGCAGGTTCCGGCGACAGCGAACAAAGGAGATGTACTGCTGGTGCATGTCTCGGCGAAGTATCCGCGGATCAAGGGTCGCGCCGCAAGAACAGTCGAATTCTTGGAGTTCGTGTACGTGACCGACAAGAAAGGCTAGAGTTTCTCCTGACCGAAGCAGAGACAAGGCAAAGCGGCGGGGCGCGCCGGCATCCAGGTGGCGAACGCCGAAATGGTCAGGAACAGCGAAACGCTGGCTCCCCCGTGTCTGTTATGTGAACTGGGTCTGACGCAGCCGTTCGTCACCACGGCGCGACGGACCTGTTCCGCGGATGTTGGATCGGACGGCGAGGCTCTGATTCCTGTTGCTAAGGGGTTTGTCTCATTTGTGCCTCGTTTGGCACGACTGATTCTGAATGACCTCTTTTGTTTCTCAGCGCCCGCAACTGTATTACGTGCATGGGCGCGATTTTACGAGTTCGTTGAAGCTGATTCCTTATAGACGTCTCGATCCGCCCTCCTGCCGGGCAGCACTCTTCGATCTTGAGCAAGGCTACTTTGCCCGCGGGATTGAGCGGCGCCTCACGGAATCCAAACGTCTAGGGAACCTTCCGCAACGTGAATTGGGCGCTCGCGCCTCTGCGTTGGCCGGGAGCCTGCTGTCGCTGCTGCGATGGTGGCTTGATCGCGGCGCGAAAGAAGCACAACGTGCTATGGACGAGCTGTTCCACCGGATGGTGTGGAACGGACTCCAATAGCCGCCATCATGCGACCTGCGAAAGGAATTGCGGGTTCAGACTGTTTCGCACATAACCCCAGCGCACTCGCCCGGACCCATTTTATCTTCCCGCTTTGACACCGAACCGTTCGTGGTGCGAGCGCACAAACATTTGCCGCATTCCCTTACGAAATGTGAGCAATTTTGAGCAGAATTGGGGGCAGCCCGGCTATATACCTAGCCGGTATGGCGACCAACAGCACGCTACTCTGCATCCACCGGGACCCGGCTCAACTGAGTTTGTTGCAAGAAAACGGGTACGAGTTGGTGACAGCGACCAATGGTCACGATGGTCTACGGCTTTTCATGTCGCGGCCCGTGGATGCAATTGTGCTCGAGTACTATCTGGGGCTTTTGGATGGCTCAGTCATCGCGGCTGAGATCAAGCAGGTCCGGCCGGAGATTCCCATTGTCATGCTGACCGAGCACCTGGAATTACCCGATGGCGCTTTGAAGTCTGTAGATGCGCACGTGACCAAGTCCGACGGGGCTCACTTCCTGCTGGCGACTGTTCACTCCATTCTCAATGTGGAGCCGACCCAGCGTAGTGAAGGAAAGCTGGGAGCCCAGACGCGGACAGATCTCCGTCGTCCCGCCAGTTCATGGGACGGAGCGGAACGTCGGCAGGCCAACCTTCAGTTAGCAATTGACGAAAACGATGTACCCTTTTCACCAAGAGTGTGGCGAAGCATTCGGAATGGAACTATCCGATTCTGAGCGGACGCCCAGAAACTCTGCGATTGTCTCAAGTCTGCACTCCCCGCTGGCGATAACGTTTCCTGCCCTAAGGTTCCACACCTATTGCCCCAAACCGCAGACCTCGTAGAAGGACTAAAATGGAGATGTGAGATATTACACCACCAAATCGATGAACGGCGGCACCAGATTTAAATGCACCTTCTGCGAACATAGCGTCACCACGCTCGACTTTAGCAGCACCGATGGTAATCGCCGCACGCAAGCGGCGACTGTGATAAATCGGCATGTTGCCTCATTGCATTTGCGGACGCGGGTTCCGATCAGGCTGGACCGGAGTCCACTTTGAAATTCGGAGCGCTCAAGAACTAACGCATGCTGCAGTCGCAGTGCGACGAAGTTGGCATCCCTCATCTGCACGAGCACCCAAGGCAAGGAGACTACATGAAGCATGGAGATCACGTAAAGGTCATTGGAAAGGACGGGCTTTATGTATTCCTGAAAGAGGTTCAAGGGACGGCAACCCTTCGAGTAGGTAGTGCGAAAGGTGCAGACGAATCACTCGTGGCCATTCCGATAAATCAGGTAGTATCTCTGGAAAAAACAGAATTAGTTTCGTCGGCTGGGCCCAAGCGCATGGGATCTCATTAAATTCCTGTTTTGGCGCAGACCACAATCCAAAAGAGCACAATTGACCATCTCTTCAATTGGCGATGTTGAATAATGTTGGTGTGGAACCCGAAAAACTCACGTTGCGACAGATATTGTCCGTCCGTTGCCCTATGTGCGGAGCGAAACCGAAGGCGAAGTGCACGCTTAGCACGGGACATCCGTCCACCAAGACGCATCTTGCCCGCGGGCTGGCCGCCGCCAAGGTTTCCCGCCCCGAGAGCTCGGGCCAGGCGGTTCTGCGAATCCTGAAGGCAATTACGAGCCGTGGCCTTCGCGTCCTCCAACACAAATAGGGACGCAGGTTGGAAACCCGAACTGCCCAACTCCGCTAACTCTTCAAGAAACGGCCTTTACGCCACACGGCGGCCGCTCATCAAATTAATGACTAGCACTACCAACGCCACGACCAGTAGCAGGTGAATCAGGCCGCCGGCCACGTGAAGGCTGAAACCCAGAAGCCACAGAATCAGAAGCACAATGAAAATCGTCCAAAGCATGATTATCTCCTTTGCTTATCCTTGCCTTGCATCTTTCCGCTCCAGTTGAGATCCTCTGAGCGACTTGCCGCACTCCAAACAGAATCGCTTGGAGCGCGAGGTGATCAACCCGCAAAACGGACACATCCGTTGTGACCCGAAATCTTGAGTCGGCGGCTTAAGCAGTGCAAGCTGCTTCTTGAACGAATCAACGATGAAGGCGAGACGTCTGCGTAGCCGCTTGCGGAACCGGCGAAGGACGGGTTCCATCGATTCACCTTACGCTCTCTACTTTACCTAGTTGGGGATTGTCCGTCACACTCTAAGCGGGAGGGCTCTCGCGGAACCGTCTCGTGCCTCGCGTTTTGTGCAAGCCGAACTGACAGATTCAAACCTGGCAGAGTTCAACCTTGCAAGTTCAACCTTGACAGACCAAGACGGACGATTCTGTGCAGGATTGCTCACATTCGCGGAAAATTCGGTCTGAACTGTGGAGAGCATGTGGGCTTAAGGAAAGTAAAGAACGACCAGCCTGCTTCTACCTCCGCTCTAACCACAGAGCCGAAGTGAGCAATTCAGACCAGCCATTCTTTTCTGACTGGGCGATCATGATACTAGAGACGAGCACTTCCTCTCTCTCTTTCAGGTCCTCTGAACTAAGTCAGCCCATCTGAAGTCCTCTCCACTTAGCTCCGCAGTTCCGAAAGGAATCATTTCATGAAAAAAACGATGTCACTCCTGTTGATAGGCTTTATGGGTTTGGTAGGAACGTACGCGTGGGCGGGCTCGGATCGGGAAGACACGATCGAGCGCATGCAAAAATCCGTCGATGTTCTCCAGTCGATCATGTCAACGCCCGACAAAGGCATTCCCGAGGAAGTATTGAGCGGTGCAAAGTGCATTCTCGTCGTGCCGAACTTGATCAAAGGCGGCTTCATCGTTGGCGCCAAGCACGGCCGCGGCGTCGCCACCTGCCGTACGCCGGAAGGCTGGAGCGCGCCCGCATTCGTTTCCGTCGGTGGTGGCAGCTGGGGATTGCAAATCGGAGTCGAAGGCGTCGACCTGGTCATGCTGGTCATGAACGACCGTGGTCTACAGCATCTGCTTTCCAGCAAGTTTGAACTTACCGGAGAAGGATCGGTGGCAGCGGGCCCGGTCGGCCGTCATGCTTCCGCGGGAACGGACTGGACGCTGAACACAGAAGTACTGACCTACTCGCGCTCGAAAGGCGTATTCGCCGGCCTGACATTGGAAGGTGCGGTCATCGAGCAGGACAACGATTCCACTCGCGCCATTTACGGCAAGCACATGATGTTTCGCAACATTCTTTCGGGCAAGGCGTCAACTCCGCAAAGCGCAGATGCGTTTGTGAAAGCTGTCTCCGAAGCCGGCCATCAGGCCCACATTGCAGAAGCCAGAGAAGACCAGCAGTAATAGCACCAAGAAGCGTCAGCGAGCCGGATTTGGGCTGACCGAAACCGCATACCGGTTCCGGTCAGCGCCACAGACCGGACCCTGGGATGACCCGGCTCTCGTTACCGAAGTGGATACTGCGATCCCCACGGCGGAGGAGACTCATTCTCTCCAGCCATCAAGGGTCACTGATTTCAGGGTCACTGATTCTCGGTGAAGTTCGCCGGTTGCGGGAAGGGCACGACTTTATGTCGTACTGTCCACTGGACACAATCGAAAGCGGCATTAGCCGAAGAGGGGCGCAGCCGGTTAGGGGCAATGGAATTATGATTCAACGACAGTGCCCGGAATGTGGCAGCGAGTTGGTGCTAGCCAGGCGTCCCGACAACCAACAGGAACCGGGGACCGCGTTGCGCCCGTCTACCTATTGGCGGTGCAGCATCTGTGGACGCGGATTCACGGCGGAGCAGATCCGCGAGAGCAAACGTGCCAAGTCCTCCATTGAGCACGCGTAGTCCGTCGTCTTGTCAAACCGGCGCAGCACGAAGATCTAGCGCGGCTTGGCGGGAAGGACGTCAATCGCTACAGCGCAAGGTTGCAGCACGAAGTGGAGCAAGGCTCTTCACTTTCGACCCTTTTGCAACATCACTAAATCGGGCTAGCGGCGGATGTCCCAGCCTTTCTCCGAGTGCATACACCCGCACCAGAAGTATTGCCGCAGAGTGGGCGTGTAGCGGGCGGCAGGGGCAGTAAGAAATCGCAAGAGAATTCGCGTGGAGTCCCGCGCTTTCGCAAGAACGCGAATGCGTCGATTTGGATAAGAGCGAAGACTCGATTCGAAACCCGGTAGTTTTGGTTTCAGAACTAAAAGACGCTGGCAGGAAAAGGAGTCTTCGCACGATGATTATAGGGCGTGATTTCCATCCCCTGCTGCCACCCGGAATTCCGGCCAATCATTCAAATCCGGCCGAGAACCAGAAGAATGATAACGATGAAGAGGACCAGCCCCAGTCCTCCGGTCGGATAATAACCCCAGTCTCTGCTGTGCGGCCATCTGGGTAGCGCACCAAAGAGTGCTAAGACCAAAATCACGATCAATATGGTTCCAAGCATGTTCTGCCCCTTTTCCAACTCCAAGGCGAGTCAACTTTGGTTATAGGCGTTCCGCCGGTCTCTTGAATGGTGAAAAATGCTCAGCGAACAAAGAAATGGCCGAAATGGCGGATCAATTTCTCTCGTGGAAGATGCGGGCGATGACAGCGGGTAGATTGCATCTCCACGATGGGGGCATCGCTTCGATCGCTGGAGGCCAGCAGAATGGCTGCGGGTCCAGGCACTGGACCCGCCAATATGAAAGGAAATAACTCGATCGGCCTGACGCAATATGCCGCGGTCAATCACTACGGACGAGGCTGGTCTTTACCTCCAGGGTTTTTCTCCGGGCGAGGAGCGCTCTCCGGGCGAGCTTCAGGCCGGGGTGCAGCCTGTTGACGAGGAGCAGGCTGCGCATGAGCCGTAGTTACCGGATGAGAGGCAGGCTGCGCATGAGTTGGAGTCGGCTTAGACTCAGTGGGCGCGCGAGCCACCTTAGGCTTTGCAGCCTTGTTCTCATTGGAGCGAGTTGCAGCCGCTGTATTCTCAGCAGCCTTGTTCTCAGTTGCGCGGGTTGCAGCGGCTTTATTCTCGTTCGTGCGAGTTGCGGCTGCCTTATTCTCAGTCGCCTTATTCTCACTCGTGCGGGTTGCAGCGGCTTTATTCTCGGCGGCCTCGCTCTCGGTGGCCTTGTAAGGTGCACCCGCCTGCTTGGCCGCTACCACCCCGTGACCGCTAAACTCCCCAGGCTTCGCAGTTGCAGCAATTGCCGGCCGCCCGTGGTTCACGGACGCCAGAAGCGCGTGGTTGGTACTGGCAGCGTGCACATGTTGGGTTTGCAGCGCCGTCGGCGGCGTGTGGCGCTCATGTGCCGCTGTCTCTTCCGCTGCCGTCGGGCGGGCACTAAGTCCGCCACTGCCTCCGTTATAGCTGACATGGTTCACCGAGGTGTTGTTGATTACGGTCTTGTTGTAAACATTGTGAATGTCCGTGACGTTCACGTTATTGACCGAACGGTTGTAGAAGAAGGCTCCGTTATTCCAATATCCGCCTTGATAGCCGACACCGCCATAGCCGAACCCATAGTTGACGCCACCGTAGAAGCCGATCTGCGCACCCCAGTAGCCGTCGTTCCAGGCAAAGGCGTCGCCACCCCAACCCCAATAGCCTGGAGTCCAGAGCAAGCCAGCTTCGGGAGGCATCACCCACGTGCCCGGCACCCAGAAGTAGCCTTCATCGCCATTCGCCCAGTAGCCGGGCGTCCACAAATAACCGTCGGCCGGGGCCATGGGTTGCACATAAACAGGTAGGGCAGGCGGAGCGATGGTGATAGACACGCCGAACTGCGCGAACAAGGCGGCCGGTATGGCCAATATCAGAATCGCCAGCAACAACAAACGGATGGTACGCATTTTAATCACCTTGCCGGATCATCCTTCGACTGCCCGGTTATGCCTTGCTGCTGCGGGCTGCGTGGATTTGAACGGCGATTGGATCAGAAGGAAGGATTCCATGCATGCAATACCAAGTCTGTGCACTAATGCTCACTTTTCGTGGACGTCGCAATTAAATCTGGTAAATCGATTCTCCAGGAACCAGCTTGCGGACAGCGTGGAATAAAATCCGGCGCGAGGCCGGAACTCGTCGACCCGCGCCGAATCGTAGTTAAGGTGGTTGTGCCTACGCTGGTTGCGCCCCGGGTTGCAGCGCATTTTGGCTATAGGGTGACGCTAAGTGCAAGGTTGACGCCAGGATACATCGGGTTGCACAGGTAATAGACGCCGCCAATGTCGACCACAAAGACGTCTTGCGTGTAGAGCCAGTTGCTGGGCCACACGCCCACGAATCCGAACGAATAGCCGCCGTATTGGAAGCGGCGATTGTTGTAATCGCCTTGGCTGACGCGAAACGTGTGTTCGCGTCCAAAATTGGCCTTGTAACGGTCGTCGGGAATGCGGCCACCACCGTTACCACCGGCGCGCTCGGCCGGCTGTGCGGGCTTCGCCTGCTGTTGGTCTTGCCCCTGTTGCTGGGCGTTTTTCTCTTCCGGCTTGGCGTTCTTTTCTTCCTGCTGTTGCGCGCTCTTCTCTTCCGGTTTAGCGTTCTTGTTTTCCTGCGCGCTTTTGTCCCCGGGGTTGGCCGGTTTCTCTGGTTGTGCTTTCTTCTCTTTTTCCTGGGCAGGCTTGTCCTTCTGTTCTTCCTGCTGATCGTGCTGATCCTGCTGTGCATACGCCGGAGCCGCGGCGCCTAGGGTCAAAGACAAAACTGCGGTGCTGATTACTCCTACTAGTTTCATGGGTGTTGCCTCCATTCTCTATTTATCTCTACCTCTAAATCTCTATCTCTTTTCTAGAGTCGTTTCCTGGGCTTGCC
>PMHV01000059.1 GCA_003156805.1 Acidobacteriaceae bacterium | reverse complement strand
GCCTTTGTCGCCCTTGGCCTTGATGGCGGCCGCGCCATCGGCAAAAGATTTCTTCACGAAGGCAGCTACGTCAGCCTTGGTTTTGTATTGATCGCGCTTGGGGTCTGCTGGTGCAGGAAGTTTTTCTCCCAGCGCGAGGTTGGTGAAAAAGTAATTTGCGTAGGCGGCGTGGAGCAGTTGCTCGGCGAAGCTGCGTTGCGCGGGCGTGGGCTTGAAATCGTATTTATCCTCGGGAAAGTCTTCGGCCATGGCGATGAGCTTGCGGCCAATGTCGTTCCAGGCCTCAAGAACAGCTTGTGAGGGACTGGGAGCAGGTTTTACGGCGGTGTCTTTCTTTGGGGCTTGCTGAGCGCGGGCGGAGACCGCCAGCGACGCGACGGCTAGAATCGCCACGGCCACCCAAGCTGCGTTCTTCATAGTTTTACTCTCCATCTTTCGCTGCCCATTTGTGTCGCGATCTGAATTGCGGTCGCAATTGTAGTTGGACTTTGGCTGCAGGGAAAGGTGAGCGGCGAAACCGAGGGTACCATTTATAGAGGTCCGCTGCTGGGCAGGATTTCGAGATTTTCGACGGTTGCGTTGGGCGGAAGCAGAATTGCGTTTACGACCGCCTGGGCGACGGTGGCCGGTGACATCATCTTGCGGCGCGGGGCTCGCGGCCAGAGGGTATTCCAGATGGCCGTGTCGGTGGCTCCGGGCAGGAGGCCGATGACGCGGATTCCCTTGGGCCGCAACTCTTCGCGCAGAGTGTTGGTGAAGCCGAGGGCTCCGTGCTTGGAGGCGTTGTAGGCGGCGCAGCCGGTGAAGACACGGTTGGCAGAGATGGAAAGATTATTCACGATGGTGGCGCCGCGCCGCATGACGGCCAGAGCCGCTTGCGTGACCAGAAACATGCCGTTGAGGTTGGTTTCGATGACGGCCTTCCACACGGGAAAAGGAATCTTGTCGACGGGAAGGTTGGGGTGGGCGATGCCGGCGTTGCTGACCAGAATGTCGAGCCGGTTGAATTCGTGGCGGATGGAGCGGAACAGGTCATCGACGGAGTCTGGGTCGCGAACGTCGCAGGGATGAGTGAGAATTCGGATTTTTGCTGCGCCTGCTTTTGCTGAGGCGAGTTCCCTGCCGATGCGGCGCAATGCGGATTGGTCGCGTCCAGTGAGAATCAGATTGCAGTGTTGGGCGGCGAGGGCTCGGGCGATGGCGAGTCCGATGCCGCGGGTGGCGCCGGTAACGAGGGCGACTCGGCCGCGGAGAGGAGGATGGCGCGCGGAATGGCCTGGGGGCATCGGGGCTTAATGCTTTCTGGGCAAGGGGTTGGGCTGACAGGCAGCCTGGGCCATCTTACGCGACAAATGAGGGGTTTCGGAAGCCTGGTGGACGAAGTTTGGTGTTGCGGCAGGAACGGAGTGGTTATATACTTCGCGGCAACTCTGGAATTCGGAGTTGGCTGTTTCGCTCCTTTTCCTCCACCCCCGAGTAGGAAAACTTTCCAGTCTTAACTCTCTGTCTCTGGCTGATGTGGCGCCCAGGCTCTGCCCAGGAGGTTCTCTAATGCGATCCATGAATTTTCTGTTCGCCAAGCAACGGTTGTTGACGGCGGTTCTGGCGGTTTTAACATTTGCGGGCGGAGCGCGGTCTTTTGCCCAGACCGAACACACGATTTATTTTTTCAGCGAGACGCAGATTGTGGACTCGCAAGCGGGACTGATCGCCGACAGCAGCGGGGCGCTGTATGGAACCACAAGCTTTGGAGGGAGTGCCAGCGATGGAACCGTGTACAAGCTGAGTCCGCCCGCTGCCCCGGGCGCTCCGTGGAAGGGCAGCGTGCTGTACACGTTCACCGGCGGCGGCGACGGGGCCACGCCTTTCTGCTCGCTGGTCTTAGACAGTCACGGCGCGCTTTACGGTACGACGTTGACCGGCGGCGTGTATGGCTGGACGGCCTTCCAACTGGAACCGCCGTCGGTTCCAGGCGGAGCGTGGACCGAGAACGTTATCTATTCCGCAGACGGCGCTGTCGAAGCCGGACTGGCCATGGATGCGACCGGAGCGCTGTATGGCGCGACGACCTCTGGGGAGATTTTTCAGCTGGTTCCGCCAGCCATAGTGGGCGGCGGTTGGGACGTATCGTCTGCTGTACACGCTGGAGCGCGGATCGTCCGTTGTGAGCAACCTCATTCTCGATAGCAAGGGCAATCTGTATGGAACCTCGGTGCTGGGCGGGAAATACAATTCTGGTTTTGTCTTCGGGCTTAAGGCTCAAGGCGGCGGGAGATGGAGTGAGATCGACATCTACGACTTCACTGGAGGCAGCGACGGAGGAACTCCCATGTCGAACCTGACGCTGCAGGCGGGGACGCTGTACGGGACGACGGCGAGCGGAGGTTCCGCCGGTTACGGCACGGTCTACCGGGTGACGCCGACGGGATCGGGTACGTGGAACGAATCTGTTTTGTATAGCTTTCAGGGTGGGGACGATGGCGCCACTCCGGAGGGAGGCGTAGTTTTTGGAACCGGGGGCGCACTTTATGGCACGGCATCGGCGGGTGGCAGCGACGCCGATGGAACCGTTTTCAAGCTGACGCCTCCCAGCGCACCGGGTCCGTGGACCCTGAATGTGCTCTACGCCTTTACCGGAATCTTTGACGGGGGACGTCCGGAAGCCACTTTGTTGTTGCGGAAGGGGACGTTCTATGGCACGACGACCAGCCCGAGCGCGGTGTTTGATGTCAAGGAGTAAACCCGGCGGGGCGCAGCGAAATCTGGGTGCTGACGAGCGTCGCTACACGCCGTTGGGACGCTGACGGATCAGAGACAGAAATTCCTGCCGCGTTTCTTCTTCCTTGCGGAAGCAGCCGAGCATGGATGAAGTGACGGCGGCGGAGTGCTGCTTTTCGACGCCGCGCATCATCATGCACAGATGGCGGGCTTCGATGACGACGCCAACGCCCTGCGGCTCGATTACCTTCTGGATGGTTTCGGCGATCTGCGTGGTGAGACGCTCCTGAATTTGCAGGCGGCGCGAGAATACTTCGACCAGGCGGGGGATTTTGCTGAGACCGATCACTCTGCCGTTGGGAATGTAGGCCACATGCACCTTGCCGAAGAAGGGCAGCATGTGGTGCTCACAGAGGCTGAACATTTCGACGTCTTTGACGATGACCATTTCGTCGTAAGGTTCGGTGAAGAGCGCGGCTTTCAGAAGCGCTTCGGGATCTTCGGCATAGCCTTTGGTGAGATGCTGCAGAGCTTTGCGAACGCGCTCGGGGGTTTGGACGAGGCCTTCGCGCTGGGTGTCTTCGCCGAGGCGGACGAGCATTTCGCGGACCAGATCTTCGAAGCTGGCGCCGGTGAGAGTGGTGGGTTCGGTGGCTGGTTTCATAGTGGAGTCGATTTAGCAATTTTGTAATTGGGTAATTTTGTAATTTGAAAACCAAAGTCAACCTAATGTGGTTTTGCTTACATAATTATCCGGGTTTGCGCTCAGGTAATCTGGATTGTCTCCGTTT
Organism: Acidobacteriaceae bacterium; assembly: GCA_003156805.1. Taxonomy (GTDB): domain Bacteria; phylum Acidobacteriota; class Terriglobia; order Terriglobales; family Acidobacteriaceae; genus Sulfotelmatobacter. The sequence continues at coordinate 438,002 of PMHV01000059.1, read as the reverse complement.
CGCCTGCATATTCGAACGAATTCATCATGGTTTCTTCCAATCGCACTCTTTCCAGATGCGCGTGGCGGAAGCCGCGCTTCACTATTTCGTAGATGGTCGTGCACAGGTTTTCTGTGGTGGGCACGGTTTGCGCGAATTCTTTCAGCGTGTTCAGATTCTCGTGATCGTAGCGGGCGAGCACTTCCCTTCCGATGAAACCATCGAGGTCGACCAAGTTGCAGACCATTCCAGTGCGTTCATCGACGGGCCCGCTGACCGTGACTCCGAGAATGTAGTTGTGGCCGTGTCCAAAGGGATTGTTGCACTTGCCGTAGGTGGACTGGTTCTCTTCGGCGGACATTTCTTCGCTGTGCAGCCGGTGCGAGGCCGAAAATAAATAACGGCGTGTGAGATGAGCCTTCATAGTTTGCGTGTCATAATCTGCAACTCATACTGGGGACCTCAAGCTTCTCCGTAGAAATCGACAAAGAGATCGGGCGTCTCGTAGACGCGGACACGATGCAATTGCGCCTTGTCGAGCTTGGTAGCGAGGCGCTGCCAGGCGGCGATGGCGATGTTCTCGGTGGTCGGAATCCGATGGAGAAAGTCGGGGACTTCTTTGTTGAGAAAGCGGTGGTCCATGGCGTCGAGCACTTCGCGGTGCATGATTTCCTTGAGCTGTTTGAGGTCGACGACGAAGCCGGAGCGCGGATCGACTTCGCCCTTCACCGTGACTTCGAGGGTGTAATTGTGGCCGTGACCGTTCGGGTTGTTGCACTTGCCGAAGACGCGGCGGTTTTCTTCGGGGGTGAAGTCCGGGTTGTGGTAGTAGTGCGATGCGGAAAATTCAGCTTTGCGCGTGAGATAGACCATGATCCTCCTGCGCTCGCGAATCGAGCGCTACGTTGTGGCGGGTGCCTGGGTAGCTGCGGCCTTTCCAGGAAACATTGCCGCGGCGATGAAACCGTTTCGAGCGCAGCAGAAGATAAGAAAAGATCGGCAGTCCCAGCAAAGCCAGAACGTTTGCGTCCGCGAAGAAATGGGCTCGGCGGATGCGCGTAAAAAACGATGCATACAAGATCACGCAAAGAGTTGCGGCCACAACGGCGGGCTGCCAGTGTCCGCGCAGGCCGGTGGCGATGCCGATGGCAAAGCTGGCGACGATGAGAACGAACTCAAGCGCCCGCAGCAGGGCGAGGCGACGGGGCGAGGGGAATAGAAGCGCGAGGTTCTTGGTCCAGCCTTCGCGCAGTTGTACAAAGCTGCGATACATGCGGGTGCGCACGGCGTCGGCGGCGTAGCGGAAGAAAATCTTTCTTCCCGACCGTTTGACGGCGCGCGCCAGGGCGACGTCCTCGAGCAGGCTGGAGGCGATGGCGGCGTGGCCGCCAACGGCATCATAGGCTTCGCGGGCAATCAGAATATATTGGCCGTTTGCGGCTGCGGCGGACGAGCGCGGATCACTTACTTGAGAAGGGCGATAGCTTGCGGCAAGTTCCGCGAAGATTACCGGCATCACGGCTTTTTCCCAGAAGCCCTCTACACTTTGCTCGGGCGAATAGGAGAGCATGGCCGCGTTGTGCCGCTTCGCTTCTGCGACGCCTCGTGCCAGCGACGCCGGCCGGTGCGCGGTGTCGGCATCGGTGAAGAGCAGCCACTCGCCGCGCGCTTCGCGCGCTCCGGCGACCAGGGCGTTGTTCTTGCCGGTCCAGCCTTCGGACAAAGGACCAGCTTCAATGATGCGCACGCCGGGAAACGATGCAGCGATCTCGCGGGTGCGGTCAGTGGAATGATCATCTATAACAATCACCTCGAACGCGATTCCGGTCTGCGAGACCAACGATGCGAGACACGCGGAGAGGCTGGCTTCTTCGTTGCGGGCCGGAACGATCACCGAGACCGTGAGCCGCTCCGTCCTTGTCCTTGTGTGAGTCCCTGTATCCACCATTGTGCTCATCGCAGCCATGCGCGCAATCTATTATTATAGATGGGTGCGTCGCGTCTCCCAATTCTCCGGCGTAATTTCCGCGATCCTGATGCTGCTCATGTCAGGGGCCTGTTCCCGAGGGTCGCGGCCGCCGCAGATTGGCTCTAACGCCCCCGATTTCACCGTGCAAGACTCCAAAGGCAAGGTTACGCTCAGCCAGTTGAAGGGCCAGGTGGTGGTGCTCAACTTCTGGGCTACGTGGTGTCCACCTTGCGTGGAAGAAGTGCCGTCGCTGGTGCAAATGCAGCGAATGATGAAAGCGAAAGGGGTTACGGTGCTGGCGGTGAGTGTGGACGTGGACGACAATGCTTACCGCAGCTTCATCAGAAACCACAACGTAGACTTACTAACCATCCGCGATCCCAGCCAAAAGAGCAACGACCTTTATGGAACGTTCAAGTTTCCTGAAACTTATGTGATCGACCGGGACGGCGTCATGCGGAGAAAGTTCATCGGGGCAGTGGACTGGACGGAGCCGGACGTCATCGAGTTTCTGGGGAAGATCTAGGTTCACCACCCAGGCACGGAGAAAATCTCTAATTGCACAGCTCGCAATGAGGAGGCATGGTTTTCTGTTTTTTCTCCGTGACTGCCGTGTCTCAGTGGTGAAATCATAGTTTTGCCTTCCTCAGACGCAGGGCATTCGCGATTACCGAGACCGAACTGAAGCTCATGGCCGCGGCGGCGAAGATGGGGCTAAGCAGCAGACCGAAAAATGGGTACAGCACGCCCGCCGCGATGGGCACGCCAACCGCGTTGTAGATAATCGCAAAGAATAAATTCTGGCGTATGTTGCGCATGGTGGCCTGGCTTAGCTTGCGGGCGCGCAGGATTCCGGTGAGGTCGCCTTTTACCAGAGTGATGCTTCCGCTTTCCATGGCGATGTCGGTGCCGGTGCCCATGGCGATGCCGACATCGGCCTGAGCGAGCGCGGGAGCGTCGTTGATGCCGTCGCCGGCCATGGCGACGACTCTTCCCTGCCCCTGCAGCTTGCGAACGACTTCGGATTTATTCTGGGGCAAGATCTCGGCCTCAAAATCGTCGATGCCGAGCTTCTCAGCAATCGCCGCCGCAGTGGCGCGATTGTCGCCGGTGAGCATTACGATGCGAATGCCCTGATTCTTGAGGCCGAGGATGGCATCGGGAGTGGAAGGCTTGATCTGATCGGCGAGGGCAAGGCTTCCCGCGTATTTGCCATCGACCGCCACAAAAAGATTGGTGCCGTCGCCGGGCTTTGCGGTCAGAGCTGCGGCATCTGGGCGGTCGGAGGCTCCGACCTGCACCATCAAAGCTGGGTTGCCGACCGCGACTCGCTTTCCATCGATGACGCCCTGAATACCTCTGCCGGCCAGAGAGATGAACTCCGCCGGTTCCGAAAGTGTGAGGCCGCGTTCCTTCGCAGCATCGACAACGGCGGCGCCGAGCGGATGCTCGCTGGCGCGCTCCAGACTCGCGGCGAGGAGCAGTATCTCGTCTGCGTCTTCGGATTGCGGCACAGAAATCCCGACTAGCTGCGGCTTGCCTTGGGTGAGCGTTCCGGTCTTGTCGACCACCAAGGTGTCGACTTTTTCGAGAATCTCCAGCGCCTCGGCGTTCTTGATCAGCACGCCGGCGTGAGCGCCACGGCCGGTGCCCACCATGATGGCCATGGGCGTGGCGAGTCCCAGAGCGCACGGGCAGGCGATGATCAGCACGGCAACGGCGTTCACGAGCGCGTGCGCGAGACGCGGTTGGGGACCGAACACGAACCAGGCCACAAAGGTGATCACGGCGATCGCCACCACCGACGGCACAAACCAAGCCGAGAAACGATCGGCCAGACGCTGAATGGGCGCGCGGCTGCGCTGGGCGTGGCCCACGAGCTGCACGATTTGCGCCAGCAAAGTTTCGCTGCCAACGCGTTCGGCGCGCATCACGAACGAGCCATTGCCGTTGATGGTCGCGCCGATCACTTTGCTGTCCGGCGATTTCTCGACCGGCATGGACTCGCCGGTGATCATGGATTCGTCAATGGAGCTGCGGCCTTCAAGCAGCACTCCGTCGACGGGAATTTTTTCTCCCGGTCGCACGCGCAAGCGATTGCCGGGTTTCACTTGCTCGAGTGGGATGTCTTTTTCGCCGTCGTCGCCAGCGATCAGGCGTGCGGTCCGGGGGCTGAGATCGAGAAGCGCACGAATGGCAGCGCTGGTGCGGCTGCGGGCGCGCAATTCCATGACCTGGCCGAGCAAAACCAGGGTGGTGATCGCAGCAGACGCTTCGAAGTAAACCTCGGGATAGCCGCTCATGGTCCGCAGCGAAGCGGGAAAAACTTGCGGAGCCACGGTAGCGACCACGCTGTATCCGTACGCCATGCCGGTGCCCATGCCGATCAAGGTGAACATGTTTGGGCTGCGATTGGCGAGCGATGTCCAGAACCGCTGGAAAAATGGCCAGCCGCCCCACAGCACCACCGGCGTGGCCAGCGCGAACTCGAGCCAGGGCAGGGCCGCAGCCGACAAAACGCTGTGCAGAGACATGCGCCAGACTGACATTGGCCAGATCATGGCGGCCATCGCGACCGCCAGCAGTGGCGCCGTGAGTACGAGGCTTGCCCAGAAGCGGCGGCTCATGTCGCGCAGTTCAGGATTCTCTTGCTCGGATGACGTCACGGTACGCGGTTCTAGAGCCATGCCGCAGATCGGACACGAACCGGGATCCGCGCGAACGACCTCCGGATGCATGGGGCAGGTGTATTCGGCACTGGTGGAAGCGACTGAAATTTCCGGCTCCAGGGCCATGCCGCATGAGGGACAAGCTCCGGGCGCGCTTTGGCGAACCTCGGGACACATCGGGCAGACATAAGCCGCTGCATCGGCCGACGGATGGGCATAGGTGTGACTTCGCGGCGGAATCTGTTGAGCGGTTGTTTTGCCGAGACCCGCAAGCACTGGATCCTTGGCTGGCGACGTACCGAGAAGGCCAAGCTTGATCGGACCAGGCGATGCGGCTGGCTTGGAACTAGACAGGTATTTCTCGGGTTCAGCTTTGAACTTTCCCAAACAAGATGCGCAACAAAAGTAGTAATTCTTTCCGCCGTGAGCGTCAACATGCTGCGCCGAGGCAGGATTCACATTCATTCCGCAGACCGGATCGGTTTGCACCGTCGTGGCGGTGTTTGGGGTTTCTGTGGACATGAACGTTTGGCGAATCACACCGAGGCTTGGCGATCACCGAGCGCAGCAATCTCTTATCAGCGATCCGATCAGCAATCTTTGCTCAGCAATCCTCTGAAATCCGGCTGCGAACCAAAGAGAAAGCTTCCAGCTGCGCGCCGGAGACCGAATCGCGGCTCGGCTTTGCCTAGTTTGTTCGATTGCCGATGCTTTATATTGGATTCACGAGACGGCTGAGGCGCTGAAATTCATAGAATTGAGGGACTTCCCGATGACGTACTTGGATATAGCGTTCCGCTATGGCGCGGCTCCGGGCGAGAACGAGTTGCGCGCGATTGACACCGTGCGTGAAGTGTACGGAGTGCGGCGGGTGACGTTCGACGACAAAGAGCGGACGGTGCGTGTGGAGTTCGATGCTTCCCGGCTTAAGGCAGATGCCGTCGCAAAATTGCTGCGACAGGCTGGAGTTGATGTGCGGGAACGGCTGGCTCTAGCCTAAAGGCGGCAAACTAAAAGCTACGAACCAAGGGGAGTGGGGGAGGTTCGTGCGCGTTGATGTCGGAGAGGGCCTGCTACAGCCGAAGCGTTTAGTAAGCAAGGGGCGCCCAAGAAAACCTCTGGCCGAAGTTATTCTCAAGAAACGCCCCGTTGCGCGCCACTTCGTCTGGTCTGGATAAAGCAACCTTAATGCCATCGCTAACGCGTTCAAAACAGGCGCCCCATGGTCCGTCGGCTCGGTAGGAATTGCTCTGCCCCTGGGAAAAATTACCCCAGTGCACAAGCGGGAAAATGCCGAAGAAATGTTGAACAGGTACGGCGCGCGGGTTGGCCTGGGTTTTGTTCGGAAAAAGCAGATCAGCAGCCGTGCCGGATTGCGCGGCGGTTTCCCGCGGCGGCGAGTTCCGCTATAATTCCTGAATAAGTTCTCCATCCGGTCCGATCCGCGCCCTTAGCTCAGCTGGATAGAGCGTCTGGCTACGAACCAGAAGGTCGGGAGTTCGAATCTCTCAGGGCGCACCATCTTTTCAATAACTTAGGGCACCCGGCGAAGGGTGCCCTTTGGCTTTTGTCCGTGAATTGTCCGTGAGGCAGAAAATTCTTACCCGCTTGCTGCCATTTCGACTACGCTCTCCTTCACCGCTGCGAGGTAAGCCTGAGTCGCTCGGAGAGCTGTCCGCAGGTCCGTCTCGGAGACGATGGCATAGCGCCGGAACATCGAATCCGTCTTGTGACCGGACAAGTTGAAACTCATTTCGAGGGTGAGCTTTCAAAGCTGTTGCCGAAACCGAATTGAGCCTACTCCGAGCCATCCGTCAGCGCTTTCGGCGCGATCTTTCGATTCGCCCGCGCTTCCTGCAAAGCCCTACCCTCTAGGACAACGCTGCGTGGTCTTCTGCCTCCAAGCGCCGGTCACGATGCGGCTCGGTCCGGGGCTGTCCCGTGCTGAGTTCACACTTCTCGCCCCGGCCCCGCGCCACAAGTCGGGCAACGGACAGCCTGTACTTGTTTCAGAGTCGGCTTCTTGGCCTTCATGGCGTTGAGTAATACTCCAAACCGCAGAAGGGAAAAGGTCAATTTTGCAACAGTGAACTCGGATAGTTGGCGAAACATCGCCATTTCACCCATTGACTAGCGGTCGAAACGCGTAATGGCCTGTTTTCGACAGTTACGCTAGGCTGCATGGCAGGGACGGCTTCTCTGTAGCCAGTCTCGCCGCGTCCGAAGAGGGTTATAATCCTGCGCGAGAGGACGCTGGGATGGCAAAATTCATTTTCACTTTGGCGTTCGCTCTTCTGTGGTCATCGGCTGGATTCGCGGAGAATCCGTTCATCGGCCACTGGAAGGTCGATCCGGCAAAGAGCCAGCTCACCGGTTCCATCAGTTCGATTGCGGCTGCCGGACCGGATACCTGGACCTTCCACGAAGACGGCTACTCCTGGACCATCAAGGCCGATGGCACGCCGCAGTCCACGCCCTTCGGCGACGATACCGCCATGAAGGTGGTTGGTGCGAAAGCCTGGCAGTTTACAAACACGAGCCACGGCAGGCTGTTAGGCACCGAGACTTGGGTCCTCTCCGCCGACGAGAATACCATTAAGTGGACCATAGCCGGCCAAAAGGAGAATGGGGAACCATTCTCCGCCACCGGCGTCATGAAGCGCGTCGCTGGCAAAAGCGGCTTTGAGGGGACGTGGGAAACCACCGAAGTCCAAATGACATTCACAGAAGTCGACATCGCAGCCAATGGTGACGACGGGATTACCGTCACCTTGCCCGAAGACGGAACTACCTACTCGCTTAAGTTCGACGGCAAGGAATATCCGGAGCATGGGCCGAGACTCCCGTCCGGCATGACGGTTTCGGCCACAAGGACGGGAGCGCGCACCGTGAAAGCCATCACGCGCCTGAACGGCAAGCCTTTCGACGAGGAGGAATGGGAAGTCTCGCCCGATGGCACTACCCAGACCTACACGCAGTACACTATCGGCTCGCCCAAGCCGGCGATAGTGATTCTTCATCGTATGGATACGCCCTGATCTTGTATATTCACTGATCCCGGCTCTTCGTTCACGCCGTTTCCGAGGCTGGTCGACTGTTGCTAAATCGCCATAGCACTCATTGAGGAAGTATGAGCTACTTCCAGCGTCCGCATTTTGTCCGTAAACGTGAGGCGAGGTTAAGCAGAATGGAGCAAACGACGTAAGAGACTTTTAGGGTTTCGTTGTACTTCGTTGGTCCGTTTTGTCTGGCGTGTACCACAGAATTGGGCTACGAACCAGAAGATCGGGAGTTCGAATCTCTCAGGGCGCACCATCTTTATTTCTCCTTTGGTCAAGCAGCCGTTGTGTGCCCGCCGTGGAACCCCGCTGCGCGAGGATGCCAAGGTACTTCGGTGTGAACCTGCGGCTCAGGTTCCATCCGTTTCGATAGATTTTCTGCTAGTCTTGGGTTAGCCCTGTTGTTATCTGCACTCACCGGAAGTGGTTTGCGAGCTTTCCGGTCTCGGGCTAGCGCGCCATGCCCAAGGCTATCGATCAGGAAATGTCCGTACTGTCTTCCTCCAAGCGCGGGTTGCTCTATCTCACTACGAACGATTGGACGCTCATCATCGACAAGGCCAGCCGCGTCAAGTTCCGCGAAGGGCAAATCCTCGTACAAAAAGGCAAGACCACGAACGGAATCTACCTGCTGCTGAAAGGACGAGCGAAGGTTCAGGTTTCCGCACAACTGACTTCACCGACGCTGGAAGCAGGGGAAATCTGCGGGGAAATGTCGTTTCTTGAGGATCGGTCCGCCAGCGCCAGCGTGAGGGCAGAAGAAGAAGTAGAGGCTTACCACATCGATCGGGCCGCGCTGCAAAGCTTGTTTGAACTTTTTCCGCACCTGGCCTCGCGTTTTTATCGCTCACTGGCGAACAATCTTTCCCGTCGGCTGCGGGATCTCATTGAGTCGAGAGCCGGTCAAGCAATCGATTAAATCGCGATCAAATCCGTCGAACTCAAGGGCCAGATAAGAACCCATTGCGACTCGGGGTGCAGCGAAATAGGAAAAATCTCTGCCACAAAACTAAGAAGCGTCCCGACTCTTTCGAGTTTCGGGACGCCCGAACAGCCCTCCCCCAGAACTGCTCACCGCCTACTCTAAGTTCACTCGAAGCTTTTTGTGAACTACACTTCCGTGCCATGGAGTAGCACGAACGGGGTAGCCGATCGCTGGGGTAGCTAATCGCTAAAGGCTGAAGATCATCGCACGGGATGGTGAATTCTCATCCTGGCGAAGCAGAAGGGCGGTTTTAGCATCTGGGTGCGGCTCTGTCCGGCGCTGTTGGTCGGGGATTGGCCTCCGCAGTCCCGATGCCGGCCTGTGGTTGGGAAAGCGAAAGCGCAAAATGGCCGCCCTAGTGTGCATGGTTTTGCACCTCGGCTACAAAGCCTCACATCCATAATGCTTGTAACTGCAATGAAATGAGTAGCTTATATTATGTATCGATTTGGCACTTTGTGTGCTTAGATAAAGCCCGGTTTCATATCTCTGTAACAAATTCAGGAGGCTCTAAAGCCCCCACCGATTTGAACAAGAAAACGACGTTTGCCCAGTTCGGGTAGGAGGAAGTACCTATGAAGCGGATCGTTGTAATTACTCTGCTTGCTCTGTGTTTACCTTTGGCTGCCCTTGCCAACAGCTCAGTGGACTTCACCAACAGCGGTGGCACTTTGTCGGGTAGTTCAGCCGGCTTGAGCCTTACAGGTTCTGAACTCATTGCGGTGAATGGTCTGGGAGGCCTCGGTCTGGTCACGGGTGGGTTGGGCAGCCTAAGCTTCTCAACCGGCGCACTTCTCCCCGGCGGCAGCCTGCAGACGGGCGGAACTTTTGCCGGTGGCGGAAGCTTCGTCATAACGGGCAACGGCACGGGCGGAATTCCTACCGGCACGATTTTCACTGGATCTTTTAGCGGGCCGGAAACCTGGACGCTGATTACGTTGGCCAACGGAACCCACGATTACCAGTTGACGGGAACGATCACTGGAACGTGGTACAACGGGCAGGTCGTCGATGGCGCAACCGTACAACTAACCATCAACACCGGCAAAGGCTACTTCAATGGAAGCATTACTCTTGGCAGCGGCGACACCAACGTACTCGTCACGGTTCCTGAACCAGGCACCCTGGGGCTGCTGGGTACGGGACTGGTGGGGCTGGCTGGTCTACTGCAGCGCAAGCTGAAATCCTAAGTCCATTTCCATCCCGATCTGATTCTCGAAGCCCCGCCGCTCGGCGGGGCTTTCGTTTTGCCCCTGAGCCTCTGGCTGTGGCCGGTCCGTCCCTGTTCCGCTCCGGCGCTCCGCCCGTTACCCAGGTAACGGCCAATCCGGGATTACCGTTGACCCCGGGGTTGGCGCTCCATAGATTGCTCATAGGGGGTTATATGAAGGATATTCACGAGGTTTTGCGGCAGAAGCAGACAAAATACGCGCAACTGGGCAAGCAAATCGAGATGCTCCAGCAGGCAGCGGAAAAGCTGCGTGAAGTAGCTCCCTTGCTAGCAGAAAGCGATGACGAGGACAACTCGGTGCTGATGGAAGTGGACGAGAGTTCGTCTCACCCCGATGCCCTGGCGGCCAAAGCGGGAGCTGCTCCTGCAGCAGGATCTGCGCCCAAACCACAGACTCGGCCCACAGCGCCACGTTGGCCGTGATCTCGCCCTTGGTTGACTGGTCATGACCCATCTGGCATTGCTGGTTTCTACGGACGACGGAGCTTCCGAGATTCTGAGCCGGATTTTGTCGGCCTCCGGAATCACGGTTGAGCGGCTCTGTGAGGCCACTGCGGCGATCGACCGCATGCAGCGGCAGAAGTTCGATGCCCTAGTGGTCGATTGCGAGGACCCGGCCTGCGCTAAAGGCGTTTTCGAAGAAGCTCACCGGCTGAGTTCCGGCAATCCTCCTGTAACTGTGGCCTTGGTCGCGGACGTAGCCAAGGTCCGGGATGTACTTACGGGAGGGGCGCACTTTGTCCTTTACAAGCCAATCTTTGAGGAGAAGGCTCAGGCTGGGCTCCGCGCGGTGACAGCCATGTTGAAGCGCGAACGGCGCCGCGCCTTCCGCGTACCAGTTCAAGCTCCGGTTGAAGTGACGCATCCCGATCAACGTAAGGCGGAAGGAATCCTGCTGGACCTGAGCGAAACCGGCGTGGATGTGCTCACGGCGGAAGCACAAATTCCGGGCACCCTGCTGAATCTCCATTTTCAATTGCCCGACGGTGGCCTGGAGATCAACGCCCACGGGCAGGTGGCTTGGGCCAATCCCAACGGCCAAACCGGAGTCCATTTTCTGGACCTGAATGATGCGGCTCGCGCCTCACTGCAGACTTGGCTCCGTGCCGCGGCCGCCGTCACTGCTTCAGGACCCGACGAAACCGTGCCGCACTGCAAGCTTACCGATCTGAGCCTGGGTGGATGCTACGTAGAAACCGAGTCTCCATTTCCCGAGCGCGCCTTGGTGGATCTCTGCCTGAAAACCGAGGAGATGGAGGTCCATACCGAGGGCATGGTACGGGTAGCTCATCCCGGTTTTGGCATGGGCGTGGAGTTCCCTTCGCGCACGCCCGAGCAACGAGCGCAGGTGGGAAATTTGATCAGCTTTCTGCGCGGCTGCCCAGAGGCAATGCTCGAGCTGTATGTTTCCCCCCGCGCGTTGACTGCCGATCTGAGCGAGTTTGAAGCTGGCACGACAGCGCCGGAAGAAGCCTTGGAGGAGATGGAGGATTCCTTGCTGGAGCTGCTGCGCCAGGGAACCACGCTGCAGCAGTCTGAGTTTCTCGCCGAACTCCGTCGCCAACGCAGCGGCGAAACCGTAGCCTCTTAAACTCACTCCGCCTTACCCGCCTTCTTGGTATTCAACACTTTCGTCCCCGTCAGAGCGCAAGCCCTTGCATTCTCCGTGGTCTGTTCCACCCCAATGCGTGTAAAGTAATGCATCTCCATTGCGCGATGGTTTCACGAATATTAAATTCCGGTTAAATGTAGACTGAAACTTTCTTCGATTCTTGGGCATTCTGGGAAGGATCAATACTCTTGGGAACGATTCGCGGTCAGTTAGCACACGGTCACGCCGGATTTCCAACTCGTAAGAAGCGTTGTAGCGTCTTCCGGGCGGCGCTGCCGGCTGCTTGTGCGGTAATGTGCGTCGCGGGTTTCGCTAGCCCGATCGTCCGAGCCTCGGAAAAGACCCTGCCTTGCAGACCTTCCCAGCTTTCTGCAACGGAGGACACGAAAGAATCAGATCGAATTGATGGTGGGTTGGGCCATCATGCCCTGGCCATTTCCTTACATAATCGCTCCATGTCATCGTGTGCCCTGCAAGGTGTTGCGGAGATCACACTCTTAGACGCAGACGGGCGCTCGCTCTCCGTGCCGGTCTGCGCAAACTGCAACAATTATCTCTTCGGGAAACAGACCGCCCAGGAAATTCGGTTGGCTCCGAAGGAATCGGCGTATGTGTTTATCGAATATGACATCAACGACAATTTGAGGAAATGGCCCTGCAGGCAATCCGCGTCCCTCGGGATTCACCTGCCGGGGCAACGCGGCTCCCTTCGAGTCGCTACGGGCGGCGAAATGCGAAGTTGTGGCACGGTTAATGTCACTCCTTTTCTCCGCAAGCCGTCACCAAGTCAAGACCGATGAATCCTCATGATCGCGAAATGTCGCGGGAGTATTCTCTTTTCTGGGCTCCCCTTATAACGATCTCAATTGCCGTCATTCTTGTTGAAGTGCCTTTTCTTTGGCTCGGTTTGCCCTCCGGCCACGATTTCGAGTTCCATCTCTACTCCTGGCTCGATGTTCTGGGGCAATGGAAGCACGGGATCGTCTACCCGCGTTGGGCAGCGCTGTCGGACTTCGGGTACGGCGAGCCGCGCTTTGTGTTCTATCCGCCGGCCTCGTGGACCCTGGGCGCCACTCTGGCTGCGATCTTGCCCTGGAAATTGGTTCCCAGCGTCTACATCTGGGTCGTACTGGTTGCGGCGGGCACTTCGATGTTTACGCTGGCTCGCCGATGGCTCGACCGGCGCGACGCGACCTTTGCGGCTGTGCTCTATGCGGTGAATCCCTATCATCTGGTGATCGTCTACTGGCGCAGCGCCTTTGCGGAACTGCTTGCCAGTTGCTTGTTGCCCCTGTTGCTGCTGATGGTGTTGCGCCTCGCGGAGGAGAAGCGCGGCGCCGTAATTGGCTTGGCGATGGTGCTGGCCGCAGCTTGGCTGGTCAACGCCCCCGCCGCGGTGATGATCCACTATTCTCTGGCATTGCTTCTTTTGGTAACAGCCTGGCTGCGACGTTCTCCGCACATTTTGCTGGAGGGGGCAGCCACCGTGGCTCTGGGCGCGGCGCTCGCCGCTTTCTATTTATTGCCCGCCATCTACGAACAGAAGTGGGTGAATATCGGCGAGGCGATCTCGGTGGGATTGCGGCCACAGGATAACTTTTTGTTCGCTCATACTTCAGACCGAGATCACGATGTCTTCAACCACTTGGTTTCCTGGGTGGCACTCGCCGAGATCGTCCTCACCTTCGCAGCGGCCTGGACAGCTCGGCGCTGGCGCGAACATAATCGCGAAGCTTGGTACTGTCTGGTCGCTTGGGCCGGAGCCTGCTGCCTGCTCATGGTTCCCGTAACCGGTTTGCTGTGGAGCTTTCTGCCCAAGCTGCGCTTCATGCAGCTTCCCTGGCGATGGATGCTTTGCCTGAGCCTAACATTCACATTATTCATTGTGCTTGGAATTCGGCGCTGGACGCTGCGGTTGGCCATTTACCTGGCGGCTGTGCTAGTGATTGCATTTGCCTGGCATCGCATTCAGCCACCGTGGTGGGATACGGCGGCCGATCTGCGCGAAATGCAGGACAATATGGCTACCGGCGCCGGCTACGAGGGCACGGACGAATACTCGCCGCAGAAATCGGATCCATCGGAGAGCGACAAAGACGCTCGCCGGGTTACGGTGGACGGCCCTGCCCATGCTGCTATCCACGTTTTCTCGTGGGAAGCCGAATCCAGATTGTTCACCGCCGAAATGTCGGCGCCAGACAATCTTGTTTTGCGCCTGTTGAACTATCCGGCATGGCGGGTCGAGGTAAACGGGCAAGCCGTAGAACCCGGTGCCCGCGCCGGTGCGGGGCAGATGCTGGTTCCGGTCGAGACTGGCGCCAATCGCGTCAAGATCACCTTTGTGCGCACTTGGGACCGCAAGCTGGGTGGTTGGATTTCCGTGGTTGCCGCTTTCTTGATGGGAACATCGATGCTCTGGAGACGCAGTCGAAACCCACGCCGTCGAGTTTAACTAAGTAATGCGTCGAATCCTGATCGCGACTACGAATCCGGGAAAGCTGCGAGACTTCGCCGGCGCGGCCGCGCGTCACGGAGTGGAGGTCGCAGGTGTTCCGGACTTCTCTTCCCTGCCGGCGGTTGTCGAAGATGGCCTGACCTTCGAAGCTAATGCCAGAAAGAAAGCGGAAGGTTACAGCCGATACACTCGCGGCGAGATCGTCGTTGCCGACGACTCGGGATTGGAGGTTGATGCTTTGCATGGGGCGCCGGGCGTACACTCTGCGCGCTACGCTGCTGCAGAGCCGGAAAGGGCGGACGCGAATACCGACGACGAGGCTAACAATGCGCGCGTGCTGCGGGAATTGAAACATGTTCCGCTGGAGAAGCGCACGGGCCGATTCGTTTGCGTCCTCGGCGCCGCCCGCGATGGCGAACTGCTGGCGACCTTTCGGGGCGAAGCCGAAGGAATTATTCTCGGCGCGCCTCGTGGGACAAACGGCTTCGGCTACGATCCTCTGTTCTATTTTCCGCAAATCCACAAGACTTTTGCCGAACTCAGCGCCGAAGAGAAGTCTCAATACAGCCATCGCGGATCGGCGTTCAGACAGCTGCTTGAATGGCACGTTCGGCTCCCAGAGAACTGACTAGGTCGAACCGGCTTGGCAACACCTTCCACAACCTAGCCTTGACTTCGCTTCCGGCGCAACAACATAATAAAAGGTTCTTTCTTCATACTCGTAATCATAAGGAGCGCTTGTGGCATCCGCAGCCGGTTCGACTGCTCCCGCAGCCGTGCACCAGGGAGTGGCTCCCTTACGCGCCGGGCAAGGTTATTCGTTTCTGCTTCGCCGTTTGCATTCGCTCTCGGGCATCGTTCCGGTGGGCGCGTTTCTGTTTGAGCACGTTCTGATTTCCAATGCCACGGCGATCAGCGGTCCGGCCGCATACGCCCGCCAGGTGCAGTTCTTGGCGAGCCTGCCGCTGGTTCCATTGCTTGAGCTGTTCGGCATCTGGCTGCCCATCGCGTTCCACGCGCTCTACGGCTTCTACATCTGGTACCGCGGCGACGGGAATACGATCGCATACCCGTGGACTGGCAATTGGATGTATACCGCGCAACGCTGGACCGGCGGTATCGCGTTCGCCTACATCCTGTGGCACACCTGGACGATGCGGTTCACAGGGGTCGATCTGCATGTTCATCCCGAGATTTCGTTCGGAAAAGTGCAGGCTGAAGTACTTCAGCCTGCGTTGTTCATATTTTATGTCGTGGGCCTGATCGCGGCGTCGTGGCACTTTGCTTATGGCATTTGGCTGTTTTGCGCGAAGTGGGGCATCGTTTCCGGGGAAAAGGCCCGGAAACGCTTTCTGGCAGTGTGTCTGGGATTCTTTTTTCTGCTGAGCGGCGTGGGACTGGCCAGCCTGGCTACGCTCCGCAAGTATCCGCAACAGCCGACCGAGCCGGGCACCGCGGTAATGAATAACAAGCAAATTACAGAAGGCCGATAAGGAACGATGGCAGCTCCTAAAATTATCGTCGTGGGCGGCGGACTCGCCGGCCTTTCGGCGGTCATCAAGATCGCAGAGATGGGCGGCAGCGTCGACCTGTTTTCCATTGTCCCCGTGAAGCGCTCGCACTCGGTTTGCGCGCAGGGCGGCATCAACGCTGCTAAGAATCTTAAGGGCGAAGGCGACTCCACTTGGCAGCACTTTGACGACACAGTCTACGGCGGCGACTTCTTGGCCAATCAGCCGCCTGTCAAAGACATGTGCGAGGCCGCGCCCGGCATCATCGATCTGCTCGACCGCATGGGCGTTCCCTTCAACCGCACGCCTGAAGGTCTGCTCGATTTCCGCCGCTTCGGCGGCACGCTCTACAACCGCACCGCATTTGCCGGCGCTACGACCGGCCAACAACTTCTGTATGCGCTTGATGAGCAAGTACGCCGCTACGAATCCGAAGGCAAAGTAAAGAAATATGAACACTGGGAATTTCTTTCGGCGGTGCTCGATGGAAACCGCGTCTGTCGCGGCATTTGCGCCATGGACCTGCGCTCGATGGAAGTGCGGACATTCCCTGCGGATGCGATCATTATCGCCACCGGCGGCAACGGCGCAATCTTTGGCAAGTCCACGAATTCTGTCGTGTGTACGGGTTCGGCGCAATCCGCGCTTTACCAGCAGGGCTGTTACTACGCCAACGGCGAATTCATCCAGGTGCATCCCACCTGCATTCCCGGCGAAGACAAGTTGCGCCTCATGTCGGAGTCGGCGCGCGGCGAGGGCGGACGGGTTTGGGTTCCGAAGACTCCCGGCGACAAGAGAGAGCCGAAGGCGATCCCGGAAAAAGACCGCTGGTATTTTCTCGAAGAGTGGTATCCGAAATACGGCAATCTGGTTCCGCGTGACGTGGCGACCCGGGCCATTTTCAAAGTCGTCTTCGAGCACAAACTCGGCATCGACGGCAAGCCGATGGTTTACCTCGACCTCACCCACATCGACCGCAAGATTCTCGACCGCAAGCTGGAAGGCATTCTCGAAATTTACGAGAAGTTTGTTGGCGATGACCCGCGCGACACGCCCATGAAGATTTTCCCCGGGATGCATTACACCATGGGCGGGCTGTGGGTGGACTTCAAGCAGGCTACGAACATTCCCGGCATTTACGCCGCCGGCGAGTGTGAGTATCAGTACCATGGCGCGAATCGTCTGGGCGCGAACTCGCTGGTGTCGTGCGTCTATGGCGGAGGCGTCGCCGGGCCGAATGCGGTGAAGTACGCGCGCGGCTTGCAGGCGCTTTCCGACGGCAATGGAGTTTTCGAAGCCGAGAAGAAGAAGCAGGAAGAAAGCAATTCCCTGCTGATGAATAACGAAGGCACTGAGAATCCGTTCAAGCTGTGGCGCGAACTGGGCGAGTTGATGACGAAAGATTGCACCGTCATCCGCTACAACAAGAATCTACAGCAGACGGATGCGAGATTGGTTGAGATGTTGGAGCGCTTCCGCAAAGTGAACCTGAGCGACCGCACGCAGTGGGCGAACACCAGCGTGGTCTTCACCCGCCAGGTTTACAACATGCTGCAGTTGTCGCGCGTGATTGCTCAGGGAGCTCGTATGCGCGATGAATCACGCGGTGCGCATTACAAGCCGGACTTCCCCGACCGCGACGACAAGAACTTTTTGAAGACGACGAAAGCGTCTTTCGCGCCGGATGCGGATGGGCCGAAATTTGAGTTCGAGCCGGTGGATACGTCGCTGATTCCGCCGCGGGCGAGGAAGTATGATGCAGCAAAATGACTCCTGGTTTCGCAGAAACTGGCTGGCGCTGGCGGCTGGCGGCTACTTCCTGGGGGCCTTGTTGCATGGCCTAAAGTGGTTCATGTTCCGTAATGAGGACAGAGCCATCGACGCCGGTGTCGCCCTCTTCTGTGCGGTCACATTCACGTTCCAGTATCGCGAACACAACAGCATCCGGCAGTATCGCGAGGCGATGCAGAAGGTCAAGCAGGAGCGCGAAACCGCTTCAAGATTGGGCAAATCGTAGAAAATGGCGAACACTAATAAATCCGTCCTCATAAAAATCAAGCGCCAGAACACCCCCACTTCCAAGTCCTACTGGGAAGAGTTCGAACTCGCCTACCATCCGGGCATGAATGTGATCTCCTCGTTGATGGAGATCGCCGCCAACCCTGTCACCCGCGAGGGCAAGGCGACGTCGCCCATCACCTACGACTCGAATTGCCTGGAAGAAGTCTGCGGCTCGTGCGCCATGCTGATCAATGGACGCGCCCGCATGGCCTGTTCAGCGTTGATCGACAACCTTGAGCAACCGATCAAGCTTGAGCCTTTCGCGAAATTCCCCGTCGTCCGCGATCTCGCCACCGACCGCAGCGTGATCTTCGAGAACCTGAAAGCTGTGAAGGCCTGGGTTCCGATCGACGGCACCTACGACCTCGGCCCCGGCCCGCGCATGACGGCGGAAGAACAAGAGCAGGCCTATCCGATTTCGCGCTGCATCTCCTGCTGCTGCTGCATGGAGGCCTGCCCGCAGTTCAATGAAGACACGGGCTTCGTGGGCGCGGCCACCATCGCGCAGGTGCGGCTGTTCAACACCCATCCAACGGGCAAATCGCTACAGCGTGAGCGCCTCGCCGCACTCATGGGTGACGGCGGCATCCAGGAGTGCGGCTACGCGCAGAACTGCGTCGAGGTCTGCCCCAAGGATATTCCGCTGACCCGCGCCATCTCCGAGGTTGGCGGCGAGGTCATGAAACAAGCCATCGGTGACCTTTTCCGGCGCTGATTTTTGTCACTTTGCCTGAGTGCGGCAGCGCACATCCCGCGCCTAGCGCCGCAAGTCATTGCTTCCTGAGCACATAGACAAGTCCCCATCAAGCGGCGGAGTGGCCCGCCGAGTGCCCGCATGTAGCTGGCTCGCAGTTCTGGACGACCCCGGTAACCCGGCGGTAACCACGGCTGCAGCCGAACTGTGGTAATCGGGCGGGTAACCGCGCGCCCAAGCGGGAAATTTGGCCTGCTTGACAGCATGGCGTAGAATGGCCGCCAGTTGTGCGCGGGCTTGACCGGAAGCATTGAGACCACTTCGTGAACCGAACTCTATCGAACCCGCTCGTTCGACTCGTCGCTGTGGCCTGCGTATGCAGCCCGCTTTTTGCCGCTGGCGCTACCGCGCTGCAGCGGCCTCTGCATCATGCGCGCCATCATCGTTTTCACTGGATGCGCTGGAACCCGATGTTCCGTCCATCTCACGAATCGCTGCTGATCCAGAACGCCGAGATCGACCGCTTGGAATTGCCGCGCATTCAGGATGATGACGAACTGGAAGCACTTAAAGCGAGCGGAGCCCTCTTGCCGATTGTGGCGGGAGAGACGCTGCGTTTCGATCCGCGGCTCGACCCTTCGCGCCGGTTCTGCCGTCCCTGGACGCGCGACTTTGTGCAGGACCTGGCGCAAGCCTACTTCAACCGCTTCCACGAGCAGATTCAGGTGAACTCCGCGGTGCGCACGGTCAAGGTTCAGAAAAAACTTCGCCGTCACAACCGCAACGCCGCGCCCGCCGACGGCGATACAGCCTCGTCGCATCTGGCTGGTTTAACCGTTGACCTGCAACGCCGCGGCATGACTCAGGACCAGATTCGCTGGATGGAGCACTACCTTTTTTACATGAAAGCTCTTGGCCTGGTGGAACCCGAGGAAGAACGCGGCCAGTGGGTGTTCCACATCATGGTCAGCAGCCACTACCAGAACTGGCGCGAGACGCAGGATATCGTTCCGATGGAGCGGCCGGCGGATTCGAACGCGATTACCGCCGACAGCCGCGGGCAGTAGCTTTCGTCGTACTCAGCTCGAACTTCCGCACGATCCTCAACCCACGATGATCATTCCGTTATGATCATCGCAGTATGATCGTCCTGCTCGCCGGACTTCCCGGTACCGGAAAAACCACCCTCGCCCGCGAGCTGGCTCTGCGCACCGGCGGTCGCCTGGTGAGCAAAGACCTGATTCGCCGCGCTCTCTTTTCCGCGGATGAAGTCGAATATTCTTCGCGGCAAGACGATTTCTGCATGACGGTGATAACGGAGACGGCCGGCTATCTGCTGCGGCAGGACTCAAAGCACTTTATCTTCCTCGACGGCCGCCCGTTCTCCCGCCGCTACCAGATTGAAAATGTGCTGGGGGCAGCCGCTTCCCTGCACCAGCCCTGGAGGATTCTCGAATGTGTGTGCACGGAAGAAACCGCAAAGCAACGCCTCAACCGGCAATCCGCATCGCGAGAACATCCTGCGGAAAATCGGAATTACGAGCTTTATCTTGCGGTGAAGTCTCGCTTCGAAGCAATCACCCTGCCGAAAACGATCATCGATACGGAACAATCGCTGGAAGAATGTATCCAAAAGGCGCTTGCCGCTCTAGCCTGACGCGCCGGGTTAATGGACCGAGTTGACGCCTCGCTTGGTCGAGGCTTTCTCCCTGGCGCGCACTTCTATACAATCGTTGACTTGCCGGTGCGACGCTTCCGGCCGCACACAATAAATTATGACCCGTTCTGCATTGCTCCTGTTGCTTACTTCTCTGCTTTGCGCCTCGCCCGCCGCGGCGCAAGCGGCAGCCGCTTCCTCCAACGAATCGGATTTGGCCATCTCCGCCCGCGCTCGCGCAATCCAGGCGTCCGCCATCATCGTCGACACCCACGCCGATACGCCGCAACGCTTTCTCGACGAAGGCTTCGACATCGGATCGACCGACCCTAACGACATCGGCCACATCAGCCTCGACAAAGCCCGCCGCGGCAATCTGGGCGCGGAGTTTTTCTCCATCTGGGTCGATCCCGAAACCAATCAGGGCCATTTTGCGCGGCATACGTTCGACCTCATCGATTCCGTCTACGAGCAAGCCGCGCGCCATCCGGATCGCATGATGATGTCTTTCTCCGTCGCCGACATCGAACGCGCCCACAAGGAACACAAGCTCGCCGCGCTGATGGGAATCGAGGGCGGGCATTCGATTGAGAACGATATTCACCTGCTGCGCGATTACTATCGCCTTGGTGTGCGCTACATGACGCTTTCCTGGTCGAACACCAACGAGTGGGCGGACTCTTCCGGCGATATCGATGATCCCAAAGTTCAGCATCACAACGGCCTCACAGACTTCGGCAAACAGGTTGTGCTCGAGATGAACCGTCTCGGGATGATGGTCGATATCTCGCACGTCGCCGACAAGACTTTCTGGGACGCCATCGCCACCACGAAAGCTCCGGTAATCGCCTCGCACTCTTCCGCTCGCGCCCTGACCAACGCGCCTCGCAATATGACCGACGACATGCTGCGCGCTGTGACCAAGAACGGCGGCGTCGTGCAAGTGAATTTCTTTTCTGCGTTTGTCGATGAAGAGTTCCGAAAAGCGATGGAAGCCCAGGCCAAAGACCAAAGCGCCGCGATTCAGAAGCATTTAGACTCCTTGAAGGCTCAGGGCACACCGGCCAGTTACATTGAAATCGACCGCATCGAGCGCCAGTGGATGGCCAAGATTCCGCGGCCGCCGCTGAAGTCTCTGATCGACCACATCGATCACGTCGCTAAAATTGCCGGAGTCGATCACGTCGGCCTGGGCTCGGATTTCGACGGCGTCAGCGGCGCTACGCCGCAAGGCATCGACTCCGCCGCCGACCTGCCTAAGATTACCCAGGCGCTGCTGGATCGCGGCTACAGCGCAGACGATATCAAGAAGATTCTCGGCGGCAATCTGCTGCGAGTGTTCGGCGAAGTCGAGCGTGTGAGCCGCGAGATGCAGGCCAGCGACGCGAAACTAGTTAGTGCCCCAAAGTAATATCAGCCTCTCATGGCCGCGCTTGCGATCTCCGGTTCAAGTGCGAGTTGATTCCGGTTCACGAGAAACGTCATCCTCTGCCGTGGCCGCTTCGCTTGTCGTACAATGCAACGTTGTCGCGAGTAGCTGGCAGAACTTTTCAAACGCAAAGGAGTCTCATGCGTAAGACTTTCGCAATTAAGACCTTCGCAGTCCTGGCTGTTCTTTCGCTTGCTTCATTCGCCGCCTGGGGACAGACTTCGAACTCACAAAACGTTCCTGCCGCAAAACCAAGCCCCGGAGCCAAGCCTCCCGTACATCATGCTGCCGGTCAGCCGACCGCCATCATCGATACCACGGTCGGCAAAATGACCTGCACTCTATTTCCCGACAAGGCCCCAATCGGCGTAGCCAGTTTTATCGGCCTCGCCACCGGCACCAAAGATTGGAAGAACCCGGTCAGCGGCGCCAACATGCACAACAAGCCGCTTTACGACGGAACCATCTTTCATCGCGTGATTCCCAACTTCATGATCCAGGGCGGCGACCCCAGGGGCGATGGCACCGGCGACCCGGGATACAAGTTCAAGAACGAAATCTCTTCCGACCTGCTTTTTGATAAGCCCGGCCGGCTGGCCTATGCCAACTCCGGTCCCGACACCAACGGCTCGCAGTTCTTTATCACCGAAGTGGCCACACCGCATCTCAACGGCAACTACACCATCTTCGGCCAGTGCGACGATGCCACCGTCGCCTTGGTGAAGCAGATTGCCCGCATGGCCAGCGATCCCAGCAACAACCGTCCGTTCCGGCCGGTGAAGATTATTCACGTCACCATTGTTCGCGGCGGAGCCGGTGCGGCCAAACCAGCAACCGCTGCAGCGAAGAAGCCCGCGGCAACTGCACCGGCGCCGGCCAATCCGAATTAGTTTTGCTGAACACTACCTCTGGAACATAGGCCCGAAAACCGAAGCTCGAAGCTAGGTGAACGGCCAACGACCAACGACAATCGACCAACGACGATTCGATCAACGACAATTCCGAAAGGACTCCCCATGACTCGCCAACCCGGACTCTACGCCACATTTGAAACCAGTGAAGGAACCATCGTCTGCCGCCTGTTTGAAAAAGACGCGCCGAAAACCGTAGCCAACTTCATGGAACTCGCCGAAGGCAAACGTGAATGGACGCATCCCAGCACCCGTAAGAAATCCAATGACCGCCTGTACGACGGGACAATTTTTCATCGCGTGATCCCCGATTTCATGATTCAAGGCGGCGACCCGCAAGGCACCGGCATGGGAGGCCCCGGCTACCAGTTCGAAGATGAAACCAAAGGCTCGCCCCACAAACTCGACAAGGCGGGCAAGCTCGCTATGGCAAATGCCGGCCCCAACACCAACGGCTCGCAATTCTTCATCACTGTCGCGCCAACGACTTGGCTGACGGGCAAGCACACGATCTTCGGCGAGGTCGTCGAAGGTCAGGATATTGTCAAGAGAATTTCCGAAGTTCCGCGCAGCCGTCAGGATAAGCCGAACAAGGATGTTGTGGTGAAGAAGGTCACGATCGAAACGGTGTAGCAGGAAGGCTGCGCATACGTCTTTCGGGATACACGGGATCCGTGTTACACTATCTTCGTGCTATGAAAACCCGTCTCCGCAATGTCACGGTTACTCTGGAAGAGAGCGTCGCCCGCTGGGCGCGAATGGAAGCGGCGCGCCAGGATACGAGCGTTTCCCGGCTGCTGGCGGGCATCTTGAAAGAGCGCATGCGGGAGAAGGACAGCTACGAAGCCGCCATGCGCCGGGCGCTGGCTCAGAAACCTTTCCTGAAAACCGACGGCCGGTATCTTTCCCGCGAGGAAGTTCATGACCGCACTCGTTTTCGTTGATAGCAACGTCTTGATTTACGCTGTTGACGAAGCCGATCAGAAGAAGCACGAATCGGCAAGACTGTGGCGCTCGGAACTATGGAAGAGCCGTTGCGGCCGTGTCAGCTTTCAGGTCCTACAAGAGTTCTACGCCAACGTAAGCCGAAAGTGGCCTCCTGCCCGCGAGCAGGCGCGGGCTGAGATACGAGGTCTTTTGGCATGGCACCCCGTGGTCATTGATGCGGAAACCCTTGAGAGCGCCTGGAAAATGCAGGATCGCTTCCAACTGTCGTTCTGGGATTCCTTGATTGTGGCCGCAGCGAAAGCGGCTTCTTGCCGCTATCTGCTGACGGAAGATTTGCAAGCCGATCAGGATTTGGATGGTGTGATTGTGGTTAATCCATTCAAGTTCGGCCCTGATGATATTTCGAGCGGATGATATTCAGCATAGGAAAGAATGAGTGGACATGCGTTGATATCCGTATCCCGACTCAAGGCTCTAAGCGCGGCCTTGGCGGGGGCTATCCTCGTTATCGCGGGATCCAGATGTGCTCAGTCTGCATCCGATCCTTGGCTGATTCTTGCTAGTGGCGAGCAGGGGCCACACAAAAGGAACTCTCGCAGTTCGGAGGCGACTCCGTTAAACCAGTGATGCGGAAGCTAAATCCTCGCGTCAATTCGATTACTTGGGAGTTCCCGTATCAGGCGCAACTATAAGCTTGCCGATACGCCAATGCTTACACCCCAATCACTCCCACCAACTCCTTGACCGCCGCCGCGCTCTTGTCGAGCCCAGCCTTCTCTTCCGCGGTAAGTTTGATCTCGATGATCTGCTCGA
Source organism: Acidobacteriaceae bacterium (assembly GCA_003156805.1). Lineage (GTDB taxonomy): Bacteria > Acidobacteriota > Terriglobia > Terriglobales > Acidobacteriaceae > Sulfotelmatobacter. The sequence continues at coordinate 414,019 of PMHV01000059.1, read as the reverse complement.
TTCCCTTCGCGCCCAGCTTCACTGGCACACCGACGTAGAGGCCGTTGATTCCGTACTCGCCCTGTAAGTACGCAGCGCAGGGAAGAATCTTTTTCTTATCTTTCAGGATCGCTTCGACCATCTCCGTCGCCGCTGCCGAAGGCGCGTAGTAAGCCGACCCCGTCTTCAGATACTTCACGATTTCCGCGCCGCCGTCGCGAGTGCGCTGCACCAAGGCTTCGAGCCGTGATTTCTCGATCAACTCCGTGATCGGAATGCCCGCGACCGTAGAATAGCGCGGCAACGGAACCATCGTATCGCCGTGTCCCCCAAGCACGAATGCGGTCACGTTCTCGACGCTGACTTTCAACTCGTCGGCGATAAACGCCCGAAAGCGTGCCGAGTCGAGCGCGCCGGCCATGCCGATGACGCGCTCGCGCGGAAATCCGCTCAGCTTGTACGCCGCCTGCGCCATGGCATCCAGCGGGTTAGAAACCACAATCAGAATGCAGTTGGGCGAATACTTCACCGCCTCGCCCACCACCGCTTTCATGATGCCGTAATTGGTGTTGAGCAGATCGTCGCGGCTCATGCCCGGCTTGCGCGGAATGCCCGCGGTGATCACGACAATGTCGGAATTCGCCGTGTCCTTGTAATCGTTCGTTCCAGTGATATAAGAGTCGCGCTTCTCGATGGGCATGGCTTCGAGCAAGTCCAATCCCTTGCCCTGCGGCACGCCTTCGATAATGTCGATCAGCACTACATCGGCTAATTCTTTGGAGGCGATCCAGTGGGCCGCCGTCGCGCCCACGTTGCCGGAACCTACGATCGTTACTTTCTTGCGCATGGGTGAGTCCTTTAAGAAATCATTGAGCCATTAAGTAATTTTGCGATTTAGCGATTGAAAATCAGAATCGCGCCAAATGCAGCGGGCGTAGTCACAATCGCACAATGGCACGATCGCCCAATCACACAATGTCTAAACCAGCACCGCCGCGCCCATGTTCTCAATGATGGCGCCGGCAAACTCGCTGGTCTTTACCTTGGTCGCGCCCTCCATCAGCCGCTCAAAGTCATACGTGACTTTTTTCTGTTCGATGGTTCGCTCCAGACCGTGCTCGATCAGATCGGCAGCTTCGTTCCATCCCAGGAAGCGGAACATCATCACGCCCGACAAAATCACCGAACCGGGATTGATCACGTCCTTGTCCGCATACTTCGGCGCTGTGCCGTGCGTCGCTTCGAAGATGGCATACCCATCGCCGATATTGGCGCCAGGCGCAATGCCCAGACCGCCCACCTGCGCCGCACAAGCATCAGAGATGTAATCCCCATTCAGGTTAGGGCAGGCCAGCACCGAATATTCATCCGCGCGCGTCACTACCTGCTGGAAGATCGAATCGGCAATCCGGTCGTTGATCATGATTTTCTTCTTCCATGCGCCTTTGCCGTGCGTCGCATAAATTCGGTCGAGCACGTCCTTCACTTCCTCTTCCACTGACTTACGGAACGCAGGCGGTGCGAACTCCATTCCCGGTTCCACCAGTTCCGCATTCGCCGCAACCGTCAGGTTCGGATTCTTGTCTTTGTTTTCGACAATCCAGCTCTCGCGCTCGGTGATCACCTTCTCGCGAAATTCTGCGGTGGCAAGCTCGTATCCCCACTTGCGGAACGCTCCTTCGGTGAACTTCTGGATGTTGCCCTTGTGGACCAGCGTGACGCTCTTGCGACCACTCTCGATCGCATGCTGAATCGCCATGCGCACCAGGCGTTTCGTGCCGGTGACGGAAATTGGCTTGATACCGACACCCGAATCCAGGCGAATCTGCTTCTTGCCGCCCTTGAGCATATCCTGGTTGAGAAACTCGATCAGCTTCGCGCACTCCGGCGTGCCTTGCTCCCACTCGATGCCCGCATAAACGTCTTCCGTATTCTCGCGGAAAATCGCCACATCCATGCGCTCGGGATGTTTCACCGGCGATGGCACGCCCTTGTAATACTTCACCGGACGCACGCAGCAATAAAGATCCAGAATCTGCCGCAGCGCCACATTCAGTGAGCGGATGCCGCCGCCCACAGGCGTGGTCAGCGGGCCCTTGATGGCGACGCGAAATTCACGAATCGCTTCCACCGTGTCATCGGGCAGCCAGTTGTCGAACTTAGCTTTCGCTTTCTCTCCGGCGAACACCTCATACCAGGCCACGCGCCGCTTGGCTTTGTAAGCCTTCTCCACCGCCGCATTGAATACGCGCAACGACGCCTTCCAGATGTCGCGTCCTGTACCATCGCCTTCGATAAACGGAATGATCGGGTTATCCGGCACGTCATACTTGCCCTTCGCATATCCGATCTTTCCTCCATCACTTGGCACGCCCACACCGTTATACGAGTCCGCCATCTTTGTCCCCCGCCCTGGAGTGCCGCCACTATCTCAGAAAACCTTACATTATAAAGAATCGCTCGACGCCGCTGCTGGAAATGTACCCACCTCGGTCGGGAACCTTACGCTCTCACCTTAGAGCGGCCTTTCCTTGCCGACCTCACCATCTCCTCGTGCCAAAGTATTTCCGCACGCCCACGGCCATGTAGCGTCCCCACGGGCCGTTGTTGCCCTCATCGGCCGCCCCCAGGTTGGTATCGCGCGCGCCCAGCCGGTCGAAGAGAAAATGCTGGGTCACGCGGAATTCAAATCCTTTGCCGATGTAGATGCCCGCGCCCCACGAATGTTCGATGCCGATGGCGTCAGGCGACCAGGTATAAAGAGTCTGCGGCACATTTTTGCCGAACAAGAATGACGGCGCGCCAAACAGCATGAATCGCCGCAGCGGTCCGCGGCCAAACGGACGCACCTCCAGCGTGCCCGAGAGCATGTAGCGCGCGAACATGCTGCAGGGCGCGTTCACACCCCCGTATTGCCCCGCGTTGCCGGCGCAGATGTTAGGGTCAATTTCATTGTGCGGCGGCGACAGATCCAATTGCGCCCACCCCCAAAGCATGTCGCGGGGAAAGAACATCCGCGGCTGCGTTTCCAGGGATTGCGCCGCCGTCCCCGACGAAGAACTCTGCGCCCTGCCCCGCTCGGAGAGAGGTGCGGAGAGAAGTGCAGGAAGTACAAGAATCCACAACAGCTTTTTCATTCAGCCTCCCAAGTCATGCTGCTTGTTGCAATCTCGGATTTGACCACCAGTCAACAAACTTGCCTCCTTAACGCGGTGAGGGTTAGCGGCCTGGTTGAACATAACTCGTTAACAGGAGCGGCATATTGTAACCTGCCGCTCCGTTCAGTCTGCCGGATTGGAAAATCAGCCCGAGGCAACACGGCGCGCCCCTCTTCAGGCGGTTCGGCCATCGATCTCTCAGCTTCCAGAATTCATATTCACGTTACCGATTTATCCCATTCATAGAATCGCTAGCTCCAGGAATGCAGCTAAAGGGCGGCGCTGCAATCACCTACAGTTTGGCGGACCGATTGCTCACATACGCCAGCAACGGTTCCAGGACGAGCCTTCATGCCCCAGGAAGTGTCAGTGTCGTATCAGGCGATCAAGAGCAAGGTGTACCGGCTCATCGACGCCCTCGTAATGGGAGAGAAGTCGGAAGCGGAAGTCCAAGAGTCCATCCGGCGTTGGTGGGATCTTATCCACCCAGCTGATCGCCCCATCGCGATGAAGTACCTGCTGGCAGTACTTGCCTGTTCCAATTCCGCACTGGAAGCGATTGAAGGCAGCATGATGGAGGCGACCAGTCTTCAAGAGTTCGCTCACCCAGATTCCGCCCGCACTCTCAAACTCTTGGGCCGGATGGTCAAACAGGCCACCTTCAGTACGCCAGCTTAAGTCCCTTCGGCGCTGGCGAGACTCGAATTTTACAATTCACCAGTTGCGGCACCCCATACTCTTGCACTATGGTCAATAAGTGGTTGGCTCGTGAGCGCGGTGTGGTGTGCGCTGGCAGCCATGCCCAATTCAAAGATTGCAGTGCCGGAGCGCCAGATGAGACTTTCTTTTCCTGACATGCTGGGCAAGACTCGCGGTTATTTTTTGTCCGGAGCACTGTTGATTATGGCTACATCGCTGTTCGCGGCATCGGGCATTTACAGCTTCACATTGAATTCCATTGACGGCAAACCCGCTCCCTTGGCCGACTACAAGGGTAAAGTCGTTCTTGTGGTGAACGTAGCCAGCCAGTGCGGCTACACTCCCCAGTACAGCGCATTGGAGGCCGTCTATGAGAAGTACAGGGATCAGGGATTTGTGATTCTGGGCTTCCCTGCCAACAATTTTGGCGCCCAGGAACCCGGCACCAACGAAGAAATCAAGACCTTCTGCACCCGCAAGTACAGCGTCACCTTCCCCATGTACTCCAAAATTTCTGTGAAGGGCGACGACCAGGCCCCGCTCTATGCCTACCTCACCAAACAAACCGGCCCGGGCATTGCAGGCGACATCAAATGGAACTTCACGAAGTTTCTGGTCGACCGCAACGGCAAAGTGACTCAGCGCTTCGAATCCGCCGTCACGCCCGATTCGAAAGAAGTAGTAGCGGCGATTGAAAAGCAGTTGAAGCAATAAGCGCTCGCGGTTGACCTCCAAGAGCGCCGCTAAACACTTCTCTGCGTGGTTAGATATGCCGCCGAGGGGCTCAATCCCCAAGTGATTTCGTCCGATCTGCGCGGCCCTGAAAAGGATCTCCTCTACCGGTAGTCCATCCATCCATGAATTATCCAGCACCCCGCCTGCTACAATCGGTCGCGCTGCGCAAAACGGCAGAGTTTAAGCCTTGGCTTCGGCGCTGGCAATTCGATTATTTTTATAGACTCGATAACGCTACCTTATACTCCAGTGGCCGGTGGGCAGCGTCTTGTTCAACATTCGGCATTCTGCCATTCCGGGGCGTTCTCCAGCCCTCCGCCTCGTCGAGCGCTGAGTGGAATGCCGAATGTAAAGATTCTGGCAACTAGCCACCGACAACTGCCAACTGCCTTTATGGACTTCGATCAGCTCGAAACGTTTCTTCAAGTAGCGCGACACGCCTCGTTCTCGCGGGCGGCGGAGAAGCGTTTTCGCACCCAGCCTGCCATCTCTTCCCAGATTCGCGCGCTCGAAGAAGAAGTCGGAGCCAAGCTCTTCGACCGTTCCGGCGGCCGGGTCTCGCTTACCACCGCGGGCAAAGGCTTCCAGAAGTATGTGGCAGAAACGCTCGACGCGCGCAAGGCGATGCTCACCTCGATCGCCGAAATGGAGCGCGTCCCCCGCGGGGAGCTTATCGTGGGCGCCAACGAAGGCACCTGCCTGCACATTCTTCCCGAAGTCTTTGCCGACTTCAAAAAGCAGTACCCCGATGTCTCGGTCAACATCAAGCGCGCCGACTATGCGGCCATCCTCGAGTCCGTAATCGACAACTCCGTGGACTTCGGCGTGATTTCTCTTCCCGTCACCGACAACCGCCTCACCGTCGTCCTCATCCATCAGGATAGACTGGTAATCATTGCGCCGCCCCAGCATCCCTTGGGCAAGCTGAAATCGGCCGCCATCGCCGAGGCGGCCCAATATCCGCTGGTGCTGCCCAAGGCCGGGCACACCCGCGACGCCCTGGAAGAGCTGTTTCACGAGCGGCGGCTGAAGCTGAACTACACTATGGAACTGGATTCCAGCGAACTTCTGAAGCGCTTCGTCGCCGCCGGTGTTGGCGTCGGCTTCATCTCCCGCTCCAACGTCGAGGAAGACGTTCGCGCCGGTGTGCTGGCCGCGATTCCCATCGCCGACGCTCAAGTTCGCCGGGACCTGGCTCTCGTATTCCGCAAGGATAAGGCCCTGAGCCGCGCCGCACTCGCCTTTATCGACATTGCCGTGAAACAAAAATCGACTGACACGCTGGCGGCAAGCCTGAAGTAAATGAGCGATGCTCCTCCAAGCTACCTGCTGTTCACGCTGCTGATTTTCCTGCTCAGCGCAGCCGCGGCGCAAACCGGTTCCTCCATCGGCTCCGCCTCAAAACCCATTCCGCCCTCTGACCGCACCCTCATCGCAGTGCACGTCACCGGAAGCAAGCGCTTCACGTCGGAACAAGTTGCCGCCGCCAGCGGCTTGCAAGTGGGAACCTCCGTCAACGGCGATGAAGACTTCCGCAAAGCCGCCCGCCAACTCGGCCAGAGTGGCGCATTCACCGACGTCTCCTATAGCTACTCTTATTCGTCGGCCGGAACCAGGCTCGAATGGAAGGTAACCGACACCAACAGTTTTCTTCCCGCCCACTTCGAAGATTTTGTCTGGTTCTCCGATCGGCAACTGCAACAGAAAGTGCATGAGCACATCCCTCTTTTCGAGGGCGAATTGCCGTCGTCTGGCCGCTTGCCCGACCAGGTTTCCGACGTTCTCCAGGCTCTCCTGGTGGAACTCGGCGTTCCCGGCCACGTGGAGTACGCGCGCACCGCCGACAAAAGCGGAAAGCTTGCATCCTTCGACTACAGCGTATCGGGCGTACTCATTCGTATCCGCAACATCGACTTCCCCGGCGCGGCGGCCGACGATCTGCCGCAGCTTCAATCCGCCGCGGAAAAACTGGACCGCGTCTATTCCCGCGATCACCTGAGCGCTTTTGTCGAGCATTCTCTGCTGCCCCTCTATCGTGAGCGCGGATACCTGCAGGCATCCTTCGCTTCGCCCCTGACTACCATCGTGAAAGAAGCCCCGTCGTCCGACGCCGGCGTCGAACCCCGTAACCTCACCACCGTCGACGTCGCTCTCACCGTGACTCCGGGCAGCCAGTACAAGCTCTCGGCCTTGGAGCTCGCGGGCAACAAAGAGATCCCCGCCGAGGTTCTGCGCCCGCTGATCCGCGCCAAACCTGGGCAGACGGCCAACACCGTGCAGCTCGCCGACGACCTGAAGCAAATCCAAACCCTCTACAGCTCACGCGGCTACGTTACGGCCACAGCCAAGACCGACCTCCAGTTCGATGACCCGGCCGGAACCGTCTCCTACCGCATCGACATCCGCGAAGGCCCGGTCTACCACATGGGCGATCTGGAGTTTCGCGGCCTCGACAACGGTCTGATCGCCCGTCTCCGCGCTGCTTGGAAGCTGCGCCCCGGCGATGTTTATGACGCCAGCTACCTCGACCAGTACCTTCCCCAAGCCCGAAAGCTCCTCCCTTCCCGGCTGGACTGGGAGGTCTCCGCGCACGCAACCGCTAATACTCGCGACAAAACCGTGGATGTCGATCTCGTCTACACCGTCAAAGCGGCTCAGTGAGCCGGAACCCGGTCCATCCCCAGCCCACTCCATCCTCCGCCTCAGCCCACCCCATTCTCCGCGTTTCCGTTTTTCGTAATAATCCCGACAAATACCGAACGATTTCTTTACTTCCGGGTATGCTTTGGCGTAATAGACTAGAGAAGCGATCCGCAGGAATCGATTTGAATTGTGATCCGGTTCGATGTCGTAAATGATCTTGGGAAGGGCAACCAGCAAGTTTGGGAAGGGCAAGGCTTCAGCGGTGCCGCAAGCAGCAGGTTTGGGAAGGGCACGGCTTTAGCCGTGCCGCAAGCGGCAAGAACGACTCCGGGCTTTAGCCCCTGAGGGAGCTTCATCTGGGAGACATTGCATGATCCTTAGATCCACATGTCAGCGCGCGGCGATCACAGTCTTTGCCGCGACAGTACTCTCTGCTCTTCCCGCATCGGCCGCGGCCAAGCAGACTTTTACCGGCGAAGTCGGCGACGCCATGTGCGGCCGCAAGCACATGGAGGGCAAGCCCGCCGACTGCACCCGCACCTGCGTGGCCCACGGGTCAAAGTATGCCCTCGTCGTCCATGACAACGGGAACGACAAGATGTACGTTCTCGATACCACCGACCCGGCAGCCCTGGCGGCGCTGGACGAGCAGGCAGGCAAGAATGCCACCGTGACCGGGACTTTGGACGGTGATACCATCTCAGTTCGGTCGGTGGTCGCGGCTAAGTGACGGCATGATGCGGGCGGAAACCTGCCGCCGCTAATTTCGAGTGCAGTGAGCATCGGCACAAAGATTTTTCGCCCGGGCCCTCCCCCAAAATCTATACCGGGCATCTGCGGGAACCTGCGCTAGCGGGCTCCCGCAATTTTTTGCTGCTCCGAGAGGAAATTCATATTTCCTTTACAAACCATTGTGTTAGATTGTGCATTCTTCCATCTTAAAATTTACTTGCGGAGGACTACGGAGTTGGGCAAAGACATGGTTCCCAAGCGGATTTTCTTCACCAAAGGCGTCGGGAAACACCGCGAACGGCTCACCTCCTTCGAGTTAGCCCTGCGCGACGCCGGCATCGCTGCCCAGAACCTGGTCCGCGTCTCTTCCATCTTCCCGCCCAACTGCAAGCTGCTGGCCCGCAAAGACGGCGTCACCTATCTCAGCCCCGGAGAAGTCGTCTTCGCCGTGGTCGCCGAAAACTCCACCCACGAGCCGCACCGCCTGCTCGCCTCTTCCATCGGCGTCGCCATCCCCGCCGACAAAAACACTTACGGCTATCTCAGCGAGCATCATTCCTTCGGTGAGACCGAAGACGCCGCCGGCGAATACGCCGAAGAACTCGCCGCCGAAATGCTCGCCACCACCCTCAACGTCGAATTCGATCCCGACCGCTCCTGGGACGAAAAAAAACAGATCTACCGCCTCTCCAACAAAATCGTCCGCACCGCCAATGTGACCCAATCCGCCGTCGGCGACAAACGAGGCCTCTGGACCACGGTAATCGCCTCGGCCGTGCTGATTTTTGATTAGTTATGGGACCGGAATCCTTACCCCAACGATGGTCACGATGGCGCAGGTTTCCCCCGGTCTCTTGTTGCATAACTACAAATTTATAATTATAATCATTGCGTGGAAGGCATGCGCTTCGAGTGGGACGAGGCCAAAAACTTCTCCAACCAACGCAAGCACGGCGTAAGTTTTGAGAAAGGCGCTGTATTCCTGGATCCGCTTTATGTGTCAGTACAGGACCGCGTTAAGGATGGAGAACCGCGATGGCAAACCCTTGGCATGATCGGGGAACTTGCTGCTTCTCACCGTTGCCCATACCTTCAGAGAAGGGAGTGACAATGGCACCACGGTCGAGGTCATCCGCATCATGTCAGCTCGACGCGCTACCCGGAAAGAGAGGCGACGCTATGAAGACGAAAATAGTTAGCCACACGCCGGAGACGCTGCCCCCGTTAACGAAGGCAGATCGGGCCAAACTGAAGGCCCTCGCAGCTCGCCCCGACAGCGAAATCGACACCAGCAACATCCCGGAAATGACCGATGAACAATGGCAGCACGCCCGGCGCGGCCACTTCTATCGCCCGCGCAAGCTCCAGATAACGGCCCGCGTTGACGCCGATGTGCTGGATTGGCTTAAGTCGCAAGGCAGGGGCTATCAGTCCCGCATCAACGCCATCCTGCGTCGCGAGATGCTGGTCTCAGCCAAGGCGACCAAGTAGCGCTTCTTCTGCCGCTTACTGGCCCCTTGTCCCATTTCTAACCCGACTCTCCCGGAATGGAATGAACCGTTTGTTACTGAAACGAAAGCAGTTAGTGACTTGTTGCGACGATCGGCACCGACCTCGCATCTAACCATCGTACGGTTGCACTTTAGTAACCCAAATGCTCTGCCAAATGTAACCTTCCGTTAACATCGTTCCCGTACCATAGAACTGTATAGGGAAAGACTTATTTCGACCCGAGGAGTAGCAGTGGACAGCGATACCCGCAGACAAAAGCAGCAAGCACTCATAACCGAACTCTTGGAAAGGAAGATTCGCCTCCATGCGCAGCATCTTTATGACAATCGCGGCCAGGCCGAAGGCCTCGCCCTGCAAGACTGGGTGCAGGCAGAATCCGAAGTGTTAGAGAAAAGCATCCTGGCGCCCCTCTACCGCAGAAGCCAGGAAAATAATCAGATCTCGGAGTAACTCGGGACTAGCCTCGCCTCACGCTCCACCTCCTGGGCCGACAGGAAAGCGGTCACTTCCTGCTCGTCACTTTCTTCGCCTTCTTCGTCTTGCTCCCCTTCTTATCCAGCCGCTGCAGCACAGCAGCCACAATCAGCGGCAGCCCCACCGTCGCATCGAGAAAAACTTCCCCAAACCTTCCGCCTTCCGCCGGAGGCACAAACTTGCCCCACGACACCGCCTCGCTATACGGACTCCCCGACAACCCTCCCCAATACACCGGCTCCGGACAAATCCGCAGCCCATAGTGGTAGCGCTTCAACGGCAAATTCTCTCCCAGCCGCCGGTGCCGCAGTTCAAGAAACGGACCAAACTGCTGCGACCAGTTCCTCGGCACGCCGCCGCCAATGGTAAAGATTCCCAGCCGCTTCTGCCGCAACAGCGTCGCCGCAAAATGCTCCACATCCTCAAACGGATCGAACCGTATCTTGTGCCGTCCCGTCGACTCCCGCAGACGATTATTCAGTGCCGTATCCAGCCCCAACTCCGAATCCGTGAACGCGGGCACAAACACCGGAACGCCCTTTTGATACGCCGACTTCAAAATCCCCCGCTGATCCTTCGTACTCCGCGCCAGGTGCTCTCCAATCGCATAATTCAGTTTGTAGGAGCACATCACCTCGCTGTGATCCCAGGCCTCGAGCACTGCCGACATCACCTCTTCCACATCATCCAGGTTCTGCTCCGGCTCCAGCGTGTCGTAGACCCGGTTGTACCCCTGCTCATAAAGCTCCTCGTCAGAAACTGACGGATCGGCGCGAAAGTGCGCCCGTCCCGTCGCCTCCACCAATCCGTGAGCCATCAGCGCCCCAGTTGAAACCACCGCATTGACGATGCCGCGATCGATCAACTCCGTCACCACCAGCCCTTGCTTCGCCACGGTCATCGCGCCCGCCAGCGTCATCACCACAAAGCATTCTTCATCGCGAGCCATCGCCTCAAGCACGTCCGCCGCTTCGCCCAGTTGACGCCCGGTGAACGCCGTCTTCGACATCGCCCGCACCAGATCGTCGATCGACCGCACCTTCCCCAAATCCAGCGGCTCCAGCGGAATCAGCCGGTCTTCAATCGGATTATGCAGCCGCCGGTCTTTTCCCTCGCCGCCGTGTCCCGCACCGCCATGAGCCTTCCCCGCAGCATGCCCGCCGCTATGATTGCCCTGTTTCAAAATGATGCCTCCAAGCCGCCTCGCAAATCTCCCGAGCAATTACTTTACAGGAACACTGTGAACAGATGCCACGCGCGTCAGCGCCCCTCGTCAATATCCTAGGCTCCCGTTTTACTCGCGATTGGGGATATGCGGACATGAGGATATAATGTGGCGATTTCTGTGGCTTGGTTTCAGCCCATCGGAGCTTCATTGCGCCTGTCGCTTGACACTCGCGAGGTTGGTCGCGTCACCATCGTGCGCTGCAATGGGCGGATTGTTGCCGGCAGCGAGAGCGAGTCTCTGCGCGCGCACGTTGCCTGGTTATTGCGCGACCGCCGCGCCATCGTCTTGCACCTCGGCGACGTTGGATTCATTGACAGCAGCGGCTCCGAACTTGTGACGATTGACGAACAACAAGGCAAGCTGCTCCTTGTGATGCTGGGGATCTTCAGCGCTGGAGCCACTCTCCTGGCCTCGTACAAAGGGGACTCAACGCTCCAGCTAGCGGGGCTGGTCCAGTGGGGTTTGTCGGCAATCACGCTCGCGCTGCTAGGGGTGTGGGGAGTGTTCACCGGCAAGCGGCACAGTTACCGCAAAGCCGTACGCTCTCTCTTGGTACGCTGCGAGATGGCCATGGGCTTTTACGAGCACAATACATATCTCCAGGGTGACAAACTGTACACGGACAAAGAGCGGGGATTTCCGTCCAAGGGTACGTATCTGCTATGGGTGCAGTTGGGCACCGTTAGCCTCGCAGCTTTGGGATTCATAGTAATTCTTTGGTCGCATGAGATCTCCGGATGGCTGCATCCGCTTGCGCAACGAGCACCGTGCGGGCGAGACCTTTTCCAGGGATTTCTCTGGTAGGCCGCAAACCCCGGAGCGGCTCGATTCCGCGCCGAAACCGCACCGCGTCCGCACTCCCCGGGGTTACCCTTCTCACTATGCCCGGCAAGCGCAGTTTCGAAGAGCAACTCGCCGGCTTGGACTCCGGATTCGCTCGAAATGCCGGTCGCACAGCAGCGACCAGTTCTTACCGCTCCCCAGATTCGGGCTTCGCCGTGACTCGACGAAACAGCACCATTGGCATTGAAATCAAGGCGAGGCCGATATAAATGGGACAGAAGACGAAGACCGCGCGATGGAGGTAACCGTACATCAACGCGCCGAGAAATGGCTTTGCCACCAGAATCGACAAGAACGCGATGACGCAGGTCGGAGCCGCAGTTACCGTCACTGTGGCGATCGACCGGCATCGCACCAACCATCGATCATCACGAGATGAGCCGCCCCATTTGGCGGTTTCCCACTCCGCAAGCACACGCGGTTCGCGATAATGCCTGATGATGAAGTCATCGATTATTCTCGCGTGTATGCCGAACTCAAATAGCTTCACATCGAGAAGCACCGCGATCAATGGGAGGGAAAGAATGGCGGCGGTAATTAGATCGGGATTCCCGCCGGTTGCGTCCGCCCGCGTCGCCGCGAACGCGATTATTGCCCCAAGCATCGTGAACTTCTGAAGCCAGATCGTGGAGACTTTCTCCCGATAAAGTTTCGATTCGTCGATCAGGGACTTGTAAAGGTCGTCTGCGAGTGCCATTCGGGCAAGCTTCGCAGATTAGATCTGATCATGCAAGAGGCGTGTAGCATGCCGTGCGTTGACCCCTGCTCCAAGCATCGGGTTCGCCCCTCACAGTCCCTCCCAACCTGTGCGTTACACTCCTATCCATGCCCGGCAAGCGCAGCTTCGACGAGCGCGCCCGAGGCCTGCGTCGGACCTCTGCGCAAACCCGCACTCGTCGCAACAACTTCTTCCTTTTCTCTGTCCCCTACGGCTTCACATCCAGTCCATAAGACGGATGGCTGAAGGTTCCGCCGATCCTGATGGGCACGATCTCTCCCGCATTCTTCTTCTTCAGAAACGGTTCCACAGACTTGAGCAGAACCGATTTCATCCCCTTCGATCCCTTCGAAAGTTTGTTATCAAGTTGCAACGTTCCATGCAGGTCAACTCTCTGCGTCAACAGGCCGTATGTCCCATGCACATGCGCCAGCGCTCCCGGAACGCTGAACGAGATATCTGAGAACGTCGCGATGGCGTCGTTGAGCACGACGTGTCCCTTCAGATTTTCAACCACGCTCGCCGGGTCGTCGTTCTTCTTCTCGCCCTGCGCCACTTGACTGAGATTGTCAACCTTTTCCTGCGTCGTCGGCTGGACGAAATTCGCAGCGTCGATTCCAAAGTCTCCTTGCAGGTTCACCCGTCGCATGAAGCCGCGCTTCCCCGGCGGCACCAGCACTCGCACTCTGAAGTTCATCGTTCCGGTCAATGCCGGACGATCTCCCTTCGAGAACAGCCGTAACCAGTCCTGTATTCGTCCCTGCAGTTCCGTCGCGCTCAGCGAAACTGTCTTACCTTCCGCGGCCGCCTTCTTTGCCACTTCAAGTTGCGACACCACCGACGTCTGCCCAAGTTGTGCCTGCACCGACTGCAGTGCCACATCTCCATCCATCCCGTTCACAATCGCATGGAATTGCGTCCTCAGGTCTACCGCATGACCGCCACTCGTTACCTTAAAATCGGGCGCGTCGGTGCTGCCTCCGACCTCAATGCGTTCCAGCATACCGTTGAATTTGCCGGTAGAAGACAGCGTTCCTCCTATGCCGGAAAATACGCCCAGGTCCGCGCGTTCAAATACATAGGAGCCGGAAACAACGGTTTGGCCGACGTTCTGCGACCGCAACGGACCGAAATGCCCGTCCGTGCGAATTTCTCCGGGCGGCTTCGCATTCAGCAGCGCCGCATGGAACGACATGGGCCGGTCGCCGGCCACAGAGTCCAGCCTCAATTTGTGAATCTCGAACTTAAGCGGTTCTTTTCCGGGTTCGCCCGAAGCGATCTCCAACACGGCTCCATCCGCAATAACCTCGTCGATAATCACTTCCGGCTGCTTCGCGCCGCCGCCCGGTGGCGCTGCGTTGCCGGCGCTTTCACTGCCCGGTGACACGAATACGCGCAAACCTTCGATCCTCACACGCCGCACGCGCTTCGGAGTGCTCAGAAACTCCCAGTAAGCACCCTGAATCGTGAGCTTCTCCACGGTGGCAATCGGCGGAGCGTCGGGATCGTTGTTGCGGCGAAAAGTCACTCCTTCGGCAACAAACCCCGGCGTGAAATATGTCCCGTGAAACGCTTTCAATTCGACCGTGCTGGCGAACTTTTCCTGCAGCGCCTTCACCATTGCGCCCCGCGTGAACGGCCAGCGGCTTATCACCAGCACAGCGGCGCCGGCGATCACAACCAGAGCCAACAATCCACCAATCTTGATCCAGCGCGACAACGCCTTGGACTTACGATTCGGTCCATCCAAACGGATCGAGATTTTTCCCTCGGAAACTCTCAATGGCCTACGCGAACCAGCAGAACCTTCCCGTTTCGAAGCCACACGCATTGCAAGAGGCTAACCGTTCGAGACCTAAGAATCTGTTCACAAAAGCACACTGAGTTGACATCCCGAGATCCGAAGTCGGAGGGTCGAAGGTCGAAGCTCCGAGGTCGAAGGCTGAGGTCCGAGGTCCGAGGTCTGAGGTCGGCAGATGCTATATTGATCGGCAGAGGAGCAGAACGAGTGCCGCCTGAGAAATTTCGTGTGGCTCTGGTGCAAATGTCCTGCGGGCCGGAGCCCGAACAGAATCTCGAGAAAGCTCTCGAACGCACCGCCGACGCTGCCGGCCGCGGCGCCCAGATCGTCTGCCTGCCCGAACTTTTTCAGACTCAATACTTCTGCCAGCGCGAAGATCATTCCCTGTTCGATCTGGCCGAGCGGATTCCGGGGCCAACCACCGAAATACTTTCCTCCGCTGCCCGCCGCCACGGCGTCGTTTTGATCGCTTCTCTTTTCGAAAAACGCGCGCCCGGCGTTTATCACAACACCGCCGCCACCTTCGATGCCGACGGTTCTCTGTGCGGCCTCTACCGCAAGATGCACATCCCCGACGACCCGCTCTATTACGAAAAGTTCTACTTCACCCCCGGCGATCTCGGCTTTCGCGCTCACGACACCAAAGTCGGCCCCGTGGGCGCCCTCATCTGCTGGGATCAATGGTTTCCCGAGGGGGCGCGGCTCACGGCCTTGCAGGGGGCGCAGGTGCTGTTTTATCCTACGGCGATCGGCTGGCATCCGGCGGAGAAGGCCGAGTTCGGCGCGGCGCAGCACGATGCGTGGCGAACGATTCAGCGCGCACACGCCATCGCCAACGGAGTTTACGTGGCTGTGGTGAATCGCGTCGGCTTCGAAACCGGCAACATTCGCGGCAAGTCGGCTCCCGGCCACGGACTGGAATTCTGGGGCGGATCATTCTTCTGCGACCCCTTCGGCCGCGTCCTCGCCGAAGCCTCGCACGACCGCGAGGAAATCCTGGTCGGCGAAGTCGACCTGAAAGCTCTCGAAGACATCCGCCGCAACTGGCCGTTCTTACGCGACCGGCGCATCGATGCGTATGCCCCAATCACCAATCGTCTGCTCGACGGACGGTAAATCGGGTCAATGAGTGTAATCGCCCCGATTTCGCCAACAATCCGAAAATGCTCTTCCGGCTGGGACACTTCCTGCGTCTTAAAGCTCGTCCACGAAGGCGAGATCGCGCGGCGTTACATATCGCTCATAGCACTTCTCGCACATCCAGCGCTCTCCCGGGTCACAATATCCGAACATCCCCGCGTCGATATGCTCCTTGCACAACTCGCAGTGGTCGTGACCCCACCCCGAAGGAACCAACCGAGTACCAGAGCGGACAGGCAAGCTCTGGTCGGTCGCCGGATAATGTCGACTCTGCCCCCTACTTTCTCCTGTTGGCTCCAGTTTCGTCCATACCCTTACCTCGCGACCTCCTACGATGGATACATCCTTAGCCTCGTAATCTTCGGCGACAGCGTCCGTTCCCTGAAATTGCTTTCTTTCCCATCCCCAGTTTGGGTCAAGCACCATCCAGACATCAAAACCCTGCCAGTAGGAACTGAGATAAGCCAACTCCAATCCGACTACTCTTGGTTCCTCTTTTTCCTGACAAGTCAGAATCGCAGTCCTTGTTTCTTTATCGAAGGACTTCAGCATGGGGCAGAGGCATCCGCGCTCGCCGAACAGGAGCCAAAACCAGCGCGGGCCCGTGCCCTCGATGACGTGGTCGAAACTGCTTGGAAGGATTCGGTCGAAACTACCCTCAAGCTCGAACGAGGTATATCCGGCCTCCGAGGTTGCGCCGCGACGCACCTCGGTCACGACAAACTTGGGGAAATCTTCGAGCGTCTTTCGTTTATGGAGTTCCATTTTCTGCTGGCCTCGCCAATATATAGTTCATCGGCCAATGGCATCTCAAGTCAATTGGCGAAACATCGCGGTTACACTCATTGAGCAAGAATCCGTTCGTCAAGATAAATGTCAGTCTCAGGACTCAATGTGCCGTTTATCATCCCATGCAATAAACTACCTCGATGCCCCGATCCAGTTCTTCAAGTACTACTTCAGGTGCTGCCCCGGCGACCCTCCACTACCGCATGCCCGCCGAGTGGGAGCCGCACGCCGCCACCTGGCTGGCCTGGCCGCACTATCACGGCGATTGGCCCGGCAAGTTCGAGCCGATCCCGTGGGTCTATGCCGAGATCATTCGCAATCTGGCGCGGCACGAGCGCGTCGAACTCATTGTCAACCATGCCGCAGCGGAACGGCAAGTCCGCAAGCTGCTCAACAAAGCGAGCGCGCTCACGGCAAACGTCCACTTCCACCGCTGGCCCACCAACCGAGTCTGGGTGCGCGACTCCGGCTGCATCTTTGTCACGTGTGACGCCGGGCAACCTCGCGCCGTCAAGTTCCGCTTCAACGCCTGGGCCAAATATTCCAACTGGCGCCACGACGAAAAAATTGGCGGCTTGATGGCGCAAACCGCCAACGCTCACGAAATCCGTCCGCTGCATCGAGAAACCCGCATCGTTCTCGAAGGCGGCTCGATCGATGTCAACGGCTGCGGCACATTGCTGACCACCGAAGAATGCCTGCTCAGCAAGGTTCAACAACGCAATCCCGGCATGTCGCGCAGCGACTACGAAAAGGTCTTGGCCGATTACCTTGGCGCGCCGCACGTAATCTGGCTGGGCCGAGGCATCTTCGGTGATGACACTCACGGCCACGTCGATGACCTCACTCGCTTCGTCTCCGCCGATACCGTCGTCACCATGGTCGAGAACAATGGCAAGGATGTGAATCACAAGCCGCTGCGCGACAACCTTCGGCGCCTGAAAGCCGCGCGCGATCAAGACGGCAAACCGCTGAACATCGTCGAAATTCCCATGCCCGGCGCAGTTGTCTTCGAGAAACGACGGCTGCCCGCGAGCTACGCGAATTTTTATATTGCCAACGGCGTGGTGCTGGCGCCGGTATTCAACCATGCCAACGACCGCATCGCGCTCGATGCCCTGGCCGATCTCTTTCCTACACGCTCCGTCGTGCCGATTTACTCCGGCGATCTCATCTGGGGCCTCGGAACGATGCATTGCCTGACGCAGCAGCAGCCTAGTCTTTGACAGGAGCAATACTCACCACGAAGTCACGGAGACACGGAGAGGCCGCCAGATCAAGGCGACCAAGGCGTAACCTGCCTGCTCTTAGTCGATGAACCAACTACGCGGCTGGCGGGCAATTGGTTTCACCGCCGCGGTGAGATTTCCTAAATTTCGAGTACAATGTCCGCCGTGTCAGCAGCGGAGGTTAGTTCCGTGCGTACAGGTCACTCGTCTACCAGGGATTTGGCTATTTTCTTTCTGCTGGTTATGGTCGCCGCCACTTTGAGCTGTTCTTCTTCCAGCTCTTCTTCCGGCTCTTCCGATCCCACTCCGTCATCTCCCAGCGCGGCATCGGCATCCGGCGCCGCGCCTGGGCAGAGCGCCGTGAAGACCGTTGACAATCCCAAAGGCGGCAAAATCGTCTACGGGCCTGTCGCGGGCCAGACCACCGAAGCCGGAGCCATGGGCGCGGTATTGCGAAAGCTTCACAATCAGTATGGCGACCGGCCGCAAGTGGGCAAGGTGTTTCAGGTTCGCGGCACAAAATCGGTTGCCGCCTTCTTCACTCTGGTCAAGCGCAACCAGGGCAACGGGAAGCTGGCGGGAATGGTAATCGTCTCCAAGGTCTCGGGCGACCACGTGGAAGCCGCGGTGATGACCGACGATGCATCCCGCTTTGGTTCCACCATCAATCCCATGCTGACCAAGCTCTTGAAAGAGTGGAAGCCTGCCTCCGATCTGCGCGCTGCCCGCCCGGCCGCAGCCGCCAGCCAACCTGCCTCCCTGCATCCGTACACGCTCTCCGACCGCTCCGCTTCCGTCTCCTTGCCCGATGGCTGGAAAATAGAAGGCTCCAGCCAAATGGGCACCATTTACGCGGACGGACCCAACGGCGAAGGGGCCGAGCTCGGCTACCCGTATGGCGTGATGGACACCAACAATGCGGCGGTGCAGCGAACCATGAACACGCTGCGGCAGGGCGGCTTGCGCAACACTTCGTACGCGCGCGCGCTCTATTACCCCTACGGTGGAGATTTGGCCAAGGCCTTCGTGGATTTGAACCACATGCTCAGCCGCACGGCGGGCAAGGCTCCGGTTACCTACAATATTTCCGGCAACACGCCGGTGCAGGCGCCTGCGCCCTTGCGCTGCGTCCATCTCACCGGCGGACTTGACGTGCATGACGGCAAGGGCATGAAAGAAATGAATACCGTGTTTTGCACTTCGCCTCCTGGACGTTTCGGGGGCTATATGGATATCGCCACCATCGTCTCGGTTCCGCTGGCAGTGGCACCCAGGGAGCGCGCGACGGTGGGGGCGATCATGGCCAGCTTCAACGTGGATCAGGGCGTGACTCGCCAGCAGGCCGGCTCCATCGCCGCGCCCGCCATCCGCGCCATTCACGAGATCGGCCGGCAATCCGCGCAGGCGGCCGCCAACGCTCACGCTGCCGAAGACGTCCACAATCGCGGCGTGGAAAAAATGTGGGACGAGCGCGACAAAGGCAATCAGGCATTCAGCAACTATCTGCTCGAGCAGACCGTGATCCAGGACAACTACACCAACACCCACAGCACGGAATGGAACGACACTGCCGACGAGTTGGTGAAGCGCAATCCCGATCGCTATGAGTACGTCCCGACGCCGAATTTCTGGAAGGGCGTGGACTATTGAAAGCTCCGCAGTTTAACCGCGCAGGGGGCACACCGCGCAGCGCAGTTCGATGTGCTGGCTGCGGCAGCGCACCGGGATATCTTTCCATCCTCTGGCCTTGCGCGGACAATCGAGCAGGCACCAGGCCTCGCGGTAGCAAATCTGTCGGGTTCCGCCTGGGATGACAACCGAGAAGGCGGATCGCCACGCCTGGATTTTCCACGGCTTCGCCGTTCTCCACGAAACCGTGCGGCGGCTACGAGTGCGAGCAGGCTGGATGGCCGCAGTCGCAGGCGATTTCCGCTTCGTCCGATCCCGCGTCCTTGCAGAGTTGGCTGCAATATTTTTCTCCAGCGGGCGGGACGCACACGCAGGACAGGTGCGCGCACTTCCTGGATTGCTCGCTTGCCATGAAGTCCTCCTGTAGGTTTTGACTGACATCATACTCAGGGAACTCGGGCAGCACTCACAATCAGGTTGTTCCTGTAGGCTGCGCGGCTAGCGGGTATCGACTGTGTCGCCGTTTTCCGCAAAGCCCTGCAACCATCCCAGGACGTGCTTCCAGCCTTCGTAGTGGCTGATTGCGGCGGGAGGAGCGCCGGCAAAGCCTTGGTGACGAATCTTGACCAGCGTGCCCGTGCCGGACTTGCGCGGGCCGCTCGGGTGCAAGCCATGCACGTTTTGCGGCTCCAGATCCCAGCGCACCACAGTCTTAAGAGCGCCACTCCAACTGGCAATCCAGGTATGCACGAGCAGGCGGGGCGGATCCACTTCCAGGTACTCGCCATCGACGCGAAACGATGTACCATCCACGCCCACGCTCAGGCTTGACCATTTGCCGCCGACGCGGAGATCGGCCTTCCACTCCGTGATCCGATACAGACCCTTCTGTCCCCACCAAAGCGGCATTTGTTTGGGATCGGTGATGGCCTGGAAAACACGCGCCGGCGGCGCAGCAATGAAAATTTCGCCCACCACTGCGTCCTGATCGGGGGTGATTGCGACGGTCGCCATGAGTTCTCCTGGAGGTCGTTCCTTATTTCTGCAGTTCTTCCTTCCGCACTTCTTCCACGAATTTCTTAAGCAGCTGAACCACGCCCGGCCAGCCGCCGGTGTAATCCTTACGAGCTGCGTTTTCTGCGGCGAGCCCGCTGTGTGTCACTTTCACATGCGTGCCGGGAGCGTGGGGGGTTAACTCCCAGCGAACGACAGTGCGGCGGGACTTGTCGTCGTGCCAGTTCGCGATCCAGGTGTAAACCAGAAGACGCGGAGGATCGTATTCGAGAATTTCGCCGTGACACTCGAACTCCCTGACGTTGTTGACGACGACTGTTCCCTTCTCGGTGGCGTAGCGGTAGCGGCCGCCGGCGCGAGCGTCCATCTCCCAGAATTTCACCGGACACTCCGGGCTGGTGAACCAGCGAAACAGTTCGGCGGGATCGGTGAGAGCCTGGAAGACGCGCTCAGGCGGTGCGGCAATGTGAATCTCGCTGACAATTGCGTCGTTATCGGGCGTGACCACGGTTGTAGTCATGAGGTTGCTCCTGATTTATCTTTCTGAAGCTCTCTGAAGAACTCTTGTTTTCCGCGAAGTTCTTGAGTGACTGCACCAGGCCGGGCCAGCCCTGGCTGTATCCCTGACACGCGGCGGGCATCTGCGCCAGACCACTATGCGTCACCTTCAGGTGCGTTCCGGCTTTTGTTGCGGTCAGTTCCCAACGGACCACGGTGCGGTGATCCGGCTTCTCGTGCCAGTTGGCGAACCAGGAATAGGCCAGCACGCGCGGAGGATCGATTTCAAGAATTTCGCCGTGATGGTCCGTATCCGGTGAGGCCCGGCGGATTCTTGCCGCTCCTCTCCCTGGACACGAAACGCCACTTTCCGCCGGGGCGCGCGTCCATTTCCCAATGCGTCATCTCGAAGGCGTCGTTCGTGCCCCACTGCATCGCTTGTTCGCGGGTGATCAGCGCCTGGAAGACGCGCTCGGGCGGGGCGGTGATTTCGATTTCGCTGACCACAGCGTCGCGGTCGGGCGTGATTGTGGTGCTGGCCATGATTGGCTCCTTGGTAGTTCCCTGCTTGACGGAATCGCTGCGACTACATTTTGCGCTGCAGGTCGAAGAACTCTTTCATCTCTTTGCCATGGTCGGCGAAAGTCCAATCCTCGGTGTGATGGTTGGCATCGAGGATGGTGATGACGACGCGCTGCATGTGTCCGGCGTCTGGAGTTGCGAGATTGGTGGCGTCGAGGAAATCGAAGGTGATGGTATTGCCGTCGGGAGAAGTGCTGGCGGTCATGCGCGGCTGATTGCCGGCGCCGCAATAGTGAGTCATGAGCAAGCGGTTGGGGCCATCGAGATGAAACATCGAAACCATGTTCTCGGGGCCGTGGCCGTGGATTTCGCTCATCAGAGCCGAGCCTCCGGCGACGTCCTCAAAGGAAACCTGCACGGGTTTTCCGTCGGAGGTCTTCCCTTCCCAGGAGCCAGTGAGCGATTTGAGTTGGTCGAAGGATTTCTGGAAGGCAGTTTGGGCCAGAGCGGCGGTTGCGGTGAGGAGCAACAAGAGTGAAAGGACGATGCGAAGTGATTTCATGTTAGAGATCTCCTTTGGAAGTTTTGGCAGCAGGATTTGCATTGCGGTTGTGCCTGGTTTCTTTCGCGTATTCGGCTTCGACAAAAGTTTTCAGGCCGGCGAGGTTCGCGCTCCAGAAGCGGCGGTACTGTTCGAGCCAGGAATCGACGGCGCGCAGCGGTTCGGGATTGAGGTGATAGACGCGATGACGGCCTTCGCGATGCTCGCGAACCAGATGGGCTCGGCGCAGCAGTTTCAAGTGCTTGGAGATGGCCGGGCGGGAAACGGGAAAAGCTCCGGCAATTTCTCCGGCGGGCTGGCCGCCGCGCCGCAGCAGATCGAGAACGGCGCGGCGGGTGGGATCGGCGAGAGCCTGGAAAGTAGCCTCCATCATTTTGGCGGGCGGCGAATATGTAACCGAACGGTGACGCATAATGCGTAACCATACAGTTACGCGATGAAAAGTGTCAAGGAGTTTTTCTGTGGAAAACATTCTTACCCTGATTTACAATGTAAGTCATGCTACGACAGATCACATCGGTAAGCACCAAGGGACAATTCGTGATTCCCTCGGAGATGCGAGCGTCTTTGGGGATCAAGCCGGGAACGCGCATTTGCGTGACCCAGCAGGGGTCGAAGATCGTGCTGGAGCCCGTGTCGGAAGAACTGGTGGATCGGACGCGCGGAATGCTGGCGGGCGGGCCGTCGCTTTCGAAGGCGCTGCTACGCGAGCGGCGTCGCGGGAAGGATCGATGGTAACGTACGTGCTCGATTCGAGCGCCATCCTTCGGTATTTGGACGGCGAGGCGGGGTCGGACCGCGTGTCGGAGATCATCAAGGATCACCTGGCGGGAAGATGTGAAGCGGTTATCTGTTCGCTGCACTGGGGCGAGATCGCCGGACAGACCTGCAAGCAGCGTGGCACCAAAGCCATGGAATTGGTTCTTTCGCGGCTGAGCGCCTTCGGAGTTCAGGTGGTCGCGGCGGATGCGGACAGGGCTGTGCGCGCCGCCTTGATCAAGTTCAAGACCGCAGTTCCCTATGTGGATGCCTTTGGGGTGGAGCTGACGGCGGAATCGCGCGAGCGTGTGCTTGTGACTGCGGACTTTGATTTCAAGGCTGCGAGCCGCGATGTGAAGATTGAGTTCTTGCCGAAGAAGTAGATGGCTCACTGGTTCGGGCCAAGAGCTTTGAGCTTTTAACCGCGAAGGACGCTGAGAACGGCCGCGAAGATCGCGAAGAGAACCGGGAGTTATCGTGCTTCGGTTACCAGGTCGAGGAACACCCGATGTACGCGGCTGTCGTCGCTGAGTTCGGGATGGAAGGTCGTGGCCATGACTTTGCCCTGGCGGACGGCGACGGGGATGTTATCTGTGCCTTCGGTGGCGATTACTTCGACGGCTGCGCCTACGTGCTCAATCTTCGGGGCGCGGATGAAGACCATTTCGAGAGGTGAGCCGGGCTGGTCGTTGAGAGAACTCTGAAGAAGTTTGCCTTCGCGGATGGAGCTGTCGATCTGGCGTCCGTAGGCGTTGCGGCGGATGCGGATGTCGATTGCGCCGAGGCCTTTTTGTTTGGGATTCTCTACTTCGTTGGCCAACAGGATTGCTCCGGCGCAGGTACCGAAGGTTGGCTTGGCGTGGACGAATTCTTTGAGCTTCTCAAATCCTTCTTCTCCCAGCAATTTCAGGAACGTGCCGGACTCGCCGCCGGGGATGACCAGGCCGTCGATTGCGTCGAGTTGCTCGGGCTTTTTTACGAGCACAACTTCGGCTCCCAGCTCTTCGAGCCGGCGGCGGTGGGCGTCGAAATCGCCTTGCAGGGCAAGGACACCGATTTGCATAGGCAGTCGTTGGCCGGTGGTCAGCCAGTTTCAATCTGAATTCTAAAGGAAAGCGCAAGTTGCCTCACTGCCGCTGGTCGAATGTGGATTTCTTGCCGAAATAAATTTCGTTCGTCTGCTTGCGTCTTCGAGCGCCGGCTTGTTTCGATCGTGAAAAAGGGGTATACCCCCCACCCCCCTGGCGTAATGGAATCATCGGGTTAGCGCTGAAATTCCCCGCAAAATACGTCTTTCAAAGAACTTAGATACTAAAATCCGTGAAACAAAGGACTTCGGGGCGGGCCTAGTTGGCTTGTGCCAACCGTCACGGCCTCGACCATGATCGCGCCAATGTGATTGTCAGCGCAAGGTTGGATGTCACATTGAGTTGTGGAAAAAAGCTCTGGGTGTCTTCGGCCGAACTTAGGCTGCGACTAAGAAGTGTCCCGGCTTACCTCAGCGGCTAAAGCCGCTCGGCATAAGCGCTTGAATCGCAGCGCTGGAAGCGCTGCGCCACCTAAAGGCCTATGCTTCGGGCATTCGGGAATCCCATCCTTCAAAGAGCGAAGGGTGGGCCAGCTGGCCCCCCACGTCATGGCTTGCCGGACTCGGGCGAATCTGCCCCGGCCGGAATCCCCGCTGGGGTCGCGTGGGTAATCGTCACCCTCTCTACTCGACCGAACAATTCCTCCATCCTTGTCAGTTGCTCAGGGTTGTTGCCGATATAACTTGTCAGGGACTCGATGAGCTGTTGTCTTTCGAGCAAGAGTGTCGACGGCCCTTGCTCGTAAGATAGCGTCGAGCTTACCTCGATGCTCGGCGTTGAGGCCTTAGTTCCAGCACGCAGAGGTACCAAAAGATGAGGTTGTAACACCTGATCCGGACGAATGCATACGTCGACGCGGTCGTAAAAGCCATCAGCGCCGTGGAAACTTACGCAGTAGGCATCCGCCGATCCCGTGGTTTTGGAAAAATCGGGGTAACCTAGAAGAGTAACTGGACTACGTACCTGCTTCTCCTGCTCAGGTGTCAGCACTCGAACAACTCGGCTGTCTTGTTGTGCGTTGTCCGCGGGAGCGGGTGGCGGTGTCCCTCCCGCGGCAGAGATCGTCACTGCGAGCGCGAGAATTTCGCCAGCCACCTTAAGCCCTGCTATGTGCTGCTCGCGGTCCAGTTCAGCCATTTTCTCTTCGTGCTTCTTTGTCATACTCCACTCCAGTACGGCCAGAGCATACGCGATAGATTACAAGCCAAGAGTCATCAACAGTCAATAAACTTTCACGGCCCGTAACTGGGAACCCGGCATGATTGGACTCCTTCTCTGTTACTCATTGGGTGAGGAGTGGTGTATGGTGGGTGCTCCATGTCTCGCTGTTTTTGCGAGACATCGCAGGGGCTGGAGACCTGCGGCACCCGGCTTACCTCAGCGGCTAAAGCCGATCGGCATAAGCGCTTGAATCGCAGCGCTGGAAGCGCTGCGCCACCCAAAGGCCTATGCTGCAGGCATTCGGGAATCCCACCCTTCAAAGAGCGAAGGGTGGGCCACCCGCCCCACCCAAAGGCCTATGCTGCAGGTATTCGGAGTCCCACCCTTCAAAGAGCGAAGGGTGGGCCACCCGCCCCACCCAAAGGCCTATGCTGCAGGTATTCGGGAATCCCACCCTTCAAAGAGCGAAGGGTGGGCCACCCGCCCTTAAGTGCTGGTATCATCGCCGCATTCTTTTTTTGGAGGAGTTCCTAATGGCCCGTGACGCCAACGAACTTGGCACTCGACTCGGCGCGTACGCAGATGCCATAGCCGGTTTTTCCTTCGCGCAGAGTGTTGCGTTCTGCCTGGCACTTGGCACCCAGGATTTTTCCAAAAGTGTGCTCAAAGGCGGCTGGCTGATTCCGTTGCTTGTCCTGCTTGCATCTGCGTTCTACGCATTTATGATCCGGATGTGTCATTGGAAACAGGACGTGCTGCTTGGTCCTCTGCTGCAAACTGAGGAAGCTGACAGAACGACGGCGACGATTCGCATCGGGCAGTTTTTTGTCATTATCATCGGGACTTTGATGACTACATTTGGGGTCATCATGTCCTGGGTAGGCAATGAGCATCCCGCCAAGCACTTATGGTTCCCTTTTGTCCAACAATAAATCCGGGTTGGCCGCAGCAGGCGGTCGAGACCTGGGGCCACCCGCCTGCTTCCACTCTCCCAACTCATTGGGCACATCAGGAAGACGGACTGGGGCGAAGATGGACTGGGGTGCCCCATGTCTCGCCGGTTTTGCGAGACATGGGATCAGACCTGGGCCACCCGCCCGTCTCGCAGACAAGCATTATTTTTCCAGTCGTGCAGATCCCCACGAAAAAGCTTGTCGCCCTTACGGGGCGGCGGAGGCGCTTCGTATCCATCTGAGGTCATAGCGTCGATCCAGCAATAGCCCAATTCTACTGGCCGCGTGACCTACCTATCAACGAAAAGAAACTGCGTACAGGCGGGACGCTTCACTCCAGCTGCCGGCCATCGAAATGCGGGGATGGTCCAGTCTGTCCCGGTTTCTTATAAAAAATCAGAGGCGGGCCACCCGCGGGTCACCCGTCCTGTGACTCAACATTGCTCACCTTCCCAGCATTTCTTACTCGCCACCGCGATCTTAGATATCTAAATAGAATCATTCCAATCGGCAGTGCGAATAACGCCATTGTGGCATAGTCAATTATTGTGGGTACCTTTGGCGCACTGCCGGTCAAGACACTCCGTAACGCCCAGAAAGATAAAAAGGACGCCGCTATTGTCTTCAGATATTCCTCGGGCGTGGTAAAGCATCCCACAATAAGTGCATAGGCGACAGCCAAGAATCCGACAATGATGGTCGTCACCCGCAGAAGGAGAGCACGTCTCATTTCCAAGAAAATGAAGGCCGGACGCTGACCATCCTTTTCACGCTGAAAAGGACTCCATGGGACGCCCCTGGACTTTAAGCCATTTCCATCAAGACTGCTGTATACAAATCCTGGGACCTCAAATTTGATTCGACTTTGGTCCCCACTGAAGGGCGCTAGCTGCTTGTAAAGCTTCTCCGGAGCTATTCCCAAGAATTCAGCCGCATCTGCGGAGTTTTGTTCACTTTCGCGATCCTCGTCGACGATAAAACCCGGCCCGTCGATACGAATCATCACGAGATACGAATCGAACGGATAGAGGCCAGGATCACCAATAACCCCGAGCTCATCAGTTATCGGCTCAGGGGACGGTTTGTCGGGCTCGTAGTATTTTGGATCCGTAAACGGTACACCAATTACCTCTCGATCAAAGAAGAACGTCTTGATGGTGTCGGAAGCCGGATCGAACGTAGTACCGTCGGTAACAACTGGATGTGCAAAATAACACTGTGCGCCGATTGGGGCTGGAGCGTAAGGTCCCATCAACACGGCCTGTCTGATCTTCGGAAATGCACAAGAAAATAGGACTCCTACACTCACGTGGCTGGTCACTTTCGCCGACAGATGTTTGACATCGGGGTCAAAGGATGAAAGCACGATCTGAAAGAAATGGGGAACGGAGGCTGATTTTCGAGGCATCGCTTCAAGCTTGTTCGCTCTCACACGCTCTAGGTTATGTCGTCTCCATAGATGTACCATTGCTGCTGATATCGCCACCAACACACCCATCGTTATGAGCGCGGTTGCTGTCAATAATTTCTTCTTCTTCATTCGAGATACAACCGCCTCACTCAGTTTGGGGACGGTAAATTACGTTACCAGCCCCTGGTTTGTAGCATATGCGCCTCGTCCAAACCGGCCACAGCCAGCCCCTTCATCGCTCCCGCCAAATCTTCGCTGACTTCGAGTAATACTTTAGGGTCGTTGAAGTGGGTGGCGGCTTTAACGATGGCTCTGGCTCGCTTGGCGGCTTCGGCGGGGTCGGCGAAGGTGGTGCTGTCTTTCATGAAGATGCCGCTGCCTACGAAGACGGCTTCGGCTCCTAGCTGCATTACCAGGCTGGCGTCGGCTGGGGTGGCTATGCCTCCCGCGCTGAAATTTGGGACTGGGAGCTTGCCCGCTTTCGCTACCATCTTTATCAGTTCGTAGGGTGCGGCGTGCTCTTTGGCTTTGGCGTAGAGTTCTTCTTCGCCGAGCACCGTGAGGATTTTCATCTCCTGGACGATTTGGCGGATGTGCTTTACGGCGTGGACTACGTCTCCGGTGCCGGCTTCGCCCTTGGTGCGGATCATGGCTGCGCCTTCGGCGATGCGGCGCAGGGCTTCGCCGAGATTGCGGGCGCCGCAGACGAATGGGACCTTGAAGGCGTGCTTATCGACGTGGTGGGCTTCGTCGGCGGGGGTGAGGACTTCGGATTCGTCGATGTAGTCGACGCCGAGCTCTTCGAGAATTTGGGCTTCGGCGAAGTGTCCGATGCGGCACTTGGCCATGACCGGGATGGAGACTGCGGCCATGATCTCGCGAATGATTTTGGGCGAGGCCATGCGGGCTACGCCGCCTTCGGCGCGGATTTGCGCGGGGACGCGTTCGAGGGCCATGACGGCGACGGCTCCGGCTTGTTCGGCGATGGTGGCCTGGGCGGGGGTGGTTACGTCCATGATGACGCCGCCTTTTAGCATTTCGGCAAGGCCGGTTTTGAGGCGGAGGCTGGTGGAGGCGCCGTTGTTCGTTTTTCCGTTGTTTGGGGACATGTTGTGAATACCGTGGGTACCTTTTCGCAAGCGCGAAGGATGAGCAGACAACGCATAATCGCCTGCCATGACCTATTTTACAGCCCATTGATAATTCGCGGTACTCCGGGTTGGCGCGACCGAAGGTTCGAGGAGAGGACTCCTCGCGGGGTCGTCGTCAGGGTAAGGAGAAAGGGATCCTTCGACTTCGCGTTTCGGACCGCAAGCGGTCCGAAACGCTACGCTCAGGATGACAAATCCTCGGGACGACAAATCCGAAGAGTGGCGAGGCTTGTCAGCGATTGACATATTTGGCGAACATTTTTTCGGGGTCGATGGCGATGAAGATGCCGCGGCTGCGGGCCAGGACTTCATTTTTTTCGTTGAGGATTTCTGCGGCGTTGACGTGGGTGCGGCCGCGGACTTCGATTTCGCGGCCTTCGACGCGGAGGGGTTTGTGCAGCGGGACGGGCTTGAGGTATTCGATGGTCATCTCACGGGTGAGGGCGACGACGTGGTGGAGTTTGTTGACCTTGCCCATGGCGTCGTCGAGGATGGAGGCGATGATGCCGCCGTGGGTGTGGCCGGGCGGTCCGGTATAGCGGTTGCTGAGGCGGAAGCGGCAGACGAAGGTTTGACGGGCTTCGTCGAGGATGAACTTGAGCTTCATGCCTTCGGGATTGTCCTGGCCGCAGACGAAGCAGTAGTTCTTCTGCATTTTCAGGTAACGGGTATCGTGGCCTTGGGATTTCGGTGGCATGGAATGATTCTAGCGCGGGTATGATTCTCCGCTTGGCGTCAAAGTCAAAAGACCCACTTCTCGCAAAAGCGCGAGAAATGGGGCACCCGGCGTTGACCGCAAAGTCCGCAAAGAACCGCCGCGAAGGGCGCGAAGAAGATCGCCGACGCGAATCGGCGCTTCTCTCGGCTCGATTCCTGTTATACATATCAGTTTATACATGTCAGTTTTGGAAATCTTTGGATCGGAGACTTCTGTGAAATTGCCGCTAGGTGCACTCTTCGCTGCGGTCTTATTCGCATTCCCGCTCACTTCTCTTGCGCAGGACGCGGACGTGAAGGCGCAGACGGCGCCGACTTCGACCGAGAGTAAGAAATCGGCGAAGAATCAACAGAATAAGAGCGCGCCAGCGGAAGCGAACCAAGAAGACAAGAAGGAAGAAGAAAAAAAGCCGGGCATGAATGCCGGCACCTTTGCCGGGCTGAAATTTCGCTCGATTGGGCCGGCGGTAGCTTCGGGGCGAGTGATGTCGATCGCGGTGAATCCGAAGAACAAGTTTGAGTATTACGTGGGCGTGGCGTCGGGCGGGGTGTGGAAGACGGAGAACGATGGGACGACTTGGAGTCCGGTATTTGACGAACAGGGATCGTATTCGATCGGATGGGTGACGCTGGATCCGAACGATGCGTCGGTGGTGTGGGTGGGCGCGGGCGAGAGCAACAGCCAGCGCAGTGTGGGTTATGGCGATGGAATTTACCGGTCCGACGATGGCGGGAAGAACTGGCAGAATTTGGGGCTGAAGAAATCGGAACATATTGGACGGGTGGTGATCGATCCGCGCGATTCGAAAGTGGTGTACGTGGCGGCGGAGGGACCGCTGTGGGGGCCGGGCGGAGATCGCGGACTGTACAAGACCACGGACGGCGGCAAGAACTGGAAGGCGGTCCTCACCATCAGCGAGAATACCGGCGTGGTGGATGTGGCGATTGA
Organism: Acidobacteriaceae bacterium; assembly: GCA_003156805.1. Taxonomy (GTDB): domain Bacteria; phylum Acidobacteriota; class Terriglobia; order Terriglobales; family Acidobacteriaceae; genus Sulfotelmatobacter. The sequence goes on along the minus strand of PMHV01000059.1, from coordinate 383,925 downwards.
TCCGTCGAATCCTGACATTCTGTACGCAGCGGCGTATCAGAGGAGGCGGCACGTTTTTACGCTGATCGATGGCGGGCCGGAGAGCGCGATCTATAAGTCGACCGACGCAGGCGCGACCTGGAAGAAGCTGAAAACTGAATCGAGAGGCAGACGAGAAACAGACGGATTGCCTACGGTAGACATGGGGCGCATCGGGCTGGCGGTTTCTCCGGTTGACGCGAACGTGGTTTACGCCACGATTGAAGCGGCGGACGGCAAAGGGGGAGTCTTTCGCTCGAACGACAAGGGCGCGACGTGGGAGCGGCGCAACGAGTTCGATGTGGGCGCGATGTATTACGCGCGGGTGATTGCCGATCCGAGGAATGTGGATCGCATTTTCGTGATGAATGTGAGCCTGCGCGAATCGCTGGATGGGGGAAAAACGCTGCACAAAGTGAATGAATTGAACCATCACGGCGACAATCACGCCATATGGATCGATCCGGAGAACACGAAGCATTGGCTGCTGGGCTCCGACGGGGGTATGTACGAGACCTACGACGACGCCAGGAGCTGGGAGTTCAAGGCGAATTTGCCGACGGTGCAGTTCTATGACGTGGCTGTGGACAATGCACTTCCCTTTTACAACGTATGCGGAGGAACGCAGGACAATTTTTCGTGGTGCGGGCCGACGCGCACGCGGAATGTGAACGGGATCATGAATTCCGATTGGTATGTGACCACGGGCGGAGACGGATTTCACTCGCAGATCGATCCCGTGGATGCGAATACGGTGTATTCGGAATCGCAATATGGCGTGCTGGTGCGCTATGACAAGCCGACCGGGCAGGAGTTGGTTTTACAGCCGCAAGCAGGCAAGGGCGAGGCTCCGTTGCGCTGGAATTGGGATTCGCCGCTGATTATCAGTCCGCACTTGCACACGCGATTGTATTTTGCGGCGAACAAACTTTTCCGCAGCGACGACCGGGGTGATACCTGGAAGGCCATCAGCGGAGATCTTACGCGACAGATTGATCGCAACAAGTTGCCGGTGATGGGAAAAGTTTGGGGCCCGGATGCGGTTGCCAAGAATGCGTCAACTTCGTTCTATGGAAACATCGTGGCGCTTTCGGAATCGCCGAAGAACGAAGGATTGATCTATGTTGGCACCGACGACGGATTGATTCAGATGACGAGCGACGGCGGCCAGAACTGGACGAAGTACGACAAGTTCGCCGGCGTGCCGGAGATGACTTACGTGAGCCGACTGGCGGCGTCGTGGCATGACGCCAACACGGTGTACGCCGCGTTCGACAATCACAAGAATGAGGACTTCAAACCTTATCTGCTGAAGTCGGCGGACGCGGGGAAGACGTGGACGTCGGTCGCGGGCAATTTACCGGAGAATGGTCCGGTGGTGGCCTTTGCCGAAGACACGGTGAACGCGAGTCTTCTTTTTGCCGGAACGGAATTCGGCGCGTTCTTCACGATCGATGGCGGACAGCATTGGGTGCGTCTCAAAGGTGGATTGCCGACGATTGCGGTGCGCGACACGGTGTTGCAGGCGCGGGAAGGCGATCTGGTGATTGCGACCTTCGGACGCGGATTCTATGTGCTGGATGACATCACTCCGCTTAGGCAAATCAAGCCGGAATCGGTGCAGCAGACGGCGATGATTTTTCCGGTGAAAGATGCTTTGCTATACGTGGAGCGGCATCCGCTAGGCGGCCCGAAAAAAGGATTTCAGGGAGATGCGTTTTATAAGGCGGAGAATCCGCCTTACGGCGCGGTCTTTACGGCGTATCTGAAAGACAAGCTGAAAACCAGGAAAGAAAAACGGCAGGACTCCGAAAAAGAAGCGGCGAAGAAAAATCAGACGCTTCCCTATCCCACGCATGACGAGATGCGAGCGGAAGCGGAAGAGGCGAAGCCGGAGCTTTACTTTATGGTGTATGACGAGAGCGGAGCGCCGGTCCGCCGGGTGGATGGAAGCGCGAGCGAAGGATTTCAGCGCGCGGCGTGGGATCTGCGCTACCCCGCGTCGATTGTGCGTGAGCACTCCGAAGAAGCGGATGAAGATTTTCCGCCCGTGGGAAACCTTGGTCCTCTCGTGCTGCCGGGGACTTACTCGGTGCGGCTGTTTCAAAAATCCGAGGGTGTGGTTACGGAACTGGTGGGAGCTGAGAGTTTTAAGGTCGCGGCCGAGGGTGCGTCGGGGATGAGCGCGGCGGACGAGTCGGCGCAAGAGGAGTTCCGGCGTAAAGTAGCGCGGCTGTACGGCGCGGTTACGGGAGCGCTGCATACCTCGGAGAATGTGGATGCGCGGTTGAAATCGATTCGCGAAGCGCTGCGCGAGACGCCGGCAGTGGAACGGCAACTGGGCGCGGTTGCCGACTCCATTGAGCAGCGCGATCGGGAAATCTTGCGGGCTTTGCGCGGCGATGTAGAGGTGGCGAAGCGGAGTGAGCAGGTGCCAACCTCGATTAGTGAGCGAGTGGATTCGATCATGGACGGCGAACGTTTTAGCCTGGCCAAGCCGACAAAGACGAACGTCGACGCCTATGGAATTGCGGCTGCGGAATTTTCCGACCAACTTGCCAAGCTGCACGCGGTGATTGAAGTGGATCTAGCTAAGTTGGAAAAAGACATGGAAGCGGCAGGTGCGCCGTGGACACCGGGGCGGGTGCCGGAGTGGAAGGAGAAATAAATTCATTCGCCACGGATTTGCGGGGATTCTCACGGATCGAGAAATTTTGGCCGCGGCGGTGCCTGCAATTTTTTCTTGCACCATGTTGTTGCAGAACGTTGTTGCGTTTCTTGGATGGGGCTGTGGTACACTCGCCGGTTGCTCGCGCTGATCGAGCGCGACAATCGCCTTGGGGAAATCGTTTCGCGGCTTTGTTTCGTGTTGGGAGGACTAGGGAATGGGCCTCGCGTTACTCGGCTTAATCTGGCTGATTACGTTCGTCAGCACGTACTTCTTTGTGGCCAAGACCTGGTGGTTACCGCCGGGAGCGGCGGAGGCTGCCGGCTTCATCGACCATCAATTCGCCCTCACCTTCGTGCTGATGGGAATCATTTTTGTGGCGGCGCAACTCTCGCTGGGCTATTTCGCGTGGAGATATCGCGAACATGCTTCGGCTGCGCCAGCGCAGTATTCCCACGGGAACGGTCGTCTGGAAATTGTGTGGACGGTGCTGACGGCAATATTGTTTATCGGACTGAACCTGATGGGCAGCCGGGTGTGGGCCAGCCAGCGGTTTGATCCTCCGGCAGCCGATGCGGTGAAGGTTGAGGTGACGGGGATGCAGTTTGCGTGGTACTTCCGTTATCCGGGGCCGGATGGGCACTTTGCGCCAACCAGCGTCAAGCTGATGGATCCCTCGGCTGGAGGCGAAGCGGCTCTTGGGATCGTCACGTCCGATCCCGATGCAAAGGACGACATCGTGACGGGCACGATGTATCTGCCGGTGGACCGCGAGATCGACGTGAGCCTGCGCTCGGTAGATGTGATTCACAGCTTCTTTGTTCCGTCGCTGCGCTTCAAACAGGACACAGTGCCCGGACTGAACATCCACATGCACTTCCGGCCAACGGTGATCGGCGAGTACGAAATTGCGTGCGCCGAACTTTGCGGCCTGGGCCACTACAAGATGCACGGCATGGTACACGTGGTCAGCCAGGAGGATTTCGACAAGTGGCTGGCGGCACGGGAGGCGGAGAAACAATAACATGGCGACCCCGGCTACGATTCACGCGCACGCTCCTCAGGGTTTCATCCGGAAGTATATTTTCAGCCTCGATCACAAAGTGATCGGCATGCAGTATTTTTTTCTGGCGCTGACGGCGGTGTTTGTGGGGATGTTTCTTTCCCTGCTCATGCGCATTCACATGGTGTGGCCCGCAGCCGTGCTGCCGCTGGTGGGCGAGATCAAGCCGGAGACGTATCTCAGCCTGCTCACCATGCACGGCACCATCATGGTGTTTTTCGTGCTGACTACGGCGCCGCAGGGAGGATTCGGAAACTACTTTCTGCCGATTCAAATTGGGGCGCCGGACATGGCGTTTCCGGTGCTGAACATGCTTTCGTTCTGGACCACGTTTGTGGCTTTCGTGGTGATCATTGCCGCTTTCTTCGTTACCGGCGGCGCGCCGCTGCATGGGTGGACGGGATATCCGCCGCTGAGCGCGGTGCAATCGGCGGGACCGGGTGAAGGGCTCGGCGCGGATTTGTGGATTACCAGCATCGCCATCTTCTGCATTGCCTCGCTAATGGGCGCGCTGAATTTTATTACCACGACTCTGGACCTGCGGGCCAAGGGCATGTCGCTGATGCGCATGCCGCTGACGGTGTGGTCGTGGTTCATCACGGCGATTCTCGGGCTGCTCGCGTTCGGAGTGCTGCTTTCGGCGGGGATTCTTCTGCTGATGGATCGCAACCTCGGCACCAGCTTTTATGTTCCGCTGATTGTGGTGAATGGGCAGGTGCTCGGCCACAAAGGCGGTTCGCCGCTGTTGTGGCAGCATTTGTTCTGGTTCTTCGGACATCCCGAGGTGTACATCGCAATTCTTCCGGGCATGGGCGTGACGTCGCAAATTCTTTCGACATTTTCGCGCAAGCCGATTTTCGGATACAAGGCAATGGTTTACGCCATGCTTTCGATTGGCTTGTTCGGATTCATGGTTTGGGGCCATCACATGTTCATGAGCGGCATGAGCCCGTATTCGGCTTTTGCTTTCTCGATTCTGACCATGTGCATCGGCGTGCCCTCGGCCATTAAGACGTTCAATTGGCTGGGCACGATGCACAAGGGCCGCATCCGCTTCCAGACGCCGATGCTGTATGCGATCGGGTTTGTTTCGCTGTTCGTCTCGGGCGGATTGAGCGGGCCATTTCTGGCGCAGCCGGTGCTCGATATTCAACTGCACGACACTTATTTTGTGGTGGGCCACTTCCACCTGATCATGGGTGTAGCGGCGATCTTCGGGATCTTTGCGGCGACTTATTATTGGTTTCCGAAGATGTTCGGTCGCATGATGAACGAAACGCTGGGCCGAATCCACTTCTTCATCACTCTCGCCGGGACTTATGCCATTTTTATGCCCATGCACTATCTCGGCATGGCGGGACAGACGCGGCGTTACTCACAATTCACGGAAGTCGCTTACCAGGCTAAGCTGATTCCTTTGCAAACGTTCATAACCTACGCGGCGATCATCACCATCAGCGCGCAACTCATCTTCGTGATCAACCTTTTCTGGAGCATGTTTAAGGGGCCGAAGGCGAGCGATAACCCGTGGCAGTCCACGACATTGGAGTGGACGACCGCGACTCCGCCTCCGCACGACAACTTTGGCGGGGTGACGCCGGTAGTGAACCATGGTCCATATGAGTACGCTGTGCCAGGCGCACCGCGCGACTACGTGATGCAGACTGATCCGGTGAGCGCTTCGGCGCACTGAAGTATCCTGTTGGTATGGCAACTTTTACTCCAAGCACTCCGGTAGATACTTCGCAACTGGGCCACGGCGGAAACCGGCCGAGGCCGCCTATGGCCGGAGGCGGCGACGGTAGACGCGGCGATGGCGGCCCGGGTTATGGCGAGCGTCTGCGGCGAGCCCGGCTGGGGCTTATCTGCCTGATCGCTCCCATCGTCATGCTGTTCATCTCACTGACCAGCGCTTACATCGTGCGCCAGGGATTGCCCATGTTCGACGGCGCCAGCAATAGTTACGTCCGCGACTGGGGCGGGGTGAATCTGCCGTGGGTGCTGCTCGCGATCAACACAGGTGTTCTGCTGCTGAGCAGCGTGACCATTGAAGCGGCACGCCGCGACTATGCACGCCAGGCCGCGCTGGCGCCGGTTAAGTCGATTCCCGGAGTTTCGCTGGGAGAAGAGAACCACTTGCCCTGGCTGGGCATCACGGTGATTCTCGGCATTGGATTTCTGGTGGGCCAAGGGCTGGCGTGGAGAGAATTGCAGAATCGCGGGTTCTTTGTCTCGACCAATCCCAACAGTTCGTTTGTATATTTACTGACGGGAGCGCACGCCGTGCACCTGGCGGGCGGAATCATCGCGCTTGTTTGGGCGGCGGCGACTTCCCTGCTGCGCAAACCGGTTGAGGCGCGGCGCATTGCCGTGGACGTCACAGCGTGGTACTGGCATTTCATGGGGTTGCTGTGGATTTATGTGTTTGCGTTTTTGGAATTCGCGCGATAAGCGAAAGGGGAACCTGAGGAATGGCTGACGCCACGCTGCAACATGACGCCGCTGTGGGGCATGGACTCGCGGGCGCTTATGAGGCTCCGCTGTTTGGAGCGTATTCGAAGAAGGTGGGAATGTGGCTGTTTCTGGCCTCCGATTCGCTCACCTTTGGGGCGTTGCTGTTCGCTTTCAGTTATAACCGGATTTCGAATCCCGCATGGCCGACGCCGTTTGCGGTGGAAAGCATTACCAACGCGACCATTATGACGGCGTGTTTGCTCTCCAGTTCGCTGACCATGGTGCTGGGCGTGTTGGCGGCGAGGCGTGGCGACCGGGCTTGGACTCGCAATTGGCTGCTGGGGACGATGGCGTTCGGCACAGCTTTCATCGTGCTGCACGGGTTGGAATGGACCCACCTGATTGACAAGGGAATGACGCCGTTTGCGAATCCCTGGGCTCCGTCGGTTCCGCAATTCGGCGGGACGTTCTTTACGCTCACCGGAATGCACATGCTGCATGTGACCATCGGCGTCATCTACCTGGGCGTGATTGCGTTCCGCAAGTGGTTCCTGCCGGTTCTGGCGGCCATCTGGATTGCGGGATACTTCTTGATTCCGGCGGACAACGTTTTTCACTATGGCATTCACGCGCTGGGGATTGGATTGATCGTGTCGGCAATCATTCTTTTTCTGAAGCCGAAAGTCTACGACGCGCACGATGTCGAAGTTTCGGGACTGTATTGGCACTTCGTGGATTTGGTTTGGATGTTCATCTTTCCGCTGGTTTATTTGATGTCGACGAAAATCTGAGGGAGTGGGCAACTCATCGAGCGGCATTTCCTGCCGCAGGGGAAAATACGATGCACGATGCAGCGGCGCACGACGACAGCAAGGGGCAGTATTTCTGGGTATGGGGCGCGCTCCTGGTTTTGACCGCGGTAGAGGTGTGGCTGGGCTACCGGCAGATATTCGCGCCGGTGCGGATGCTGGAAGCGCTGATGATCCTTTCGGTAATCAAGTCGGCGCTGATCGTCGGCTATTTCATGCACTTGAAGTTCGAGATCGCGCTGATGCGCTGGATGATTGTGATTTCCGTGGTGGGCTGCTTCATCATCATGTATTTCTTTTTCTTTCCCGACGCAGACCGGATCTTGCATCTGGGAGTAAAGTGAAGTCTGGGACACAATGCGACTGCTGAACCGCAAACTGGGCGCGCTGATAGTGCTGCTGGGGATTGGTCTGGCTGCCGCGCCGGCTTTTTCACAGGCTTGCGCCATGTGCTATGCCACTGCGAAGAGCACGCCCAAGGAAGGTCAGCGCGCGCTCAACAAGGCGATTCTTGTGATGCTGGTTCCTCCGCTGGGAATTTTGACGTTCGGCGTTGGTTTTGCGTTCCGCTACGGCAAACGCCGCGATCAAGAGAACGAAGAACCTCCCAACGGCCGCCCCTAGTTAAAACTTTACCTTTCCTTCGATGTGAGCGGTCATCCGGCAGTGGTTACCGTGCTTTATAATAGAAAGATTCGGCAGCGCTCGTGGAAGCCGCTGTGGCGCGTCTACAGGGCCCGACTTGTGCCGCCGCCTTCTTTCTAGCCGATGTCCACGGAAAGCATTATTGTTCGCGGGGCCCGCGTCCATAACCTCAAGAATATTGATTTTGAGGTTCCCCACAATACGCTGACGGTTGTTACCGGGGTCTCCGGTTCGGGGAAGTCCTCGCTTGCTTTCGACACTATCTATGCCGAGGGGCAGCGCCGCTATGTGGAGTCGCTTTCGGCGTACGCGCGACAATTTCTGGAGCGCATCGAGAAGCCGGACGCCGACAGCATCGACGGCATTGCGCCGGCGGTGGCGATCCGGCAGAAAAATACGACGCGCAATCCCAGATCGACGGTGGCGACAGCCACGGAAATCTATGACTACCTGCGACTGCTTTTCGCCCGCGTCGGCCGCACTTATTGTGCGAACTGCGGGCGCGAAGTGAAAAAGGACACGGTGGACGAAGTCGCGGACGCGATACTCGCGCTCGAAGCGGAAACGCGGCTGCAAGTTCTCTTCCCGTTGCAGCGGGAAGTTCTTGCTGAACCTCAGAGCAGGCCCAGCCGCGGACGAAAAGCGAAGAAGGCGAAACCAGGAGCAGGGCCGGCGCAATTGACTGATGAACTGAAGACGAGATTGTTCGATCTGCGCAAGGCGGGTTTCAATCGGCTTTATCAATCGCATAACGATCAGGCGCATGACGATCAGCCGCATGACGATCAGCCGCATGACGATCAACCCGGCCAGGTGTTTGAATTTTCCACGCCGGAGTCGTTGTTGGATGTGGATTTCAGCCAGCCGGTATTTGTATTGGTGGATCGACTTACGCTGAGTTCTGAGGTGCGCTCCCGCATCGTGGATGCGATCGAAACCGCGTATCGCGAATCGGGCGAGGTGATTTTCGACATTCCGCCGCACGACGATCAGCAGGCCCGCCAGTTGCGCTTTGCCCAACGTTTCGAATGCAAGGACTGTCATTTGCGCTACGAGGAGCCGGAGCCGCGGCTGTTTTCGTTCAACAATCCTTACGGCGCTTGTCCCCGCTGCCAGGGATTCGGCAACACGATTGATTTCGACCTCGACCTCGTGATTCCCGACAAGACCAAATCGCTGGGCGAGGGCGCCATTGAGCCGTGGACCAAGCCCAAATACCGGCCGTTGTTTACCGATCTGAAGCGATTTGCCAAGCAGTCCGGCATTCCGCTGGATGTGGCTTGGGCTGAACTTGAGCCGGAGCATCAGCAGCTTGTGTTGGATGGCGAAAGAACATTCCTCGGCGTGCGCGGCTTCTTCCAGTATCTGGAACGCAAGAAATACAAGCTGCATGTGCGCGTGTTCCTGAGCCGCTACCGGGGATACTCGACCTGCTCGGCCTGCAACGGCACACGCCTGCGGCTGGAAGCGCGGCAAGTCAAGATCAACGGCCGCAACATTTGCGAAATCTGCGCGATGACGGTAGAGGACGCCGCGAAATTCTTCGATCAGGTCGAGTTAAGCGTGCAGGAAGCCGGAATTGCCGATAAGCTGCTGCAGGAGATTCGCGAACGGCTGCGCTTTCTCAACGACGTGGGCCTCGAATACCTGACGCTGGACCGTCTCTCTTCGACTTTGTCGGGCGGCGAAGCGCAGCGAATTCAACTGGCAACCTCGCTGGGTTCGCGGCTTGTGGGCACGCTTTATGTTCTCGACGAGCCCTCGATCGGCCTGCACAGCCGCGATACGCGGCGGCTGATCAAGATTCTTCACGATCTGCGAGATCTGGGAAACACGATTCTGGTAGTGGAACACGACCCCGACATTATGCGGACGGCGGATCGCATTCTCGATCTGGGGCCGGGCGCGGGTGAACACGGCGGGAAACTTGTGGCTGCAGGAACCTACGAGGAAATCCGGCGTAATCCGGCTTCGTTGACTGGACGCTATCTCGCGGGGGAGCTGCGCATTCAGTTCCCTGCCGTGCGCAGGAAGCCGGGCAGGCAGCAGATCACGATTCGCGGAGCGCGCGCGAATAATCTAAAAGGCATCGACGTCAGCATTCCGCTGGGAATGATTGTGGCGATCACGGGAGTATCCGGCTCGGGCAAGTCGACGCTGCTGCACCAAGTGCTCTATCAGGCTCTGGCGCAGGCCAAGAAGCAGCCCTTGAATGGCACGGCGACAAATTCGGCGATGTGGGAGAGCATTGAAGGCGAGGAGTTCTTTGACGAGGTGGTTCTTGTCGATCAGTCACCGATCGGACGTACGCCGCGGTCGAACCCGGTGACCTATATCAAGGCCTTCGATGCGATTCGCGATCTGTTTGCTTCCCTGCCCGAAGCCAAGAAGCGCAGCTTTTCTTCCGGCCATTTCTCTTTCAACATTCCGGGCGGACGCTGCGAGGTCTGCCAGGGAGACGGCACGGTTACGGTGGAGATGCAGTTTCTCGCCGACGTTGAACTGATCTGCGAAGAGTGCAAAGGCACGCGGTATAAGCCGCAGGTTCTTGAGGTTCGCTACCGTGGAAAGAACATCCATGAAGTTCTCAATCTCACGGTGAAGGAGGCGCTGAAGTTTTTCGCCGAGATACCCAAGGTGAGCGAGAAGCTGCGAGTGCTGGAAGAAGTGGGGTTGGGATATTTGCGGCTGGGCCAGTCGGCCACCACACTCTCCGGCGGTGAAGCGCAGCGAATGAAGCTGGCCGCTCATCTGCAACCCGCGGCACGTGAAATCGGGCGTCCCCGAGGTGCAAGACCCGACGCAATGCGAATCAAGCGCCGTATGCTTTATATTTTCGACGAGCCCACCACCGGACTGCACTTCGATGATGTGAGCAAACTACTGGCGGCGTTCCGCCGTCTGATCGATGCGGGAGGTTCGATCCTTGTGATCGAGCATAATCTTGAGGTGATCAAGACCGCCGACTGGGTGATCGATCTGGGCCCGGAGGGAGGATCGCGCGGCGGAAACATTGTGGGAGCGGGGCCGCCGGAGGCGATTGCGAAACTGCCGAATTCCTACACCGGGCAGTATCTGGCGCGTATTCTGAACGGCACACGGGCAAGTGGCACGCATGCGAACGGCAATGTGGTGTCGCATTCCAATGAGAAAGCTTAGAGCGGCTGGGTTGGCGCTAGGGGCGCTGGTGGCCGTAGTGCCTGCAGTTGCGCAGGATGCCAGCCAGAGTTCGCCGCAAACCTCGTCGCAGACCTCCTCGTCTCAAACCTCGACGTCGCAAAGATCGACGGCACCGACTTCGGCGTCCCAGGCTTCAAGCACGACTTCTGCTGAACCTGAAGATCAGGTTTCTCAAGATGCTGAAGGAGCCTCTTCCAGTAAGCCTATTCACAAGAAGACCGGGCCCGACTCCAGCCGAACCATCCGCCACTCCAGGATTGCTGTCGAGGACGATGAGCCGCTCGAACTCACTCACGCTGAGAATTCGATTCAGAAACAGGATTACGTGGCGGCGGAGCCGCTGTTGCAAAAGGTCGTCAGTCAATATCCTAAAAACTACGTTGCCTGGTTCGACTTGGGTTTCGTCGAAAACGAACTTGGCAAAATGGACGAATCGATTGCATCTTATCGAAAATCGGTCGCCGCCAAGCCCGATGTTTTCGAATCGAATCTGAATCTGGGTCTGCAACTGGCGAAGACGAGTCAGCCGGACGCCGAACAGTTTCTGCGCGCGGCAACGCTGCTCAAACCTACGAGCCACGCGGCGGAGGGTCATTTCCGCGCGTGGCTTTCTCTGGGGCAGGTAATGGAGAAATCAAAGCCTGAGGATGCCCTTGCGGCTTATCAACAAGCGGCCAGTCTTCAGCCAACGGAGGCGGAGCCGCACCTTGCAGCTGGCCGGTTGTTGGAAGGCGAAGAGAAATACGCCGACGCTGAGAAAGAGTACAAGCAGGCGCTCGCGCTCGATCTGCAGTCTTCGGATGCTCTTATCGGGCTGGCCAACATTTACATGCACGGGCGGCGCTTCCCGGAAGCTGTAGACTATCTGCGCAAACTGCTGGCTGGGCAAGCCATGTATGCTCCGGCCCACATTCAACTGGGGCGTGTTCTCGCAGCGGAGGGCAAGAACGACGACGCCATCGCAGAGTTGCAGGTGGGAATCAAGCTTGCTCCCGGCGACGCTTCCGCGCGGCGCGACCTTGCCGACCTTTACGCCGCAGTCGGCAAGAACGATCAGGCGGAAGCTTCCTACCGCGCTCTGGTGGCCGCGAATCCGAACGACGCGCAGCTTCACCGCGGCTTAGGCCAAGCCCTTCTGCGACAGAAGAAATACGCCCAAGCGGAGCAAGAGTTTCTGGTCACGGTAAAGATCAAGCCGGCTTTCGGCGAGGCCTATGGTGACCTGGCATTTGGTGCGGAGGAGCAAAAGGATTATCCGATGGTGATTCGCGCGCTTCAGGCGCGAGCAAAATTTCTGCCGGAGATCCCCATCACCTACTTCCTGCGAGCTTCGGCCTTCGATCATCTGCGCGACTACAAACAAGCCGCGGCCAACTATCACCTCTTCCTTAACACCGCCGGCGGGAAGTATCCTGATCAGGAGTGGCAGGCGAAACACCGGCTCATTGCCATCGAGCCCAAGAAATAGCCACACTGGAAGTTACGATGCCTGGGATGGGAAATCTGCGGCTGAGTTGGGTTGAAGGGTTGTGCTTGCTTCTTGCGACACTGGCCACGCCTGCCGCGCTGCATGCCAGGAAAGAATTGACGCTCGAAGAATTGAAGGCCCGGATTGCCAACGCCAGCACTTCGGAGCGGCCCAGCCTGTGCCTGCAGGTAGCCGAGCGGCAACTGGACGCTGCCGACCGGTTCTACGCCGCGGGCGACGAAGAGAAAGCCCAAGCTTCGCTGGAAGACGTAGTTGCGTTCTCGGAAATGACTCGCGACGCTGCCATTCAGTCGCACAAACACGAGAAACAAAGCGAGATCGCGCTCCGTAAAATGACGCGCAAACTGAATGACCTCAAGCGTGCTGTCACGCTTGAGGATCAAAAGACGATCCAGGAAAGCATCAACCACTTGCAGCGGATTCGCGATGATCTGCTCGCCGCGATGTTTCCTAAGGGTGACCAGAAGTGACGACGCTCCGCAGATTCGTTTGCCTGGGCTTATTCGCCGCCATGGCGGTTTCGCTGCCGGCTCAGCGCCGCCGCGACCCCCTCACTCAGCCCGAAATTGACCAGGTCCGCGACGCCAGTTGGGAACCTTTGCAGCGGCTCACACTCTACATCACGTTTGCCCGCGCCCGGCTGGTTTCGCTCGAACAAATGCGCAACGATCCCAAGACCAAAGATCGCGCACAACAGACCCACGATCGCCTCGCCGATTTCCTTCTGATCTATGACGAGCTCAATGACAATATCGACACCTACGTCGATCGGCGGGACGATATCCGCAAGCCGCTAAAAACCATCGTCGAAGCGGACACTGAATTTCAGGCCAAGTTGCGTGCTCTTCGAGATGCAGCGGGCGTTTCCCCGGAAGAAGCGAAAGAATATGAATTTGTGCTGTCGAGCGCTCTCGATACGGTGGATGGTTCTGCCGACGACCATCGCAAGCTGCTCGCAGACCAGGAGGAAGCGGCAAAGCACAAGAAACTGAATGCGAAGGATGCCAAGAACAATAGCAAGCCTGAATAGGCATAGCCGATCACGCCGCCTGGCAAAATCTGGACGTGAAGCCGGGCGGGCAACGCGCGGGGATGAAGCTTCGTGCTAATCTACGCTCACTGTGCGTGAGGGCTTGGACCAAATCTTCCGTGATGCACACGGCGACCTAAGTCTGGGATATTCTCTGCCCGAACTGCAAATCGAGTTTTTCGCCTTTGCCAACGTCAACAACACGATCCGGTTGCGCCAGGGCAGGCTGCTGGTGCGGCTTTCCGATTTGCTGGAAGGCGCGCCCGAGACTGTTCTTCGTGCCATTGCGCACATTCTGCTGGCCAAGATCTATCGCCGGCCGATTAACCGCTCCCATGCGGCCCGCTATCGCAGGTACGTGGCCAGCCATGAGATCGTGCAAAAAACCCACCTGGTTCGACAGTTGCGCGGGCGCAAGCGTTTGCGTCCGGCCAAGGGATATTTCTACGATCTCGATATGGTTTTCGAGGACTTAAATGTTCGTTTTTTCCATGGTTTGCTCGCGCGCCCGCGAATGAGCTGGAGTCAGACTCGTACCCGGCGCATCCTCGGCCACTATGACCCGGCACACAATGCCATCGTCGTCAGCCGTATATTCGACCATTTCTCGGTTCCACTTTATGCCTTGGAATATATGGTCTATCACGAAATGCTCCACCTCAAGCATCCGGTGAAGCTCCGCGGCAGCCGCCGCTGCGTTCACTCCGCCGAATTTCATGCCGAGGAGAAACGATTTCCGCGTCTGGCGGAGGCGAATGCCTTCTTGAAGCGACTTTAGCAGCGATTCGGCGCGGGCCTTTTTGGGAAAAAATGAGCGGCAACCGCAGCCCTTCCCTGCAACCATGCGCATTTCAAGCCGGGAATCCTGCGTGTAATCCTGAGCACTCCCCGCTGTGAGGAAGCGAATTGACGCTGTGTCCGCCCAAAGCATATCCTTGAAATTGAAATTCATTTTCAACATCACAGGCGTTTTCCAAATGGGCGTTTCGTAAATGGTCCAGGCTTTCATCATCACGCTGCGCGAGGGAATCGAGGCCGCTTTGATTGTCGGCATCACCCTCGCGTATTTGGCCAAAATCGGCCGCAACGACCTGCGCAAGGCGGTGTACTCCGCGCTGGTGGCCGCCTTCCTTGCCAGCATCGGAGTGGCGGTTGTCATCTCACGCATGCACTGGAATGAGGACGCCTTCGAAGGCTGGATCATGCTGGCAGCCGCGTTCTTCGTCGTCACCATGGTCGTTTTCATGATGAAGACGGCACGCAAGCTGAAGGGTGAAATCGAAGGCAAGATCGGGCTGCTGGCTGGAAATGACGCATGGTTTGGTCTTTTTCTCTTCGTTTTTCTGATGGTGCTGCGGGAAGGCGCCGAGACCGTGCTGATCCTTTCCGCGGTCACGCTGAACTCCACCGAGCTGATGAGCTTTCTTGGCACTCTGCTCGGGGTGCTTGCCGCCATTGCCTTCGGCGTTATGTTCGTGAAGGGCAGCGTACGCATCAATCTGCAGAGATTCTTCCGCGTCACCACCGCGATTCTGTTTCTTGTGGCGGCGCAGCTCTTGATTACCGGTCTGCACGAGCTTTCGGAAAGCGGTTTCATCTGGTCGTCCAAACGCGAGATGGCCATCATCGGGCCGATTGTCAGCAACGAAGTGTTTTTCGTCGTCACCATTCTTGCGCTGGCGGCCTTAATGCTGCTGTTTGACGCCAAACGCCGCCAACCCGTGGCCGAATCAGCCTCGCCCGCGGAGCGCCGCAAGGCCGCCTGGACAGCTCGCAAAGAGCGGTTGTGGATGGCTTCCGTCTACGGCTTTTCTTTTGTGTTCATTAGCCTCGTGACTGCGCAATTCATCTATGCGAAGAGCGTAAGCGCGCTTTCGCCTGCAACCGAAGTCACATTCGATAACGGACAGGTTCAGATTCCGATCGCCCAGGTTTCGGACGGCGATTTGCATCGGTTTCAGGCGCGGGAAAACGGTGTGGAAATCCGTTTCTGGCTCTATCAGAGGCCCGATGGCGCGATTGCAACGGTCTTCGATGCCTGCCGAATCTGTGGCGCGGTGGGGTTCTACAAAGGAACCAACGGCGTGGTCTGCAAAAACTGCGCGGCACCGATCAGTCCGCAATCGGTGGGTTCCACCGGAGGGTGCAATCCGCTTCCGCTCAAAGCCGCGCAAACGGCTGATGCGATCATCATTCAGGAGGCGGACATCGCGAGTGGAAGCCGCGTGTTCGCACAACAATAGCCGATGTTCGTGCGACTGGTTTACGAATCGTTCCGCCGCCAGAAACGGCGTAAGCTGCTGGCCGGCATAGCCATTACGCTCGGCGTAACCGTGGCTACAGCGATGATCGCTGTGGCTACAGACATCGGCGACAAGATCAATCGCGAGTTGCGGACCATCGGCGCGAATCTGCTGGTGACTCCCCAGGATGACACCCTCGACGTAGAGATCGGCGGCGTCAATCTCAAGCCGCCCAGCGATGGCGCGTTCCTCGACGAGGCCGACCTGCCAAAGATCGAAGGAACTTTCTGGCACAACAACATCACCGGGTTTGCACCGATGTTGCCGGTCAATGCTACGCTGCAGCGCGGGGGCCAGAAGCAAGATGTCACGTTGCTGGGAACTTACTTTGCAAAACGATTCAAATTTGGCAAGGAAGACTTCACTACCGGCGTGCGGACCACACACCCCTGGTGGAAAGTTTCCGGCGACTGGCCCGACGACGATTCTCGAGATATTCTTGTGGGAGAACGCCTGGCACTTCGAGTCTCAGCCAAGCCGGGCGATACGATTACGCTCTCTGGACGCCAGCTTCACGTGAGTGGAATTCTTTTGACGGGCGGCGCGGAAGATGACATGGTAGTCGCGCCCCTATCCCTTGCGCAGGAGATTATCGAAAAGCCCGGCGCTGTTCGCCGGGTCTACGTGAGCGCTCTGACTAAGCCGGAAGATGCGCTGGCGCGGCGCGACCCGAGAAGTCTCTCGGGTGCAATCTACGACCGCTGGTACTGCTCGCCCTATCCGCAGTCGATTGCCCATCAGTTGCAGGAGGCAATTCCCCACTCCCATGCCGAACAGATTCGGCAGGTTTCGCAAAACGAAGGAGCGGTGTTGACTCGCATCGAGGGCCTGATCTACTTGGTCACATTGGCTGCCTTGCTCGCCTCTGCACTGGCGGTTTCGGCTTCGATGGCGACGGCGGTTTTCGAGCGGCGCGCGCAAGTCGGACTGATGAAAGCCCTCGGCGCGGGAAAGCTGGCCGTAGCGTCAGTCTTTTTCGCGGAAGCGGCTTTGCTGGCCTTGCTGGGCGGCATGGTCGGGTTCGTTGCAGGAAGTTCTCTGGCCCAGCAGATCGGGCGTTCCATTTTCAATTCCGAGGTCGCGATTGCGCCCGTGCTTTTGCCGGTAATTCTCGGGATTGCGGTCTTCGTTAGCTTTGCGGGTAGCGCTGCCGCAATACGGCGAGCGGTGAATCTCGACCCCGTTTTCGCGCTGCGGGGCGAATTGTGAGCACGCCCGCGTCGCGGCCGGCACGAGACTTGGCATCCAAGCGGGCGCACGCGCGGCACACTTCCATGCTGGTGCGGATGCTGGTGCGCGCCGCTGTTCTTCGCCGCGGACGTGCCGCATCGGCGCTGCTGGCGATGGTGGTGGCGGCCGCGGTAGCCACAGCCATGCTCAATCTCTACGTCGACGTGCAGGTCAAGCTTCGCCGCGAGTTTCGCAGCTATGGCGCAAACCTCATCATCGTCGGAAAAGATGGTTCTTCACTCCCCGCAGACTCGTTGTCTCGCGCGGAATCGGCGTTGGGCAGACGCGGCATCGCCGCGCCGTTTGGCATGGTCGTCGCCCGCACAAATGACGGCCAACCCGTGGTGGTCGCGGGCACAGATTTTGCGCGCGTCCAGCAACTCGACCGCTGGTGGTCGGTCAGCGCTTGGCCTGCGGAGCCGCAACAAGCCCTCGTTGGCGTACGAGCGCTCGCGGTTCTCACGCCGAGCAAAGGGCCTTTTGAATTGACTCTTCAGGGACGCACGATTCATCTGACACCGGAAGGCACGGTGCAGACGGGCGCTGCCGAAGACAGCCGAGTCTATCTTTCTCTCTCGGATTTTGTCGCGTGGACCGGGGTCCAGCCTTCGACAATCGAAGTCCAGGCCAACGGATCGCCGGAGGATGTGGACGCCATCATGCGCCACCTGGCGCAGGCGATACCCGCCGCTGAAGTGCGCCCGGTTCGCCAGATTGTCGAGGGCGAAGCCCGCGTGCTCAATAAGATGCGCGCTACGCTGCTGGCGGCCTCAATGCTTATCATCCTGACGGCCGGCCTTTGCGTGCTTTCTACGCTCATGGGATGGGTGTTCGACCGTCGCCGCGACTTCGCCATCATGAAGGCTCTGGGTGGGTCGGAGCGCATACTGAACGGCTTTTTTGCCGCAGAGGCCGCGGCGCTGGGCGCCATCGGTGCGCTGGCTGGGTTTGTTCTGGGCGTCGGAATTGCCGCCTGGATTGGCCGCGTTAACTTCCACGCTTCGGTGGAACCGCGTTTTGGCGTGCTGCCCTGGGTTCTGGCTGGTAGCATAGGAGTTACGCTCGCCGCGGCGATTGTGCCGATTTCGGTGTTGCGATGCGTGCAGCCGGCAGTGATTCTGAGGGGCGAGTGAGATGATCCAACTCAAAGACGTCACCAAGCTCTATCCCTCCAAGGCCGGCGGCGGCGCAGACGCCAACAGTAACGCCAGCGCGACCATTCACGCCCTCGACCGCATTTCTCTGCATGTGACGCCCGGCGAATGGCTTTCCGTTATGGGCCCGTCGGGGTCGGGCAAATCCACGCTGGTGAATCTGATCGGCTGCCTCGATCGTCCCACCTCCGGCGAGATCTGGCTCGACGGGCAAGATGTTGCGCGGATGTCTTCCGCCGAACTGAATCGAGTGCGCGCCGAAAAGATCGGTTTCATCTTTCAGCAGTTCCACCTGATTCCTTTCCTTACCGCCGTCGAAAACGTGATGCTGGCGCAATATTTTCACAGCATGACCGACGAAAAAGAGGCCATCGAAGCCCTTGCCCGCATTGGCCTCGCGGACCGCGCTCATCATTTGCCGGCGCAGCTTTCCGGAGGCGAGCAGCAGCGCGTCTGCATCGCGCGAGCGCTCATTAACGATCCGAAGATCATTCTTGCCGACGAGCCTACCGGGAACCTGGACGCGGTAAATGAAGAAATCGTTCTGCGCCTGCTGCGCGAGTTTCACCAGCAGGGCCGCACCATCGTCATGGTTACGCACGACCCGGTGGTTGCGCGCCTGGCCGACCGCCGCATCGAGCTGCATCACGGCAAGATTGAGGCGCAGGAAATCTTTTCCATGGCGAACGAAGAGCAACTGGATGAAGTGCTGGAAGAACTCTGGGTGCTGGCCGAGCACGGGGAACCGGCCGAGCTTGAGCGCATGGAGGTTCACGGCGCACTTCCGGTGAGCCTGGCCATCGAAAGAATGACTGGGATGGGCCTTGTGGTTGCATCTCCGCATCCGCCCGAGCCGCACATCCACAAACCTTTTTCCAACCCTTGCCACGATGCGCTGAAGCCGGTGTCTGCCTCTACGGGAGACGGGACTGTGGTTGTAGAACTGACGCCGCGTGGCCGCGAACGCGCTGGCAGCATCATCCGCCGTCACCGCTTGGCCGAGCGTCTGTTCACCGACAGCCTCGCCATGGATAGCGAATCGGAAATCGAGGAACAAGCCTGCAAGTTCGAGCACATCCTCTCACCCGAAGCCACCGACAAAATTTGCACCTTCCTCGGCCACCCCCGCACCTGCCCGCACGGCGCGCCGATTCCGCCGGGAGCGTGCTGCGCGGTCAGCATCCCGGACAAGGAACTCCGGCAGGTTGTCTCCAGCCGCAAGTTCACCCGAGACGAGATGAATGAGCGCTAGTCGTCGCGACGGGAGTGCGACCGTGACTCTCCGTCGTCCCACCATCGGCGTATTCGATTCCGGCTTTGGCGGCCTAACGGTACTTAAAGTTTTACTTGAGATCATCCCCGATGCGGATTACATATACTTCGGGGATACGGCCCGCCTTCCCTATGGATCCAAGTCGGTTGACACGGTGGCGCGCTACGCTGTCGAAGCGGCTCATTATCTAGAATCGCATGGGGCAGAACTCCTTGTCATAGCGTGCAACACGGCAACCGCTCTCGCCTTCGATCAAATCACGGCTGCAGCTCGTGTTCCGGTCATCGGCGTGGTAGACCCTGGCGCGGAGGCCGCGGCTTCGGTTAGCAAGAACAAGAGGATTGTAGTCGTCGGCACCGAGGCTACAGTTGCTAGCCATGCTTACCGCAAGGCTCTGGAATCCCGAGGCTTGGCGGCCCGCGAGAAAGCTTGCCCCTTACTGGTGCCTTTGGTAGAAGAGGGATGGATCGAGCACGCGGTAACCGAAGAGATTGTGCGCATTTATCTGTGTGAGGCCTTTGCCGACGGCTTTCACGACGCCGACGTTCTTGTCCTCGGCTGCACTCATTACCCGCTGCTCAAACCGGTGTTGCGGCGTGTGGCTCCCGCGCACGTAACCATCGTGGACTCGGCTGAATCCACCGCCCGCGCTGTCGCTGGACGCATTGGAAAACTCCTGAACCGGGGAGAAAACGCGCAGGAAGAACGCCGCTCGCTTCCCCGCCTCAAATTCTTCGCTACGGATTCAGTCGACAAGTTTCGCCGTCTCGGCGAACGCTTTCTCGGACATCCGATCGAGAAGGTTCAGCACGTAGATTTGAAGGAGTAAGCCGCAGCGCGGAGAATTGTCACTAGGAATTGAGGACCCGGGAACTGGATTTCAGTAAAGATGGAAGTCCACTTCGACGGCGATCTCTACGGCTACAGCGTGTCCGTCTTTTTGCCCAGGCTCAAACTTCCAGTTCTTGACCGACTCGATGGCCTTCTCGTCCAGGCCCATACCCAGCGTATTGATCACATGAATATTCGTGGGCCGGCCGTTTGCGTCCACCACAAGTCCCAGAACGCAGGTGCCCTGGTACTTGGCCTTGCGCGCTTCTTCCGAGAATTCCGGATCGGTCTGATAAGTGACCCGCGGCGGCGTCACGCCCGCGCCCGGACGGAACACGCCTCCGCCCATCCCGGCTTCTTCTCCGGGGCCTACTCCGCGACCGTGGCCCGGCCCCACCCCGCCACCTTCGCCTGAGCCAATGCCGCTTCCTGAGCCGGTTCCATTCGACGGAATCACGGCGCCAGATTTCGGGTCGCCAAGGTTTGGCATGTTAAGCTCCGCCACTTTGATCTCAGGAGGCACAATCACCGTGGGCTCAACCGCCAACTTTGGATTGTCATTCCGGATTACAGCCGCAGGCGGTGTGATTTGCCGCAGAGCAAACTTGGGCAATCGGCCTTTTGAGGCCTGCAAGACGTCCTTATCGCCGCCGCCGCCGCCACCACCGGCCTGCGTCTTTGCCGGCTTCAGCGGCATATAGTCGCCCGGATCAACCAGCTTGACGTCGGCGTGGGGTTTCGCTTCCGCCTGGCCAATGAGCCGCCTCGCCCAGATCGTCCCGCCGATAATGGCTGCCAGGATCACAACATGGGCCGCAGTCGATCCCAGCGCGCCATTCTTCTTGTAATTGTAGAAACCCCAGATGTCTTTGACCGGCTCCGGTTTCGATTCGAGCTTCAGCGGAGGAAGCTTCTTGGGAAAGAAGAAGTCGTCCAGCTCGCGGAAAAGAGACTTCCACAGCGGTTCTTCAAAGCTACCTCCCGGCGGAAGCAGGCGAAGTTCAGGCTCGTGATTGGCGCTCGGATTAACTTCTGTTGATGCCATTTTCCCCGGCTTGGTTACCCTTGCGGGCTGTGGAATATCCTAGGATCCTGCGCACAATACCTTCTTACACAGATGACCACTCTCACCCGCAAGTTGCTTCGCTTACGCCTCAGATTTGTGAAATCCAGAGGGCCGCGCAACCCCGAAAACTGGCTCCTAATCCAGCCAGAAGCCCGACTCGTTCCGAAGAAGGCTCCTGTAGTTAAAATTGTACCTCTAGTTTCTCACTTTACGACAGTGTATTTCCAAATTCCTGTAGATCTCTTGCGTCCCCGCCCTCCAGTGTCGGTAGTGAAACCAGTTCCTCCGCCCTCTCCGCATAGACGTTCCCTGCAGTGCTCCCTATAATGAAAAGATTCAATCATTTGGGAGAATCCAACCGAGTGCCGCTCGACCTGAAAGCGACCATTAATCTGCCCAAAACCGCCTTCCCGATGAAGGCCAACCTGCCCCAAAACGAGCCTAAAACCCTGGCCCGCTGGGAGCAGATGCGAATCTACAGCCAAATTCGGCAAGCGCGCAAGGGCGCACCTGCCTACGTGCTGCACGATGGACCTCCCTACACCAGCGGGCCCATCCACTTGGGCACTGCCCTTAACAAGTGTCTCAAGGATTTCATCGTCAAGTCGAAGACCATGGCGGGCTATGACGCTCCCTACGTGCCGGGATGGGACTGTCATGGCCTGCCCATTGAAATCAAAGTAGACAAAGAACTCGGCGGCAAGAAGCTGCAGATGCGCCCTCTCGACGTGCGCGCCGAATGCCGCAAGTACGCCGAGAAATTCCTCGACTTGCAGCGCCAGCAATTCAAACGGATCGGCGTCTTCGGCCGCTTCGAGCGGCCCTACTCCACCATGACGCCACAGTACGAATCGGTGGTGCTTTCCACGTTTTTTTCTTTCTACGAGCAGGGATTTGTGTACAAGGGACTGCGGGCGGTCTACTGGTGCATCCATGATGAAACCGCGCTCGCCGAGGCTGAGGTCGAGTACGAAAACCACACCAGCCCCACCGTCTGGGTGAAGTATGGATTGCTCGATGACCCGGCCAAGATCGATCCGGCACTTGCTGGCAAGAAAGTCTCGACCATTATCTGGACTACTACGCCTTGGACGCTTCCCGCTTCCATGGCCGTGGCCTTCCATCCGGATGAAGAATACGTGGCGCTCGCATCCGGCGGAGATGTCTATATCGTCGCCGCCAAACTGGCCGACGATGTTGCCGAAAAATGCCAGCTCAGAGATGCTCACGAGCTTGCCCGCTTCGCCGGCCGCAAGCTGGAGTATCTGAATTTCCAGCATCCGTTCCTGGAGCGCAAAATTCTGGGCGTGCTGGCCGATTATGTCACCATGGACACCGGGACCGGCGTAGTCCACACGGCCCCATCGCATGGCGCGGAGGACTTTGCCACGGGCGTCAAGTACGGACTCGACGCCACTAGCAACGTTGACGAAAAAGGCATTCTGCGCAACGGTTTGCCCGAGTACGACGGCAAGCGCGTGTGGGATGCGAATCAGCCGATCATCGAGCTCCTGCGGCATCGCGGCGCGCTCCTACACCAGGAAAAAACCGTTCACTCTTATCCGCACTGCTGGCGCTGCCACAATCCAATAATCTTCCGGGCTACCGAGCAGTGGTTCATCTCGATGGAAACGCCGATGCCCAGCGGAGCCTCGAAGAGTGACACGTTGCGCAGCCGCACGCTCGACGAAATCAAAAAGGTGAAATGGGATCCGTCGTGGGGCGAGGAGCGCATGGCCAACATGATCGCCTCGCGCCCCGATTGGTGCATCTCGCGGCAGCGCGTGTGGGGCGTGCCTATTGCGGTTTTTCTCTGCGAGAGTTGCGGCAAACCGCTGAACGACCCAGCTATCAACCGTAGGGTGGTCGAACTCTTCGCCCGCTCCGGCGCAGACTCGTGGTTTACCTCAGAACCCGACGCCATTGTTTCCACAGGCACAAAATGCCCGCACTGCGGCGGCGGAAAGTTCGAAAAAGAAACCGACATCTTCGACGTCTGGCTCGAATCGGGCGCCAGCTATCTCGCGCTGATCGCCGAGAAAAAGACCGCCGACGAGCCAAGCTATCCCTGGCCCTCTGATCTATATCTCGAAGGCGGAGACCAATACCGCGGATGGTTTCAGTCGTCGCTGCTCTGCGCCATGGGCACTCATGCCACGCCGCCGTATCGTGGTGTGGTTACGCCCGGCTGGACGCTCGACGAAAAAGGCCAGGCCATGTCGAAATCCCGCGGCAACGATGTGGACCCGGTCGATATCGCCGATCGTCTCGGCGGCGAAGTCGTTCGCATGTGGGTTGCTTCCGTCGATTTCCGTGAAGACGTGGTCGGCTCCGAGGCTCTCATGCTGCGCGTGGCGGAAAACTACCGCAAGATTCGGAATACTTTCCGCTATGTCCTCGGCAACCTCGGAGACTTCGATCCGCAAACTGACGCGGTGCCCTTCGAGAACATGGAGGCCCTTGACCAATACATGCTGCGCCAGACCTGGGCTTTCGCCTCCGATGTGCGCGGCTGGTACGACGAATTTGCCTTCCACAAAATCTATCACCGCCTCAACCACTTCTGCATCGTCGACCTGAGCGCGTTTTATTTCGACGTACTCAAAGACCGGCTTTATATTTCCGCGCCGGAGTCCCAAGCCCGGCGCAGCGCGCAAACCGCGATCTGGCGCATCGGCGAAGCGCTCGTTCGTCTGCTCGCCCCCATCATGAGCTTCACGTCTGAAGAAATCTGGCAGTTCTTGCCCAAGGTCGCGGACCGGGAAGAAAGTGTCCATCTGGCTCGTTTCTTGGCAAGGGATTTCGACCTCGCGGGTGAAACAAGCGACGGACAAAGGAGCGCTAAAGAGCAGGATGATGATTGGAACACACTGCGCTCCGTCCGCGATAATGTGCTGCAGGCACTCGAATTTGCTCGAAATGCAAAGCAGATAGGGGGCGGGCTTGAAGCGCAAGTGGTCATCGCCGCACTTGAGCCAGTGTATAAAGTTCTGTCCAAGTACAAGGACCAACTCCGCTATCTCTTCATTGTCTCTGCGGTGCGGCTAGAGCTGCGGACTCCCGAAAACTGTTCAGCCGGCGGGATTGTTGTGAACGTCGAGCCCGCCGATGGCGTCAAGTGCGAACGCTGTTGGAACTATTCAACCCATGTCGGCGAAGACAAGAAATATCCCACGGTCTGCGAGCGGTGCAGCGCCGTGCTGAAAGAACTGGACGCTCCCCGCTAGCGCAATTCTTCCATGGCCGCTTCCAGCACTTCCCTGCCCGGCCGCGTCAGCGACTCCGGCAGCGTAGCCAGCGGCGCATCCACCAGATTAAGCTGGTCGATTAGGCTGGGCGCAGTAGTGTTCACGTAAAACACTCCCGTCAGCACTTCGCCTTGCTCGTGAGCCGCGTTCAGACGCGTGATCGCGGCGATCCTGTTCGTGGGATCGTAGTCTTCTTCGAGTTTCCGGAGCTGCAAATGCGACCCATCGTGCATCGTGACCGCGACCGTCGTCCCCGGATCGTATTCGACGTCGATTTCCTCGAAATGAGGAACGAAGCTCATCTCCTGCAGGGTTTCTTCGTGATCTTTCACGTACTTGTAAGACTTGGTGGAACCCTCGTGATCGTTGAAGGTGACACAGGGCGAGACCACGTCGAGCATGACCGTGCCGCTATGCGAGATGGCCGCTTTGAGCATGGTCAGCAATTGTCTCTTGTCGCCCGAGAACGACCGGCCGACAAATGTCGCGCCCAACTGAATCGCCAGCGCGCAAGTATCAATCGGCGGAAGATCGTTGACGACGCCGGTTTTCAGCTTCGAGCCAAGATCGGCTGTCGCAGAAAATTGGCCTTTGGTCAGGCCATAGACGCCGTTGTCCTCGATGATGTAAATCATGGGCAAGTTGCGCCGCATGAGGTGTACGAACTGCCCGATACCGATCGACGCCGTGTCGCCGTCGCCGCTCACGCCCAACGCAAGAAGGTTGCGGTTGGCGAGCATGGCGCCCTCGGCGATCGAGGGCATGCGTCCGTGAACCGAGTTAAAGCTGTGCGACCGGTTCATGAAATATGCCGGGCTCTTTGAAGAACAGCCGATGCCGCTCAGCTTCGCCACTCGTTCCGGCTTCACACCCATTTCATACATGGCCTCGATGATGCGCTCTGAGATGGCGTTATGGCCGCAACCGGCGCAAAGCGTGGTCTTGCCGCCTTTGTATTCCACCACGGTGAGGCCAATGCGGTTCGTTTTCGGTCCCGCAGGCGTCGGCTCAGCAGGTATGGTTACCATTTACTTGCCCTCCATGGTGGTCAATTGGTCGGTGACGGAACGCGCATCCAGCGGCAGCCCGTTGAGGTGACTGAGACTGCGCAGGCGAACGATCAATTCCGGTTTCACGTCGAGCTTCAGCAGGGTCAGCATCTGCGCGTCGCGGTTCTGTTCCACGACATAGACGCGGTCGTGTTGCGCAATGAAATCATGCACTTCGCGCGTAAATGGATAAGCTCGCAGTCGCAGGTAGTCGGTTTCGATGCCATACTCGTCTCGCAACTGATCGCGGCTTTCGATTATGCCCCAATGCGAGGTGCCAAAACCGATGATCCCGATGTTGGCGTTGTTTCCCTTGATGATTTCGGGACGCGGCACAAACGAGCGCGCTGTTTCGAACTTGCGGTTGAGCCGTTCCATGTTGTTGGCGTAATCATCGGGACGCTCGCTGTATGCCGACCTCTCATTGTGTCCGCTGCCGCGCGTGAAGTATGCCGCTGCGGGATGGTCCGTACCCGGCAGGGTGCGGTAACCGATTCCGTCGCCATCCACATCCTTATAACGAGAAAAACCTCCCAGGCGGTCGAGGTCTTCCTTGCTCAGCACCTTGCCGCGCTTGATCGGAGCCGTGGGATATTCAAACGGATCGGACATCCAGTTATTCATGCCCAGATCCAAATCCGACATGACGAAAACAAGCGTCTGGAACTGTTCCGCCAGGTTGAACGCATCCTGCGCCATAGTGAAACACTCCGTCATCGAGCACGGGATCAGCATGATGTTCTTGGTGTCGCCGTGAGAAAGAAAAGCGGTGGAAAGAAGATCGCCTTGCGAGGTGCGGGTGGGCAGTCCGGTCGAAGGCCCGACACGCTGAATGTCCCAGATCACGCCAGGAATCTCGGCGTAATAAGCCAGACCGGCAAACTCCGACATTAGCGAAATTCCAGGCCCGGCAGTCGCGGTCATGCTGCGCGCACCGGCCCAGCCGGCGCCAATTACCATACCGATCGCCGCCAGTTCATCCTCCGCTTGCACGATCGCGAATGTCGCTTTGCCGTCGGGCCCGATGCGGTACTCCTTCATGTATTCGATCATGGTTTCGACCAGCGAAGAAGATGGCGTGATCGGATACCACGTGACCACCGTGCAACCGGCGAACATGCAACCCAGCGCCGCAGCCGAATTACCGTCAATGATGATTTTGCCGGCGGTCTTGTCCATGCGCTCAATGTAGAAAGTGCCGCGCTTTTTCAGATTGGCTTTGGCATACTCGAATCCGGCCAGGGCGGCAGCCATGTTCAGAGCAGCCGCTTTCACTTTCTTGGCGAACTGCTTGCGAATGGCTTTCTCGACTTCGCCCATCTCAATTTCAAGCAATTGCGCCACCACGCCCACGTAAACCATGTTCTTGACCAGCTTGCGCAGCTTGGCTTCGGGGCAAACCGTGGCTACCAGCTTGTCGTATGGAACGGAGTAGAAAACAAGATCATTGCGCAGCTTGTCGAGGCCCAGGGGCTCGTCATAGAGAACAGAAGCGCCCGCGCCCAGCGACAATACATCCTCCTGAGCCGTTTCCGGGTTCATGGCAACCAGAAAGTCAATTTCCTTCTTCCGGCCAATGTACCCGTTCTTATTCGCGCGAATCGTGTACCAGGTAGGCAAGCCCGCGATATTCGACGGAAAAAGATTCTTGCCCGAGACCGGCACGCCCATCTGAAAAATGGCGCGCAACAAAACCGTGTTGGAACTCTGCGAACCGGAGCCATTGACCGTTCCGACTTGAATGCTCATGTCGTTGACGATGCGTCTGCGCTCCGCTTGTCCCCCGGATTGCTGAGGGACCACATCCATCGTGGCCATCCCTGCACCTTCCTTTGGTCGTGGCAGAGTGATCCGCCGCACCTTAAGTTCTTTGGAGTGTTTCAGCCCGACCCTCAATTATACGGCGGCTGCGACTCCTGCGAACGCCGAATCCCCCGCCACATGCCCAAGAGTAACCTCATTGGGAACGGTCACAGCGTTGGACTTTTGAAGACAACGAGGCGCGAGCTAAAACTCGACCTGGGAAGAAGCCGCGATGTTGCGGAATTTCTTATATCGTGACGCGATCAATTCCCGAGGAAGAAGCTTTTTGAGTTCAGCATAGTGTTTCTGCAGGCTGGAGTCCAACAAACGCGCCGCCGCTTCGTAATCGGCATGAGCGCCACCCTCGGGCTCCGGCACAATGTCGTCCACGCAACCCAGTTCGGCAAGGTCCGGGGCGGTGATCCGCATGGATTCCGCGGCGAGTTCCTTCTTGCCGGCATCGCGCCAACGGATTGCAGCGCAGCCTTCTGGAGAGATCACGGAATAAACCGCATTTTCCATCATCAGCACGCGGTCGGCGACGGCAATCGCCAGCGCGCCGCCCGATCCGCCTTCCCCGGTGATGACTGCGATGATGGGCACTTCCAATTGCACCATCTCGCGCAGGTTGTAGGCAATGGCTTCGGCCTGCCCGCGTTCTTCCGCGCCCACTCCGGGATTAGCCCCGGTTACATCCACGAGAGAAAAAACAGGACGCGAGAATTTCTCCGCCAGCTTCATCACCCGCAGAGCTTTGCGATAACCCTCGGGGTTG
The DNA here is from genome assembly GCA_003156805.1 of Acidobacteriaceae bacterium. Lineage (GTDB taxonomy): Bacteria > Acidobacteriota > Terriglobia > Terriglobales > Acidobacteriaceae > Sulfotelmatobacter. The sequence continues at coordinate 355,837 of PMHV01000059.1, read as the reverse complement.
GGCAAACCGAAGTTGCGATACATCCGCTGTTTGGTGTCGCGCCCTTTCTCCGTCCCGATCACCGCGACTTCGTCGCCATGAAAGCGCGCCATGCCACAAACCATCGCCGGATCGTCGCCAAAACGGCGGTCGCCGTGAATCTCGCTCCAATCGGGGAAAATACGCTCGACATAATCCAGAATGTGCGGGCGCCGCATGTGGCGGGCCAGTTCCGTCCGCTCCATGGCGCTGCCCCCCGCCAACTGCTTCCGCAACGTTTCCACTCGCCCCTGCAGTTCCGCCAACTGGCTGCGGGCTTCCTCGTTCGGAGCGTGGTTGGATTCGATCTGCGCCACCTGCCGTTCGATCTGCGCCAATTCCTGCCGCGCTTTTTGCGTTGCTGCCATAGCCATGGGACTCAATTGATGACGCGCAAACTACCGCGACCGCATAACTGTTCGACCCGTGCGATAAAGCCGCGATCCGGCAGCACATTATAGCCTTCCGCTTCCATCACCACCATAAAATCCCCGTCACGTTCCACGTCAAACAACACCCGCGCCTCGCCCTTGCGCTCCAGAAACAGGGCGTGCAGATCGTCGACGGTTGTCTCACCCGAAGTCTCCAGCGGCACGCGAATACGGATGGCACGCGGCAAAGCGACCTTCGCATCTTCCAGCGGCATAATTTCAGCGGCAGTGATTTTTGCATTCGCGCCTTCTTCGATGCGCACGCCGGCCCTCACCAGGACTGGAACCTCGAGTTTCACCTTGTCCTGCAGCCGCTTGTATGCCTCCGGGAAAACGATCATGTCAACCGATCCAGACATGTCTTCCAGCGTAGCCTGGGCATAGAAATCGCCGCGCTTCGATTTCAGCACCCGCAAGTTGCTGATGATACCGGCTGTCGCAATGGTCTCGTCTTTGCCTGTCGAAGCTTTCATAGCGGCAATCTCTTCGCTGTTCAGCGCCTGCAAGTCTTGCAGTTTGTCTTTGTATTTGTCCAGGGGATGACCGGTGATGAAGAATCCCAGAATTTCTTTTTCCGCCGCCAGTCTCGTGTGCTCATCCCAGTCGGGAACGTTGGGCAGTTTATCGTTGTGCGCTTCCGCATTCTCCTGCTGAAACACGCCGAAGAGCCCGTGCTGGCCCGATTCCGCGTCGCGTTGTGCCTTCTGCGCCTGGTCGATCGCTTTGTCGAGCACTTCTATCAACTGCGCGCGCCGACCTAGCGAGTCCATGGCGCCGCTCTTGATCAGCGACTCCAGTACACGTTTGTTGAGCAACCGCAAATCCACGTGTTCGCAGAATTCGAAGATCGAGCGAAAGCGCCCCAAGTCCTTGCGCGCAGCGACAATGGATTCAATCGCGTTCGCGCCCACATTTTTCACCGCCGCCAGCCCGAAACGAATGGCTTCGCCATGCGGCGTAAAATTCGCATCCGAGACGTTGATATCCGGCGCTTCCACGGCGATGCCCATCTCGCGGCACTCGTTGATGTATTTCACGACATCGTCGGTGCCACCGGTAACAGAAGTCAGCAGAGCGGCCATGAACTCGACCGGATAGTGGGTCTTCAAATACGCCGTGTGATAAGCCAGCAAGGCGTATGCCGCCGAGTGCGATTTGTTGAACCCATACCCGGCAAACTGCGCCATCAAATCGAATATCTTCTCGATCTTTTTCGGCGGATACTTGCGTTGGGCCGCTCCTTCCACGAAACGCTCGCGCTGTTGCGCCATCTCTTCCGGCTTTTTCTTGCCCATGGCCCGGCGAAGCAAATCCGCTTCCCCGAGTGAGTATCCGGCCAGCCGGTTCGCGATCTGCATCACCTGCTCCTGATACACAATCACGCCCAGCGTCTCCTGCAGAATCTCTTTCAACTCCGGCAATTCGTACTCGACTCTCTTGCGCCCGTGCTTGCGGTCGACGAAATCGTCGATCATTCCACCCTGAATCGGCCCGGGCCGGTAAAGAGCGTTGAGCGCGGTCAGATCTTCAATCGAGTTCGGTTGATACCGCCGCAGCACGTCGCGCATGCCGTGCGATTCAAACTGAAATACCCCGGAGGTCAATCCCTTGTGGAAGACTTTCTGGTAGGTGTCCGCGTCCTCCAGAGGAAGCTGCTCCAGCGTCAGTGAAACGCCGCGAGTCTGCGCAATCAGCTTCAAGGTGTCGTTGAGGATGGTCAGCGTGGTCAGCCCGAGGAAATCCATCTTCAGCAGGCCCATCTTTTCGATGGCGACCATATCGAAGGCGGTAACGATTTCGTCGTTTTTCGTCTTGTGCAGTGGGACCAATTCAGTCAGCGGCCGCGGAGAAATCACCACGCCCGCGGCATGGACGCCGGAGTTGCGCACCAGTCCTTCCAGCTTTTTCGCGGTCTCCATCAACTCGCGAATATGTCCGTCTTTTTCGATGGCTTCGCGCAATTGCGGCGAGTCTTTGATGGCTTCCTCAATCGTGATGTTGAGCTGGGTCGGCACCATTTTGGCGATGCGGTCAACATCGCTGTACGGGATATCCATGGCACGGCCCACGTCTTTGATCGCCGCTTTCGCCGCCATAGTGCCGAAGGTGATGATCTGTGCGACGTTGTCGCGTCCGTACTTTCTGGTCACGTATTCGATCACTTCGCCGCGCCGGTTCATGCAGAANNGGATTCAGGAAGCGCTCAAACAGCAATTCGTGCTGCAGCGGATCAAGATCGGTAATGCCCAATGCGTAGGAAACGAGCGACCCTGCTGCCGACCCACGGCCTGGCCCAACAGGAATGTCGCACTCTTTGGCGTAGCGGATGAAATCCCACACAATGAGGAAGTATCCGGCAAACTTCATCTGCTGGATAATGCCCAGCTCGCGCTCCAGCCGCTGATCGTAGTCGGCAATCGAATGCTTGAGCCTTCCCTGCTCGCGCGGTGAGCGCAGCGCTTCCATTCTCCGCGCGAAACCCTCGCGGGTCACGTGTTCGAAATAGCTGTCGAGCGTGTAACTCAGCGGGACATCAAATTGCGGAAATGGGGTGGCAACTTTTTCCATACGCAGACTGCAGCGCTCTGCGATGTCCAGCGTGCGCGCCAGCACCTCGGGCGAATCCTTGAACACGCGATACATCTCGTCATGGCTCTTGACGAAAAATTGCGTGCCCTCGAATTTCATCCGCCCGGTGTCGTGAATCGACTTTCCGGTCTGAATGCACAGCATCACATCTTGCGCGTGGGCATCTTCCTCGCAAAGATAGTGGCTGTCATTCGTCGCCACCAGCGGCAGGCCGAGATCTTTCTCAAGCTGGAAGAGCCCGGGGCGGATGCGGTGTTCCATCGCCAGTCCCTGATCCTGAATCTCTAAATAAAAATTCTCTTTTCCGAAGAGCTCGCGAAAGGTGCCCGCGGCGGTTCGCGCGGCATCGTAGTTCCCTTCCATCAGCCGCTCGGCAACTTCCCCTTTCAAGCAACCGGAAAGGCCGATCAACCCGCGCGAATGCTCTGCCAGAAACTTCTTGCTGACGCGCGGCTTGTAATAGAAGCCGTGGAGCGAAGCCTCGGACGTGATCTTGACCAGGTTCCGGTAACCTTCTTCGTTTTGCGCCAGCACCAGGAGATGGTTATAGGTGTCACCCTCGGGCGGCGTGCGCTCGATGTTGTGATCGTCTTTCTTGCAGATGTAAAGCTCGCATCCGATGATGGGCTTCACTCCGTACTTGTGCGCGGCGTTGACGAAGTGTACTGCGCCAAAGATGTTGCCGTGGTCGGTCATGGCGACGGCGGGCATGCCCAGCTCCTGCACGCGCTGGCAAAGTTTTTCGACGTCACAAGCGCCGTCGAGCAGGGAGTAATCGGAGTGCAAGTGGAGATGAACGAACTGGGACATAGGTGCGTTACGATTCTAAGTTGCCGTCATTCTAATGGGAAACGCGGATGGAAGACGCACAGGTTATCCACAACCCGAATAGTGTGATCGGACCGTTACCGGTGCGCGTCACTTAGAAGTACAGCGACTCTCATTGCCCTTCAGGCACACCGGGCACTCTAAAATCCACGCCACGCGCGTCGTTGATCTTGGCCGTAGCAGCAAGGTCGAGATCAGAGAGCGGAATTTTCTGCGTGTGCTGAGGCGCGAAGCTCCACAGGGTCTGTCCCACAATGGCATAGTTCTGCACTTCCTGGGTGCGCTGGTCGCGGAACACCAGCACCGTGGCCGGAGCCGCTTCGGTGCGTTCTTCCTGATGCGGCGGGGGTGGAGCCGACCGCGCATACAAATCCTGATCCTGCTGATTGCGCATCTGCTGCTCTTCTAAACTTTGCTGGTTCATCTCATTGGCCAAGCCGATTGCCTGCTGCCGGTCCGCGTCATAGGACGAGCCGGAATCCCACCACCAATAGGGATTGTAGAGGCCAGCGTAGCCCCAGGGATATCCGTAGCCCGAGCGGCAGGCGTAGCCGTAGCAGTTGTTGCGGAAACCGTAGGTGCGGATTCGCACCCCGTTGGAACGGCTGAAACCTCGCGAGCTGAGCGTCTGACGAAAGGCTGGTCCGCGCCCGGCGAAACCGGATGCGGAGCGCGTTCCAGCAAAGCTGCGAACTCCGCCCGCATGACCACCAAAGCTTCCGTGTCCGGAAAACCCGCCGCGTCCCCCGCTCGAAGCGTGACCGCCTCCGCGCTGGGCGAACGCAGGCGCCAACAGGAAAAGTAGGCAAACTACGAATAAACTCATGCGCCGCATAGCCCTAATTATAGGCGTCTTCGAGGTGACGGAAAGCAAGAAAATCGTCTGGGAGACAAGGCCGCTAACTACCGCTTTTTCTTACTCTTACCTTTTTTCGCCGGCGTCTTCCTGGCATGATGTTTGCCAGCGGGCTTGTTCGCGGGCCTAGTCACGGGCTTGGCCGGTTTGTGCTCAACCTTTGCCGGCTTTGCTTTCACTCCGGGCTTGGGGGCAATCTTTACCGGCGCTGGCGGCGCGACGGTAGGCGCGAGAGCGGCAGCTTTCCCTTTGCCTTTGGCGGCATCGGTCTTCTTCCCTGTCGCGGGAGCACTTGGGCTGGCCATGCTCGCAGCGGCAGATTTCGTGCCACGTCCACGCTTGGGCGGTGGTGGCGGAGGCGGAGGTGGCGGGGCGAACGGCTTCAGAAACTTGAAGGTCTCTGTATGTGAGCGCAGCTTGCCATCGAGCAGCAGCATGAACACGTCGCGCGCGATCTTCGGATATTCCGGCAATTGCGGCGTGATCAGCAGTTCGGTCATCTCGGGCAGAGGAATTCTTTGCTGTACCTGCCGCCACTTGGTAAGGAAATTCTTGACCTTCAGTGCCACAGCTTGTTGCCGCGCAGTCACGGCCAGAAACAGAATCAGCTCGGGCCGGGCGCTGGAGAGCAACTGCCAGGTGCGCGAAGGAGTCGCCGCTTCCTTGCCGGTAAGCCGCTTGGCCAGTTCTTTGGCACGAACTTCGATATCGCGCCAGGCCTCAACCAAATCTTTGCGGGGCATCTGCCGGCGCAGATCGGAAATATCTTTTTCTGGAAGATGCGCCGTGAGGAAATACATCACGGCTGGTGAGGGATCGGGGGCATAACCAAGATCCACCATCTGCTGGCGCGTTTTCATCAACTGGCTGAGGCCGTTCGTATCCACCTTGGCTGCGGTCCAGTGCGAATGCAGCACTTTCAGCCAGCCTTCCTTCTCAAGAGCGCGGACCACATTCAGCGGATCGTCTTCATGCGCCATCTGCGCGATCTCATGTCCGACGGCGCTGCGAGAAATGTGGTCGATGTAGTTATTCTCTTTCGCGGAATCGTAACGCTGCTGCGTGCGCTCCTCCAGCGGCCAATGAAAGCGCGCGGCAAAGCGCGTGGCGCGAATCAGGCGCGAAGGATCTTCCACAAACGAGTAGTTGTGCAGGATGCGGATCAGCTTGGCCTCAATGTCGGCCACGCCGTTGAACGGATCAAGCAGCAGCCCGCGCGACCCCTCGTTCAGCGACAGAGCCATGGCATTAACTGTAAAGTCGCGCCGGCGCAAGTCTTCCTGGATGCTGGCGGGCGCAATCAGCGGCGGTTTGCCCGCCTTCTCATAGTGTTCGGTGTGCGCCATGCCAATCTCGGCGCGGACATTGCCCGGCAGCACCAGAAAGAGCGTGCGGACATCTTCGTCCAGGCCCACCGCTTGCGCGCCTGCCCGCTCCAGTTCTTTTTGCAGTTTGAGAGGATTCCCCTGGACGGTGAAATCCAGATCGCGGATGGTGAAACCGCTGATGATGTCGCGAATCGCGCCGCCTGTCAGGTAAAGAGTCATTCCCGCGGCGCGAGCTACGTCTTGCACCAGGTTAACGCCCTTCAACTGATCCGGCGTCAACCGGATTTCCATCGTGTAAATGTAGTCAGCCATTCGCTTTCAAGCGGCCTCCAGACCGTGGCTTACTTGCCGCGTTCCATGGCCGGGCCGAGATGCAACCCACGAACACTTTCCACAGGATTTCCACAGGCCGTTGCGCGGGTGCAAGCCGGGGTTCCGGTCAGAGCCCGTACAAGCCATTCAATACAAACAATTTAAGGATGTGTTAGTTGCCGTATGGCAACCTAAAGGAATAACACAACGTTTATAATTTGGCTACTGCCATCGTAGATGCCGCAAGGATTTCTTGCGGAATAGTGCGACAATCACGGCATCGGCTGCCGGGCTTCGGCTATCGGGCTTCGGCAGAACCGGAATCGACTCCTTGAAGGAGCGTTACAGTAGATGTCGACTTTGGCAGGATCGGTTTTGCCGAAGCCCGTTAGCCGGAAGCCGACTCATGCCCTCGACCCACAAGAAAGTGATCGTGCGCAAGATGGACCGGGACTCGGTATCCGGCTATGTTGCGGCGCAGTTCGTCAGCGAGGGCAAGCTGGAACTTCTCAACACCGCCGGGAACGTGGTCGCCATCGATCTGCGAGAGATCAAGGGCGTCTACTTCGTGCGCGAGTTCGGCGATTCCGAATCGCTCACGCGCAAGACCTTCACTTCCCGCCCCCGCGCCGAAGGCCTGTGGGTGCGCCTGCGCTTTAGGGACAATGAGATCCTCGAAGGCCTGATGCCCGCCGACCTGACCCAGAGCCTGCCCGAAGGTTATCTCGTCAATCCTCCCGACCAGCGCTCCAATACGCAGCGCGTCTTCGTTCCCCGCACAGCGCTGGAGTCGCTGACGGTGTTAGCCGTGATCGGCGCCGCCCGCCGCCAACGCCGCGCCGCCGCCGACCAGCGCCAGGTGCCGATGTTTGAGGAGTGAACCTGCTCGTCACTTCTGGAGTTCACGTGCGTGTACATTTTCTTGGCTGCGCCGGGTCTCGTGGTTGGAATCGTGCCTGCCGGAGGAGGGATTCGCGTTTATGCAGATTGGCTTTCGCCAAAGAGCCATCGTTACCATTTACCTGCTGCTCCTCACGCTTTTATCCAGCCGCCCCTATCGCTATTCCCTCTATGACATGGACATGATGGGATACATCGGTAATGCGGTCGCTATCAGCGGTGCGAGTATTCGCCAGATTCACGATACTTCGTATCAAGCGCTGGAGGCGGAAGTGCCGTCATCTCCCAAGGAACATCTTCTGGGGCGGGACAAGGCCGGGCCAACCTCGCAATGGGACTCACGCCAGGATCGCGCCGTTAATGCGGATCATTTCGCGGAATACCTGCCCTGTTTTGCCATCCGCCCAATCTTCAACGAACTGGTCTATCTGCTTCATTACAAGCTCGGGGTGGGGCTGGTGCGAGCCACTATCGTTATCTCTGTGTTTTCTTACTGGCTTATTGGGATGCTGGTTTTCCTTTGGGTTTGCCGCTACGCCACTGTGGAGCGTGCCGCGCTTGGCTCACTTCTTCTGATGTTGAGCCCGCCTATCCTTGATCTCGCCCGCTTTAATACGCCGGATGCGCTTGCCTGCCTGGTAAGTCTCGCAGGGCTCTACTTGATCTTCGAGCGCGGTCGGATGTTCTGGGGCTTAACGCTTCTGTTGGTTTCGGTTTATGTGCGGACCGACAATGCGATTCTTGCCGTCGCGGTATTCGCCTATTGCTCTGTCATTTCGAGCCAGCTCGAGAAAACAAAAGCTGCCGTCTTGGCTGTCCTGGCCGTGGCCTCTGTGTTCCTGATCAACCATTTCGCTGGAGATTACGGCCTGCGGCTACTCTATTACCGGAGTTTTGTGGCCATACCGTTGGCTCCGGGTGAACTCGTGCCAAACTTCGGACTGGCCGACTACCTGACCGCCTTTCGCACAGCAATATCGCAAACGATGAACGGGTACCTGCCGTTGTTTCTGTTCATGGGGGTGGTGGGCATCTGCGCACAACGTCACCGTACGAGTCGCTCGATTGCCGCCGTGACAACCTTCTACTTGATCTTCCACTTCCTATTATTCCCCTCGGGCCAGGAGCGGTTCTGGGGGGTGTTCTACATCGGTTGCGCAATGATCCTCATGATTGCCGCGTGGCATCGCGACGCACCGCCGTCAGGCCCTGCTCCAGCCGTCGGAGGCGCGCAGTTACCGGTCGAAGCCAATTAGAACTCAGGATTCAAAAGAGCAGGTGAGCGCGGATGGGCCCAGTTCCGGTTGGACTCATCGCCCAAGGTACGGCTCCAGGCGCGGCGGAGACGCATCCCCTTCAAGCAGCCAGACGTTTCTGTTTCGGAAGTAGGACAACAGCGGCTGCACATCCCGCCCGGGAATCTCGCGCGCCCAGACAATCTTGGAATGATCGATGTCTGCGGCGTTGTATACCCATTCATCATCGACCGTGTGCTGCGCGCCATAGCGCACGATCACCAGATGAAGGCCGGAAGTGGACTCCAGTTGCTTGACCATGTGGGCGCGTGACACGCTCCAAGGCTCGTCTTGTGGCCCAGTTCTGATTGTCTCCACGGCAAATAGAGGAACCCCCGCGAGCACGGCGAGCACGACCACGCGCGACAGCCCAATGCCGATGGGCCGGCCGTTGCAACTCCACCGGCGAAGATGCCTCATTGCCTGAACCAGCAGCAGGAGCAATGTCGCGGTCAGCGGGGCAGCGTAATGGGGCTCGAAGAATATCACCGCCAGCAAGCCGGCGGCGCCGAGGCAAAACTGGATCAACGGCAGCCGCATTTGCCGGTCCCGCAGCACCCAAGGCAGCGCTAGGAACGGGATCGAAAGTGCGCCCCCTAAGAAGAAATGCCACCAAGCCCCACACCTTTGCCACGACCGATGTTTCCAACCGTCCCAAGTTGGCGGGTATCGACTGCGCATGCGGACGCTAAAAAAATCTTCGAATTGCGGGTTTGAATAGTGAAGGGGAGGGTTCTGCGGCTGCCATGCAAGCAGGGGCATATTCTCGTACTGTTGGAGGGCGAGCGCCTCAGGAAAGAGAAAAACATTTTTAGTAACTCGCCAGTTGTAGTAGCCGGTAAGCAACACGATTAGCGCCAGAACACAAAGCGCGGGCACTAAAACGCGCGGGCCGGTGATTCCGAGAGTGGGGCTGGTTTTGGAAAACAGCCAGAAAGCAAGAGCGATGGCCACGGGAAGGCAGAACACAAAGCCCTCAAGCGGCCGGCTGTTCGCCAGTAGAGCGGCGCCAATCCCCAGCAAGAGGGAATCTCGGGCGCGCTGGCGGTGGATGATGCGGGGGAAGGCCCCTAAAGCCAGGGCCGCCCCGGTGGCGGCAACTGCGCCACCGAAGTAGCTGTTCATCCAGTAAGAGAACAGGTCAAAGCGAGCAAGCACGACCACCGCACCGAACAGCGCCCATTCCGCAGGAAACCATCCCTGCAGCATCCAGGTCATGGCTGCGGTCATTACCGCCATACTGAGCAAGACGCCAATCCAGGGATAACCCAGCAGTTGCCCGACAGCCAGCACTGCGCCCTGTGCTGGCGGGTATTTCGATGCGTACGTCGGATGCTGGAGCACTTGAAACGTATCGAAAAACATCCACATCGGATGGGGTGGATTTGCCAGTCTGCCGTGCGTGAACGTGTCGGCCGCGAGCAAGTAGCTGAATTCGTCGTGGACCTCCGGGGCAGGTACCGGGAGCAGCCCGAGCAGGGTGAGGCGGGCGAAAATCGCGGTCAAGCCCACCACCAGGACTACCAGAATCTTCCGTCCGGCAAAGCCCGATGCCAGCCCTTCCACCGAAGCGAACCAGCGATCTCCGAGCCGGGGCGCAACCACCGCTCCAACGAGAAGTGCAATCAAAACCAGTTCGTCGACATGCGACAAATAGTTCCCTCACGTGTCAGTGCCATTGTTGTACTGAAATGCGCGTGATCTTCGCAAGCCTCGCCTTTCCTGGATGGCAGGGATGGACCGGGCCCAGTCAGGGGATCATTGGGCATTTCGGACCCGTCCTCGTTCCTGTTATTATTCCGCTACTTCAAGCGGGAACACACCGGATTGCCGCGGAGAAGGACGGAATGGTGGCCTCACCCCGCAGAGCGAACTCGAATTATGAGCCGGTTGTCATGCCAGCGACGGCATCGGAGGCCATCGAACTCTCGGTGGTGATGCCGTGTCTGAACGAAGCGGAAACGCTGGAGGCCTGCATCCGCAAAGCGCAGCGGGCGTTGCAGGAAGCGAACATTGCAGGGGAGATTGTCGTCGCCGACAACGGTAGCAGCGATGGCTCGGTGGAAATCGCCCAGAGACTGGGTGCCCGGGTTGTGCATGTGAAGACGCGCGGATACGGCAATGCTCTGATGGGAGGAATTGCGGCGGCCTCGGGCAAGTACATTGTGATGGGTGACGCCGACAACAGCTATGATTTTGGCCACATTCCTCGCTTTCTGGCACCGCTGCGGCAAGGCGCCGACCTGGTCATGGGCAATCGCTTCCGGGGAGGCATCCAGAAGGCTGCCATGCCGCCGCTGCACCGCTACTTCGGCAACCCGGCACTGACCCGGCTGGGACGCCTGTTTTTCCAGAGTCCGGTGGGAGATTTCTATTGCGGTCTTCGCGGCTTTCGCAAGGACGCCTACGAGGCCATGGAACTGCGCACGACCGGAATGGAGTTCGCCACCGAAATGATCGTCAAGGCGACTCTGCTCAAACTGCAGATTGCTGAAGTGCCGACAACTCTTTCCCCGGACGGGCGCACCCGCCCTCCGCATCTGCGAACCTGGCGGGACGGCTGGCGCACACTGCGTTTTTTCCTGCTCTATAGCCCGCGCTGGCTTTTCCTGTATCCAGGTCTCGCACTCATGATGATCGGGGCGCTTCTCGGTTTGTGGCTGTTGCCATCGCCGCGGGCGATCGGCAGCGTGACTTTCGACGTTCACACCATGGTGTATGCTGCGGCGTTCGTTCTGCTCGGGTTTCAGGCCATTGCGTTCGCGGTGTTTACGAAGTTTTTCGCCATCTCGGAAGGTTTGCTGCCCCCCGATCCCACGCTGGACAAGCTCTTCCAATACGTCACCCTCGAAGTTGGCCTCGCTATTGGCGCTCTGCTAACGATCGCCGGGCTGGCGACCTCCGTGTACGCCGTGAGCGCGTGGGGAAGCAAACATTTCGGGGCGCTCGACTACTCTCACACCATGCGGCTGGTAATTCCAGCCGCGCTGTTTCTCACGCTGGGGGCGCAAACAATTTTCGCCAGTTTCTTCATGAGCGTCTTAGGACTGCGGCGGCGATGAGTTCCGGGAGTCGTCACACCCGCTGCAACAGCGCGATGAAGTGAAGCTTTGCCCCGAATACCCAGTCGCTGGGCCTGGGATAGAGGCCAAGCTTGGTCACCAGACGCTCGGGCTGAAGCCCGACTTCCTGCCAGGCGGCGTGCCATTGCTGCTCAGCCCAGTAGTTGTAGGGCAGCGCTACCCCAAACCTGGCGTTGCCCACCCAATCCATGAAGCGCAACCGGGCATTTGCGGCCCATCCTTCGCGATAATGGTCTTTGATAAGCACGTATCGCGTGGATACCCGCCGCGCTTCGCCCAGCAGAATTCTCGGCTCGTCGGTGTGGTGCAGCACATCGGAAAAGAGCACCACATCGAATGACGCGCTTGCAAACGGAAAATGGACGCCGTCAAACATTTCAACCGGAATGTGAGTCTGCGCGCGAGGCAGCACGTCAATGCCCTGGATGCCAATGTCGGGCCGCTTTCGCTGCACGACGGCAGAAATTAGACCATCGCCGCACCCGACATCCAACACGCGCGCTCCCGGAGGAAGCAATTTCGCAAACCAGGCGGCGAGGACTTCGACACGGCGGTTCGAGACCAGCTTGCCGTGCAGCACCCCGACGGCGCTCACAGGTTTGGCATCCGCGCTGGCCGCCAACGTGATGGATAATCTCCTGGGCCGGCGTTCCCGGCTCGTTGGGGAGTTTACATCAGACCGCTAATCCGGCTAGTGGCTCAGTTTGAAAATCTTCAACGTTGCGCCCCTCCGGCGTCATCCCGTCTATAACCACGACGGCTCTGTCAACTGTCACGACACGGGATGCCCCACCCGTGGCAGTTTCACGGAGCCTGCCCTGAGCGGAGCCGAAGGGTGGGCTGCCGCGAACTTTCCCTGGCATGTTCATCGTGGCATGTTCATCGGTCACAGCGAAATCATCGCGTTCCTGTTATATCCTTTCGATGCCGACCAACCTGCACCGCTACTACGGCGCTGGATACTCCCACTTTATTACCACAAGTTGCTATCAGCGCCGACCCCTTCTCGGCACACCCCGCTCCCGCGATCTCTTCCTAGAGGCCATGGAGCAGATCCGCCAGCGTCATCAATTTGTAGTCGTCGGTTACGTAGTCATGCCTGAGCATGTCCATCTTCTCTTCACCGAGCCGGAGCGCGGAAATCCTTCACTGGTGCTGGCCGCCTTGAAACAAACCTTCGCCCATCGACTGCTGCGCGAACTTCGCGCCAAAGCCGGTGCCCAGGCAAACGCGCTTTGGAGTACACCCCTCGCCGTGGGACACATTTGGCAACGCCGCTTCTACGATTTTGTTGTCTTTACCGAGAAAAAGCGCGTGGAAAAGCTGCGCTACATGCATCGCAATCCCGTTCAGCGGGGTTTAGTTCTAAGGCCCGAGGAGTGGTTGTGGAGCAGCTTCCGACATTACGCCTACGGCGAACCCGGCCCGGTTCTAGTCAATGAGGCGCGGAGAGCGGAGCTTCACATCCGCAAAATCTCCTGAACCCATCGGCCTCGCGGCCCACCCGTGAAACCGCCACGGGTGGGGCATCCCGTTTCGTGCTAGAGTACGGCTGGACCAGCCCCCTTGCGGAAACATCTCCGATGAAGATGGCGAGAACTTCATCCCAGAAGGTCATGGCGGAAGTATAGTGAAAACGCCGACTTTGCGAAGGCTAAGGAGGGGCAACTCGATGGCATTGAACAAACTGATAAAAAGAATGGCCCTGGTCCCGCTTGTAGTCGCGGGTCTGGCAACTGTGCACGCACAACGTGAGACCTCCCCGCACGCGAGCAAAGCAGACGTCGAGGTAGCAGGATATAAATTACATCTGGGGATGACCAAGGCCCAAATCACCGAAAAACTGGCGGGGACTGAGATAACAAAAATTCATGAGGATGAGTGGATGGTGGGTTCGCTTGAAAAGAAGGAGTTCGGCCCGACCCTCCAGTTCACAAACGGCGTCTTGAGCTACGCTGAACGGTTCTGGACGGCTTCGGACGATGACACGGTGGAACAACTCTTTGGGGTGGTGAGCTCCCTGAATAGGGAAGGGTTCTCCCAATGCAGCGTGACCGCCGACACAAATGACTCGCCCGATATCAGGGCAAAGCGTGTCTGGATAATGTGTGGAGAAAAGAGCGTTCTCGTTGTCAGGCGTACCATCGTCGGCGGACATTCTCATGACGCGGTTTATGAACGGTTGGGCAGAATGAGGGACACGGAGTAGTTTCCGGTCGTCATTTCTTCTTCGGCGCTGGCGCCCGGCCCCCGGTCATCCCAGGTGCGGGTGCCCGTCCTTTTGCCCCTTTGTTCTTGGCAGGGCAGAGCCTGCCCTGAGCAAAGGACGGCCTCGGGACCGTCAGTACTGACAGAAGCTGAACGACTTACGCGTTAAGCCTCTGGAGAGCCTGCCGAAGGGGATCTCCCGTGCGCACACGGCCGCCCCTTTTCAAACTGAGCCCTACCCTAATCCTGCGGGACTCGCCAATCCGATCGGATTTGATTCCCCGCAGCTTTTCCACAGCCTACCCTTGTGACATCTGACCTTGCGCCTCACAGAGAATTCCTTCATCATTGCCCCAGCAGAGGCAGTACGGATCGTCGGAATGCAGCCGGCCGCAACTCCTTTGTTATCTATATTTTTGCTTATAAGCCCTTTGTTTAATGTATTTTACGAACCAAAGCATGCCTAACTCCATGATTCTAATACCCGAGGGGGGAGGGGGGTACCAGGTTATAAAAAAGGGCAATAATTACCTTGACTCGCCCATCGGTTTAGGCCGATGATGGGCAGGATCGGGGGAAGTTATTGCTGGGAAAGGTTTTGGTTCCCAGAATTGCCCTATACCGATGAAGTAGAAGAATTGATGCCGTGGGAGACTATGGCTTGGTCGGCTCCGCGCTACAGCAGAGGACAAGTTGACGCGGCTGGCGAGATTCTTATTCATCCGCCGCCGCTGTTCGCCCTACCGAAGCCTGCCTCCAAGAACATACGTTGTGTCAGCATCGACGAACTGAATGCGATAGACGTAATCAACAATTGGCGAGCCTCGCATAATTGGCCGCTATATGCGATTCGGAAGACCCTGCAAAGTCGCGCCAAGCGGATCACGCCGGAGGCTGTAATCGCGCAACGGATTAAGCGACTGACTTCCATTCGCAAGAAGTTGCAGGCGAATGAATACCGACACCTCAAATTGTCAAAAATCCAAGACATCGGTGGATGCCGCGCAGTGATGCCCACGGTCGCTCAAGCCCTCGCATTGAGGCAGTTTTACGATGAATGGGGCATCCAATCCGAATTTGTACGGGCAGACGATTACATTGCGAATCCGAAACCGGATGGCTATCGCAGCGTGCATTTGATCTACAAATATCGGAGCGAATCGGAGCTATACAGCGTCTTTAATAATCACAGAATTGAAATTCAAATCCGCTCTCAGTTGCAACACGCATGGGCTACCGCCCTTGAAACTGTGGAGACGTTCACGGGCATGGAACTTCGGCGGAAAGCTGGCACTATGCTTATACGACCGATAGAGTATCTCGTGAAGTGGCGGCGCTTCTTTGTGCTTGTGGCGAGTGCCATTGCATTCAGGGAGGGGCAACCGACGATTCCCGGCGCTCCCGAAAACGAGCACGTCATGCTTGAAGAGGTGCGCGGACTCGGAGAAGAATTGCACGTTGTGCAGACGCTTATGACTTGGACACATGCAGTCAATGCATTAGATGCCTTCGCTAATTTCAAAGCGGAGATGGAAGAGGAGATAGAGAAAAAGGAGAAAAAAAGTACGCCGCCGGAGCCATACTGGTTTCTCTTGCAACTTGATCCCAAAGAGGGGTCCTCGACTATCAAGGCTTTCAGAAAGGAAGATAATCTCCGGGCGTTCGATGAATACGTAAATGCCGAGCAACCGCTACGCGATGCGCCGAGCACGCAAGTTGTGCTCGTGTCTGTGGATTCCATAGCGGAACTAAAAAGTGCTTACCCTAACTACTTCGCGGACACCACCGCGTTTGTTGCTGCGTTCACGAATGTCCGCGATCACAATAACGCAAGAATTGATCCTCCGAAGATAGGAACATTTCACATACCTCTAATTGGAGATGCGCCCAAGGATTCCAAAAATGACAACCCCGAAAACAGAAATGAGCGAAGCTGAAGAAGTCGATGCGGTCGTGCGCAAGGTGCTCAGCGTCTCGCACCAGGAATTGCAGAAGCGCGAGAGGAATTGGCAGCGGAAGCGAGCGCGAAAAAAGCGGGCTAAGACTTCGCCCGCTTCCCACGCTTCCGACTCCAAGGTTTAGTTAACCGTCCCTCCCACCTTGCCAGTTAGCTCGGCGAAGGTGAGGCGCTTACCGACGATCTGTCGGACGGCGAGATCGAAGCGGTCAGCGTCGTTTAGCGGATTGTCTCTAGTCGCACGATTATTGAATCGAAACACTTGCTCATCGAGATAGCGGAACAAATGAAACGGCTCCACAGCCACGTAGGTTCCTGCAAGGCCGCGTTTCAGCAGCGACCAGAAGTTCTCCATGCCGTTAGTGTGGACGCGACCATCCACGTATTGAATCGCGTGGTCAATGATCTGGTGCTCGTACTGTTTGTCGAGTCCCTTGTATCCGCCGAGTTCATCGGTAAAGAGAGCGGAGCCAGCTTCGACTTGCGCCCGAACGATGGGCTGCAAAGTTTTCTGCAAACGATCTGGCACGACCTGAGTGCGAACTCGACCGCCGCGCTCCAGCATTCCCATGACGACGATCTTGTCTTGCACATTGCGTCCACTGCCGGAGATGCGCCGCGCCTTTACGTCCTTGTGCATGTTCCGCGCTTTTCCGCCGATGAAAGTTTCGTCGGCCTCTACTTCGCCACGGAGTTTGCTGCCAAAGGCATCGTCCTGCATCGCAAGCCGGATGCGATGGAGCATGAACCATGCGGCCTTTTGGCTGACCTTGAGATCGCGCTCAATTTCGTAACTGGAGATGCCATTCTTGCAAGTGGTCAGGAGCCACATTGCGGTGAGCCACTTGTCAAGACCGATGGGCGAATCTTCCATGACGGTGCCGACTTTGACGGAGAACTCGCGTTTAGGATGATGCTTCGCACACTTCCAAGTGCGGCGCTTTGGATTGAATGCGCTCACGCCTTCCGAGTTGCAGATCGGGCAGATAACCTTGCCATCCGGCCATCGGCGGACGGACAGGTACGCGATGCAGTTATCAGGGTTTGCGAAGTACAGAATGGCTTCTTGGAGGCTCTTTGGTTCGGGGTTCATGTCCTTCCTCAAGGACATAATGCCATAAATCCATGGGCGAGTCAAGGTAATGATTGCCTAAAAAAGTAAACATGCATCGATGGCCCACTTTGGAACTGGTGTACGATTTACTCGCCTCCATCCATCGACCATGAAACTTTCTCAAATCGCCTCCCTCCTTCAATTGCCCCTCGAGAACGGTTCTCCGGAGACTGAAATCACCGGCCTCAACGGCGTGGAACAAGCCGCACCGGGAGAGTTAACCTTCGTCTCCAATCCCAAATACGCCGCTGCGGCGCGGTCCACCAAGGCTTCTGCCGTCATCGTCGCCGAGGACTTTCCTTCCATTCCAACCGCCACGCTGCGCGCCAAAGATCCGTATCTCAGCTTCGCGCGCGCACTCGAACTCTTCCATCAGCCCGCAAGCTACGCGCCCGGCGTACACGCAACTGCCGTAGTGCATCCCAGCGCAACGATCGGGAAGAACGCTCATATCGGTCCTTATGTCGTGCTCGACGAAGATGTCGAGATCGGCGAGAATGCCGTGCTGCTGGCGCACGTAGTCATTTATCGCGGAGCGAAGGTCGGGAACAACTTCTTCGCCCACGCACACTCTGTAGTTCGCGAGAATTGCCGCATCGGCGATAACGTGCTCCTGCAGAACGGCGTGGTCATCGGCGCGGACGGCTTCGGCTTCGCCAAAACTGCCGAGGGCCGGTGGCACAAGATTCCGCAACCTGCACCGGTCGTCATCGAGGATGACGTCGAAGTCCAGGCCAACTCCTGTATTGACCGCGCCAGCGTCGGCGAGACTCGCATCGGACGCGGCGTCAAAATCGACAATCTGACGCAAGTCGGCCACGGCTCGCGTGTGGGAGAAGATGCTTTGCTGTGCGCGCAGGTGGGATTGGCGGGATCCACCGAAATCGGCAACAAAGTGATTCTCACCGGGCAGGTGGGTGTAGTCGGACACTGCAAGGTGGGCGAGGGCGCCATCGTTACCCCGCAAAGCGGCGTCGCCCAGGACATTCCCGCAGGAGCGATCGTGAGCGGCGCTCCGGCCGTCGATCACAAATTGTGGCTGAAGTATTCGGCGCTGCTGCCGAAGCTACCGGAGATCGCGCGCGCGGTGAGGCGGCGGAGTAAGAAAGAATGAAACACACCGTGCCCGCACGTTTCACGAGCAGGTTACTACGCCGAGACGAAATGATTCATGGGTGCGCACTTGTACTCGTCGCGGCCGGCAGAGTGCTCTGCCGGTACTCTTCTGGCAAGCCGCTTTCGATCGCGATACGAACTTTCTCCATCAGGCATTCCCGGCTTGCGAAATCCTGCGGCTCGATGGGCGGATGAAAAATCACTTTGACGACGCCAGGCTTGATCGCGAATCTCGCTTTCGGCATCGCGTAGTGCGTCCCGGAAATCGTCACCGGAACAACCGGAACCCCGCACTCCATCGCCAAATAAAACGGGCCTTTCTTGAACGGCAGCAGTTTGCCATCGAACGAGCGTTTACCTTCGATGAAAATGGTCATGCTGATGCCCTGATGTACCACTTCTTTGGCGGCTTTCACCGATTCGATGCCCGCATCACGATTGCCGCGATCCACGGGCACGAGAGATCCCAGGCGCATGGCGCGGCCGAGGATCGGATAAGCAAATAGTTCTTTCTTCACCATCACCGAGGTGCGTCGAGGAATCAGCGGAATCAGAATGGGCGGGTCAAGATTCGAAACATGATTCGACATGAAAATATAAGTACGCTGCGGGTTGAGGCCGTCGAGTCCAACGGTTTCTACGCGCATGCCGGCCAAGCGCGGGCCATTCCAGGCGCCCCACATGAACATGCGGTAGAGCAGCCGGATATCGCCCGTGATGAACGTCCAGGGAAACCCGATGAGAGCCGCGACGGGAGCGGCCACGCTCCACAAGGTCAGCATCACGATGGTGCGGATCATTGGTTAACAGACCCCAAGTTCGCAGAGCCTGTGTCGCTCCCGGCCGGTTGGGCTTCGCCTTTCAGCCAGGCGGCTCGGCGAGCGCGCTGCGCCGGCGTGACGATCTCGACGTCCTGCAATTGATAGGAGACTTCGTCGCGGCTTCCCACCTTCCATTTCAACTCGCGTTCGCCGCCGCGACGTCCGCGAACCTTTAGAGCGATAGTGTCGCCGGGGCTAATCCCAGCCAATTCCTGTCGCCATTCCTGTCCTGCCGGCTTTCCTTGAATCTCTAGAATCGTATCTCCCACTTGCAAGCCGGCGCGCTCCGCCTCGCTTCCGGCGCTAACCGCGCCTACGACCATGGGCCCACCAAAATTGCGGGAAGCGATGAAACCTTCGTCGGCCACTCTGTTCGACGTTGCGACCGCTCGCAACCCCGCCGTGACCAAGAAGTAGTTCCAGGGAATTTCTTCCGTCCCGGCAACGTACTTCTCAAAAAACCATCGCAGATCCGCATGGCTCACAGCCTCGGCCCCTTCGCGCACGCCGTCGGAATCCGGAAAGAAGCGACCCTTCTTGGCATAGTTCTGGTTCATCCACTGCAAGACTTCGCGCAACGAGGCTTGGCCGTGGCTTGCATCGCGCAACGACAAATCGAGCATGATGCCCAACAACTCGCCTTTGTTGTAATAGGAAATGCTGCGCTCGGGGCGGCGGTAATAGGCGTCGCCCTCAAGCCAAGCATCCAGACTGGACTCTTCAGCCGATTGTGTAACGTGCGCGGGCCGGCGCTCCAGTTCCGTGATCGCCTCACCCACGCGGTTGAGATATCCCTGCTCATCCAGCAGGCCGGCACGCAACTCGATGGTGTCTTCTGCCGTGCTGGTCACGCCTTCGCTGAACCATAGCGCGCGCGTGTAGTTTTCTTTCGTGTAATCCACCGGCTCGAGAGTCTGCGGCCGGATGCGCTTCACGTTCCACAAATGAAAGAACTCGTGAGCCGTCACATCCGGCAGCGCTTCTGAGCTTTCTTTCAGCGCTTCCGCGTTCAGATCAATCGCCGTTGAATAGGCGTGCTCCATGCCGCCGCCGGCCGGCCCGCGGGGAAAGTGATAAAGAAACATGTAATGGTCGAACGGCCGGTCGTCCATCCAACTGGTTGCGGCGGCCACAATCTTGTGCAACTCGCCGACGATCTTATCCATTTCATAGTCAGCAGGATCTGCGTCCACGATGACTCGATAGTGCGCGCCGCCTTCGTCAAAATCGGACTCGCCAAAGCTTCCAATCTCCACGGGAGAATCCACCAGGCGGTCATAGTTCTCGGCGCGAAAACCTCCGTCCGGATCGGCTTCCAGCGGAGTGGCCACGCGCCATCCCTGAGGCACAGCGCTGAAGAGGACGCTCATCGGCGCGGCCCGTGCGTCCAGGGGATACATCAGAATCTGAGCCAGATTGAAAAATGCGTGGTGCGGGTTGAGCTGAGCGCCAAACGGCCCTGGAGAATCCGCGTAAATCTCATACTCGACAATGGCTCCGCCCGCCGCATCCGAAATCTGCCACAAACTCGTATTCAGCGCGCGCACCGGGATTGGCTGTCCCGCGCGGTCTTTAGCCCGCACCCAATTCACATATCGCGCGAAGTCTCGCACCTGGTAGAGCGCATTCCAGACCGGAAGCTGAAGGTCGCGCTGCGCCGAGCCCGCAGGCAGCATGATCTGGACGTGGACAAGATGTTGCTCGGGTGTGGCGAGCGTGACTATGTAATTAGTGACTGGCTTTGCAGACGCGGAACCTGGGGCCGTTTGCGCGCCACACGGAATCCACCACACCATGAACGCGAGGACGGCCACACGGAAGAGCGAATATGTCTCCGGCTTCATGACCTCCCTGCCGCATTCGCCGTATTCTGGTTCGACCTCTCGGCCGCGAGTTGCCGCAACCGCGCAGGCAGCTTTTCATAAATGTCGCCAAAGCCGCCATTCGAGAGGATCGCCACCACATCGCCGCTACGCATCTCCGGCGCAATCGCCGCGATGATTCCATCTGCATCGTCGATCAAACGTACGCGCCGGCCGTGTTGCTCGACCTCTGCTGCCAAAACTGGCAACTCCAGACGTTCGGTTTCTGGGATGGTCTCCGATCGGAATACCGCTGCGACAACAACCTCGTCCGCCAGGGCCAGACTGCACGCCAGATCGCTCTGCAGCAAGCGACGCCGCAAAGTATTCGACCGCGGCTCCAGAATCGCCCACAGCCGCGACCCTGCATAGCGCGCACGCAGTGCCTTCAGCGTGGCCGCAATCGCCGTTGGATGATGGGCAAAGTCGTCGATGATCGTGATGCCGTTTACTTCAGCTTTCACCTCCAGCCTTCGCTTCACGCTCTTGAAGGTTTTCAGGGCTGCCGCGATCTCTTCCTTCGGGATGCCGCAATTCGCCGCCAAGGCTGCCGCGGCGCTTGCGTTCCAAACGTTGTACTCGCCGGCTAGCGGGAATTCTAACTCAGCCCAGGGGCGACCATGCTGCAGTACCGACCACGACGTTCGCGAAGGTTCCAGGCGAAGGTTTGTGATTTGCCAGTAAGAGCCGGCGCCAGCGCCGTATCGCTCCACCGGACAGAACGACTTGCTCAGACAACGCTCCAGGCTGGCGTTCTCCGCCGCCTCGCCCGTCGCTCCATCGAACGCAACGATGCGCCCGCGCCGCGGAACCAAATTTACCAGTCGCTTAAACGCGGTTTCCACCGCATCGAGATCTTTGTAGATATCCGCGTGATCAAACTCCACCGAGGTCAGAATCACGGAATCAGGAAAATAGTGCAGGAATTTTGGCCCCTTATCGAAGAATGCCGTGTCGTACTCGTCGCCTTCGAGAATGAAATGTTTGCCCTGCCCTAGATGAAAACTCGAACCAAAATTCTCTGCGATACCGCCGATCAGGAATGAAGGTTGCAATCCCGCCGTGTGAAAAATCCAGGCGAGCATCGACGTGGTGGTGGTTTTGCCGTGGGTTCCGGCCACGACCAGAACTTCTTTGCCGCGCAAGAATTCGTCGTGCAACAGTTGCGGCAACGAACAGAACCGAATGCGCTGGTCCAGCAGCTGCTCCAACTCGACATTGCCTCGAGAAATCGCGTTGCCCACAACCACCAGATCGGGCACAGGTTCGAGATTGCGTGCAGCAAATGGTTGCGCCACAGAAATATCCAATTCCATCAGAAAATCCGACATCGGCGGATACGCGGCGGCGTCCGATCCGGTCACGCGAAAGCCGCGCTGCTTAAGCATTCCGGCCAGTGAGGCCATCGCCGTTCCGCAAATGCCAATGAGGTGAATGTGTTTCTTATCGTTCATGATTTTCTCGCGGATTTTCTTCGCGGCACGCGTGCCCCCTGCGCCTTTCGGGTTCAGCTCTGTTGCGGCATCGCAGTCACCGCCGCTTCTAGAATCTGAAAACTCACCTCGCCCGCTTGCACTTGCAACCTGGCTCGCACGCCGAGAGGCAGGGTGATGTTCTTTCCACTCACATGCCCAGATCGCAGGCCGTATGCCACCGGCACGCCCAAATCCCCGACAATTCGAAGTACGACTTCTTCGAGCGTGTATCCCTGATTTGCCGTTTGTACGCAATCCAGCATTTCGCCGAACACGATGCCCCGGACCTGCTCGAATTTCCCGGCCAACTTCAACTGCATGAGCATGCGGTCAACTTGGAATGGCTTGGCCGCCAGATCTTCGAGAAACAAAATCGTGCCCGGCGTCTTGATCTCATAAGGCGTTCCCAGCGAAGCAGCCAGCATCGAAAGGCAACCGCCGTAGAGTATCCCTTCAGCCTGACCTTCAACTAAACCACTCACACCGGATCCTGCGCCTAATTCCGGCTCCCACGCAGCGGTGCCCGCAAGGGCCGAATTCCAGGAAGCCAGATCCACGCCATCCTCATGCGCCCAATCCTTGGCCGCCATCGGCCCATGGAAGGTCACCAATCCCGCCGCGTCCACGAAATGCGTGAGCAGCGATGTGACGTCGCTGTAGCCGACAAAAATCTTCGGATGCGCAGCAATCTTTTTCAAATCCAGCGCTGGCAACAAGTAATTTGCGCCATACCCACCTCGCGCGCAAATGATGGCGCGCACCTGCTCCCGAACAAACATTTCTTCGAGTTCGCGAGCCCGCCGTTCTACCGATCCCGCGAAGTAAAGCTCCTGCTCGAAGATGGAATCAAAATAAAACGGCCGGTAACCCGCGTGCCGCAAGGCCTCGCAACCGGCCTCGAGATCGGCTCGTTTCACATTGCTGGCCGGCGCCACAAGGCCGACGACGTCGCCCGGCCGC
Source organism: Acidobacteriaceae bacterium (assembly GCA_003156805.1). Lineage (GTDB taxonomy): Bacteria > Acidobacteriota > Terriglobia > Terriglobales > Acidobacteriaceae > Sulfotelmatobacter. The sequence continues at coordinate 332,684 of PMHV01000059.1, read as the reverse complement.
AGAGTGGGCGGCTTGATGCGCGGAGTGGCCGGAGAAGACATGAAATATGCGCTCGCGGTAACTCGATGATGCTGCCCGATCAGAAAGTACACTTCGAACTTGGTCGACTCACAGCAAGCCGAGACTCAACTCAGAAAAAACTTTCCCCGGCACACCAGTCGCGCTGGTCCGCGCAGGAAAATCAGGTCGCCGTCTTTCCGCACCGTTTGCGTTCCTCCGGGCGCATGCACCCGCACCGGAGATTCAGCCCTTCCCGTTGCCATGGCTGCCGCGGCCGACGCGCATGACCCTGTTCCCGAAGAGCGCGTTTCTCCCACTCCCCGTTCAAGAAACCGTACATTCAAATCATGCTTGCCATCAATGACTGCCAGTTCAACATTCACACCGCGCTTAAATTGGGAACTTCGCTGAATCTCCGCCGCCTGCGCTTGCCAATCCGCCTCGAAGCCGGGCACAAACAAGACGTAGTGGGGATTGCCCATCGAAACCGGAATCCCTTTCACCTCATCCGCGCCAGCCCTTACAACCAGTTCCTCGCCGACTTCGGCCTTCCCCATCTCGGCCTCAAACTCATATTCGCAATTACGCCGCCCGGTCAGGATGCATGTTTTCAAGCCAGCCCCGGTTTGAAGCGTGATCCTTTCTTTCCCTTGCTCCGCGCAAACATATGCCGCGACGCAGCGTGTGCCGTTACCGGAGATTTCCGCTTCCGAGCCGTCAGCATTGAGCAATCGAATCTCAACATCCGCCGATGCGTGTGGAAACATCCACTCCACTCCGTCGGCGCCTACGCCTTCGTGCCGGTCGCAAATGCGCCTCGTAAGGGCAGCCAAGTCGCCACGAACCGGCGATCCATCGATCTGCAACAGATCGATCAACAGAAAATCATTGCCACACGCGCTCGCTTTCACAAACGGGATCACCACGGGCGCGATGCTCACTCCAACTCCACCGGCCCCAACGAAGTCACGCTGCCAAGTACCGCCGATGCTTTTAATTGCCGGAACAGCTCTTCCTGCTCGCGATGACACCCGCTTACATCAAACTGCAGCCGCACGTGCTGGCTGGTGCTGCCACTCTCGACATTCTGCATCATGCGATGTTTACGCTCCAGGATGCGGTTGACCTCCAGGCCGATCTCTTCCACGCTTTTGCCCGTAACTTCGTAGCTCGTCAACAGCAACTTCAGGTTGAACGTTTGCTCCAGGTGTCCCACAGCAAAAAGCGTAACCAGAATTACGACCGTGGAAAAAACAGCCGTCAGGTAGAGTCCTCCGCCCGTGGCCATTCCCACCGATGCCACCACGAACAAGGTCGCCGCCGTGGTCAGGCCGGTCGTCAGCCCGCGAGTATGCAGAATGGATCCTGCGCCAATGAATCCAATTCCCGGGATAATTTGCGCCGCGATGCGGGTGTGGTCGCCGAGGTGTTCCACCGCCAGGCTATCCGAAAGAATTGTGAACAGGGCCGCGCCGAAGCAGATAAACATGTTGGTGCGAAGACCGGCGGGGCGGTGCTTCAGTTCCCGCTCCAGGCCGATGATCCCGCCTAGAATCGCGGCCAGCGCCAAACGCACCAGCGAGGGCGTGACAAATTCACTGGCCATCTCCCGCTGCAGCCAATCGCCAATATGCTGCCAATTCATAGGTTGATAGAGTCCACAAAACCCACTCCAAATGGCTGGATTCTATCACCGGACGCGTGGCCTCTCAGGCACGTTCTCGGCTAGTCGCATTAACCCGCCTGATTACCGCGTGCGGGCCTCGTAGATTACGGCTCGCGGTTGCCCGGCCGTATGGATCTCGACCAGTTCCGTCAGATGCCGGCCCTCGACCGCATTCCACACGCGGTCGCCTTCGAAAGCGACAACAAAATCCGCGTATGCCGCCGGATCGGCCAGCGCCCGCTCCCACAGACCGTCGGGATCGCTCGGTTGTTTCCACACACGATGATTGCCTTCATTGACGACGTGCCGCAAGGGAATTCCAGCCTGCTCCACAGCGCCCACGTGCTCGCCCAGATACATCAACAGCGTGGAGTCTGGAGGCAACTTCGTCAGCCAACCGGCAACTTGCTTCTCGAGCGCAACGCGGCCGCGTGAGTTAGCCTCAGCTTCGCGCAGGCAGATCGGCTCGGCCCGCCAAATGGAAACATACCCGGCAATCACAATGATCGCAGCCACCAACGCCAGAGCGCGGCGTAACGCTTTGTTCCGTGCGTCGTTGACGAATGCCAATGCAATCAAAGCTCCAGATCCAGCGGCAAATACCGGAAGAAGCTGCAACCCATAACGCACGTTGTAGTGTGTAAAGGGCCACCACGCGGGCACAAAAATCGGCACACTCCCGTAAGCCACCGACAACGCGTAAAAGGGCAGCGGCGCCCACAGCAGGAACGCGGCGCGTCCCTGCCTGCGGAACCATGCCACGAGACTTGCCACCACGGCCAGCACCAGCCACGACCGGCCTTGCCAACTGACCGGACCTACATTCAGCTCCGCTGCTTTCAGAAAATACGAACCTGCCGCATAGAGATTGTTCTCGGTTGGATTCACGGTTCCAGTTGTCTGCTCGATCGCCTTTGCAGAGTAAGGACCATTGGCGAACTCCAGGGGATTGCGGTAGACGATCGCGTTGTAGGCCAGCCAGAGCACGGGCGCCGCCGCCGCAATCAGGAGAAACTTCAGGACGGCGCGGCGCACCGTGCGATCCTGCGCCTCTGGTTCCCCGCTCTTGCGCTCTGTGCACGGGTGCCCCCCCGCCACGACCGCAACGGCAATGACCATCACCCCAGCCAGAAACCATCCGTCGTAACGCGTCAGGCAGGCCGCCGCCAAACAGCAACTACACTTCGTCAGCGACGATGATGCCCTGGTGGGGTCATCCGCTCGCGCGAACTCGCTGAAATGCACCACCGTCCAAATAAAAAACGCGAGATATAGCGACTCGCCCATTGCGGTCGCCTGCATATAGAGCAAGTTCGGATTCGCGCCATAGACAATCGCCGAACACCACGCCGCCATTTGCACCGCGCGATTCGACCGCCCGAGGCCGAGAAACGCGCCGCGCATCAGCCGGAACATTCCCGCTACGCCCAGCACATACGCCATCATGGACGGGATCGACCCGCCCCCGCCGCCCTGCCATAGGGCAGAAGAAACCACAAACGGCAGAATCAGCAGATGCGGTAGCGGCAGCCATACCGTCCCCAATTGCAGAAGACCGGGAGTTTTTGAGTCGAAGACGCGGCGGGCAATGTTGATGTGGGCCACGGCGTCGCCGTAAAGCAGCACATCGCCGCGTCGGTAAAAAGAGAGAAAGGCAAAGACCGAGACCAAAATCGCCAGCCAGACCAGCCGCGTGATCTCCCGCCCGGCATACGAGTTCTTCGGCTTCATTCGAGGTGGGTCAGTTCGCGGAAAACCTGAAAGCGCGCGTCAATTTCCTCTCGCGTCAGCGACTGCAGCCGTTCCGTGCCAAAATTCTCCACAGCAAACGATCCCATTACGCCGCCATAAAACAGGGCCCGCTTCAGCACTTCACGATTCAACTCCTCCTGTGACGCAATATAGCCCATGAATCCGCCGGCGAAGGAATCGCCTGCCCCGGTTGGATCCTTCACTTCTTCAATCGGCAGAGTCGGTGCGCGAAACGGATGACGTCCAATCCCGAATGCGCCTTCGCGAAAAAAAATGGTCGCCCCATATTCGCCGTGCTTGATCACCAGCGCCCGGGGGCCCATGGCCAGCACTTTGTGCGCCGCCCGCGGCAGATTGTTGTCGCTTCCCAGCATTTTCGTTTCCGTGTCGTTGATGAGCAGCACGTCAACCAGCTTCAACGTCTCCGCAAGTTCAGCACGCGTGCGTTGAATCCAATAATTCATCGTGTCGCAGCCGGTCAAGCGCACTCCGTTCATCCTGCGCCGAACGTCCGCCTGCAAGGTGGGCTGAATGTTCGCTAGAAACAAGAACTCGGTGTCGGAGTATTCATTGGGAATCCTCGGCTGGAAGCGCTCAAACACATTCAGTTCAGTAAAGTCGGTCTTGGCTTCGTTCAGGTTGTCGTGGTAGGTTCCGCCCCAGCGAAAGGTCTTGCCAGCGGTGTGCTCAATGCCGCGGGTGTCGATACCGCGTTTCTCAAACACGTCTTCCTGCTCCGGCCCGAAGTCTTCGCCCACCACCGCAACCATGCGTACCTGAGTAAAATAGCTCGCGGCCAGCGAAAAATACGTCGCAGCCCCGCCAAGAATGTCCCTCACGCTGCCCGAAGGCGACGTGATGGTGTCGAACGCCACCGACCCAACCACGGCAATGCTCATCGTGAACCTTGCTTCCCTTTTCAGTGGTCAGTGGCTAGGTCAGTCAGCAAACTTTCCGCAGCACAAGGCTTGCCGACCACTAACCGCTGATCACCGGCCACTGACTTTCACATACTTTCCCAAAATCAACCGCAATTTCTTCTTCGTCGCCGGCGGAATCTTCCTGTGATCGGTCAGGATGGCATGAGCCAGCGCCGACCCGCACCTGCAACCGCGCTCCCGAGGCATGGCCGCGACAGTCTCGCGCACCACTTTGGTTGCGTTCTCTGCATTCTTCAGTAATACGGTCACAATCTGATCCACGGTCACCGAATCGTGATGTGGATGCCAGCAGTCATAGTCGGTTACCATCGCGACGGTCACATAGCAAAGCTCCGCCTCGCGCGCCAGCTTCGCCTCTTGCAGATTGGTCATGCCGATCACGTCCATCCCCAAGCTGCGGTACACCTGCGATTCTGCCTTGGTCGAAAATTGCGGACCTTCCATGCAGAGATAGGTTCCGCCACGCTTACCTGTGACACCAACCCGGTTGCACGCCGCCTCGACTACCCGCGCCAGTTCTCCACACACAGGATCGGCAAAAGCGACGTGCGCCACCACCCCATTTCCGAAAAAGGTATCCACCCGGTGCCGCGTCCGGTCGAAGAACTGATCCGGAATTATGAAGTCCTGCGGCTTGTGTTCTTCCTTCAGCGATCCAACCGCCGAAACCGAAATAATCCGCTCTGCTCCCATCTGCTTGAATCCATGAATGTTGGCGCGGAAGTTCAGCTCACTTGGCAGAATCCGATGCCCGCGTCCGTGACGCGCTAGAAACGCGACCTTGCGTCCTTCCAACGTTCCCTGAACGTACGCGTCCGAAGGCGCACCAAACGGCGTCTTCAGCCGCACCTCCTTCACCTTGCTCAACCCCGGCATGGTGTATAGCCCACTGCCGCCAATGATTCCTATTTCTGCTTGTAGCAAACCGCCTCCGGAAACTTCGCAGCTCAACGCAGAACCCGTGATTATACAAGACGGAGTTTACCGGACTTGAACTAACCGCTAGGACCAAGCATTCTTCCAATGGTTTCAATACAGCTACTTGGTTCCGCGGCTTCGCTGATTAGCGGCGCCAGAGCAGATCGGCAGCAACAAAGCAAAAAAAGACCACCGAGATCACTCCGTTCATGGTGAAGAAGGCCGCGTTAAGTCTGGTGAGATCGTCAGCCGAGACTAGCGAGTGTTCATAGGCAAGAAGCAAAGCCACTGCGATAACACCAGCGATGGCCAATTTGCCGAGGCTGAACGCGGGGAGCAGGCCAATCAACAAAAACAGCATGGCCACGTGAAACGCTCGCGCCACCCAGAGTGACCGGCGGATGCCGAAGTGTTGGGGGATAGAGTAGAGTCCGGTGCCGCGGTCGAAACTGAAATCCTGGCAAGCATAGAGAACATCGAACCCCGCAACCCAGAAAGTAACCGCGGCTGTCAATAGAAGGATGCGCGGGTCTAGCGTCCCGCGAACTGCAATCCACGCTGCGGACGGCGCAATGCCCAGAGCAAAGCCGAGTACAAGATGCGACCACCGCGTGACCCGCTTGGTATAGGAGTAAAGCAGCAGCACAGCCAGAGCAAGCGGGGAAAGCCACAGAGTGAGCCGGTTCAGCTGCGCGGCGGCGACGATGAAGAGCGTGCTGGAGACGATGACGAACACAGTAACGAACGCAGGCGTCAGATGGCCGGCGGGCAGAGCGCGGGTGCGAGTCCGCGGGTTGGCGGCGTCCATGGAAGCATCGGCGAGCCGATTGAACGCCATCGCGGCCGAGCGGGCAGCGACCATGGCGATAATGATCCACAGCAGTTGATGCGCGGTGGGAAGACCTCCCGCGGCGAGCATCGCGCCGCAAAGAGCAAATGGGAGCGCGAAGATGGAGTGCTCCCACTTGATCATCTCAAGGGTGACGCCAAGTTCGCGGAGGATATGCACCGTGAGATTGTAAGACAGAGTTGGCGCCTCAGCTACCGGTTTCCGATTCCTCGGATTGGCAGTCATCACCAAAAAAATAGCGGTTGCAGACGCACCGAAGCATCCGCAGGGCGGCGGAGACAAGCAGTCACAACCCATTCACTCTCTGGAATCGCCCACGCCCGGAACCAAGGGGACAAAGCGGCAGAGTTCGCGAACGGAAACGCGCGGCTGCCCGTTCTGGATTTTTATAAGTTGAAGTTGCTGCGAGTCAGCTAGGCCTACTGGAATAATCATGCGGCCGCCATCGCGAAGTTGCGAGAGCAGCACAGCAGGCAGATCCGGAGCAGCCGCCGAGACGATGATAGCGTCGAAGGGAGCCCATGTGGCCAAACCCAGAGTGCCGTCGCCCAAGAAAACTCTGACATCATGATAACCGAGCGCCGCCAGCGTTTCGCGGGACCGAGCGGCAAGAACGCTGTGGCGCTCGACGGCAAAGACCTGTGCTCCGAGTTCGGCGAGCAGGGCCGTAACGTAGCCCGAGCCCGAGCCGACTTCGAGGACCTTGTTGCCAGCGGTGAGTTCGAGGGCCTGCAGCATAACCGCAACGATGTAAGGCTGGGAAATCGTCTGCCCTTCCCCAATCGGAAGCGGGTGATCTTCATAGGCCTCGGCCCGGTAGTTCTCGGGAACAAATTCGTGGCGGGGAACGCCGAGCATGGCGCCGAGGACGCGCTGGTCAACCACGCCTCGGGCGCGAAGTTGAACATCCACCATGCGGCAACGTGCGGCCGTGAAGTCAGACATGTGGGGTCAAGGTCGCTTCCGCCTCCGGTTGCCGGCGCCCCAACATTTACTTACTGCGGCGGCGGATGCGAACATCGAAGCTCACCACGCCATTCTGATCGCGAGTGCCGACAAGGGAAAAATTGCGGTTGAAATAGTACTCTCCCTCAATGATCTGTTGCGAACTCTGAGAAACATTCGTGCTGTACGTGAGCGAGACGTTATTGACGAATTCCTGCTCGATGGTCACCTGCGGCCCGCGAGCGGTGGGGTTGGTCTCCGTGCTTAGTCCCTGAGGATCAATCTTAATATTGCTGGCGCCAAAAAGACGCTGGAGACGGCTGCTGACGGTGGTATTGAGCGCCTGGTTGAGAATGATCGCGGTGGCATCGTCGGTGAATGGCGTCTGCCCAGACTGCTCCTGGAGTTGCTCGGATTCCTCGTTGGTGCGGCCCAGAGCCAGAAGGGCAATGATGTCGGACTTGGGCAGCGGGGGCTCAGAGCGGTAGTTCACGTTGAGGCGATCGGGCGTTCCTGTGACCGTAATGCTGAGGTCGTAGTCGCGTACATGAGTATAGGCCTGCAGGTTCAATACCGGAGTGATGCTGACAGGATCGACAAACGTGATGTCACCGCGCTCCAGCGTAAACTTTGTGCCATGCATGGTTGCCTGGCCTTCGAGAATGTCGGCTCGGCCCAACACTGCGGGCCGGGCGACGGAACCGCGCAGACGGAGGTCGGCATCGCCGGAAAGCCGGGCGACCGCGGTGCGCATCTGTAACTCCGGGGAAGTATGAACGCGGATGTCGAGCTTGATCGCGTATAGTGGCGAGTTGGCGGCTGACACCGTTGAAATCTGGCGGCTGCGATCGAGATAGGACCCGAAGTCAAAGCCCGGCATCACCGCAATCTTGGTGACCATCACATCGCCAGAAACCGTCGAAGCTGAGCGCGTGCCCACCCAGTGAATCTCGGCATTAGCTGTGGAACTGACTCCCGGAGGGTAGCGCAAGCGAACATCCTTACCGGTAGCCGTGAGATTGAAATTGAACTGCTGGCCCTTGTAAGCCGCATCGCCTTTCAAGTCAAGCCCGCCGCCGCCGGTTCGGGCGCTGAGGCTTTCAATATGCGCTTGATCGCGACTAAAGATGACCGATCCGTTGAGTGCACTCAAGCCGCTGGGCAGCCCAGCATAGGAGACCGAGCCGTTGGTGAACTGCAGCCGGCCCTGCGGCAATGGTTCCGTTAACGTGCCCGCCACGGTCATACTCAGGCTTACCAGACCTGTGGCTGCGAAATTGGGATCGACGCCGGAGAGCAATTTGAGATCGAAGCGGCCCTCGGCGCTAAGGTCAAGTTCGCGCGGCCCAGAGATTTGTACGGAACCATGGGCAGTAAGATCGGTTCCCTCGCCTAGCATGTGCAACTGCCCGATATGGATGGTCCGGTTCGCCACTTCGAAGCGAATCGGATCCTGATTGTGAAGCTTCACGTTCTCTACATTGAGAAAAACATCGCTGAGCGCGCCATCGACAGTCCATTGCGACGGCTGGAACAAAGGTCCGTGCATCTCAAGCAATCCCGTGACCACCGAGGGTCCCGTGAACTTGCCGTGGACGTAAGGGTTCACCACGGCATCGACCGCGAGGTTTTCCATACGCAGAGACAGGCTGGCGAGATATTGATCCCGCAGTTGTACATTGCCATCCAAGAGCATCGACCCGTGCTGAAGATGGGAACTACCGGTGAGATGGAGTTCTCGGCCCTGCGTGACCGCTTGCAGATCAAACTCCCCGGCAGTCTGGTCATCGAGCGCCAAGGCGCGGATATGAATCTCCCCATTGATGGAAGGCGCGTCCGGAGTGCCCGAACCCTTAAGCGCAAAGTCTGCTCTTCCTGCAACCGGCATACTGTCGAATCGTATCTGGCGGATGCGCGACAAATCAAAGTTGTTCCCAGAGAGATCGAGACGGAAGGCTCTAGTGGAGGGATTGTAGGCGGCGCTTCCAGCGACGCTTGAATCACCCTGTACAAGATGAATGTTGTAGAGCCCAGCTTCGCCCTGAGCAAAGCGCAGGTCGGCGTTGAATCGCTGGATCGGCTCCCCATAAGCCGAGGCGTTTGTCAGATGCACTTGGCCCTGACCATGCGGATCGGATTTGCTGCCCGCGGCCTGCAAAGAAACGTCGGCGGTTCCGGTAATCGGATAGTTACGTCCAAGAATCGCCTGAAGGGCGGAGACATCCGCATTGTGAAGACTCAGCCGCAGCGTAAATTGGCCGTCTTCGGTGAAGCGCCCACGCTGAAGTGCGGCGCTGGCATCAAACTCGGCGGCTGTGTTATCGCGGTGCAAGCTGGCGCCGCGAAAAGCGATGGCGCGGGATGAGAGCTGTACGCTGGTGAAAAATGAATCCCAGTGGACTTCACGCTCAGCCGCGCTAGCGCTAGCGGGAACGGTCACATCGAAGTCGTCCACGAGCAGTGTCCCGGTGAGCGTCGGCGCAGAAAAACCGCCGCTCAGCGAACCGGTGAAGGTCACAGAGCTGTGTAAGGTAACGGGAAGCTTCGCCGGGCCGCGGAAGGCGGAGATCAGCGGCTGCCACTCCTCCAGACTAGACGTTGAGACAGAAACATGAAGTGCCGAGTCCGAAGAAAAGGTGCCTGCGGCTGACACGTGCGTGGCCGGAGTGGAGAGCGTGAATCGGGAGAGTTCAAGTGCCTCGGTGGAGGCGCGATACACGCCCCCAGCCTGCGCGGTGAACGGCAGCTGGCCGGCACGATGAGCCGACGGAGTGGCCTCGACGGCGAAATCGATCTTTGCGTCTTGCGGTGCGCCCTTCCACAACACGTCGAGCGTGCCCGACGCCGCTGCGGTTGGGCGCAAGTTCCCCAAGCCGCGGGCGGGTGCGTTAAGCGCAGCCGCGATTTCCTCGGCCGAGAAATCACGCAGACGCAGATGGATCGAACCGGTCTCCATCCCCGGCTCTCTGTTTCTTCCCAGTGCCCCCGATTTTCTGTCTCCGCGAGAAACCTCAGGGCGTGGGACACTAATCACCGCGACATTGCCGGCGCTGGCTTCAAAAGCCTTGCGGGCGGCTTCACTAATGTGCTGAGGGGGCGAAAGCCAGTGATTGATTTCCGCATCACCCACGAAAGTTCCCCCCAGCAATTTCCCTCGCAGTTTCGAAACCTTGAGCTGATCGCCGGTGAGGAAGTATCCGCCAGCGATCGAAGCTTTCGAGAAAGCAGCGTAGTCGCTTTGCCAGGCCAGATCTCGCAGAGTCATCTCACCGTTGGCGGAGAATTGATCAAGCGACCACTGTCCCTCGCCTTTGATGTCGAGAATTCCTGTGCGAAGATCGCGCCGGCGGGCGATGGAAGCCGCTTCCCCTAGGTCGATCTGCGCCTCATAGCTCGCTTGTACCTTCGGATGGCGGAAGTCGCTGACGCGTGCATTGGCTTCGAGATGAGAGTGCGCCGAGTTCCACTTCAGCGACGATATGTCGGCAACAGTCGGACCGACGCTGAAATCAAGAGTGGTCATCCAGGCAAAAGGCCGCTGATTCTGGAGCTTTGTATCCACCTTGCCAACCAGGAGGCGGCCTTCATATCGGCCCCGCAGATAAGAGTAGTCCATTTGCAAAGCAACTTCGCGGGCTGTGAAATCGAGCGGGATACTCTGGTCGTCCCCAAGCAACTCCCCGTGGCGGACCTCGAACCGGCTGATGGAAAGTGCGAAAAGTGGATCGAGGGCACTGCCTGAGCCACGCGGCATTTTTCGTGCGGGCACATTCGTGCTTCCATCAGGGTAAAAAGCCAGATGGATGACCGGGTGGTCGAGGATGACTTCGTGGAATCCGAACTCAGTGCGCAAAATGGAGATGACTTTCACTCGGGCGACAATACGATCCGCATGAGCCAGGGGAACCTCACCCACCGCCTCAAGCCCATGGACGGTGATGTCGCGAACATCGACTTGCATAAGAAATGGTTGGGTGTGAAAGCTGCCGATCTCGGCGCGACCCCCGGTAATGCGCTCGACCTCCGCGACCAACCGCCGGCGCACCATGGCCTGGAACGATTCGGTATTCACATACCAAAGCAGAACTGACGCAGCGAGAACTACGGCGCCGCAGAGGACGAGGAGGTATTTCCACCAGCGGCGGCGGGGCGTAGCGGCTGGTTCTTTCACCGAGTGAGCACTCCCGGGTCGTTGGTGCTCTTCGCGACTCCGGGGATGCGGACCTGACTCTCGGAACGCAACGTCTGCAGCCAGGAGACCAAGAGCTCATTGACTTTCTGTTGGGTGAGCAATTCCTGGATTTTGGCGGAGACCTGCGCGAGAGGGACCTCGCTTGCGCCCGACTGTTCTAACTGAGGCACAAATTTGTCGCGGTAGTAGGCCTCAACGGACTTGGAGTCGACTTGAACCGCGGGGCGGAGTCGAGCGTCGACCAACCGGGCGAGGTCGATCTGCTGTTGCACGTGGGCGAGCAGATTTCCTTCCGTGAGATGGTATCGTGCCAGAACAGAGTGCCAGCCATCGTCGGCCGCGGCCTGTGGATATTGCTTGCGAGCTTCCGCGATGCGCGCAGCTGCTTCGCTATCGGTCGCGTGCCGGAAATCCGCCGACTTTATCTGTTCGCGCAGAAGTTCCTGATCGATGAGCCGGTCAAGAACAGCGCGGCGATCATCGTCGGTAAACTGATCCAGCGAACGGGCGCCGAGCAGAGCCTCGTAGCAGAGGGCTTCGTCCCAATCGCTCTGCAGTATGACTCGGCCGTTGACGGTGGCAATGATGCGGTCGATTACTTCCGCGTCGGCCAGCGGCCGTGAGCCGAGCAGCGTCAGCAGTGCGAGGGCCGCCACGGTTGCCGCTGTGCTGGTGCGTAAGCTGATCATTAGAATGATTACCCCTAAAATGGATTCCCGCCAATGATTGCCTTAGAATGGCTGCCCTATGCTGAAAAAAAAGTTGAAATGACCCAGGCGCGCCGGAACAAACGGCGTCGTCGCGGTCGACGTGTAGCCAGTGATATAGGCGGTCGGATTTAGATTGTACCCGAAGTCGAAGCGCAAAGGGCCGATCGGGGTCTTGTAACGCAAACCAAGCCCCACCGCATGAGAAGTGTAGTCGTAGCCAGAATTGTCGAAGCTGGTAACGCAATTGTCATAGGGAGTCGTGGCCGGGCTGAATGGCAGGCACTCGGAAGGGTTGGGCTGGTGCCAGCGCAGCAGGCCCTTGACCATATCGTGTTCGGCGGTGAAGACGTTGCCCATATCGTGAAAGATGGCGAAGCCGAAACCTTCTCCGAGATACGGGAGGCTGACAGAGGGAAAGCGCAATTCCTCGCTGTTAATGAACAGCGCTGTGCCACCGACGGGAAAACCGGAATCGGGATCGCGGGGTCCTGCTTGGTTTAACCCGAAACCGCGCTGAGAGTTGCCGCCGCCCGCGAAGAAAACTTCGGGCAGGGGGATCACCGAAATACCCGAGGGGCAGGAGTTAACTAAGCTGACGATTTGACAGGCTCCCGGGGGCAAGACGCTGGTACCGCTATAGACCTGTTCCAGACCGATGGTAGTAGAGCGGGCGAAGACAAACTTGTGGTTGGCGTGTCCGAACGCATAATAGGTGGAATCCTGAGCGAGGGCGCGGCCGTAATCAGCCTGAGAACCGAAATAACTGGACGCGCCGAAAGCATCGAGGGTGAAGTATTGGCCCTTGGTGCTTTCAAGGGGATTGTCACGCTTGTCGCGGATGAAAGTGAAGCCCGGACCGCCGACGCGCGCGGGCAAGGAAAGCAAACTAAATTCGGCGGGGGAAAAGTCTGAAACCAGACTGCTGGCCTTCACGCGGCGGTAGTCGAACCGGTAGGTGATGGAGGTAGAGTGATTAGCCAGCTGCTTGCCGATTTGCTGACGCAGATCGATTTTGCCTTCCAGTCGCTGCGAAGTGAAGGTGGAGACATCGAGACTGTTGTCATAGAAGGCGGTGTAGAACAGCTTAAAGCGGTCATTGCTGAAAAGCTTGGGGATTTCGTAACTGACGAGGCCGCGCTGCTGGAGCCGGCCAACGTGGGACTGAAAGGTCAAGGTCTGGTCGCGACCGCCGACGTTGAGGCGGGTGATATCGAATTCGACGCGCGGACTTACGCCGGTGGCGCCGGCGGGAGAACTGGTTCCGGCGGGCAGGCCGGTTTCGAATTCGAGGCCGAGGCCGTAGGTGAAGGTATAGCGCCTGGCTTCCTGCACCTGGACCAGAACATTTTTCTGGGGATCTGAGCCCTCCGGATTCTGGACGGCGGTATCGACCTGGCTGAAAATTCCCAGATCATAGAGCTTGCTCTGCGTGCCGAGCAGATTCTGTTGGCTCAAGGGCTGGCCAGATCGCACCTGGATTTCGCGCTGCACCACATAGTCGCGGGTGTGGTCGAGTCCGCCCACCATCACCCGGCTCACGAAAAACTGTTCTCCTTCCTCGATGGCGAAGGTTACGTCTTCGCGGTTTCCCTGTGCAGGCGAGGGTTTAGTGGAAATGTCGAGCGTGGCGTTGGGGAAACCATGGTTAAAGTAATAGTTGAGGATGGTCTCGCGATCATTGGCTAAGTTCTGTTCGGAGTAAGGCTGGCCCTCCTGCGTGCCCATTTCGGGAAAAGCCGCAGTGGCGATCTTCTGGTTTCCTGCAATGCGCATCGTGCCCACCAAAGTCTGCGGTCCCTCGTTGATTTGCATCNNGCAAGTGAACAGCCAGATGGTTCTCGACGCCGCGATAATTGTCGTCGACCTTGGTTTGGATCTGTACCTGGCGGAATCCGTTCGATCGGTAGAGGGCCTCAATGCCGTCCACGTCGCTCTTCAAGAAGGCCGCACTGTAGCTGCCATGGGCAAATCTTCCGGCAGCCTGAATCTGTAAGCGGCTGCGCAGCATAAGGGTGGGGAAATATTTGTTGCCCTTGATCTCGATCAGTTCCAGTTTGTGGAGAGGACCGGGATCAATGTGGTAGATAACGCGCAGCGCGTCGGGTTCAGTTTCCTTTTGAATGTCGACCTTGGCATCGAAATAACCGCGCGTCTGAAGATAGTTCAGCAGGTTGCGCTTGCCCTCGTTCAGCAGGTCATCGTCGACTGCATTTTCCTCGTAGACAGGCACCTCCTTTTTCATCACTCCGCGGCCGATGCGGAACCCTACTGCATAGACGACCACCAAAGGTCCGCGCTGCAACTGGAAGGTGTAATCGACAGCGTTGGATTCTGCGCGGTAATGCTGCTCCGCGATGGAGACCACAGCCAGCACGCGCTGTTGTTTCTGAAATCGCTTTCGCAAGTGCTGCAGCGAGTTTGTGACCCGTGCGGCTGTTACTCGCGCTCCGGGGTGCATCCGGGCAATGTCTTGCACTTGGGCATCGGAGAATCCGGGATCGCCGGTGGCTTTCACCTGGCCCACATGCGCGGGTTCGCCAGGCGTAACATGGATGATGAGTTTCACTTGCTGAGTGGCGGGATTGAAAGTGGTTTCGGCGGTGACCCGCGCGCGATAGTAGCCGTTTTCCTGCATGAGCTGGCGAATATTCTCGGTCGCGCGGCTTAACTTGTCGAGCGCATACAGTTCGCCGAGTTGGAACTTGGAAGCGTTTACCACTTGATTGGCGTTCGGACGGTTCGGTGCGCCTTCGACTTCCACATCGCCCACAAAGAAATTGGGTGAGGTCGTAAAGCTAAGCAGCACACCCGATCCTGAGGGTGCGGCCTCCGCCTGGATGTCTGCGAAGCGCCCGGTGGCGTACAGCAAGCGGATGCTTTCGCGAACCTGATCGCGGTCCAGGGGCTGGCCTGCCTTCTGCGGCAGCAACTGCAGCAAGTGGTCGCGGTCGTCATCCGCTACATTGGGAAGCTCAATCGATCGAACGGTGCGACCTACGTACGCCGCCATGGCAGTTACCGCGGAAGGGGCTTGGTCAGGCTGTGCTTGCTGAGCCGACGCCTGCGCTGAAACGAGCGCGGGCAGTGCAGCATAAGCCGCCGAAGTGGCCGCCGAAATCATGAAGACTGAAAAACACGCGTACCGTCTCAGCAAACGATGTCCTTGGGACCGGCGCTTTGATTCGATGAAATGCGCAAGGGCCGCGTTGTCCGCATCTTAATTCTCAGCAGTCGGGACCTGGCACCAAACACCCAGCACCGGCCGTATCCCTGACGTTGGCTGAGGCTCTTCAGAAACGGGTCGATTTAGCACGCGACCCCTCTCTAATACGACCGCAGACGATCCAGACACTTATAATAAAGGTTTTGCGCGTGCGGATTGGTGACCTCCTTGAGGCGGGAAGCGGAGAACGGACAAATCGCGGAGCGATACTCCCGGCAGGTTCTGTTTCGTGGAATTGGCATCGAGGGTCAGCGACAGCTCTCCGCCGGGCGGGTGGCCATTGTGGGTTGCGGCGCAACCGGATCGGCGCTTGCGTCCCTATTGGCGCGTGCGGGCGTGGGCCTGCTTCGGATCATTGACCGCGATTATGTCGAGCCCAGCAATCTGCAACGCCAGTCGCTGTTCGGCGAGAATGATGCCGCAGAGTCTTTGCCCAAGGCGATCGCCGCTGCGCGTAAGATTTCCGCATTCAATTCGGAGATTTTCGTCGACTCTCGGGTGGAGGATGTAGTGCCTGGTAATATTGAAGCGCTACTTGAAGGAGTGGATGTAATTCTCGATGGAACAGACAATTTTGAGACGCGCTATTTGATCAATGACTTTGCCGTGAAGTCTTCTCATCCCTGGGTTTACGCGGCTGCAGTCGGCAGTTATGGCGTGACCTTGAATGTCGTTCCCGGCAAGACAGCCTGCCTGTCGTGCATCTTTCCCAGTTCGCCGGCGGGCATGGTGGAGACCTGCGACACGTCGGGGATACTGAACTCAGCGGTGAACCTGATAGCGTCGATCGCTGCGACCGAGGCGATTAAGCTGCTGGTGGAAGGTGTGGATGCACCTCATTTGCGCCGCACGCTCCTTTCGTTTGATGTCTGGACCAATGAACACGCGGAGATTGCTGCGGCGCAGCCGCGGTCCGAGTGCCGGACTTGCGCCAAGCGGGAGTTCATCCACCTCGCCGGAGAACAGCGGCCTCATATCACGCTGTGTGGCCGAAATTCGGTGCAGATTCATGAGCGCCAGCGCCCCATTGATTTTGCCGAAATGAAGCAGCGCCTGGCGGCGCACGGCACCGTCCGGCACAATACATTCGTATTGAAGTTCTGGCGCGAGCCTTACGAGATGACGTTGTTTCCCGACGGCCGCGCCATCATCAAGGGAACCACCGACGTCGCCGTGGCGCGAAGTCTGTATGCGCGATATGTCGGCAGCTGAAAACGAGACCTGTGATCGCAGCGGTTCGCATAAAGTGCGGCCGCTAAGTTTCTTGTTTGATGCTGTTGCCCGCCGCCACCAGGAAAATGGCGCTTTTGCCTTCTGCGTGGGGTGAGAAGAACTGGGTCACGTCGTCATCGTAAAACGTGAGGCCGGTTGCTCCTATTCGCTGGGCATAGGCGGCAAGATACAGCTTGCCGCCGAGGATGCCAGCTTCCAATTGCACGGCGCGATACCCGCGATTGCCAAACCGCTCGAAAATCGGCCGCAAGTCCGCCAGGAAAAAGATGTCCACGGCGGCGTCGGCCGACAGCTCCTGATCCAGCCCGAGATGACCAGCCTGGGCTCGGAAATCCCCTCGCCTCAAACACTCGAGCAGTCCCCGGTCGCGGTGGAAAACGTACGTTCCCGAATCGAGTCCTTCCACGGCATGGACGATCACGTAGAGTTGATTGAGCTGAGATCCTAGCGGACCGAGAAAATCAGCGTTGATGCCTTGGGTCGCTCGGTTCAGCATGGTGGAGAGCTGTGCCAGGCTGATCGGAGTGCGGGCAAACTTGCGGCTGGAACCGCGCCGAAGAATGACTTGTTCAATGGTATCGCGAGGTATTTCTGCGTCCGACAAAACCTGGAGCGGAACGATTGCTCCTTTAGGTGGCGGAATGCTGGCCAGCGGCGGAAAGCCGCTGGAAACGGCGCGACCGCGCCAGGTCGCAACTTCCTCGGCCGAATGCAGCGAAGACGCGGCCTGCATTTCGCGCATGATGGGATAGTCAATCTCGAGGCGCGAAAGCGGAACCGTCTCAAGAGCAAGCGCGGAGATTTCCGCTGGAGATTGCGGCGCAGGTTGCGAGGAAAGCTCGGAAACGTAGCCCAGAGCCGCCATGGAGAACGCCACCTCGCGCTGGGAGTCGACATCCAGCAGGCGGTTCACCGTGGCGTCGACAAAGCCGCACACCACCTTGGCTGGCAGCGCCAACGCGGCGGCAACGGCCAACAAGTTAGCCAGCAGAGTGCCGTTGTCCCAGCCGAAATGGCGATAGGTGCGGGCCTGGTACTTCCAGGCATTGCGCCAGTAAGTACAGGTGCAGACGATGGTCAGCGGAGCGTGCGCGACGGCAGACTCACCCCCAGCGGCCTCAAGCAGTACGCCGCGATAGTCTCCAGAGCGCAGCCTGCGCAGGCCGAACTCGGCCGGCGCGAAATGATAGACGCCGGCCTGCAAGTCGGCAAGTTCGCCGCACACCAGATACAACTCCACTTCATAGAGCGCACCAGTGCAGGCTGCGGCGCGAAAGAATATCTCGCCGCCAGGGTACTTCCGTTGTCGCGTGATGCCGGCTGAAAGATAGAGCAGTTGGGCAACCTTTGCTAGATCGGGCGCCGCTCTGTTCTGGGCGGGGATGCTCTCGGAGATAGCAGAAAGAGCAGCCACTCCGGTTTGCCGCATTTCGCCGGGCAAGCGCGATGGCTGAAGCCCGGCATAAATCTTGAAGGGCAATGGCTGGTTGGCAAAATCCAGGAAGTGTGGATTGGTGCGGATGCTGGCGTAGGAGTGCTTGGTGGCATTGTGATAGCTCCAGGCGATTTTGGAATTCATGTTTTCTGCCATGGCGCAATGCGTGGTCCTCAGCATATTAATACCTGACCGCATCGACACGTCGCGAAATTCAGGTCCGACCCCTCCCCGGTGGTATCTTCTGCTACTGTCATCTCCTGTCATGTGAAATGATCGCAGCCAGTCGCACACGGCTACCATGCAAATGTCGAAGACTGTAAGTTCATCAGCAATCGCAGCCAGCCGGGAACCACGGCCGCTTTTCCCCGCAGGACATCTCGTCCCCTTTTTTTTGGTTACGGCGCTGTTCTTCTTATGGGGCGTGCCAAACAACCTGAATGACGTGCTGATCCGCCAGTTCATGAAGTCTTTCGCAATCAACCGGCCGCAGGCGGGACTGGTGCAGTTCTCTTTCTACATGGGCTACTTCTTGCTGGCGATGCCTGCGGCTCTACTTATGCGCAAGCTCGGCTACAAGGCTGGTTTTGTGATCGGGTTGCTGCTTTTTGGCTTGGGAACATTCTTGTTTTGGCCGGCTGCAATCGTGGGACGGTATGGATTTTTTCTGTTTGCTCTCTTCGTGATTGCCAGTGGGCTCTCGTTTCTTGAGACTGCGTCAAACCCTTTCATTGCGCAATTGGGTGACCCGGAGAGTTCGGAAAGACGTCTGAACTTCTCCCAGGCATTCAATCCACTAGGCTCGATTAGTGGTGTCCTGATCGGAACGGTCTTCATCTTTTCCGGAGTGGAGTTGACTCCCCAGCAGATTGGTTCGCTTCGGTCTCAACACCTCTATGACGCGTATCTGCGCTCGGAGACGCTGCGCGTAATCAAACCCTATCTCGTGCTGGGAGTGGTTGCCGTGCTCTGGGCGGTGCTGATATGGCGAACGAAATTCCCCACCATTCGGAGCGAACACGAAGCCGGCGCAGAAAACCACGGGCATTTCCGGGATTTGCTGCAGTATCCGCACTTTCTGCTGGCCATTGTCGCCCAGTTCATGTATGTGGGCGCCCAAGTAGGCACCTGGAGCTACTTCATCCAGTACGTCCAGGACTCCACGCACCAACCTGAAAAAGTCGCCGGTTATTTCCTGACCGGCACTCTGGCGGCTTTTGGAGTCGGCCGATTTTCGTCGGCTTACCTGATGCGGTTCATCGCGCCGAACAAATTGCTGGGCATCTACGCGGTAGTAAACATTGTGCTGGTCGCTGTCGGCGTGTTGCTGCCGGGCTGGGTCGGATTGTGGGCCATGTTTCTCACCAGCTTTTTCATGTCTCTGATGTTTCCCACCATCTTCGCGCTCGGTCTGAAGCGGCTTGGGCCAAACACAAAGATCGGCGGTTCGTTACTTGTGATGTCCATCGTTGGCGGGGCTTTATTGACGCCGCTGATGGGACTGATTGCCGAGGCCTACCACAGCATCGCGCTGGCCTATCTTGTTCCGCTGGCGGCGTATGTGTTCGTTGCTGCCTATGCGTTTGGCGGCGCCAAGGCCGGACTTCCGAAGGAGGCAATGTGAACTCTGCTCAAGCGCGGGCTAGGTCAGCAGTCCGCAGCTTGCTGTTCAATCACTTATTTAAAGAAAGGACATAGCCTATGCTCTTACTAGTTGCCAAGCTCATTCGCAGACTCACGCTCGCAGTTCTGGTTGCCGGAACATTTGCTGTGCTGCCGTCTACGATGAATGCGCAGACCGCAACCTCGCCGACTGCTCCCACAGTCGCCGAAGATCCTGCCCTGATCGACCAGGCATGGCAGAAGGCCAGCGCGAAGTATGATGCTCCTCGCGATGCCATCCTGAAAGAAGTCGATCGCGTCGCCCATGAGGGCCCGTTCCGTCCGGATTGGGAATCGCTGCAGAAATATGAGATTCCCGAGTGGTACAAGGACGCCAAGTTTGGAATCTTCATTCACTGGGGCGTCTATTCCGTTCCTGCCTTCGGCAGCGAATGGTATCCGCGGGATATGTATCGGGCGGGTTCCGACGAGTACAAGCACCACATCGCCACTTACGGCACGCAAGATAAGTTCGGCTATAAGGATTTCATCCCCATGTTCAAGGCCGAACGCTTTGATCCTGCGGCGTGGGCGCGGCTCTTCAAGGACGCGGGCGCAAAGTATGTGGTGCCGGTGGCCGAACACCACGACGGTTTTGCCATGTACGACAGCAGCCTGAGCGACTGGACGGCCGCGAAGATGGGCCCGCGCCGCGACGTGATTGGCGAATTGGCCAAGGCCGTGCGAGCCGAAGGTCTGCACTTTGGGACTTCATCGCATCGCGTGGAGCACGACTTTTTTCTTGAGGTTGGCCGCAGTATCCCCTCCGACATCAATGATTCGAAATACGCCGCCTTCTATGGGCCGGCACATCGCTGGCTCATCAACAAGAACGGAACACCGCTCTCCAACGATTTCACCTACGTCTCCTCCGCCTGGACCGACGACTGGCTCGCCCGCTCCTCCGAGATCGTAGAGAAATATCATCCCGATATCATGTACTTCGACTGGTGGATCGGCCAGCCGTCGGTCCGCGCAAGCCTCACGCGTTTCGCCGCCTTCTACTACAACGCATCGCTCAAGTACGGCGATCACGCCAGTGTCATCAATTACAAAGACTTCGCCATGCAGGAGCATTCCGCCGTCCTGGATATCGAACGCGGCCAACTCGGCGACATTCGCCCGCTCTACTGGCAGACCGATACTTCGGTCAGCAACAAATCGTGGGGCTATATTCAGAACGACACTTTCAAGTCGCCGCAGTTCGTGATTCAGCAGCTCGTGGATATCGTCAGCAAGAATGGCAATCTCCTGTTGAATATCGGCCCGCGCTCCGACGGAACTATTCCCGATGAGGTTCAGCAGGTTCTGCGCGATGTCGGGTCGTGGCTAAAGGTGAATGGCGAAGCGATCTACGGCACGCATTCCTGGAAAACCTATGGCGAGGGCCCGACCAAAGTGGCAGCCGGCTCCTTCCATGACACAGAGACTGCCTCTTACACTGCGAATGATTTCCGTTTCACGACCAAGGACAATGCGCTTTACGCCATTGAACTCGCCTGGCCGGCCAGCGGAGAAGCAGTCATCCATTCTCTTGGATCAGGTACGGACGCAAGCAAGAAGGTTGAATCTGTTGTGTTGCTGGCTTCTGGGGCGAATCTGCAATTCCAGCAGCAGCCCGACGGCCTGCGCATTCAACTGCCGGCGCAGGCTCCCGGCAAGTACGCCTATGTTTTCCGCGTCGCGCTCGAAGACGACGCACGTTAGAGCGTGGCCAAAAAAATGGCGATTTCAAACCCGATCTGAACTGCGGAGAGCTGTGAGCGGCCCGGCGCGTCGACACGAGAATCTGGGCCGCAGGTCAAGCGGAATTTGCGACCGACACGTTGTGAAAATGGCGGTGCCAGAACGGATTCCGCCGCCAGCGCTGCTCCTGGGCATAAAACCGCTGGGGTAACTCGGACACCTTTCGCCCGCGGCATTGTTCAGGATCTCCTTGACCCGCTGATAGCGAGCGAACGAGGATGGCGCTTTCTTGTCGTCGATCTCGTCGTTTGCCATGCTGAAAACCTCGGTTGTTATGAATGTCAACCGGATTAACCAAAAGACACGAGAAGGAGCACCCCCACGCCAGGACCGAGTGCTCTTAATCTCCACAGCGGTCAGTGATGGTGACCATTGCGGACACCTGAGGCTGAATCCACAACTTCCTCCATCTCCATCATTCCCAGATCCTCATGGTCGAGGATGTGGCAGTGCATCACGAACTGCCCGATATAGTCGGTGTATTTCGTATAGATGTTCGTGATGGCGGGCCCCTGCACCAGCAACGTGTCTTTCCACACCAGTTCCGGTTTTCCGTCCGGGCCCGTGCGCGCCCACTGAAACGGATTTACATGGATATGGAAGACGTGCGGCGGCGGCGGGGCGACTGGATTGGGAACGCCGGTGGGATCGCCTACTGTAGTCAACGCCCACATCTCTGTGGAATTGAGAACCAACTGCCTTATGTGAGTGGGATTGAAGGACTGATAGTTAACTTGAAAATAGCCCTTCTGGCCCTGCATGTCGCCTCCGAGCTTGAAGGTAACTTGCTGCACGCCAAGAGCTGTCTTGCGCAGATCGGTGCCGCCAAAAGGAGCTAGAGGAGCCATTTCCGCGCTGGTGGGCAAAGCCATATTCATCGGCTCGCCGTCTACCTTCAGAATCGCGAGCAGGTGTTCCGGTTCCTCGACCCCGCGCAGGGATGTGGCGGCCGGGCTCGGCGCATCAAACATTTGAAACGTCTTTCCCGCATCCGACTGCAGGGCCTGTATCAACACATCGCTGCGGTAACCCGGCTCCAGGTCAAGCGGAGTGTTTGCCGGCCACATGTCCACGCGGCCCAGATAGTTCCCGTCAAGCGCTATCTCGTAGAGCGGATGACCTTGCACAAAGAACGAGACCGACTCGCGAAAAGATGTGTCAATCAGCCGCCAACGCTGCACCTCGCCGGGCCGCATCGTGATGATTGGCACGATCTGCCCGTTGACGGTCTCCCAGCGTTTAGCGCAGGGCCAGGTGCCCAAATTCCCCGCCTGGGCGCAATTTGTCGGATTCGGATGCGCAGGCCCGGGAAACAGCTTTGTGATGTCATCGAGTTTGCCGTCAGTGTCATAAAGTATGGTTTGTATCACAAGAATCTTTTCGTTGGCGGTCGCGTCCCGCAACGACTTCGGAATCTTGTTTGGGTCGTCCTCAATGATGATGGCGCCAGCCATGCTGCTGCCGACTTGTATCGCTGTAGAGCCATGGGCATGCGCGTGGTACCAATAAGTGCCAATGGGATGAGTGGAGGGAACCTTCACCTCGTAAGCGAACTGGCTCTGCGGCGCGATCGCCAGCAGCACATTGTCACTGTTGCCTGCCGGCGAAACGTGCAGGCCATGAAAGTGAAGGTTTGTCGTGTTGTAAGAGTTGGGCATCGTGCCCAGCCAGGCGCTGCTGTTCTCCTGGTTGAATTGCGCCTGGATTTCGTCGGGCGTCTCTTTCGGAAGCTGATTATTGAGGTTGACGTCGAGCACGTCGCCGGGTTTGATCCGCAGCGTCGGACCAACTACCAAACCGTTGTAACTTCGAAGTTTGAGCGGACATCCCCCAAGGGACGTCTTCGCCGCGTCGGTATACTGCACCGTCAGCGTGGTGGACAAACTGCCGTTTTGCGACTCAATGGACGGTGGATTCTGGAACGGCTGGTTCCCGTACTTCGCAACGTCAATATCTTTGTATTCGCAGCCGGGCTGCTGCGCACGGGCAGATAGAGCACATGTCACCAAGATCCCTGGAACAACCAGCCTCGCACACAATAACCGGCGATTCCCGTTTATCGTCCACAGTCGCGCGCTATATTCCGCTCTCAAGTTCATGGTGTAGTGTCCTCGGAACAACTCTTAAATCGACAACTACAGGACGACAAAAAGCTTAGAAGCAACAGCAAATATTTATTGACGACGATGGCCGCACTGACTGTGTGACTTTGATCGACAAATCGATCCGCCGTTCCGAGAGCGCTCCTGGCACTCAGCCATCGACGGCTCCGAATGCGCGGCGCATCGCGTCAGCGGTAAGTACTAAGAAGCACTAAACCCAGATGTTCGACCTATACTCTCTAGTCTTGTTTGTCTTATAAGTCAAGTACTGCAGTGAGGGTTGCACGCCACCTTCAACGCCGCTAAGTAGGGCCGATTCGGGGAATGGAATCAGCTAAGCAAGATAGCACGGGAAGACAAGAAGACTGGTTGTCAAACGGATTCTTGCGATTGCGATAAGTTTCGGTTAGTCAGGGACACAGTGGCGAAAGCTGCAAGAGGTTGACGGGAGGTGACCGGGGAGGCGCGTGGCGGCCGATTGGCGGACAACATTCTCCTCGACATCTTCTTTACCGTCGTCCTCGGGTCCGGATGTAGTTAAGTTCGTGCCCTGATATATCAGGGCACGCTCATCGTGAAGATGCGCGCATTGCCGCGCGGCAGACAGTCCGGCAGGTGCGCCAAGATGAGATCGAGGTCCAAGGGCTCTCGACTTCTCCGAATCCGCGTCTCGGACGCGGGACGGGTCTGGTCGAGTCCGATCTAAACGGCAAACAACGGTTGCAACAGGCGCTGTTCCCGCCGCGGGGCATGGCCTTCGATAACTCTCATTGCAACCCAGTCACGAGCAGCATTTTCTACGCTATCGAGGATTTTGGCGCCAACGGCAGAGGTTGGCTGCCCCCCAGGGATTCGAACCCCGATATGCTGATCCAGAGTCAGCTGTCCTGCCGTTGAACGAGGGGGCAGTCGTGAATCCGTACACTGATTTTGATTCTATTTGCGGATCGAATTGAGGTCAACACATCCGGTGATAGTCTGAAACAAGTCGCGGTGGCAGGATCGTGCGAATACGCCCCGCCAGCCGCGCGTTACGTTTCTCTACGAGGAGGACCATCCTATGGCCACGGCTTTTGAAAACTCTGCCTCGCATCTTGCCGACTACGCCGAAACCGTTCGCCAGCTCATCGAGGCGCAACAATGCACTCTGATCGTTATCGATATTCAGGACAAACTTCTGCCCCCGATCTTTCATAAAGAACAATTGGTACGGAATTCCCAGTTGCTGATTCGGGCAGCCGGGATTATGAAAATTCCGGCCCTGGTGAGCATGCAATACTCGAAGGGTCTTGGCCGCATCGTACCGGAGATTGCTTCCCTGCTGCCTGAAACCGAAGCCATCGACAAGGATCGGTTCTCCTGCTTTGGCAGCGACGTCTTCTGTAACCTGCTAAAGCGGCTGCCCGGCAATCGCAATACAGTGCTGCTGTGCGGGATGGAGAGCCACATTTGCGTGATGCAAACGGCGTTGGCCGCTCTGCGCGAAGGATACGTAGTGCACGTGGCGTCGGATGCGGTCAGTTCGCGCACGGAATGGAACTGGAAAATTGGCCTGGAGAGAATGCGCGCCGCAGGCTGCGTGATTTCTTCGACGGAAATGATGATCTACGAATTGATGCGCTCGTCAGCCTCGCCGGCATTCAAGGAGATGCTGCCGCATTTGAAAAGTTAAGCCCCGATCCGGGCCAGAAGCCCGTGCCTGCAATCGACCAACCTGCTCGTCATCCAAGCCGAGATCTAGGTCCAGCGGAACCAGCGCAGGGCAAGCGCAAACGAAATTCCACCCCAGAGCAACATCACCAGCAACCGCGGCCACTGATGAGTCAGCGGCGTTCCTTCCAGAATACTTGCGCGCAGAGCGTCGTTCAGCGCGGTCAGCGGCAGGATCTTGACAAACGGCTGAAGCATGGTCGGGAAGCGTTCATACGAGAAGAAAACTCCGGAAAAAATCCACATAGGCATCATTACCAGGTTCATGAGTCCGCTCACGCTCTCGATTTTCTGCGCGCGGCTCGCGGTCAGCAATCCCAGGCCGCCGAAAGTCACGGCCCCTGCTGCTCCCAGCAGCACAATCGAAAACAAAGATCCGAGTACACGCATGTGGAACACGAAGATGCCAAGGCTCAGCAACAGGGCAATTTCGATAATCATCAGCACAAGGCGGCTAGAGAGCAGAGCCAGAAGGAAATCTCCGCGCCGCATCGGCGTTGCCACGAACCGCTTGAGCAGCTTGCGCTGCCGCATATCGACCAGCGCGAAACCAATCCCCCACATGCCCGAGTTCATCAGGTTCATCCCCAGCAATCCGGGAATGAGAAAGTCAATGTAGCGCGAACCTGGCGCTGACGACGTTACCGCAGTGGTGGCCACAGCATCCTTGCGCCCCGCGGCTGCTTGCAGCGCGTCATCCACTTCGGCCCGCGCCAGCACACTTTCGGTCCGCGCAGGGTCATAGCGGTATTGGAATCCTCCTCTGCCATCGGGTGCGATCACAAGATCGTACTTGCCCAGCCGGAATCCTTTTTGTGCCGTGGCCTCGTTCTGCACGTCGATCTTGAAGGTTGCGTGGTGCGGCGAACCTTCCAACATGGCCTTCGTTTCCGGCGCACCGGCGCCCGCTACGATCGCGACCGACGCCGCCTCGCCGGGCTTATTGCGGAAGGCTATACCCAGACCCAACGCCAATAGCAGAGGAAACACGAAGACCCAGAACACCACCTCGGGCTCGCGCTTCAACTCCCGCATTCGCGCCATCAGCAGATGCGTATAACCGGCCCAGCGGCCGTTGCGGCGCGCAGCCTGGCTGCGCGGACTCTTCACAGATGCGGCCGGCGTTTCTTGTGCGACACTCATTGAAGCTCGCCTCTAACGCGCCTCCGGCTTCCACTTATTCAGGAAATCGAGCAGCGCCTCCGGAGTAACTGCCCGCGCGTTCTCGAACTCACCGTTCTTCTGACTTACCACAAGTGCGCCGTTGCTCTCAACGACGGCCAGCGCCGGAATGCCCTTGTTCAGCGGGACGTCGTATTGCTTCACGAGATCCGCATTCTTGTGTTCGTCGATGCCGAGATCGATGTGCACTACTTCGTATCCCGCGGCCAGCACTGGAGCCAAATCGGGCCGCTGGAATGCCAGATCCAAAACATGGCAGTCGAAGCACCAGTTCGCGCCGAACACCAGCAGAACGCGCTTGTGTTCCCTGGCCGCTTTATCTTCCGCTTCTTTGAGTTCTGCCTGCGCATTCGCGTTTGCGGGGTAAATATCTTTTTTCATGTCCGAAGGTTGTTTCAGATGTGGCGCATCGGTCCGGTCCACGCCCACTAGTCGCCACTGCTCACCTTGCTTCCGCCAGGCTTGAACATCGGTCACCGTGACCGTGCGTCCATCGGGAAGTCCGGTCGCCTCGACGTGAAGAATAAAATTCCGGGCGTCGGGCTGCGGCGCAGTGGCGCGTATAGCTTCCAGCTTTAGGTTGCGCGCCTTCAGGCCAAGCCAAAAGCTGGTGTCCGCGCCGGCGTCGCCCTTGATCGAATTCGCTTCCACCTGTGCCGCTGGGTCCGTGCTGTAAAGCGCCTTCAATCCCGCCGCATTTCCTGCGAGCACGGTGTTTTTCCACTGCTCGATCGGCGCAAAGTTGGCAAGCTCGTCCGCGGCCGAAGATGTCTGCCCGCCCGCAACAGACGCCGCAAATACTGTCAGCAACACCACCCCTAAGATCCCAAACTTGAGGCCGTATTTCGTCGGTGCTTCCTGCCTTAGCATGATGTACCTTCACTCCTCCCGTAAATGTCTTCCCGTCAATTGTACAAACACATCTTCCAGACTGGCTTGCCGCGTGCTCAGATGCTGCAGTTCCCTTCCCCGCATGGCAACGGCCGCCAGCAGTGCCGGAATCGTCAAATGGGGTTCCTTCACGTGCAGCGCCAGCATTCCATCATCCTCGCGCACAGATTCCACGCTGGGCAGCGAGCGCCATGCTTCCAGAGCTGCGCCGTCGGAATTGCCGCTCACCGCGAACTCTACCACGTGATGCCCGCCCAGCCGGTTAATCAGGCTCCCGGGCGAACCTTCGGCGATGATCTGCCCATGGTCGATAATCGCCAGGCGATCGCACAGTCGTTCAGCCTCATCCATGTAATGTGTAGTCAAAAGCACGGTGCCGCCGTCTCGCTGAAATGCGCGAATAATGTCCCACAACTGCCGCCGGCTCTGTGGATCGAGTCCGGTCGTCGGCTCATCCAGAAACAAAATCTTCGGATTGCAAACCAGAGCGGTCGCCACCGCCAGCCTCTGCCGCTGCCCACCCGACAGCTTGCCCACCCATGCATCCGCCTTCTCGGTAAGCTGCAATTGTTCCAGCACCTCATCAGAGGATCGCGGCTCGCGATAGAAGCTGGCAAAAAGTTCTATAGTCTCGCGTACCGACAATTTTTCCGAAAGGCGCGTCTCCTGGAGAGAGATTCCGAGCAACTCCCTTAGCTCGCGCTTATTCTCTCGCCACGTGTGGCCCAGAATCGAGACCTCGCCCGAGGTCGGCTGCAGCAATCCTTCGAGAATCTCGATGGTTGTCGTCTTGCCCGCGCCGTTCGGTCCCAGCAAGCCGAAACATTCCCCGGTTTGAATCTCCAGGCTCAGCCCGCGCACGGCCTCCACTTTGCCATCGTAGGTCTTGCGCAGGTCGCGACATTGGACGGCTATGGTCACGGTTCGATTCTATCGGATGGTTGGCAGACTCGTCTCCAAGGTAGGACAAGTCCTGGGTCGCCTTGCCGATTGACGGCATCTTCTTTGACATGCGTCCTCACATTTAAACTTGGGGCGAGCGATCCGAAGATAGAACAATTTCACTACCGGCGCGTCCGTTGGCAATCGGGTTTGCTAAAATACCACATCGTCGGCGCATCCGGCCCGACGTCTTTCCCCATGCGCATCTTGAGGCGCGGCTTCACTTGACGGCGTTCTCTCTAAGACGCCCGTGTGTCGTTTCCAACAAGTGGTGCTCGCATTCTCAGTTCTTGGTTCTTAGAACCAGATCAGGAGGCCGTCATGCTGCGCAAGATTTGTGTTCGCCATACGTTTTGTTCGTCGCCTGTGTGTTGTTCGCTCTCACGCTTCGCGCTTCGGCGCAGAACTCTCGCCATTTCACTTTTCACTATACGTTGACAGTGAAGAACGTTCCTACGGGAAAGAAAGTTCGCATCTGGTTGCCGCTGGCGCAATCTGACGCGTATCAGGAAGTACGCGTTGTCTCCGCAAATGGCGATTTGCCGTTGAAGAAGACGCGCGAATCGAAGTACGGCAATCAGATTTATTACGCCGAAGCCGCGCGGGCCGCTCAGTCGGAACTCCATTTCGACATCGAATATGACGTGGTTCGCCACGAGCGCATCGCGCTGGCTGACGCTGTCGCTGCAGTCATCCCTGCTGCGCTCACCGCCAAGGCGCGACGGCAGGATCTCGAACCTGACACACTCGTTCCCATCGCAGGCCTGCCCGCCGACCTCGCCATGAAAGTCACCCAGGGCAAGACCCAGCCTCTCGATAAGGCCCGCGCCATTTACGACTACGTCTTCACCACCATGCGCTATGACAAGACGGGCACCGGCTGGGGCCGCGGCGACGTGCTTTATGCCTGCGATGCCAAGAAAGGCAACTGCACCGACTTCCATTCCCTGTTCATCGCCATGGCGCGGTCGCAAGGCATTCCCGCGCGCTTCGAGATTGGATTCCCGCTGCCGGCCGACAAGCATTCCGCCGAGATCGCCGGTTATCACTGCTGGTCGGATTTCTGGATTGATGGCAAGGGCTGGATTCCCGTAGACATCTCCGAGGCCTGGAAGCATCCGGAGAAACGCGATTACTTTTTCGGCTCGCACGATGTGAACCGGGTGCAGTTCAGCATGGGCCGCGATCTGCGCCTGGCCCTGCACAGGACGGTAAGCCGCTCAACTATTTCGTCTATCCCTACGTGGAAATCGATGGGCAAGAGTATCCCAATGTTTCATTGGCATTCTCTTTCGCCGATGCGGGCAGCGTAACCGCTGCACGCCAGCGTGCTTAGGAATAGGTTCGCTGGATGATTGGGACGGTTTTGGGTTGGGGACCGTCAAAATGTTCCCATGGGAACTTTCTGTACCGGCGATTATCTACGCATAAGTGTGTACGTATATTGTCGCCAACTGACTGGACGGGCGAGAGCTAGAGGCAAACGATCACTTTCCGGCCGCCATCAGATCCCCCGGGCCCGGATTGCCCGGAGGCTGTGGCATATCCGGTGGCGGCATCGGCGGCATGGGAGACGCTCCCTGGGCGGGCTTGGGGACCTCTTCCGAGTCTTCACCGGGCCGCCGCAGACTTGGAGCATTTGCGGGACGATCCTCCGGCTCTTTTTTCGCTTCTCTTTCCGGCTGCTCCAGCACGACTTCCTTTTCTGTGCGCACGATCTTCTCGCCACTCACCTTCATCGTCTCCACACGCACCACTTCTTCGCCCACAAAGCGCACGAAATCCACGTCGGCGGGAGCGTCGCCATAAATCCACTCTTCGTATTCGGTTTCTCCATCGCGCTCCCGGACTTTCTTCGGCGGCTTGCCTTTTGCGTGCAGCACCATTTCCTGGTTCATTCCGACCAGCACATGATGGGCTAGAATCGCTTCTTTCACTTTGGGCGGAACGGTGTTCAGATAGGCTTGCTCTTTGTTCTTCGCATTGAAATCGAGCACAGGAACCAGCAAATTCCGCAATTGCTGGGCCGTCATCTCGGGAACATACTTGTCAAAATACAAATCCACATACGATCCGTGCGGATTGGCTTGCGGTTCGTCGGGCGATGTAGTCACGGGTCCGCCCGCGCCCTCGATCTGCACCCGCTGGTACCACTTCTTGCGGCGAACCGGGCCGCCATTGATTTCGAAACGAATGTGGTCGTCTTTGATCTGCACAAACGAGATATGAGCGGGATCGCCCGGCTTCACGGCCGGTCCCCACAATGCCAAGGCCTGCTGCAGTTCTATTCCGTTCGGCGTAATCAAGCCATCCTTCAGCTTCAGACCCTTCGCGCCCATCGGAAACGCAGTTCGCGAATAAACCAGTTGAGTCTCGAAATCGCGGATGATCTCAAAGCGAGTCTGCTTGGAAATGCGCGGAGCATTTGCGGGAATCCAGGCTGTCTCGTTGTTCTGTTCCCGGGAAGTCTGAGAGTCTGGCATAGATGCGGACGGAGAATGTTTTTCGACCGATTGACTGGGCGTGGACTGGGTCGCAGAATTCGGCGTTTCGGCAGCGCCGTTAGTTTGTTCAGAACCGGGCGTCTGGCTGTAAACAGGGATCGGTGCAGCCAACAAGAGAAAGAAAGGCAGAGCCGTAATTCGAGAACGCGGCATGCACCACCCCAGGACGCGCCCGCCCATTATACGGGATGAACGGCAGGCATTGCAGTATTGCAGGCGTCAAAAGAAGGCAGAGCCGCCACAGGCGGTCACACGCTCTGTGGGCCGCGTTTCTTTTGCTGCTGGCATTTGGTCATGATGGCGGAGCGGAGGCGGGTGCGGAGGTCTTCAGGCAGTTCGTAGAGTTGCGAATCGCGGTAGATCTCGATGGTTTTCTTGGTAGTGTCGCAGACCACGTAGCAGTTGTGGCACCAGGAAAGATGGTTCTCCAACTCAACCTTTGTCTTGCCGTCGAGGACGCCGTCCAAATAGTTGGTCAGTTCCTGTAAAAACTCAGAGCATTTCACTGGTTCCCATCTCCACTCTCACGTTTCTGGAAGTAACGTCCCAGCCGCTCGCGAAGCTGCAAGCGGGCGCGCAGCAATCGCGACTTGACGGCGGGCACGCTCAACTCGAGCGCGGCCGCAGTTTCCTCGGTGGAAAGTCCTTCCACGTCCCTCAACACAAAAACCGTGCGAAAGCCCGGAGGCAGCCCCTGAATCGTCTTGCTCAGAATCTCGCCCAACTCCGACTGGTTATAGAGCTGTTCGGGATTGGGGCTCCAATCCGCAATCTCGCGGGGAAGAGAGTCATCTTCAGTCTTGATCTCCTCGTCCAGCGAGACAAAGCGCTCGGGCCGGCGGCGGCGCAACTTCATCAACGCTTCGTTGACGGCGATCCGCACCAGCCAGGTGTAAAACTTCGACTGCTCCTGGAACTGCGCCAGATTGCCGTACGCTTTCAGGAAAGCTTCCTGCACCACGTCCTCCGCGTCCTCGCGGTTTTGCGTGATGTGTTGGGCTATCCTAAAAACGTTGCGGTCGTACCGGCGTACCAGTTCCTCAAAGGCGGAATCGTCTCCGCGCTTGGCAGCCTGCACCAACGCCAGCTCTTCGCTGACGGGACCTGCTATCTTGTTTTCGATGGCACCCATGCTCTTGGCGATGCAGTATTTTCCGAACTGCGCACTCTCGTAATGTAACCGGAGCTGTTATTTTACTTGGTAACCGCGGTGTTTGCCCAACGCTTTGACGTTTCATACGAGGTTCCGTTTGCGATAGAGTCGTGAGAGGGCATGGTTACGCGGTCGAACACGTCCTGACGTACCCTAAAGTTATTCCACAAGTGCCGTATAATCAGCACTTAGAGCAGGACCGCCACCCGATCCCGAGAGGGGCGGGGGCGAGATTCCAGTCTGAGAGACGGTTTTCGAGGCATGGCGGAACAAAGCAGTGAGGTTCAACAAATCGTCGAGCACGCTGTGGCGCGGGCTCTTGAGGGGAAGATCGCGCAATTGCAGGCAGATCTTGTGCGCAGTGTGCTGGAGGCATTACCTGCGCAAGTAAGCGCCACAGTCTGCCAAGGGACGGAGGCTGCGTCCGCAAGTGCCGGTGCGCTGGTCAAGGCGGTTGCCTCAGTCCACGCGGGCACCACTCAAAAGGAAATCCTGCGAGCGCTGCTGGCTGCCGGCAGAGAATACTGCTCACGCATCGCGTTGTTCGTAGTAAAAGCCGGAACCGCCACCGGGTGGCAAGGGTATGGCTTCGGCGACGATGAAACCATCAAGGATTTTCCCCTCGACCTCAACGCGGGCACGGTAGCGCACGCTTACCAGAATCGGGTGGCGACGCCAGGCAACACCGCCGAAATGGACAACCGCTTCGTAGAACAGTTCGGCGGTCCGGCCAACGAGCAAGTGCTGCTGCTGCCGTTGGCGCTGAAAGACAAAGTTGCGGCGCTGGTTTACGCCGATGGCGGAGAGAGCGGCGCGCTGGATTCGGCGGCTCTGGAGCTGCTGGTAATGGCTACGAGCGCGTGGCTGGAAGTAGCTTCTCTGCGCAAACAGGCGGGGCAAAGAGAGGGCCTCGATGCGGCAACAATGAGTTCCGAGCGTGCGCCTTCTCCGGCGCAGCCAGTTCCGTCGCACTCCGATCCCTTCGCAGTCCATGCGCCCATGCACGTGGCTTCAAGCACGCCGGCGGAGCGGGAACCGGCGGCAGACGTAGTGGAAGTCGCATCCGCGCACGGGGCCGCGGCCGCGCCGGCCGCAGCGACTGATCCACTGGCCGGACTCTCACCAGAAGATGCGGAGTTCCATCGCAAGGCCCAGCGCTTCGCACGGCTGCTGGTGGATGAAATTAAGCTTTATAATCAGGCGAAAGTGGCCGAGGGCCGCCGGAACAAAGATGTCTACGACCGCCTGCGGGAGGACATCGAGAAGAGCCGGGGCACGTATCAAAAACGTTTCGGCGATACCGTGGCGGCCGGCGGAGACTATTTTCAGCACGAAGTAGTGCGCAGCCTGGCCGAAGACGATGTTTCCATCATGGGCGCGAGTTTCCGGCATTAGGTGTCGCACAGGAGTTTCTCTGGCAGTAGCATTTTCCTCGCAAGAAGCAAAAGTGGTTCGATCCGTTTCAAAGTGTGGGTGGGTCGTCGCCTTCGTAGCGCTGTCCGGGCTGTATGGCGCCCTGCCGTGCGGGCGAGCGCTCCAGCAATCCGGCGCGTCCGAACCTTCGCAAAGCCAGGCTTCTTTACAAAACCAACCGAGCACGCCCGCGAATCAAGCTGCCGCGCCTGGCAAAGACAAAGACCAAGCTTCCCCATCCGGCAAAGATCAGTCTGCGCAACATAAACCCGCGCAGGCCACGGCAGACAACAAAGCCACTCGGCAGAAAAACAACGCCAGCAAGACTCCCGCCAGCAAGCAGGCGGGAGCCGGCGGCGCGCAGAGTCGTCGCGTCGTCGCGCGGAAGCGCAAGCCAATCTCTCCTCGGGTTCGGCGGATGCGCCAGGCTTTTGTGGCTTCGGCGAACTTGCGTCTGATGGCGGAACAGCTTCTGCAGGATCGTTCGGCTGCGGCGTATTTGGGAGTCACGTCTTACGCGCAAGCCCACTCGCGGGAAGACGCGGGAGCGCTCGCCTGGCTGGTCGTAGGTTACGCGCGGGTTTTGGATCATGACTACGCCAAGGCAATCGATCCTTTGAACCGCGCGAAGATCCATGCCGGCGACCTGGGCGATTACGTCGCTTACTATTTGGGAACTTCGTATTTGCAGACGGGGCGCATCGCGGAAGCGGTCGCAAACCTGGCAGGATTTGCCCAAGCCCATCCGGATTCTCTTCTGGTGCGCGATGCGGACGTGAGCTACGCCGGCGCTCTCATGCTCGAAGGGCAACCTGCGCAAGCAGCGGCGTTGCTGGAGCCGGACCGGCTCCCGGCGCGATCGGATATTGAGTTCGCGCTGGGCCGAGCCTATGCGGGATCAGGCGAGAACGCCAAGGCTGCGGAGGCGTTCGCCAACGTTTACTACAACATGCCGGGCAGTGTTGAGGCCGACGCGGCACACATCGAGTTGAAGAAGCTGCCGTCGGCGCCTCCGCCGACTGTGGCACAGCGCAAAGTGCGTGCCGACTTGCTGATGAAGGGACGCCGCTACGCCGATGCGGCGGAGGAATACCGCGCTCTAGCCGGCGAAGCCAGCGCCGACGAGCGTCCGGCCATGGAACTTGCCGAGGCCGATGCTTTCCGCCGCAGCGGCAAGAACCGCGACGCAAACCAGGTGCTGGCCTCGATGAGCGGCGTAACCGGCGAAGCCGGCGCCCAGCGCTTGTATCTTTTGGGCCAGGTGGCTTTCGCCACCGACGACAACAATACGTTCTATCGCACGGTGAATGAGTTGCGGCAGTCCGCTCCTACCAGCTCGTGGCTGGAGCAGGCGCTGCTTTCAGCCGCGAATCTGCATCTTGTGCATCACGAATACGATCAGGCGCTGGACGCTTATCGCGAGGCCCAGCAGCGTTTTCCCGGCGGACCGCGCGCTTCCTATGTGCACTGGAAAGCGGCGTGGCTTACGCTGCGCCAGGGACGCAACGACGACGCGAAGAAACAATTCGAAGAGCAGATCGCGCTTTATCCTTCGGGTGGAGAAGTTCCTGCGGCGTTATATTGGCGCGCAAGGCTCGCCGAAGAAGACAATCAGCCCACGATGGCGCGGGCATTTTACGAAAAGCTTTCCGATCGCTATCGCAACTTCTACTACGCCGAGTTGGCGCGGCAACGCCTGTCGCACCTGCCGGAGGAAGCTTCGGATGCGGTCACCCGCTATGCCCTGCTGGACCGGGTGCCTGCCATTGATGGCAGCGTGAAAGTCACGGAATCGGAACCTCCGGCGGACGATCTGCGCGTGCAGAAGGCGCAATTGTTGGGCAACGGCGGTCTTGTGGACTTTGCCGCGCGTGAGCTGCAAGCCGCTTCGAGCGCAGACGGCGGAAGCTGGGGTCCGGCCGAAACCGCGCAGCTTTATCTCGAAACCGGCCACTATGATCGGGCCATCGAGATCATGAAGCGCTCCGCGCCAAATTATTTCGCTCTCGATATCCCCGATCTGCCGCGCGCTTATTGGGAAGCCCTGTTTCCCAAAGCCTATTGGACGGATCTGAAGCGGTTTTCGGGCGCGACCGGGCTCGATCCATACCTGGTGGCGTCACTGATCCGCCAGGAATCCGAATTTAATCCCAGTGCAGTCTCGCGCGCGAATGCGGTGGGGCTGATGCAGTTGCTGCCCAAGACAGGCAAGGCGGTAGCGCGAGAGGTCAAACTGAAGAAGTACAACGCCAGCCAGTTGTATACTCCAGCGGTCAACCTGCAGCTAGGCACGTACTACTTCCGCGACATGGTGAATAAGTTCGGGGGACGGTTCGAATACGCATTGGCCGCCTACAACGCAGGCTCAGACCGCGTGGAGGACTGGCTGGGCCAGGGCAAGTACCGTGACCCACAGGAGTTTGTCGAATCCATTCCTTTCACCGAGACACGGGAGTACGTGCAGGCCATTCTGCGCAATGCCAGCGTTTATAAGCAGCTTTACGGCACGCCCTGAGCCGGGCCGCCACTCCAGCGGCATTCGGCCGCACTCCGCTACGATTATTTCTCGCGCAATTTTTCATTCTGCCCGGCCCGGTGCGTGTGGGTTTACCAGTTTGCAACGGGGTGGTACCCCCCTCCCCCCCACCCTATTAGAATCATGGAGTTAGGTGGGGAATTCGGCGCAAAATATAGTTTTCAAAGAACTTAGAGGCAAAATATTTCAAACAAAGGAGTTAGGGCCCGACTCTTGGTCGGGATCGCCGTTGGCGCCGGCGCGGTTGTGCGGCCTCTGCCTTGGCAATGATTGCGCAGAGTGAGAACCGGGCGCAAGGTTGGATGTCACAGTGGGCTGTGGATTTCTGGTAGCGGGCTATTCGCCGTGTTGCTGGCTAGATGTCGGCCACGGCTCGCCATCCGCACGCTTTCTCTCGAATGTTTCGACAAACTTTTCTAGCTGCCGAATCCTCATCTTGCCAGTCCTATCTGCTTACGGGCCTCACAAATAGCTGGCTCCCAAGGATTTGTAGCTTTGTCGGATGAAGCAATCCAAGTTCTATGTTCTTAAGCAGCGCTTTGTTGTCGTTGCCATCGGCACCTCGGACTATCGGGACACAACTGGAGGCTACAACTTTCTGACATGGATGCAGAGCTTGCAAGTCAAACTTCCCGACAACATTTCTTTGGATGACCTCGCCGGAATTATCGAAAAGGAAAGTGGCTCTACATTCGCCGCTTTGGGCGTTAGCAAGTCCTTGAGTGACGGGACGCTCAAAAACAGCAGTTTCGCTGCACCGTGCGAGGTTTTCGCTCAGTTTGTGATCGTGGGCTACCAAGGCGGTACGATTCAGGTCCAAAAGGTTGAATTTGACATTGACTGGAATCACAAGAGTTTGATTGGTCCCATCCGTACCGTTCTCTATCCAGACGGAGCCGAGAGCAATTACCGGGTAATTTGGTTTGGAGCCAAAGAGGCTATTACAGACTACCGAAACAGGCACAGCTACGCGCACCAGCAAGCAATGGCTCTCTGCCCGAAAGCAATGGCCGATATTGATAGCCTTACTAGGTATCCCTCCCTCCATGAAACCGTAGCCCTTAGTCGGGCGCTTGTCCAAGTCGAGGAAAACACGAATCCAGACACGGTCGGCGGACCCGTCAGAACCGTAAGAATTCTGCCTACTGGATGGGCAGAGGAAGATGGAATCGCTGCTCTGCCCAAAGCCGGGACACCCACAAAGAAGAATCGCAAATAGTGTCAGTAGCCAGCAACACAGCCCGGCAGCCCACTGCCGAATTTCTTGCGGACGGCACCTCCTATGGTTGAAATATTGGAAAAACTCTGACCTTGGACTAGCCTGATTCCTGAGATTGGAGGTTGTATGAACAAGCATCCACTCGCCGGGTTGGCTGTTGCCGCCATTCTTGCATGCACGTGCGCAGGTCAATCCGCAGGTCAATCAAGGACTACCGCTCCCTCCGACGGCTTGGCGTTGCTGAAACGAGTCGCCCAGCACTACGCCGACGCCAAGTCTTACCGGATCGAGTTGGTCGAGGAACGTGCCACCACGGGCGATCTATACCGTAATTGGCAGAAAACCATCATGGATGCGGCCGAAGCTCCCGGCAACCGTTATCGCTACCAGGGAGAATCGAACTTTGGCCGAGCCTTGCTGATAGCCGATGGGACGAACGTTTGGAGTTATCGGGAAAGCGTCCACTTGTATACGAAGCAGCCGATCGCACTTGGGGAGTCAGGGAAAGCTGGGACGTTCAATATGGACCAGAATGCTTTGATGAACTCCCAGCAACTACGCAAGAGGCTTGCTGCATTGGCGCAGCATTACAATTCGGCAACCCGCCTGGCTGACCAGACCGTCGTGGTCAACGGCGCCAAGGGTCGTTGTTATGTGGTTCGGGTTCGCGCGGCGGACATGAAGCGGACATCGGATGATACTGCCGAGGAGACTTTTTGGATCGACAAGAAAAGTGAGACGGTGGTCAAGAGTCTGCAACATGGCCGCATTCACATGATGAATGGGAGTGCGTCCGTTGCCGAGGATGAGGAAACATCCGCGACTTACACGCGGATTGAGCTTGATGCCCAAATTCCAGATCAGTTCTTCGCCTTCACTCCGCCGCAGGACGCGGCGTTGGTCGATCAGTTTCCTAATCTGATGAAACCCGGCGGCGGACCGCTGTTTGGGCGGCCGGCGCCGATTCTAAAGCTTAAGTCCGGTTCCGGAGAGCTGGTTTCACTCGATTCGTTCCGGGGCAAGCCCGTTATTCTCGACGTTTGGGCTACATGGTGCCAGCCATGCATTAAGGCCCTGCCCCAGCTCGCGAGCCTGTACGCGGACGCGAAAGATAAGGGACTCGTCTTGCTTTCCGTCGATCAGGATGAGGAAGCAAGCAGCGCCAGCGCCTTCCTGGCGAAAAATGGATACACATGGGCCAATTTTCACGATGATGGAGAAATCGCGAAGACGTTAGGGAGTCTCGGGATTCCCCGGACGATTCTGATCAATCCTCAGGGAACGGTGGTGTACGACAGTGGCAACCTAGTCGGAGCCGGTGAAAACCAACTCCGCTCGGAGGTTGCGAAACTCGGCCCGGATTACGCTTCCCTGGCGCCGAAACCGGCGCGAACGGAATGCGGCGCTTCCCAGTGAAAACGTCCGCCCGCAGCCCCGGCTGCGGCGCTGTAGAACAGGTCATCTAGAACAATCGCCGCAGCGGGTACCATGCGCTACTAACAGCCCGAACCCTTCTGGCAAGTATGCACGCGGCTCGCCCACGTGCAGCCGCTACCGACGCTGCCGTTGCAATTTGCAGTCTGGTTTCCGTTCATGTACTCATCCACGGCCCAGAATGTGAGGTCATCATTTGGATCGGCCGACACGCTCACATATTCGCCCCAGGAGTCGTCCGTCTCATCCTGTCCGCTGGCCCCGCTGTTACTCAGAATCGCCACCGGCAAACCCTGATTTCCCAGGGAATCTACCGTGACGAAGAAGGGCGAAGGGTCGTAGTTGCTCACGCTTTCATGTTTGGTGCTCCCGGTGGAAGTGTAGGTAATGCCAAGGTCGCCGTCCTCGTCCATAGCGACGCTGGGCATAGAGAGAAAATTCTTATCGGTAGTATCTTGAATATCCCCGGTAACTGCGACGGACGGCGCACTTCCGGCCAGAATCTTGTAATAACGAATTCCCGTGCGGTGAGTCGAAGTGTTCTCCTGCACCGTGTGTGTCACCGCCAGATACTCACCGTTTGACTCCGCGGGCAGGTAACGATAGGCCAGACGATACATCAGACGGTCTCCCAGTCCATCGACGTCGCCGCCGTAGGGCTCGGGGATGCAGTAGGTGTTATACGGTTTGGTCAGGTTGTAGCAACCCGGAGTGTACGCCTTGGAGAGATTGATCAAGGTCGGTCCCGCTCCTGTGGTGAAACCCGACCAGGTCCAAAACGCCAACTGGCTCGAGGTACAAGGAGCGACGGTGCACTGGCTGTTGGTGCCAGTATTGCTCGGATTCACGAGAGCCAGGAAATATTCTCCAGCCGTAGTCGAAGGAATCGCCTCGTTGCCTTCGAAATCAGCCGGCAACAGTGTATGGATCAGGCTGGTGTCCGTTCCCCCAGTGCCGCCAGCGTAACCGGGAATGTAGGTGTAACAAACAGGAGCCTTCGAAGACAGACCCTCAATAATGTCGGCCTTGTCCAACTGACAAACTTCGAAGCCCACAATATCGTATTTGTTGCTTGCATCCTCCAGATCCCAGGAGACGTAGAAACCATCGGACCAGGTGCCAAACCGCGCGTAGTCCGGGAAATATGATTTGCCTTCCGGATTCAGCGGCAACGCCGGAGTAATGTTGTAGGCATAGACGTTCCAGTTGCTTTCGTAGCTGGCGCCCTGCAGATTGCTCGCCGGGAGGGTTCCGGTGGGAGCGCTGACTCCGATGCAATAGTAATAAGGCCCGCTTCCACTGGGGTCGAAGATGTTGCCCAGCACAAACACGTCATCAATCCGGTCGTAGGACGCAATGCCATCGAGCGAGGGATTGCTGCAGTAAGTCTTACCCGAGGGTTCGAACAAAGTAGCAATCCACTGCGGAGTGGCGCCGCTCTTGCGCTGATTGCTGAAGATCCCGTTGCCGGTGGCGCGGTCAAAGGCCTGCACATAGTTGCCGGCAAATTCCAGATATTGGCCCACGCCTGCCGAATTGGTGGGACCGACCGCACCATTTGGATCGGCCTGCGGACGAGGCGTTTTTCCACCCGCGAGAATGCTGCTTGCGTCCAGGCCCTCGAACTGTCCTGTCCACGAGCCGGTGGCGGGTGACGAGAGATCGAATCCCACCCATGAAGTCCCTCCCGGGCACGAGCTAGAGGAATTGTTCCCGGCGCACCAGGCTTGACTCGGTGCCGTCGCCGCAGTGCAGGTTCCCGTCGGTGGAACCGCGCTGCAGTTGTTCTGCGCCATAGATGCCGACGCGGCCAGTAAAAGCAAAGTCGGTATCCCGAAATAGAATCGGAAGTTTCTCATAGTCCTCGTTTCACTCCAGAAAAACGGATCGCCCCTGTTCCTTGTATATCGAAAGGGCACTTCAGCTTCCATGGCCCGTTAGTGCCATGTCCTTCAAATTCAATTACTTACATGTAAATAACTGGGGTTGCACACGAAGATATGCAACTCATTGCACACCCAGAAGACTTTCGGTTTCTAGTCCTGCCGCCGATCGGGGGCGACCCCGTCATCGGAGGCGTGGGTTTTACGAAAGAGGATT
Organism: Acidobacteriaceae bacterium; assembly: GCA_003156805.1. Classification (GTDB taxonomy): domain Bacteria; phylum Acidobacteriota; class Terriglobia; order Terriglobales; family Acidobacteriaceae; genus Sulfotelmatobacter. The sequence goes on along the minus strand of PMHV01000059.1, from coordinate 292,225 downwards.
TCCAGCACGAGTAAGCCCGCGCCGAGAACGATCGCGCTATCGGCGAGGTTGAACACCGGCCACTGGTGCCGCTTCACATAAAACAGAAGAAAGTCCACCACGCGTCCGCTCGTAAGCCGATCCCACAGGTTGCCCAAGGCTCCTCCCATGATGAGCGACAAACCAACACCCGTCACCGAGTGCGGGTGGTTGTCCGTCCAAAGGAGAATCGAGACCACGATCAGCGCCACCACGGAAAAGCCAATCAGCATCGCGGTCTTCCAGGGAGCGGGCGAGTCGGCGAACAGGCTGAAGGCAGCGCCGGTATTCTCGGTATGAGTCAGGCGGAAGAAGCCCGGAATAATCTGGATGTGGGCGTACAGAGCGATCCGCTGGGCCGCCATGTGCTTCGTCCAGCGGTCAAGCACGACCACGATAAAGGCGATAAAGAGATGGAGTGTGCGCGCCGAGTTCTTGGTCATTCGTGGTTTTGGCCTGCAAACATCTTAAACGAGTTTCCCGCCACTCATGGCAAGCCGGTCGCTTCGCCGCCGGAAAGCCTGTCGATTCTTGGATTTTTTTTTCCGCTTTCATTTTTTGTTTGGCTGTCGGCAAGGCTGCCGTTTATGCTGGTGCGGCTCCTGAGGATTTGTTTGATTTCCATGCCGGCGAAATGTGCGCATGAGATTCCTAAAAAGCTGGAAGATCCGGATCCTGCTGTTTTTTGCCGTGGTCGGGCCGGGATTCATCACCGCCAACGTCGACAACGACGCCGGCGGCATCCTCGTCTATTCCCAAGCCGGGGCTCAATTCGGACACCTTCTGCTATGGACCATGATCCCGGTCACGCTGTCGCTGATCGTGGTGCAGGAGATGTGCGCCCGCATGGGCGCGGTGACCGGCAAAGGCCTGAGCGATTTGATCCGCGAGGAATTCGGCCTGCGCATCACGTTCCTGATGATGATTGGCATTCTCCTCACCAACTTCGGCAACGTGGTAACCGAGTTCATCGGCATCGCCACCAGCCTCGAATTGTTCGGCTTCTCGCGCTATGCCACGGTGCCAGTGTGCGCGGTCATCGTTTGGTTGATTGTGGTGAAGGGGCGATACAAGAGCGTCGAGAAGGTGTTCCTCGCGGCATCCTTCTTTTACGTCACCTATATTCTCGCGGGAGTCCTGGCAAAACCCGCATGGATTCAAGCGTCCATCGCTACCATCAAGCCCCCGCCTCTGAGCTCATTCCGCGACCAGGCGTACTTGTTCATGGTGATCGGGGTCGTAGGCACGACGATTGCCCCGTGGATGCAGTTCTATCTGCAATCCTCGATTGTGGAGAAGGGTGTCACCAAGCGGGGATATAAAGCTTCGCGGCTGGATGTGGTGACGGGCTGCATCTTTACCGACGTGGTGGCATGGTTCATTATTGTGGCCTGCGCGGCCACGCTTTATGTACACGGCTTCCGCGACATCAAGTACGCCGCAGATGCGGCACAGGCGCTGAAACCGCTGGCCGGCCAATATGCGTACATCCTTTTTGCGGTTGGACTATTCAATGCCTCGCTGTTCGCGGCGTCGATTTTGCCCCTTTCCACGGCCTACACGGTGTGCGAAGGTCTGGGATTCGAATCCGGCGTGGGCATGAAATTCAACGAAGCGCCGGTCTTCTACTGGCTCTATACGCTGCTCATTGCAGCCGGAGCCGCATTGGTTCTGCTGCCCGGTTTGCCGCTGGTCCGGATCGTGCTCTGGTCCCAGGTGGTGAATGGCATCGTGTTGCCGTTTGTCCTCATCTTCATGTTGCTCTTGATCAACAAGAAGGAGCTGATGGGCGAATACGTGAACACGCGATTCTTCAACTTCGTGGCGTGGACGACCACCGTGCTCATGGTCGGCTTGACCGCAGCATGGTTCTGGACGTTAAGAGCGGGATGAGGAAAGCAGAATGATACAGGCGTCAGACTTTCGACTTCAGATTCCAGTCCAGACCCTGTTCGACCAAGTCCGGACCCTGAAATAAGTCCGGAAGCCTATGCTAGAGCAGCTTGCCTGCAGCCAAGTCCTCGACCAGAGCGAGGTCCGCTTCGAGGAAATCGTAGGCAGGAAGGTTCTTCGGCTCCGACCACTGCACGTCGCGAAAGATGCGATTCTCCATCGGCCCCTCGTACTCGCGGACGACAAAAAAACTAAGCTCCACCGTCGCGCCATTCGGATATCGGTGCTGCAAATGCGCGACCCGATCGCCGATCTTGGCCCGAATCCCTAGCTCTTCTTCCAGTTCGCGGCGCAGCGCGGCGGACGGCTGCTCGCCCTCTTCGATTTTCCCTCCGGGAAACTCCCATTTTAGCGGCATGGTTTGATGGCGCGTCCGCTGACACACCAGCAGCTTGCCGTCTTTCTCGATCAGGGCTGCGACCACGCGTTTCATGGGTTCGAGGGACTAACTACGAAGAGCGCTGGCCACGGTCCACGCAGCCGCTAAAGGTGAAGGCGAATAGCCCCACGCCAGTAGAGCACACCGGTCCCGGTTCGACGCTCATCGAATGGATTTTTCCAGTTTTCTGCCCACGAGCATCGCGCAGTACTGCACCAGTTGCTGATCTTCGACGGCGAAAGCGGCGCAGAAGTGGCTGTCGATATCGAGTTCCCCGACTACTCTGCCCTTCACAAAAACGGGGACCACGATCTCGGACTTGGTTTCAAGCGAGCAGGCGAGGTAACGCGGATCCTTGGAGACGTCGTCCACCACGATGGTCTGTCCGCTGGAGGCAGCGGCGCCACAAATGCCTTGGTTGAGCGGGATGCGCGTATGCGGCGTCATAGCACCCAGAAAAGCTCCCAGAACAAGCATCGGGGGCCGGGCGCCAGGCTCAAGCATGTAAAAGCCCACCCAGTTGTACTTGAGCATGCGCTCGTGCAGCAGCTTGCACACGCCATGCATCAGGTCTTGGCTGGTGGGCGCAGCCTCCGCCAGCGCGGTCATCTCCTTGTGAACTTCCTCGATTCGGGTTGCGACGGGCATGACAGAAATCTTAACTCAGACTTGGATATTCCCAGCCAAAGAAGAATGCACGCTGGTAATCTGGCGGATACCTTCCACCCGCGCAAACTGGTCCGGGTGAATGGCATGGGCCAGGGCATCCAAGCCCCGCAGCAGCGTGGGAGCGGGGGTGTTGAGGTATTCATCGCGAATACAGAAAACCCGCCCGTTTCGAACCGCGGCGATATCTTGCCAGTGGCGAGCCTCGATGATTTTTTCCAGTGGAACTCTGTCGCCGGCTCCGCACCAGGCGGCAACTAGAACCTCGGGGTCGAAGCGAATTACCTCTTCGGCTGTGATCTGGCGGCCCGGCTCACCCACAAAATCGCCGCCAGCGGCGTCAACCAACTCGGCGACCCAGGGTTGAGAGGCAATGAGCGGCTTGCCCCACTCTTCGCAGAAAACCCGTGCACGTGCCCGGCCCAAGCTGCAGGCTCGGATTTCTTCGATTCGACGCTGCATGTGCTCAATCACTCGCTCACCGCGTTCGGAAGCTCCCACTGCGCCGGCGATGATCGCGATATCGGCGTATATATCAGCCAGAGCCCTGGGCGCGAGGCCCAGAAAACGCGCGCCGGACTTGAGAATTTCGCTGACAGCCTGTTCCTGATAGGGCACGGATGCAACGACGAGGTCAGGGTGAGTTGCGATGATTTCGCCGGCAGCGGCGGTCCACGAGTCGTGAAGAATGGTTCGCGGTTTGGCGGTGACCTCGGGAACAACGTCGGCACAATACTTTGTGCATGCGACCACGCGATCCAGTTCGCCGAGAGCCGCAAGCACAACCGTGGCACTCGGCTGCAGACAGGCGATGCGGCGCGGTAAGTGAGAGGAGCTCATAAGACTCGGCTTGGCATTGAAACTACTCGCGCACCAGCTTCAACGCCGCCGACAACGCATCGATGGCTAACTGGGCCGCGTGTGTGGAGGCCTGCGGCAGTCCGCCGACAGCGGCGATCACATCCTGGCGCTGCAGTTTCCCAGCTTCGTTCAGCGTCTTTCCCACGACGTGTTCCGTCATCGCCGAAGCGCAAGCGATGCTGGCAACGCAGCCTTTCGCTTTGAATCGCGCCTCGGAAATGCGCCGCCCATCTACCTTCAAAGTGAGCCGCAGCAGATCGCCACAAGCCGGGTTTTCGATTTCTACGGCGGCATCGGCGCCGGCAATTTCTCCCGCATTACGCGGATTCTGAAAGTGATCGAGCAATCGCTCGGAGTACATGCCATCCCATTGTAGCGGGCCGCGCGCCTGGCGCGGACTCATCGACGGGATCGCATGTTCTCGGGAAAATAAATCGTCCAACCACGCTGGCGGGCTATCTGTTCAAGATCAGGATTCGGATTCACCGCGAAGGCGTGCGCAGCCATCGCCAGCATTTCGATGTCCCAGCGCGAATTGCCGAATGCAGCGTCGATTTCTTTCTCTGCCGCATCCCGCAATGCCTTCGGTTTGCCCGGGCCAGAGGGCACACGAACCAGCCGATCGGTAATGATGCCGTTTTCGATCTCGACAGCTGCAGCGAGAATGCGATTCTCCGCAATCCCAAATTGCTTCATCGCGGCGCGTATCACCCATTCGTTCGACGAAGAAACTGCCCACACTTCGCAATCGCTTTGCTGCAGCAGGCGAACCAGTTCCAGCATCTCGGGAAAAATCGGACCGGGAAACGAATGCTCTTCAAACTCACCGGCAGCGCTGATCAGCACAGACTCCGACATGCCTTTGTGCATGGTGACCATCTCGCCGCACATTTCCTCTTCGCTGACATTGCCGGCTTTGTAGTCGGCGTAGCGAGCTCGCATAGAGCGCCCCACTTCGGCGGAGACAAAGCCTCGTTCGATCTCCCAATCGAAGAAACTTACGCCGGCATCGCCCGACCACAGTGTTCCGTCACAGTCAAAGGCAGCGACGCGGGGTTCAAGGCGAAGGACGGTCTCGAGAAAACTGTGCATCAGGAGTGAGAAATCTCGTCACGCACTCTCAATCAGACCGCGCCGTCAGATTGCCGTACTCCCCAGGCGTGTTGATGTTAAGGGCCACGAAAGGATCGTCGATGGCGACGTATTCGATGCGTTCCTGATGCAGGTGTTCGATGTCGCGCGCGCTCGAACTGGACGGAGCCTGAAGGAAGGCTCCGATCATTTCGCGGCCCACGATGTAGGGGTGTCCATGCTCGCCGGAGTATTCGGGGACAACGGCCCAGATGTTTTCGCCGGCGGATTGGAAGGCATCGTGCAATGTCTGGACGGTCGCGGTGCTCACTGGAGGGCGGTCGATCAAAGTGACGATGGCGGCATCACGGCCCCGATTGAGAACCTCCTGCAAGCCGACTTGCAGAGAGCTGAACTGGCCTCGGCCGGGATCGGGATTGACGACGAGCGATGCGCCACGCGCGTAGACCACAGGCGCAAGCACCGATTCGTTTTTTCCCACCACCACCAGAATGAAATCGGTGGAAAGCGAAAGTGAGCGGATTGCGGCCGAGAGGAACGTATCTTGCCCCGGAGCCCGTCCCCCTGTAGCCGGAGGCCAAGGCAGGAGAGCTTTATCCACGCCCATGCGCGACGACTCGCCGGCGGCGAGGATGACTGCAGCGAAGCTGGGGGCACGAGTCATGGATGATGGGACAGACTGTCCCGACTTTCTATCTACTCACGATTGGAAACTACGACGGTGCAATTGGCAATCGGAAACTGAAAATTCCAGAAATTCAGCGGTTGCGTTCGCCGTCTTCCAATGGCTCGCTTGCAGGCTCTGAATCTCGGCTTGGCTCACGTTGCGCGCCTTTGAACCAACTCATGTGTGGAAGGTTTGAGGCCGCGTTGCGCCGCACCGCGATCAGTTCGGCGGTAATGGCGACGGCGATTTCTTCCGGCGTTATGGCGCCGATATCGAGTCCGACGGGAGCATGGACACGTTCGAACAGCCGCGCCGGCAGACCTTCCTGCTGCAGCGTCTTGAAGATTTCGATCACCTTGCGCTTGGAGCCGATCATGCCAATGTAACGGGCGGGCGTTTGCACGGCCCAGCGTAAAACCCGCATATCGTCGCGATGGCCACGGGTGACGATCACAATGTAGGACGACTCGTTGGGGTCGAGCTTCTGCGTCGCCTCATCGAAATCGAGCGCGTGAACTTCGCGGGCTCCGGGAAAGCGTTCTTTGGTGGCGTAGGAGGAGCGGTCATCGGCCACGATCACGTCGAATCCGGCATTGTTTGCAGTCTGGCAAAGGTTTATCGCTACGTGGCCTGCGCCAAATACATAAAGCAACGCTGGAGGCAAGACCGGCTCGATGAAAACTTCTAGCGTGCCCCCGCAAACCAGGCCAGTGTCGTACTTGGGATCCTGATTGAGGTCGAAAGTGAGGGTGCGCGGCTTTTCCGACTCCATCACTTCACGTGCCGCCTGCCACACATCCGCCTCAACGCAGCCTCCTCCGATGGTTCCGACGATGGAGCCGTCATCGCGAACCAGCATCTTGGCGGTGCGAAACGAAGGGATCGAACCGCGCACGTTCACAATCGTAGCCACCGCGCCGCGCCGTCCCTCGCGGCGGAGCTGTACGATTTGTTCGTAGATGTCCATGAAGGATGTAGGACTAAGCTGCAGATCTGATTATCAGTCGGTTAACAGGAGAGAGTCAAACTCGACAGAAAGCAAAAGCCCCGGTCATCACTCCGGGGCTTTCTCCACTAAACCAGTAGGAACGACGCGGCCTGCCAAGCATTTTAATCGTGAACCGGCAAAAAGCGATTGTCAAGCTTACGTGGGGCTTGGGCGAACCGCAACTGGCTGACGAGTTCAATAAATTCCTCCCGGACTCCGTATTGGGAATTCCCCATCGGGGAAGTATGCTTGTGTGGCATCAGACCTAACAGGAGAGTGATCGCATGAAAGCCGTGCGCATTCATCAATTTGGTGGGCCGGAAGTCCTGACCTATGAAGACGTGGCCGATCCGCAGCCGCGTAAAGATCAGATTTTAGTGCGCGTGCGGGCGTGCGCTTTGAATCACCTCGACATTTGGGTGCGCAAGGGATTGCCCGGAGTCAAGCTCCCGCACATTCTCGGCAGCGACATCGCCGGCGAGGTGGTCGAACTGGGCGAGTACATCAGCGGGTTCAAAGCCGGGCAGCGGGTGTTGCTGTCGCCCATGCACTTTTGTGGACACTGTTCGAAGTGCCTGGCTGGCCTGCAGAATCAGTGCCGTGAATTTGCCGTGCTGGGCAATAGCATGGACGGCGGAAACTGCGAGTTGATCGCCGTGCCCGCGGCCAGTGTGATTCCCATTCCCGACACGCTCGATTTCAATCAGGCAGCCAGCGTGCCGCTCGTATTTGTGACTGCCTGGCACATGCTGGTGTCGCGGGCTCAGGTGCGTCCGGGACAGACCGTGCTGGTGCTGGGGGCGAGTTCGGGCGTTGGCATTGCGGCCATTCAGATCGCGAAGTTATTTCACTGCCGCGTAATTACCACCGCCGGCGACGACACCAAGCTGGAGAAAGCGCGTGCGCTGGGTGCGGACTTCGGGATTGATCACTACAAGCAGAAAATCTCAGAAGAAGTCCGTAAGATCACCAACAAAGAAGGCGCGGACATCGTCGTCGAGCACGTGGGCGCAGTCACCTGGCCGGAAAGTGTGAAGTCTCTCAAGAGCGGAGGCACACTGGTCACATGCGGCGCAACCACGGGTCCGGACGTGAAGATCGACCTGCGCCATTTGTTTGGGCGCCAGTTGTCGCTGCTAGGCTCTTATATGGGGACGATGGGCGATCTCCACGAAGTGTTAAGGCACGTGTTCGCCGGACGGCTAAAGCCGGTGGTGGACCGCGTGTTTTCGTTGGGCGAAACACGCGCCGCCCATGAGTATTTGGAGAAGAGCCAGATGTTCGGGAAAATAGTTGTGAATCCGTAAGGGACTCTTAAACTCGGCTGAGGGACATACTGATTTTGGGTGGCGCAGCGCTTCCAGCGCTGCGATAATGCCCTTGCCATGCTTGAGGGCTTCAGCCCCCGAGGTACCTCTTGGGCATCGACCAATGAAACGAACTCAGCCGTCATTCGCCATTTGCGTCAGGAATAAGGGCTATGCCGCTGCGCTCGAATTGCGGAAACTCTACCAGGTCGTCGCAGATGAAACCGCAGCCAAGCTTCACCAGATTCGCGTGATTGATGAGTCCGGCGAAGACTATCTTTATCCCCAGGAATACTTCGTCCCGGTGCAACTCCCGCAATCGGCGGAAAGAGCAGTGCGGCGAGCAAGTAACTCCAGGGACTGAGTTGCGAGAGCCGTGGTTTAGAATAGAACCATGTCCCCCGAACTAAATTTCGGCCCCTACGTTGACGTTGAAGACGGCAAGAGAGTCGTCAAGGATCTGACTTTCGGCAATCCCACGCCGGAAGGCGTCGTTCTCACGACAATGGATTCGGCCGTCAACTGGATGCGAAAAAGCTCTATCTGGCCCATGACGTTTGGCTTGGCTTGCTGCGCCATCGAAATGATGTCGATGGGCGCGTCGCGGTTTGATATTGCGCGCTTCGGGGCAGAGGTATTTCGTCCCTCGCCGCGGCAAAGCGATCTTATGATCATCGCCGGTCGGGTCTCGAACAAAATGGCTCCAGTGATCCGGCAGTTGTGGGAGCAGATGCCCGAACCCAAATGGGTCATCTCCATGGGAGCGTGCGCGACCTCGGGCGGCGTCTTCCAGAACTACGCCTTGGTGCAAAGCGTTAACCAGGTTATCCCCGTCGATATCTACGTCCCCGGATGCCCGCCGCGTCCAGAGCAGCTGATCTACGCCATAACTCTCCTGCAAGAGAAAATCCAGAAGGAGCACGGCACAATCAGAAAGGCGCTCAACCTGAAATAACCGGGATCGAGATGGCCGAGATTGATAGCCGAGATTAAAGATCGACGAGATTAAGATAGCCAGCATTTTTCTTGAGAGTTTCATTTCCTCGTAGAGCGCAGCCCTAATCTTGTGTTCCGTCTCCCATTCTGGGTCTCCCGTAACCTGCTCTCCAAGAACAATTTGCACTGGTCTGAGCCTTCCACGCACTTGAACGTTCAGCGAAAACCGCAACTATTAGCTCTGAGCAGAATCTAATCAGTTGGATGTTGGTGAACTTGGGAGATTGGTGGGCGAGGAGCGCGTCGCTCAGAAACCCAGGCGGGCAACGATCCTGAGTGTGGAAGGTCTTCGATGATGACAAAACTGATTGACGCATTTCTTGGTTGCTGGCATTCGCGGTACAGCTTTCCGGTGACCCTGCGGGGAAGCGCTCGGCGCATTCAAGCGGCTTCATTGACCGGGACCTATGTGGTTTGTCTGGATTGCGGAAAAGAGTTTCCCTACGACTGGCAGGAAATGCGAGTGATCGACTCGCCCGCCGAACGCCGCGACTATGTAGCCGCGCTCTCCGCCAAACAAGCCGCGTAGTTGCGGCGCGAGTTTGCCCGATCCGGCGAGAATCGGTCTCTTTTTCATTGCGTCTCTTTTTCATTTGCGTCTATGCGACACGGTCCGTCACGGCGACACTCGCAATTTGATTCGCTCGCCCCGCCCCGGGAAACCAGTCCGAAACGGAAACCGGCTGCCCGAAAAAAGGCAGCCGGTTCGTGATTTCAGAAGACTTCAAGATTTCTAATTCAAGCTCCTAATTCGACGAGTCGTCCCGCCGTTTCAGGGTCGGACGGTCATCGTCACTCTGGCCACTGCCCGCCGAGCTATCGCTCGGGCTCGAGGTGCGCCGCAGGCTGGGTTTGTTGGCGTCTTTCTGGTCCAGCACTTTGTGACGGTTCTCGATCGAAGCCAGCCGCGCCTTGACCTCGTCGAATTCCGAAGTCGTTACAACATATTGTTGCTTCGCGGGAAGAATCTTCCGGATCTCATCTTGCGTCTTCTCAATGCGGTCCGGAGTCGGGGGGTGGGTCTCAAACGCTTTGGCCAGCGTCCCAGGCTTTTTCTTCTCCATCGCCTGAATCTTTTCAAAGAACGAAACGAACGCTGAGGGATCGTAGCCGGCGCGATACATGTATTCGACGCCGAGGTAGTCGGCCTCAGCCTCGAAGCCGCGCGAGAACTTGAAAAACGCAACCGGAATACCCAGACCCGCCGCCTCGTACCCGGCGTAGCCAATCACTCCCCCCATGAAGATGAACGGAATGGAAGCCATCTGCAGGAGGTTCGCCCGCGTCATTTCGCGGCCATAATGGCAAGCGGCCACATGGGCGATTTCGTGCGCCATGACTCCTGCCATCTCGGCTTCTTCATCCGCGGCGAGAATCAGCCCCGAATTCACGTAAAAGAATCCGCCCGGCAACGCCATGGCGTTCACCACATCCGAGTCGATGACCTTGATGGTGAATGGCACCTGAGCATCAGAGTTGCGCACCAGGTTCTGGCCGATGCGGTTCACATATTCGGTGACCACGGGATCGTTCACCAGCTTGATCTGCGATTCGATCTGCTGCGCATAGACGCGTCCCCGCGCCACCTGGCCCTCTACCGTGTACCAATTTCCGACCCCGCGGCCGCAACCCACGTTGCGGTTCCCTACTGCGTCCACGTCAGTCTTGGTGCCATCGTGTTTGATCTGATTGTCGTCCTGCGTCGGCAGCGTGGCCGGCGGCTGTGCCGGTGCGTTCTGCACGTCGCCCGCCTTCGGCTGATCTTTATCCTGATCTTGAACTTGCGCTTGCGTCCAGGGCCCTGCGCTGAACGCCGCCATTGCGATCGCGATTGCCAGCCACCTGCACTTCATAAATACTCCTTGGCCCAGATTATACGCCTGATCGACACACACTCATCCCCCAAATTCTTGTCCTCCCGGTTAGACGCTGCCTCCCGTGCCGGGGTTATCCGTGCGAGCTTTCCCGCGTGCAACTTTCGAGCACCACCTTCGCTGCCCGACGATTCCATAGATCCCTTCGACGAGATCGGGGCAGGCTCTTTGGCCCGCAGAGTCGGCCCGCAAAGTCGGCCCGCAAAGAACGCGGGCCTCAGGATGACGTCGGGGTGGGGCTTGGAGCGCGCGCAATACTTCCTAGCCGCCCAAATCCTTCCTCGCCTTCTCCTGCGCCGTCTCCAGCACCCAGTTGCGGATCAGCCCCTTAACGTTCTCTCGCACCTCCGCTATATTCACTTTCTTAACGTTCGCTCGATCGGCCACAGGCCGCGCAGCTTCGCTCTCTTTCCCATCTGCTGAGTCTCCTGCCGTCCGCGCTTCAACCCCGCGAACCAACTGCCCATCCTGTTCTCCAGCCCGACTCTTGTCATCGCGGCCAGCTCCGGACCCGACGTTCACGGTTTCTTCGTTTTTCTCCGTGTCTCCGTGACTCCGTGGTGAAGCGTCCTCCGCCGAACCGTCCTCCTCCTCTTCTTCTTCCTCTTCAAAATCCTCTTCAAACCACTGCTGACCGCCCAGGCAGGTCAAGTGCACGGTGTCGCGATCGATCACCACATCCGTCGCTTCCTCGGCCTCAAAGTCCGTCTTGCGCAGGTTGCTGCTCGCGGTTTGCAGCGCGTAGAGCATCAGTCCCGCCGTCTTGTGGTCCATCTGTCCCCACGCCAGCGATTGCATCACCTGCATGAGCGCCATCTGCACCGAATTCGCGTCTTCCAGCACAGGCACCTCAAAGCGGCGCTGCGCGAACTGATCGGCGGCCATGCGCGCCCGCTGCTCCTGACAGCGCTTATGAAAAAAGCACAACCGCCGACGCCGCAGCGCCGGAGACCCGCACTGCGTCCCGTTCACCTTCACATGCTGACACCGTGGAACATTGTCGAAACTCATATCCTCTCCGAACCTCCATCATTTTGGTTTCGTGTTTTGCGTTTTGGGAGGGAGTTTACCAGTTAGCTAACCGGTCCCCCCACCCTCCTCGGTCTTTGGGAAATCAGCGAGTTAGCAAGAAATTGCCCGCAAAATCCGCATGGCAAAGGACTTAGAGGTCAAAATCCGCCGAACAAAGGAGTTAGGCCGGATTTCTTTGGCCGGTTTCACTCCGGACTTGTCGACGGGCTTGCTGGCTCTGCTTTTCCCATGATGGGACGAATCGAAGGTGAGGCGCAAGGTTAGATGTCACAAGGGGGCTGTGGATTTTTTTGCGGCCGGTTGCGGCGGCTCATCTGCGGGTGGCGGGGTCTGTTTGATCTCCAGCGTGTGAGCCAAATGGAGATCCCTCGGCCCGCTGGTGAAAACGCGGGCCTTCGGGATGACGCCTCAGGCGATTCCGCATTTTGGAAATGAAACTTCGTTCGGCACTGTTTGATCTGCACGCTGTTTGATCTGCAAGCTCTTGCCGGTCGTGGTATAACAGTCGCCGCCAGGAGGTTCCTCCGTGCTTGATCGCCGCCGCTTCCTAACCGCTGCAGCAACAGGACTCGCCGCTTCGCTTGCCTTGCGCGAGAACCTGTTCGCTCAACTCGAAAAAGCCCCGTCTTCCCTTCCCGACCATTCTCTGCTTGACAGGAACGAGGACCTGTACTGGTCGGAACTGCGCAAACAGTTTCTCATTCCTGAAGACGAAATTTATTTGAACAACGGCACGGTCGGTTCCAGTCCAGCACCGGTGTTGCGCGCCATTTTCGACGGCTATGCGGCTACCGAGAAAATGGACCAGCAAGATCCCGAGGACTACCCCATTTGGGGATATGCGGCCTGGAACGAATTTCGCGACCCGCTCGCGGAGTTTGTCGGCTGCAACCGCGATGAGATCGCGCTGCTGCGCAACGCCACCGAAGCCAATAGCTACATCGCCAACGGAATCGACATGAAGCCCGGCGACGAAGTGCTCATGACCGACCAGGAGCATCCCGGCGGCCTGCATCCGTGGGATCTGAAAGCCAAGCGCTACGGCATTGTGGTGAAAAAAGTTAAACTTCCGCTGCCGGTAAAGAACGCGGGCCAGGTTCTCGAGCTTTTCAGCGAGGCCATCACCCCGCGCACGCGTGTGCTGTTTTTCAGCCACATCACCACATTCTCCGGCGTGGTTCTGCCGGCAAAAGAACTCTGCGCCCTGGCCCGGTCGAAGGGAATTCTTTCCGCTGTAGACGGCGCCCACGTTATCGGCATGATGCGCCTCAACCTGCGCGAACTCGGCTGCGACATGTATTCTTCGAGTCCGCACAAGTGGCTGCAGGCGCCGAAAGGAACCGGGTTTCTTTATGTGCGCGACGAGGTGATCGACCGCCTTTGGAACACGATCGTCACCGAAGGCTGGGACGAACCGAAGCTGCGCGCCGAGAGATTTCAGCGCATCGGGTCGTCCAACGTGCCGGCGTTGTGGGGATTGCGAGCGTCGATCAAGCTGGCCAACGATATCGGCCTTGAGCGCATTGAGCACCGCCATCGCCAGCTTTGCGACTATATTCTCGCCGAAATGATTAAGCGCGGTGGTGAATCCTGGACCTCGCCCGAGCCCGCGCTGCGTTGCGCCATCGCCACGGTCAATGTCCCGCCGGTAGCGCGCATGGAGTTAGAGAACTGGATGTGGAAGACGTATAAAATCCGCATCCGCGGCGGCGACCCCAACAAGCTGCGCTTGTCCACGCCCTACTATTTGCAGAAGAAAGATATTGACCGGTTTTTGGAGAAGTTCGACGAGTACAAGCGGGAGAAGAATGCCTGACAATCCGGTCATTTAGACTTGACCATGTCTGTTACAATATGTCTATGAAGCAAATTCCCGCAGCGGTCTTCAAAGCCCAATGCCTCACGCTGATGGAGGACGTGCGCTCCACCAGGCGTCCGCTGCTGATTACGAAGCGCGGCAAGCCGGTTGCGAAATTGGTACCCATCGACCAACCGAAAGACGACTTCATCGGCAGACTGAAGGGTGTGTTTGAAGTGGTCGGCGATCTCGATGCCGATCCGCCGGAGGAGTGGGAGTCCGCATTTTGATTCTGCTGGACACGCATGTTCTGTTTTGGGCTGTAGACAATTCGAAGTCGCTTTCCCGGCCCGCTGCTTCCGCCATCCGCCGCGCCCGGCGACAAGGCGGTATTGCTATTTCTGCCGTCAGTATTTGGGAGCTTGCTTCCATGCTAGCGCGCGGACGCATTCGCCGTTACGGCACGATTGAATCCTCGCTCGACTTATTGATCGAAGGCGTCACCGTGCTTCCAATCACGCCCGAGATCGCCACCTTGGCAGCCCAATTTCCTCGTGACTACTCCGGCGACCCCGCCGACCGCATCATCGGCGGCACGGCTCGGGCGGAAGGACTGATTCTGATCACTCGCGACGAGAGAATGCGCAGGTGCCCGCTGCTTAGGACGGTTTGGTAAGCCAATTCCAGACCCAGGCCGGCGAAGGCGCCCGCCCTACACGATTTCAGTCGTAATACTCCAACCCGAGGTGCGTGATCAGCTCTTCGCCTTTCAAGTGGCGCAGCGTGTTCTTCAGCTTCATCAATTGAATGAACAGATCATGTTCCGGATAAAGCCCAGGCGCGGTCATGGGAGACTTGAAGTAAAAGCTTAGCCACTCCTGAATGCCGAGGCTCTTCAATTCCGAACAGCGCTGCGCGAGATCCAGAAACAAGACCAGGTCGAGCACGATGGGCGCGGCCAGAATCGAATCGCGGCACAGAAAATCGACTTTGATCTGCATGGGATAACCCAGCCATCCGAAGATATCGATGTTGTCCCAACCTTCTTTGTTGTCGCCGCGCGGCGGATAGTAGTTGATGCGAACTTTGTGATACATGTCGCCGTAGAGTTCGGGATAAAGATCGGGCTGCAGAATGTGTTCGAGCACCGAGAGTTTCGATTCTTCTTTGGTCTTGAAGGAGCCGGGATCGTCGAGCACTTCGCCGTCGCGGTTGCCGAGGATGTTGGTGGAAAACCATCCGTTGAGGCCGATCATGCGGGCTTTGAATCCGGGCGCGAGGATGGTTTTCATCAGAGTCTGACCGGTTTTGAAGTCTTTGCCGCAGATGGGCGCATCGTTCTGCCGCGAAAGCTCGCGCATCACCGGCAAATCCACGGTGAGATTGGGCGCGCCGTTGGCGAAAGGAATGCCTTCCATCAGTGAGGCATAGGCATAGATCATCGAGGGCGCAATCATCTCGTCGTTTTCGCGCAGGGCTCTCTCGAACGCCTTCACCGACTGATGCGCCGCGGTCGCCGCGATGTACGATTCTGTCGATCCGCACCACATGGTGACCACGCGGCTGGCGCCGCTCGTCTTTCGAAAGTCGCGGATGTCGTCGCGCAACTGCTCGGCCAGGTCCATCTTGGTCTTGCCTTTCTTCACGTTCGGTCCGTCGATCTTCTTGACGTAGTTATGATCGAAGACTGCCGCGCGCGGCGTCACCGAAGAAAGAAACGGCTTCAACTGATCGAGCAGCTTCTGTTCGAGCACTCCGGCGTTTGAAGCTGCTTCGTACATGTCGTCTTCGAAGATGTCCCAGCCGGTGAAGACCAGATCGTCGAGGCCGGCCAGCGGCACAAATTCTTTGATCTTGGGCGATCGACCCTCGGTGCGTTTGCCGAGCCGCACCGTTCCCATCTGCGTGAGCGAGCCGATGGGTTTCGCCAGGCCTTTGCGAATCGCTTCCACGCCGGCGACAAATGTGGTCGCTACCGCGCCCATGCCTGGGATCATCACCCCCAGCTTGCCCTTGGCCGGCTGCATGGCGCCGTTGGGTTTGGCCTGCGCTTTGCTTTCTGACTTCACTTCGTTTTCCGATTTCACTTCCGCGCGCGACGACTTCAACGCCGTCTTAACTTTTGCGGAATGGACTTTTACGGACTGCACTCTTGCGGACTTCTGCCGTGTCGCCATATGGGTAAGGCCGACCTCTCAGTGGAATCTCTATGCTGTGTGCAAACCGGATATGTTCTCGTATTCAGCGGGGACATTGCAAACTGCGGCAGCCCAACGCGCAATATTTCAATTCAACGGTAGGCCTCGCGTATTGGTTGGGGAACGCGGCGCAAGGCCTTTCTTTCTTTCTCTGGCTTTCTTTGGCTTTCTTTGGCGCGGCTTGTCGATGCGTCGCATCGCTTATTTGCGTTGGACTTCCAGACCGCATTTCTTCATACTCATCATACTTCGCCACAGTCTGTGCTGAAGGTGCCGCGAAGCCGCTATTTGTTTCCAGCTCTGTTGCTCGGAAACAAGTCTTTTTGACCTCGTTGGTCTCCACCTAAATCTGAGCTCGCGCCATTGCGGCACTACGCCGTTCGTGTGCTCCGTGCTCTTCAGATTAAGAACAGGAGAACCTCAATGAAATCGATTTGCAGATTTGTGTATGTCGCCGCCCTAGCCTTCTCCGCTTTCAGTGTTGCGCCCACCCTGGCTTCGGCCCAGAGTGCGCGCGGCAGCTTTACCCTTACTCACGAGGTGCACTGGCAGAACGCCATCGTTCCCGCCGGAGAGTATCGCTACTCGATTGAGCCGAACGGGCCGTCCAGCCTGATTACTCTGACCAAGATGAGCGGTAACGGTGCGGGCTTCATGTTGCTGGTGAACGACGTCGAAACCGGCGTCCTCACGAAGCAAACCCGCTTGATTGTCGTTCCCACCGCAGCGGGCAGTTTCGTCAGTTCGATGGAGCTTCCCGAATCGGGTGTGACCCTGCACTTCGCTGTGCCGACGAAAGTGCGAGAGGTTGCAACCACAACCACGCTGGCCGCGGCAACGTCCGGCAAATAAATCCGCGCGCCGCGTACCGGGAGCAGAATCCTCCAGTTCTGCTCCCGGCTTCATTTCACTGAACTGATTGTCATTACTTGGTCTTCAGGCTTCCCAGATTGGAGGTTTTCGAAGTTGCTGGCGCATTCCCTTTAGGAGAGGTTTCCTGAACGGGAGTTTCCCTTGACTTCGTCGCTGAGCACGATGGCCTCGGCAATTTCTTTCATCGCTCTGCGGGTTTGCCGGCTCTGCCTCTGCAGGGCCAGATAGGCCTGCTCTTCGCTGAGTCCGAGCTCGCGCTGCAGAATGCCTTTGGCGCGTTCCACGACTTTGCGAGTCTGCAATTGTTCGGCGAGGTTGACGTTGACTTCTTCCAGGCGTGCCATCTCGATCTCTGCGCCCACCAGAAATCCGATGGTGGAAATCAGGCGGATCTCGCGCGGCTTGTATACGTGGGGCAGACGATGCTGCAGGTTGATGACGCCGACCACGCGGCCGCGGCTCATCAACGGCACCGAGAGGAAAGCTTCGTAGCTGTCTTCGGGCAGTTCATGAAAACACTGAAAGCGCGGATCAGTGGCTGCTTTCTCCGCCACGGCCACGGGCTCGCGATGCTCAGCCACCCAGCCCGTAATGCCCTGTCCAACGCGCACTTTGAGGCGATCGACTATTTCTGGGTGAGGGCTTTTCGAGGCGCGCAGCACAAGCTCCTGGCCCTCGAGCACATAAATCAGGCAGGAATCGCACTTAACCAAAGCGGAGGCAAATTCCACAACGCGGGTAAGCACTTCATGAAATTCGTCGGCCGCTCCTAAGCGGACGCCGATTTCGTGCAGCACATCAACAGGTGATTCAACAGCAAATGATGAGTCCATAAAATAGTCTATCGACACGCTAGGGAATAAGTCTAATTCCAAATTTTGATGGGAAGGATAAAGGATTTCCCGCCGGTTTGTAACGGTAGTTTTACATCGTTTGCGGGGCCGCGGCATCGGGCAGCGGCAGGGTTCCGGTCAGGTTCGGGTAACGGATGTCATCCTGAGCGCAGCATGTGCCTTCGCAAAGCGAAGGCACATGCGGAATCGAAGGATCCCAATTGGAGCCGCCGAGGGCTCGTCCAGGAATTCTCGGCGCACTCTGGATTTTGGCGGCACACTTCCCATCAACACGATGCGCAGGGGGAACGCCCTGACGCGCCCCTGGCAGTTCAAGCGGGTGCAGGGATCCTTCGACTGCGAGAGTCGATTCGCCAATGCGAATCGACTCACTCCGCTCAGGATGACAAAACTTGCTCAGGATGACAAAACTTGCTCAGGATGACAGAACTTGCTCGGGATGAGGGCACTTGCTCAGGCTGAGAGCACTGGCTCAGGATGACAAAACCGTGGTTATGCGCGGCCGATTATGTCTTGCACCCACTCCCCCGCTTCCCGCGTGCCCAGCGTGCCACCGATATCCTGCGTGGTCTTCTTTTGCCGCACGGCTTCGAGCACGGCGGCTTCGATCTTCTCGGCTTCTTTTGTCAGTCCCAGATGCGCGAGCATCATTGCTGCTGTGAGAATCGCGCCGAACGGGTTCGCCACATTCTTGCCTGCGATGGGCGGCGCGGAGCCGTGCACCGGTTCAAACATCGACGTCTTTCCGGGATGGATATTTCCGCTGGCGGCCATGCCGAGCCCGCCCTGCAACCCGGCGGCGAGGTCGGTGATGATGTCGCCGAACATGTTGTTGGTGACGATGACGTCGAACTGCCGCGGATCGCGCACCATCTGCATGCAGAGCGCGTCCACGTACATGTGCTGCGGCGTGATCTGCGGATATTCTCCGCTCACCTCTTTGAACACGCGCTGCCACAAGCCGCCGGCGTGGGTCATGGCATTGGATTTGTCACAGAGGAGCACGCGCTGCCGCGCCGCGCCGTCTAGCTTCGCGTGCCGCTCGCAATATTCGAAGGCGTAGCGGATGATGCGCTCGACGCCTTTGCGGGTGTTGATATCTTCCTGAATGGCAATCTCATCGGGCGTGCCTTGCTTGAAAACTCCGCCTGTATCCGTGTAAACGCCTTCCGTGTTTTCGCGGATCACGACGAAGTCAACGTCTTTCGGCTCAACATTTTTCAGCGGACACAACGCCGCATCGAGCAAGCGCACCGGCCGCACGTTGGCGTAGAGATCCATCTTGAACCTCATGCCGAGCAGGATTTCTTTGGCATGAATGTTGGTCTTCACGCGTGGGTCGCCGAAAGCGCCCGCTAGAATGGCATCGAAGTCGCGCCCCAGCATGGCGAAGCCATCGGGCGGAACGGTAACGCCATCGGCGAGATAGCGGTCGGCGCCCCAGTCGAATTCGCTGAGTTCGATATCCGCGCCCGTGGCTTGAATGACTTTGAGAGCCTGGGGGATGACTTCTTTGCCGATGCCATCTCCGGGGATGACGGCGATGCGTTTCCGGGAAGAAATTTGCGTGCTCACGGCAGAAAACTTAACACAAGCCGCGAGGAATGAGTAGGTTGCAGAAGAGCGGGTGATGGTGCAGTTTGAAAATACTCCGCGCGAGAATCCCTCGCCCCGCTGGAGAAAACGCGGGGCTTCGGGATGACGCCGTCCAGTTAAGGTCCAAACTGCGCCACTACCGACGAACGCCGCTGGTTGCGAGATCGAGAAGCGGCAGGAATTACGCGGCACCGCGCGAAAATCAATCCCTTCGCCTTCGCTTATAATCAAATAGCTTGGGCTTCACAACCAGCCGATGACTCAAACTCCCCTCCACGACGCGTTGCTAGGGCAGGCCGATGCCAATGCGCGGCCGGTGCGTATCGCCGAATATCGCGGCGCCACTACTGCGGCGAATTTCGGCGATGCGAGGGCGGAGTTCTCCGCTTTGCGCGAGGGTTGCGGCGTCTATGACCTGGGATTTCGCGCCAAGATTTCGCTGACGGGCGACGACCGCGTGCGCTGGCTTAACGGCATGGTCACCAACAACATACGCGACCTGGCCACCGGGCAGGGCGTGTATGCATTTCTGCTGAATCCGCAGGGACGGATTTTAGGCGACCTCTACGCCTACAACCGCGGCGAGTCGCTGTTGCTCGACACCGACCGCAGTCAAGTGGAAAAGATGCTCGCCACCTTCGAGCATTACATCATCATGGACGATGTTGAAGTGGCAGAGGTTAGCGAGAAGCTGACGGCTTTGGGCGTGGCCGGACCGAGGGCGCGTGCGGCTTTGCAAACTGCGGGGATCGAGATTCCGGAACTGGCACCGCTGCAGTCGATTGCGCCGCGATGCAACTGCGAATGCGAGTGCGTGGAGTGTACGGTGGTGCGTGGAGAAGAAGTGCAGCACGAGCCTTCACAAGGCCAATCGGAGGGCCAGTCGTCACAAGGCCAGCCTCACGAGAATCAGTCTTACGAAATCTGGCTTGCTCCGAAAGATGTAAAGCAAACCTGGCGCGCTCTGCTGGCCGCGGGTGCGACGGCGGTTGGTTCGGAGGCGCTGGAGATGCAACGGGTCGTGGCGGGTATTCCGCTCTATGGCGTGGATATTCGCGAGCGGGACCTGCCCCAGGAAACCGAACAGACGCGGGCGCTGAACTTCACCAAAGGCTGCTACGTGGGGCAGGAAATCGTGGAGCGTATCCGCTCGCGAGGAAATGTGCATCGCAAGTTCACCGGTTTCATTGCGGAGAATGGCGCGCAGATCGCACCCGGCATGAAGATCGCGGCTGCGGAAAAAGAAGTCGGAGAGATTACCAGCGCAACATCCGTGATCCTGGCCGGCGCGGAGCGAACCGTGGCCCTGGGCTACATTCGCCGCGAGGTGGGAGTGCCGGGCAAGGAAGTCGCCATCGGCGAAGCGAAGGCCGTTGTGGTGCAGCTTCCGGTGGGTGAATCTGCCCTGCAGCGTCAAAGTTCCTTCGCCGTGCACCGCGAGGGGTGAGGTTGGATGACGCTTCTCACCGTGGGAGCGGTTTAAGTGGCAGACGTTTAGAATTGAAGCTCCTGAGTTTCGGGGACATCCAGTTTCCAGGACATCATAAGGACACGTTCAATATGGCGGAGAAAAGACAAGAATCACCCAGCTTCACGGTAAAGGACCGGCGACTGTTCACTGCAGACGGCGAATTGCGCAACGATGTAACCCAAGAAGTGGCGCAGCCGAACGCGGAGGCTCCGAAGGCGGAGCCTGTGGCGGCCGCTTCGACTGAGGTCGCAGAGACGCCAGCCATGGCGACGTCACCCGCTGCCGCGGCCACTGCGCCAGCAACGGGAATTGACGAGGTGGGGGATATTCCGCCCCCACCCACGGCGGCCGAGCAGCGGGCGCAGGCCGACGCTTACCTGCAATCGTCGAAGGAACTGGATTCGCAGGTGGAACTTAGCGGGGGTTCGGCGAAAGAATTCGAGATGACGTTCGAGCGCTTCATGGCGTCGCTGTACATGACCGCGATGATGCAACTGGGCCTGATGCATCAGCAGGGAGCGCAGCCACAGGTTGACATCATCGGCGCGCGCCAGACCGTCGACACGTTCAGCCTGATCGCCGAGAAAACCAAGGGCAACCTGACTTCGACCGAAGAGAACTTCCTGCACAACAGCCTCTACGAGCTGCGCATGGCATATGTGGAGGTCACCAATGCACTGGCGCGGCCGCCGCAGCCCGGGGCCGCCACCGGAACCCGCGGACGTTGATCATTAGAGCATGATCTTCAAAGCATGATCTTCGGAGCATGATCAGTCAGAGCATCATCACTGAGGGTATGACGCTTTGCTGCACCCAGGTTCGGGCACGCGGGGTTCGGGCATGAAGGCCACACTCACCGTGCTGGGCAGCGGGACGTCGATGGGCGTGCCTACGCTGGGCTGCGATTGCGCGGTGTGCCACTCGACCGATCCGCATGACCGGCGCACCCGGCCATCGATCATGATCGAGTACGGCGGGAAAGTGGTGCTGATCGACACCACTCCCGATTTTTACGCGCAAGCCATCCGCGAGCGCATCACGCGTGTGGATGCCGTATTTTACACGCACACCCACGCCGACCACATTCTCGGCATCGACGACCTGCGGCCCCTCAGTTATCGCCACAAGCCAGGCCGGTTGCCGCTTTACGCGCGTCCGGATGCGGCGGCGTTTCTACGCAAAATGTTCAGCTACATCTTTGACGCGGATTACAAGTTCGGCGGCTTGCCCCGGCTGGAGCTGAAACCCATCGACGGTCCGGTGGAGTTGTTTGGCGCGCGCTTCGATCCGGTGTGCATCATTCACGGCGAAACTGAAATTTATGGCTTCCGGTTTGGATCCGCGGCCTATCTGACCGACCACAGCGAGATTCCCGAAGCGTCATTCCATCAGTTGGAGGAATTGGATATTTTGTTTCTGGATGCGCTGCGGCACAAGCCGCATCCCACGCACTCGACGGTGGAGAACTCGTTGCGCATCGTGGAGCGCGTCAAACCGAAGCGCGCGTTCTTCACCCACATTTGCCACGACCTGGCGCATGAGGCGACCAACGCGACGCTGCCGCGGCATGTGCGGCTGTCGTACGACGGAATGAAGGCGGAGTTTGAAATCTGAAATTCAGCGGTCAGTGGACAGTGGTCAGGACCCAGTAAGAACTTCCGGGAACACTGCTCCTGCCCATTGAGCACTGTCACTGATCACCTGCATGCAGGTTTTTCACAAACTCGAAGACGTTCCTGCCGATTTCGGCCCCACGCTGGTAAGCGTGGGCAACTTTGACGGCGTGCACCGGGCGCATGCGCATGTGCTGAGGGAGATCGTGCAGCGGGCACGGCAGATCGGAACCAAGGCCGTAGCAGTAACGTTTGAGCCGCATCCGGTGCGCATCCTGCGGCCGGACTCGGGATTGAAACTGCTGACTCCAGTGGCGGAAAAGTTGCGCCTGCTGCAAGCTACCGGGATTGACGCGGTTCTGGCGTTGCCTTTTGGGCGCGATCTTTCGTTGATGACGCCGCGCCAGTTTGCGGAGCGGATTCTAAAGAAGAAGTTACATGCGCGCGAGGTGCATGAGGGCTACAACTTCCACTTCGGGCACAAGGCGGCGGGAGATATGAACCTGCTGGCAACTTTCGGGCGCGAACTGGGCTTTGAAGTGAAGCTTTACGCGGAGGAAACGCTGCGTGGCGAAAAAGTTTCGAGCAGCCACATCCGCAAATTGCTGAGCGAGGGACGGGTGAGCCGGGCGCGGCATCTGCTGGGGCGTCCGTTTTGTATTCTGGGCGCGCCGGGCCGTGGCCGCGGCTACGGCTCGAAATACACTGTCCCGACCATCAATCTGGCCCGCTATGAAGAACTTGTGCCGAAAGACGGCGTCTACATCACGTTGACACGCGTGGGCGCCGAGCGTTTTGATTCCGTCACCAACGTGGGCAATCGTCCAACGTTTGGCGCAGATTCGTTTGCCATCGAGAGCCACTTGCTGAACTTTCATCCTATTGAGCTGACGCCGGAAAGCGAAGTCGAAATTTGTTTTCTTGACCGGGTGCGCGATGAGATCAAGTTTCCGTCAGTGGAGGCGCTACGCGAGCAGATTGCACGCGATGTGAACAAGGCAAGAAGATATTTCCATTTGCTGGGACGATGACATACCGCAAGCTAGCTGAATAAATCGCGGTGCGCGCGTTCGGCGAAATAGGTGGCGCCAACGCCCGACTGTGACAACAGCGGATTACCTCTGTACCAAAACGGTACCCATCCGTCTAACAATTTCAATCACTGTTCAGTTTGCGCATTCTCCGTCCATGAATCCCATCTTGAAGATCCTCCGCGCCAAACAATCTGTCGTGGCCAACGACCAAGAGTACACACTTATGCGTCAGATCGCGAGCGAACTGAAAATGTTCGGAGCCGCCGGCTGGCTTGTTGAGCCAGTTCCGTTCACGGATTCAGCCGGGAGCCAAGGAGATGTTTCGCGAGCTAATGCGGCAAATAGCCTGATTCCATAGGGAGCTTGCCGTCGACCCGCACGACGTTGATGGTGTTGTCGACGGAGCGGGCATCCACAAAGCCGACGGCGCCAGCATTGGATTGCACAATCTTGAGTACGTCCGCGTCGGAGTCCGCCATTACGATGGAATCCTTGTGAGCGGTGATCATCGCCTTTAACTCGTCGGCACTCATCTTGATCAAGCGCTCCAGCGTTTCGGTTTCGCCGGCGGAGCCCTTGTGCAGAACCAAGATAACGGCCTTGCCGTCGGGCCACTTCCTGATCTCCGAGCGGAAAATCTTGGACAGGTGGACGGACGTGACGTTCCCCACGCTGTTTTCCTTGTTGACCACGACCGCCATGTGGTGGGCAAAACAGGGGGTAAGGAACGTCAGGAGAAAAACAAGGGGCGCGGCAACCCGCTGAAATCTCATAAGCACATCCGGTTTCAGAGCGTCGTTAGTGAAGGTGACACGACGAGGCTAACCTAGAATCGCGGCTCGCGAAGTAAAAACATTGTAAACGACAGTGCGGGTACCCGGTAAGAAAACATCCAGAGCGGCTGCGAAATTGGGATTGCAATACCGAAATCGGAAATTGACAATTCCTGATCTGCTCGTACAATCCGCACTTCATGGCGATTGGCCCTATCCAACTGATTCGGCAGGCAACACCGGGGCAGCGGCGGACGCTGCTGGCGGCGGCGCTGGGCTGGGCGCTCGACGCGTTCGACGCCATGCTCTACGCGCTGGTGCTGACGCTGCTGATGCGCGACCTGGGCATGAGCAAGACCACGGCCGGGCTGCTGGGAACGCTGACATTGGTGGCTTCCGGCATCGGCGGCTTGCTGTTTGGCTTTCTTGCCGATCGCATCGGACGCAAGCAGGCGCTGATGGCGAGCATCCTGACGTATTCGGTGTGCTCGTTCGCTTCCGGCCTGGCGACCAGCATTGCGATGCTGGCGGCGGCGCGATTCGTGCTCGGGCTGGGGATGGGAGGCGAATGGAATACCGGCGCGACGCTGGTGGCCGAGAGCTGGCCGACGGAGTTTCGCGCCAAGGCAATTTCGATCGTTCAGAGTTCGTGGGCGCTGGGCTTTGCTGCGGCCGCGTTGGTGGCGGGTCCGGTGGCGCGGTATTTCGGATGGCGGGCCGTGTTCTTCGTGGGCATTCTGCCGGCGCTGCTGACTTTGTGGATTCGGCGCGGAGTGCCGGAGTCGGCGATGTGGGAACAACGGGCGTCGCAGGGACAACGCGATGCGATCGGCAGCGGCCACGTCGAGAGCGGCAAAGACGTAACGGGTAATGTCTCTACGAGCATTTCGACGAGCTTTTCGACGATCTTCCGGCCGCCGTACGTGAAACATACTTTTGCGCTTCTACTATTCAACTTCTTTGGCATGTTTGCATGGTGGGGGCTGTTCACCTGGCTGCCGCCATACTTGTCGCTGCCGGTGGAGCAGGGCGGACGCGGCTTTGGCGTGCTGGGTACGACCACGCTGCTGGTGGTGCTGAATGTGTTTGGGATGTTTCCCGGTTATGCCAGTTTCGGCTGGGTGGCGGATCGTCTTGGACGGCGCAAGGCATTTCTTGTCTATAGCTTAGTAGCAGCATTTCTGGTTCCACTTTATGCTGCGGCACGCTCTCCCGGCGCGCTGATGCTGCTCGGAACGATAGTGGCGTTTTTCGGGACGGGAATCTTCTCCGGCTCTGGAATCATGGGCAGCGAGATTTTTCCAACCGGCTTGCGGGCACGAGCGCTGGGCTTCACTTACAACGGCGCGCGGACGATGAGTTCGGTAGCGCCATTGGTGATTGGGCGAGTGGGTCAGATGAAAGGTTTGAGCTGGGCGTTTTATTTGTGCGCGGCGGGATATCTGCTTGCCGCACTCATGACGACGCAGTTGCCGGAGACGCGTGGAAAGAAGCTCGATTAGAACAGCCCTGGCGTGGAGCCGGTATCCGACGATTTCAGCTGCGATGGCGCGATTGAGACCACGGCAAGGCGACTCGCACACAGATGATTCCAGCAAGATACGGGAGAAACGGGTGTAGAATGCTCGACGTTCTCGAAATCAATTTGCCCGGAAGGCGCTTCCACGACATTCCGCTGAAGCGTCAGGTGGCCAAAATGATCTTCCGGGGCAACCCAGAGGGTAAGTTATGTACAAGGGCCTTTGGTGCGTGATCCTGTATTCGCTTGCCTTAGTGATGCTTCTATCTGGAGCCTACTGGCATGTGAACTGTACCGTCTACGTTATGGCAGGGCTGTTCTTCGGTTGGGATATCTGGTTTGTCTGCGGTGAGCACTTTGAAGGGCGAACCACGACAAAGATCCTGAGCCACTGCCGGGATGCGGAGACGCTGATGTCGTACTTCATCGGTTTCTACGCTGCCGTGTTAGCTGTGGTTTTCACTGACACAGGCAAGACCACAACATTTCTCAAAGCTTGCCACCAGGCACATCTTTCCATGTGCTTTGTCGGCGCTCCATTAGTGCTTGCCGCTATCCCGATGCTGTTCATCCCGGTTGAGTTTGGCAAGAAAAAAGATGAAGCCGCCCACCAGAAGGAGGACATAACGCGGAGCGTTAAGGCGCTGATGTTTGTCAACATTTATTTCGAAAAGCTGGTGGTGTTCACGTTCGTCCATGACCTTTTGCGAATATCGATGGCGCTGGTGAAACTTTCCGAGTGGTGAGCCAGAGTCGAGATCCGAACAATAACCCTCGCGGGTCCAACCGCCAACAGCTTCCGACGCGGCGAGACTAAGAATTCCACCGGCTCGACTCTTCACCTCAACCCAAGCGTCCGCACTCCGTATTAGTATTGCCGTTCGCCTCTCGTGCATTCTGCCTGCTGAGTTCACATATTTGTTGGTGGTGGTTTTGCCGGCGGCGAGTAGGGACGATACTAAACATGACGCAACTGATATCAACTTCCGAGCCGTCGTGGGCAGCGTTTGGCAGCTTACGCGCAAGCGGCCGCAGGACGCAGCTTCTGGTTCTTTCTTTGGCACTATGCTATGCGGTCTACCTGCTGCAGATGTTTAGCCCCCTGAGAATGACGACCGATTCGGTGGAGTACTTGTCGGTGGCTGCGTCTGGAGCGGACGGTAACGGCTTTTTGCTTCTCGGCCAACCCACGCAACATCCTGCCGGGTATGCTGCCATGATAGCGGCTTTAGACCGCGTCGGGATTGCTGGGCCTTGGAGCCTGGTGGGACTAAACTGCGCGTTCCTGCTGATCGGAGTGCTGGCCAGTTACCTTGTCGCTCGCAGGGCATTTCTCCTAAGCGTCGACGCCGCAATGTTAGGCTCTCTCCTCACGCTGCTTAGCTTTCTCGTGGTTAAACACACGCCTGTGGTCTTGAGCGACATCCCTTTTTTCGGATTGTCGCTCGCCAGTCTGTCCCTGCTGCAGCGGGCAGAACTAGAGGACAGGGGAATCCGGCGACAAGCCGCATGGTTATTCCTAGCGCTCATGCTGCTATTGGCCGCAACCTTGACTCGGTCGATCGGAATTACTCTGCTGCCGGCCATGGGCTGGGTGGCTGGGCGCATCACCGGATTGGATAAACGCCTTCGCCGCGATAAAACCTTGCGGTTTGTTCTTGTCTTGATCATCGCGGCGTCGGTTGCGATAGGAAGCTTGCTGTTTAAGCGCAGCATGTACGGAAGCATGTTCTCAGCGGATTACAGGCATGGAATCGTGGGAACTTGGGCAGCCACGGCAGTCCTCAGGCTGAGAGAGTTAGGTGAGCTGACGCTCAACATTCCTGCGACTAAAGTACCCGCGGTGAAGTACGCCGCCGGGATGGTAGGACTGCTGGTAATTGTCCTCCTGGCGGCGGGGCTCTATCGCCGCAGGAGCCAACTGAGAGCGGCGGATATCTACCTGATCGCCTGCCTGGGTGGTCTCTTGCTGACGCCGTGGTCGCAAGACGCTCGCTACTGGATTCCCGTTCTACCGATCATAATCGCGGCATTGATGGCGGAGATCAGCTCCTGGTGGCGCCAAGCTGCGACGGTGCGGTGGGCCGGCTATGCAATTTGCGGCCTGTACGGGGCCATGGGAATTATCGCGCTGGGGTACAGCACGCGAGTCACTTTCTCTGGAGCTGCGTTTCCCGAGATATATGGCGGCGGTTCATTCGCGCCCATCTATCGAATCGTATTGCTGCACCAACCTCCGCTGCCGAATGAGTCCTTTGATCCGGAGGCCCTGCGCGTGCTGCAACGGTATGGGGGACGGAAAACTGAAAAACTCCCCGATCATCCATGACATCGGGTTACTCGATCGGTTCGACGACAATCGACTTTTCTTCTGCCGCAATGGCGCGTGCGGGGCGCTGAACGATCACGATGGCGGCGAGCACAAAGACAATTCCCAATGTCTGAATCGGGCGCAGCACTTCGCCTAACAACCGGGCAGCGAGAAGGATGGAGAATACCGGCTCCAGACAACTGGCGATGATGGCGCGAGTGGGCTCCAGATGCTGCAGGCCGAGGAAGTAGAGAGAGAACGCTCCCAGTACCGAGATCATCGAAAAAACGAACAGGAACAGCCACTGCGAGGGTGCGTAGTGGGCGGAGGCGATTTTCCATGGAGGGTTGACGACGAGCCAGAACGCGGCGGCGGCGGCGAGCGTCCAGACGAGCACCCGCCAGCGATCGTAGCGGGCCAGGATGCGGTGGCCGCCGATATTGTAGAAAGCGAAAGAGAATGACGCCAGCAACGCGGCAATCAGGCCATAGGAATCGAGGCGCAGCGCTGGTCTCGCGTTTGGTCCTGCTCCGGGTTTCACTCCGACGATGCCGATGACCAGGGCGATTCCAATAACCGCCAACGCCACAGCCGCCACCCTTTGCGGGGAAAGTCTTTGTTGTCTGCGTGCGACGACGTAGATCAAGACCCACACCGGCGCGGTGTATTGCACGATGATGGCGGTGGCGACGCTGGTCCTCTGAATGGCCACGTAGTAGAAGTAATTTGACACGGCCACTCCCAAAATACCCAGCAGGAAACAATAAGCGAGATCGCGCGCCGGCAGCTTGATACGCTGCCAGCCGTGTAAACCAACCAGAAGAGGAAGCAGCGCGAGGAACGAGAACGTGGTGCGAGTCTGCGAAAGAATAAGCGGATCGATTGGACGGATAGCGGCGCTGCCCAACAGTAATTGCCCAGTAAAAACCGCGCGGCCCAACGCTGCGGACACTCCCCAGAGAAACGCCGCCGAGGCAATAAAGAAGTAGCCGCGAAAAGGATGCGACGGCGGCTGAGAGGACTTTGCTGCGTTGGGGATGGTGGGCCTCGGCTTATGAGTCTGCGAATTCGATCGTGGCAGTGATCTTTGCGGTCTTGTCGAGCATGGCGGAAACCGAACAGTACTTTTCTTGCGACAGCCGGACTGCATCTTCGACCGCTTTGCGCGAAACTCCTCCGCCCACGCGGTACGTCAGCCTGATTTCGGTGTAGACCGAAGGCGGTTCCGCGGCGCGCTCGGCCTGGGCGCGCACTTCGAGGCTGGTGAAAGGCTCGCGCTTCTTGCGCAGGATTGAGACAACGTCGTAGCCGGTGCAACCGCAGAGAGCAACGAGCACGAGTTCCATGGGGGTGTTGCCCGCGGCTTTGTCGCCGTCGACGACAATTGTGTGGCCACTACTGGCGACTCCGTTGAAGCACTGCTTCTCGATCCAGATGGTACGAGCTTCCGTCACGAGTGCAGCCTCCAGGCAGGAATCAGGGAATCATAATGGAGCAGCAAGCTTAGCAGGATGTGGAACACGAGATAGATTGCCCAGATCGCGACATAGGCGAGGAGCATCTTCCGTAGGTTCCTTAAGACGTACCAGAGAAGCAGAAAGTCCACAGGGATCGGTGCAGCCACGACCGCCCATATCGGTGCGCCGAGGCTCTGGACGCTGTACCCGAGGAGGCAGACGAAGCAACCGATCGCGAGCGAAGCAAAAACATGCGCTTTCTTGTCGACCAGATACATGCCCAATCCCCAAGAAAGCGCGGTGAACAAGATCGCGATGTCGAGCAGGATTGGCGCTGGCAGCGAGTTCAGCATGTTTACCTGCGGTTGTCGGTGCTCGGCTCGGGGTGAATGAGGACGCGGAATAGCTCGGGGGCGTCCTGCTTCATGTGAATCTCGAGTTCGGTCTGAACGTCATGCACGCGGGCCAGCGGGAGATCGTCAGAAAACGTGCAATGGCACGAGACGTAGAGACGGCCGCGCACGCGCTTGACGGCGATTTCGTGCATGTCGAGAATTTCCGGAAACTGAGAAGCGGCGGTGCGGAGCCGGCGCTCCAGATCGGCGTCGCGGACAAGTTCCTCCGTCTTCTCGATGGTCGCCGGCTCACTTTCGATGTGGGTCAGGATTTCGGCAATCTCCGGAACGTCACGCCGCATTTCCGCTTCGAGGTCCGTGACTTGATCGTGCGCGTCTTTGAGCGTCATGCGCTCGTCGAGCTCGACGTGTTGCTCCACATGATACTGCCCGGCGAGGTCTTGCACGCTGATGTCGTGGACGTTCAGATTGTGGCGGGTAGCGGCGGCGCGTATTCGGTCGAAGATATTTTCCGAACGCTGAGCGCGCGGCAGCGGCTGGACGGTAACGTCGGCGTCAGGAAGAATGCGCTGAACCGCGGCGGCGACGGCTTCCACCAGTTGTTCGGAACGCTGGAAGGTAACGGAGCGGGCCAGACCAACCGCGAGGTCGGCGAAATAGCGGCTCCCGACGCGGCGAATGCGGACGCGATCCACTTCGAGCACGCCATCGACGCGAGAGACGGCGGCGATAATCTCGGCGCGCACTCCTGCGGGAGCGGCGTCCAGCAAGGCGTCCATGGTTCGCCGGGCGAGGCGCCAGCTCACAGAGACAATAACGCCGGCGACGAAGAGGGCGGCGATCGGGTCGGCGCGGCGCAGCCAGTCCATGTGAAAGCTGCGTCCCAGCATCACGAGAACCAGACCAAGGACGACCACGCCGGCCGACCAGATGTCGGTGGAAAAATGGAGCGCGTCGGCTTCGAGCGCCTGACTTTCGTACTTGGTGGCGATGCGGCCCAGCGCGCGGGAGCGCCACCAGTCCACGGCCATGGAGATCAGGAGTACGGCGAAGGCGCTTACGGATGGCTCGACCTCAATGCGTCGAACGAAAAGACGGAGCAGAGCTTCGTAGATGACCCACGCGCAAGCGAGCAGCAGCAGGGCAGTTTCTACGAAGGCGGAAAAACTTTCTACCTTGCCGTGACCGTATTGGTGGTCGGCGTCGGCGGGCTTGTCGGAAACGCCGACGGAAAAATAGGTCAGGAGTGCGGCGATAAGATCGAGGCCGGAGTGGGCAGCTTCGGAGAGGATGCCGAGGCTGCCGGTGGTTACCCCGACGGCAATTTTTCCGCCGGTGATAACCAGAGCGGCGAGAACCGATCCCCCAGCCACGGCGCGCTTCTCGGCGCGCATGGCGTCCGGCGAATAGAGGGCATGTGTTCCCGACATGTTGGGATTATCGCTGGTGACGCGCAATTGCGCAAAACCTCGCGGCACCAGCAGGAAGGGCAAGCGCAGAAAGAATGGAGATTGCGGTTGACCGCTCCAAGTGCAACTGGTTCTCGGGTATCGATGGCAAGCCAGACCAGTTCCGAAAACGCACAGGGGCGAGCCGCCGTCTCTGACCATCGTAACCGGCCACGAGCGACAGTTTAAGGCGCCGATATGCTAGGATTCTAACTTCGGTCACTCAAACTTCCTGAACTACCAATCCTGGAGGAATCTCGTATGCGTAAGAGTTGGCTGGTGTGTGTGCTGTTGGGGAATCTGGCCTGGGGACAGGCGCCGATGGGAACAATGCCGCCCGCGCCAGCGAGTGCGGCGCAAACGCCCGGCTCCGGCAATAAGCCGCCAGCCCCGGCGGCTGCGCCGGTGGCAGAGAATCTGCCGGCGAATGCGCCCGTGATCACGATCACAGGTTTCTGCCCTGCGACGCCAAGAGCTACCGCTGCCAAAACTGCGACTGGCGGCAAGACAGCGGCAGTCCCCGCGAAAAAGCCGGCAGACTGCAAGACGGTGATAACCCGTGCCGAATTCGAAAAAATTGCCAACGGAGTTTCCCCTACGGTGACGCCGCAATTGAAACGGCAGTTGGCGAACGTGCTGCCGCGCTACATGGTCATGTCGGAAGCGGCAAAAGCCAAGGGCTTGGACAAGACCGAGCGCTTCAATGAGACGGTGAAGTTCGCCAAAATGTCGATTCTGACGCAGGAACTGCAGCGCAGCATCCAAGAAGAAGCTGCCAAGGTTTCCCCCGACGCGATAGAAGACTATTACAAGAAGAATCCCGAGGCTTATGAGCAGTTTTCGCTGGACCGGCTGTTCATTCCCCGCTACAAGCAGCCCGCGGCAGAAGGCGTGAGTGAGAAAGAAGAGAAGCTCACCGAAGAGCAACAGAAGGCGAAGGAAGAAGCCGATAAAGCGAAGCAGGAACAGGGCGAGCAGGAGATGAGCAAGTTGGCCGAAGGCCTGCGGTCGAGAGCCGCGGCTGGCGAGGACTTCCTGACGCTGCAGAAGGAGGCGTTTGCGGCCGCGGGCATGAAGATGGAATCCCCGACCGTGAACCTGCCCAAGGTGCGCCGTACCGGGCTGCCTCCGGCGCACGCCACCGTGTTTGCACTGAAGGCAGGTGAGGTGTCGCAGGTGATCAGCGACAACGGCGGCCACTATGTGTACAAAGTTGTGAGCAAAGAAGAAGTGCCTCTCGACCAGGTAAAGGAGGAAATCCACAACACGCTGAAGAGCCAGGGGCTGCGTGACCTGATGGACAAATACCAGAATTCGTACAAGGCGGAGAACAACCCGGCTTACTTTGGACCGGCGGAGCAGCCCGGTCCGCGCCAGATGCCGCCGCCGCGCATGCCACGCCCGCAGGGGGCTCCTCCAGCCATGCCGCCTCCGGGACAGGCCCCACCGCCGGCTCAGAATCCGCCGGCGCAACCACCACCAGCAGCGAAACCGAACTGATGGACTCAGCCAAACCTGTCGTCGTGGTCACCGGGGCGGCCGGAAACCTGGGTTCGCGGCTGCTTCCACTGCTGGGAGAATACTCGGTTATCGGGGTGGACATGGTTCCACCCCAGGGCGAGAGTGCTGTGCAGTTCGAGCGCATGGATTTGGGTGAAGAAGCCTCGACCCGGGCCTTTTACGAACTTGTACGCGACATACATGCTGATTCCGTGGTGCACCTGGCGTTTGTGATCGATCCGGTGCGCACAGGAATCGTGGATCTGGAACGCATGTGGCAGATCAACGTCGCCGGCACCGCGCGCGTTATGGAGGCTGTCACCGAGGCGAACCGCACTTCCGACGACGGGGTGAAGCGATTCATTTTTCCCAGCAGCGTTTCGGCGTACGGACCAGGCCTGCCTGCACCCGCCAGCGAAGATTCCCCGCTTGCGGCGCATACCTTGCCGTATGCAATTCATAAGAAACAATCGGATGAAGTGGTGCAGCAGCGCTCGCCCGCACTGCGCGGCTGCAGTGTTTATATTTTGCGGCCGCATATTTTTGCCGGCGCTACCATGGAAAATTACATGGTGGGAGCGTTCCGCGGGACTCCCAACGGCAAGAGTGCGCGAGCGGAAAAGATGCGGCGCGAAGGCAAGCGGCTGCCCTGCATGCTGCCGCGCGGTCAGCAATATCTGAATAATCGCCTGCAATTTGTCCACGTGGACGATATGGCCCGTTTGATTTCGTACCTTCTGCAGCGGTCTCCCGAAGTGAAGCGCCTGACTGTGCTGAACGTGGCTGGACGCGGCGAGCCTCTTACCTTCGGCCGATGCGTGGAAATGGCGCAGGCGAAGCTGCTGCGCGTCCCCGGGAGATGGACGATGCAGATGGTGTTGCAGTTTTTGTGGGCGCAGCACATCTCGGCGATTCCGCCGGAGGCGCTGCCCTACATGACCAGCGAATACATCATGAACACGGACCGGCTGCGCAACTTCCTCGGCTCGGAGTACGAGCACATCATCCGCCACACGATCGCCGAAGCCTTTGCCGATTGCTTCCGTTCCGTTGCCAGTTCCGCTCCCACACAAAGCGCGAGCGCCAGTCAGTCGCACTGATTTTCCCGCGATCATCGCTCACGGCTGCTGCGGTGCTCTTGAAATACGCAGGAAACTCGCAGCAACCTACTTCCTGCCGCGATACAACCCGGCGATTCCGAGAGTATAGGGTGTCCAGGTGACATCGTGAAAACCGGCGAGGCGCATGCGGGCAAGCATCTCCTCCGGCGCGGGGAAGCGTTCTACGGATGCGGGAAGATAGGCGTAGGGTCCGCGAACACCCGAAATCATCGTGCCGACGCGGGGAAGTACGTGCTTGAAATAGATTCGATACAGACGTCCCATTGGTCCCTTGGGCTCGCTGAAGTCGAGGATGCCGCACTCACCGCCGGGCCGCAGCACGCGGGCGATTTCGCGCAGGCCAGCGTCGTAGTCGGCGAGATTGCGGAAGCCGAAAGCTGAAGTAACCAGATCGAAATGGTCGTTCGGAAACGGAAGGTTCAGGGCGTCGGCTTCGATCCAGCACGGGGATGAGACCTGCTTCGCTGCGATCTGCCCGGACACCGAACCGTTGCCGGCGGACAATCCGCCCGAGGCCGCCCTGCCCGAAGATTTTCGCAGCGCACGCTGGAGCATGGCGTGAGAAAAATCCGCCCCGAGAATTTGTGCCGATGAGTTGCCGGCTTGCCTGTGCAAGGCAAACGTCATATCGCCGGTGCCGCAGCAGAGGTCGAGAACGCGAGGATCCGGGCGGCGAAGAATATCCGCGAACGCTGTTGCTGTCCTGCGCCACCATAAGCGATCCACGTTAAACGAGAGCACGTGATTCAACAGGTCGTAGCGCGGCGCGATCGAGGTAAACATTTCGCGGACAGCGCGGGCAGCGGAATGCGCATCGCTCGCGCCCTCGGGAGTCGCGCCGATCACAGTGGATTTGGTGGCTTCAGACGCCATAGATTCGGAAAAGGACCTTGATGCGGCTAATCTCTGCGCGAAAGCCGCCGCAGTTCTTCGACGGCGTCCACCACCACGCGCTCGGGGACGTCATTCGCAATTTCGACTTTGCCGATCTCTCTGGGCAACACGAAGTGCACCACGCCGTTTTGCGTCTTCTTATCCGACTGCAAGCGGGCAAGAACTTTACGCGCGCTGACTTTCACCTCAGGCAGACGGCCAAGACTCAGCACGGCGTCGGCGATGCGGCCAGCCGTCAAACTATCCGTGCGGCCTACCCTTAGCGCGATGTTCGTGGCCGCCACCATCCCCCAAGCGACGGCTTCGCCGTGCAGCAGGCTGCCGTAACCGGTTTCGGCTTCGAGCGCATGTCCGATGGTGTGGCCGAGGTTGAGAACGCGGCGCAAACCTTCTTCGCGCTCGTCGGCGGAAACCACTTCCGCTTTCAACTTCACGGACTGCGCGATCAAATACTCCAGTTCGACCGGATCGCGGCGCAGGATCCTGGCCCGATTCTGTTCGAAACGGAGGAACAGGTCCACATCGCCGATGATGCCGCATTTCAGCGCCTCGTAGAGCCCGGCCCGGAATTCGCGCTCCGGCAGCGTCTTCAGCACAGCCGGATCAATCAACACCACGCGCGGATGATAGAACGTGCCCAGCAGGTTCTTGCCGGCGGCAAGGTTCACCGCGGTTTTTCCCCCGATAGAGGCGTCGACCTGGGCCAGCACCGTGGTTGGAATCTGCACCAATTCCACGCCGCGCATGTAGAGCGAGGCGAGTAAGCCCGTGACATCGCCGACCACACCACCGCCCAGTGCGATCAGAACCGCCTTGCGGTCGGCGCCCAGGCGGGCGAGTTTCCCAGCCAATTTTTCGACGGTGGCCAGCTTCTTCGCGGGTTCGCCGTCAGGCATAGCGACGACTTGCGGCTTGAAACCGGCGGACCTAAGCGAACGGACAAGCTTGGCGGCCCAGCGCCGGCGAACGGGTGGGACGGTCACCGCAAAAACCTGGCTGGCCTGTGGCAGTATTTCGGCCAGGATCGCGCCCGCACGCGCGAGCAACCCATTTTCGATGCGCGCCTGATATGGCCGCGGCAGAACGTGGATGGTAACCTGCGCCATGGTTTTCCATCATATCGCAGAGGCAACGCCGCTTGGAGAAGTCGAACTTTGCGTGAAATGATTCAATGAATCACTTTCCAGTCGATCGCTCCTTCGATGGCGGTGCGGCCGAGGCTCCCACCGAAATCAGCAACACTGCGGCCACGACGGCCAGAGTATGCAACGTCGAGACCGGATAGCGATTCGCGGTCAGCATCTTCAGTCCGATCAACGTTAAGACCGCTGCCAGTCCGTAGTGCAAATAGCGGAAGGTTTTCAACAGTCCAGCGACAGCGAAATACATCGAGCGTAGCCCGAGGACGGCAAACACGTTTGAGGTGTAGACAATGAATGCGTTCAGAGTAATGGCGAGGACTGCGGGAATGGAGTCGACGGCGAAGAGCAGGTCGCTGGTCTCGATGACGACCAGAACGATCAACAGAGGAGTAGCGTAAAAGCCCGAATTCCCTTTCCAGCCGCGAACGAAAAAATCCCCGCCAACATACTGATCGGTGACCGGAATCAATCGCCGCAGAGCCTTCACCACCAGATTCTTCGCAGGATCGGGCTGCTGACCTCCCGCGATCGAGAGGCGAATGCCGCTATAGACGAGCAGGACCCCGAGGGCGTACAGAATCCAATGGAAGCGATGGATCAAGCCAACCCCGGCAAAGATAAAGCAGGCGCGCATGGCCAGAGCGCCGATGATGCCCCAGAACAGAACGCGGTGCTGCTGCTCATCGGGCACAGCAAAATAGCGGAAGACCAGGAGGAAAATAAAGAGATTGTCCACGCTGAGCGCGAGTTCAATCACGTAGCCCGCGACGAACTCGAGCGCAACCTGGCGGCCTTGCCAAAAGAAGATGAGCACGGCGAAACCGGCGGCGAGGGCAATCCACATCGCGCTGCGGGCGATGGCTTGACGGAAGCCGACCACATGGCCCGGGCGATGAGATATCCTAAGTTCCAGCGCCAGCATCCCCAGCGCGAACAGGTTGAAGAGAATCCAGAAGAGAAGCAAATCGAATGGCCGATCGTCGATGGCCAATCTCCGATTCCATCGCTAACAGCCGTGCGGTCGATCGGAAATCGGCAATCGGAATTTGAACCCTGAAAATCCGGCT
This sequence comes from Acidobacteriaceae bacterium, assembly GCA_003156805.1. Classification (GTDB taxonomy): domain Bacteria; phylum Acidobacteriota; class Terriglobia; order Terriglobales; family Acidobacteriaceae; genus Sulfotelmatobacter. The sequence goes on along the minus strand of PMHV01000059.1, from coordinate 255,367 downwards.
AATTCTGCCTGCCCAGGCTGCCGCTCTCCCAGGCATCCCACAAACCGAAAGCTTTGAACATTTCGTCGCTGTGAGTTTCGCGCATGGTCTGCTCGATCTGCGGGCGAGTGAGGCGCGGGCCGATCTTTTCCGGCAGGTTGGCGAGGGCGAAGCTCAACACCGCAGCTTCCGCCACATCCTTCTTGAGCTGTGCAAAATCAACCTTGTCGTAGGTGTCGGAGACGGCGTGGTAGTTCTCCAGATAGTTCGCTTCATCCTGATCGGCGACAAATGTGGGAACACCTTCGAGCATGAAATCAAAATGGTCGGTGCCCCATTCCATGTCGGTCTTCAACTCGGTGACTCCAAACTGTTGCAGCGGAGCGATGAGCAGCTTGGCGGTATCGAGCACATCGCTGCGGCCGCCCGAAGAAAATCCGGTAGTCTTACCGGTACCGGAATCGTAGATGATCACGCCAGCAGCTTTGTCGAGTTCGGGACGATGCGCGACCGAGTAAGCACGTGAACCCAACAGACCTTCCTCTTCGCCCGAGAAAAGAATAAAGCGAATCGAGCGGTGAGGCTTCAATCCTGAAGTTTTGATGGTGCGCAGCGCGTCCACCACCAGCGCGGCGTTGCAGCCGTTGTCGAGCGCACCCGTGCCCAGTTCCCAGGAGTCGAGATGCGCTCCGAGGATGACGAATTCATCCGGCTTCTCGCTGCCCTTGATCTCGGCAATCACGTTGGCCGATTTGATTGGCCCTCCGATTCGGTTGGGAATCGCGAGATCGGCCCACACTGGATGCCCCGAGGCTAGTAAACGGCCGATGCGCTCGCCATCCTCGCGCGCCACCAGCACCATCGGAAGGCGGTCGATTTCTCCGGCGAACGAATTCGTATGCCGGTAAAGAATCTCGTGCTCACGCGTGGCGATGAAAGCTATTGCCTTCGCTTTGCCTTGCACGGCAAGGGTGATCACCGGCGGAGCCTTAGTGTATTCGGCGAACAGATCGTCCCAGGTCTTGAGCACCACCGAATGGACCAGAACCATTTTTCCCGAGATGTCGCCAGCTTTTTTGAAGTCAGCTTCAGTTCCATCGCCAACGTCGACGACGGGAATGTGGTGAGTCGGCGCCAGCGCCGGCGCCCAAGCGATGGAGACTGCGCGGACGCGGAATTCGACTTTTGGAATCTGCGTCAGCTTCGGATCAACCGCGGTGCCCAGGGCGCTGACCGTAAGCTCGGTGGCGCCTTCCGACCAGGAATTTGGAATCGTGAACTCCTCTGTATGGACGCTATCGGCGCCCGCCGCTCTAAAGGCTTGCACGCCCCATTCCACCGCGCGCTGCATGGCGGGCGTGCCGGGCACGCGGCCGCCGATCTCGTCGGTCAGGCGGCGCAAGTTGGTCTCAAGCGGGGAGGGTTGGAGCGCGGTCTGAATGATGAGATTCGCTTCTTCGGTCTGGGAGGGCGGAGCGGCGGCAAGGCAGGTAGCAGCGAAAACGAAGAATGCGCAAACGGAGCTTACATTTCTCATATCGCGTGCATTAGAAATGAAATTCTGGAAAAGAGCAAAACGACGAATCGTCCAGCGCGCGGAGAACGGCTGGGAAGTTCACGCCGAAAATCAGCGAGCCTGCCAATCCGCTCTTATTTCGGCGGCAGAGGATTCATATTATCCAGAAGGCGCACGGTTTCCAGAATCACCGCGCCCGAGATTTGCAGACTTTTCGGGCTCAGCTTGTCGACCGTATCCTGTGGAGTGTGCCAGAACACGTTGTTGTAACCGTAGGAGAAATCGATCAAGTCAGCGCTGGGTACGCCGCGCTGCACAAACGGGAGGTGGTCGTCGCTCACCTGGTTGATGTGTCCATAAAAATGCGACTGATACCCCAGCCGGGTGGCGGACTCATATACCACGCTCTCGAGCCAGGGGGTTGAATTCAGATCGCGATCGATGTTGAGATCCGCATCTCCTATCATGTCGGCCAGCAGGAAAGCTTTGATTTTCTTCAGAGTTCCGTCTGCCTGCCATTTTTCCGCCAGGTGGCGAATGCCGTACAAACTGTCATCCATAAAAGCTACTTCGGTATCGGGTTTCACACCTTCTTCGGCGTCGTCCCACACCAGCCATACGCTGTAACCCTCGCGCGGCTTGCCACGCAACTGGTTGGCGATCTCCAGCAGCAGCGCACTGGACGAGCCGCCGTCATTCGCGCCGACGTACGAAGTGTTGCGGAGAGGATAGTTCGTGTCGTAGTGGCTGGCGATGACGATGATGCCATCTTTCGTCCCAGGAAACTTGGCGATAATGTTGTGTACCGGAAATTTGCCTTCAGGTGTGTCCGCGGTAAATGCGACGTCTTCAACCTGGTCTCCCTTTAGATGGGAATCCAGATAATCTTCGACTTTCTTGTGATTGGGGCTGCCGATTGGGCGCGGGCCGAACTTGACGATTTCCTTCACATATTGCAGGGCGCGGTCGCCATCAAACGTTGGCGGCGGGCCGCTATCGGGGGGTAATGAAAGCGCTGGAAGAGTCGTGTCGGCGGGAGCGGCCGCTGGCGGTTTCTGGCCTGCGGAGTCGGTGGCGCTTTTGTCGCGGTCGCAGGCAAACAGCACCGAAGCCAGTCCGCAGATCAGAATCAGGATTAAAGTCTTCCTCACCGAAAGCCTTTCTCACGGCTCAACCCTTACCGGGCCGGACCGGGCTCGCCCAGCGCCAAGCCGCGGCAGCGCCAAGAAACCCGCTACGTGGACACGCTTGTCATCGCGCGGCCCCTCGCTTCTCCATTCGCGCTGCCCGCTGTTTGGGATGGACCAGCCACGCTATGCCGATGCTAAGCGCATACAACGCGATCATGGGCGCCGCAAACACGCACATGTTCACGATGTCGGGCGTAGGCGTGATGATGGCGGCGAGGATGAAGATTACCAGAATCGAATACCGGAAATTCTTCAGCATGAAGCCCGCGCTCACAATGCCCATCAACGCCAGAAAAAAGATCAGAATCGGCATCTCGAAGATCAGGCCCATGCCCAGCACAATGCTGAGAAAAAGCTGCGTGTACTCGCCAATCGTAATCATCGGCTGGAACTGCTTGCCGAAATCGATCAGAAAACTTAAAGCTCGCGGATAAACAATCGAGTATCCGAAGTATCCCCCGGCCGAAAACAGTGCAATCGTCGACGCCATGAACGGCATCACATAGCGCTTTTCGTTGCGGTAGAGACCGGGCGAGATAAACATCCAAACCTGGTAGAGCACAAACGGCGAAGTCAGAAACAGACCGGCTAGCGCCGAAATCTTCAAGTAAAGGTTGAAGGGTTCGGTGGGGTTCAGATAGACCAGCTTATCGGACAGCCCGTTGGCTTTGAGCGCGTCCATGATGGGCTTCTGCATGACCGCATAAATTTTCTCGCGGTACCCCCAGCACGCGAAGAAACCAATCACGACTGCGCCCAGGCTGTAGACGACACGCTTGCGCAGCTCCTCAAGATGATCGAGGAACCCCATGGTGGGCATTGGCTCCGGTTCAGGCTCTGCGCCGGATACTGTGGCTGCCATTTCAGGCATGAGACTCCTGCGGAGCCGGCGGCTCAACCGCCTCGGTAGTCGTGACAGCCTCGGTGGCCGGAACGGCGTTGCATGGTTCAACGGAAGTCAAAATGGCGTCTGCGGCTTCGGCAGGCGAAGCGGCCAAAGTTGCAGGCGCTTGCGCTGCTGCCTCGATAACACTGCTGGTGGCGTTCAAGCTCCGGCTTGCCACGGCGCCCTGCGGCGGCTCGCTCGGCGCGAGAATCTTCCGCCCGTTTTCCGTTTCGAGATGAGAGATTTCCTGTTCGATCTGCGATCGGAACTCATTCGAAGCCCGCCGGAGTTCCGCCAGCAGCCGTCCGGCCTGGCGCGCGATCTCCGGCAGCTTCTTCGGCCCGAAGATGATAAGGGCGAGAAAGAAGAGGAAGATCGTTTCAGAGAAACTCATGTCGTCATCATAATGCCGGAGTTGCAGAAGCGGCAATGACGAGACAAAGGTTTGACAAGAGTTCCTGGGGCACCCCGCACAGCCGTTAAGACTGTGGGGTTCTCCCCCCGGAAGCGGAGTGAGCATTCGGTAGCCACGCGCATCAAGGCAGCCTAACGGGCTTCATCCCAACGCGCCCCGGCCCATGCCGCCAGGAGAGCAGGAGTCAACGTCCCAGGGGTCTCCAGTTGGGCGTAAGACCGATCCATTCGTGGAATCTGGGAACCTCAACGTCAGCGAGCCGCATCTCAGTCAATGACCCTCCACGGAGCTGGTTACCAATGATGGCTATCCCGGTCCGGGGTCGTCCCGCGCGGTGATATACTGTTTATATTCAGCGCGATAGCCGGGCGGTCCGACGCCCTCAATCGAAGGAAACATTCAAGATGGCTCGTAGTTCTCGCCGATCACTCTTCCTGGTAGTTTTTTTCCTTGTGGCGTGCGGTTTTCTGGGCATCCTGTTCGCGCAGCATTCGGGACAGCAGTCCTCGCTGACCAGCGATTCCGACGTTCGCGACAGTCTGAAGCAGTTCACCGACGTGTATTCCATCGTCGAGGACAATTACGCCGAGCCGGTGAATGCCGATAAGGCAATCTACAACGGCGCGATCCCGGGCATGCTGCACGCGCTCGATCCGCATTCGAATTTCTTCGATCCGAAGTCTTATGCCCTGATGCGCGAAGACCAGCGCGGCAAGTATTACGGCGTGGGCATGACGGTGGGACCCCGCAACAACAAAGTCATCGTGATTTTCCCATTCGTGGGCACGCCCGCCTATAAAGCCGGCATTCACCCGGGCGACGTGATCATCGCCGTCGACGGCAAATCGACCGAAAACATGACTACCAGCGACGTCGCCGACCTGCTGAAAGGCCCGCGGGGGACAACGGTACACATCAGCATCGCGCGCGATGGCGTCGACAAGCCGATGGAGTTTACCCTCATGCGCGATGAAATTCCGCGCTACAGCGTAGACGTACATTTTCTCATCCGTCCCGGAATCGGCTATCTGCACGTGACCGGCTTCAACGAGACCACGGAAGACGAAGTGGCGAAAGCGCTCGACGAATTTGGCGATCTGAAAGGGTTGATTCTCGATCTTCGCGGCAACCCCGGCGGTTTGCTCAGCGAAGGGGTGGGCGTCGCCGACAAGTTCCTAAAGAAGGGTCAGCTCATCGTTTCGCATCACGGCCGGGCTTCAGCCGAGAAGCGTTATGTGGCCCAGCACGGCAACAGCGGCAAGGATTATCCGCTGATAGTCCTGGTGAATCGCCTGACCGCGTCTGCGGCTGAAATTGTCTCCGGCGCCATCCAGGACCATGATCGCGGTCTGATCGCCGGCGAAGTTACATTCGGCAAGGGCCTGGTGCAGACCGTCTATCCGCTCTCGGAAAACACCGGCCTGGCCCTGACCACCGCGCGCTACTACACCCCCAGCGGACGGTTGATTCAGCGCGACTATAGCAACATCTCGCTCTACGACTACTACTACAACCGCGAGAGCGTCGAGAATCCGCAGAATGCCGCCAACCGCGAAGTGAAGCTTACCGACAGCGGCCGCACGGTGTACGGCGGCGGCGGCATCACACCCGATGTGGTGATTCCTCCCATTAAGGGCAACCACTTTCAGGACACGCTGGTGCAGCACTACGCGTTCTTCAACTTCGCCAAGCGCTACGTTGTGAATCACCACCCGGCCAAGAATTTCGAAGTTGACGACGCGACCTTGCAGGATTTTCGCAAGTCTCTCGACGAGGCCAGCATCGCTTACACGCAGGCGGATCTGCTGGACAACAACGACTGGATCAAGTCGAATATCAAAGCCGAAATCTTCGTGGATGCCTTCGGCCAGGATGAGGGCTTGAAGGTCCGGACAGAAACCGATCCAGAAGTGCTCAAGGGCTTGGATCTGCTGCCCCAGGCCAAGGCTTTGGCCGACACCGCGAAACGCATCATCGCCGAGCACAATTCCGCGGGCGCGTTCAATCGCTGAAACTTCAACCGTGGAACATCGAGCGCCGGGCTTCGACGTTGGACCATGAAGACGTTGGACCATGAAAACGAACAGCTTATTTCGGGCCCGGACGAGTTCCGGGCCTTTGCTCTTGAATCCGGGCAGGCAACTTGCCCTCCCTGTCGGATACATTGACTTCCCCCCCCAGCTATGTGAGAATCCGCCCCAGAAGCGCGTTTTGACCAGTGCCGGCGCGCTCCGGAGCGCTTTGCCCCAGAGTGCTCCCGCAACGCCAGAACCGGAACTGTTAGAAACTTTCAGCATGGACCGATCGCGGCAACCGAGACCGGCGGCCTCGATGCAACCGAGGCCGTTTTGAAGACTTCGATTCTGGTCCTGGCGATTGCCTTGGCGCTAATTGCTGGTTGGACGGATTGGCGCCAGCGGCGCATCCCTAACTGGCTGACCGTGCCCGGACTATTGGTGGGAGTCGCCTTAAATGCCGTTCTTGGCGGATTGTCCGGATTGAAGACTTCCCTGCTGGGTGCGGGGCTGGGGTTGGTGCTTTTGTTGCCTCTGGTGGCGCTACGCAGCCTGGGCGCGGGCGACTGGAAGCTGGCCGGCGCTCTGGGAGCGTTCGTCGGACCGGGGCCGATGCTCGATCTGCTGATCGTATCGGTGTTTGTGGCCGGCTTCATGGCGTTGGCCCTGGTCATTTACAAGCGCCGGGTAAAAGAAACTTTGCGCAACATTGCGCGCTTGGTGGCGTCATTGTTTACATTTCACATGCCGGGAGCGGAGGTTTCGCTGGATAATCCGCAGTCGTTAAGAGTTCCCTACGGCGTGGCCTTGGCGCTGACGGTGGTGCTTTTCGGCATCCGGCAGGTATGGGGGGCGCGATAGCATGATGAAAGCAAAATGGACTAACTGGCGCGGACTGGGTCGCGACTCGCGCGGCGCCGAGATTGCCGAGTTTGCCATGGTGCTGCCCCTGCTGTTCATGTTCCTGATGGCGATTTTCTGGTTTGGCCAGGCCTTTCGCACCTACGGCACGCTCACCCAGGCGGCGCGGCAAGGCGCCCGCGCGGCCGTAGCGCCGGTTTGCACCACGTGCGCGGCCGGAAACTCGGCCGAACAAAATGCCGCCACCGCAGTCAGCAACGCCATGGCAGCCGCACACCTGAACACCGCCCAGTTGCAGCCGCTGACGGGGTGGACGCCGCCCGCGCTATACCTTTGCACCCCAGCTGGCACTGCCTGCGGAAGTCCGGTCCCATGCGACGCACAGCCCACCATCAACGTTTGCGTTCAGGAGAACGTTCAGTTGTCGGCGTCCTGCTCGGGCGGTGGCGCCCCCACTTGCGGGACTTCGGTCAGCATGCGCTACAAGTACGGGTATCACTTCTACATTCCCTGTTATCCGCAGCCATGTAATTCGCTCGATCTTGGAGCCATGAATCTTCCGGGGCAGGCGCAGATGAGGGCGGAAACGCACACGGTCGCGGAGCCTTGAATCTTCCGGGCAGGCCATGAGATTCGAAACGACGAGACTGGAAACGCTGTGATAGTAGCTAAGAGGACAATCCGCAGCACAAGAGCAGGAGCCAGGATGAGGACGAAGCCTCGCTTCGAAGGAATATTGGCCCGGTTGTGCTGGCGCGACGAGCGCGCCTCGCAGATCGCGGAATTTGCGGTTTCCCTGCCCCTGCTGGTGCTGTTCGTGGTGGGAATTTTCGATTTCAGCCAGGCGCTCTCATTGAAACAGAAGCTGACCAATGCTGCGGAAGAGGGCGCCCGGGTTGCAGCTTCCGACCCGGCCAGCGATATGTATGCTGTGCCCAGGCCCGTTTCCGTCAACGACGCTTTCTATGTCGTGGAGAACTACCTCTTGTCCGAGAACATCAGCGTCTGCGGCCTTCCCGGCACTATCACCCAGAACCAACTAACGTGGACTTATGCGAACAACACCGGCTGTCCAGGAACCATGACGTTGTCGATCAACCGGGGATGCGCGACCCTGGTGAACGGAGTAAACGTAGTAGGCACCTGCGTCACCATCACGTATCCGTACAAGTGGAGCTATAGCAACGTCGCGGGACTGTTCGGCCCCAGCGCCGCTCCTCCGGGCGTTATCAGCACCACGGCTGCGGCGTTTAACGAGAATTGAGATTTCTATGCTGCCTCCGCTGATTCGTCGCCCGCGAAAAAACGCCTCACACTGCCGCGGCGAGCGCGGCGTTACCATCGCCCTCGTGGCCGGATCTATTGTGGCCATGATCGGGCTTGCCGCCCTGTCGATCGATGTGGGAACGCTTTACCAGGCCAGCACAGAAGCGCAGCGTGCTGCCGATGCGGCGGCATTGGCGGCGGCGAGGGTCATTTCTCTTTCCGGCATCACTGGAGATCCCGCCAACCTGAGCGGGTCGTGGCAGAAAATCTGCGGCGGCGCGAACCCACCCGCCGCTCAGGCAGCCTCAGCCGTCGCAGGACAAAACCCAATCGGCGGCCTCTCTGTCCCGAATGCCTCGATAACAGTAAAAGTGACGTATTCGACTGCGGTCACTCCTGCGGGTTCTGCAGACTGCTCGTCGGGGCTTGACCCTACCTTCGCTACCAATCCCATCGTCACCGTCTACGTGCAGCGCAAAGGCCTGCCCACTTCTTTCGCCCGCATATGGGGCCAAACCGGCAGCAGCGTGAGCGCCACCGCCAGTGCGGAAGCGTTCAATCCTTCAGGCTCGGACCCCGTGACCCCCGTAAGCCCTCGCTGCGTCAAGCCGTGGATCGTTCCTAACATAGACCCAACCGGGGCCGGCGGGACCTGCACCGGTAACTGCATGCAGTTTGTCAACAACGGATCGATCGTGAACGGAGGAATCGCAGCCAGCGGCATCGGGGTGATCGGTGAGACATTTACGTTGGTCGCAGATTGCAATCCGAAGCCCCCGGGGAGCGCCTGCACGCTGGTTGAACCACCCAAAGCGAACGGCTCATTAGGCACCGGTGCCCGCCTGGACTACGTTCCGGGCCAAGTGTTGAACCCCTCCATTGCAATTGCCTCCGGCGCGGTCAGCGCCTGCTCAGACGTGACCGTCAACCCCTACACGGAGGCTGTCGCGGGCTGTGACCAATCCACCGTATACCAGTGCGGGGTTACCAACGGAAACATAGTGGATCTGTCGGAAAATCCGGGGCCGCTCCGGAACGACAGCGTGAACGGAGCGCAATGTCTCATCAACGCCAACGCGTCCGGCACGGTGAACAGCGGCCAGGATGTACTCGTCCAGAACGCCTACCCGTTTCAGATTCAGGCGGGAAGCAACAGCGCTCTACTGCTTACAACCGGGACCACGGGCATAGCGCAAAACAGCGAAATCACCAGCAGCCCCTCCATCGTCTCCTTGCCCATCTATGACAACAGTGCCACCTTGATCGGCCCGGCCACGTCTCAAGTCACGATCATCGGTTTCTTGCAGGTTTTCATCAACTGGGTCGACGGGACTACGAATGTCGGAGAAATAAACGTGACGGTTATGAACGTGGCTGCCTGCGGGAGCACCACAAACCCAGCCGTCACCGGAACCTCTCCCGTGCCCATCCGCCTGATCACGACGCCGTGAGAGACGCCGGCGACGGAAACCTCTATCCGGACCCGGCCCGCCGTAGGCAAACGAGGCGGTGCCAACGAAACCCCGAATCAGTCGCCGCAGCCAGTCGGTTAGGGTAGAATTTGTTTCGTCGTGCCTGAAGATCCAACTCGCCCCTCCAAGCCAAGCCCCCTCGTCTCTGCGGCTCGTTACTCTGAGATTGGATTTATTATCCCCGCGGCGGTCTTCCTGGGTTACGCGCTCGGCAGGCTCTTGGACCGCTGGATGCACACCCGCTGGCTCTACCTCGCGGGGGTGATCTTCGGCGCGGTTGCCGGATTCGTACAAATGATTCGCATGGCCACGGCTCTGTCCCGCCAAAAGCCGGACGCTTAGAACTCGCTGCGGAAAACTCCGATTTTGGGTCGTGCAGCCCTTCCAGCGCTGCGATGAAGTGCCTTACTATAATCGAGGGCCTTAACTCCTAAGTAGTTCAATCTCGCAGGACGCAGCCCGATGACTTCCAGTCCTCTACCTCCGCCTGTCCCGGCTGAACCTTCAACCCCCGCCGACCGCTTCTTCTCCGCCGCCATTCCCAGAATGCTGCGTTTCCTTCTCGTCCTCGGGTTGACCTTCACCGTCTTCACCGCCTGGCGTTTCGGCTTGATCGCTGGTCTGGGCTTTGCCGCGGGTTCATTGATCGCCTATTGGAGTTTCCGCTCCTTGAACCAAGCGGTCCAAGCCCTTGCTGCGCGCGTCGTCGAAACCAGGAACCGTGAACATGGTCTCTCTCTCGTTAACGGCTTTTTCCTCCGCTATCTTTTGGCGGGAATCGTTGCCTATGTTATATTCACAAGTTCTTCTCGGGCCTTCCGGGGCTTTCTGTTCGGGTTGTGCATGCCGGTGGCGGCAATGTTGATGGAAGCGGGCTTTGAAACGTACGCCGCCTTACGCCGCGGATACTAACTCTAGAAACGCTCGTCATCAGGATTTTGCTGAAATCGTAACTTTGGGGCCGCAAGTTCGGGTTCATAAATCCGGGTTCATAAATCATGGAGCACCTCTGGTTCACCGCGCTGCTCAACCGCTGGTTCGGCGGCCCGGTGCTTTCCTTGCTGCTCGCCCTGCACATCCATCCCAAACATGCGGCCACGCCGATCTCCGATAGCTTTGCTATGGAAGTGCTCGTAGTGCTGCTGTTGAGCGCTCTGTTTGTGGCGGTTCGGCTGCGGCTTTCGGTCGACCAGCCCGGCGGTTTGCAGCATTCCATGGAGTGGATTGAGAGTTTCGTTGGCAACATGGGCGAGGAGATCATCGGCCATCACTATAAGCCGTATCATTCGTATCTGGTAACCTTGGGACTTTTCATCCTCACCTGCAATCTGATCGGCATTATCCCAAGCTTCGAATCGCCTACTGCGGTTCCCATCGTTCCGCTCGGCTGCGCGCTGCTCACCTGGTTCTACTATCACTTCCAGGGTCTGCGGACCAACGGCCTTGCCTACTTCAAGCATTTCATGGGACCGGTATGGTGGCTTGCCCCTTTGATGTTGCCGATCGAGATCTTCAGCCACACCGCTCGCCTTTTGTCGCTCACAGTTCGCCTTTACGCCAATATGTTCGCCGGCGAGATGGTAACTTTGGTGTTTTTTTCCCTGATACCGATCGGCGTGCCGATCGTCTTCGAAGCTCTGCATGTCGGCGTTTCCTTGATCCAGACTTACATTTTCGTGATCCTCGCCTGTGTTTATCTCGGCGAGGCCACGGCGCACGAACACTAATTTCTTCCGGCTTTTTGTAGATTTCGTCAGTGTGAGGGCGTCTGCACGAGGATGACGTCAACCACCTCCTGGCGAAAATTCCTGGCAGTATGGAGAGTCGAATATGCGTAAAGTCGTGTTTCTGATCTTGACCATCGTAGCGTTGTCCCTCTTCGCCGTGCCTGCTTTTGCCCAAGGGGAGCCGGCGGCGGCTTCCGGCGGCACCAACTGGGTGGCTATTACGTCCGGCTTCGCCATGGCTTTTGCCGCTGCTCTGGCGGCACTGGGCCAGGGTCGAGTCGCTTCCGCCGCCTGTGAAGGCTTGGCCCGAAACCCCGCGGCAAGGCCGGGAATTCAGATTGCCCTGTTTGTGGGACTGGCTTTCATCGAGTCGCTGGTCCTGTTTACCTTCCTCATCATCTTTGTCAAAGTCGTGAGGTAAACTGCGAAGATGAGAAAGCCTCTGTCCGCATCGGCGAACAGAGGCTTTTTTCTTCTGCATCCTTGCTATGGCGCCGCCTAAACCTTCCGCTGTCCGTTCCAGTCCTGTTCCTTACCTTGGGGAGCGCGATTCATCGTCTCCATCAGCAAGCGGCGCAGGCGGTAACGGCTTTCCAGATCGGTATTGACAATTTCGAATCCTACTTCATTCACGCGCGCCCGGCGGAGCAGCACGTGCGCGCGAATCTTCGATCTCATGCCCGCGGAAATCTCCAGATCGGCCTCGCTGCCAATGCGCAGGTTGTCTTCTTTCGTGCCCATACCGCCGCCCAGGCTCAGTTCGCGGATCTGAATTCTCGATTTTCCCCACGAACTGCCGATGGTCGCCGTCACGGTGCGTGCCAGAGCCATGCGCTCGTAGCGACGCTGACGCACAAACGGACAGGCTGGAGCCATATCCAGGGGCGCAATCGCCAGTTCCCCCGGCTCAATGCCGCTATCGGACAAAATCTGGCTGCTATAGCGCGGGTCAGTCTTGGAAAGCGCCTGCGCTGCCGCAATTCGCAGTTCACGGGGATGAACCCAGCCAAACGTTTTCTTGGTTTCCACAATCTCGCGCAGCAAGACTACCGCCTCCGGATCGCGCAACCGTCCCAGCGATTCAATAGCTTTGAGCTGCACAAATGGTGAACGCGAAGCTGCTTCGCCCGGTCGCGCCATGGCCAGCAAGGGCGGAGCCGCAGTCAGATCGCCGCTCATGCCGATCTCGTCGATCGCTTCCGGCAATACTACCGGATCCAAAATTTCGGCCAGTTCCAGGATGGTGCGTCCACGGTCCGGAGCCGCGCCATACGCGATCTGCCGAACCACGATGTCATGATAGAAACGGTTCCACTCCGGCAGGCGCACCGGCAGCAGCTCCAGCAGCGTGGCCACATCCAGCCGGCTCAATAATCCCACCACCACAGAAGCTTGCCGCGGCTGACCCGTCCGCAGAATCTCCCGTAGCTGCGCCAACGCAGGCGATCCCGTTTCGTTCACCAGTTCGACCATACGGTCGCACTCATCCCGCCGCATACAACGGAAAAAGCGGTCCGCAAGATGTTCGGCGCCCGATTGGCAGGTCCGCCGCAGCACCGTAAGCAACTCCGGGGGCACCGGATCGCAGTGCAGGGCTTCTTCAATGAATTCAGGCAGCCGGTTCTCCACCCCCACGCGCGGACGTAGATCGTTCAACAGCACCGGCCGCTGCTGTTGCAGCGTTTCCATGCCCGCACATACTTCGATGACCGCCGCATAGTTCTTGGATTCGCTGGCCTCCTGGCTGAGGCGCACAAAGGCCGCGCTCAACAGGCTCTGCATTTCGGGATCTTTCTCCGCGCTCAATTGTGCGCAGAGTTTTCCGATGGCCGCCCCCAGCGCTTGGCCGCCCAGACGAGCGTACAAATCCGCCAATTGGCTCAGGCCGATGGCTGTTTTGCGCCGCGACTCGATGTCTTTCGCAGCCAGGCAGCCGTAATAGTTTACGAGGATGTCCGCCGCCGATTCCCTGTCTTCCCGGTCCAGCAAGATCTCGACAAATTGACGCAGATTACGCGGAGGCACGCATGGCGCCTCGTGCGAAAGCAGCACGCTTTTCTTCCCAGATTCCGGAACCTCCGCCCAAAACATGCGGTCCAGAATGTCCGCGTGCGACTCCACCAGGATTCCCGCCTTACTCATCTTGTCTTCCTGCAAGCGCAGGATCTGGCGCAGGGAATCCATTTGCCGGCTCATGTGCTCCAGCATCTGATGCACGGCGTTGACCTTCACCTCGCCTCGCTGGTAGCGCTCCAGAGCGAAGCGGATGGCCATGTGCTCAGCCGCTTTCATCAGCAACGGCGTATCTTGTTCTGCGTTGCCGGCCTGCGATGCGAGGCCGGCCAGCAACTGTTGCAGGTTGACCCGCGTTCCGGAGTCGGTGGCGCTCAGTTCCTTTTGCAAATCCTCCGCGCCGGCGTTGTCGTCATTTTGAACCTGGCCAAAACGGGTGAGCAGCCGGATGGTCTGAATCACTTCGGCCTCTTGCAGCGGTACCACTCCGCCCGTCCATGCCGGCGCCGCGCCGGTCGCACTACCAGCCGCAGCGCCCGAACTTGCCCCAAGGCTAACGTTGGGTACGCTGCCCAACGGAGCTCCGCCAGCGGTGCCGGCTCCGCCTCCGGCATTCGCGCCTTCGGCGGCGGCTATGAGCTGCAGCAGTTTTTGCGGATCGTTCAACCACTGCTTGAATTCCGGTCCCAGCGTTTGCGCCGCAATCTGCGCGGCCACGCTAACGTCGCCGGTCAGCGGATCCGCAGCCACAAACTTCACTTCATTGATCCTGATCGTGCTGTTTTTGGTGGCGTTCAGCGCTTCCTTGATCTGCTTGGCTACGTCCTGCGCTTTCGAGCCGGCCACTGTAAACGCGCGCACCAGGCTCGTGAAATCTTCTGTCGTAACGTCTTTGGAAAAGTGGAGACTGGCCAATCCGGCGGCGGTCAGAAGCTGCGCGAAACTGCTCTCCGCCTGTCCTGTTTCCAGCGGGATGCCGTCCAGCAACAGCTTGTTGCTGGAAACCCCCAGCAAGAATCCTCCATCGCCCGCTTTGGGCAGGCCCTGCTTCAGTTCGTTCCAGGCGGTTGCGAACTGCGCGGCGGTGCGCTTGTGTTCAAAGCCGTACATCCGGCTGTACTTGATCAGGATGTTCAGACTGTGCACAAAGGCGCGTGCCGAAGTGGCACGAGTCTCCTGAAATGTTCCGGTGGTGGTAATACGGACCTCCTCGTATTGTCCGCAAATCTACAAAGAGAAGGTTATGCCAACCCGTAATTTGCTGCACATTACTGAGGTAATACAATAAGCACTCGAGGTCTAAGGCTTTGGAGCTACAGAATGATCCAGGTAAAGACCGCGAAATCAGTAATTTGTCTGCCCAGGGCGCAACCCCTCGGCGGCACTGGCGTTGGAACCGGTCTGCGGCGAGAACAGCCGGCGGAACGTATTAGAGAATCCACACTATGGTTTCGTCATCCCAGAACGTGAAAAGCGCCGTATCCCGCGCCGTGAAGATCACCGGCTTGCGCTTTTGGATGCTGCGCGTTCTCGAGGAGTGCGACCGCGCTGCTGCCGGCTTTGCCCCGGATCCAGTCCACGACTTGCGGGTTGCGCTCCGCCGCTGCCGTTCGCTTGCCGATGGATTGATGGCGATCGACCCAGATCCCGACTGGAAGGCCATGAAGAAAGCAGGCAAGCGCCTCTTTCAGCGCCTGGGAGCGCTGCGCGACATCCAGGTCATGACGGAGTGGATCGAGAAGCTGGCTCCCGCTCCTGCCCGTATTGTGGGCGCGGGCGAGCCTTCGGCTCCGTTCAGTGCAGGCTCGCCGGTGCCGCCGCAATCGCAGCACGATTTCCACGACATCGAAAATGCCGCAGCCGCTGACAACGGCGATCGCGCCGCGCGCGATCCAGTCGCCCTTGCCCTGCTCCAAATCCTTGCTCACCGCGAAGCCGAACAAAAGCGCGAAGCCGAGTCGGCGCTGGAAGAAGACGAATTCGATCGCAAACAATGGAAGCAGTGGTGTGCGTCGCTTCCCCCGCGTGCGGCGCGCGTCCGCCCGGGCAGTGCGCTATTGAAGCATCTGGCGCTCGAGCGCTGGGCCGAAGCCCACCGGCTGCACCAACTCGCTCTGCGCAATCGATCCCAAACGGCATTTCATAGCCTGCGCATCGGCATCAAGCGTTTTCGCTACATCGTGGAAAACTTCCTGCCCGTCGAACACGCGGCCTGGAGCCGTGACTTGAAGGAGTTGCAGGATCTGCTGGGCGAAGTCCACGATCTCGACGTGCTGTGGGCCACCGCCGTTTCTTGCCATGTTTTCTCGGACCACCTGTTCCCAGACAAAGTTTTTTCAGACCATGCCGACAGCGCTGGAAATCTGCGGAAGCAGTGGCGCTCCCGCATTCTCCAAGAGCGAAACCAGAGAATCAACCGCTATCGCAAAAAAATGGTCGGACCCCGTTCCTTGTGGCCCGTATTCCGGCAGGCTCTGCCAAAAGGCAAGCAAGTTCAGGCGCTGGCCACCCGCCGCATGAAACTTTGGGCGAAGTCGCTCGATCCCGATTTCGCGCACTCCGAACGCGTCGCCCGCCTCGCGCTCCAACTCTACGACGGTCTCATCGCCGCAGGATTGCTGGTCTCCGCGCATGACGCAGAAACGAATGGCGCAGAAACGACCGGCGCCGGCGCGCGTTCCAGCCTGCTCGCCGCGGCGCTTCTGCATGATGTCGGCAAGTCGAAAGGAAATAAGGGACATCACAAGGCATCAAGCGAATTGATTCGCGCTCACGGCACGCCCCTGGGATGGAAGCCGGAAGATATGCGGCGCGCCGCCATCGTCGCCCGCTTCCACTGCGGCGCCTTGCCCACGAAAAACCACAAAGCGCTGCGCGATCTGCTTCCGAACGAGCAAAAGATCACGATTCAGTTGGCAGCAATCCTCCGCCTGGCCAATGCGATGGATGTTTCGCACGACGGCCACATCCGCCGCATTCAGATTGAAAACCTGAAGATTGAAACCAAGGCCACGCGCAAAAATCGCACCAACGGATTCCTGCGTAAGCCCCCGAGCGGCCTTGCCAGAAACGAAGCCCTGGTCATCGCCGCCGAAGGCTATGCGCCCAACACTCCCACAGCGCAAACCATCGCCGCCGAACGCCATCTGCTGGAAACCGTGCTGCACCGCCCGGTAGTCGTCAGGCCGATGAAGAAATCCGCCATTTCAGCAATCTGACGTGGAGTCGAGAAGACGCCAAACCTAGCGCCTGTCGCGTCGCCGCGCGGCAAGCAAGTGAACGTTTCGGGCCCGCCTTAGTTTCCCTCGAAGAAGTGGGCCACTTTCTTGCCGGCCCCTTCAGTGTAGTAGACCGTAACCTTCGCGGATTTCTCGCTTCCCTTTGCGATGTCCTTGCCCGCGTCAGTCGCGGCGTGGCCGGACAGCCGAAATGTGTCTTCCGTACCGTCCGCGGTTTTGACTGCCAGAGTCTTGCCCGCGCGATCCATATGGGTGATGGTTCCGTCCACCGACTTAATACCGTCTTTGCCCACTTTATCGACCTCAACCGCCGTGTTCTCCGTGCCCTTGGTGGTGTAGTGCGCCACCACTTCGGTGCCTTCCGTCAGTCCGTGAAAGGCGTCTTTGCCGCCCATCGCTGTCGCCTCGGCGCCGTGGACGGTGGTCTTGTCGGCAAACTTGACGGTATGTTCCGCACCATCCTTGGTCTTGACGACAGCCGTCTTGGCGGTCGAATCCAGTTTCGTGATGGTTCCATGGACGGCGCTGACCACGTCCTGTGCGGCCCACCCCAACCCACTCAAAAGCAGAAGCAGCAGAGATGCCCGGACAACGTTTTTCATTTCCCAATCTCCTTAAGGGCTCAGGTCAGAAAGAGTCTAAGTCAGAATTTTCTTCCTTGAGCCCGAAAACAACCTAATCCTAGATCCGCCTCCCGTCAACCACTGAGAACCAACGTGCGCAGCACGCATGCTGTCGGGGGAAGCGCGCCGCCACGCGAATCTAAGATAGACTCGGAGCAAGGATCATGGAAGGTGCGAGACTGAGACGCGTGCGCGTAACAGCGGAAGTGAGGTCAAGTGACGCCGTCGTAAAGGCGAGACGCGAAACGGCAGCGGAGCGCGTGCTTAGAGAGTTTGGCGACGGACTACCCGAACTCAGGTTGCTGGCTTTCTTCGACGATCATGACTGGGCGGAAATCAAGTCGCCGCCGCCGTGGGGCCTCGGGCCGGAGAATCGCGGATTCTACACCGCTATCAAGAAAGATACATTTCGAGGCAACTGGAACTGGCCGCAGTGCATGACCAACAAGATTTTCGGCAATACTCACTGGGCTGCGGACGACGAGCGATTCTTTGACCACCTTATCTACCTGCACGGGACGACTTGTGCCGATGCGACCGGTTTGGTCATGACATTTTCGCATGAGCTACAGCACTTTGCTCAGTACGGTTTTAGGCGGGAGCTTTGGGCTGTGGGCCGGCTCATTCATAATCTCCCGAAGGAAATAATTGACAGCTTCGGGCTGAATTGGCCAGACATACCGCATGAACGGGAGGCACGAATCGTAGCAAAAAGGGCCGCAATTGAACTCTGTGGGTCGGACGCAGTGAAGCAGTATGTAGAGCGAAAGATCCGTGAAGGGAATTCGACCATGGAAGTAGAAGACTGGCAATTTAGCCTACGACTTGATCCCTCAATCACCTACGACCTCGCGGGCGAGACGAAGCGAATTTTTCAACGGCTGAAGCCTCATCGGCAGGCGTTAGAAAAGATCCTTCAAGGATTTCGGAGCGATTCAGATTACAAGGATATTGATCTTTCTTCGTACCTCGATGCTCCGTAGTCCGCGACAGGTGAAGCTTGAAGTATATCCCTGCTCCCTGGCGGGCAACCCAACCCAACGTTTTCCACCGCCGCACTGTGACATCTAACCTTGCTCCACAATTTAAATCGCGCGATGATGATCGAGGCCGTGACTGCCGCGCACAGCGCGATTAGTCCCGTCCTAAGTCCTTCGTTTGAAAGACTTTAGTACTTAAGTTCTTTGACATCCGTATCTTGCGGGGAATTTCGCGCCAACTTGCTGATTCCAGAGACTATGCAAAAAGGGGGGGACCCGTAGGTTGGCTCTCACCGCAAAGAACTTGCGCTACCATGCTTTGGCGAACTCGGCCGCCGCAAATATTCTTCAGGCAGATTTCCACAAGGCCGCGACACCAGTAGCTTTCCAGTGACTTCCGCGCATCCTGTTCTCCGGTTACAAATGTTCTTGCTTCTATCGGAGGCAGGCGCAAGCCGAAGCTCAAAGCTCGAAGCCGAATCCATGACTCACTCTCAACTGGTCGAAAAAGCCGTGCGCTGGCTGCGCAGCTATCGCTGTGGAGTGGTTCTCTCTGAGCAGGCCTGCGTCAGCGGCGAGATGCCCGACGCCATCGGCTGGAAGCGCGCCTGCCATTCCGTGCTGGTGGAGTGCAAGCTCACGCGCGCCGACTTCCTCGCCGATCGCGATAAGCCGTTTCGCAGGAAACCCGAACAAGGAGTCGGTTGCGAGCGCTTCTATCTCGTCCCCGCCGCGCTCGTGCGCCGCGAAGAACTGCCCCCAGGCTGGGGATTGCTCGAATACCGCAGCCGTGGCGTTGATATCGTCCATCCTTCCGCCAAGAATCTTCGCACGGCCACCGGCTTCCACTACGAAATGAATCTGCTGCTCGCCAGCCTGCGCCGCGTCGAGCTCCGCGTCGAGCCGCAGAGCATCACCGACTTCCTCAAGTGGAAGAACCGCATGGCGGAATACAATCGCGGCACCTTGCCCGAGGGACTCGCTTCCACCGAAGAAGAGCCTAACGTCTTTCTGGACCCTGAACTGCCGCGACTGAACTAACCCGCTCCCAGCGTCGCCCGGACGATTCTCCCCCTCCCGCCCTGCGTTCCATAACGGGCTTTTCCACAGCGGACCTTTTTTGCAAGGTTACCCGTCACAGACCCGCCGTAGGAAACGAGAGATCGTTGGGATGGCCGACCGCTGCTTGGTCCGGCTTCGGCCGAAGGAGCAACCGAATGAAACAGTTTCTTGGGCTCGTCCTCTGCGCGACAGTCTGTCTATCCAGTTTCGCCGCCGAAAGGGAGTTCGGATATAGCGTGATGTACAGCGGAGGGTCATTGACTGGCATCAGGCCCGGCCAGGGTCCGAAGCTCTTTGTGGAAGGCGACCACATCCGCATCGCGGCAGGAAAGGCGGACGCCGTGGTGATTCCTGCGGCCTCTATTACAGAGGTGAGCTATGGCCAAGACGTCCATCGAAGGGTAGGCACCGCTGTTGCTGTAGGCGTATTTACTCTTGGGCTTGGGGCACTAACAGCGCTCAGCAAGTCCAAGAAGCACTATGTCGGCCTGACGTGGGCGAACGGGGACCAAAAAGGGGGGCTGGCAGTGCAATGTGACAAGAGCGACTATCGCGGCATTCTTGCCGCGCTGGAGGGGATCTCGGGGAAAAAGGCAGTTGACTCCGAGGCCATGACGGTTAAGAACTGAACTCCCAATGAGGAGGCGGGATGAAAAGACTCGCGCTGATTATCATGCTAACGATTTTCTCGGCGGCCTGCGCAGGAAGTCCCAAGGGAGACTCCGCTTCCGGCACCCAGATCCTGGGAGCATGGACAATAACGGCGAACGAGGTCGGCTCAAATCCGAGCATGTTTTCGGTGAGCTTGGTTGCGAGCCAATGCAGCGTTGCAACGCCTGTCGGGACGTTTACAGTGGAGGGGCCGAACTGCTTCATCGCGGACGATAACACTGGGCAGGGATCGATTTCTGGCACCGGTCAGTTCTTCTATCCGCCGCAGGGGGTCCTGGTGGGCTCCTCGACGAATCCCATCCCCTCTGACTCGACGGCGGCAATTAATCTTCTCTTCGTTGAGGCAGATCGATACGGAGACGTAGCTGTGTTCGACGGTAACGGGAGCGTCAGCAACGGCGCGATTACGGGCACGTGGGCATGCGACCCAGGCACTCCGGTCTGCACGGGAGTGGGCGGCACGTTCTCAGGGAGCCAGAACTAGTTGCGAATGAGCCGCTGCCGCTGAAACGGGTGCCTCCGGACTTCGGAACCTCGGATCAAAAACTCGCTCCCGTCGTGGTATGAATGGCCAGCGTAGCCGAATGCGGCGCTTCGTCCTCATCTCCGAAAATCCAAACATTGCCCGGTGAAGGCGTGACTCCCGCAAACAAGAGATCGGAGAGATACCCGCCCGTCGTGGGGTTTGGACTCGGGGCAATGCTCCACTTGGCTCCGTCCCAATGCATGAGCAAAGTCATTTGATGACCGGAACCGCCGACGGCGAAATACGATCCAAAGGCCCAGATGTCGGTCGGCGAGTTCGCCGTCAATCCGAACAAACGGTTCGATTGATAGATGCTGTTCGGACCGACGTTCGGGCTGGGCACGATTGTCCAGTTTGTCCCGTCGTAATGTTCAATCAGCGTCAACGTGGCAGCCTGCTGCGGAGGTGCGACGGGCGTGGAAAAACCCACAGCCCACACATCGTTTGGCGCCAGCGCCAGCACGCCGTTCAGTTGATTTGCTCCCGAGCCCACGCTCGGAGTCGCAACCGTTTTCCAGCTTGTGCCATCCCAGTGCTGGGCCAGGGTATTGCTGTCGTCGTTCTCGGGGCCATTGAAGCCTACCGCCCAGGCGTCGTTCGTGGCATCGGCGGAAGCTCCAAACAGAAAAGCGTCGCCCGAAACAGAAGTCGTCGCCGTCCACGCTGTGCCGTCCCAGTGTTCGAAAAGAAAAAAGAGTTGTTGCTCATCATCGCCCAGCAGACTGCCGATCGCCCAGATATCGTCCGGGCCAGTGGAAGCCATTGCTTTCACACTCGGCTGATCGCCTGCGGCAAACTTGGGACCCGGAAACACGCTCCACTTGGTGCCGTTCCATTGAAGGATCACCTGCCCGGGATTGGCCTCGCCAGAGTTCACGGACCCCGCAGCCCAAGCCAGCGTGGGCGAAATATCCACCACTCCCGCGAGATCGCTGGTGTTGTCGCCCTTAATACCCGGCGCGGGAAAGGCAGTCCATGTCGTGCCATCGAAGTGAATGGTGGATTGCCCGACGGCCCAGATGTCCGTCGGAGAAGATGCTGATGCCGCCAGCAAGCCGTTGTTGAAGTGGTCGTTGGGGGTGGCAACAACCTGAAAAATCGACGCCGCGTCCGATCCGGCGATTGCGGGCTGGATCGAGATCAACACAGCGGCCGCCAATGTCAGGGCAAGCGCTACGATCAAACTCAATTTCATAATTCCTCCGCGCACGGTTTCTTCGTGCTTGGTTGTTAGCGTTTCAAACACATGATTTGCGGCAGCGCTTCCGGGCGAACGATCGCCTAACGCGGAATCACTTTCTTGGCGTCCGGACTTGAGATCCGGATCTTGAAAATCCAGAGAACGCCGCGCACGTCGGAGGACGCGACTTGTTGGAAGGCTAGCGCGTGGCCAGCCGCTTCGTGTCACCAGATTGTAAATTTCGTTGGGCGACTTCGCCTCGCCTGTCGCCGCTTTTCAAACGCGAAAGATGCCGCGCTTGCCGCCCTGAAAACCTTGCTCCGCCATGTTGACGGGTTGCAAAATCCTGCATCTTGACACGTTGGACGGTACGTGTAATGTTGGCTCCTCTCGGTCAAACGCACCGGCCCGTGCACGTGCGCTCCACGCTAAAGGGGATGACTCATGCTAAGCAGGAAATTTTCCTTCCGATTGGTTGCAACGATCTTTGCCCTTGCTCTGCTCCTGGCCGGCACCTGCGCGGTCGCCCAGGAAAAAGTATTGCATGGTTTCGGCAACAAAAGCCTGGGCGGACTCAATCCCTACTCTAACCTGATCTTCGATGCCTCCGGCGACCTCTACGGCACCACGTTGGCGGGCGGCCTCCACAACGTTGGTACAGTGTTCGAATTGACGCCGAATGCGGACGGCGGCTGGACCGGGAATGTGCTGTATAGCTTTGGGGAGAATGCCACCGACGCTTCCGTTCCATACGCCGGTCTGGTGTTTGATGGCGCCGGCAATCTCTACGGCACCACGATGGGCGGCGGCGCTTATTCCTTCGGCGCGGTCTTCGAGTTGACGCCCGCGAGCGGCGGCGGCTGGACGGAGCAGGTGCTGCACAGCTTTAACAGATACGGCGACGGGGCCTATCCCGTAGTCGGCCTGGCCATTGACGCCGCCGGCAATCTCTTCGGCGCAACCTCTACCGGCGGATATTACGACTACGGGACCGCATTCGAACTATCCCCCGCAGCCGGTGGCGGCTGGACGGAAACGATGGTGCATGCCTTCAATGACGGCAATGGCGGCTACGCCGTCAGCGCGCTCATCTTCGACGGCGCCGGCAACCTCTATGGCTCGGCAC
Organism: Acidobacteriaceae bacterium; assembly: GCA_003156805.1. Taxonomy (GTDB): domain Bacteria; phylum Acidobacteriota; class Terriglobia; order Terriglobales; family Acidobacteriaceae; genus Sulfotelmatobacter. The sequence continues at coordinate 232,619 of PMHV01000059.1, read as the reverse complement.
GCAGCGGCGGCCTTTATGGCAGAGGCACCGTGTTTGAGTTAAGCTCCGCAGCGGGCGGAAAATGGACGGAACAGGTGCTGCACGCATTCAGCGACGACGCCAAAGACGGGACCGGACCCTACGGCAGCCTAATCTTTGACACCGCCGGCAATCTCTACGGCACCACCTACAGCGGCGGCCTCGGAACCTGCAACAATGGCGGCCTTCCCGGCTGCGGCACCGTCTTCGAGCTGATTCCGGCGACGGGGGGAAAATGGACGGAGAAGATTTTGCATAACTTCGACAGTAATGGCAGCGATGGGTTCAATCCCAACTCCAGCCTGATCGTCGATGCTGCCGGCAATCTCTACGGCACGACCTTCAACGGCGGAAGTGGAGTGTGCGCTTACGGCATCGCTGGCTATTGCGGCACGGTCTTTGAGTTAACGCCCCTGGCACACGGTGCCTGGGCCGAGAAGCTGCTGCATGCCTTCGTCAACGCCGAGGACGGATGGGAACCCTACGCCGGCCTGATCTTCGATGGCGTCGGCAGTCTCTACGGCACCACGGTCAACGGCGGCGCTTATGGATATGGGACGGTGTTCGAGATCAAGCCTTAGGAGCTCCGCGCTTCCGTGCATGTCCGAAATGGGTGGATGACGGTCGTCGCGGCGAAGCTGAACGAGGATACTCATGCCAGCCAAGAAAGTTCCATGGGATTGATGGACGCGGCTGGTCTTTAGTCGCATTTTGCGGACAGTCGTCTGAAGAGAATCCGTCCGCTGATTGCAATTCCAAGTTATCATTTCAAAACGACGGCACTGTACACTTGGATCGAGTCCAGGAACAGTGAAACGACTATTTTGGGGGAAGCATGGCGATCAACTTTGCGCGGACGCGTGACGGAATCGAGGACTCCCTGCGCTTTCAACCCATGGAGCGCTTAAAGGTTTATTTGTTCGGGGCAACGGTATTGTTTGCATCCTTTGGAATGGGAGAAGCGGTCTACCGGCTTTTATTTTCAGAGTTCGACGGCGCGACCGATCGCATTCCGATTGAGGCTCTGTTCGGTTTGGTTTTTGCCTGGCTCGCCACCAAGTTCGTCGGCGATGCTTACCGGAATCGCAAGCAGAGGAGCGCGAAGCTTAACTTCATTTGGGCCCGGAATCATCAAATCCGCGGTGCTCTGGAAGGAATCACTCCGCTGGCCCACCCGGCAAAAAATCAGCAGTCGATCCGAGTCATCCGCGAAGAGGTGGACAGGATTGAGTGGGCGTTGAAGGAGATATTGCCGCGCTAAAGCTTCTCGGGCAAGCCGCAAGAATCTTCAACGCGCCGCGTCCTCGCGCAGATGTGGGTCGAGCAACGCCGGTTACAGTCACGGTTTGGACCGATCGTCATGCCCACAGCGGCGGCGCCGATACCTATTTTCCTTCCAGTTTCTCGAAGAAACGGCAGATCGTCTCGATTCCACGGTAGAAGTTCGGGATGTGGAATTTCTCGTTGGGCGCGTGCAGGTTGTCGTCGGGAAGGCCGAAGCCCATCATCACGCTAGGAATTTTCAGCACGTCCTGAAAGTCGGTGACGATCGGGATGGAGCCGCCGCTGCGGATGAAGACCGTTTCTTTCTTGAAGGTGTCGTGCAGCGCTTCGGTGGCGGCCTTGATATAGGGATTGTCGGTGCCGACCACGCAGGCCGGGCCCTTGCTCCAAACTTTGATCTTGGTCTCGATACCCTTGGGCGTCAGCTTCTTCACATAGTTCGAGTATCGCTTGAGGATATCGTCGGGGTCCTGGTTGGGGACGAGGCGCATGGAAACTTTGGCGGCAGCTTTCGCCGGAATCACGGTCTTGGCGCCGGGCGCGATGAATCCTCCGGGCATGCCGTGGACTTCAAGCGTGGGCCGCGCCCAAGTGCGGTAGAGGACGGAATAGCCGGGCTCGCCGGTGAGGACTTTCGATCCGACTTCGGTCTTGCGATAGTGCTCTTCGTTGAACGGAAGCCGCTTCCAGGCCTTGAGTTCGTCCTTGCTCGGAGCCTTCACGCCCTTGTAGAAGCCGGGGATCAGCACTTTGCCTTTCGAATCTTTCAATTTACCGATGATCTCGATGAGCGCGAAAAAAGGATTGGGCGCGGCGCCACCATACATGCCGGAGTGCAAATCGGTCTTTGCGCCGAAGGCTTCGATCTCGGTGTAGACCAGGCCGCGCAAGCCGACGCATAAGGTAGGAAGATCGGGAGCGAATAGTTCGGTGTCGCAGACGAGAGCGAAATCGGCCTTCAGCATGGCTTTCTGCTTGCGAACGTATTCGGCGATGGCCTCGCCGCCCACTTCTTCTTCGCCTTCAAAAATGACTTTTACGTTGATGGGCAGCTTGCCATTGCCTGCCTTCAGCAGCGATTCGAGAGCCTTCACTTCGAGCCAGAGTTGGCCTTTATCGTCGACGGCGCCGCGGGCATAGAGGTTGTTGTTACGCTCGGTAGGCTCGAAGGGTGGTGAAGTCCATTCGTCGAGCGGTTCGGCCGGCTGCACGTCGTAATGCGCATAGCAGAGTGCGGTTGGCTTACCTTGCGCGTGCAACCAGTCAGCGTAAATCAGCGGATGACCCTTGGTTGGGATGATCTCGACATTTTCCATGCCGATGCGGCGAAGTTCGCCGGCTACAAAGTCGGCGGCTTTGCGTATGTCCGGCTTATGCTCTTCCAGCGTGCTGACACTGGGAATGCGAAGAAGATCTTTGAGTTCGTTTAAGAAGCGCTGCTGATTGCTACGGGCGAAATCGACTGCGGGGGAAGCCATAAGTCCGTCCTTTTCTCTTTTCTCTCTCTCTCTCGATTCTCGGGAGGATTCGATGCCGCGCGATCCTGTCACTGGAAAACTCAACAGTATACCGCCAGAGAGCAGTTCAGAGGGTGAACCGGTGCGGCGAAAAGGCCGTCAAATCATAATCGGGAGCCTCGCCGGAGACGATTTGCGCCATCGTCCGAGCCGTTATCGGGGCGAGAAGAATGCCGTCGCGAAAGTGGCCGGTAGCCACGTAATAGCCGGGCGTAGCAGTCTCGCCGAGAATCGGCAGCGCGTCGGGCGTGCCAGGGCGCAGGCCGGCCCAATCTTCGAGAATCTTGGCATTCCGCAATTCGGGAACCATGGCGATTGCAGCGCGGTGCAGACGCTGAATCGTGGCGGCGTCGGTGCGTTTGTCGAAGCCAGATTCCTCGATGGTGCTTCCGACGACGATCCGCCCATCGCTGCGCGGGACGAGGTAAACTTCGGGCGAACGAATCACATGTTTCAGGAGCTCGCGAGCGGGCGAAACCAGGCACAGCATTTGTCCTTTCACAGGGCGGGTGGGAAAAGCGTGTGGTGCAATCTGGCCGGACCATGCACCCGCGCCATTGACAATTTTAGGCGCACGAAAAAATGTTTTCGGAGTGGTGACGCCAGCTGCACGGCCGTCTCTAAAGTCCACCGACGTGACTGGATCGCCAGACGAGAAATCCACGCCGCGATTTTTCGCCGTTTTGATGGCTGCCGCAGTGAGCGCCCGCGGATCGATACTACGTTCCTTCAGGTAGAACGCCTCGCGGACCGGATTCGGCTCTGCCAGCGCGGGCTCCAACTCCGCCGATCGAGCGGGAAACAATGCCGCAGTTCTTGAGCCGGAATGTGCAAGACACGCAATCGATCGAAGGCACGTGGCGGGGGGAAAGAGAATCGTGCCCTTATCTCGCAAATCGACCTTCGTGTCCGACTCGATCTCCAGCTCATGAGCGAATTCCGGATACATGCGGGCGCTGGCGGTGGCCAGTGTCTGCAAGGCGGGCTGCGTTTCGATCGCGCAATCGACCAGCATCCCGCCTGCGGCAGAAGAAGCTTCGCGTCCTGGTTCTCCGCGCTCGACGATCAGAACCTTCGCGCCTCGTTTGCGCAAGGCGATCGCAAGCGAGAGGCCGATGATGCCGCCGCCGACAATGATTACGTCCCAAGTTTTCGCTCCCCGATTGTTCACCCTCACATCTTAAAGGACGCCGAGCAGAGCGGGTACTTGCGTGCGGCAGCACTCGGATTTTCGTACGGAAATGGCGGACAATCGGAGTTTGTTGACCATGCTCCGGGCCGGGCGTGCATCGGCGCCGCGCGCGGGCAGCATCCCATCAGCCAGTTGACACTGCTATTCTTCTGCTGAACAATTACTGTTGAACCAGTGGCGGTTGAATCAGTGGTGCTGAACAAGTGCTTTAAGGCTTGCAGGCAAATATTGTTGTCGCTGGAAGGAGAATTGAATGTCAGACGAGGGCGGCGGGCAGGTAGTGGTTGAGCATCAGTCGAACACGGGGAAGTGGGCACTGATTGTTTTGGCGGTTGCCTTTGTCGCGGGCTCGGCGTATGCGGGCTTCACGCTGTATTCCAGCGTGGACAAGCTGAATAAAGACTTGAGCGCGAGCCAAGCCCAGGTGGCGCAACTGCAAAATCGCATGCAGACGGCGGAAGCGTCCGAGGAGACTCTAGCCCACCAACTTGGCATGACCAAGAAGGAACTGGCCGCGCGGGCGGCCGCATTGCAAGCGCAAACCCAGGCTGCCGAAGAAAAACTGGAACAGGAGCAGAAGACGCAGGGCAGCCAGATCAGCGCGGTGAGCGGCGACGTTGCCGGCGTGAAGAAAGACGTAACTGGCGTCCGGTCCGATGTGGCCTCGACGCAGACCGACCTGGCGGCGACCAAGGCCAAGCTGGAGAGCACCATCGGCGATCTGGGCGTGCAGAGCGGATTGATTGCCCACACCCGCGACGATCTGGACGTGCTCAAGCACAGGGGCGACCGCAACTATTATGAATTCACGCTGCTTAAGGGCGCCAAGCCTCAGCCGGTTGCCACGGTGAGTCTGCAACTCAAGAAGGCCGATGCCAAACACGGCAAGTACACCTTGAACGTAAGCTCCGACGACAAGACGATTGAGAAGAGAGACCGCAACATTGCCGAGCCCATCCAGTTTTATTCCGGACGCGATCATTTGCTGTTTGAACTGGTGGTTTGGAACGTGGACAAGAACAAAGCCACGGGCTATCTCAGCACGCCCAAGAGCGCGCCCGTGCCGGTGACCGCCAATTGAGGGAGGTGCTACTTCCCGGGGCTGGGCATGTATTGCTTCAAATCGTTCTGCGCACCGGCGCGATCTATCTTGTGGTGTTGATCGGCGTGCGGCTAAGCGGCAAGCGTGAGGTAGGGCAGATGACGCCGTTTGACCTCACGCTCCTTCTGCTTCTCTCGAATTCGGTACAGAATGCCATGACCGGGCCCGACACGTCTTTGCTTGGCGGAGTGGTAGCGGCGTGCACGTTGCTCGTAATGAATTACCTGGTTGCCGACCTCTCCGGCGGCAACCGCCGCTTCCGCCGCTTTGTTCAAGGGCAACCCAGTCTGCTGGTCCATGACGGGGAGATTATCGAATCGCACATGGCGAAGGAGCGGGTCAGCATGGACGAACTGCAGCGCGCCCTGCGCGAGCATGGAATTGCAGACTGCAAACAGGTGGCGCTGGCCGTCCTTGAGGTCGATGGCTCCATCAGTTGTCTGAAATATGACGAGATCAAGCCAGACGCGAATACCCACCTGGTGAGGCGAAGATTCATCCAGAAAAAGTAACGGCCCGATCATCTGCGGTTCGGTGCGATACGTAGTGCGTTCGACCTACTTGCTTAGAACGACCGGCACCGGCTGATCGTAGGGCTGAACCACAACGCTCAACGACTGCCGCTGGTTGAAAACGTCAAGCGTCACAGGAAAAACCACAATGACGGTTCTCGTGGTTACTGCTCCGGGCTGCAGCTTGTCTTCGGGAGCGAGCGCGGGCTGCGCTCCATTTCTAAGCGCCGGAAACGCCTGAAAGTAGCGATCGAAATCCACGGCGGAAAGAGCGTCGGCGCTGAATTGACCGCTTGCCGTCTTGAGCGCGCCCTGCACGCCTCGCACATAAAGAATCCTGCCAATGCTATTTCTCAACGTAAATGTAAGGGCAACCATGGTTGAACTTTGCCCGGGAATCTCGATCGCGGTCACATTGTCCAGCGAGCCCGAGGCTTGAGGCTTGGCCCGTGTCAAGAATACGGCGATTGCCGCCGCCACAAGCACGCCCCCGACGGCCAGCATCACGATTCTTGCAGGAGGCAAGTTGCGTTTGGCGGTGCCGAATTCATCGGCGATATTGATCGTGGGCCCGGCCATCGTTCGTCCGGCAGCGGAGGGAGACGTCTGCGGCTCGGTTGCCGACGATACTGGTGGTGATATCTTCGCGTTCACGTTTGGCTCACGGCTCGGAATCTGATCGGGCATGGTTGCGTTCTCTCCGCTGCCGATTTTACTCCTGCCCTGCTAGCGAATGCAGGCTAGCTTCACTGATGCTTCATGCTTTTGGCGAACTTTTGTGCCGGCAACGTGTTCAGGATGTCCTCTTTTGTCAGCCACGCCCGCCGCGCTTGCAGAACTCCGTAGCGAATCTTCTCCAGATGCGAGGTGTGATGAGAGTCCGTATTGATGACGATCTTCACGCCCCTTTGTTTGGCCTGGCGCAAGTGAACATCGTTGAGATCGAGGCGGTCGGGGTAGGAGTTCAGTTCCATCGCCACTTTGTGTTTCGCGGCCGCGGTCAGAATTGCATTCATGTCAAAACGATAAGCGTCGCGGCGCAACTGAATGCGGCCGGTAGGATGGCCGATGATGGAAACGTTGGGATTCTCGATCGCTCGCAAAAGCCGCTCGGTCATCTTCTCCGGTTCCTGATTGAATGCGGAGTGTACGCTGGCGATGACCAAATCCATCTGCGCCAGCACGTCGTCAGAAAGATCGAGCTCGCCGTCGGCGAGAATGTCCACTTCAATGCCGGCGAAAATCGTGATGCCATCATTCTGTTGGTTCGCCTCGCGAATTCGCTGAATGTGAGCCAGAGCGCGCTGATCGTCGAGGCCGTTGGCGAAAGCTAAATTCTTGGAGTGATCGGTGATAGCCATGTATTTGTAACCACGCGCCTTGGCCGCTTCCGCCATTTCTTCAATGGTGTTCTTGCCGTCGGTCTCTACCGTGTGCATGTGCACATCGCCCCGTAAATCATCTTGCGTAATGAGCATGGGCAGGGTGTGGCGTTCGGCGGCGTCAATCTCGCCCAGATTCTCGCGGAGTTCGGGAGGAATGTAGTCGAGCTTGAGCTTGGCGTAGATTTCTTCTTCCGTTCTGCCCGCAACTGGATTCTCCGTCTCAAGGTCTGCGAGGCTGTACTCGTTCAGGGTGTAACCCATCTTGAGAGCGCGCTGGCGCAAGGCCACGTTGTGCGCCTTTGAGCCTGTGAAATATTGAAGGGCGGCGCCGAACGATTCCGGCGGCAGCAGGCGCACATCCACCTGCATGCCAGAGCGCAGCCGGAAACTGATCTTGTTATCTCCCTGGCCGATCACATCCATCAACGGCAGATATTGGGCTACGTACTGCACTGCTTTCTCTCGCTGCGCTTCGCTGACGCAAGCTTTACCGGTTACGAGAATGTCCAGATCGCCCACCGTCTCCCGCCCGCGGCGCAGTGATCCGGCGGGAGTGATCTTGTCGAAACCGGGAAACTTCGCCAGGTATTGAGTGAGCTTCTCGGCCTCTGTTTCTGCGGCGTCGATGAGAAAACGTCCGCTGATGCGGCGAAAGTCTTCGATCGCCTTCAGCAGTTTCGCTTCGTGCTTTTCGCCCATGCGCGGGAGTTCGCGGAGTTTTCCCTCGCGGGCGAGCTTCTCGACGCCATCGACGTCGCTGACCTTGTAGGCGCTCCAGATCAGGGAGATAGTCTTCGGGCCCAAGCCTTGAATCTTCAGCAACTGCAGCATCGAGGGATGGTATTTTTCGAGCAGCTCGGCTTGGACCGTCAGGCGGCCATCCTTGAACAGCTCCTGCAGGTTGACCAGCATGCCTTTGCCGATGCCAGAGATGGCCAGGACTCTCTTAGGCTCGGCGATGATGTCCTTGATCTGCTCGGAATGGTTCTCGACGGCCTGGGCTGCGTTGCGGTAGGAGCGGATGCGGAAAGAATCCTGCCCGTCGATTTCGAGCAAGTCTGCGGTTTCGTACAGAACGGTGGCGATGGATTTGTTGTCCACGAGGACAAGATTAAATCATCGAGGACATGCCGTGCGCGAATGCTGACCCGTCGCCGACGACCAAACCGGTGAGGAAACAATTCACCAGAGTTCCTTGGCGGGCGGAGGGTTGGCGCGGCAGGAGCTACAATGACTAAACCTCAGGCACTCTTCGTAACGTTCGCTGCCTGCGGACCCTTCTGGCCGTCGGTGATTTCGAACTCCACCTGATCGCCTTCCTGCAGGCTCTTGTATCCCTCAGATGTGATCGCGCTGTAGTGAACAAAAACATCCGGCCCATCCGCACGGCCGATGAAGCCGTAGCCCTTTGCGTTATTGAACCACTTGACGGTTCCTTTCAGACGTTCCACGTACCCCCCGCTTTCTGCACGTCCTTTTGTGGGGGGCCCAAGGACGTGCCCGCTGACTCTACGATGCATTTTGGAGCGACAGCGAGGCGCTGTCAAGGGAAACAGGTTGGATTTAGCCGGCAAGGTGAAATGATTAACCGGCGCTGTGCGTCCGGACACCGCCAGGAATGTCCTCAGCGGGGTTTTGTCTTCTCAGCTTTGAGGCGGGAAAGGAAGCCGCGATCGCTTGCGATTTGATGATCGAGCCACAGCACCGAGGAAATGGTTTTCGCGTCGCGAATCGTCCCACCGATCACCATCTTTACCGCCCGAGGCAGCGCAACCATTCGCTTGTGAATAATCTCATCGGCTTCCGGCTGCGCCGTGCCGGGGCGCAGGCCGGTCGCCAGGAACACTGCCATGGTCTCCGCCACAAAGCCGGGACTGGCATAAAACTTGAGAATCCGCTGCCAGCGGCCGGCCGTGTAACCAGTTTCCTCGAGCAACTCGCGCTGCGCGGCATGAAGTTCATTTTCTCCGGGATCGATGCGCCCGGCGGGAAGTTCCCAGAGATAGTCGCTGGCCGCGTGGCGATACTGGCGCTCCAGCAGTACGCGCGGCGCAGAAGCCGAGTCATCGACGGCCAGCACCACAATGGAGCCGGAGTGGTGAATGATATCGCGCCGCACGAGCACGCCTCCGGGCTCCTGCACTTGGTCGGCGCTGATCCAAAAAACCGGGCCACGATAAACAGTGCGCGAGGAGATGACGCGAGCCTTAGGCCGCCGGGCCTTCGGGCGCTTGCTGGTCTTGCGTGTGCGGAAAGACGATGCAGGATGCGGGATTTTCGCCATGCAAACACTATAAAACACGGCGTCCGGCTCCGGGCATCCACATCCGGGTTCTGCTATTCTGCCGATCATGGCTGCGAAGCCGCGGCTCGCCATTGTCGGCGGAGGGAATTTGGCGGCAGCGCTTGCCGTCTGCCTGCACCTTGCTGGCTACAAGATCGATGCCATTGTTGCGCGGAAGAGGGCATCTTCAATGCGCCACGCCCGGCAGCTTGCTCGTGAGATCGGTTCGTCAGTGATCGCGGCCTCCGAGGCACAGATTCAGTCCAGGGTGGTCTGGTTTTGTGTTCCCGACGACCAGATCTCCAAGGCAGCGCGGTCATTGCAACGAGCAACCGACTGGAAGGGGAAAATTGCCGTGCACTCCAGCGGCGCCCTCACCAGCGACGAGCTCGGCATCCTTCGCCAGCAAGGAGCAGCAGTTGCATCGGTGCATCCGCTCATGACATTCGTTCGGGGATCGCGGCCATCTCTCGCCGGCGTTCCGTTCGCCATTGAAGGCGATGCCAAGGCGGTTCGATCGGCACGGGCGATTGTGAAGGATTTGCGCGGGCAGGCGTTCGCCATTCGCAAACAGCACAAGGCGGCCTATCACGCCTGGGGCATGTTCGCATCTCCGCTGTTGACCGCGCTTCTGGCCACCACCGAGCGCGTAGCCGCCGCTGCGGAAGTGCAACCTCGTGCGGTCCGGCAACGGATGCTGCCAATCCTCGCCCAGACTCTAGCCAATTACGCCGCGATGGATGCGCCAAGAGCCTTCAGCGGCCCCATTGCCCGCGGCGACGCGGAGACGCTCAAGAAACATCTTCGCATGTTGCGGAAAATCCCCGTCGCGCGTGATGTTTACATTGCACTGGCGCGCGCCTCGTTACGCTATCTGCCGGTGAAGAATCGAGCGGCTCTGGAGAAACTTACGAGAAACTTCTGAAGGCTTGAAACCCGAGAGCGCGATTACCGCGAACCAAACAGGTGCCCCAGCTTTTCTTTCTTGGTCTTAAGATATTCCTCGGCGTGTGGGCTGGGCGTGACTTCGCAGGGCACGCGCTCCACCACTTTCACTCCGGCCCGCTCCAGCGATTCAACCTTGTCCGGATTATTGGAGAGCAGCCGCACGCGCGTCACGCCCAGCAACTTGAGAATCTCAGCGGGCAGCGTGAATTCGCGATGATCAGCCTTGAAGCCGAGCCGCTCGTTCGCCTCCACCGTGTCCAGCCCCGAATCCTGCAGTTCATACGCCTGCAGTTTGGCCATAAGGCCGATTCCGCGCCCTTCCTGTTGTTCATAGATCAGAATTCCGGCTGCTTCCTCCCCGATCATCGCCAGCGCCATTTCGAGCTGCTGACGGCAATCGCAACGCAGGGAATGAAACACATCGCCAGTCAGGCACTGGGAGTGAATGCGCACCAGCGGGACACCCAAGTCGACTTCTCCCATCACCAGGGCAACCGCTTCCTCGACACGGCAGCCGTTCATCCCCTCTTCGCTCGTGGCAAACTCCCCGCGAAAACCATAGATGCGAAACCTTCCCCAGCGCGTGGGGAAGTCCGCCGACGCCACTTGGCGAACTTCATTGGTGGTCACAGTCTTAATTATAGCGGCAGGGCTGCGGCGAGCCTTACAGGCGCAGGCGAGCCGGCGCAGGCTGGTCGTTACTCTTAACCGCGCGCACGGAAGTGAAAGATTGCATCCTGCTTGGAGGGAATCGCCGCGCCGTTGCGCGTGGCCGGATGAAAGTGCCAGTTGTCTAACGCCGCCAAAACTTTAGTGTCCAGCGCGGACCCCATACTCTGCAGCACCACTTTGTTCACGATTTCGCCGCGTTCGTCGATCGTGATCTCAACCACCACATTTCCCTCGGATTGCGGCATTTCCCAGGGAAAGGCAACCGGATCGGAAGTGCTGAGCGGCAGGGCCGGTCGAATCTCGTCTCCGTAGGCCGGACCTCCCGCCAGAGTGCCGTAGGGAAGTCCAGCCGGAGCGCCATGGCCCAGATTCGAAATTGTCGATGCTTTTGAATTGTCGTCGCTGTCGGTCGGCGCCAGCGGAAGCGGCGGAGTCAGCTTTGCCAGTTGCGAAGTCCGCTTCCAGACCAGCCGCTCATGCGCCAGCCTTTGGCGGCGGTAGCGCTGCGTTGCGTTATCGGGCGAACTGCCGGTGCTGTCGTCGGGGACATGGCTGGGCCAGTAGAGCCGCGTCACGGATTTCCCGTTTCGCCCCAGGGCCACCGAGTATGGCGTCAGCAACCGGGGATCAGGCGGACGCAAGAGAAGCGCCAGCAGCGCCGCGTGCAGCACTACCGACACCGCCACCGTCCGGCGCTGGTTTTGCTTTCCGTCCGTGCGTGGTTCCGTAAAGATTGGATTAGCCCTCGCGATGCCTGCCCAAACGCTAATTTAGTTTAGACGCCTAGAACCTGTTTTCGTCAAGATTGCTTCCGGGGCGGGGTTCCTAAATGGGCATGGTGGTTTCTGTGATCGGGCCGCCGGCGAGGCCAGGGGCTAATCTCAACGCCTCAGCGCCCCAGCCGCGCCACGAACGGATTTTGCGCCAGTCCCAGCGACCAGTTCACCAGGTGGATGAAATGCTCGGGCAGAATGCCGATCACAACCGTGGCCAGCGCGGTGATGCCGAGCGCCGTGCGCATTCCCAGACTTACGGGCAGCTTCTCTTCGCCGGCCTCCGGTTGGCGCATGAACATCGCATTGGCGATCTTCAGATAGTAGTAGAGGCCGAACACCGAATACAGCACGGCCAGCGACGCCAGCGCGTAGTGGCCGGATTCGATCAGACTGAGGAAGATGAAGTATTTGCCCCAGAAGCCCGCCAGCGGCGGAATTCCGGCCAGCGATAGCATGAAGATCAGCATGAGCACGGCTTCGACCGGAGCGCGCGAGTAAAGCCCGTTCAGGTCGTCGAGTTCGTCGCCGATCACGTTACGATGGCGTAGCGAAGCGATCACGCCAAACGCTCCCAGGTTCATGAAGGTATAAACCAGCAGATAAACCAGAATGCCCTTGATGCCGTCTGTACTCAGCTCGGTGAGGGTTCCGGCGACGAGGCCAAGCAACATGTAGCCGACATGAGCAATGGAAGAGTAGGCCAGCAGGCGCTTGGTGTTGGTCTGGGTGAGCGCGGCGAGGTTGGCCCCGGTCATGGTCGCGATGGAGACGAATACGAGGAATGGAACCCAGATGGCACGCATGGGAAGTAGTCCCCACAGCAGAATGCGCAAGAGCATCGCCCATCCTGCGGCTTTCACCGCGACCGACATGAATCCCGTGATACTGGTGGGTGCGCCTTCATAGGCGTCCGGCGCCCATTGGTGGAATGGAACCGCGGCAATCTTGAACAGCAGCCCCGTCATTGTCGTGAGCAGGGCGACGATGGCGATAGGGTCGCGCGGATTCCTGGCGAGGGTCCGGGCGATCACGTCCAGTTGCGTGCTTCCGGAAAGACCGTACAGCAGCGACAACCCGTAGGCAAAAATGCCGGACGAAAACGCGCCCAGCAGGAAATATTTCAACGCAGCTTCGTTGGAACGGCGGTCGCGGCGCAGGAATCCTACGAGAACGTAGGTGGAAATCGCCATCAACTCCAGGCCGATGAAGATGAGCACGATATTGTAACCGGCGGCCATACACATCATGCCGGCCACCGAAAGCAGCATCAGAGCGTAATACTCGCCGTGATGCTCGCGCTCGATCTCCATGTAGCGCTCCGACATGAGGATGGTGATGGCTGTGGCCGCGAGAAACAGATAGAAGAAGTAGAGCGCGAAGCGGTCTACGAACATTATTCCCATGAAGCCGGGCCATCCTCTTCCCGGAGGGAGGTGGTTGGCTTGCACAAAGAGCTGAATCTTCACCACACCTGCGGTGGCGAACATCACGCCGATAAATGCAGTGACCGCATTGGCCCACTTGGTTTCGGCGGGCAGCATGAGATCGATTAGCAAAATCCCCAGCGCAAACAGCGTGAGCAGAGTGATGGGCAGAGCCAGCAAGTAGTCTGTCCCCGTGAATGGGAGCGCGCCCACTAGTTCTTCCCTTTCATTTCCTTCGGCGAGCGAACCGTAGCCGCGGCAGATGGAGTTGCGGCAGCCGTCGTTGCGGCTAGGGCTGTCGTGGCCGATGCCGTGGATGATTGTGTGTGAGTGTCCGCATTCGCCACGGCTTCCGATTGCGTCGAGTTATGGTGCATCGACGCAACCAAGTTGTTCACCGGCTGTTCGAGAATCTGGAAAAACGGCTTGGGGTAGAGGCCGATCCACAAAGCCATAATGATCAGCGGTGTAAATGTGGCAAGTTCGCGCGGCGTCAGGTCATGCAGTTTTTCGTTCTTCGGATTCGTCACCGTCCCGAAAAAGACGCGCTGATAGAGCCACAATAGATACGCGGCCGCGAGAATCACACCCGGCACCGCCCACGCCGTCCAGAAGAACCCGGAGTGCCCGGCGATTTCTTTTTCCATGAAGGTGCCCTGCAGAATGGTGAATTCGCCGACGAATCCGTTCAGCAGCGGCAATCCCATCGACGAAAGAAACATGATCATCGCGATGGTGGCGTAGACGGGCATCACATTCGAAATCCCGCCATATTCGGCGATTTCGCGAGTGTGGCGGCGCTCATAGAGAATGCCGACGATCAAGAAGAGCGCCCCGGTCGAGATGCCATGATTGATTTGCTGCAGCACCGATCCGCTCAGCCCCAGCGGCGTGAGCGCGAAGATTCCCAGCGTGCAGAAGCCGAGATGGCTCACCGAGGAATACGCCACCAGCTTCTTCATGTCCTTCTGCATCAGAGAAACCAGCGCGCCATAAATGATGGCAACCACGGAAAGAACCATCATCCAGTAGCGGACTTTGCCGTGAGTGAGCACGTCGGGAAAGAACGGCAGCGAAAAGCGGATGAAACCGTAGGTTCCCATCTTCAGCAGAACGCCGGCCAGGATGACCGAACCAGCTGTGGGCGCTTCCACGTGGGCATCCGGAAGCCAGGTATGAAAGGGGAACATCGGAACCTTGATGGCGAAGGCGAAGAAGAAAGAAAGAAAAAGCAGCGTTGCGGCGTAGGGACCGTAGTCGGAATAAATGCGCGGCGCAGTTTCATAGAGCGAGGTCAGGCTGAAAGTGAAGACGCCGGTGACCGCGTGATGGTGGAAGTAGAGGAACAGAATGCCGAGCAGCATCAGCACCGAACCGGCCAGCGTGTAGAGAAAGAACTTGATGGCGGCGTAGAGCTTGCGCGGGCCGCCCCAGATGCCGATCAGCAGGTACATGGGCACAAGCATCGCTTCCCAGAAGACGAAGAAGAGGAAGAAATCCAGCGCCATGAAGACGCCGAGCATGCCGGTCTGCAAGATCAAAAACCAAATGTAGTATTCCTTGACGCGGTTTTCGATCGCACTCCATGACGAGAGAATTGAAATCCAACCCAGGAGCGTGGTCAGCATGATGAGCAGAAACGAAATGCCGTCGATGCCAATCACGTAACCCGCGCCAATGGAGGGAATCCAGTTGTTGGGCGTGCCTTCAATGAACTTGAAGCCGGGCTCGAAGCGCTGCGCCCAGAACCAGGGCACCAGCGGCAGCGAGATCAGGAAGCCGCCGAGTGAAAACAGATTCGCGATCCAGCGGATGGCGTCCTTGTTCTCCTTGGGCACAAACAGAAGCAGCAGCGCGCCCAGCAGCGGCGTGAAGAGAATGATGGATAGGATGTGAGGTTGCATATATCAGTTCACTTTGCGAAACACTAAGTCGCAAAACGCCGTCGAAGATACCTCGACAAAAAGTAAGCCGCCGTCAAGAGGAGCAAACCTGCGACCGCAATCCAAAATTGACGCGAGTATCCCAGTTGCACGCAAACGAAGTAGGCGAGCCCAATCGTCATCACCAGCGCATACCATTGCACCAGGCCCCATTCGAAGAAGCGCGCGGGATACGACAACAGGCGCGCCAAGATAGCTGGGCCGTTTACGCCGATGCCGTCGATGACCCACTTGTCCCACCAACTGGAAATTGTGCCCGTGAGACGCGTGGTCCAACCGGCGGCGTTGACCACGCCGTCAATCACATGCGAGTCAAACCATGAAGAGGCTTCGCCCAATCCCATCACGCCCAGCCTGACGCCTCCGAGTTTGCGCCGTCCGGTGAAAACGTAGTCGTAGCCTTCGTCGACGTAATATTTGTGGAGCAGCGTGTTGTAGACGGAAGGAGCCGCGACGGCGATGGGCTCGGTGTAACCCTTGTCGGCGTGGCGATAGTTCTTCCAGGCTAAACCCCATCCCACGCCGGCAGCAGCCAGAGAAAGTCCCATCAGCAACCACTCGGTGCCGCTGTTGTGTTCTTCTTCCTTCGCCCCAGCGGCCAGTTGGCCGGCTCGTCCTTCTTCCTGAAGCACTTGAGCTTCGCCGGCGAAAACGGGTTCAAGGAATTTGGTGAAGCGGTCGGAACCGCCGAGACTGTGCGGCCAGCCCAGCCATCCGGCCACGATGGCGAAGAGCGCAAGCACGACCAGCGGCGCCGTCATCGACACGGGCGATTCGTGGATGTGGTGCTCTACCTCGTGGCTCATGCGCGGTCGGCCGTGGAAAGTCAGGTACATCAGACGGAACATGTAAAACGCAGTCATCAAGGCAGTGGCGTATCCGACATACCAGAGGAAGCGGTAAGCTCCGCCTTCGCGCGACCAGGTTTCCCAGAGAATGGCGTCTTTCGAGAAGAATCCGGCAAACGGGAAGATTCCGGCAATGGCTAACGTCGCGATGAACATGGTGCGGTGAGTGGTGGGAATGCGATGCCCCAAGTCGCCCATGTTGCGCATGTCCTGTTCGCCGCTCATCGAGTGAATCACCGATCCAGCGCCGAGGAACAGCAGCGCCTTAAAAAACGCGTGCGTGAAAACGTGGAAGACGCCTGCGGCGAAGGCTCCGACGCCGAGCGCGAGGAACATGTAGCCGAGCTGCGAGACGGTGGAATAAGCCAGCACGCGTTTGATGTCGTTCTGCACCAGGCCGATGGACGCGGCAAAAATGGCGGTCAGTGCGCCGACGATGGCGACGGTCTTCATCGACGTTGGTGCGAGCACGAAGAGCGCGTTGGAGCGCGCGACCATATAGACGCCAGCCGTGACCATGGTCGCGGCGTGGATGAGCGCGGAGACCGGCGTGGGGCCTTCCATAGCGTCGGGCAGCCAGACATAGAGAGGAAGCTGGGCCGACTTGCCGCAAGCTCCGACGAAGAGCAACAGCGTGGCCAAAGTAATGACGGGATCGCCGATCTGAAAGCGTCCGCTGTGCGCAATGTGTGTAACTTCCGTAAAGCGCAACGATCCCAGATACCAGGCAATCGTGAACATCCCCAGCAGAAATCCGCCATCGCCGATGCGGTTCACGATAAACGCCTTGTTGGCCGCATCGCTGGCCGATTTGCGATGAAAATAAAACCCAATCAGGAGATACGAGCAGAGGCCCACGCCTTCCCAGCCCACGAACATGAGCACGTAGTTGTTGGCGAGAATGAGCGTCAGCATGGAAAACATGAAGAGGTTGAGGTATCCGAAGAAGCGGTAGTAGCCGCCTTCATGCGCCATGTAGCCGGTCGAGTAAATGTGAATCAACATGCCGACGCCGGTGACGAACAGCAGCCAGATGCAGGAAAGCGGATCGAGCAGGAAGCCGACGTCGGCCTGGAACGAAGCAGGCTGTCCGTTCTGAGTATCGTAGTTCAGATGTCCGGTGTCGGTGCCGAGCCAGGTGTAGAGAATCGTCTGATAAGGCAGGTGGAAATGCTCGGGTGTGGAAGACCACGCAGTGTACTGCCACACCGCGCCGCAAGCGATGAGAAAAGCGAGAACAATCGCGCCGACGCAGACCGCACTCACCGTCGCCTTCTGCAACTTGCGGCCGAAGAAAAACATGACCGTCGCACCGAAGGCTGGCAGCAGCGGGATGAGCCAGATGTGGGAGAGAAAGAGCATGTCGTTGGTCGTTAGCCGTTGGTCGCTGACCTTGTCATCCTGAGCAAAGCGAAGGATCCATGCGTTCTCTCGTTGCCAGCAAAGTGCATAGGTTCTTCGCTTCGCTCAGAATGACAAATCATTTGATACTGCCTTTCTACCACTTCAGCAAATTCACCTCGTCGACGTTGATCGTCTCCTTGTTGCGGAAGAAGGCGATCAGGATGCCGAGGCCGACGGCGGCTTCCGCCGCAGCATCGGTAATGATGAAAATCGCAAACACCTGACCGTGGACGCTTCCCCAGAAGCGGGAGAACGCAACCAGATTCAGATTCACGGCATTCAGGATCAGCTCAATCGACATCAGAACGATGACCACGTTGCGGCGCGTGAGCACACCGATCACGCCCAGCAGGAACAACACTGCGCCCAGTACCAGATAGTGCAGGGTCGTGATGTGGAACATGGCTTCCATAAATCAGCTTCCCGCCGCTAACTCTTAAGCTTCTAGCTCTTCGTCCTCGGTGCTGGGTACTCGGTACTCGCAACTAAATTCTCTTCTTCGCCATTACCACCGCTCCGATAATCGCCACCAGCAGCAGCAGCGAGGCGATCTCGAAGGCGAACATGTACTGCCCATACAGCAGCGTGCCAACTATTTGCGTGTTCTGTGCTTCCGCAATAGGCAAGGCGCGGTCAGGAAAAATCACCTGCCCTTTCGCGTAGACCGCGATGAACAAGCCGCCCAGCGCCCCGGCAGCTACGATCCCGACCAGCCACTGCTTATTGAATTGGCGCTCTTTCTCGGTGCGCTCAATCGAGACCAGCATGATCACAAAGAGAAACAGCACCATGATGCCGCCGGCATAAAGAATAATTTGCACGCCGGCGACAAATGGAGCGTAGAGCATCAGGTAAATCGCGGCTTGCGCCAGCAGCGTGAGAATCAACGCCAGCGCAGAATGAACCGCATTCCTCTGCGTGATCACCAGGATGCCGCCGACGACCATGATCCCGGCGAGCAGATAAAAGAAAAATGGTGTGGCTACGGGTGCCATATCTTTTGTTGAAGCAGCGCTACGCTAGCCGTCAGTATCAGAACGCCCAAGCCCATGGGCAGAAGGATTTTCCATCCTACTTTCATGAGCTGGTCAAAACGATAACGCGGGAACGTGCCACGATACCAGATATAGAGGTACATAAACCCGGCAACTTTCACCGAGAACCAGTAAATGTCTCCCACTCGGTCGCGCACGAGCGGGAAGAAGAGAAGCAAGCCGATCAGACCCAATACCGCCCCGAAGCCGGCGAGACCCACGGTCTGAATTCGAAAATACGGATGTTTCGGCATGTGGGCCGTGCTGTAGAAACACATGCCCGCAAGAAAGAGAAATGTAATTCCAGGAAATAGCGAAAAAAACAGATCCCAGGTTGAGCCGCTCAGCCAGGTCGAAAACGGCCGCAGCCAGCCGCCAAGCCACAGCGTGACTGCGATGGAAGAGACGGCGATCATCGCCGAATACTCCGCCAGAAAAAACAACGACCAGCGGAAGCCGCTGTACTCGGTGTGGAAGCCGGCGGTCAGTTCGGATTCAGCCTCGGGCAGATCGAACGGCGCGCGATTGGTTTCTGCGACCATAGCGACGGCAAAGATGAAGAACGCGATCAGCCCCAGCGGAAAAAACTTGAAGATGAACCATTCCCCCTGCGCTTGCTGTGCCTGCACAATGCCGATCATGCTCAGTGTTCCCGTGCCTTCCGCGTTCAGGCTGGTCATCAGGATGGCGGAAACCACGGCTAACCCCATCGCGACTTCATACGAGACCATCTGCGCGCTCGACCGCAGCGCGCCGATCAAAGGATAGTGCGAATTCGATGCCCAACCCGCCATCACAACGCCGAGCACGCTCAACGACGACACTCCGAGCATGAAGAGAATTCCGATGTTCATGTCAGTGATGGCGTGCGTAGGGCCGAACGGAACCACCACGAACACCGTGAAAGCGGCGAGCACAACCAGCAGCGGCGCCATCCAGAAGACCAGCGGGTCGGCCTCAGCCGGCATGATGTCTTCTTTGAGCAGCAGCTTGATGGCGTCGGCAATCGGCTGCAACAAACCGTGCGGTCCCACGCGCATCGGGCCGAGCCGGACCTGCATGTGCGCAAGAATCTTGCGCTCCAGCCAATTCATTGCGATCACGGCGACGGAGAGCCCGAGAAAAACCAGCACGATGTAAACAAACGCCCAAAACATGTTGCCCGCCGCCCCGGGCGTCTGGTTGCTATCGAGGTAAGACTTGATGTACTCGATGATTTGGCCCATCAGCGGTCCACCTCGCCGAGAACAATGTCGAGTGTGCCGATCACGGCAACTACGTCGGCAACCATCGCGCCACGACACATCACATCCAGCGCCTGCAAATTCACAAACGAAGGGGGGCGCACGCGCACACGGTACGGCTGCGTGGAACCATCGCTGACGATGAAATATCCCAGCTCACCCTTGGGAGCTTCGATGGAATGATAAATCTCGCCCACCGGCGGCTTTATCACCTTGGGAACCTTCGCCATGATCGGGCCTTCGGGGATTGCCTCGACCGCCTGCTCAATGATCCGCACCGACTGCCTCATTTCCGCCATGCGCACCAGGTACCGGTCATAGGTATCGCCGTTTTGCCCAGTGGGGATCTCGAAATCGAACTTGCTGTAAACCGAATAGGGCTGGGCCTTGCGCAGGTCCCACTTCACGCCGCTGGCGCGAAGCACGGGCCCGGTCACGCCCAGTGCGATGCAGTCTGCGCCGGAAATCACGCCAACTTTCTTGGTGCGTTCCACCCAGATGCGATTGGTGGTGAGCAGTTCTTCGTATTCGTCGATCTTGGGGCGAAAGAAATTGAGAAAATTCTTAACTTCTTGCTCGAAGCCGCTATAGGTTTCGTACTGCAGGCCGCCGATGCGAAAGGCGTGCGTGGTGAGGCGCGCGCCGCAATATTTCTCGAAAATCTTGAGAATTTCTTCGCGGTCGCGGAACGTATAGAAGAGCGGCGTGATGGCGCCGATATCGAGCGCGTGCGTGCCCAGCCAAAGCTGATGGCTAGTGAGCCGGTTCAGCTCGGTAAGAATCACGCGAACGTATTGCGCCCGCGGCGGCGCTTCCACNNCAGCACCCCGTGCGTCGCGGGGTGCTGCGGGCCCATATTGATGACAAGCTCGTTGGCATCAAGAAACGGCTTCTCGGGTGTTTCCAGGTCGAGAGGCGAGAGCGCGTTCGGGTCAGTCATTGCTCTTAATCTATGCTCGTGTGTATCGCGGGTCGGGTCTACTGTCCGCTTTCAATTCCGAGGTTGATCTGCACCCACTCGTTATCCTGCTGCAAGATGCCGTAGTCCTTGCGCAGAGGATGTCCCTTCCAGCCATCCGGCAGCAAAATGCGCTTCAGGTCGGGATGTCCATCGAACTTGATCCCGAACATGTCGTAGACTTCGCGCTCCAGCCAATTCGCCCCCGGCCAGATGGGAACAGAAGTCGGAAGACTCTCGCCGTCGGCGATCGGTGTTTTCACTCGAATGCGTTGGTTGCGCGGAAATGAATACAGCACCCAGATCACATCGAACTGCTTCGCACGCTCCCGATAGTGAACCGCGGTGATATCCACACAGTAGTCGAACTGTTCATCGCTGCGGAGAATCTCCAGCAACTCCGGAATCAGGGAGCGGTCTACCACCATATAGTTCTGGCCGAGATACGTCAGTGCCTCGATGCCGGAGCCATAAGAGAGTTTCAGCTTTGCGACCATCGGCGAATCCCAAGGGGTTGGCGCGGGGGCTGCCGGCTTTGGCGCAGCCGGATGAGCAGCCGCCGGGGACGCAGGTTTAGCGGCAGCGGGAGCCGCAGGGGCTGCGGCGGCGGGCGCAGTTGGCTTCGCATCCGATGGTACGGATGGCGGTGCGGGCTTCGTTTCCGCTTGAACGGAGCCGGAACCAGCCGTCACGCCTCCAGGGACGGCGGGCTGATCCGCCGTCGGCTTCGGCTCACCTTCCGGCGGCGGTGAAGAGGGCGACTTGGTTTCGTCCGGCATGGCTCAAACGCGCAAGCTTGTGGCGCAGAGAGATTCGGAAAGAACGTTAACTTCTACCAGCTTGAGGATTGCGTGTCAACGAAATCGGCCACGAAAAAACCCTTAACGAGTGTGGCCGCTGGTGGCGCGCCTCCGCGCGCTACGTGCGCGCCGGTCCCTGATAGGACTCAATCAGCCCGCGAATGCGCTGCGCGTCGGCCTTGCGGTGGCCGTGGCTGGTGATGGGGTCGGTCCCGCCCGTGGATTCGATGCGAATCTCCGACCACAGCACGCCCGTGGAAATATGCACCGACGCCACTTTCGACATCGCGATGCTCTCTTCGTTACTGCCAAACAGCCGCGACTTTGCCCGGCTCACGCGCAGAGGGGTGACCACAATCCGGGTGGGAAAAAAGAAATTCCCTTGGGTCCACCGGCTGGCGGAGAACGTTTCACCTCTGCTGTCGGCAGGCGGAATAGCCGGAGTCGTGCTCATGGCCTTATACCCATTCCAGCGCACCTTTTCCCCAAATCCAGATGTAGCCCACGATCAGGATCAGCAGGAAGATCAGCATCTCAGCAAAGCCAAACACCCCGAAGTGTTTGAACCTCACCGCCCAGGGAAACAGGAAGATCGTCTCCACGTCGAACACCACAAACAGAATCGCGATGATGTAGTAGCGGACGGTGTAGCGGCCGCGCGCGTTGTCGATCGGGTCGATGCCGCACTCATACGGCATCAGCTTGGTTTTGCTCGGATTGTCGGGGCGCACCAGCTTCGCCGCCAGCAATGTGAGCGGAAGCAGCACGCTGACAAACCCGATGAAGATGAAGATGGGAACGTAGTTTTGCGGCATAGAGATATCTGAGCTACAGATCCAGCCAAGTCGCCCACGGAAGAGCAGCGAAGCAAGCCATAGTAGCGCTGATGGCATGAGACTTCAAGAAGGAAGCAGCCCACAGGGCGCGCTTGCGATCTTCGGCCATCCGAACCGCATAGACCTCAAGCTCGCTGGTGTCAAGCACAGTCAGTGTTACTCTTGGGGAATTTTTTCCCAAATCGGCGCCTCCTTCGTTTGACGCTGCTCTCCTTAAGTCTTTACACTCAAAGATAGAGTTACAGAAGGAAAATCGTGAGCCCCACAGAAACCGAAGACGCGAAGATCGCAGCACAAACCACCGACGCGAAGAACGATGCCAAGACGAACGACGGCATCAAGCGCGAGATTTCGGTCGAGATTCCTGCCGCAGAAGTCACCCGCGAAACCGAAGTCATCATTCAGAAGTATCAGAAGATGGCACGGCTGCCGGGCTTTCGCCGCGGCCACGTGCCGGCCTCGGTCATCCGGCAACGATTTGCCGAAGACTTGAAGAGCGATGTGGTCGAGGCGCTGGTTCCGCGTTACTTCCGAAAAGAAGCCGAGAGACTTGGCATAGTGCCGGTGTCGCAACCGCGCGTGACCGATCTGCACATTCATGCCGGAGAGCCCCTGCGCTTCAAGGCCAGTTTCGAAGTGCTGCCGGCAATTGCCGTGGACGGTTACAGGGAGTTGCGCGCCGAGAAGCCGGAGATTGTCGTCACCGACGAGGAAGTCGAGCAGGCGCTCACCAATGTCCGTGAGCAACATGCGACCTTTACTTCCATTGAGGGCCGGGCATTGGCGGACGGCGACTTTGCTCAAGCTTCGTTCGACGGTAAGCCGAAAAACGGCGACGGCGGCAACAACAGCGCCGCC
This sequence comes from Acidobacteriaceae bacterium, assembly GCA_003156805.1. GTDB lineage: Bacteria > Acidobacteriota > Terriglobia > Terriglobales > Acidobacteriaceae > Sulfotelmatobacter. The sequence goes on along the minus strand of PMHV01000059.1, from coordinate 209,580 downwards.
AAGCCGATACAGATGGACCCGGTGCACATGGACGAAGTGCTGATCGAAATTGGCGGCAAGAATACCGTACCGGAATTCACCGAGAATCTTCGCGGCGCTTCCGCGGGCGACGAGCGGGAATTTGACGTGATCTATCCGGAAGACGCCCCGGACAAGCGCCTGGCGGGAAAGATCTTCGTCTACGCTGTGAAGATTCACTCCGTCAAGCGGAAGAGCCTGCCCGAGTTGAACGATGACTTCGCGAAGGAGTTGGGCGAGTTTTCCAGTCTCGACCAGGTGCGGAAGCAGATTCGCGAAAACATGGAAGCGGAAAAGCGGCACACAGTTGAGCATGAAAACAAAGACAAACTGGTGGCCGAACTGGTGAAGCGCCACAATTTTGAAGTGCCGGAGTCGCTGGTGGAGCGGCAGATCGACTTGCGCCTGGAGCGTGGCTTGCGAGCGCTGGCGGCGCAGGGCATGAAGATGGAAGAGCTGAAGAAGATGGACCTCCCGCGGTTGCGGGCGGGCCAGCGCGAGCAGGCGCTGCACGATGTGAGATCGTCTCTGTTGCTGGAGCGCATCGCGGAGTTGGAAAACATCGGGGTCGGCGACGAAGAAGTGCAACGGGAGGTGGAATCGCTCGCCCAACAGACAAAACAGACGTCGGAAGCCGTACGCGCTCGTTTGACACAGGATGGGGGCCTCGATAGAATCCGGAATAGAATCCGCAGTGAGAAGACCCTCGACTTTTTGTATCGCCAGTCCGCATAAGCGGACCACTTTCGATCCTCCCCGAGCAGAGCACGCATTAGCCGGGAAGGAGTGTGGCAGGTGAACGTGAAGCAAAACGATCCACAAATGATGCTGGTACCCATGGTCATCGAGCAGACTGGGCGGGGCGAACGCGCCTACGACATTTACTCCCGGCTGCTCCGCGATAACATCATTTTCATAGGCACGCCGATTGACGACAACATCGCCAATCTGGTGATTGCCCAGATGCTCTTTCTGGCCCAGGAAGATCCGGAGAAAGACATTCAGCTCTATGTCAACTCTCCGGGCGGGTCGATTACGGCGGGCATGGCGATTTACGACACCATGCAATATGTGAAAAACGATGTGATGACCCTGTGCGTGGGCCAGGCAGCTTCGATGGCGGCTTTGCTTCTGGCGGCCGGAGAGCCGAAAAAGCGGTTGGCTTTGCCCAATTCGCGCATTCTCATTCATCAGCCGTCGATGGGAGGATTATCGGGCCAGGCCACCGATATCGACATCCACGCGCGCGAAATCCTGCGCATGAGAGAGATTACCAATCAGTTACTGTCGAAGCACACTGGCCAAAAGCTGGATAAAGTGGAGAAGGACGTGGAACGCGACTTCATCATGAACGCCCAGCAGGCTAAGGAATACGGAATCATAGACGATATCATCTATAAGACGACAAAAGCGGTATGATCGCTGCTTCGCCGGCATAGGCCGGTGGGGCCGCTTTCGAGGCCCGATTGAGCCGTCTAAGTTCGGGCCATCCACGATGGTGAGGAGCAGAGGCGAGTGAAGAATAGGTCGGGATCGGACGAGATACTGCGGTGTTCGTTTTGCCACAAGTCCCAGGACGCGGTGGCCAAGCTGATCTCGTCTCCCAGCGACTATCCGCGCGCCTACATCTGCGACGAGTGCGTTGCCGTCTGCAACTCGATTCTCGAAGATGACCGCACCGCCACGCCCGCCACCACCGCCCCCAATCAACTGCCCAAGCCGCAGGAAGTGAAGACCTTCCTCGATGAATATGTTATCGGGCAGGAGCAGACCAAGAAAAAACTCGCGGTCGCCGTTTACAACCACTACAAGCGCNNAAGCGCATCTTCATGAACCGGCAAAAGACCAGCGACGGAATTGAGCTGACCAAGTCGAACATCATGCTGATTGGGCCGACGGGCACGGGAAAAACGCTGCTGGCGCAGACTCTGGCGCGCATGTTGGATGTGCCGTTTGCGATCGTCGATGCCACCACGCTGACCGAAGCCGGATACGTGGGCGAGGATGTCGAAAACATTATCCTGAAACTGCTGCAAGCGGCCGAGGGGGACGTGGGCCGTGCGCAGACCGGTATCATCTACATTGACGAAGTCGATAAGATCGGCCGCAAAGACGAGAACCCCTCGATTACCCGCGATGTTTCCGGCGAGGGCGTGCAGCAGGCGCTGCTGAAGATTCTGGAAGGCACGGTGGCCAACGTGCCGCCCCAGGGCGGACGCAAGCATCCCCACCAGGAATTCACTCCCGTGGATACTACGAATATTCTTTTCATCTGCGGCGGTGCGTTCGTCGGCTTGGAAAAGATCATCGGCCGGCGCGTCGGCAAGAAATCGCTCGGGTTCCGCAGCGGCGAAGAATCGGAAAAGGACGAGGCTGCCTCCGCTTCGCGCAAGCGCCACTACGAGTTGTTGAGCGAGATTCAGCCCGAAGACTTGATCAAGTTCGGGCTCATTCCTGAATTCGTGGGACGGCTGCCGGTGGTTGGAATGCTGGAGGATCTGGATGAGTTTGCCCTGATCGAAATCCTGACCCGGCCCAAGAATGCCATCATCAAGCAATACCAGCGGCTGTTCGAGTTTGAGAATGTCCGCTTGAAGTTCAGCGACGACGCCTTGCGCGCGGTGGCGCGGCAGGCGATGGCGCGCAAAGTGGGAGCGCGCGGGCTGCGCATGATTCTGGAAGAACTGATGCTCGACCTCATGTTCCACCTGCCCAGCCAGAAGAAGCTGAAGGAATTTGAAGTCACCCGCGAGATGGTGGAGAAGCGGAATGCTTCGTTTGCCATGATGGAAAAGGCGGGGTAGCGCAACTGTGGTGGGCGGGGTTGGCGATTTTTGCTCCGGTTAGGGTAGAGTGGCAGTAAGATGGCGGTTTAGACCGTTCCAGGCCGGTTCTCCCGGGGAGATTGAGTGACCACATCCAAGGAAAAATTCGAGAGCAAAAAGCTTCCCATGATGCCGATTCGCGACGTGGTCATCTTTCCTTTCATGATGACGCCGTTCGTGGTCGGCCGGGAGTCGAGCGTGCGCGCGCTGGAAGAGGCGCTGGCCGCGGATAAGAAGATTTTCCTGGCGACCCAGCACGACGCCTCCATTGACGAGCCCAAGGCCAACGAGATCTACCAGGTGGGCACGATTGTCAACATCGTGCAGAGCCTCAAACTGCCGGATGGCAACGTCAAGGTGCTGGTGGAAGGCATCGAGCGCGGCAGGATTTTGCAGGTCGCCGACGGCGAAGGCTTCATGCAGGTTTCGGTGCGGGTGGCGCGCTACGCCTCCGAAATGAATCCGCAGATCGAAGCCGGCATGCAGCGCGTGACTTCCCTGTTTGAACAGTACGTAAAGCTGTGCCAGGCGCTCAACTACGAGACTATGATCTCGGCCGTGCGCATGGAAGATCCGGCCAAACTCACCGACATCATCGCGGCGAACCTGCAGCTCTCCATCGAGGAAAAACAGGAACTCCTCGAAATCTTCGATCCCGGCGAGCGCCTGAGCCGCATCGCCGATGTGCTCGATATCGAGATCGAAAAGCTCAATGTCGATCGCACCATCCAGTCGCGTGTGAAGCGGCAAATGGAAAAGGCGCAAAAAGAGTACTACCTCAACGAGAANNAGAAAGAGCTGGGCCGCGGCGAAAAAAGCGAATTCGACGAGCTCAAAAAGAAGATCGAAGGCGCGGGCATGCCCAAGGACGTGAAAGACAAGGCGATCCAGGAGTTGAAGAAACTGGAAGCCATGCCGCCCATGTCTGCCGAATCCACGGTTTCACGCAACTATCTCGACTGGCTGCTGGCCGTGCCCTGGAAGAAGCGGTCGAAAGAAATCCGCAACATATCCCGCGCTGAAAAAGTCCTGAACGAAGATCATTACGGCCTCGAGAAAATCAAGGAGCGCATTCTTGAGTTTCTCGCCGTGCGGCAATTGGTAAAAAATCCCAAAGGCTCGATTCTGTGTTTTGTCGGCCCTCCCGGCGTTGGTAAGACTTCGCTCGGCATGTCGATCGCCAAGGCCACGGGCCGCAAGTTTGTTCGCATGTCGCTGGGCGGCGTGCGCGACGAAGCCGAAATTCGTGGGCATCGCCGCACCTACATCGGCGCCCTGCCCGGCCAGATCATTCAGATGATGAAGAAGGCCGGAACCAAGAATCCGGTCTTCATGCTTGACGAAGTCGACAAGATGTCGATGGATTTCCGCGGCGACCCTTCCGCAGCTCTGCTTGAAGTGCTCGATCCCGAGCAGAATTTCATGTTCGTCGATCATTACCTCGACGTGGAGTACGACCTTTCGCAGGTTTTCTTCGTGGCCACGGCCAACGTGATGCACACCATTCCTCCCGCGCTGCAAGACCGCATGGAAGTGTTGCGCCTGCACGGCTACACTGAGCCGGAGAAAGTCGAGATCGCCAAGCAGTTCCTGGTCAAGAAACAGATGTTGCAGGCCGGCCTGTCGGAAAAAAACATCAAGTTCAATGACGACGCCATCACCGGAATCATTCGCTCCTACACGCGCGAAGCGGGCGTGCGCAACCTGGAGCGCGAAATCGGCAACGTCTGCCGCAAGGTCGCGCGCAAGGTGGTGAAAGAAGGCGAAGGTTACGCAATCGCAGTGACCGGCGAAAATGTCAACGACTTCCTGGGCGTCATCAAGTTCCGCGACACCCTGGCCCACGAAAAAAGCGAAGTCGGTTTGGTCACCGGCCTGGCCTGGACCGAAGTTGGCGGCTCGATTTTGAGCACGGAAGCCACCGTGGTCGACGGCAAGGGCAAACTGACGCTGACCGGCAAGCTTGGCGACGTCATGCAGGAATCGGCGCAGGCCGCCATGTCGTATGTGCGCTCGCGCGCGCACCGGCTGGGATTGAATCGCGATTTTTATCGCAACCTCGATCTGCACGTGCACGTGCCCGAAGGCGCGATTCCGAAAGATGGTCCGTCAGCGGGCATTACTATCGCCACGGCTATTTCCAGCGCGCTGAGCAAGATTCCTGTGCGCCGCGATCTCGCCATGACCGGCGAGATTACGCTGCGCGGCAAAGTGCTGCCCATCGGCGGATTGAAAGAAAAGCTGCTGGCCGCGCACCGCGCCGGCCTGTTCGAAGTGATTCTGCCCAAGGACAACGAGAAGGACGTAGCCGAGGTTCCAGAAAATCTGCGCAATGCCATGAAGCTGCACTTCGTCGACACCATGGACCAAGTTCTGCAGATCGCTCTGGAAACCCCGCTCCCAACGCGCGACGAAGCCGATGCCGCGCAGCCCATTGCGACCATCCCGCCGAGCACGGCGGAAGCGCCGGCCACGCATCAATAGCATGCTTGCTCAATACGTCCGCGCAGCGTCACGACATTCTCGATAGAGTCCGGCTTGACACAAGAAACCCGCCTTCGTAGAGTGAAAGCACTTTCCAGCCTGCAATTTCGCCATTCAGCGCCGCAAGCGGCGTTCGCCGAGGAGTTTTGAAAACAATGGCCGGTTCCGAAATCAGCAACGGAGAAGTGGGATTGTTTCCCGAGTTTGCCCCGGAGGAATCCGGAACTCGAACCACCGGAATCCTTCCCTCGCAAGACATCGCCCGTCTGATTGCGAATGGCAAAATCAGCGCCAATCCTGCCATCGAAGAGCAGCATATTCAGCCCGCCAGTCTCGACCTGCGGCTCGGCGAGATGGCGCATCGCGTGCGCGCCAGTTTTCTTCCCGGACCGAACAGCACGGTCGAATCCAAGATCAAAGAGCTGCGCATGACGCGAGTCGATCTCACCGGCTCCGCCGTGTTTGAAAAAGATTGCGTCTACATCGTGCCTTTGCTCGAGGAACTCAACCTGCCCGAAAATCTTTCCGGCAAAGCCAACCCCAAGAGCACCACCGGCCGCCTCGATATTTTCACGCGCCTCATCACGGATTACGGCTCCGAATTCGACCGCGTTCCTCCGGGCTATAAAGGCAAACTCTATGCCGAGATCGTTTCGCGCACCTTCACCGTGGGCATTCGCGCGGGCGTGCGCTTGAGCCAGCTTCGCTTCGTGCGCGGAAATCCCGACACTCGCGACAGCACCATCCGCAAACTCGAACAGGACGAAACGCTCGTGTACATGGACGAAGACAGCCCAGCCAAGGCCCATCTCGACCGCGGCCTCAGAATCACCGTGAATCTCGAAGCCGGCGAAAAAGGCGAAATCATGGCGTACAAGGCCAAGCGCAACGCGCCGATGATTGACCTTGGCCGCATCGGCCACTATTCGCCCGAAGAGTTTTGGGAAATCCATCGCGAGAGCGCGGGCAAGAACCTGATTCTCGATCCCGGAGATTTTTATATCCTCGCATCGCGCGAGCGCGTTCGCGTTCCGCCCGACTTCGCGGCCGAGATGGTTCCCTTCGATCCTTCCGATGGCGAGTTTCGCATTCACTACGCAGGATTTTTCGATCCCGGATTCGGCTACGGTTCCAGCGACATCAAGGGAACCCGCGCCGTGCTCGAGGTTCGCGCCCACGAAGTTCCATTTCTAATGGAGCACGGCCAGTTGGTGGGACGGCTGAATTACATGCCGCTCCTGTCGCGTCCGGAAAAGATTTACGGTACGGCAATTGGGTCGTCGTATCAGCATCAGGCGCTGACGCTGAGCAAACAGTTTCGTCCGGCCGGCGGCCCTTAAACTCGCCCGGGACACGACCTAGCTCCCATCCGCTTGCCATTTTCCTCCGCACATTGCAAACTTGAGCATGAGGGTTCTCACGCGCTTCCTGGCGGCGGCGACCGATGCCGCGCAGTTCCCTGCCGTTTCCTTGCCCGAGATCGCCTTCCTCGGCCGCTCCAATGTTGGCAAATCCAGCGTGATCAACTCTCTGGTTGGCACCAAGCTGGCCCGCACCAGTTCCACTCCCGGCCGCACTCGCAGCATTAATTTCTTCGAGGTGCGCTGGCCGGGAAAGCCGCGTCCGGAGCTGATCTTCGCCGACCTGCCGGGCTACGGTTACGCCAAGATTTCGCGCGAGATTTCCCAGGAATGGCCGAAGTTCATCGATCCCTATCTCACCGAGCGCCCCACGCTGGCGTTGTGCGTCGCCCTGGTCGATGCCAGCGTTCCCGCGCAGCCGAGCGACCGCCATTTGCTCGACTTTCTCAGCGCCTCAGGCCGCGAATTTCTGGTAGTTGCTACCAAAAGCGACCGCCTGTCCGGCAATCAACTGCGCAACGCTCTGAAGAGTCTCGCCCAGGAACACGCCAACGCCGGCATTCTTCCCTTTTCCGCGAAAACCGGAGCCGGGTGCGAAGAATTATGGAAGCATATCCGCCGCGCGGCGCAAGCCGCGAACCCGTCTTAACCTTCGGCCCAGTTTTCGATTAGAAGCTTCGACCCAGAAGTCTTCAGGTAGAGCTTTTGATTAGAAGTCCCTCATCCTCTTCCTCCGCGACCGTCTTCCCGTAAACCGTTCGGGGCTGACGGCCGATAAAGAAACCTGCGGGTCCGTGCAGCCGTGTCATATCTCCCGGATAGGACATGCGGATTTTGCGGATGGTGCCGGGTCGCGATCCCGCACCACCGATCAATGGGCGAAGAAATCAATAGCGGCGTCGCGTATCTGCTAGCGCTGAAGCAGTCGACGGGCAGCGGACCTGGCATCGCCGCCGGGGCTGCAACCCTGCGCCCCCAAGGCCGGGAAAACCGGCGCAGCCCGCGTTATGGATGCGAAGGCAGCGCCGAGGTACGGGAAGAAGGCCGCGCCGTGCGGACTTGGGCCACATTCACCGACATCAGCATGGGCGGCTGCTACGTCAGGGCGACCACCACTTACCCCGTGGGCGCCGCACTGCACCTGAAGCTCGAAGTGAATGGACACCGGATGCGGATCAAGGGAACGGTGCGCGCGAGCAATCCCGGCCAGGGCGCTGGAATTGCCTTCGCTGACCTCTCCGATGGCGAGCGCACGCGTCTGCGAGAGTTGCTGCAAACCCTCTCGCAATCCGCGGTCATCATGGGACCGCGGAGCGACTCCGTTTTGGCTGCGGGCGTGGCGCTGCCTCCGCCCCAGTCGATTTCCGATCCGGCGGCGGCGATTCATGCCCTGCTGGCTTTTTTCGAAGGCAGGCAGATGCTGATGCGCGAAGAATTCCTTCGCCTCCTGCGCAAAAGCCAGCCGGAGGCATCGAAGCCCTAGAAACAATCCCGGCGGCTGCGGTTCTCTCACTCTAGATTCTCTTCACTGGGGCTCCCAATCCGCCAGCCCATGACGGACCTCCCATTCGCTATGATGAACAGATATGTCTCTTCATCTCATTACCGGAATTGGCGGCTTCATCGGCTCGTCGATCGCGCGCGCTCTTTTGGATCGCGGCGAACAAGTTCGTGGAGTGGATAATTTTGCCACCGGGAGGCGGGAAAATATTGCCGGGATTCTGAACCTCATCGAGTTTCGGGAAGCCGACATCCTCGATCTCGATGCCATGCGGCAGGCTTGCGCTGCTGTCGATTATGTTTTTCACGAGGCGGCTATTCCTTCGGTTCCGAAGTCGGTGCTCGATCCGCTGGGCAGCAATCGCGCCAACGTAGACGCCACCGTCAGTCTGCTCGTTGCAGCGCGGGATGCCGGAGTTAAGCGAGTGGTTTATGCTTCGTCCTCGTCGGCCTACGGCGACACTCCCACGTTGCCCAAGCACGAGAGCATGACCCCGAGTCCAATCTCGCCCTACGCCGTGGCCAAGCTGGCCAGCGAGCATTACATGATCTCGTTCTACCGCTGCTACGGTTTGCAGACGGTAGCTTTGCGCTATTTCAACATTTTTGGCCCCCAGCAAGACCCCTCGTCGCCGTATTCCGGTGTGCTGGCGAAATTCATCACCCAGATGCTGCGCGGAGAACAGCCCACCATTTTCGGAGACGGCGAGCAGAGCCGCGACTTCACTTACATCGATAACGCCGTGGCTGCGAACCTGCTGGCCTGCGCTGCTCCGGCCGCCGAAGTCGCTGGCCAAGTCTTCAACGTGGCTACCGGCCGCCGCGTTACGTTGCTCGAGACTTTCCATGTTCTGCAGAAGCTGACGGGCTATTCCGGGCCCCCGGCTTACGCCGCGGAGCGCAGCGGCGATGTCAAGCACTCTCTGGCCGATATCTCCCGAGCGAAAAAGCATCTGGGCTACAACCCCACCGTGACTTTTGAAGAGGGACTGCGGCAGACGGTGGAGTGGTATCGCACCCAAGCGCGGCCTCAGACCTCGGACCTTAGACCTCAGACCTCACACGGCAGTTCGCCGTAGCACCACCAACCTCGCCGGCAGATGCCAATCATTGAACACGAGGATCAAGAGCCAGTTTTGGCTGTCAAGCCTAACGTCCGAGGTCCAAGGTCGAAGGTCTAAGGTCTGAGGTCTGAGGTCTGAGGTCCGAGGCCTGAAGTCCGAGGTCCGAGGTCCGAAGTCCGAGGTCCGAGGCCCGAAGTCCGAGGTCCGAGGCCCGCATTACGTTAGTGATCTACGGCCCCATTACGGACGTGAGTAGAGTAAAGGCATGACACTTTCCTCAATGGTGGTTTCGCGCGACTGGCAGGAAGTCAGTGTTCTGGAGTGCATTCTCGGAGGACTCCACATCGATTGCGCAGTAGAGGGTGAACCACAACGGGCTCTCGACCGGCTGAGCCACAGTAAAGTCGATGCGCTCATCGTCGACTGCGATCTCGGCGGGACGGCGCAGTTTTTGCGCACATTGCAGCGCGAAAACTGGGGACGGAACACCGTGCCTCTGGTAGTCATGGGCGCCCTTCAAGGCAAAGTCGATCTCGAGGCCATGGGCGCGGTCTTTTCTTTCGACAAACCGATTTCGGTGGAACAGGCGGTGCGCACCCTCTCGGCCGCTCGCAACATGATCCTCGACGGCCGGCTGCGCTACCATCGCGCCGGTCTGGAACTTCCCGTCACCCTCAGTTGCAACGCGCACAAGCGCGTGGACGCGCACTTGATCAATGTGAGCCAGGGCGGGCTGCAGGTGCGCCTGGATGACAGCTTCCATACCACCGAGCCCTTGAACGTTTCCTTCATGCTGCCGGGCACCAAGCGTACTTTGCAGGCGAAAGCGCATGTGGCCTGGAGTGACGATCGCGGCAACCTGGGCGTTCGCTTCGTCAAGATCGCCCCCCGCATGCAACATGCCTTGCGCCTTTGGCTGGCCCAGCAGTTCTTCGCCAACTAGTCGAATCCAGTTCTCAGTTCTCAGTTCTCAGTTTACGAACCGGGAATTAGATCTTCTGCTTCTTCCAGCGCCCTTGCTTGAACAAAATTGCGCTGACGGCGGCCATGGCAGTCTCGGCGATGGCGATAGCAAAGAAAGTCCCATTCGAACGCATGTGTAGAGGAATCGCCAGCCAATAGGCCAGCGGTATCTCCAACAGCCAGAAACCGAAAAAATTCACGACGGTCGGCGTAATCGTATCGCCCGCGCCGTTGAAAGCCTGCATCATCACCATGAAATATGCATATCCCAGATTGCCGTAGCTCACGATACGCAGGCAAGCCGCTCCCAATGGCACTACAGCCGGATCATGCGTAAACAGCCGGATGATCGGTTCGGCAAAGAATATGAAGAAGACTCCGACCGTGCCTAGAAAAATCACGTTGTAAAGCCCGGTGCGCCACACCGCTTTCTCGGCGCGTTCGGGATGCCCGGCACCGAGGTTCTGCCCCACCAGCGTGGCTGCCGCGTTGCTCATGCCCCATGACGGCAGGATGACAAAAATCACCACGCGGATGGCAATCGTGTATCCGGCGAGGGCATCGGCGCCGAAGATGCTCACGATACGCACCAGGCCGATCCAACTGGTATGTGCGATGGCGAACTGAAGGATACCCGTCAGCGAAACCCGCATCAGCCGCAACAGCACACCCCACTGCAGGCGAACCTGGCTCTTGAGGATGCGAAGACGCTCCGTCCCGCGCATCAGACGATAGAACTGGTAGAGAACTCCGATGCTCCGCCCGATCAGCGTTGCCAAAGCCGCGCCCGTCACCCCTAGGCGCGGAAACGGCCCCCATCCAAAGATCAGGCAGGGGTCGAGCACGAGGTTGATGATGTTCGATACCCACAGCAGGCGCATAGCGATGGCCGCATCTCCAGCGCCGCGAAAGATCGCGTTGTTGAGAAAGAGCAGCAGCACGGCAAAACTTCCGCCCAGGCAAATCCTGGTATAGCCGCTGCCCGTAGCCACAATCTCCGGCGACGCGCCCATCAAGCGCAGCAGGTTTGGCGCAAACAAGAAGCAAGGCACGCCGACGGCTGCCGAAACCATCAGGCCGAGTGCGATCGCCTGCACCCCGGCGACCGCCGCGCCTTCAGGGTCTTTCTCTCCGATGCGCCGCGCCACCATCGCGGTCGTCGACAAGCTCAGCCCCATGGCCACGGAAAATACCAGGCTCAGCATCGATTCGGTGAGCCCTACTGTAGCCACCGCATTTGCGCCCAGGCGTCCGACCCAGAAGACGTCCACCACCCCGAACAGCGATTCCAGCACCATCTCCAGCACCATGGGCACCGCCAGCAGCAAGATGGCGCGGTTCAGGCTGCCGGTGGTGTAATCCTGATGCGAGCCGCGAACGGCTTCCACCAGTGACGCCCAGAGTGTGTGCTGCTGCTCCGCAGCCGAGACGCTAGCTTCCATAAAAGACCTGCGAGCTTCCCGTGCACTCGCCGGAAAAAATCAGGCGAATGCGCCGACCAAAATTACCGACCATTAAAATCACCGGAGACAGAGCGAGAGGTCCGAACTTGCGGACTCACTAAGGATGGCGAACTACCGAGGGTTAAACATTGGGTTGAACATTGTCGTTTCCTTGGCTCACACAATCGGAAGTGCGAACATTCAGACAGAAATGCAGGGATCGCTTCCAACCAACAATCAACTCCGGGATTGTATCGCGAAGCGGCGGCGTCCACCAAATGTCTTACCGGAAGCGGCCTGCGGCATCGTCGCTCTCGTCTTCCTCGTCTCCAAAACCCGAGGCCACAGCCCGTGCCAGCCAAACCCCCAGACTTCCTCTTCCGAACACGGCGAAGATTCCCCAGTACGCAGTGGCTACGAATACGGCCCAGCCTGAGACAATTCCCAAAACCAGTGGCCAGCGTGGAATTTCTTTGGCAATGGAAACAAAAATTACGGCGAACAAAAGCACCGCCGCGATCACCACCAGCGAGTCCGCCAAGCGTGCTAGGCTGCGGTAGGAAAGCGGCTGCGCCAGCCAATCCCGTGCAATAGCCGAACTCACGTCCGCGCGCGTCTGTTCAGCTTCGCTGCGCCCGTCCGCTAGTTGCGATGATACCGCCTCAGGCCCCAGACAGATCGCGCTGCGCACCGCGCCGGAGAGCATTAACCCATCGCTTGCTGCCGGGGTCGAAGCCGCAGCGCTCTCGAAGGCGGCGACCTCGAAGCTGGAGTTCACCGCCGTTTCATCTCGTGAGATCGAATCCAGGAGATTGCCAAAGATCCACTCGCTGATCAGGCAACCGATTGTTGCCGGCAATTCCACGAAGCGAATCCCGCATTGCCCCGAAGACTTGGCCCAGGTCACTTCGCCATAAGTCTCCACCCGCAGGCGGGGCTGCCTCAGCTCAAAGCGCAGCCGCACCCGTTGCTGCGGGCGCAGCGCCGCAACTGCCTGCAGGCTTACTCCCCTGTTGGAAAGATTGCGGATGATTCCGCCGTTGCCCTCGTCCAGCGTCACGTAAATCAGCGTGCGCAGTTCGTGACGATAATGAGTTCGCGCGTGCTTCGCCAGGGACGATCCTGCCTGCATACTCGCCACCAGAATGCACAGATTCCACAGGCCCTTACTTGGGCATTTTATGCCGCATCGCGTGGCCCATTGCAGTAACCGCACTGGTTCGGACATTTGCAGCGGGTGAAAATATCGAATCGCTCCTTCCATTCGGCGCGTTAGCATCGTCTCAACGGCCCGCAGCCGGCAGGTCCGCGAAAGGCTGCGATGCGGAAGCCCTTTATCCGAAAGGTCATGTCCGGGAGGTCATGCCAAAACAATTGCATCTCAGGCGAAAGCCCTATAACTTACTGGTGAACCAGTGTGCGAAGATCCAAGAGAAGGTGCTGGCTGCGGCGCCGCACCCGAAAGCCAGGCCAGAACTTATCCTCAGCCGGATGGAGTAGGCTAAGTGGCTAGTTGACAAGGACTTCGACCGCTGCCCATACTCTATTAGTTCAACGTGGGCGTGGGGTTTACAATGGCGACCAGCTCCACCAAACCCAGTATCGAGGTAACCCCTCAGTACCCGGCCATGAGTGTGCCCAGCTGGCCCCGAGGTTCGCCAGCCGACTCCGAAGTGTCGCCCCCGTCCAGCACCGACCCCGCACAGAAACCCTCCAGCCGCGATGCTCTCCAGGCCCTGCTGGCGTTCTCCGCCTTGCACACCCAGATCAGGCACCGCCGTGCCTTGGCCGGCGAAAGCCATGGATTCGAGGCCATCGTACCCCTCCCCGAGTTCGAACCCGGCGAGCAGTTTGTCCTCGACGAAGTTCTGCAGCTTGTCGCCGAACGCGCCGTCGCCATCACCGGCGCCGATGGCCTGGCCATCGCTCTGGCCGAGAACAACGAAATCGTCTTGCGGGCTTCGGCAGGCATGATCAAGCCCGACCTCGGCGTCCGCATCGACCGCAACTCGGCCTTCTCCGGAGCTTGCTTCCGCCACGCGCAAGTTATCCGCTGCGACGACACCGAAACCGACGATCGCGTCAACCGGCGGGCTTGCCGTCTTCTCGGCGCGCGCTCCATGGTTGCGGTTCCCCTCTGCGGACGCCGCCGTGTCATCGGATTGCTCGAAGCATTCTCCTCGGAACCTTTCGGATTCAACGACAGCGACATCCGCAGCTTACAACTGCTGGCTGAGTTGGTCCTGGGAGCGCTCCGTCCCGAAGATGAAGACCGCTTCGCCGAATCGGCTCAGGTCGCAGCCGACGAATTGAATGCAGCGGCGCTTCCGTCCGATGCCAATCCACCGGCTCTCCCACCATCTTTGCTCGAAGATGCCCTGATCGAAAAAGTTGGAATTGAGAAAGTTGGGTTTGAAGAAGTTGAGATCGAGACAGTTGGAATCGAGAAAGTTGGAGCCCCGCGAGCCGGCCTCAAGAACGCTGAGGTCCCAGACCCCGCCGATCCAGTCGGCGACGCTCAACTGTCGGTTCAAGCTGAGACAAGTGCGGTCGAGATCGAGCCGGAGATGGCATCCATTCCGAGCCTCGTCGTGGACTCGGAGAGCACGCACGATGAAAGCGCGCACGAATCGATTTCCGTACCAAGTTTTGCCGTTGATCAGTCGGATGCGGATCGCCGTCCCGGCGTGCTCTTTGTGCTGGTCATGGTGGTGATCTCGGCTCTGGCGGCCCTGGCTGGATGGTGGAAGTTGAGCAATGCGCAATTGGGCAAAGCCATGTTGTCTCCAGCGCACAAGATTGCTGCCCGGCGCGCCGCCGCAGCCCCGGCGAAACCGCCCGCTCCTGGCTTAGCCGCGCCATCCAGCGCCGCGCCGCCAGCCGCCAGCTCAAGCGCACCCACAAGTCCAGCGTCAGGCTTTGAAGGCAACCTGGCCGCAAGCATGACTGCTGCGTCCGCCGATGCCGGCGCCACGTCTCCGCAACCCTCCAAGCTCCCTCGCATGACCGGAATTCGCCACTGGTCGTCGGCCGACGGCACCACCGTGGTTCTCGACCTCGAAGATCAGGTGCAATACGAAGCCCACCGTTTGAGCACTCCCGACCGCATCTATTTCGACCTTCACGATACCGCCTTGCCTGCGGACCTCACGGGAAAAACCATCGAAGTCGGCGACGCTCTATTGTCGCGGATTCGTATCGCCCAGCCTCTTCCCGGCCTGACTCGCGTTGTGCTTGAGACCCGGGGCAGCTCCAATTTCTCCGTGAGTCTTGAACCCAATCCCTATCGCCTAGTGGTGCAGATTCGCAGGCTGGGCGCGCAGCCGCAGGCCCGAATCAATCTTTTCCCCGGCTCCGCCAACCAGGTCACCGCCAATGAAAAGCTGGCCATCATTGTCCCTCCGCCCACCCGTGAGGATTTGCAACTCCGCGCTAAGGTTCCCAAAATGCGCGTGGTGGTGGACGCCGGTCACGGTGGCTGGGATTTAGGCACCGTCGGCCGCCGCGGCCTGCTCGAAAAAGATTTGGTTCTTGAGATTGCCCAACGATTGGCGAAACTTCTCGAGAGCCGCCTGGGCACCGAAGTGATTCTCACCCGCAGCGACGATAATTACATTCCGCTCGATGAGCGCGCCGAAATCGCCAACCAGTCGCAGGCCGACTTGTTCGTCTCCGTCCACGCCAACTACAGCGACTTGCCCTCGGCTCGCGGCGTCGAGACTTACTACACCAACTTCTTCGCCGTCCCCGGCTCGAAAGAAGCCGAAGCCCGCGACAACGGCAGCCGCGCCGCAACCGCCGCGCCGGCAGCAACGCTTTCTCCCGCCGAGCTTCACGACCGCATCGAACAATCCCGCCGCCTCGCCGCCAGCGTGCAGCGCTCGCTCTATGCCACGCTCTCTTCAGAAAATCCCGGCCTGCGCGACCGCGGCGTGAAAGAAGCTTCGTATGTTGTTCTCACCGAAACCTCCATGCCCGGAATTCTCGCCGAAGTTTCATTCGTCAGCAGCCCCACCGACGAGCAAAAGCTTCGCAACGACGGCTACCGCGAACAAATCGCCGAAGCCCTCTACAAAGGCATCGCCCGCTACGCCGCAACTTCTCGCGGCGTAAAAATGGCTAGCGCCGCGAAGTAGCGGCGAGTCCCGAGCAGCGAGTCCCGAGTACCGAGAAAGCGAACGGTAGGCTGTCAAAACGGCTACGACCGCTCGTGACCCCCTTACGCCCTTTCCGTGCCGGTGCTACCATTGCGTGCAAGTTGACCATGTACATTCCAGCATGGATCCCGAGGCTACTCACCCCTGAATGGCTGACAGCCGTTGGCACGGTCGGGACGGTCGTCATCGCGCTCATCCTCGCTGTTTGGGGCGAAGAAATAAAGGGCTCGTTTGTTCGCCCGAAGCTGTCATTAAAAGCTCGAGTGGGCCGTCCGTATTCAGAGAAAACTGTATGGCGCGGACTGAAAGTGGCGAACCCAGCCAGCGTTTACTACTTCCGGCTAGCCATACAAAACCGCGGCAATACTGCCGCGCACGATGTTCAGGTCTTCCTGGCGAGCATTGAGCGCGTTACCGCGGCAGGATTGGAAGATGTCAGCCGATTTGCACCGATGAATCTGAATTGGTCCTACAGAAGAAGCGCCACATTGCCCGTACTTTTACCACACATGCCACCCGTATTTTGTGATGTGGGCCACGTAACGGACCCTCTCTACAAGAACTCCCTATCTGAAGACCTACCAGGCATCCCGCAACAAGACGCCGTACTTGCCTTGGACGTGGAGTTTCCGCCTAATACGGGCGGGCACCTGCTTAGGTCGGGCACCTACCGCCTTCATCTCGTAGCCGCGGCTGCAAACGCCCATCCGAGGAGGTACAAACTGGAGGTCGTGTTCTGCGGCAAGTGGTTTGACGAAGAAGAAAAGATGTTTGACGTTGGACTTAGGATGCAGTGTATATAACGCGACGTCTTAGGTTCGGCTCCGCCAAAGCCGCGCGGAAAAAGCCCTCCCTGCTTGCGCCCCAATCCGAGCCTCACCTACCGCTCGGTTCCCCGCCTGTCACACCTCCGTACCTCGGCAGGCATTTCAACCCTTCCCGCACCTGATCCTGCCGCGCCACGAATTCCCGCCTAGCTCGTGGCCGCCGCCCAGAAAAATTGATACCGCAGAACTACGAGCGCCCGCGAACCTCGCCGCGATCGAACCGCCAGCCGCGCGAGTCGCCTTGACCTGAAAGTCGCTTGAACTCCTCAATGCTGCGCTCAGCATCGTCTCCGTCGACTATCGAGCGCAAGTAATCGCTCACCAACTCATCGAGACCCTTGCCGAGCCCTTCGGCCTTCCTGCGGGCGCGAGCTAGAAGCTTATCGTCGAGCGACAGAATAAGATTCATTTGCACAGTATATATGGACGCATTTTTTCCACACCCTCGTGTGACATCCAACCTTGCGCCCACCATTTATTTGCGCGATCATTGTCGAGGCCGTGACGGTCACCCAGAGACCAAAGCGCAGCGTTCTAAGCGCTTTGTTTTCTAGATTTTGATATCTAAGTTCTTTGAAAACCGTATTTTGCGGAGAATTTCTTGCTAACCTCATGATTCTTAAATACCAGGGGGGTGGGGGGTATACCCATTTTCAGTGCTTGCCAGGAGAAACCATCCCTCGCAGAGAACACCGGCGCAAACTTTATTTCATCGCAGAATCCACAACGGCAGACCAGAAGGTAGGGCGAACACGCGGCGCACGAGTGATCCCAACGGCGAGTGTCATGCTGAGCGGAGCGGTGAGGGGCGCGAAGCGGGCCTCACTGCGGAGTCGAAGCATCCCTACCTTCAGTCGGCTGCATCCAGGGGTACCACTCTGAAGCGAGGTCCTTCCATTGCGGATTGCGGCGTTCCAGCAACGCGATTTTCTTGGCGCGCGTCCATCCTTTCAGTTGCTTCTCGCGGGCCAAGGCTTTGTGGACGTCGTCGTAGGATTCCCAATAGAGCAGACGGACCACGTCGTAGCGGGAGGTGAAGCCTTCGTGGCGATGGAATTTGTGCTGGAAGACGCGGCGGTGGAGGTTGCCAGTCACTCCGATGTACAAAGTGCCGGTCAGGCTCGCCATGATGTAGGCACAGTAGTAGCGTGGGTCGCGCATGAGGGAATGATGGAAGCGTTCGGGCTGCTTGGCTGTGACGGATGTCACAGCGCGGAGGGGGACGGATTTCCCCGGATTTGGGAGGGGGATGGATACGCGATTAGGTAGGGATGCTTCGACTGCGCGGTGAGGATCGCAAAACGATCCTCACCGCTTCGCTCAGCATGACAAGGGAACAAGGGAATCAGTTCGCTGCCGGCACGCCGCCGTATTTTTGCAGCCACTTTAATTCTTCCCGCACTTTGATCCTCCCGTGCCACGGATTCTTCGCCAGTGAATGGCCTTCGCCGGGAAAGATCAGCAGCTTGTTGGGAATGCCCAGCGAATACAGCGCATGTTCGAGCAGATAATCTTCCAGCACCGCGACGCGGATGTCGTCGGCGCCGGCGACCATGTGCGTAGGCGTGCGCACCTTATCGATTTGAAAGATTGCGGCCTCGTCGTGATAGCGCTGCTGCGCTTCCCACGGACGTCCGCCGAGAAAGTAAGCGTCGTCGAAAGTGGTATCGTCGTTGCCCCAGTTGCCAACATGCTCCACCGCGCCCGCTCCGGTAACTGCGGCCTTAAAGCGCGTGGTTTGGGTAATGAGCCAGTTGGTCATGTAGCCGCCGTAGCTGTAGCCGCCCACGGCGAGATGATCGGCGTCGGCGATGCCATCTTTCACCAGCGCATCGACGCCTTCGAGAATGTCTTTGCCCGGACGCGAGACGATCACAGGAACAATCTGCATGAGAAATTTGTCGCCGTATCCCGTAGACCCGCGATAATTCGGCTCAAACACCAGCCATCCGTTGGTCGCGGCGAGCGCGGCCCATTGATACCAATCGGCCTCGAAGTGGTTGCCGTCGGCGTCGGCAGGACCGCCGTGAATGAACGTGAACATGGGCAGATGCCTGGCCTCAAACTTCCCCGGAGGATAGATCAACATGCCCTCAACGGTTGTGCCGTCGTCGGCCTTCCACCGGTAAGGCTTGCCTTGCGGAAGATCGCGCTCGGTGAAGAGTTTGTTGAATGCGGTAATGGGACGGGCGCTTTGCAGCAGGTTCGAACCTTCGGCGAGATAGACCTCGGCGGGACGCGTCAGAGATGAGTAGACGAAGGCAACGCGCAGGGAGCGCAGTCCGGTTGAAAGTTTTTCGTAGGTTCCGTCCCAGCCATCAACTTTTTGCAAAGAGTTGGAGGGATGAGAACCGGCGTACATTTGGACTTCGGTACCGAGACGGGCGGCCGCGACCGCACCATTGCCGTAGGTGGCGTAGGCAACGATTTCACCTGTGAAGTCTTTGCTCCACTGCTCGACTGCGCCGCTTGTGCTGTCAACCCAGTAGAGGTGCGGCTGCAGGTCGCGATAAGGGCCGCTGACGTCTCCGCCTTCGACGGTGAAAAACACATGGCGGCTGTCGACCGCCCAGCGCAGATTTCCCTCGAACGCTTGATTCTGGGTGAGGCGGCGCGGCACGTGATCGGGGGACGCATCGGCCAGATCGACCGCGTAGATTTCCACGTCTTCCAATTTTTCGTACCGTCGGTTGATCGAGTTACTGACGAAGGCGAGCTTGCTTCCGTCGGGTGAAGTGACAATATCTTCCACACGCAGAGGCGAGGCCGCGATGACGCGGGTTCCGGGCGTAAGGTCCGGCTCTTTTTCCGAGTCGCGCCGCTTTTTATCATCCTGCTCTCTGGCCGGCGCAGCGGCGTGACGCGCTAAAGCCGCAGCCAGATCGAGCGCGAAGATGGTGTCGCCGCGCTCGGCGGTGCGATATTGCACAACGTCTTTCCACTCTTTTCTGTAATCGTCTTTTTGCGTCTTCGTCCAGGGATTGCGCGTAGCGAAATAAAGAGTTTGCGCATCGGCGGACCAGGAAAAGGTGTGAACCTCTTCTTCTCCCTGCGTAACCGCGAAGGCTTCGCCGCCGTTGGGAGAGATCAGATAAATCTGGTTGACGCCTTCATCCT
This sequence comes from Acidobacteriaceae bacterium, assembly GCA_003156805.1. GTDB lineage: Bacteria > Acidobacteriota > Terriglobia > Terriglobales > Acidobacteriaceae > Sulfotelmatobacter. The sequence goes on along the minus strand of PMHV01000059.1, from coordinate 189,822 downwards.
TCGTGTCCGAGTCGTCGTCGGAGTCGGCGTCCTTGCCGGAAGATGGCTTGCGCTCGGACAAGAAAGCGATCCAGCGGCCATCGGGCGACCACTTCGGATCGGTATCGTGACCGGACTGCGTCAACTGGATCAGCGATCCAGTTTTATCAGATGCAGCTTTATCATCGGAACGATAGAGCCACAAGTCGCTGCGAAAAATCTGCTGGTCCCAGTCCGCCCGCTCCGTGGCAATCACCACCGAGTTGCCGTCGGGTGAGAGTTCGACCGCGGGAAACTCGACTGAGTTGAAAAAGTCATCCAGCGTAAGCCTGGACTTGCCGTCCGCAGCGGCGGGCGCCGTTGAACAGAACGAGATCGAACAGAACAACGTTGAACAGAACAGCGCTGAGCCAAACAATGCGGGATAGAGAACGACAGCGGATAACGAAAACCGTTTCGATGTGGCCATGGTTTTCCTTGCAGGGAGCAGGTTATACATTGCGGAGTTTGTCGCAAACAAATTCATAGCATGTGCGTGTTGTGGCCGATCCCGCCTATGGGGCAGGGTCAGCGCTTTTAAGAGCTTCGTCAATGTTCTGGCCGTAGTGGCGGCTACTTTCCACGATTCTCCATCCGTCGTCGTAAATACGGAAGCTGACGGTCGATCTGTAACGCAGATCGCCGGAGTAGATGGCGGCGCCGACTTCATTGAGCGGAACCCACTTCCAGGTGAAATCCACATCGGCGAATTTGCCTTGCTTGCTGATGCCGCCGATGCTCACCAGTTCTCTTTTCACAACCGGAATGCTCAACAACTCCTTGCCAGCGTCATCGGGCGCGATCAGGGAGCGAAACGTGTCCACCCCAGACGGCGTAAGAGTGACATCCCAGCAAGGCGGCGGGGCGACATTCTGCGGGCACTTCTTGCCAGCGGCGGAAATCCACCCGCGATGTTGCAGCACCAGGGACTCGGGCGAGAGGTAGTCGGCGTTCGAGACCATGCCTATGCGCAACGAATATCGCTGCGTGGTCCTGAAGACGGAAGAATCATTGATCATGGCGGCGGCCAGACGGCGGGTGAGAAAATCGCGCGGAGACCACGCCAATGAAACCAGCAATAGCAAAGCAACAACGAAAATGAAAATGGCGGCCTTCCGCATCGCTGAGTATTGTTGCACACCGCCCATTACCGCCGACCCGTGATCCCAACTAAAGAAGAACCGCGCCCCGGAACAAACGGACGAAAGGCGATTTGTCCTTCATAGTGCGCGGCCCAGCGGCCCGGAATCCGATACGCGCAGCGCGGGCAGCGGCCCGAGCCCGTTTCGTCCCCAGGAGTCAGACGATAATCTTCGATCAAATAGCTATGACGCTTGATCAGCGTTTCGCTGCATTGCGGACAGCGCGTGTCTTCCCATGCGCCGACCTTGCCGGGCAGGTTGCCTGCGTAGATGTAGCGAAGCCCGGCCTGGCGGCCGATTTCGACGGCGCGCAGCAAATCCTCAGGCTGCGTGTCGCGGCGGTCGCTCATCTTGTAGTCCGCGTGAAACGCGGTCACGTGCCAGGGAATGTCGGGCGAGATGCCGGCGAGGAATTCGGTGAGGCCGCGCAATTCATCGGGCGAGTCGTTGAAGCCGGGAATGAGCAGAGTGACAATTTCGAGCCACAGCCCCATCTGATAAATGCGGCGGATGCTATCGAGGATGGGAGCGATGCGTCCGCCGAGTTCGTGATAGTGGCGATCGTCGAAACTCTTGAGATCGACTTTGTAGAGGTCGAGCCAGGGGCGCAGGTATTCGAGAACTTGCGGCGTGCCGTTGCCGTTCGAGACAAATCCGGTCAGCAGGCCGGCGGCTTTTGCTTCTTTGAAAACGGCGACGGCCCATTCGCTGGTGATGAGAGGCTCGTTGTAAGTGCTAACCAAGACTTTTGCGCCTTGCGCGATGGCGTCGCGGACCAGCAATTCGGGCGTGACATCGAGCGGCGGCGAGACTGCACTGGGATCGCGCAAGGCCTGCGAGGTCACCCAATTCTGACAATAGCCGCAGTGCAGATCGCAACCCAACATGCCGAAACTGTAGGCGAGAGCTCCGGGATAGGCGTGGAAGAAGGGCTTCTTCTCGATGGGATCGCATTGGGTTCCGCCGACGTATCCCCAAGGGGCGTAAAGCACGCCGCCGCGGTTGTAGCGGACTTTGCAGACTCCGGGCTGGCCTTCGGGGATGGGGCAGCAGTGTCCGCAAGAGAAGCAGCGCACGCGATTGTTCTCGAGCTTGTCGTAGAGATGCGAATCGGCTTCGCGGACGCGCTGGTCGAGAATGTCGCGTAAGGCCGGCATGGAAGGCTTCTGTCTTTATTCTAACGGCAGTGCCCTTGGGGGCTAAAGCCCTCATTTCGTAGCGGCCACGAAGGCCGCAAGGCTCTCGCTCCCATGGTTCTAGAGTGCTCCCACGAAGAAAATGAGTAGCGAGAGCAGTCCAACAACGGCGAACACAGCCGCTGCCACGCCCATCCAGTCACGCCAGGTTTCCGTCTGATCTTTGATAGTGCCTGGTTTCTCGTGACGTTCCTGCTCTTTCTCTTCGTACAGGCCGTACAGAGCTTTCGTGAACTTCGTAGAAAAGAAATAGAACCCAATGCAAAGAAACAGCGATATCCCCAGCGAGACCCAAGATATGTAGGCCATGGGGCATAGGTGGCCTTTGATCTCTGCCGGCTCGAGTCCAAGGATATTCTTGAGGAACACAATCGGAAGAACAAGGCTGGCGGTGACAAGGTTGATAACGATCTTTATCTCGTCCTGGTATTGCTTGTTGACTTCGAGCGTTCCTTTTACTGCTTCTTCTGGTGTGGGCATTTGCATTTCCTCCTTTGCGAACGGGTGTTTGCTTCGACGCGTTCCATAGTACCCCTCGTCTCTATCGCAGCGCTGGAAGCCTTGCGCCACGGAAAATCAGGACTGGCGTGGAGCAAGGGCAGGCGCAGTGCCTTGCGGAGTCTATGTAATGGCTTCTGTTTCGCCCCGTTCGGGGCTTGCTCGTCCCGCTTTAATCCAAGGACATGAGGGCGACTAAAGTTCGGTGCTAGTGGCCGGGGGCGGGCTTGGATTGGGGCTCGTGTTGTCGATACCACGCTTCGGCTTGCTGCTCGACGGCAGCGGCCTGGGCGCGGGACATGCGGGAAGCGATCATGGGAGCGAGAGCTTTGCTGCCTTCGTGGCCGGCGGCGCGAGCCAGGATGGTCCAGAAGTAAGCCTGATTCAGGCTGGCCGGGACGCCACGGCCGCCCCAGTAGAGCTGGCCTAGCTTGGATTGGGCCGGCACATTTCCGTGCTCGGCGGCGAGGGTAAACCAGCGGGCGGCTTCCGGCTCGTCCAGTTTCACTCCGTCGCCGGTGGCGTAGCGAAGGCCCAATGCATTCTCGGCGCCGGGGTTGCCCTGGGTGGCCATTTGCCGGAGTTCTTCGAGAGTGGCAGAATCGACCGATGCGGCAGGGGCGGCGGAGGTTGCGGGCTGCGGCGAAGAAGCAAGAACAGTCTGCTCGCGGATGCCGTCACGGGAGTGGAATCTTTCCTGAATCCAGGGGGCGAGGATGAAACCGAGGACGAGGAAAACAGTGGCGGCGGCAAGAATGAGCAGAAAAAGATGAGTGCGGGGCAAACGAATGCCGCCCGGTTTGCCGGTCTCGGGGTCGTCTGCCGCCTGCTTATCTTTTTCTTTGTCGTCTTCGTTTTTGTCCCGGTCTTTGCCTTTGTGGTCTTTCCATTTTTCGTCGGCCTGGGCAAAGAGGACGCTGCCCTGGGGCGCGGCAAAAGGCACGGCTGGGGTCAAGGGCGGTGCGGCTTGGGTTGGGACCGGGGCTGAGCGTTGGACCGCGGACAGGATCGTTTCGGCGAGGCGCTGCAGGATGGCGGCGCTGTCGTTTTCCGCAAATCTGGAAGGCTGGTCAGAAAAGACCTCGAGCAGACCGATCACCTTTTCGCCAATGCGCAGCGGAATGGCAAGGATGGAGCGGATGCCGAGAACACGACAGCTTTCGCGATCGACGCGCAGATCAGTGGCGGCATCATCGCAGCGCAAGGGAAGTCCGGTGCGAACGCATGCGCCGGAAAAACCCAAGCCCACTTGCAGTCTGGCTCCGGCCGGCGGCGCGCTGGGGCCGGCGCTGGCGCGGCAAATCATAGTTGCAACCAGCGGTTGGGCTGCCTCGCCGGCGGCGGCTGCGGCTGGTTCGGCCATGGCTGCTTCGGTCGTTTCTCCTCCTTCCATTGCCGCTTCGGCCATGGCTGTTTCGATCATGGCTGCTTCGATCAAGGCTTCCTCGGCTAAGGCAATGGCCGCACCCGAAGCCTGGAGCAGGGTCTGCGCACGAGAAGCGACCAACGCAAGCAGCGCATCGAGACTCGACCCCAGCGATTCGGCTTCTCTCTGCACGGCGGAGACCGCGGTAAGCGTGTCGGTGAAATTCGGCCTCACCGCCGGGGCTTCCGACGACGGTTGCGGCGTGACATTGACGAAGGAGCCAGCATTGGCCGCGGCCACCATCGCATTCAAAAACAGCCACTCGCGCAGACGGCGCAGTGGAGCATCGGCCAAGTTGGGCAAGCGCAGGCCAACGCGACCGGCGCCGTCGGACCAAACGACCTGGCCGGTGGTGTGAATCTGGCCGCTGGATTCAGCGAGGTCCAGGCACAACTCGACGGATCGATCCGCTTCCATGGGCGAGGAGCACTGGATCTTCACGCCGTCTTCACTGATGTCGAGAATCTCGTTCAACTCGAGCATGATGCTCTGTGAGCCGCCGCTGAAGCTGGCATAGGCGGGAGCGTGCACCTTGTGCCGCACGCGACGGCGGGGACGGCGATCGGACTGCAATCCGGAGATCATGACAAACCTACGGAGGTAAGAGGGTGAGCCCTGAGGTACCATCTTACCGCGAGAATGAGGAAAAGAAAGCAGGAAGAAAATCGGAAGGGCAAAAAGGGAAGAAATGAGGGCCGTAGCAGGCGTAGGAGAGCCGAGAGTCCGCCTCAGCGGCTAAGCCGCAGTCTGATTCTGCTGGACCTATGGCGCGACCGAAGTCGTGCCCCTTCCCGGCTCGCGGGTGTCTTCAGGATTTTTCGGCAGCCAGTTGGCGGTTTGCCGTTTGGTGGGCGCGTTGCAGTTGGTGAGCAGTGTGCAGGCTGGAGATGCGGGCGATGGCGGCGACCATGAGGCCGGAGAGAAGCTGCATGGTGGCAACATCGGTTTGATCGAAGGCGGAAGGCGAGCACGACAATACTTCGAAAACGCCGAGCGTGCGCCGGAAATGACGCAGGGGAGAGACGAGGATGGAGCGGACTCCCAGGCGGCGGCAACTGGCTAAATCGACGCGCGGGTTGCGTTCGGCGTCGTGGCACAACATGACTTCGCCGGTGCGGACGCACTCGGCGGAAATGCCGGCGTCGGTTTGCAGGCGGACGCCAAGATCGGGAGCAGTGCGGCCGGAGCGAGCGCGGCAGACGATCTCTTCGCCGCGGCGCAGGGCGATGGCGGCGCCGGTGGCTCCGGTGAGGTGCCGGGCGCGTTCGGTGATAGCGCTGATGGCGGGTTCAAGGTTGAGTTCGGCGGGATGGAAATCTTCTTCGGTCAGGTGGACGGCATGAAAGCCCGACGCTGGATGTGCGGCATTGGCGACGCGGAGCTGAGTGCGCAAGGCAAGCGAAGGCACACGGAAGTGATGGTCGGAGGCGGAGACTTCGTCGGGCGAGGGCACGGTGCGCAACAGATCGCGGACGAGCCTATCGAGTTCGGAGTCGGTGATGAGATGCGCGGTCTGCTGATGTTTCAGCGAGCCGCCGAGAACTCGCGACAAACTCAGCAACGCTGGACTGCCGCACGCGAGACAGTGCGGAGTGGCGTTGGCGCCGATCAGTTCACACTGGACGCAAAAGGCGGCCAACTGCAAAGGAACAAAGTTTACGTCTTTGAAGGTGCCGCCGTAGACGGTCTTGCCAAACTTTTTCTTGCTAAGCTTTGTCTTGCTAAGCGTTGTCTTGCTAAAGATTGTGTTGCTAGACGTTCTCTCGCTAAACATGAGGCCGAATCCTCGCTTCCATGCCAGCGGGAAAGGTAAATAGTTGGCGCGACGAGAGTAAGTGGCCGCACTGGTTCGCGCTGTGGAAAAGCGCGGATCGAGTGCGAGGCGATACTTTCGAGAGGGTGTGCAAGAATTTGCAACCCGGCGTGAGGGACGAAAGCCTTGTCCTTCAAGGGTTTCGGGGCTTGGGGATTCTCTGAAGTCTGGCTATTGCATTCCGGGAAAGGCTGAGTTATTCTTTGCTTGTAGGTTTGGAGGAAGTTACTCCAGCCGATTGGGGGAACTCATGCAGTGGACAGCACCCGCCTTTGAAGAAGTTTGCTTGAATTGCGAGATCAACTCTTACGCCAGCGCGAAACTGTAACTTTCAACCCTCCCTCTTAGAGATTAAGCCTCGTGCCATCCGGTTAAGTGCCGGATGAGCGCTGAGGCTTGTTTGGTTTGTGACCCGATATTTTTCTGAAGAGCCGAACGAACGTCGGCGAACGAAGCTCTGCCAGCCTCGCTGTCAATTCCCATCGATGAGTGTGAGCAGTTTGTGATCCGCCAGCGGCTCTCTGAACAGGTTCCAGCAGGAAAGAAATCGAAGCTGCGCGGCCGCTGACAGGAGTGCCTTGCGGGGCCGGGTGGCGAGGGCGTGCACAGGGATTCTTCGCTTCGCTCAGAATGACAAACCTGGGATGACAAAGTTGGGATTGCGAAACCTAATCAGCGATTCCCTGGGCGGCGCTATCCCGCTTGCGCGGCGATGAAGCCGTGATCTTCTCCGGTGCGCGGAATAAATTCCACTACTGGCTGAAGAGTGCGATCCAGCGCGTCGGCGAGTGCGATGGGGAAGGCTGAAGTTAACAGATTGATATCCAGTTGCAGGTCCGGGCGCGAGCATAGACGGTGCAGCACCAGCGAGCCACGCCGGCGATTGGAGGTGCTGACCAGATCGAACGAGAGCGCCCAGACGGGAAAGCCCTCAAGCGACATCGATGCGCCAGGCTTTTCCCCGACAGTCTTTGCTCCGGCGTTCTTTGCTTCGACAGTCATAGCTGCGGCATTCATTGCTCCGGCGTTCTTTGCTCCGAGGTTTTTTCCCCAGTGAAAGGAAAGATCGCTGCGGCGCTGCTGGGCGGCAGATTCGCCGGCAAAAGGAAAATATTCGCCGGGAAAGAGTTTGACTTTGACATCGAGCCCGTCAAAATCATTGGAGCTGAAAGCTGCCTCCAGGATTCGCCAGATCTGTTCGTAATCACGAACCACCTTCAGTTCCTGGGTGGCGCGGCGAATGGCGAGGTTGTTGATGAAAATCTGCCGCTGTTCGAGGGTGCGCTGGGCGATGCGAGCCAACTCGCCAAGCTCGAGATAGCCCAGGCGCTGCACGCCAATCCAGATACCGGTGCCGAGGACTGCCAACACCAAGCCCAGCGAACTACCGGTGGGCCAAAGCAAGAACAGACTGAGAAGCGCGAAGACGGCGGAGACGCCGTAAAGCACGATGACGACCTGGCGGTGCGTGAGACCGTGCTGCAAAAGTTTGTGATGGATATGTTCGCGGTCGGCGGTGAATACCGGGCGGCCGCTGATCCAACGGCGCAGAATGGAAAGCGATGTCTCCAGAATCGGCAGGCCGAAGGAAACTACGGGAATGGCGACGGCAACGATGGTCGGCGCCTTCTGCGCGCCAGCCAGCGCCAAAGCGCTGAGAAGAAATCCGATAAACAGACTACCGGAATCTCCGAGAAAGATCGTGGCCGGATTGAAATTGTAGCGCAGAAAACCGAGGATAGCGCCGGCCAGAGCGATGGTCATCACGGTGACTAGCGCATAGCCGTTCACCAGTGCGACCGCAAATGCCACCAGCGTCGAGAACAAAGCCGAACCCGCCGCCAGGCCGTCCAGTCCGTCGATCAAGTTGAACGCATTGGTGATGGCCACGACCCACAGGATGGTCAGCGGCAAGCCTAAAAACCAAGGCAGGCGGTGCGCCCCGAACAATACCGGAACGTCAAGAATCCGGAGGCCGCCGGCGAACAGCATGGTAGCGGCAATGCCTTGAACCGCGAACTTGAAGTAGGGGCCCACGCCATGAAGGTCGTCATAAACTCCCAGGAGAAATATCAGCGAAGCGGGCGCGAGGATGGTCAACAGTGGTTTGAGAGACAGCGCGGAGTGCAGTTCTTTGTTCCAGAAAGCCATGACGGCCGCAGCCACCAGGCTCAACGAAAACGAAATGAAAATTGCGACTCCACCCAGGCGGGGCAACGGCTTGGTGTGGAGATGTCTTCCATCGGAAGGAATGGCTACCCAAGCGCGCTTGGTGGCCTTGTCGCGCACCGAGCGGGTCAGGACGAAAGAGCACAGCAGCGACAGAAAAAAGATTACGAAAAAAGCAACCGTCAACTGTCCCCCTTGAGGGCAACCACAGGTAAATGGACGCCCCGCACAATCACTCTGGCGCCGATCACGCTAGCCCGATCATGTTAATGCGATCATGGCAGCATGCGTCGATTGCCGAAAGTACGTTACAAGGTTCCGTCTGCGTTTGAGAGTGCAGGAAATCTAACAGGGCGGAAGGACGCTTTTCAATTCCCGTTCGCGCAAAATCTGTGGAAAACGCCGGGCGAAGCGATTCCGCTTTGCTGCCAGGTTGCAAATGGATGTGTGCTACACTGCGGAACGAATCCTTCATGCACAACAAGGGCCTGGGAACGGTGTCCGGCAGATTCGATCTCGCCCGCCGCGGCAGCCTGATTGCGGCAGTTTTGGTTTTTGTAGTGAGCTCGAATTTCAGCGCGCGGGCGCAGCAGGAGCCCACGTCTCCCGCCCAGACGGCCACTTCCGCATGGCCACCGGCTCAACCAGTCTCCCAAGCCACCGGAACCACGCCCCGGGATGCCGATGCTTCCCAGACAGTTACCAGCGTTCCTGCGGGAGTTTCGTCTACGGCAGACCATTCCAAGGCCGATGCTTCTACGACCGATCATGCTACGACCGATCATGACGACGCGTCGTTGCTAAGGCTGGGGCCCGGCGATCTTCTCGAAATCAGCGTCTACAACGTACCGGAATTGAGCACCAAGGCAAGAGTGGGGAATTCCGGGGATGTGTACCTGCCGTTGATCGACTACGTGCACGTCGGCGGTCTGACGGTGGAAGAAGCACAGGCGATGATCGAGAAACGGCTGGCCGATGGCGGGTTCGTGCGCAGTCCTCACGTCACGATTTTCAGCGACGAGTCCGCTTCCCAGGGCGTGACCATCCTCGGAGAAGTGGGCCGGCCCGGCATCTACCCCGATCTGGGGGACCACCGGTTGTACGATCTGATCTCGACGGCGGGAGGTTTCACGGCTGCAGCCGCGAGAAAAGTGAGCGTCATCCGGCGTAATCAGCCGCAAGCGATCACGTTGATTTTGCCGAGGAATCTGGCTGACGATCTGCAGGATAACATTGAGATAGTTCCGGGAGACACGATCACGGTGCCGCGCGCGCCGGTGATTTATGTGGTGGGAGACGTGGGCCGTCCCAGCGGCCTGCTCGTGGATAACGGCACATTGACGGTGCTGCAGGCGATTGCGCTGGCGGGCGGAACGAATCACACGGCAAAGATGAGCGGCGTTCGCATCATTCACAAGGGTCCAGGCGGAATGACCGAGACTCGCGTGCCGCTGAAAAAGATGCTGGAAGCGAAGGCTCCGGACGTAGTTTTGCAAGCCGACGATATTCTTTTTGTGCCGGTCAGCGGAGTTCGCGTGGCGGCAGGAAAAGGTTTTGACGCTGCCACGGCCATGGCAACAGCAGTAGGCGTATACGCCGCACACCCTTAACCGCGCGCACCCTTAACCGATAGAAAGACTCTTCAGGCTGCGGCTGCCGAACGACCCCGCCGGGGCAGATTCAACAACTCCTCCAACATCTGCGTGTAATCTTCCGCCGTTTGTCGGCGAGAGAGTTTGCGCACCACGTATTCCCGGCCATTCTTCCCAAGTTTCTGAGCTAACTCCGGGCTGGCAGCCAGGCGGAGAATCGCATCCGCCAGGGCGTCAGAACTCTCAGGTTCGATCGCGAGTCCGCAATCGGCTTCCTGCAAAATCTTCCGGGCCTGGCCCTCGACGCCAAGAATCACCGGCCTCGCGCAAGACATGAACTCCAACATCTTGGTGGGAATGACCGTTTTGAACAGTTCGGTTTTCTTGAGCAGGACCAGGCAAACATCCGACGCGGCGATGTAGGCCGGAATCTGCTGCCGCGGCTGCTGGGCGATCGTTCTCAGATTGCTGAGGCCGCGGCTCTGGAGCAGAGCTGCAATGTGATCTTTTTGCGCACCTTCTCCGACAATCCAGAAGACAATCTCAGGATTCGTACTCTGCAGGCGTGCAGCGGCATCGACGATCATTTCCAACCCCTGCGCCATTCCTATGGTGCCGATGTAGGAGACGACGAACTTGCCTTCCCCGCCCAGTTCCCTTCTGAGGCCGTCGCTTCTGGGAACATCTCCGGGAACATCGTTTGCGAGAACATCTGTGAGAACATCGTTTCTCGGACCATCGTGCAGCTGCGGAGAAAAGAAATCAGTTTCAACCCCGTTCTCGATCACGGAGATTTTCTCGGGCGCTACGTTCCAGTGCTTCACCAGATAGTCGGCAAAGGCGGGTGTGACCACCACCACGCGGCGGGAATGGCGATAGAGAAAGTCCGCAATCTTGCCGAGCGACCAGTACAAGAGCGAATGGTCCTTTCTCACGCCCACGGCAGCCAGGGATTCAGGCCACAGATCGCGCACCTCGAAAACAAAAGGCACGCGCTTCGAGCGCGCCAGCCACCAACCGGAAAGCCCAACCAGCAATTGCGGCGAGGTGGCAATCACAACGTCCGGCCGGCGGAGAAAGAGTCCTGTAACGGCCGCTGAAGCGCAAAACGTGCCGTAGTTCAGCATGCGCTCGTAGGTCTTCCGGTTAGGAAACGGCAGGAGCCAGGTGCGAAAGACGTCCACACTGTGCACGCGCTCGCGCATCACCAGCCGCCGCAGTTTGTGGCGATACTCCGGCGGCACGATGCCGGCAGGATGGTTGGGAAACCCGGTGAGCACAGTCACCTCGTGGCCCTCGCTGGCCCAATGCCGCGACAATTCGGCCGCCCGCGCTGCCGGCGCTCCCATCTCCGGAGGAAAGTATTGCGAGACGTAAAGAATCTTCATGAGAAAGCGAATCGCTGGTCAGGAAGCGCGATCAAAATCTGTGATTCCCGAAGAACGCTCATCTGCCTGGCGTGCTCGAACTGTAACCGGCTGCCCCAAGCATCGTGACTCTTGCAAGGCAAACGTCGCCAACATGGTAGTGACAATTTCGCGGAATGGAATGGGCGACTCTGCTCCGGTCTGGATCGCAGCGACGAACGCCTGCCATTCGCGGCGATGACCCTTGTCGGGGCGGAAGTGCGATCGGAGTGTGCGCTTCTTCCCATGGCGAACGAGTTCGAGCCGGCGAAAATCTTCCAGCACGGCAATGCCGCCGCCGCCGAAAACTTCGACTCGTTCTTTCGAATAAGATTTATCGCCGTTCGCCAGGTAGCTGATTGTGCCTTGCGAACCGTCGGCAAAGCGCAGCGAGCACATCACGTTGTCGTTGCTATATTTCCCCGGATTGGCCAGGCTGCGAGTTTGCACTTCAACTGGCGACGATCCTGTCAGGAAGGTCAGGAAGTCCACAAAGTGGCAAACCTCGCCGAGGATGCGTCCTCCGCCCTGCTCGGGATCGTTGAGCCAGTGATCGGCTGGAAGCCAGCCAGCGTTCACGCGATAGTGCAGCGCCAACGGCTCGTTGGCTTCGCTCAAGAAACTTTTCATCCGCACTGCCAGCGGAGCGAAGCGGCGATTGAAACCGACCATGAGAAGACGCCGGGTGCGAGTCGGGTGATCGAGCGCAACTCGGGGATGGAGAGCGGCGGCAATCCTGCTCAACTCCGATTCGTTGAGGCACAACGGCTTTTCGCAGTACACATGCTTGCCGGCACGGATGGCGGCAATCACCTGCGCAGCGTGCAAATGATGCCGCGTCGCAATCACGACCGTGTTCACGGAGGAATCGCGAAAAATCTCTTCTTCATCGGTGGTGCGCGAACGAAATCCGAACTTTAAGGCTGCATGACGCGCATGGGAGCCGTTTGCGGCGCAGACCGTCCGCATCTCTACACCGCCAAGCTGTTTGATCACAGGGAGAAGCGTGCCCACGGCGAAGCTTCCTGCACCGAGCAAACCGATGCGAATCGAATTCGTCGCTGCGCCGACGACATCAATACCGGCAAGGTTAGAGCCTGTCGTGGTTAGTCGCCGGGCTTCTTCGCCATGAACGTGCCCGGCCTGAGTTTGCCCGGCTTGGGATTGCTCGGTCTGGGCTGGTTCGGCTCGGGCTGGTTCGGCTCGGGCTGGTTCGGCTGGCTGCGGATAAGTAATCAACACTCCGAGAAACGCTTCATGGCCGTTGCCGGCGATCAGGTCATATGCGGAGGGCGATCGATCGACGGGAAAACGATGTGTCACCAGAGAAAGAAGATCGAGCTTGCGATCGGCGAGAAGCTTCAGAAAGGCTGCCATGTTGCGCGTTTCAGTCCAGCGCACATAGCCAATGGGATAATCAATTCCCTTCTGCTCGTAGGCCGAATCATAACGGCCGGGGCCATAGGAGCGGGACACGCGGAAGTCTAGTTCTTTCTGGTAGAAGAATCTTCGCGGCAGATCCATGCCGATCGTTCCCACAGCAGCCACCACGGCGCGATCGCGAGCGACTTCCGCGGCAAGATTCACGGGATCGTTATTGGCCGTTTGCGCCGTGATGAGGACTGCGTCAGCTCCATGCCCGGCAGAATGACTCATGCATAAATCGAGAAAGCCAGAGGCTGAGCTGCTCACAGCATCTGCGCCCAGGCGCGCCGCAAGCTGCGCGCGCTCGGCTGAAATGTCCATGCCCAGCACGCAACAGCCAGCCGCCTTCAGAATCTGCACCGTCAACTGACCCAGCAAACCCAGGCCGATCACGGCAACCACGTCGCCCAATTTGACGTCCGCGGTGCGCACGCCGTGCAGCGCCACGGCCCCAACGGTGGCAAATGCGGCTTCGTCAAAACTGACCGAGTCCGCCGGAATGCGCGCGGCCAGCAGGCGCGGAACACAGGCGAATTCCGCATGTACGGCATGGCCGGTGCCGGCGCACGACACTCGATCGCCCACCTGAATATCGGCGATTCCCTCGCCCACCGCGACCACCGTTCCGGCGCTGCTGTATCCCAAAACGCCGGGCTGATCGAGACGCGTGCGAACCGCTGACATCGTTGCCAGCAAACCGTCGCGGCTGATCTTGTTGAGAACCTCGCGGACCAGGTCGGGCCGCACTTTTGCTTTTTGCAACAGATTCTTCCGCGCAAACTCGGAAGACGCGCGCTCCGTGCCCGCGGAAACCAGAGACGCGGCCGTGCGCACTAAAACGCATCCCGCCAGCAATCTTGGCGAGGGAACTTCGGCGACTTCGATCTCGCCCGTGCGAGCGTCCTGCAGAACCTGCTTCATCCTTGTCGCACCGTGGCTTTCCGTCCGCCGGGTGTTGCACGATAGCGACTGTCCGCGGCAAAATTAACCCGATAAATTTCGGACTCACGGCGTCGAACGATCAATTCTTTCTCTTCCGGCTTTTTTTCTTCGATCTCGACCCGGCATTCCTCGTTCGCAAGAATCACGCTGACCAGGCGAACCGGCAACGGCGCACGAATCTGATAGACCAGCGAAACTGCTGGCCGAAGCTCGCCATAGGTGGGCGACTCCCAGCCCAACAACTTCGCGTCGGCGCCCGCGACTTCCGGACTAGAACTCTCTCCCGCTCGAATCACCGCCGCATTTCCGGGCGCGCTGGCGAAGAAACTCCAGCGGAAGTCCGCGTCCGTCGCGGCGAACACGACTTGAAACGGTGAATGAGAAACTTCGAACGGCAAATCGGCAGCCAGCCAGTGTAAACGCACCTCGTGCTCACCCGCGCCGAGTTCATCGTCTGCGAGCACATCATTGCCCAGCACATCGTCCACGATGACCCAGCCGGCGTCCTCCAGCCACTGCACCATTCGCCGATGCCGCACGCCGAAACGCCGATAGCCGTCGTGCTCGCCCTCGAAACGGTCTGCGCAAATGCCTTTCGCCGAAGAGTACGACTCGCCGGACGCTTGCGCCCAGTCAACCCAGAGAAACCGGCCGGCGCGCCGCATCTGGTCGCGACCATCCACTGTGATTGTGTTGTGAACCAGGGTGCGCGAAAATCCGTTATTCCATGGCGGCTCGCCGTTGTAGAGATACGTCCCCGCATCGCGGGCCACATTGAAGCCGCGCCACCACAAGTCGACGTGCAACTGATCCGCCTGCACGGGACGGCGAGCGTATCGGCCCGCGCGAATCAGCGCCCACGAGTTTTCATCACCCAGGCGATGGTAGCCCGTTTCGACGGATGTCGATGCAGAAACTCGCGGCGTTTCATTTTTCTTACTGGCTTGCGGGACTTGACCAAGATCGCCGCACAACCAGAGCGCAGCCTCATCCCAAGGGCCCGGCGGCAAGTCCGGGCGACCGAGCACTGCGGCGCCCAATTGCAGCAGCGGACGATAATCGCCGTAATCGCAAAGCGTAAGCGGCAAAATCAAACTGCCATCGTCGGAGCCATATTTCGGCGCGTGCCCGCTCACCGGATCCACGCAAGCGCGCATGAAATCGAGAGCCGCGTGCGCGCGGGCACTGATGTCTTGGTCGAGCGCGGCGCGATGAATCTCGGCCAGCCGCAGCGTCCACAACACTAAATGCAGCACCATTCGCTGATAGTTGAAGGAGTGCTGCTGCGGCGCGCCCTGCGGCGTAATCTGATCAAGAACCGCCTCGCGCAAAAGCCGCGCGCCAAGATTCTGCCACGCGCATGCGCCTTTCAACTCAGGATAGAGCGTGCCCGCGGTCCAAAGTCCGGCGGCCTCACTCACCAGGTGATTGCTGCGCTGCGAGCGGGCATAGCTTAAAGTTGTTCGAATCCGCCAAACGTGTGCTGCAATCATGCGCGTCAGCAGAGCCACTCTTTCGGCCGAAGTAGCGGCCGCGTGGATGAATGCATACAAACCGAACGACCACGCCAGAATCCGCAACGAGCACTCCTGGCCGCATATCCACAGCGGCCCGGCCATCGGCGGACTGTTTCGCGCCCAGTCTTCAATCGCGATCCAAAAAGCTTCAGCGTATTGTTCGTCGCCGCTGAGAGCGTAGGCGCGAACCAAGGGATAAACAAACAAGAATCTCGACGGCTCCAGGATAAATTTCAGGTCGCCATAAGCAGGCGAGGCAAAACGCATCGTGGTCCACGGACGTTGCTGTGAAACCTGCTGCCCCGTGGCCGGATTGCGCAACCATTGCGGCGGAAAACCGCAGGCAAACCACAGCCTTCCAAAAAACGGCAAACTGCCTGCAAGAATGTTTTTCGCCTCTTCGATAATGCTGCGCTCTCCGTCCGCGCACACAATTTCTCGGATGCCTTTCCCAAGGGCCGGCGCGTCGGCAAAGAAAAACGGACGCGTTCCATCGCGGCGAGCGGCAAGCAGATCTTCTCCGCTAAATCCCGGAGCTATACGATTCAGTTCCCAGGAACTCCAGCCCTCCACCGACCTCATGCGGCGCGACATCACGCCGCTGCCCCGCTGCAACTCATATCCCAGGCGCAGCGCGCCGTCGCGCACACCAAACGTGCGCCCCACCTGCAGGATGGTCGCGAGCTTACCCATCGGATTTTCCTGCCGCAGCCGCAAAGCTGCGCTGCATGAGCTTTTCGGCAGCCCGCGCCTGCAGCCATTCATGCATGACGAAAAATTGATTGTCCTTGCCGATCTCGGAGTCGATCTCTGGCTGCGGCGTTGCTGAAACACTTCCCTGGTCAAGCGCCGCAACCACCTCTGCGGCTTTCTCAATACCGAACGCGATAAGCCGGTTCCGCAAATCTTCCAGCGATTGACAGTGCAGGCCGTCGGCAAATTCACACCGCCGCAGAATCGGCCCGGTGTCGATGCCGGCATCCATATAATGGATCGTAACGCCGCTCGGAATATCTTTTAGCAAAGACCATTCCGGAGAGTTCATTCCGCGTATCTCGGGCAGCAGGGCTAGATGCACGTTGATCGCGCCCATCCGCGGCACAGCCAGCAAAGGCTTTCGCAAAATGCTGCCCCCGGCGAACACCACCAGGTCGGGCGACCATGCTCTAAGTTGTGCAATAGATCTCCGCGAATTCTGGTCGCTGCATGTCACGATCGGAAAGCCGTCGGCTGCCGCAACTTCCCGCAGATTGCGAAATGCTTTTCCCTTGCGCGAAAGCAGCGGCGCCAGGTAGGGATTGCGCAGTCGGCTCTGCGCTTTGCCCCCTCGCGAAATCATTTTGGCCCGCGCGTAGCGAACGACCTCGCGCACTCCCCATTGCCCCAGCTTGCGCAACAGAGTTCCGCGATCCGCCGTAGGCAGCGTCAACGCGCCAGCGGGAATATACCCCGCTTGCGCCAGCCGCACCGCCATCGCGCACGCGGTTTCGCTGTACACGCTCGGACAGAGAATTACGACGCGCATGAGGCTCCCTCGAACTCCCGCTTCAGGCGCTGTTCCATCATCAGGGCATCGGCAACGAACTTGTTTCCCCAGCTGATGTAGCGCAGCGGCTGATACGCTCCCCACACCGGATAAGAGCCGCTCACTCCGCCCACAATTCCCTTCCGTCCCCGCGAGGGAAGCAATTGCTTCAGCGTTTCGTTCATCTTGAGCGCCGCATTCAGATAACGCAGATCATGCGTTACCTCAAACAAACGCAGCCACACGCAAGACATCTGCGCGTTCCCAGTAACGCAAGAAAATTTGCGCCCGCCCTTAAAATCCTGTTCATACGCACCGGCCAGATGTTTCCCCGTCTCAAACTTGCGCAGCAACACCCACGCCGGCTTTTCCACTGCCTCGAATGCGTCTTTTCGCCGCCGCAGAATGGCGCACTCCAGCACGCCCTGCAGCGCATACGCGATGAAGTGCAAATAATCCGGATGGCCGCGCAAGTTGATGCCATCCACCCAGCCGCTGGGCCTGAAATATGAAAGGACCCACTCCAGATTTCTCTCCGCGGCCAAGCCGAAGCGCTCGTCCGCCGCGCATTCCGCCAGCTCTGCCAACGACCACGCCACCATGCTGTAGTAAGTGTGAGCCGATTCCTGGTAAGCACCTGCGCCCGACCACGATCCGTCGGACTGCTGCGTGTCAGCCAGCCAATTGCCCGCAGCTATAGCCGAGTTGCGAATGTCTGCGCTTCCGCTTTCTGCGCATGCGCGGACCAGCCCCTGCAGAATTTGGCCGGTATTGAACACCGAAGGTTGCGAATCGCTTCCCTGCAATCCTCCGGGAAATGCCCCCGACTCCATTTGCAGCGACAGCAACCACCGCGTGGCATGTTGTGCGGCAGATAGCGCGCATTGCTCGCCCGACGCACGCGCAAAATCGTAGAGCGTGGGAATGATGTAGCCGGTCACCTCCGGATACGATTCCGAAAGTCCCGTGAGCAGGCTGTAATAGGCCGCGATGCCGCCGTCGGGTCTCTGCGCGTCGAGAATCCAGCGGACCACAGATTCGAGCGCCTCCGCGGTCGGCCGCTTCGTCTTCGTATACGAATAAAGATGCCGCTGTTCGAATGTGATTCGGATCTTGTCGTGCGCAAGGCTGTGAATCAGAGGAAACAAGCGCTGGGGGCCGCGCAGCAACCCGGCCGACTCCGCCAGAATTCTGGCGATGCGGCCTGCCTTCACACCGGAATGGCCATGGGCGCCGGCAGCGGCCGAGACATCGACAGGGGAAGTTGCGTCGGCGCCCGAAGCGGCCGCGTATTTCGTCATCGGAGAATAAGCCCTTCCCGAGCCGGTGGAACTCATGCTGTCGCCGCCTCCCGCTCGGGATTGAATTCTTCTGCTCGCTGCTCGGCGCCGGCGTCGAGAAAAATTCTCATCCAGAACTCCAGAGTCAGGAACTGCCAGATCTGCATCGACCAATCGTGCTTCCCACTCCGATGTTCATCCACAAATCTGCGCACCGCTTCAGGGCGGAACACTCCACGTTTACGGATGCTCGATTCAGAAAGTTGATCGTCCACCATCTCCCGCAAATCGTTCGCGAGCCAATAATCCACCGGAGCCGCGAAGGCCGCCTTGGGCTGCTCCAACACCTCCCGCGGCAGAATGTCTCGCATCGCCCTGCGCAAGATGTGTTTCGTCGTAGGCTGGAAGAATCCTTTCAGTTTGAGATGGGGCGGAACATCCCAGGCCACAAACTCCGCCAGTTCACGGTCGAGAAACGGCACACGCACTTCCACCGACGAGGCCATGCTCATTTTGTCGTTGTAAGTCAGGTTCAGGCTGGGCATGAAGATTTTGCTGTCGAGATAAAGCATCTGGTTCAGGAAGTCAGCGTCCCGCACCGCTTCGAAGCAATCGCGATGACGAACCGAAGCGTCAGAATTACGCAGCTGGTCTTGCATCTCAAGCGAATACAAATCCATCTTCTGCCCGGCGTCGAGATAGGTACAGTTGCGAATGAAGCGGTCTTCCGCAGTCAACGACGCGCTGCGCGCCATCTTCTTGGCCAGCCGGACTGTTCCTTTCAGCACCGTACCGCGCAGTCCAGGCAGAGCGCCCAGTCCCGCCTCCGCCAGTGTTCTCAGAGGCGCGGGCATTTTCTGATATGCCTGCGCCCAATAATGCGCGGAGTACTTGCGGTATCCGGCAAAGAGCTCGTCTCCGCCCACGCCCGAGAGCAGCACCGTCGCCTGCTTGCGGGCTTCGCGGCACACCAGATACGCCGGAATAATCGCAGGATCTGCTGTGGGCTCATCCATGTGCCAGGTGAGTCGTGGCAATAACCCGGCCACATCCGGCTCAACCACAATTTGGTGATTCTCGCAGCCCAGTTTCCGCGCCAGACGCGCCGGCACATTCGGATCGTCGAGCGTGGTTTCGCCGATGCGGTATTTTTTCGGGAAAGTAATCGTGTAGGTTCGCACAGGCTGTTTCGCCGCCGCGCACATCGTCATCATGGCGACGATGCTCGAAGAATCCAGGCCCGCGCTGAGAAACGCGCCGATCGGCACGTCGCTCACCATCTGCCCTGTCACCGAACGCCGGAATCTCTCGCGGACTTCGTCGGCAAGATCGGCTTCGGAACGCGGGTATTGCACACCGGCGCGAGGAAAACTCAGATCCCAGTATTGCTCGATCTTCAACTCGCCGTCACAAAATGTCGCGTAATGTCCCGCAGGTAATTTGTAGATTCCGCGGAACATGGTTTTTGGATCGGGCACCCACAGAAAGGTCAGATACTGATGCAGCGATTCGAGGTCGAGCTCAGCTTGAATTTCCTGCACATGCAGCAATGCTTTCGCTTCCGAAGCGAAAGCCAGCCGCCGGCCGCGATGCGCGTAGTACAGCGGCTTCACGCCGAAATGATCGCGCGCCAGAAACAACACGGGCTTGCCCGAGCGCAGATCGCAGACGGAGAACGCAAACATTCCGTTCAGGCGCTTCACGCACTCCGCGCCTTCCTCTTCGTAGAGGTGGAGAACCACTTCGGTGTCGGTAGCGGATGTGAAGCGATGGCCTTTTCCCTGAAGTTCGCGGCGGAGGTCGGCGAAGTTGTAGATTTCGCCGTTGTAAGTAATCCAAACCGTGCGGTCTTCATTGCACATGGGCATGTGCCCGCCGGATGAGAGGTCAAGGATCGCGAGGCGGCGGCTGCCCAGCCCAACATAAGAGCCGTCAGGGAACCTTCGCTCCCACAGACCGGAGTCGTCGGGACCGCGATGCGCCTGCACGTGCGTCATGCGGCTCAGCGTTTCGCGATCTCCCCAATTGGCCAGCCCGGCGATACCGCACATGATGAACTAATTCCCCTGACCTGGTTTTTCCTGGGAGCGCATTTCGAGGGTGCGTATTTCAAACATCTTAGCCTTGGTGTGAAACATCTGAACGGCCTGAAAGCCGCAATAGATCAGCCCGGGCACGCCATCCAGAAATCCCAGCCGCAAGAAGTAACGATAAACAAAAAGGAAAACCGGCGAACCCGGCAGCGCGAAAAGTTTTCTCTTCAACCAGCGGCGGCGCCGGGCTTGCGTCCCCAGACGCGAGGATGAGGATTCGGCATCTTCGCTGCGCTGCAACAGCACGCGAGATTCCCAGTTGGAATATTCGTCGTGCTTCTGGATGTAGCGCGAGAGCGACTCCACGTTGTGATGGATCAACGGATTCTTCAACCGCACGGTTGCGCCATCGACGACGACGTGCTCGTGCACTTCCATGTCAGCCATGGAAGCGTCCTGCTCTCTCAGGCGGCATTCGTAGCGGCCCTTGCCCTTGCGAAACAAAGAAAGCTTCAACAGGCCGACGCCGCCGTGCCGCAGCACACGGCCCAGAAACCATGTGCGAAGCTGAACGTAACAACCATCGATCGCAGGATTCTGAATCGCGCGACTCATTTCTTCCGCCAGTTCTGGAGTGAGCACTTCGTCGGCGTCCAGAAGCAAAATCCAGTCGTGCGCGAGCGGCAGCGTGTTCATGGCCCACTGGCGCTTCTTGGGCCATCCGCCTCGATAATGAAACTGCACGACCTGCGCGCCGTGCACGCGCGCGATCTCTACCGTGTCGTCGGTGCTCTGCGAATCGATCACATACACTTCGCCAGCACCTCTTAGCGCGTGCAAACAACGCGGCAGATTTCTTGCTTCATTGCGCGCGGCAATGATGACGCTGACGGGAAGCTTTCTTGCGGCGCCGATCGCGGCTTCGCGGATTTCCTGAACCTGTTCCATGTTGCGTGCCAGTCTGTGTGAGATGTTGCCATTCATCTTACGCGAAGAAGCAACCGCTTCGACACGAAGTAGGGTTGGTATACGGGGCGGGGCACGTGTAATGTTCCCATGGGAACATTGTGGAAATTGAGGAAAATGTGGAAAACGTTGTTGCTGCGCCAGGAAGTCTTTTGGCTGCCTGGGATTGCGGGGGTGCCGAAATATCGGCAAGCGAACTAGCAGCGGGCGACGAGGATGGCTAGCAGAATTTTCGGCTCGGCGACTGGACGAATCCAGAGCCGCGAGTCCAAGCCCTAAGACGTGTGGCTCGGGCCGCCCTGGGCCAGTTCCTTGATTCCTGAAAGCAAAAAAGGGAAGCCGGTGACGGCTTCCCTTTTCGTTGAAACTTCAAAGACTCCCGCTTACGCGTTACTGAGATTGCCGGCCCGTACCTGCGCGGTCAGGGGAGAAGTCCGTAGACATCGAGTTCGCTGACAGTACCGACATAGACCTTGCCATTGGCTACCGTCGGGATGCCGAACTGAACTCCGAGGCCGGTTGTGGTTCCGGTGCTGTTATAGAGTTGTACGCTGAGGTTATCGGCTTCGAAGGCATAAAGAACGGTCTCCGCCTGGACCGGCGTCGCCTCCCAGACCAGCCACACGATGCCGTTGGAGCTTCCGTTGGAGGAAATCGCAGGCAGCCCGCCGGGATATTGGAAGGTGAAGTTGCCTTCGGAGATCGGAGCCGGGGAGAGCAGCCCGTTGTACAGGCGGAAGGCCTTGGGCACGTCACCGGTACCGACGTAGTAGATCTGGTTCTGCCAATATGCGCCTTTGGGCCAGAGGCCATTCCAGGTGGGACCGCCCGCGCCATGAACCAGCGTCTGTTGGTTCTGATCGCTGGAAGAGTCGTACTCGCCCATGCTGTCGCGATTCACCAAATAGATATTGCCACTCTTGCCGCCCCCGAATAACAGATGGGTAGGGCCAGAGGTTTGATCCGGAATCAGCGTGACTCC
Organism: Acidobacteriaceae bacterium; assembly: GCA_003156805.1. Lineage (GTDB taxonomy): Bacteria > Acidobacteriota > Terriglobia > Terriglobales > Acidobacteriaceae > Sulfotelmatobacter. The sequence continues at coordinate 167,892 of PMHV01000059.1, read as the reverse complement.
GCTGGAACCGAGATCCTTGTCGGGCGCAACCAGGAAATACTGGTTGTAGGGGGTAAAGTAATCGGCCAGAGAGAGAGCGCCACCAGTCGTGGAGAGTTTCAGAATACTGTCGGCGTAGTCGGAGCCTCCGAAATTGGCGTCGAATGTGCCGTTGCCGGTGATGACGTAGATATTGCCGCTGGCGTCGGCGGCGGGAGCGTCGCCGGCGTTCCAGATGCCTCCAGCCCAGCCGTTGGGCGTGGTATTGAATACCGAGAGCTGCTGCAAGGAGGCTTCGTCATAGCTCATCACCCACCCGTGATAAACGGGAGGATCGCAGAAGGAAGCCCATGCTATGTAGAGGGTGCCATTCAGCAGCAGGAGGCCGGAACGCTGGTTTTCGTTGAGCGGATCGAAAGCGACGTTGCCGTTGCCATCGTTGCCGGTTCCGTTGCCGGGAACCGAGGCCTGAATCACCATTGGACTGTTTGGCTTCTCCGCGCCGGTGGTGATGTCGATCGCGTGCAGCCGCTGGACGAAGTTGGTGGTCGGGCCGCTGACTTCTTTCGTCCGCACCACGAGGTACATGGTGTTGGTAGTTGGATCGATGACCGGGGTCCCGGTAATGCCAACCTCGGGCGACATGCTGTCGCAGGTAATATCCTCGGTACCGGTAGTGCCGATGGCAATTGTGGTGACGCCGTCAGGGGGATTGATGAAGCTGGTCTGCCAGAGCGGCGCAGTGACGAGGTTATCGGCATCAAAGGCGAAAACGCTGTCATGTTCAGTGGCCACATAGACGACGTTATGGGTGCCCTGGCTGGGAATGGCGACGTTGGGAACATAGAGCGGCTGGGCGTAGACTTTGCCATCCACAGGAAACGAGAATACTTTGCCGAACTGGGTCGAGTTCACGTTACCCGGCGTGAGAACCGTTTCGTTCAAGTTCTGCCCGGTACGCATGGTGTCGTTGTGATAGGTGAACGTGCCCGCGTAATTGGTGACGTAAGCAAAGGCAATTGCCATCTGCGTGGAATCGGCAGTGCTGGTGGCTTTGATGGCGTGGCGTCCGGCGGTGGTGGGAGGGGTGTAGACGCCGATCTTGGAGATCTTGCCGACCGTCGCGTTGCCTCCGGTCACTCCATCGACGGCCCAGGTGATGGCGTCGCTGGACGCTCCACTGATCGTTGCCGAGTACTGTTCGGTTTGCTGCGAAGTCAGCGTAGCGTTCCCCGGGCTGATGGCCACTGTGCTGGTGGGAACCACCCCCACTCCCGATAGAGTCAAAGTCTGCAGGTTGGACGTATCGGTATCGCTGAAGGTCACGCGGCCCGACCGTTTGCCCGCGGCTGTGGGAGAAAAGCTTACGGTGACGGTGCAGGTGGCTCCGGCATTCAACGAAGTGCCGCAGGTGTTGCTCTCGGTGTAGTCGCCGTCGCCGACGATGCTGATAAAGGTGATGGGCGCGGTGTTGTTGTTGGTAACGGTCACATTCTTCGTGGCGCTCGTCTTGCCCAGATTGGTGTTTCCGAACGCCAGAGTGGCCGGTGAGAAGGCTACGTTCGAAACGCCGCCGACTCCAGTGAGATTGAGCACGTGCGGACTGCCGGGGGCGCTGTCCGTGATGGTGACGGCGCCGGTTCTGGTTCCGCCGGCGGAAGGTTTGAACGTAACGTCGATGCGGCAGGCAGTACCGGAAGAAGGCGAAAGCGGACTGGTGCAGCTATTGGTCTCGGTGAAATCGCCGGTCGCCACGATGCTGCTGATGGTGACCGGGCTTCCGCTGATGTTGGTGACGGTAGCCGACACCGGGCCTCCGGCCGAACCCACGGGCCAAGTTTCAAGGTTGAGGCTGGAGGGAATAAAGCTGATCGCATTGGTGACGCCGGTGCCTTGCAGGCTGATAATTTGCGGACTGCCGGAAGCGCTATCGGTCACCGACAAGCTTCCCGTATGCACCGCCGCAGAGCTGGGCTTGAAGTGAATTGTGATCGTGCACGCGGCGCCGGCTGCCACCGAGGTTTTGCAATTATTGGTCTGTGAGAAACCGGCGGTGACCGCGATCTTGGTAATGCTCAACGCGGTGGCGCCGTTGTTGACCAGGGTCACGGCTTCGGCAGGACTCATCGTGTTCACCAGTTGGTCGAAGAAGGCCAGGCCCGCCGGATAGATGTTGACGGTGCCGCTGATTTGCGGCGCAGCTTTGGAGCGGATTTTCGACCCAAAAGTACTGGTCGGCAGGCATAACCCGAAGGCCAGGACACACAAAGCCACCACCACGGAAGCCGTGGTTTTTGCCGCGCTGATTTTGCCTCGCGAACGAGATACCTGATTGCCAATGTTCATATTTGTCCTCGGGGATAAATGTTGTTCGTACGGCTGGGTTAGTCGATGCCTGTTCCGGTCAAACTGACCGTTTGCGGACTATTCCAGTCGCTGCTGATCACACTCACCGTGCCGGTGCTGGTGCCGTCGGCGGTCGGAGTGAAGGTTACGGAAACTGTGCACGTGCCTTCCGCGGCGAGAGACGTGGGGCAATTGTTGGAGGCGGAGTAAGCGCCCGTGGTTGTAATCGCGCCCATGGCGAGAGCCGCAGTGGTGGAGGGGTTGGTGACGACGAAAGTTTGAGCCGCGCTGGTGGTGCCGACAGCCTGGCTGCCAAACGTCAACTTGGTCGGAGTGAACGAGATTTGCTGGCCCGCACCTTGCAGGACCACTTCGTAGGGACTGTAAGCATCGTTGGAATAAACGTCCAGCGCGCCGTAAAGATTTCCCGACTGGGTGGGAGCAAACACCACTTTGATCTGACACGAGGCCTTGGGCTGCACCGTCTTTTTGCAGTTGGTGGTCTCGCTGTAGTTGCCGACCATAGCAAACTTGGAAATGTCCAGGACGTTGGGGCCGTTATTTGTGAGGGTGTAGCTCTGGGTGGCCGTAGTGCCGATGACGAGCCGCCCGAAAATTTTCGGAGCGGTAAGGAAGATGGAGGTTCCAATTCCGGTGAGCTGTGTAACCTGCGGACTGCCGGTATAGCTATCGGCTACGCTCACGGTGCCGGTACGGGTTCCGGTTGCAGTGGGAGTAAACGTCAACGTTATGGCGCAGGTAGCTCCTTTGGCCAAAGTCGCCGGGCAGTTGTTGGTCTGGCTGAAATCTCCGGTGGTGGTGATGCCGCTCATGGTGAGCTTTCCGGGGCTGCGGTTGATGAAATTCAGCTTGGTAAGCGTGGGCTTGCCCAGCACTCCCACACCGACATCGCTGACCGCGTTGATGAACGGGCAGACGCGCTGCGTGAGGATGAGCGGCTGTAGCGGAGGTTGCGAAAAATTGAAGCTGTCGGTGGTATCGTTCGCTTCCGCGTCGCGATCGGTCAGCGGAGCCAGGCCAAAACGCTCTTCAATGAACTTCAGCACCGAAGAGAATTCGTATTGCGTGTGCGAGATATATCCGGGCTGGGCGTAGGGCGAAATGATCAGCAGGGGAACGCGAGGACCGAGTCCAAACTTGTCCAATATGGGCGGCGGAACGTGATCGTAGAAGCCGCCGAAATCGTCCCAGGTGAGGAATACCGCGCTGGTGGCCCAGTCCGGCCCCTGCATCAGGTCGTTGAGTTGGCTGACGGTCCAGTTTTCTCCCACGCACGATCCGCTGGGCGGATGCTCGTTCCAAGTGGCTGCGGTCACCAGCCAACTCACCGCGGGCAGATTGCCGCTGGCCGCGTCGGTGGCGAACTGGCTGTAGTTGACTACGTTGGTCGTCCAGAGCGGTCCGAACCGGATGTGGTCGATGGCATCCAAGGGCGAATAGACGTAGGCGGGATCGCCATCGGATGGCGCATAAAACTTCCAACTTACTCCGGCCGCCTGCAACTCGTCCGCGATGGTCTGGAAATCAAAACAAGGAAAGGGATCGGTCACGGTGTCATCGTCGTTCCAGACTTGCACCGACGCAGTGGGATTGGCGTCGCAGCCCCATGAGTCCACGGTGGTGTTGGGAATGGTGAAGGCTCCGCCGGATTGAGCTCCGACGATATAGAGATGATTGGCCCAACTGGCGCCTTTGAGAGACGAATACGTATTGTCGGCCAGAACGAAATTCTGGGCGTAGGCGAAGTAATTCGGAATATCTGCCTGTTGCAGCTCGCTCAGCCCGAGCATGTCGCCGTTCAAGCTGGCGCCGGGAATGAGATCGAAATGATCCATGGCACCGTTGTCGTATCCGGCGATGGCGTCGAACCAGCCGTGCCCGGAAATATCGCGGGGCGTCTGGTCCGGCGTGCGAATGAGGGGAACCGTTTGCCCGGTGGAAATCGTTGCGGTGGTTGTGCCGTTGGCGCCGGGGTAGGTCCCGAAATAATTATCGAACGTCCGGTTTTCTTTGATGATGAAGATGATGTGTTGAATCTGTGTGATGTCCTTGGGCTTCGCGGCGCTAGTGGCCTTCGCTTTCGGCGCGGAGGCACTCTGTGCCCAGCTTATGGGGGTGGCGGCCACCATGCAGAAAGAAAGGATTAACGCAACGGCCATCTCGGGGATTCGCCGGCCCACTGGTGTGGCGGCACGGACATGCAGAGACATGAGGACCTCCAAGATCCTAGGGTCGCGTGCGCGAGAAGCGACCGCTGAAGAGCGCAGTAACGGGGGGATCAGTAAGCGAGGAGAAGTTTCTCCTCAGACGACCATTGATTCCTCATTTTCGAGGGGTGCAAAAGGACTGTCAAGATGAAAGATTCTGCATACTACTCGAACGTCCAGCGACGATCGGATACCTCTAAAACCAGCGTAGACTGGCGGGTTATGGCCGGAACCAGGACGTGTAAACGGACGTGGTAAAGAAGTTCATCAGCAGGTTTACCACCTTAGGCACGCCAAACGTGGTGTTGGGGTGAGTTCCGTCGGACTGGTAGTCATCTTCGCCGTTGCAGGGGGCGCTGGGTTGCCCGCCGCACCAAATAAGTCCGTCAGATCGCGGGTTGTCGCCGTCGGCCCAGAGATAGCCGGACCAAGCGGTCCAGGCGGCAGAGCCATCGGTATAGCTCAGATCGCCTGCTACCGGATCAATCACGGTAGTGTTCATCTGATTGACCTGCGCCTGGATCAACCACTGGGCCGAGTATCCATACTCGTAGGCGTAGGGTTCGGGATTCAACGGCACAGTCGCGTAGCCAGCATAAATGCGGGTTGAGAGGAATATCTGCTTGAGATTCGGATAACGGCTTCTCGCCGCGCGAATGGTTTGTCCCAACTGCGATTCGTAATTGCAGGCTTCGGTGGTGAAGTCCGCAACCTCGCTGGCGCAGTCCGTAGAAGAACTCATCGATCCCAAAGCGTTAAACGCCGGCTGCGGGTTCGCGTTCTTGATCCACAGGATCTGCACTTGCGCCTCGGTGAGGCATGGGTCTGCGGTTGTTCCACAGCCTGCGGGAGCGGAAGGAGCAGTGGTCGCGGTGGCGAGAACCGTGTCCCGCACGCGATCATATTGATTTTCCGCCGGCACGCCGGTGAGTCCCGGACAAGGCGTGGGAGTTGGAGAGCCTTGCGCGACCGTCCATTCACAGGCAGTCACCGATCCATAAGCGCCGTCTTCAATGGCGAGGGTGGTCTGGTTTACGCTCGTGCTCTGCTGCGCAGTCGTCTTGAATGCGCTGAACTCGAGCGTCGCATTCGACATGCCGATGCCGAGGAAAACAACCGCGCCGGTGGCGCTTGGGTTGCCGTTTTGATCCAGAGGCTGGATCAAAGCGGCGGCTGCCTGGCCGTCGGAGTCATGGCCGGACTGCACTGCATTGCTGTTGCCGCCGTAAAGTCCTCCGGCAAAACCAAGGTAGTTGTCCGAGCCGGTCATGTCCATGAGCGGGATCGGCACGGCGTTGGCGGCCACAGTGACCGTGGCGCTCTGGTTGAAGCCACCGGAACTGGCGGCGATCATGGTTGTGCCCGCGCTCAACCCGGTGACCAAACCCGGGTTCGCCCCTCCCGCGTTTTGAACGGTAGCTACGGCAGGATTCGAAGAAGTCCAAGTCGCGGTGGAAGTTACTTTCTGGTTCGAGCCGTTGTTATAGATCGCCACCGCGCTGAACTGCAGGGTCGAACCCTCGCTGGGCGAGATTGAAATTGAAGGATCGATCTCGCTCAGGCCCAACGATGTCTGCGTGCCGCCCGGCGTGCTCACGTTCAATATTGTGAGGCCGGTAATTCCAGCGAAAGTAGCCTGAATGTTGGATGAGCCGTTCGCTACCGCGGTGGCAAGGCCGGAGCTGGTTTGTCCGGAAGTCTGAATCGTGGCGATGTTCGGATTCGACGAAGCCCAGGTCGCCGAGCTGGTCACAGCGCTGGTGGATTGGTCGCTATAGGTTCCGGTAGCCGTGAACTGCTGGGTCGCACTCGTCGAGATAGTAGGATTGGTGGGAGTTACAGAGAGCGCTGTCAGTGTTGCGGATTTGACCGTCAGCGCGGCGGTTCCAAGTTGTCCGCCTAAAGAAGCGGTGATGGTAGCGCTGCCTGCGCCAATCGCCGTAGCCAATCCAGGAGTGGTCTCACCTATAGTTTCGACGGTGGCCTTGGTTGTGTCGGACGAGGACCAACTCGCCGAACCGGTGACGTCGCCGGTGGAACCATCGCTGTAAGAAGCCGTAGCGGTGAATGCCTGTGTGGCGCCGAAGTTAATGGAAGCGGAAGCGGGGCCGACCGCAAGAGAGGTGACGGTGCGGGGAACGACCGCATTGGGAGCGGCAGCGGTACCTCCGCCGCATCCCGGCAATCCCGCCAGCAGAACGAGGCTGAAGCCAAAGATGAGGAGCCTCAGTCGACACGCTGGTTGGGGGTTTGCTTGCGCCATAGGCTCGGGTAGCGATTCTAAACTGGCCGGAGACCGGGCCAACCGGGACGAAGCCTGTGGGCTTGCGATGAGCTGCTCTGAGCAAGAATCACAAAACCCTGGCTCGGGTTTGCTTCAACTTTACTATTTAACCCGAAGCAAACCATGAAGTTGCGCCAAACTGGAAGGAAGTCTTAAGGGGCGAGGAACCAGGGCGTGGTGGTCTCATCGGCTTTGAAGAAATTCATCAGGATGTTGGCTTCTTTTTCCTGGCCGATGGGGGCGCTGGGATGGACTCCGTCGTCCCTGACGTCCTGGCAGCTCCATGTCAAACCATCGCTGCGGGCGATCAGTCCGTTGGTCCAGTCATACGCTGCCCAGGCCATCCAGGGAGCCACCACTGGGCCGAGGGCGGGATTATAGTTCAGGTTTCCGACGCCGTTGATCTGGTCCTGAATGGCCCATTTGACGGCAAAACCGTCTTCATAGGCGTAAGGCTCAGGAAAAATAGGCTTGGGCAGGCCATTGGCGTAGCCGTCGTAGAACTTGCTGGTGAAGTACGCGAGCTTGATGTTGGGAAACAGAGTGTGAAGGTTCCGAGCGATGTCTTCGTACTCGCTCTTCAGCTGGCTCATGTCAGCGGGAAAGACGCCGGTTGGGTAGCCGTTGACCGAGAGCACCCAAGCCGCTACGACCTGGTTCGGCGTAAGGCCCGCCTGAGGAAGATAGAAGTCGATGATCGTATTCCATGCGCCGTCGTTGATGTTTGCGAAATGTACGGCGCCGGTCTTGGGCTGAGCGCCTCGCGAAATTACCAAGTGGGTATTCTTGGAGGGGTCGGCGTCGGCGTCATTCATGAATTGGCTCCAAGTATGCGCCGTGGCCGACTCGCCAATGGAAAGAATTCCGTAGGAGCCGTTGGGGTCGGGATTGCCGGCGGCGTTCAGAGGTTGAATTCCCTGGGCCAGAGCGATACCGTCGGCTTCGTGACTGGGAGGCATGACGTTGCTGCCATTGGGATAGAGTCCTCCCTCAGAGCCAAGGTAGGTGCCGGTGCCCAGATCGTTGATGGCAATCATCGGGGTCGACGTGCCCGCGACATCCCAGAAAATATTCTGGCATTCCGCGCCCGTTGTCGGCTGTACGGGCAAAGTCAACTTAGCGGTTGCTTTGCCCTTCTTTGAATCAATCGCTTCAACGCCGAAGGTGTAATTGCCGGCCGTTACGGTCGAAGCAACAGTGCCGGTCAGAGTACCGTTGGAATTGAGCGTGAGACCCTGGGGCAGTGTCGAACCCGAGGTCAAACTCCAGGTGTACGGGCCCGTGCCACCGGCTGCGGATAGGGCAAACAGATATTGATAACCGATAGTTGCGTACTCAAGCTGGGGAAATGTGCTGATCTCCGGAGGAATCGCCGCAGTGGCGGTGCCGGTGAGTGCGACGCCGCTCGGCGGCAACACATCATAGGAAAACACCAGCACGTCGGTTTGCGTACCGACCGCAGTCCCCTTATAGGTGACCTGAACCGGAAGTGAATCTCCCGGCTGCAGAGTCGTGGCTCCGGGGTTGGCGGACGAAGAGAACGGAGGGTCCGCCGAGACGGTATCGACCGTGAAGGGCGCGGTTCCGGTGTTGGTCAAGGTCACAGTTTGAGCGGGGCTGGTCGTGCCCACTCCCTGATTGAATGTCATCGAAGAAACACTCAGGCTGGCCGCGGCTGTGGTCGTAATCGCCAGTCCCTGCAGAGGCAGCTCGATGGGGGTCGCGCCCGTTATAGTGATGGTCAAGTGCCCCTGAAAGGTACCCGCTGCTTTGGGGACAAAATTCACGGTGAAGTCGGCGTTTTGCCTCGGCACCAGGGTAATGGGCCAAAAGCCATTCACCAACTGGAAAGCAGGCGCGTCGATGCTGATGTCTTGCACGGTGATGTTGGAGGTCCCGGTATTGGTGACAACGAAAGTCACATCGTGACTGGCCAGCCCCACCACCGTCTGGGCGAAACTGGCCGAAGTGGGCTTGTACGAGAACGAAACTTGCGACCGTGCCTGAGCAGCGCAAACGGTCAAAGCCAATACCACGAATGCCGCACGAAACGAATTCATAACATAATCTCCAATTCAGAAAATCGGTACCGTTCCAATATCAAAGCCAAGGCCGGTATCAATGCACCCGGTGATTTTTCCGCGGGATTCGACTCGGCCAGCAAAGATGCCTACTTCGTCACGAACCAGGGAACGGCGGTTTCATCACTCTTGAAGAAATTGAGCAGGATGTTCGATTCTTTTTCCCGGCCCACGGGATTGGAGGGGTGGATGCCATCGGAGGTGAGCTCCTGGCAGTCCCAAACCAGCCCATCGCTGCGCGCCGATAATCCGTTCGCCCAGTCATAAGGCCCCCATGCCATCCACGGCGCCATGACTGGCCCCAGCGTTGGATCGTAATTCAGGTTTGGGCTCCCGTTGATTTGATCCTGAATCGCCCATTTGACCGCGAAGCTGGACTCGTAAGCATAGGGCTCGGGATCGCTCGGAGCGTGGGTCCCGTTGGCGTATCCGTCATAGAACTTGCTAGTGAAATAAGCCAGCTTAATGTTGGGGAAGAGCGTGTACAGATTTTGCATAATACTTTCGTATTGCGATTGCAGAGCGGACATGTCGGTCGGGAACTTTCCCGAAGGAAAGCCATCGACTTGCAGAATCCACGCAGCGACCACCTGGTTGGGAGTGACGCCAGCCTGGGGCAGATAGAACTGCAGAATGGTGTTCCACACACCGTCCCTGATATCCGCGTACTGGACCGCGCCCGCGTCTGGCTGCGCACCTCGCGCAGTCACCAGGTAAGGGCTCTTGAGGGGATCGGCGTTAGCATCGATGATGAACTGGTCGTAGGTGGCCGAAGCGGCAGACATGCCAATTGAAATCATGGCGTACTGGCCGTTGGGGTCGGGATTGCCGGCGGCGTCCAAAGGCTGAATGGACTGCGCCATTGCCAACCCTGCTGCTTCATGCGCCGCAGGGTCGATGTTGCTTCCGTCAGGATAAAGTCCGCCCTCGGAACCCAAAAATGTGCCGGTGCCGAGGTCAGTGAGCGGAACCATCGGCGCCGTGCTCCCGGGAATGTTCCATGTGATGTTGTTGCAGGTCGCTCCCGTGGGCGCCAGGACCGGCAGAGTGAATTGGGCTGTGGCGCGGTCTCCGCGATCATCTTTGACATTGACTCCGAAAGAGTAATTGCCCGTCGCGACCGAGGATGCGACCGTGCCAGTGATCGCTCCGGACGCTGCCAACGCTAAACCCGAAGGCAAAGCGGATTGCGAGTTCAGAGTGAAGGTCAGGGTTCCGGTTCCACCTGCCGCGGTTAGTGTAGCCAAATAGCTAGCGGCTTGGGTGGCGGCTGGCAATGTGGGAAAACTGGTAACGGCTAGCGCCGTCGCGCGCACGGCGGTGCCAGACAAGTCAATTCCGGTGGCGGGCACGACGTCATACTCAACCACCATATTGTCGGTAAAAGTTCCCGTCATCGAGGGTATAAAACTAACCTGCAAAGGAAGAGACGCTTTCGGTTCGAGCTCGACGGGAGGAGTGAAGCCGGTAACAGCAAAGGGCGGCTCGACCATGACGGCTTCCACGTTCAGCGTGGAAGTTCCGGTATTGGTAACCGTAACGGTCTGGATGCTGGCCGCGCCTACCGGATCATTGGAGAAGTTCAGGGACGAGACATTCAGCGACGGCACCGCAGCCGTGCTGGCTCCGGTGCCGTTCAGCGGAATCACAATCGGAGCCACTCCGGCGATGTTGATAGTCAACTGTCCATTGAATAATTGTGCCGCATCTGGAACAAAATTAAGCGCGTAGCGCACATCGTGCCCGGGTTGCACCACATAGGGCGTCCAGCCGTTGATGAGTTGGAATTCCGACGGATTGATGGTTACGTTCTCGACCGTGAAGTTACTGCTTCCAGTGTTGGTGACGTAGAAGTTAATGTTGTGACTGAATAACCCGACGGTGGTCTTGGCGAAATGACCGGCGGCGGGTTTCTCGGTGAACGAAATCTGAGCCCATGCAGGGCTGAAGTAACCGGCCACGAGCGTGGCCGCCAGAAGAGTCTGAATCCACAACCAATTGCCGCACGGGAGCTTCATGGCAATTCACATCCAGCTCTCTACGGAGCCGTTCCTTAGTCTTTGAGATCTTTAGAGGCCGCTCTCTTCGGCTCATCATTCAGTCATTGGAACTCTATTGCGGCGCCAGATACCAGGGAGCGGTAGTGTCGTCGGTTCGAAAGAAATTGAGAATCAAATTTGCTTCCTTCTGTCTGCCAATAGGGTCGGAGGGGTGAGTGCCGTCCCACTTCAGGTCGGGACATGCCCAGACCAGGCCGTCCTGGCGCGCCAGCAGTCCGTTCGCCCAATCGTAGGAAGACCAGGACATCCAGGGAGCCATCACCGGCCCGACGAGGGGATTGTAGTTGAGGTCGGCGTTGCCGTTGAGCTGGTCCTGAATCGCCCACTTGGTGGCGAAACCCGATTCGTACCCATAGGGCTCGGGATCTTGCGGTTTTACCGCCTTGATGCCTACGGAATATCCGGCATAGATACGCGTGTCGAAGTAGGCGAGCTGCAGGTTGGGAAAGTACATATGCAAGTTCTGAACGATGCTTTCCAGTTCGGACTGCAACGTGGCCATGTCGTCGGGAAATTTGCCGGTAGGATCGGAATCCACGTCGGCGATCCACGCCGCGACCACCTGGTTTGCAGTTACGCCAGCTTGGGGCAGGAAACTTTCGAAGATCGCGGTCCAGGTGCCGCTCTCGGGATTCGCAAACTGATCCGCCTCGGCACGCGGTTGCGCGCCGAGAACAAATGCCAGATGTGGATTGGTGGCGGAATCCGCAGCGGCATAAGACTGGAAGAGGTTAAAAGCATCGGCGCTGGCCGACATGCCCACGGACAGCAAGGCGTATTTTCCTTTGGGATCGGGATTGCCGTCGGCATCCAGCGGCTGAATCGCGTTGGCAATGGCCTGGCCCGCGGCGTCCTGCACAGCGGGACGCTGATTGCTTCCATTCGGATAGAGACCGCCCTCGTATCCGAAATACGTGCCCGTACCGAGGTCTGGCAGATCGATCAGCGGATTCGTGGTTTTCGCGATATCGAAAACGATATTGTTGCAATTCGAACTGGTAGGCGCAGCTACCGGCAAGGTCAAAGGTGCGCTGGCATTCTGCGCAGGCGAGGATGAATCGGTTGCCGATACTTGAAAGGAATAGCTCCCTACCCCAACGCTTGAGGCTAGCGTTCCAGTAATGGTTCCGGAGCTGGAGAGACTAAGGCCGGCGGGCAAACTGGATCCTGCAACCACGCTCCACGTATAAGGTGGCGTTCCGCTCGTTGCCTGCAAGGTTGCAAGGTACGGATATTCCACAACCCCACTGGGCAGCGTGGGAAATGTGCTGACGACCATGGAGGTAGCCGGCACTGCCGTCGCGCTCAGACTTACACCATTTCCGGGAAGAACATCGTAAGTCAGGGTGAGCACGTTGGCGAAATATTGGGGCATGGTGCCGGTAAAGGTCACCTGCAGAGGAAGGTTTTGCTGCGGCGACAGAACGACCGGGGAAGTGAAGCCCGTAACCACAAAGGGCGCGTCGGCGTGGACGGACTCGACGGTGAGATTGTAAGTTCCGGTGTTTGTAACCGTGACCGGTTGCGGCGGGCTCGTTGTTCCCACAAGAACATTGTTGAAGCTCAATGCGTTCGTACTCAGGCTGGCGACGGCTCCGGTGGTAATGCCCTTGCCTCGCAGCAGAACCACGGCATCGGTGCCGCCGATGTTGAGGGTCAGCTGTCCAGAAACTGTCGCGGTAGAGGTGGGAACGAACCAAATGGAGAACTGAAACGTGTGGTTGACCTCTATGGTAACGGGAGCATATCCGTAGTCGAGATAAAACTGGGAAGGTGTGATGCTGTAGCTGTTGATGGTCAGCGGCGCCGGACTGGTGTTGGTGACAGTGACCGTCAGGTTCGTGCTGTAGGTTCCTATGGTTACATCGCCGAACTGGAGCTTCTTTGGGCTATAGGTGAAAGTTTGCCCGGCGGCCGAACTCGAAGCCAGGCTAAGACAACAACCCGTCAAGAACCAAAGCACAAGGTAGCGCTGACCTTGTATACGCATCTCGCCTCCTGGGTAGAACTCAAAGATCGCTGGGACCTGGATCTACTTCTTCCACCGACTGGGGGCCTAGTGTGGAAAACTAGCTGGGGGAGCTAGAGCGTTCGCAATTGTACGCTCGTATTCTCTGTGGCGTGCCAAAGTATGAAATGCGATGGCGCTGCAGTTTTGAAACTGCACCATTACCCACGACGCCGCCGGAGATTTCACTTAGTTACGATCTATGGGGCGAGGAACCACGGAGTCGAGGTGTCGTCGCTCTTGAAGAAGTTCAGCATCAGATTGCTTTCAATCTCTCGACCATACAGCTCCGAGGGATGGAAACCGTCGTACTTGATGTCAGGACAAGACCACGTCGTCCCGTCGCTGCGCGCGAGCAACCCGTTCGCCCAGGGATACGCTCCCCACGACATCCAGGGAGCCATCACCGGCCCGTTGGCGGGATTCCAGTTCAGATTGGCGTTGCCGTTGATCTGATCCTGGATCGCCCACTTCACCGCAAACGCCGACTCGTACTCGTACGGCTCCGGGTCGATGGTGTTCAGTCCGTTGGAGTATCCCGTGTAGATCGGCCCGCCAAAATAGGCGATCTTCACATTGGGAAATTTGGCGTACACATTCTGAACAATCGACTCGTATTCCGCCTGTAACTGCAACCGGTCGGCAGGAAAGGTTCCCGTTGGGCTGGGGTCGATGTCTTTAATGTAGACCACCTGCACCTGCGCCGCAGTGAGTCCGGCTTCCGGCAGAAAGCTCTGGAAAATCGGATTCCAGAACCAATCGGTAGGATTGGCGAAGTTTGCTGCATAAGCTCGCGGCTGCGCACCCGGCACTAATACGACCTGCGGGTTCACCGACGGATCCGCATAAAAATCCGTCGTGAACTGCAGGAACGTATCGAACAGCGCCGACATGCCAACGGTCATCAGCCCAATCTTGCCGTTCACCGTGTCCACGGTTCCATTCGCATCCAGAGGTTGAATGCTTTGGGCGGCGGCCACTCCCGCCGCATCAAAAGCGGCCGGACGCATGTTGCTGCCATTCGGATAGAGGCCGCCCTCCGATCCCTCATAGGTGCCCGTTCCCAGATCGTTAATCGGGACCAGCGGAGTGGTTGTGCCGGTGATGTAAGAAATGATGTTATTGCACTTCGCTCCGGTTTGCGCCATCACCGGAAGCGTCAGCAGCGCACTCGTCTTGTTGTTGGCGGAATCGGTCACATTGACCGTGAAGCTGTAGCTGGCAATGGCTACGGTAGATGCGACCGTCCCGGTGATGACCCCGGTGGAAGAGAGCGACAGCCCGGACGGCAGGCTCGATCCGGTGGCCAGAGCCCAACTGTAGGGAGGTGTTCCGCCCGCAGCCGTCAGGTTGGAAAGATAGGCGCCACCCACCACCGGAGCCGGCATGGTGGGATAGATGCTGACGCCCAGAGCCGAGCCGGGGCCCACGGTCCCAACAAGATTCGTGCCTTGTGAGTTCAGATTGCTGTAGCCGACGGTCATCACGTTGTTGTAGCTGCCCGGTATCGTGCCGGTTAAGTCGACGCCGACGGTCAACGACTTGCCAGGCTGCAGAACCTGCGTTTTGAAGCCAGTCACCTGGAATGGTGCGTCGATCGTGATTGAGTTGACGGTCGTGCCGGTGGTGCCCACGTTTGTAATCTTCACCGACTGACTCGCGCTGGTGGCGCCCGCGGCGGTGGCGGCGAAGGTTAGCGCACCCGGAGCGACCGATCCCTTGGCGCCAGTGGCCACACCGGTTCCGGTCAAGGGAACGACAATCGGATTGGTCACACCCTGGATGTTGATCGTGAAGGTCCCATTGAAGGTCTCAGCCGAGTCCGGCGCAAACCGCAACGAGAAGTTAATCAACTGTCCCGGCGGGAGCGTGACCGGAGACCAGCCGTAGAAGAACTGGAACTCGGAAGGCGTCACGCTGTAGCTGTTGATGATGACATCGCCCGTTTTCCCTGTGTTCTGCACGGTGACGGTGTAGGCCAGCCCGACCGTGCCCACGGTCACCTGCTTGAAGGCCACCGACTTGGGCGTGATGGAATAATTTTGGGCCGTCGCAGCCGGAACGGCAGCGAGGGCAAGCATAAAGAGGACCGCCGAGCTCACCCTGCGAGCCGAACGAAACATGCACAACATCTTCATGGAAGCTCCGAGCAATTTGTTCTTGAGATTTGGATTTCTGCTTGTGATCGAGCACACGCCTAAACCACTAGGAGGCTGACCGGCTGCGAGCAGCGCGCCCGCAGCGCCCAACTGGTGATGGGCTTGGGAACTGGGCCAATCACACGTGCGTCGCGGGTGCGCAGTTCTTTACTGGGCGAGGAACCACGGAGTCGTGGTGTCGTCGCTCTTGAAAAAGTTGAGCATCAAGTTCGTTTCCTTCTCACGGCCATAGAGCTCGGAAGGATGGAAACCGTCGTACTTGATGTCCGGACACGACCAATAAGTTCCGTCCTGGCGGGCCAGAAGTCCGTTAGCCCAGGGATAAGCACCCCACGACATCCAGGGAGCGAGCACCGGCCCATTGGCGGAATTCCAGTTCAGATTGGCGTTGCCGTTGATCTGATCCTGAATGGCCCACTTCACGGCAAAGGCGGACTCATATTCATATGGCTCCGGGTCGATCAGACCGGTGGTGAGGCCGTCGGAATATCCGGTGTAGATTGGCCCACCCCAGTAGAGCAGCTTTACGTTGGGGAACTTGGCCAGCACGTTCTGCGGAATCAATTCGTATTCGGATTGCAGCTTCGCCATATCTGCAGGAAAGGTCCCAGTTGGTGTGGGATCGATATCTTTGACGTACACGACCTGCACTTGCGCCGCCGTGAGGCCCGACTCCGGCAAGAAGCTCTGGAAAATCGGGTTCCAGAACCAGTCGTTGGGATCGGCGAAATTCGCGGCGTAAGCGCGCGGTTGCGCTCCGGGCACCAGCACGACGTGAGGGTTCACCCCTGGATCCGCGTAGAAGTCGGTGGTGTACTGCAGGAACGTGTCAAATAGCGCCGACATACCGATGGTCATGAAGCCGATTTTGCCGTTGACCGGATCGACGGTTCCATCGGCATCCAACGGCTGTATGGATTGCGCAATGGATACTCCAGCGGCGTCAAAGGCTGCAGGACGCGTGTTGAGGCCATTGGGATAGAGACCAGCCTCCGATCCCTCATAGGTGCCTGTTCCCAGATCGTTGATCGGGATCAGCGGGTTGGTCGTACCAGTGACGTAGGAAATGATGTTATTGCAGTTCGCCCCCGTTTGCGCCATCACCGGGAGGGTCAACTTCTTGGTGACGCTCTTGGAGTTGGCCGCGGTGGCCGTGACACTAAACGGGTAGCTTCCAAGAGGAACCGTGGATGCCACCGTTCCAGTGATGACGCCGGCGCTGGAGAGAGTAAGGCCGGAGGGCAGGCTCGACCCAGCCGCGAGGCTCCAGGTATAAGGCGTTGTTCCTCCCACAGCCGAGAGGATGGCCTGATAGGCGCTTCCTTGAACGGAATCGGGCAGAGTCGGGTAGCTATTGATGCCCAGAGCAACCCCGGTCCCCACAGTGCCTGTGAGATCGGTTCCCTGCGAGAGCAGGTTGCTATACCCGACGGTGAGCTCGTTGTTGTAGGTGCCTGCCTTTGTTCCCACTAACTCGACGTCCACGGTCATGGACTTTCCCGGCTGCAGAACTTTCGCCGCAGTGAAGCCACTCACCTGAAAGGGCGCGTCTATGGTGACCGAGTTCACCGTCGTGCCGGTGGTGCCGACGTTGGTGACGGTCACGGCTTGAGAGGTACTGTTACCCCCGGCTCCCTTCGTCGAGAAGCTAAGTGAGCTTGGAGTCACCGAACCCTTGGCGCTGGTGGCCACGCCAGTCCCGGTCAGGGGAATGACAATCGGGTTGGTCACGCCCTGGATAGTCATGGTGAAGGTACCGTTGAACGTCTGCGCCGCATCCGGCGCAAACCGCAACGAGTAGTTAATTAACTGTCCCGGCGGCAGCGTCACCGGCGACCATCCGTAGAAAAACTGGAACTCGGAAGGCGTCACGCTGTAACTGTTGATAATCACATCGCCTGTCTTCGCCGTGTTTTGTACCGTGATGGTATAGGCGAGTCCGACTGTGCCCACCGTCACCTGTTTGAACGCCAACGCAGTGGGGGTAATGGAATAGGTTTGGGCAGTCGCAGCCGGAATGGCAGCGAGCGCCAGCATAAAGAGGACGGCCCGGCTCACTTTTTGGGCTGAACGAAACATGCCAAAAGTTTTCATAGACGCATCTCCTGGGAATTAGATTTCTACGGCGGTCGAGCACGCCCCAAACTTTTCAGATCATGGTGTGCCGTCAGCGCAGGTGCGCGTGACCGGCAATGGACTTAGCGTTGAATGCGGGGACATTCGTATTCAGCGAACAGATTTTTCCAGCAGCACAGGCGCTGGACCGATTTCAATTTTTCCGCCGGGGAACTTGACGATTTCCCCAGACAGGCTTCGTATCTCGTTTACATCGAATGACTTGGGCACGTCGAAGCGGGCATTGCGATCCGGAGTCCACACGATCCAGGAATTGGCTCCGTCCCGGCTGAGCTGACTGATCCAGATGCCATCTTTCTGTTGGAGGGAGTCCATGCGCGCCCCAATCAACCATTGCTGGATTTCTGCGTAGGCTTTGGCGCTGCTCGTGACGGTGGTTTCATCGGATTCGGTCATGCGAACTCTGGCACCCTGATTATCCCACGCGTACCAGTAAAAACGGGTCACACCGCCGGCCCAGTTCAAAACATAGGCCCGTGCAACATAGCCCGGCCCATCTTCAGGATCGATGCGATAGGGCTGCAACCATCCCGCTTCGGTATTCCACAGCGGCTTTTCGGCAACGCCGTATTTCGAGGTGATGTCGCGCACCTGACGGATGAAATCGAGCATGGCCTCCGGTTCCTGGCCCCGCACATAAAAATGATAGCCAATCACATCGGCATACTTGCCCCCGCCGAGCTCCAGATATTTCTCCAGCCAGGGCAGCCCTGTGGGGCCGACGGCGGAAGGGGAGACAACAATCACCTCAGGGTCCACCTGCTTCAACACCGTGTACGCTTCCCGCGCCAGATCGACCATCGCCTGAGGCGTGCCGCTGTAGAAATTTGGCAGGTTCGGTTCGTTCCATACTTCGTAAGCCTTGATACGTCCCTTGTAACGGGTGGCCACGGTGCGAACATAATTACGCCAATCTTCCAGATTCTTCGGTTCGGCCATGCCGCCGGGCTGCGCGTTCGGATTTTCTCCCATCTCTTGCGGACGCGCCGACGCCCATTGCGGAGTACGACCCATGGTGTACAGCAACTCCACTCCGTGCGCCTGCGCGACGTTGACCGTCCGGTCGAGCATCCGCCAATCCCAATCGCCTTTGCGAGGCTCGAGTTGAACCCAGGTGGTGTGCGTATCCCATAGCCGCCACGCTTTGAACGAGACCGGCGGCCACGGTGTGGAAACAGCGGCACGATGAATGTGCATGCCGAAAAACGTGGCCGGAACCGGAACCAGCGGCGGCTTCAGCACCTCGTCCGACGACTGCACGCTTCCCCAAATCAAAATGGTGAGGGAGGTCAAAAACAAAGCCACAACTGCCAAACGGCTTGCGATGAGTTTCATCTGGGGGAGGAGACTCTTTCTCAACGGCGCCCGCTGTGCTTTCAATCGGCCGATGCCGTATCCGACTGCCGGTCGTGGCCAGCGGTGATGCCGGCGGAAACGGCTTCTCGATTCTGGGACTTCAGCGCTCGGTATTTCCGCAATAGAGACAGCGGGGCAAAGCAATAAGTGACGACTACCGCCGCATCCAGCGTGCGCAACGCGCGAAACAGAAAGCGGTCCTTCGCTCTCTCTAAAACACCAGGCACACCCGGATTCGCAGCCTGCGCTTCCCGAGCCGGAAGCCACGCCTCGCCGTACTGCCTGCGCCACAAGAACATGTAGCGTTGAATTTTTTCGAGCAGCGCCGCCGATAGTACTTCGGGACGGCGTTTCTTGCGGACGATGGCTTCGCTATTGACCCCGGCGTGATGTTCGCCTTCATATACGGCGGAACGGTCTGCCCCGGACAACGAAGTCATCCGCGCATCGAAGGCGATGTTCAAAAAACCGCAGATGCCCGCCATCGTGGCCGCCGTATTGTGAATCAGATCCTCATAATGGATCTGATGGACGGGAACGCCTTGGCTTACGAGTCGGTCGCACTGCCGCTTCATCTGCTGCAAGCCAAAGAGAGAACGGTGGCTGATGCCGCGTTTGCTGAACCATTCATCACTCTCGGCCGCGCGCATAGCGCTGCGGCAAATGTCGGCAGGGTCGCGCCAGATCACGATGAACTGCGCCTGCGGAAATATCCGCGCCAGCCAGGTCAGGGAATCGTAATAATTGGGAGACTTACCGCCCCAGATAGTCGCGCCTTTGCGTCGCGAGTAATTGGTATAGACCGCGCGCATAGCATCGGCCAGGGTGGGCTGGTCTGCCGGAATATCCGCCGCCCGGATCTGGTGGCGATCCAGAGCCTGGTTCCAAAAATTCCATCGCTCTGCCCAGTCTGAGGTTCCGCCGCGCTTCCAGAAAAGCGGCCTTAAGATGGGCAACTCGGCTTCATACATCAAAGCAATCTGCGGGTGCTGATTCAGCAGCGCATAGAGCAACGATGTCCCCGACCGCCACATTCCGACCACAAACAGAGGGCCCGGACGCAAGGCCGGAGCGTCCGCCTGAAGATCGGCTTCAGCCAACGCCCGGTTTTCCGTCAATACAATAGTTGCCATAGGATTTTATAAGAGGAAGGCTCTGCAACTCGAACCGTTTCATATTCTTGGCGATGTCCAGGACACAACCCATATTTTCAAGCCAGTCGATCTGGCCGCCCGCGCGGGACGGCCAATTCGCTCCGACTGTCTCAATGCGAGCGGCTAGCGGGTTGAGACCAGCTCGCGCTTCGCAACCGGTTTCGTGACTTGCGAAGCGATCCATTTATACGTAACCGCCAGCCCCTGCCGCAACGGGATCGACGGCTCCCAGCCAATCACGCTGTGCAGAAGCGTATTGTCGCTGTTGCGCCCGCGCACGCCTTGGGGTCCGGTCAAGTTGTGGCGCTTGACCAGCCGTTTGCCGGCGATTCCGGAGATCATATCCACCAGTCCGTTAATGGTTACCAATTCATCGGTGCCCAGGTTCAGAGCATCGCGGCAATCCGAAGCCATGATGCGAGTGAGGCCTTCCACGCAGTCATCCACGTACATGAAAGAACGTGTCTGTTCGCCATCGCCCCAAATTTCGATTTCGCCGCCCTCCGTTGCCAACGCAACCTTGCGGGAAATGGCCGCGGGAGCTTTTTCCTTGCCGCCGTCGTAGGTGCCCAGCGGGCCGTACACGTTGTGGAAACGCACGATGCGGGTTTCGAAACCGTAGTCCTTGTAGTAATAGCGGCAGAGTTCTTCGGCGAACAGCTTTTCCCAGCCGTAACCTGGCTCGGGATCGGCGGGATAAGCGTCTTCTTCCTTCAGCGGTTTCACATCAGGATCTTTCTGCTTCGCCTGGTTGTATACGCAAGCGGAGGAAGAGAACAGGAAACGCTTGACGCCGTTTTGCCGCGCGGCTTCGAGCATGTGAGCATTGATCAGAATATTGTTGCGGCTGATGTCGGCGTGGTTGGCGGTGATGTAGCCGATGCCGCCCATGTCCGCAGCCAGGTTGTAGACCTCGTCGATGCCACCGCGGGTGGCGAGAAGACAAGCGTCGGTCTTGCGCAGATCGAGAAGCTCCATTTCGTCGGCAGCGCTGGATTCATATTCGGGATACTTCACATCGGCGCCGCGCACCCAGAAACCGTCGGCCTTCAACCGCTTCACCAGATGATGACCAATGAAGCCCCCTGCACCCGTTACCAGTATTCTCTTTTGCTTGTTCATGAATTCGTTATTTTCCTCTCCCTGAGTTTTCGACCTACCGCCAGAAATACGTTCTTTTCAAATCCCCCTCTGCAACAATCAACGGCTTACTCGTAAACCCGCAAAGTGGTGATTTCCAACAACACGTTCCAGACAAATCTCGACCCCTGCACCAGATATCTCCGCCACAGGCGCTTGGGCTCGGCCAGCAAGCGAAACAACCATTCCAGACCGTTCTCCCGCATCCAGGCGGGAGCTTGCTGTAACCGGCCGGTGTTCAAGTCGAATGCGGCGCCCACTCCGAGCAGTAGCGGCACGCGAAGCCGGTCACGGTGCTCATACATCCAACGCTCCTGCTTGGGCGTGCTCAATCCCACCCACAAAACATCCGGAGCAGCCTGGTTGATCCGTGAAACCACTTCCCTGTCTTCTTCTTCCGTCAGCGCGCGAAATGGAGGGCACCAGGTTCCCGCGATGCGGATGCCATAGCGCTCGTGTTCCACCTGGGCCAGATGATCGGCCACGCCCGGCGCGCCACCATAGAAAAAGTGGCGGTACTTGTTCCCGGTTTCGCGGCAGAAGGTTTCCATCAGCTCAGGACCGTAGACGCGGCGCGCCAGATGGGGAAAACCGCGCCAGCGCCCCAGCCAAACCAGCGGCATGCCATCGGGCACCACCAAATCCGCTTCCTTGAGCATGGTGCGAAATTCCGCGTTCTCCTGCGATTCCGTCACTCCGTGCATGCCGGTCACCGCAACGTAGCGGGCGGGGCCACGTTCGGCGATGCACTCTTCCATCCAGGCCACAACCTCGGGAATCTGCACCGCGTTCACGGGAATACCCAGCACCCGGAACTCGGGCATGGGAGCCACTGTGGTCGTCGTTGTCATCATTGGTTTCAGTTTGAGTTTCCGGTGAGGAACTCGCTACATATCCTTGCAATCATTAAGCCTATGCCCACGCGGACGCGACCTTCCGTGCTCTCTCCGGCTCAGCCTGGGGAATCTCACTGGCTAACCGTTCGCTTACCATCACCAGAGCCAGCAGCATCATGAACTGCGCGCCGGCTCGCCCGCTGAAGGTCGCGTTGAACATTCCGTTGATCAGAAGGTTGGTGTAAATCGCCATCGAACCGATGGCCAGGCGCTGCGCGCGCGGCGAAACCGGGCTCTTCATCGTCTTCCAGAGATTGAGCACGATGACCACATGCACCATCACAATCAGGACCAGGCCGATCAATCCATTGTTGTAGAGCGCTTCCAGAAACCCGTTGTGCATGTGTCCGGCCTGAAATGGGGTACCCGGCATGGCGACGGAAACGAAGCGGGAAGAAACGTATCCGTGCCCGTAAATGATTTTCTGTTTGATCGCCGGCCAAACAAATGCCCAGAGCTCGGTGCGGCCGGTCAAGCTGGTCACCTGCCCGGAATTGGTATACGCCCCCATGTAAGCAGACAGAGGAGTAAATTCGAGCGCCAACCAGAAAATAAGCGCGATGCCGCCGATAAATCCCAAAGTAGCTCCAACCCGCTTCTGCAGGCCGAAGAACAAGATGCCCGACAAAATCCCCGCCGCAATTGCCGCCTTGCCGCCGGCGACGATCATCACTGCCATACCGGCAATCGAAAGGTACAGCAGGGCTTTTTTCTTCCCAGGTGTGTAGAGCGTGAGGGCCAGCAGCGCAAATGTTCCAGCGGCAGCCGAGAGACCGGTTGGACCTTCGCGCATGCGAGTTTCAAATTCGTTCGAACCGTAATCGTTGGTTGGGTCGGGAATCATCGACCGGATCGACGGAGCGGCGACCAGAAAAACGTAGGCGATGATCGTGGCCAGAAAGAAAGCGGAAATGTCATCCAGATTGAGCAACTGCTTGGAAATGGCCTGCAGGATCATGACCGCCAGACAGAGCTTGAACGCCCAAGCCAGAGAAAAAGACAGTTGTGGCGCGTAGGCCACGGAGAGCAGCGCCACCAGCGCAAACAGCGACGGCCATTTGTAAGGACCCGAGAACAGCCCGCGCAAAGACTCGGGATTGCCCAGCAAGAAGATGAGTAGACCGACGGCAACCAGGGTCCAGATGGCGGCCTGGGCATAGGCGGCAAAAGCATACTGCGATTCGTAAGTGCTGCCTGCGTCGTTGATGTAGGAAAAAATCTCCTCCGACGCCAGCAACAGACCCCATACCGCGAAGATGAACCACTTGGGACGCTCGGCCAGCGCCCGGCTGCGGGCCGCGCAGAATCCCAGGACGACAAAGAACACTCCCGCCACACAGATGACGGTAATCATCTCCTGCGAGACCAAATTGTCAGCCATCATCTCCAGGAAAACTGCACTGGTCACACACAATGCGGCCACAATTCCCGCGGTCCGCCAGTTGAAACCGGGGCTGCGCGAGATCTGAATTTGGTTGCTTGCCGTTTCCATGAGTGTGGCTCTTGAATATGTTGAAGCTGAAATCTGTCTCCGCCTGACCGGAAACTACGCCTGCACCTCTTGCAGCGCTTCCGCCGCTTCACCCGCCGGCGCGTACCCCAATCGGGACATGGCGCTTCCGGCGCGCTGGTCGATGCGCTGAAGCTGGGCGGGAGTAATTCTGTCTTTCCACCCCGCCACCGAACCGCTGCCCACGAAACGTCCCTTGGCAGAAGCCCGTTGCGGCGTAACCTTTTCTTTGGCTTTCATCTGTTCGAGCGAATTGTTTTCAATCGCCTTCCGGATCGCAGACGCCTCCACCGGAACGCGCAGAAAGTCCATCATCCTGGCCAGGCTCCCCTCGGTTTCGCGGCGCATATCCTCGAAGCGCACCACCAGCAACTGGCAACCCTTCGATTCTGCAGCGTCCAGCCAGGAATTCACGTGGTCGATCCACAAGCCGAAGGGATTCACTCCGTTCTGCAGAAAATCGTCGAGGAACGCATCGAAGCTCTTGCTGGTCACTCCCAGTGCATTCTGATACGCGTATTCGGAAAGAACCACATCTCTCGGATCGCGAGACAAATAGATCGCGCGCTTGTACGCGTCCTGATAAAGCTCGTGGGTCTTGATCAACCGACCGGCCTCTGGCAGCAGAGGATATGCGCCAGAGTGCTCGCCCACGTCGGGACTGAGCTGGTTCACGTTCTTGAAGCCGCTGGATTGCCCGGCCAGAAGTTCCACCAGAATAAAACGCAGCCAGGTGCTTCCCGACCGCGGATAAGACGCGGTAAAGACGTCGCTGGCTTGAAAGCCGCGATGCCGCACCCACAACAATGGCGAGCGCAACCCCGTTTTCGAGAGCTTATGACGGACCAAGCGCAACGTTGGCATTCTCAGTAACTCCGAATCGTGATCGTGAACATTAAACCTGTGTAATCCTCTGCGCTGACGACATTGCTGAGGCTACCGATATTCTCAAAATCTAGAAGATGCAAACTCCTGGCACCAGTTACCGCTGCCCCTGGCCTTGTGGTATTCGAACCCTGGATAGCCAGACCGCGCCAAGGAACGGCAGCGGAGTATACTCTCAGGCACTCAAGACCCGGCCTAAGCCGCTCCGGCGAGCCTGAATTTCTTCCAGTTGGGCGCTCAGTTCCGCAGCCACCAGATTCACATTCGGTTCGGTAAACATCGACGGATGGTTGCCCGGTATGCGGTGAAATTCCACTCCGCCCGCCGCGAGTTCCATCCATCCCAGCTTGAAGTCGAAATAGGGTCCTTCGGGCCAGTCGCTGGACTGAAATAACGTAACCTTCCCCGGATAAGCGCGCGGTTCATAGCGATGGAAGGCGGGATGCACGATGAAATCGGTATTGTGCGGCCGGTCGCCATTTCCGTGCTTGCCGCCCGACGAAGAAAGTTGCCAGATGGTGCGCTCGATCTTTCGCCGGGCTTCCTCCAGCCGTTCGAGAAGATACGCGGAGCTTTCCCGCACATCGGTACGAAAGAGATTCGCGAGGTGATACTTGATTCTGCCGGTGTATCGGCCGTCGCGCAGAGGATTCTTGTAGTACGCATGGTTGTGGCCGTCGAACATGGCAACTAGGGCCACTTCTTCTCCCTGAGCCACCACCTGCTGCGCGACCTCATAGGCGATGACTGCATTCACGCACAGGCCGGCCAGCAGATAGGGTCCGTGGGGTTGTACTTCGCGCATGGCCTTGACCAAGTAGGCGGCAATATCTTCGAGCCGGTAAGGAGCGCGCAACTTGCTGGCGTCGGAAAACGGAAGATCGAGGCCAAGGAAAGGCTGATCGGGTCCAAGCTTCTGCGCTAACAGCCGGAAACGCGGCCCGCCCCGCACCCAGAACAACGGCAAACGCGTTCCCTCCGGCTGCACCGGGATGATAGCGCGCGCCCGCAAACTCGGGTCGGGATTGCGCAGCAGTTCCGCCATGAGCTCTACGGTGGACGCCTGAAACACAAAGGCCAGCGATAGAGTCTCGCCAAAATCGGTTTCGATGCGATCAAGCAGTTTCGCCGCCAACAGCGAATGGCCGCCCAGCTCGAAGAAATCCTGAGTCACATCCAGACTCTCGGTGCCGAGAACATCCTTCCAAATGGCCAGCAACCGCGCCTCGATAAAATCACGCGGCGCAGGGGCAGGCGTCGCGGGCGCGCGATCTTGCGCGCCCTCGCAGGCCGGTAGCGCCTGGCGGTCCACTTTGCCATTGGCCATGCGCGGCAACGCCGGCAGCAGAGTAAACAACGCCGGAACCATATAGGCGGGCAGGCGGCTCTTCAAAAACGCCCGCAGCTCTGCGGCGGAAGTCGCGTACTCGCGTCGCGCCACGACATACGCTACCAATGAGGTGCCGGAGTCGCTGTCTTCGGCCACGACTACAACTTCCCGCACGTCGGGATGTTCGCCCAGAGCAGACTCAATCTCCTTCAGTTCGATGCGCAGTCCGCGAATCTTCACCTGCTGATCCAAGCGGCCGAGAAACTCGAGGTTGCCGTCGGCGAGATAACGAACCGAATCCCCGGTTTTGTACATGCGAGCAGCGGGCGCAGCGGCGAACGGATTGGAAAGAAATTTTTCCCGCGTAAGATCTGGCTGCCCCTGATAACCGCGGGCCACGCCGTCTCCGCCAATGTAGAGTTCCCCGGGAACGCCCGCGGGCACCGGCTGAAGATTGCGGTCCAGCACATAAACCAGCGTGTTGGGCACGGGGCGCCCAATGGGAACGGAATTGTAGGCAGCGGAAGGATCGCAGCTATAAACGCTGCTCCAAACCGTGGCTTCGGTTGGACCGTACTCATTAAACAACGACGCTTGCGGAATCATTTGGTAATGCGACTCGACTAGACGGGTCGGGCAGGCCTCGCCCGCAACCACGACCGTACCAAGAGACGCCAATTGTTCGGGTTCGGCCGCTTCGAGCAACTCCGCATACAGCGAAGGCACGCAGAGCGCATGGGAAATCCGGTTCTGGCCAATCAGATCCGCCAACTGTTTAAGTTCCCAGCCGAATTCCGGCTCCGGCAGCACCAAGGTTCCCCCGGCACAGAGCGCGTGAAAGATCACGGCGACGGAACTGTCAAAGCCAATGGGCGAGAGCAGCAGATATTTGCCAACCGGTTCCCGGTAATAATCCATCCGGGCTTGCGTGGATTGGGCCAGATTGCGATGCGTGATCTGAACCCCCTTGGGCTTTCCGGTCGAGCCGGAAGTATAGATCACATAGGCGAGATCTTCCGGATCGGGGGCCGCTGGCGGAGCCTCGTCTGACTGCCGGGAGATCGCATCCCAGCCGGAATCTAGGCAAATCCGGCGCAGGAATTCTGGCACATTTACCGGCGGCGGCAGATGCCCCTGGGTCAGCAGCACCAGCGCTTGGCAATCGGTGAGCATGTATTCCAAACGTTCCAGAGGATGGGTAGCATCAAGCGGCACATAAGCGCCGCCGGCTTTCAGAACTCCCAGGATACCCACGATCATTTCGAGCGAACGCTCGACGCACAGCGCAACCGGAATCTCCGGTCCGACTCCCGTGCTTTGCAAATAACGCGCCAACTGGTTGGCGCGACAGTCGAGCTCGTGGAATGTCAGCGAGTGATTGCCACACTTCACGGCAACTGCGTCCGGTGTGCGTGCGGCTTGCTCGGCAAACCGCTCCTGCACGGAAGTGAGAGGGTAAGCCTGGCCTGTGCCTGCCCATTCGGTCAGTAGCTGACGGCTCTCTTCTTCGGGAAGAATTCGCAGCCGGCTTACGCGGCAGCCGGGATCGGCCACCGCCGACTCAAGCAGAACCTGCCAGTGCCCGACCATGCGGGCAATGGTTTCCGCGTCGAACAGGTCGGTGCTGTAGATGAAGCGCCCCTGCAGGCCTTCCGGGCGGTCGTCCAAAACCAGACACAAATCGAATTTTGCCGTGCCGGTTTCCGCATCAATGGCCGTGAGGTTCCAGGCCGAATCGACTGCAGACAGTGCTGGTTCGAACGACAACAGCACCTGGAACAGGGGATTGCCGCTCAGGTCGCGCTCCGGCTGAAGCTCTTTTACCAGTTGATCCAGCGGTACATCATCGTGAGCCAGCGCGCCGAGGGTCACAGTGCGAACCCTCTGCAGCAGTTCGCGGAACGCCGGGTCACCCTCCAGGCCGGTGCGTAGCACCACCGTGTTCAGAAAGAAACCCAGAAGCTTCTCGGTTCCGGGACAATTCCGGCCCGCCGTGATGCTGCCCATCAGGATGTCTTGTTGCCCCGAATAACGATGGAGCAGCGCGTTGAAAGCGGCGAGCAGCGTCATAAACAGGGTGACGCCTTCGCGCCGGCTAAGCTCGCGCAGCGCCTCGCTCAGAACGGGCGACAGCGCGAACGGCTGGAGCGCCCCACGAAACGTCTGCACCGCAGGACGCGGCCGGTCGGTGGGCAACTGCAGCGCAGGTAGAGGTCCGGCAAGCTGCTTACGCCAGTACTCCAGACTCGGCTGGGAAGCTCCGCTTGCTCGTGATTGCCGTTGCCACACGGCATAATCGGCATACTGAAAGTCCAGTACCGGCAGCCCAGGATCTGCATTGCGGCTGAATCCGTCGTAAAGAGCCGCCAGCTCGGGAAGAAAAATCTGGTATCCGGTTACCCCATCAAAAATGATGTGATGGGCGGTGATGCAGAATCGAAACTCTTCGTCGGCCATCCGGATCAGGCGCGAGCGGAACAGCGGTCCCCGGGTCAGATCGAACGGCTTGCGAGCGTCCTCGGTGGCCACACGCAGGGCCTCGTTTTCCCGCTCCGGCTGAGTCAAGTGGCGCAAATCAATCACCGGGATCTTCACCGCAAAGGGCGCGTGCACGACCTGTACCGGCTGTCCGTTGACGCGGGGAAATGTTGTGCGCCAGGCTTCATGGCGGCGAACGATTTCGGTGAGGGTCTTTTCAAGAGTTGCAATCTCGAGAGCACCGTAACGATGAATGGTGAATGGCTCGTTATAAAGCGGGGTGTTCAGAGCGAGCTGGGCATGCAGCCACAACTGCTGTTGTGCGAAAGTCAGCGGCGCGCTGTATTCAGCCTGCGCATGAAGCCGGGCTACCGGCCCGGCCAAGGCGGGCTCGGCGCGCAACTGCAGATACTGCTCCAGCATCTTGCGCTTCTGCTCCGAGATTTGCAGCGTTTCCGGCATGCTTAGTAAATCAGGCGGTGGCGTGCTTCGATTCGATCGGTTCCGCGGCGGCGCGCTCTGGCGCCGGCTTCAACAGTTGACCGTTCGTGCAATAGGTAACCGATTCGCGGCGGCTGACGTAGGCGAATATTTCTTCCAGTTGCGGCCAGAGATTCAGTTTTTCGATCTCCCACGGATGTCCGTACAAATGCCAGATTCCGCCGTGGCGCAGAACGCGGTCGAACAATCTCTTCCCCAGTTGCAGCCAGTTCCCGAAAGAAATCAGATCCGGCGCCGAAGTTACCAGGGCGCCTATAGCGCCCGGCCGCAGCAGATTCCTTACGTAGTTCGCGCGCGTGTGAGGATAAGCTTGCACGGTAGTGGGCATGGCGAACTGAGAAAATAAAGCGTCCGAAGCCAGCATCCGGGTGCTGCGCGCACCCTGATACCCTGCCTCGCGCACGATCCGTACCACCTCGGCGTTAAAGCGGCCTTTGGGATAGCAAAACGTGGTCACGGGCTCGCCCAGAATTTGCTGCAACACTTGTTTGCACTCCTCAACTTCGCGGCGCAGGTCCGGTCCGCGCACTTGCGTCAGAATCGCATGCGAAACGGTATGAGCGCCAATCTCGAACCCGTTTGCGGAAAGCGAGCGCAGGTCGCTGGCGCGCAGAGCCGATCCTTCGCCCAAACGGCCAGTGGGAACGTAGAACGTGCCCGCCAGTCCTTTTGAGGCGAGCATCTCCGCCACTCGCAAGCCGCTCGCGGCATCGTCATCCCAACTTGTGGTCACGATCACGCGCGAAGTTGCGACAGACGGCATTTGGTTGACCATGGCAGTCATTGAATGGCAATCATGGATCAGACGGATACAGCTTCCTCTTCGTCAATCTCCGCGCGATCGGCCCGCGAACCCATAGCAAATTCGTAAATCTCTTTCAACAAATAGAAGTTGCGTCCCGCCGTGTACTTGGCTTCAAACTCCAGCCGGGCCCCGCGTCCCATGGCCTCCATCTGTTCGGGGTGATTCCACGCCCACTCCACCTT
This sequence comes from Acidobacteriaceae bacterium, assembly GCA_003156805.1. Taxonomy (GTDB): domain Bacteria; phylum Acidobacteriota; class Terriglobia; order Terriglobales; family Acidobacteriaceae; genus Sulfotelmatobacter. The sequence goes on along the minus strand of PMHV01000059.1, from coordinate 138,374 downwards.
GCTCGCCAGATCGTCTGCCTCGGTGGGCCGGAAATGAAGGCCGGTGCGGCCATCGGCTACGATCTCCTGCATCGAGCCCAGACGCGAACAGATGACGGGCACGCCACAGGCAAACGACTCCGCGATGGTAACCGGAAACCCTTCATACCATTCGCTGGGAAATACGAGGAAGCGCGCGCCCTTCATCGCCTCAATGGTCGCGTCGTGCGCCAACCGCCCGCGGTAGGTAACCTCGCTCAGCGCGGGGTCTTCCTTTAGTTGCAACTCCAGGCTCTCGCGATTGGGGCCGTCCCCGATGACGACCAGCGGCACCGCGGTGCGCAACTGCTTCCAGGCCGCGAGCAAGGTCGGCAATCCCTTCGGGTCGACCAGCCGTCCCGCAAACAGCGCATACTGGCCGCGCTTTTCCCGCATCCCCGGATCGGGCAGCACAAAATTGGGTTTCACCCGGATCTTCGCCGCCGGAAGTCCGCCGTCGATCAGCTTGCGGCGGGAAAACTCGGTCAGAGCGATGTAGCAATCCACCATCTTGCTCCAGGTGCGCAACCGGCGATGGACCTGCAACATGAGCGCAATCGCCGAAGTTCCCATCTTCGAGCCTTGGTAGCAGCCATGCCGCACGCCGCGCAGCAATCCATGCACCAGGCATTCTTCGCAGACATTGCCGTCGCGGTAAAGAGTTGCCGCCGGGCACAGCAAGCGGTAATTGTGCAGCGTTTGCACCACCGGCACCCCCGCCTTCTTGCAGGCGTAGTACACGGAGGGAGAAATCAGCGGGAAGAAATTGTGGACGTGCACGACATCCGGCTTGGTTCTCTCCAGCAGCGCGCCGAATTCCCGATACCAGCGCCGCGACCAGACGCAATCGAGGGCCACGCCGATCTTCTTGGAAACGCTGTCGGGATAGGCGTTCTGCTCGACCACCGGCGTCACTTGCCAGCCGTACTGCGTCAGCAAGCTCGCTTCCGATTCGAATACCTCGTCTTCCCCGCCCCGCAGAAGATACCGATTGTGTACCGAAACGACGTTCAAGCTGGGCCCGCCCCTTAAGACTGGAAAAACTTCAGATTCGAAAGAACCTGTTGAAAGTGGTGCTGGTTGAAAGTGCGCTGCAATCAATCCGCCTGGGCCGCCTGGGCCAGTTCGATACACGGCATTCTGAGCGTGGCAACTTTGCGGCTGTACAAAACGAACGCCACCACCACGTAGAGAGCGTTGGCGGCGATCATGCTCCAGATCACGCCCTGCAAGCCAAAATAGCGCGTGGCAGGAATGCCTACGACCAGCGCCACCAGGCTGGCCGCGCCATTGGCCCAAAACAAAGACTGTGGATGCTTCATCGCCCGCAGCACAATCGCCGGCCCCAGGCTGGCGCTCCACACAATCGTTTCCAGACCGAACAGTGGAATCAGATACGCGGAATCCATGTACTTGCCGGCATAGAGAAACTGAAAAAGCGGGTGCCGCAGCGGAATCAGCACGGCCCAGTAGACCACCGCGCCGGCCACGAACAGCGCCGCCAGTCGGCGCGTGAGAGTAGAGGCTGCTTCCCTGCCCTCTTCATCGGACACCCGCGCCGCGTAGGGCAGGAACAACATGGAAAGCGCAGCATAAGTCTGCAACACGGGAGCGGCCAGGTTCATGAGCGCCCGCAACTCGCCCGCCGCGGCCATTCCAGAAAATGTGCTGACCAGGGGAATGTACACGTAGTTCGGAATCCAGCCCACCACGCAAGTCGCCAGGGCCCAGCGGCCGTACTCCCAATGCTGCCACCAGGTTTCCCTTAGACGGGGCTCGCCGCCGGTGCGCTCCAGCGCCTTATTCAACTGCAACAGCATGACCACCGCGCTGACCAGCGCCGCCAACGCCATGATCAGGAATGCGGTAAAGCAAGTCAGCCGGCCCAACCGGTACACGACGAAAATTCCCCCGGTCACCATGGCGCAATAAAAAGCTGCGCCGAACGCGGCCGGCCCAGGAGAAAGCCGCAGGTAAAAGCTGCGGCGCGCCATGGCGTGGATACACAAGAACGGCACCGCGACGGCCACTCCCGCCAGAGCGACAGGCAATACCGGGGAATGCCCGAACACCTTCGCCACCAGCGCTGCCGCTCCCAGCGCCACGCCAACGGTGAGCGAAATAGCCCAATGAATCCACAATGCCTTCTTGAGATAGCCGCGGAGATTATCGCGGAACGTGGTGCCGGCGAAGACCGAAAGCGGTTCCAGCAGCAACGCCTGGTACAAAAACCCTACGAGAATGAAGAGGCTGAAGGCCAGCGCATAGGCGCCGTATTCGTCCGGCGAAAGCCAGCGCGCCAGCAAAATCCCCAGCAGAAAGTTCGATCCCGAGATCAAGCCATTATCGAGAATGGCGAGACCGCCCTTGGTCATCCAGCGCACAAATTTTGCCAGCTTTCCCGCTTGACTGGCGGCTTCACTAGCGCTGGTTGCTTCTTGAACAACTTCTTGCAATCTCGACTCCCGATCACAGGCTCGATTTTTTAATGGTTCTTTTTGGTTCAGAGGATTCCGTCGTCTGAAGACGTCAGAGTCGCGCACTAGTTTGTTGTTCAAGCACCGGTCTTCCGGCTCTCCATCCGGGGCTTGGCCAGCCACCTTGCGGCGCGGACCAAACGAAACGAAATCGTCAGCAAGCCCGAACTCAATCTCGCGCGCAATGGTTTTGCCTCAACGCGTCCCACTGAAACAGCCTGCCCGCCATTCTTGCGCGCTCGATCAAACAGAACATTGATGTGCGTTTCTCCGACACCGCCGTTCACCACATACAGCGCGCGATAGAGCAATTCCCTCAGCAGGCCGGCCCATTGCGGCATCAACTCGGGCTGCGCCGCAGGCGCGCAACAATTGAACCGGTAAGTGTCGAGCACGGCCACCAGTCGGCACTCCAGCGGACGCACCGCATAAATCCGGCATCCACCTGTGCTCTCCTCATAAAAGCGGCACCACGGTTCCCCCGCGGGTTTGATCTCCTCGATCTGCACATGATTCTGAATGTGCAGAAACTCTATGTCGGTAATTGTAGGAGGAGACCAGCAGCAACCGTTGCAGGTGCGCAGGGAACAAGGAGGCTTGGGTTGATCGGCCAAAGCCTGGTCGGTGAGCGTATACAATTCCGGCAAAGTCAGCGGCGTCTGACCGATCTCCGCCTTGCTGAGTCGGCGCATCACGGCTCGCGTCTGCACGGACTTGCCATCGGCAGGCAACAGAGACGGCTCAGAGTTCGTCGTCAGCGAACTTGGCATCAGGAAACGCTCGCGAGTATTGGCTCGGGATGATCAGAGCGGGCTTGTTCCAGCGACGCGCGCATAGCCTCCGCCAGCCGCGCTACCTGCACGCCGTTCAAAATGTTGCCGTGATCGGCGTCGATTTCGCGGATCTCCAGTCCGCCCGACGCGTACTGACTCCACCCTCCCTGCGCATCATCCAGCCCGCGCAACGCCTTTTCGCTGGCCCGGAACAACACGATCTTGCCGGGATAAACCTGCGGCACGTACCGCCGCTCGGCCACGGCGCAAGCTTCGCGCACTTGCTTCAGCGGCAGCGGCATCGACAGCAGATCGATCCGCCGCTTGATTCCCTTCCCATAGCGCTTGAGCCGCTTCTTCGTGTACGCCAGCTTCTGTTTCGGCGTCAGGCCGAAAAAACGGTCCAGCAAAGATCCCGTCGATTTCGGCACGCCGGGATAAGTATCGACCATCGCCAGTAGCGCCACTTGGTAGCCTTGCGCCAGCAACGACCGCGCCATCTCCAGCGCAACCAGTCCGCCGAAAGAATATCCGCCGAGAAAATAGGGCCCTTCCGGTTGAACTCCGCGAACCTGTCCCAGGTAATGAGCCGCCAGGCTGTCGACACTTTCCAGGCGCGTCTGTTTGCCATCGAGTCCCGGAGCCTGTATCCCGTAAAATGGCTGATCGGGAGCCATGTGGACAGCTAATTCGTGGTAACGCAGAACTGTGCCGCCCAATCCATGCACGAAAAAGAACGGCGGCTTCGATCCCTCGGCCTGCAGCGGAATCAGCGACGACCACAAATCGCCGGTTTCGTCGTTCCGCACCAGTTCGGCGAATTGCGCAATCGTGGGAGCTTGCACCAGCGCGGTAATCGGAAATTGTCTTGCAAAAGCCTTTTCCACCCGACCCATGAGGCGCACCGCCATCAGAGAGTGCCCGCCGAGCTCAAAGAAATTGTCGTGCACGCCGATGGGCCGCGTGCTCAAGACTTGTTCCCAGATTTTCACCAACTGCGTTTCGACCGCGTCTCGCGGGGCCATTGCCTCGCCGTGCGCGATCGCCGCCGAAGCTTCGGGCGCAGGCAAAGCTCGCCGGTCCACTTTCCCGTTGGGCGTGAGCGGAAGCGCCTTCAGAAAAACAAAGTCTGCCGGAACCATGTATTCCGGCAACTCTTTCTTCAGAAATCCTCTGAGATCAGATGGCGTGGGAGCGCGCTCCAGAGAAGCGACGACATAGCCCGCCAGTCGTTTCTCGCCGTCTTCTTCGCAGGCGATGACCACACACTCGCGGACACCGGGAACTTTTTCCAGCGCCGCTTCAATTTCTCCCAGCTCAACCCGGTAGCCGCGAATCTTTACCTGGAAATCGGTACGGCCGATAAATTCGATGTCCCCGGTGGGCAGGTATCGCGCCGAGTCGCCGGTCTTGTAGAGGCGGGCGTCATGGTTCCGGAACGGGTGGAGAATAAACTTTGCGGCGGTCATCTCCGGACGGTTCAGATATCCACGCGCCAGCCCCGGGCCGCCAATGTGCAGTTCGCCGGGAGTGCCAACCGGAACGGGCTTCAGGTTTTCATCGAGAATGTAGATTTCGGTATTCGCAATGGGCCGCCCGATAGGCAAGTTCTGCGGCACTGCCTGTGCCGGATTTGGCTCGTACGATGTGGCGATGACGCTGGCCTCGGTCGGGCCGTACGTGTTGATCCAGCGCACCCGGTCGCCGCCGGCTTTGAGCCAGGATTTGTAGGCCGCCGACGAAGCCTTCTCGCCGCCCACAATCACGAGCCGCAGATTCTCCGGCACCGTCTGCCCGGATTCGGCCAACTCGCGCACCAACTCGTGCCAGTAGGCGGTGGGCAGGTTCAGAACCGTCAGCCGCTGCTCGCGAATCCATCCGAGAAACTCCGATGCGCCCATGGGCATCTCTGCCGTGCGCAATACCAGCGTGGCCCCGGCCATCCAACTCGGCCAGATTTCCTCAATCGCAATATCGAAACTAATGGAAGCAAATTGCAGCACGCGGTCGCTGGCTTCGATCCCGTAAAGCGGAATCGCCGCCACATTGTGATTGACCAGGCCGCGATGCGTCAGCAGCACGCCCCGGGGTTTTCCCGTCGATCCAGAGGTGTAGATCAGGTAAGCGAGACTGCCGGCGGTCGCAGCCGCTTCAGGATTCTCCCCGCTCTCGCCCTCGAGGATGGCCAGCTTCGGCTCCATGAGCACAACTTCTGCATTGACTTTCCCCAATCGCGGAAGCAAATCCGGCTGCGTCAGCAACACGGAAGCCTGCGAATCTTCCAGCATGTAAGCCAACCGCTCTTTTGGATAATCCGGATCGAGCGGCAGGCATGCGCCCCCGGCCTTCAGAACACCGAGTAACGCAATCATCAGCTCGGGCGACCGCCTCAAACAGATTCCGACCACAACTTCCGGCCCGACGGATTTTTTCTTAAGGTAATGCGCCAACTGGTTGGCGCTCCGATTCAGTTCGCGATAGCTCAGCCGCCGTTTTTCTCGAGACCGCGTCGCTCCTTGTATAACTGCACTGGCATCCGGCGTTCGGCGAACTTGCGCTTCCACCAACTGGTGAACGCATTGCTCGGAAGGATACTCCGCCTGCGTGTTGTTCCATTCGGCCAGCAGCCGCTGCAAATCATCGCTCTGAGACAGCGGGTTCTGAACCGACGAAACCGGTGACGAAGCTATCGAAGAGGCAATGGCCGATGATACGTTCGCCAGTGGTACGTCTGCAGCGGACGTCTTAACTCCGGCGGTCGGAATGGACGATTCGAGAGCCCGCGGCTCCTGCTCCGAGGCGCTCTCCCGCGCTCCCGACTCTGCGTCAAACCTGACTTTCAAAGAAGTAAGTCCGCGCAGCCCCAGGTTGGTTCGCCAGACGAATTTTTGCGGTTCCAGACGCAGATGAGGCAGGCGGCGCAGAAGCGTCTCGAACACGATCTGACCCTCCAGCCGCGCCAGAGGTGCGCCAAAACAGAAATGCGCGGCATATCCGAATGCCAGATGACGGTTATCGCTGCGGGCAATCTCAAAGGCGTCCGGGTTGGGAAATCTTTCCGGATCGCGATTCGCGGCCGCCATCACCGCAATCACGGCTTCGCGCTGGCGAATCTGTTTGCCTCCCAACTCGCGGTCGCACGGCGCCAGCCTGGCGGTATGCTGGCTGGGACTCTCGTAGCGCAGCAATTCTTCCACCGCCAGCGGAATCAAAGACAGATCATTGCGCAACTTTTGCATCTGATCGGGATGGCGCAGCAGCGTGAGCACTCCGTTGCCGATCAGGTTGGTGGTAGTTTCCTGGCCGCCGACCATGGTTACGATGGTGTTGGCGACGATTTCCTCTTCCGCTAAACGGTCTCCGTCGATTTCCGCCGTGAGCAGCGAATGAATCAGTCCCTCGCGCGGGTGACGCTGGGTTTCGCGAATGGCCTCGCGGAAATACGCGGTCATGTCTTCCACCGTGCGCAGCATCAATTGCGCGCGCTCGGGATTGTGCTGGAAATTTCCCAGCATCTCCGCGAAATTCGCCGACCACTCTTTCAACTGCTGCCGGTCGCTGACCGGAACGCCCAGCATTTCCGCAGTCACAATGGCTGGCACAGGCTCGGCCAAATCCGCGATCACGTCCATGTGGCCGCGCTTCTCCACCGCATCCAGAAGGCTGTTCACAATCTCCTGAATATGCGACTTCAGCGCATTCACCCGCGCCGGCGTGAAGGCCGCGGAAGCCAGACCGCGCAGCCGCGCGTGCGCCGCTCCGTCCATGAACAGCATCTGCTTCACCATCACTTGCGCGATGGGCCCCAGATGCGAAAGGCCCATGCTGGCCAATTGCTCGGGAGTGGGGGTGCGGTCCGCGGAAAAAGTATGCAGCACCTCCAGCACATCCGCGTAGCGCGTCACTACCCAGGCGTGCAGGAAGGGATCCCAGTGCACCGGATCTTCTTCCCGCAACCTCTGAAATAGAGGATAAGGATTGGCGAGAATCTCGGGATCGAGCAGCCGGTACAGGCTCAACGCCTGGTCGGCACGGGTTTCCTGTGAAACAGATTGTGCTCCCGGCGTCACTAGCGGCCACCTCCCGGGTGCGACGGCGAGACCTTTGCCTGTCCGCCGCCGACGTCTTCATCCGCATCCGTGCCCGCGGCTTCGAGCTTCGCCAGAATCAGTTTTTCGATCTCTTCCGACATTTCCGCCAGCGTCGGATGGTTGAACAACGCGAGCAGAGTGAGATCGACGCCAAACGACTGGCTGATGCGCGTGAGCAACTGCGTGCCCAGCAGCGAATGGCCCCCGAGCAAAAAGAAATTGTCGTTCACTCCCACTTGTTTCACGTGCAACAGCGTCGAAAGAATCGCGGCCAGCCTCTGTTCCACCAGAGTGCGCGGCGACACGAATGCTTCATCGGGCAGACAATTTGCAGTATTGGGCACCGGCAATGCCGCGCGATCAACTTTTCCGTTCGACGTGACCGGCATCGCCGCCACGCGCACAAAGCGACCCGGAACCATGTACGGCGGCAGGCGTTTGCTCAGATATTCGCGCAGAGTTGCTGCGGTCAGCTTCGCATTCGCAGCCAGCACCACATACGCGATCAGACTTTTCTCGCCACCTTCTTCAAGTTCGCGCGCTACGACCGCGCTGGTCACGACCTCCGGGTGAGCATCGAGCACATTCACAATTTCCCCCGGCTCGATCCGGTAGCCGCGGATTTTTACCTGCTCATCGAAGCGGCCAAGAAACTCGATTTCACCGTTGGGCAGGCAACGCACCTCGTCGCCTGTGCGATACAGGCGATCATCGAGGTGATTTTTTGCGCAACCGTTTCCATTTGCGCGTCCCTTCGCCGAATCTGCCGAAGTGGAATGAAAGGGATTAGCTACGAATCTTTGCTCGGTCCATTGGGCATGATTGCGGTATCCTCGCGCCATGCCCGCGCCGCCGATGTAGAGCTCTCCTCGCGTACCTGCGGCCACTTCCTTCATGTCTCCATCAAGAACATAGATCTGCGTGTTGTCAATGGGGCGCCCAATCGAGGGCCGGCGGCTAGCAGAACCCGAAGGTAAAACCTGCCCCGAAGTGGCAACCACCGTGTATTCCGTGGGTCCGTAGTTGTTGACCAGCATGAAGGGAAGGCTCGCCGGGGGACAGTGATGCAAAGTGTCGGCTCCGGTCAAAAGAATCCGCAATACCGTTCCCTTCGGCCAATCGAGCAGCATTAACCGTTCCGCGAGCGGGGTAGCCACAAATGCGACCGTAATCTGCTGTGCCACCAGCCAGTCGCGCAGCGCTTCCGGATTTTGCCGAATCGATTCCTTGGCCAAATGTACGCTGGCGCCCGCCGCCAGATACGGCCACAATTCCCATACCGCCGCATCGAATCCTAACGCGGCCAGATGGCTGGCGCGATCCGCAGAAGTCACCTGAAACGCGCGCAGGTGCCAGCCAATCAGATTGAGCAATCCGCGATGCAGGATCTCGACACCCTTGGGCTGGCCCGAGGATCCCGAGGTATAGATCACATAGGCCAGAGCGTCTTCGTGCAAATGGCACGCGACCGGTCCGGCGCTGTGTTTCGCAATTTCCTTAGCGTCGCGATCAACAACGACCGTGTGATAGTCGCCTGCCGCCAGTTCGCCGGCAAGGCCAGACGTGGTAACCAGCGAGGTCACCTGGGCATCGAGCAGCGTGAACGCCAGCCGCTCCCGAGGCGAATCGGGCGGAAGCGGCAGATAAGCGGCGCCCGCTTTCAGGATGGCCAGGGCGGCGACCACCATTTCCGGCGTCCGCTCCAGATACAATCCAACCACATGCTCCGCGCCCACCCCGGCCGACTGCAGAAAGCGCGCCAACTGGTTCGAGCGGCCTTCCAGTTCCCCATATGTCAGAGTCACGGCGCCGTCGGTCACGGCCGGCGCAGCCGGATTGGCCGCTGCCTGCTCCGCGATTCGCGCAGGAAGACACAGCGTGCGCGACTCCGCGTGCGCAAGCATTTCCACGGGATCAGGACTGGCAACGCTTAGCAAAGAGTTGGGCTCCGACTTACTTAAGAAAGACGGCTCAGACATAACACACTTCATTCATCCAGGTGTAGCTTCGCTTTCGGCGCGCGGCCAGGATCACGCCGCGCCCGACCCTCTCAAAACCGCCGGTATCGTCTTCAGGAGAATCTGCAGATCCAGCCATAGCGACCATTTGTCGATGTACTGCAGATCCAATTCCATCCATTTCTCGAACGAAATCGAGCTTCGACCGCCTACCTGCCAGGTGCAGGTGATTCCGGGACGAACACTGAAGCGCCGCCGTTGCCAGTCTTCGCTGAAGCCCTCATAATCGCGCACCGGCAATGGACGCGGGCCGACCAGGCTCATATCGCCGCTGAGCACGTTCAACAGTTGCGGCAGTTCATCGAGGCTGGTTTTCCTCAGCAACCTGCCCACCGGTGTGATGCGCGGATCGTTCTTGATTTTGAACACCGGGCCGCTCACTTCGTTGAGGTGTTCGATCTCTTTCATGCGCTTCTCCGCATCGGGCACCATGGTTCGAAACTTGTAAATCTTGAAGCGCCGCTTGTTCAGGCCCAGCCGGTTTTGCGCAAACAGCACCGGCCCGCGCGAGGTGAGCTTGATCGAAAGAGCGGTCAGCAGATATACCGGCGAGAGCATCACGATAGCCGTCAGGGAGACCACAAAATCGATCAGGCGTTTCACCACAAACGATGGTCGCTCCATCATCCCGCCGGTATAGTGCGTGATCATGGAGTCGCCCTCGAACTCATCCGCTTTGGAGCGCGCCAGTTTGAGATTGAAAAGGTTGGGAGTGAAGCGCAGCAGAATGCCCTGCTCCTCGCACAGCGCCGCCACTTCGGAAGCGCAGGAGTGCTGCGAGCGCATAGGCAGCGCCATCACCACCTCGTCCACGACATTGGTGCGCAGAAAGTGCGGCAGTTCCGCCAGATTGCACACTACCCGGTATCCCGACGCGCCAAACTCCGTCATTCCCGCCCACGGCTCGTCCACAAAGCCGAGGATGCGGTAGCCCAGTCCGCTCTGGGTTTCGATCTTGTGCGCGAACTGCACAGCCCGGGCGTTAGTGCCGACGATCAGCATGTCGCGCAGATTGCGGCCATGCACCCGCACCTGCTTCAGCGCGGAGCGCAAGATCACCCGGCTCGATATTGTGGTGAGCGTGCCCACCACCCAGAACACCACCGCAAATATCACGGTGATCATTTGGATATGGAACACCGCCGCCCCCAGCAGGATGCCCAGCGTTCCCACCGTGCTCGCCTTGAGAATGTCGGCAATCTCCTCAAACCTGCTCGAGAGACGCCGGGAGTGGTAGATGCCGAATACCGAAAAAACCAGGTGCCACACCAGGAGCAGGCCGGCGAAGACGACAAAATTGGCGATCTTCACCCGCATGGAAAGAAACTGCTCCAGGGTGAAAGCGCCGTTGGTTTCCGAGACTGCGACGGTGGCCGCGGCAAACGCGACCACCATAAGACCCAAGTCAAACAGCTTCAGCGAATTCAGCAGAATCTGACGACGGAAATGACCCACGAGACAACCCTCCGGGAACCTGTGCGGCTAGCTTGCAATTGGGATTGGGGGGAAGGTTCGCCTAACGGCGCGAACACTGCATGGGAGACGGGGAATGCGGAACGCCGCATGCGGCGACTCCGCTACGCTTCTTCAATTCTTAGTTTTTTTTAACGGCTTACTTGTTGAGCTTCGCAGTTACCAGCTTTTCAATGGTGTCGACGCTGCTGAGGTTCTCCGGGTTGATCTCTTCATCTCCGACGCGCACCCCGAAGTTTTCTTCCAGGAAGGATACGACACGGAAGATTCCCAGTGAGTCGATGACTCCGTTCTCCATCAGCGATTCGTCATCCCGGAACGACGAGATGCCTTTGACTTCGGCGAGGTTTTCTTGGATGAATTGGCGAATCTGAGTTTTAATAGCGGGTTCGGTGCTTTCTTTTGCAGTCGGCATGACGGCTCTTTCTTCCTCCCAGGGTCTGTGAATGGAAATTGCTAAACTCTTACTGCCAAACTCTTTATTCCCGACTCCCGGCCGCGATTAAGCCGGTACAGTCTCCAGCAGACGCACGCGGTCGATTTTTCCAGTCGAAGTTTTGGGCAAGTCTTCCAGAAATTCAATGATCTCCGGAATCATGTATTTCGGAATGCGTGCCGCGCAAAACTGCTGCAATTCGGCGGGCTTGAGCGCAGTCGAATCGTGGGCGGATACCACGGCCTTGATGCGATTGCCCACGATGTCGTCAGGAACCGCGATGGCGGCGGCTTCCTTCACCCCGGGATGGCTGAGCAGCGCGCTCTCGATTTCTCCCAGTTCGATGCGGTAGCCGCGGCTCTTGATCATGCTGTCGCGGCGGCCGAGAAAATAATAGTTGCCATCCTCAGCCAGCGTGACCAGATCGCCGGTGCGGTACATATTTTCTTGAAAGTGTTTCTGAAACCGGTTGGACACCACCATCTTCGCGGTCTTTTCCGCGTCCGCCCAGTAGCCATACGTCACCGCCGGACCGCGCACGTAGAGTTCGCCGCTTTCATCGGGCTGAGTGACGATTTGGTCCTGGTCGTTGACCGCAAAGACTTCCGTATTCTCGCAGGCGATGCCGATGGGCAGCTTGTCCAGGCTCTCGAGCCGCGCCGGTTCCACCTTGTAGTAAGTGCATACGTTGGTTTCGGTGGGTCCGTAGAGGTTGTAAAGATCCACTCCGGGCAGCGATTCCGCCAGTCGCCGCAGATATTTCATGGGGAAAACCTCCCCGGCAAACAAAACCGTTCGCAGGCTGGGAAATCTTTCGCGCTTGATGTTGGCGTGCAGCAGCAAAAGGATCAGCGCCGAAGGCACCGAATACCACACCGTGATGCCCTTGCTCTCGATAAAGTTCGCCAGGGTCGTGGGAAACAGCGCCAAGTCTTCGGTCACAAGGAACATTGTGGCGCCCGCTTCGATGGTGTTGTAGACGTCGAACACCGAAAGGTCGAAGTGCAGCGGAGCATGGTTCGAAAGATGGTCGTCGCTCGTGATCTTGAAGGTCTCGGCGCACCACTCCACGAAGGTCAGCGCGTTCTGGTGCGAAAGCATCACTCCCTTGGGCCGGCCCGTCGAACCCGAAGTGTAGAGAATGTAGGCCAGGTCGGTTTCGGTGAGCGTAACTTTCGGCTCGTGATCTGCGGGAAATTCGGCCAGAATGCTCCACGGAACAACTTTGCCGCCGTTGCTCGACTTGGTATCGCCTGCGGTCAGCACCGATAATTCGAGCGCCGCCAGAGTCTCCGAGCTCAGCCCGCGGCGCTTTTCGTCGTTGGTAATCAGCACGCGGACGCCGCAGTTGCCGAGGATGTAGCCCACGCGGTCGGCCGGCGCCTGCGGGTCCAGCGGAACGTAAACGCCGCCCGCCTTGAGCACGCCGAACATGCTGATGATGGACTCCACCGCCTTGGGAAAATACAGCCCCACGCGGTCGCCTTTGCGCACGCCATGTTGCTGCAGCAGATGGGCCAACCGATTTGATTTCTCCTCCAACTCGCGGTAAGTAATGCTGCGCCCGCGCGCCCACACCGCAGTTTTTCCCGGATACAGAGCCGCGCTCTTTTTCAGTAGCTGCTGGAGAATATATGCCATGGTCTCTCTTACTTAGGATTGGAAACTGGCTTGAGATTTGAAGCTGGCTCAGGACTTGAAGCTGGGCCGGGATTCAAGCTTCGGGTTCCAGATGCGGACTACAGCCCCTGAAATCCTGCGATGATCACCTTCTGAATCTCGGAAGTGCCGGAATAAATCTTGCCGGAAATGGCGTCGCGCAGATCGCGTTCCATTTCGTATTCCGCCATGTAGCCGTAGCCGCCGTGAATCTGAATCGCGTCCAGGCAGGTCTGCACCGTAGTTTCGCTCACGTAGAGCTTGGCCATCGAGGCCTCGCGCAGCGCATGCCGTCCCTGGCTCTTCAGCCACGCCGCCTTGTAGAGCAGCAGTCGCCCAGTTTCGAGGCGCACTTCCATGTCGGCGACCTTGTTGGCAATGGCAGAGTATTTTCCGATGGGCGCGCCAAACTGCTGGCGCTCGCGAGCGTATTTGACGCAGGTTTCGATCAACCTCTGCTGCATGCCCAGATGGCTGGCCAGGATGCAGGTGCGCTCCCACTCCATCGAGTGGGTGAAGATCGCCTGCCCGCTGCCTTCCTTGCCCAGAATACTTTCTGCCGGAACTTCGCAATCCACCAGCGCCACTTCCGACATGGGCGAGGTGCGCAGGCCCATCTTGTGCAGCTTCTTGCCCACCACCAGCCCCGGAGTTCCCTTCTCCACCAGAAATCCGGTGACGCCATTCGCGCCCTTCGCCGGATCGACATTGGCGAAGACGATGAACAGGTCCCCATGAATCGTGTTGGTGATGAAGGTCTTGGTGCCGTTGAGGACGTAGCGGTCGCCTTTGCGTTCGGCGCGGGTGCGCAAGCTGTAGGCGTCGGACCCGGACATCGGCTCGGTCATGCAGTGCAGCCCGATCCACTCTCCGTTGATCAGCTTGGGCAGGTACTTGCGCTTCTGCTCTTCGGTGCCGAAGGCCAGCAGTGGAATCTCTGTCGTCCACATGTGGGCGTTCAGAGAAAACAAGAATCCATTGTCCTTGCAGCCGTAGCCGAGGGCTTCCAGCGCGCAAACCGTGGTTAAAGTGTCGGCCCCGCCGCCGCCGTACTCCGGAGGCGCGACCAGCCCCTGAATCCCGAACTGTGCGCATTTCTGCCAGAACTCCCGGGGAAATTCTTCTTCCCGGTCGCGCCGTTCCAGATCGTCCTGCAATTCCTGTTTGGCAAAACGGATAACCTCTTTGCGAAACGCGGCTTGCTCTTCGCTCCACGAAAAATCCAAAGTTCTTTCTCTCTCCCCTGGGTGTGGCTGCTGATGCTCTGGCTGATAACGGTCTGGCGGCTAGTTTCGTGCGGCCGAAGCTGTCTGACCTAACGCGTTTTCTTGCGCGCCATTTGTTTTCGGCTCGCTTGTCCTTGGCTCGCTCACCTTCGGCTCGGCTCCGTTGGCCTTCGCTTGCGTTCCATTGGCCTTCACCGCGTTGCCGTTGGCTTTCGCCGCAGCATTCTTAGTCTCTTCCTCGGTTGCCGAGACTTTCCAGGGGAAGCGCCGCGGCTTGCCGCCGGGCAGCTTGATCCGCGCCGGTACGCCCATGATGGTGGTGTTGTCGGGCACGTCGGTGATCACCACGCTGTTGGCCACAATCACCACGTTATTGCCGATCTTGGCGTCGCCCACAATCTTGCAGCCCGCGCCGAAATAAACGTTGTCGCCCACGCCGCGGCATCCCGACCCAATCAACACACCCGACTGAAACGTCGCGCCTTGCCCGATCTTCACCGGCGGAATGTAGACTCCTTGCGGCGTATGAATGACCAGTCCCGGCCCAATCTCGGCGTCGGGTGAAATGAACACTCCCAGAAATAACTGATTGAAGCGCTGCCAGAACAGCGCCGGAATCATGAGCAACTGGCGCACTACCGGAACCTTGAGATTCACAACCCAGTGGGAGTAGCGGTAGCACAACAGGGCGGGCATTTCAACGTGAAACAAAACCCGCCACCAGCCGCTCTCCATCTTGCGGTCTCCCATGGCGGCCTGGAAATCAGCGCGTAAATTGTCAAACATTTTGGAAGCTGGCTCTTTCGTTGGCTTGGTTTCGATGGTCGACGAAGTAACGATCGACGAAGTGATGATCGCCGAATTGACATTCGCCGAAGGAACAATCGACCAGAAGCGCGGCTGACGCCGCACGCCTAAAGCTTATTATAAATCGCGTCGGGGATGGGGAACGTCCGCTGATTCAGCACCGCGCCCAACACCCGCGCTTTCGCCGCCTGCAACTCGCTGACCACCTTGCGCGCGGATTCGCGGCGCGACGAGTTGGCTTTCAACACCAGTACCACGCCGTCGGCGGCCGCACCCAGCGCCACCGCATCGTTGCTGCCGCTCATGGCAGGCGTGTCGATCAGCACGTAATCGAATTCGGTGCGCAACTCCGCCAGGCGCAGCCGCATGCGCTCCGACCCGATCAGCGACTGCCAGGTCTCCGCCGCAGACCCGCAACTCACCAGGTGCAGATTGCGCCGCGAGAGGGTTTGGGTAAAACTGCGGATCGGTTCGGTAAACCGCAGAGCATCGGAAAGTCCATGATGATTGGGAACGCCGAACATCTCATGCAGCGCCGGCTCGCGCAGGTTCGCATCCACCAGGCAAACCGAACCCGTCACCTGTGCGGCGAGGACTTCCGCGGCCCGGGCGCACATCCAACTGCAGCCGTTGCCCGGCTCCGTGCCCACGAACACCACCGAGCGTGGCGAATCGATTCCCGGCAGCAGAAAAACCCGCTGCACCAGCTTGCCTACTTCTTCCAATTCCCCGGCATCGAGATCCAGCGGAGCGCTGCCGATCTCGGGAACAGGCGCGGGAGCTTCTTCCGCAGTGAAGGCGACGGCAGGCTCGTCCGCAGGTTGCAGAACGTCTTCAGGAGCTTCGAAATACTCCTGCTCTTTCCCGATTCTTTGCAGCAGCTCGAAGTTTCTACTCATCTTTAAGGTTCCCTGGGCTCGTCAATTCGCCGCATCACGCCGACGCCGCCCTTTCCAAGCTTGGAATGCCAACTCCACGTTCACTGTTTCCCAGCCGTTTCCCGTCCTGCCGTCTCTGTTCTCTTCTTAAGACTTCTTCTTAAGACTGCCAGCTCTTGAGCGATCGCGCCACCTGCTCCAGATACGAACGCGCTTCGGTAGGCGTCAGCGCTCCCACCTTTCCGCGATCGGCGTCCATCCGCTTCGCGGTCGACTCGTAGTCGAAATTACCGCGATCGGCCAGCCGTCCAGTCCCAGGTTGCGAAAGGTGCCGGGAGATGTCCAGATCGGAGACTACCTCCTGCACAATTGCGTCATCAATCACCTTCTGCCGCAGGGCGCAGGCCAGCGACAGCGCATTGAAGCAAAAATTGTTGATGTTGCGGGGAATCCCTTCGGTGATTTCAGTCAGCGACGCCAGCGCCTGAGCGGTAAACAGGCTCCCTCCGGCAAAGCCGGCGACGCGCAGGCGATGCTGCACATAGTTCTTGGTTTCTACCGCCGAGAGAGGCTGCAAGCCGCTCACCAGCGAGACCCGTTGCCGCAACTGTGCCAGAGGGCGGCTGGCCAGCTTGTCCGCCAGTTCCGGCTGGCCCGCCAGCACGATCTGCAACAGCTTGTTGCGCGGAGTCTCGAAGTCCGAGAGCAGCCGCACCGTCTCCAGCACCGACGCATCCAGGTTCTGCGCCTCATCCACCACCACAATAAACCGGTTTCCCGCCCGCGCTTCTTGCAGCAGATGGCGGTTGAATTCCTCGTGCATGCGCACGAAGTCCTGGTCCGCGGTTTCATAGCCCAGTTCCGCCAGCAGGAAGCGCATGAACTCGCGCGACGTGCACTGCGTCTGAAACACGAACGCGGTGCGCGCCGAGCCGCGGAACTTTTCGAGCAAGTGGAACAATAAGGTGGTCTTGCCCATCCCCGGCTTCGCGATCAACGCCAGAAATCCGCGGCCGGTCTCGATGCCGTAATACATGGACGCCAGCGCTTCGCGATGCGCCGGGCTGAGATAAAGAAAACGCGGATCGGGCGTGACTCCAAATGGCTGTTCCCGCAAGCCGAAAAATTTTAAAAACATTCCTGGGTTCCCCTATTGTTGCGCTATGCGCTCGTCGAACTGGCTTTCCGCTTCGTGACTGCCGTTCCCGTTCCCGCCCTCGCGTCCGTTGCCGCCGTAGTACCCCTGATAGCGCTGCGGAACCGAGGCCAGCACCGGAATGTTCAACTCCGTCAATACCTCGCCCGGGGTACGGAACGATGGATCCGTATACTCGACCACAAAGACCACACCCAGACTCACCGTCGCCGAGAGCAAAACTCCGACCAGCGCGAAAATCCACCAGGGATTAGTGGGAACCAGTGGGACGTTGGGCTGCTCCGCCACCGCCACGTTCAGAATGCGCCTCTCGTCCAGAGCTTCCGCCATGCGCGCTTCTTCTTGCTTGCGCAGGTACAACAGATAGTTCTCTTCGTTGGTCTTGGCCGCGCGCAACAGATCCTGCTGAACCAAGCCCTTCTCTTCCAGGTTGCGGGCGTTGGCCTGGTAAAGGCTGACCGCGGTTGCCGTAGCCGCAGCGCGCGCCTGCAACGCGCTGTAGTCCGCCTGAGCTTTGGCCAGTTCGGTACGCAGCCAGTTGTAAGTCGGGTTCTGGTCCGTGGTCTCTTCCTTCACCGGCTTGCTCTGTTCCGCCTCGATCGACGCGCGCGTATCGGCAATCTGCTTGTCCACTTCGGTCACCAGGCGGTAGCCGGGCTGGTACTTGGTGAGCAGTTCGGTGCGCTTCAACTCCAGCGTCATCAGCGTGCTCTTCATCTGTTCGAGCACGGGCGCATCGTCGGACTCCTTCACCGAGGTGGTCAGCCGGTCCGGGGTCGATCCCAGTTGCTTCTGCAGATCGCGAATGCGCTGTTCGGTCGAGGCCAATTCCGCGCGTGTCGACTCCAGCGTGGCGCTGAAATCGTTCAGCTTCTGCAGGGTGATATCGCGCGCCAGTTGTGGCGCCACGCCTCCCTGCTCGCCGGCAAAACTCTTGAGCTGGGCTTCCGCCTGCTCCAGGTTCCGGTGGTAGCGATCGGTTTCCTGCGCGAAGAACTGCACTTGTCCCACTGCACGATGCACCGCCAAATGCTTTTCGATGTACGCGTTGGAGAGCGTGGCCAGCACCCGGGCCGCCAGCTTCGGATCCGACGAACTGTAGGTCAGGCTGATGATATCGCTCTTCTTCAGCAGTTCGACGTGCAACGCCGCCTTCAGCCGGATGATTGCCTTCGAGGTCTTCTCGTCCTGGCTGGGATGGAAGCCGAGGTACTCCAGCTTCGACTTGTGCTTCTGTAAGCCGCATTCGAGCACGGTCTGCCGCAGCACGTCGTCGCTTTCGATCAGCTCGATTTCAGAGTTTAGCTCCTCTTCGCTGATGTCTTCCTTCATCTGGGTTTCGTCGCTTTTCTGCGCCGTCACCACCGGGTCGACGCGCTCGCGCTTCACCAGGATCTTGGTCACGGCCTGGTAGTTGGGCGCGATCATCAGCACCGCCGCCAGGGTTCCCAGCAGCAGTCCTCCAAAGCACAGCACCAGCAGGCGCTGATGCCGGAATCCGATCGCCACAAAGTCGCGCAGCGTAAAGGACAATGCCCGTTGGGGGGTCGACGAAGTGAAATTTTGGTCAGTCATAAGCTTAAGAACTCCTCCTGTTGCCGCTTTGCCGCTAGAGGGGAAATTGAGTAAAGGCTCCCATATTGCTGGTGGGGATGAAACGTGAGATCTTCGAGAGCGCGTTCTTCGGCACAACAATCATATCTCCGGGGTGCAGGTGCGCATCCTCGTGCAGATTGCCGGCCTTCAGCATCTTCTTGACGTTGATGATTTTGGCCTCGACCCACTCGTCGGAAACCCGCCGGAAAAGCAGCACCTGCGAGTGCTTCGCCGCTTCTGTAAACCCGCCCGCGATGGCAATGGCTTCCGTCACCGTGATGTCGCCACGCAGATCATACCTGCCGGGATGCCCGACCTGCCCATCCGCCACGAAATAGGGCTTCTCGAAGTCCTTCAGCATCACGACGATCAGAGGATCGTTCAAAATCTTGCTGTAGGCCTGCTTCAGAGTCTCGCTCAGTTCGGGGACGGTCTGTCCGCTTACGTTGATATCTCCCACGCCGCGCAGAGTCACGAAGCCATCGGGCTGCACCGTGACCGTCTGGTTGAATTCCGGGCTGAGCTCGAAGTTTACGTCGAACGAGTCGCCGGACGCGATTTTGTAGCGCGGATAACGGGGCTGCAGTTGCGGAGTAGTGGGCGCCGGAATCGTCTTGGTCCCGCCGACCTCCGGCACGGAAGCGGTGGCAGCCGCCGGCGATACCGTCTGGGCCGCGCTGCAGACCACACCGGCCAATAACAACATCAGTATTCGAATTGGCGATTTCATCATTTTCATGTTCATGTTCATGTTTTTCCCGTGAATCTGCCTGGCGCCGGAGACGAAAGACGGACCGCAAAACCTCGCGACTGCGGCGCGACAATCTGCCGAGGTTCTGCCCGCTAGGGTCGCGCCCCTGCGGGGAATTCTAGTCCACCTTCGGTGCCGCGGCGGAAGAAGTTGTCCTCCCGTTGCCCGAAGCGGGCGTGATGTTGTGCCGGCGAATCTTCAGCAGAAGTCCGCGATAGCTGATGCTAAGCAGCTTGGCGGCCCGCTTGCGGTTCCAGGACGTCCGCGTCAGTGCGGAACTGATGGCCCGGATCTCCGCTTCGTCCCGGAAGCTGCGCAGCGAGAAATTTAGCACCGGCGGCTCAATGGCAGCAGCCACCTCGCCGATTTGTCCCGCGGAGTGCCAAGAATCGGAAGCAAGATTTTCGCCACTGCCGTTATTGTTGATCTTCGTAACCACGTTGTCTGCGACGTTAGGCATAATTTAGAACCTCGGGTGAATGCACCTGGCTGGGAATATCGATTTGCGAACCAGCAGCCGAATCGAGTCGGTCTGCCATTTAGGGTGTTCAGGATTGGGAGAAATCATTTGCGGGGACAAACGGGGGCAACCGGGGAGGCAAAAAATTCCGCGTCTTCCGCGCAACCATTACGGACTACAGGGGTTCGATGTTGTATCCGTCGATACGAATCGAAAGTGATCGCTGGATCGGTTCGAGCGAAATCACCAGGCTATGATCGTCGTGGTGCGCGGCCAGAATGCCTTCGATTCCGTCCAACGCTCCACCGCGAATCCGCACCCGCTGGCCGACTTGCAGGAAAGTATGATCCTGGAAAGGGATGCGATTTTCGAGGACGGTCTTGATGTCGTGGATCTGGTGATCAGGGATGGGGGTTCCTGCACCGCTTCTGCCCACAAAGCCCGCTACACCATGGGCTTGTAATACCCGCAGACGATCGCCGGACGAGAGCACGAGGCGTACGAAGGTGTAACCTGAGAACAGCGGCACCTCGACTTCTTTTTTGCGGTCACTCCATTTGTGAATGCGCTTGACCAGCGGGAGAAATGTTTCGATGCCTTGAGTCTGCAACTGCTCGTGCACCATCTTCTCGTGCCGCGAACGCGTGCGAATCGCGTACCAACGGGGTTGGCTCAACAGCGCGATGTTTTCTGCTGTGGGTGTATTCAACGGAAGTAGTTGGCTGCCCGCGCTCACAGCTCCGCCCTCTGAGTCACATTTTGTGACTCCGGAAAGAAGGAAAAGGAATTGCGCCACCGGCGCTTGGTAGCACCTTGGTGCAAATTTGCCAATACCGCGGCTATGACGGGGGGGATCCTTACGCTAAGTACTTCGTGTCCAACTCGGAACGCATCCCAGGGAGAAATCTCCCCGGCTCAAGTGGGATCAGACTACGTGTGTGTGCAATTTATGGCAAGTTGCCTAAAGTGCAGGGGACGAAAGTCTCTATGTGGATATAATTGCAAATAAACGATCTGTAGCTTCCATTCCGGCTTTGGAACGCAGCAAATTTTCTGGAAACCGGATCCCGACCCCGCTTCGGGTAGATCCTCCAGTACTCCGATCTTGCAACTTTGTTCACCCTGGCCTCCTCCACCGCACCTTAGGGACGGGTGCGCTGCCCTCTGGCGTGCGGCAGGGGCTGATTACTGCGGTAATTACTACAAGGTCATAGCCCCAACGTGCCATTTACGCATCTGAAAGACCCACATACTCTAGTCCTTAGAGGGTGGAGCGCGGACCATCATCACCCTGGGCACATCACATTCAATTTCGGCCAATCGCAAACAAAACAGAACACTTTCTAGACAGAAAGTTAGTGCTTATAACCACGAACCGGGACCAGAGACTTTTTTCTCATATATGAGCGCGGCAAATATTTCATCCGAACCCGAGTGCATCAGCGTTCTGGTCGCCGACGACACCCCCATGAGCACCCAACTCCTGGTGGAGGCGCTGATCCGCGCCAAGACTTTCGCTGTGACTGAATCTCCTTTGCAGTCTTCCGACATTCTGGCCCAGGTCGAGCGTACGAAGCCCGGCATCGCCCTCATCAGTGCGAAACTCGGGTCTTCCGAAGCTGGTGGATTTCAGCTTACCCGTGAAATCCGCGCCTCATCTCCTCAGACTCGCGTCATCGTTCTTCTGGATTCGTCCGAAGAGTCCGCCGTGGTCGACGCGTTTCGCTCCGGTGCCACGGGAGTTTTCTGTCGCACCGAGCCTTTTCGGCTGCTGGCCAAGTGCATTCAATGCGTACACAACGGCCAGGTGTGGGCGAGCAGCCAGGAACTGCACTATGTCCTGCAAGCGCTCACCGAACCGGCGCTAGCCAATCGCCTGAATCTGAACGGGAACTCGCTGCTCTCGGCACGCGAAGTGGATGTTGTGCGGTGCGTGTCCGAAGGACTGACCAACCGCGAAATCGCCCAGCGCCTGAAGCTAACCGAACATACGGTGAAGAACTATCTGTTCCGCATTTTCGATAAACTCGGCGTTTCCAGTCGAGTCGAGGTCGTGCTTTACGCCTTGAACACCAGGAGTGGCACGCGCCCCAGCGTCCCCGGTTCATCCCGCCGCCACGCGCGGCCCGTTCCCGCTGCCGCGCGTCCCGCCACCAGCGTGCCGGTCACGATTCGGAAAACGGCTACATAAGTCTTCTTCTTCGTCGTCTTCAGCGGAGATTCAGCCCGGTCGAAGATCCAGAGCAAAAACGCGCGATTCCAATTCGCGTACTAATATTAAGGAAGCCTATCCCTCCCTCCGAGCGCTTGACGCCCGTCTAGCGGGGCAGGCGGAATTTGATGGTGATGCGAGTCTGCATCTCAACCCCAACCCCATCCGCGACACGCGGCTGGAATCGCCATTCCTTTACCGCTGCAGTTGCCGCCTCAGCGAGCAACCGATCGCCACTCACCAGCTTGATTTGTTCGACCGCTCCGTCGCGCCCGATATGCACATCAAGCACCACCGCACCCTGGATCTGCTGCTGCCGCGCCTGCTCGGGATAAGTGGGTTCAACGCGATGAAGCAAACTGCTGTCCGCAGCACCCGGTGAAAGGTCAATCACCTTAGACGGCCCGACTGCCGGCCCGAACGACGGCCCGAACGAAGAGGCGTGCTGCCCCTCGCCGCCACTGGCGCCAGCTTCCCGCCCAACCGGGGTTTTAGCCGGCGGCATGCGGAACACCTCTTTCCCATTTTCATAGACCAGAAGTGTGCCCACCGGCACCGGCGAATCTGCCGCCCGGGCAGCGTTGCTCTCGGGCTGGCTCCGGCTGGCGTTGGGTGTTCCGGCCGCTGCGGCCGATTTGCCGGCACTTCCATTCGCCGCCACACTCGCAGCTTGTGCGGCAGCCGCGTTAACCAGCAGCGTAGAGTTTGCTTGAGACGGGTTGGCGGGAACGCGGCCAGGAGCCGTGCTCTGCTGTTCATGCCGGACCAGAGCCGGCCACCACCCTAGTCGAAGCCCGGCCCGCGCACCCATTAACGCCACGCAGGCAAAAACCACAAGACCAAGCCCGAAGCTGAGCAGGTCAGCCCTGCGCGGCGGGCGCTGAGCGTGCTCCTCGATATAAGAGTCCGTCGCGTTATAAGAATCCGCGGACTCGTCTTTATGATTGTTTTGAAGTCCGTTTGGCTTCGCTCCTGCTTCTGCCTGAACCCGGTCTCTGGGTTCCGCAGAGCCGGCCACAGCCGGGCCGCTTCCATTTCCGGGAAGCGCGAAGGGTTCGCTGGCTCGCTTCAAGTTCTCGAGAACGCGCTGTGCCAGCGCCTCCAGCGTGCGCTGGTCCCGCTCGCTGAACGCCGACGGCCGCGGTGAAAAGATTTCGAAGACGCCGATCAACTCGTCTCTCTGCAGTTCACTTCTCTGCAGTTCGTTCCGCGCATCCTTCTCCACCTTCTCTACCAAAGGCCCTACCAAAGGAACGATCAGCACCGAGCGCACACTCAGTCGGCGCGACGCTTCCGCGTCGGCTCGTGGGTCGGTCAGGGCGTCGTCGCAACGTAGCGCCAGCCGGGTCTTGATGCAGGCGCCCGACAAGCCACCCTCCGTGTCGAGCTTCACCCCGAGTGCGGGCGCCACGCTGCCCGTGCTCCCACGGCAAACCATTTCCCCGGCGCTGGCCAAAACAATTGCGGCGCCGGCGGCTCCCGTAGCCAGGCAGGCCTGCTGTACGATTTCGTTGAGTACTACCTGAAGCGCAAGATCGGCCGATAGCTGCGCCGAAACCTGGCCTGCGCCGTGCCGTGCAAACCTCGCCGCCAATTCCGCCAGATCACTCCCTGAAGTGAGTCCTAATTCTCGCGAAGAGGTTTCTCCCGGTCGTGTCCGAGGCCCTGAGGTGGCGGGTGAGACAGACTCCGAAGGTTCGGACTCGAACATGGAAGAATGGGCCATGTCAGAAGCAGATTTAAGACAATCGGCGTCTGAGCGGAGTGTGGCTCCAAAGTCCTGGGTTGTCAATATGACAATGGGGCTTCCAAGTCTTCGCTTCTGCCGTCTGGCACCCTGCGGATGCAAGAAGTTGCACGCTGCAATAAACTACACACCGGGCGCGGTCATGAAAATCCTCTTCTTTCCAACTCCATCCCAATTGCGAAACTGGTTGGGAGAGAACCACGCCGGCGCCGCCGAAGCCTGGATCGGCTTTTACAAAAAGCAATCAGGCAGGCCAAGCATCACCTATTCCGAGGCGGTAGACCAAGCGCTCTGTTTCGGCTGGATCGACGGCGTCCGCAACAGCGTCGACCCTGCCGCTTATCGCGTTCGCTTCACACCGCGAAAACCCAGGAGCAATTGGAGCGCGGTCAATATCGCACGTGTGCAAAAGCTCACCAAGTTTGGTCTCATGCATCTTGCAGGTCTGAAGGCATTTGAAGGGGCCCAGGATCAGTCTCGATCCTATTCCTACGAACAGCGCTACACCGCGAAACTCGATCCAGCCGCAGAGCGGCAGTTCCGTGCCCAAAAAAGAGCCTGGAACTTTTTCCAATCGCAGCCTCCCGGTTATCGCCGTACCGCCAGTTCGTGGGTAGTCAGCGCGAAAAGAGAAGAAACCAGGCAAAATCGGCTAGCCAAACTCATTCGGACTTCCGGCCACCAGCAAAGGCTGGACATGCTGAGCCGCCCGGCCCGAGTCCCAAAACAGTCTGGAACGCAATAGTGAAGATCGTGGCGGAGTCTTTTGTAACCTCCTTTTGTGCAATAGACCTGTTAAAATCTGCTTATCTTGGGTCAGTTCGATATGCTTAAGCGAGGCCGTCGCTTTTGGCTTCTCCCCACGCGAATCTGCGCACAAGCGCTCTAGACGCGAGGATATTCCGCGATCTCGATTTTCTATTCAACGATCTTCAGTTCGACGATGTTTAGTCCAGGGAGTCTGAAACATGCGCATTGCGGTTGTCGGTTCCGGATATGTGGGGTTAGTGGCGGGAGCCTGTTTCGCCGACCTCGGCCATGACGTTGTTCTGGTTGATAACGACGAGCGCAAGCTGGCGGCCCTCAAGAATGGTGAGGTGCCGATCCATGAAAACTTCCTGCCCGAATTGTTGAGCCGGCATCGCGGCCATCGCCTCACTTTCTCCCCCGATCTGCACGAAGCGGTCCGCGCCAGTTCAGCGATTTTTGTTGCCGTAGGCACCCCGCCCACCGAGCGCGGAGACGCGGATCTTTCCTATGTCGAATCGGTGGCCCGGGAAATTTCCGCTGCTGTTGACGGCTACAAAGTTATCGTCGAGAAAAGCACAGTTCCGGTCTATACCAGCGAGTGGGTTCGCAAAATCATTCTGCGCAATGGCGCCGACCCCGAGTCCTTTGACGTCGCCTCCAACCCTGAGTTTCTGCGCGAAGGCACGGCCGTCACCGATTTTCTTTTTCCCGATCGCATCGTAGTCGGCTGCGATAACGAACGCTGCGCCCAGGTTCTGCGCGAAGTCTATGCCCCGCTCACCAGCGGCAGCTACTACGAACGCAGCGATGCCATTCCTCAACCCGACCGCACATCCATCCCCGCGACCATCATTGTGACCAGCACCAAGAGTGCAGAATTGATCAAGCATGCCTCGAACGCGTTCCTCGCCATGAAGATTTCTTTCATCAACGCCGTATCATCCATCTGCGAGTCGGTGGGCGCCAACGTAGGCCAGGTCTGCCATGGCATCGGCACCGATTCCCGCATTGGCCCCAGATTTCTCAATCCCGGCATCGGCTACGGCGGTTCCTGCTTCCCGAAAGATGTAATGGCCTTCCGCGCTGTGGCCCGCGAATGCGGCTACGACTTCCGCCTGCTCGATGAAGTCATGCGCATCAATGAGGACCAGCGTGAGCGCTTTCTGCGCAAGGTGCGCAGCGCGCTATGGACCCTCCGCGGCAAGCACCTCGGCGTGCTCGGCCTCGCCTTCAAGGGCGGCACCGACGACATTCGCGAATCGCCCGCGCTCTTCCTGGTGCAGGCGCTACTGCAGGAAGGCTGCAAGATCACCGCCTACGATCCCGCCGCCATGGAGCGCACGCAGGAAGCCATGAGTTCGTCCATCAAATTCGCCAACTCGGCCTATGAAGCCGCCAGCGGCGCCGATGCGCTGCTCATCCTCACCGAGTGGGAAGAGTTCTCCAATCTCGATCTCGACCGCCTCGCTCAGGAACTCAAGTACCCCATCGTAATCGACGGCCGCAACCTATATGATCCCGAAGTAATGGCGGCGCACGGCTTTACTTATTACAGCGTTGGCCGTTCGGCCTCGCACCCGGATGGCGTGCCCGCCGCGGTTTTGAAAAACGGAAACGGCAAGAAAGCATGAGCCAACCACGCGCTCTGGTCACCGGCGGCGCCGGTTTCCTCGGATCTCATCTTTGCGACGCTCTGCTCGCCGAAGGCTGGAGCGTGGTTGTCGTCGACAACCTGCTCACCGGCCGCCGCTCCAATCTCGATCATCTCCGCAATGCGGCGGCTTTCGAGTTTGTAGAAAAAGATATCTGCGAGCCTTTCGACGTCGGCAAAGTCGATTACGTCTTCCACTTCGCCAGCCCCGCCAGTCCGGTCGATTACACCATCCACGGCATTGCCACGCTCAAGGTCGGATCGCTCGGAACTTTTCACGCCCTCGATGTCGCCCGCAAATACGGCGCAAAATATCTCGTCTCTTCCACCTCCGAGTGTTACGGCGATCCGCTGGAGCATCCCCAGAAAGAAACCTACTGGGGCAACGTGAATTCCATCGGACCGCGCTCGGTCTACGACGAAGCCAAGCGCTTCACCGAAGCCGTCACCATGGCCTATCACCGCTATTACAAGGTCGATACGCGCATCGTCCGCATCTTCAACACCTACGGCCCGCTCATGCAACTCAACGACGGGCGCGTCGTGCCCAATTTCATGAAGCAGGCGCTGCGCGGCGAAGACCTCACAGTCTACGGCGACGGCAAACAGACCCGCAGCTTCTGCTACGTCAGCGACGAAATCGATGGTTTCATGCGCCTCGCGAAATCTTCCGAGCATCTGCCGGTCAACATCGGCAATCCCAATGAGTTCACGATTCTCGAGTGCGCCCAGCTCGTGCTGAAAGTGACCGGATCGAAAAGCAAAATCCGGTACGAACCTCTGCCCCAGGACGATCCCAAGCAGCGCCGTCCCGACATCACCAAAGCCCGCCAACTGCTGGGCTGGGAACCCAGGATTGATCTCGAGACCGGACTGCTAATGTCGTTGGATTATTTCCGGAAGGCCGTGGCGGAAGAAACCACCGCAGCGAAGTGACCACCACCGCCGCCGCCGGCCATTTGGGGACAGCCCGGGTGCGCCGCCCAAGGTGCGCTTGGGGCGGTCGAGGGTAGAATGCCCGCTTTGGGCCGAGCCACCCGACGTGTCCAAAAAAATACTAGGTGTATAATCGTCGCGCTTTCGGCCTGTGCGACGGAACCTCCGGTTGAGGCGAGCTATCCTGTTTTCATTAGTCCAAGGAGGTAAAAATGTCCGACGAAACAAAACTCCAGAACTCAACGCCCCGCAGGCTAGAAATACGCAAGAGGGTTGAGCCGATCTTCGTCCTCGGCATCATTACCACCTTTTCGATTAGTTTATTGCTCGCGGCTGCACAAGCGGCGCCCCCCGCGAACAAGGAAACCGCTCGAATGGTCGGATTGCGGGGCCTTTCTGAGGAAGAACTCGCGAGTTTGGGATTGCGTTCTACCGGCATCCCCGGAATATTTCGCCACGTACGACCGCCCGCCAACTTCGATCCTGTAGGTGCATCAGACGTAGAGCTCGCGCGGTATGGCTTTCCGAGCCGGCCTCCAGACACACACTCAGTCCGGTACCGCCAATGGAAAACGACATTCTCCAGGCCACTTCGCTTCGCCGATCGACCTTTATCGACTGGGGACAAGAACCGCCTACGATCTATTCACCCGCGTCCGCGTCCAATCATGCAGACATACACGTTCAACCCTAATTGGAGCGGAATGCTGAACGGAAACCCGACGGGCACCGTCTTCAACAATGGCGTTCCCAACGGCCCCGTTGCGTTTGGATCTCCTTCTGCAATCACTGACATTAGAGCGATCATGACGTGTCCAAATGTGGACGGATCAAATCCAAACCGCGTTACTAACGTTGCAGAGTGGATTGGAATAGATGGCTACGATAATCTTGGCGTTAATGATGGTCTAATCCAAGCTGGTATTTCGGTGGAGTCCCCCGGACCGCTCACTGGCGGTTTCTCGTATGGACCCTTTTCTACAGTTATATCGAGCAACTCATCGGAATCAACAGGCGGAGTCATGGATATGCACCCGCCAATTACCGTAAATCCGGGGGATGCCGTGCTCGTGGATATCACTCCGATGTTCGATTTTAGTTTTCCCTTCGGAGGAGGCAGTGAAGCGGCTCAGAGCTATTTTTTCCTTGACCTGACCACTGGCGACGCTGATTCGTATGTGATGGATCAGTCGACTCCGCTGATTATCAACTATGCCTTAGCTGATTGGATAGTAGAAGATCCAGGCGGCCAGATCTTTGGTACGGGTACGCCAAGCACGGTTTCAATGGCTCACTATGGAAACTTGTTCATGTGGGATGCTTATGCGACCCTGACCAGCCCAGCGGGCTCCTTCATTTATCCGGGCACTGGCACTCTTACTCCTCTCTACTTTACCGACTCGAACGGCAATGTTATCTCGACCGTAAGTGTGCTCGGAAAAGACACGCTCATGTTCTTCCAACCATAAAGTCTGGAGGATGCCCGTGCTTCACTATTACTCGTTTCGTTCTCGCGTTGTGCTGGCTTACATCCTGACGCTTGGGCTGCTATATGAGGGGCGTGGGTTTACCCAAGAGAGCCCTCATCAGGCAAGGCCCCAACCTATCCAGAAAATCCCTAAGATCAGGACGTTTCCAGCGCCCCCGGCAGACTTTCGCGCCCTGAACGCAACGGATCAGGAGCGAGATAAATATGGCATACCTCGGCCCCCGAAGGCTGAGTCGGGTCCGGGTTATGCGGCCTGGCGTGAGGTCTTTAGCCGTTCTCTTCGCTTCGTGGCTCCAAAGTATCGGGTCGATGGCGCCGCCACCAAGGCCAAGCGGCGGGGAGGAGCGGCAAGAATACTGACCGGCCTCGTCGAGTCGCAGCAACTGGCCGGAATCAGTGACACATCGACCGTCGGATATGACGAGGCATTCGCTAGATGGCTGGTTCCAACACCATCTACCAACGGCAGTTCTCTTGTCACAATTTCGGCCTCGAATGCGAACTCCCTCAGTGTTTCTCTCGGTACGACTCAAAATAGATCCTGCACATCTCCGCCGAACTTTCCAGGCGGCGTGCCGGCCTATTGTCCTGGTCCCACCACCTTTGGGGCGCTTGTCACTTTTGGATTCATTTTTGTTCCGTTTCTCAACTTCCCTGTTAACCCCGGCGACGTGATGATGGGTTTTCTCGAGAGCGGATTTGGAGGGGGTGACGAGCTTATCGCGACGATCATAGACCTGAATCTAAACATCGCTTCCTCGATTAGCCTTAGCTATTCGGGCTCATTTACTACCGTTCAGTTCGGCGTTCAGCGGCCCTATCAACTTGGTAGTTGCGGTCGCTTTCTGTGTCCCACTCCTGGGGCATTTTCGGCCCCTTGGGCGACCTGGCTATGGGATATGCAAGTGTGTACTCCAGGGCAATTATGTTCAGGTGCCGTAGACCAATCAAGCCCGTATAAACTTCTGTACTTGACGGATCCGGACGGGACTGTTCTGCAATCTGTTCATGAATACGGAACTACCTCAGTGCTGTCGCAGCATGGTGTCACCGATCAAGCAGATAGCTGGGCGTTAATAGTCATAGGGGAGCAAGGATTGGAATCGGGCGATTTCCCGCAGTAGCGTCTCCGGTCAGGCAGACAATGCGAGAACAAGTCGATCGCGAGTGGCCCATCCTTTGCGGTTTTTGCAAAGGGCGGGCATTCGCGATCCTATAACCTTGGCCACAACAAGACCGTCGATCGTGCGCCAAACCAAGAAATCCACAACGCTCTGTGACATCCAACCTTGCACCCGCAATCTCAACTGCGCGATCATGGTCGAGGCCGAGACGGTCGGGTGAGCCCGCATCGTCGCCGGTCCAAGTTCTTTGTTGTCTAGACTTTGACTTCTAAGTTCTTTAGACCTTCGGATTTAGGAGGAATTTCCTGCTAACCCGATGATTCCAATAGCCCAAGCGGGGTGGGGGATACCCATTCACCACTCACATTCATGGTTCGCAGTCCG
The DNA here is from genome assembly GCA_003156805.1 of Acidobacteriaceae bacterium. GTDB lineage: Bacteria > Acidobacteriota > Terriglobia > Terriglobales > Acidobacteriaceae > Sulfotelmatobacter. The sequence continues at coordinate 108,262 of PMHV01000059.1, read as the reverse complement.
CAAACAGGCAAACGGTCCCATTCCGGGAACCTCAGCCAAAGTTTATTTCAGTGAGAAATCCACAGCCGGAACCGGCTGTCGAAAGCTGGAAACCAAGCCGCAAGAAACACCAGCCTCTACCCAGAACTTGGATTAGAGCTGACAGCTGAAAGCCGCCCTAGCTGGAGCTCTCGGCCGTAGCGGCCACGAAATCGATCAACTGCTGCACTCCATCGCGATCGCTTTTGTTTTCTAAACTGAATGAGATACTCATCCCGTAGCCTGGATGCGAAGACATCACTTCTCCGCTCAGGTGCATTTTGATCTCTTGCGTACGCACCACGATCTCGACTCGTGTGCCCGCGGGAAAGGCCAGCGGAATCTCGAGATAGCATCCTCCCGAGCTCAGATCGCTCAGATGACAATAGTTCCGCACCGAAGTCCCGGATGTGTAGACCTCCGCCCCAATGCGGCACGGATAACGCGTTTCCCCGCGGCGATCGCCTGGGTCGGGATGACTCGCAGCCGGCGTGTTTTCTTCGCTGGCCTCGGTCTTGGACTTTACGTTGGAGTTGGCCGGCACGTTGGCCTTGGCAATGGGAACCTTGGCGACCGGTTCCCGCGGTGTCTCGACTGCCGCATGGCCCTCCGGCGCCGCGATGGAATGCTCCACTTCCACCTCAACCGAGGGCAGAGGCTGCTGCTTCGGCGCATTCTGCATGCTCACACGCAACCACTCGCGCAACACGCGGCGCGAAGCTTGCGGCACATTCACAAATTGAATTCCAGCCCGCCCATTCCAATCCTGCCAAACGACCTGCCCGGAGAGCCGCACGCTGGCCGTCTGTCCGGGCAATTGAAACTGGAAATAAACCTTGCAAGTGGGCGGAAACTTTTGGCCGAAGTGCACTGCCATACCGTCTTCGGCCAGATCAACCAGCGTGGCGTTGGCCTGGGCCACGTCGGAGTAATCGATCGTCGCCTGGGTATGCACGGGCGCGCGCGGGTTCCGGCGCTTGTCCTTGCCCAGCAATGCCTGTGCCGCGCGCAGGCTGCTCAGCGCGCGCTCGTAGGAGACCGGTTTATAGAGCACGAAGTTGACGCCGAGCGAGAACATCTCCCGGATGCTCTCCTGCCCGGGCACCACGGCCACGGCCAGGGTCGCATCGTTCGACCGTGACTGCCGCATTTCACGCAGCAGCGCAACCACGTCGGCCTGCGATTCGCAGTCGAGAATGATGAGGTCAAAACGCTCTTGCGCCAGGCGCATGGCGGCGCGGGCGGAGTCGCCGGAGGACTCGACCTGAATGTGGAGTTCTTCCAGGACGCGGCGCAGCACCTGGGCCGAAGCGTCTTCTTTGCACACCAGCAGCGACGAGTAAGTCATACCTGACATCCATCGTAGGATCACGCCGGTTCCGCCGACAAGTTACCGGAGTCACGCCCCCGTCGGACTAGCGTCGTGAGAAACGCATTAAGTAAAGCAGAGTCAATGCGGTGACGTGGGTAACCACTCCAATTACAAAAGGCCAATGTCCCGGCATTGCACCGTCGTGCTTTGACGCCACTGGAGCGCCTTCCTAGGATGAAGTCTACCTCCCCGCAGCAAGTGCGCTTCGGATTGCTCTCCCGGCAAGCAACGCAGGTTTCGGCCGGTCAGGCGGTTGAGTTTTTCGGACACCGGCGCGCGGCCGGCGCCAAGAGCGGCCAGCATTTGGAGAATCGGGCGGTTCGCCCAGCAAGGGATTATGGCATCGAGAAAACAAAACGGCTTCTCACTGCTGGAAATGATGATCGTCGTCGCCATCGGTTTCACGGTCGCGGCTGTTTCCGTCATCGCGTTGCTGCCCATGATGAAGCAGAACAACGTCAGCTCCGCTTACGACACGACGTTGATGGCATTGCGCAACTACCAGAATCTGTCTATCGTGCAGCGCAAACGCTACATCGTAACCTTCACAAACCCGGGCGCCCCCAACCCGAGCACCATCACGATTGCGCGCTGGGACTACGCCGTGCCGGTCTCGCCCGCGCCGGTGGTGGTCGACACTCTCACCCTGCCGCCAGACGTCACGTTCTCGACGCAGGCAGGCTATCCCAGCACTGCCGCGGCCGTGCCGGATGGGTTTGGCGCTGGGACCGTCGCCATTGACTTCGATCAAGGCATGGGCCTGGGCAGCCAAGACTATGTCATGTTCATGCCCGACGGTTCTTCCCAGGATCTGCTGGGCAACTGGAACAGCGGAGTGCTCTACATGGGACGCGCCGGCGACCTTTACAGTTCGCGGGCAATTACCGTTTTCGGCGCCACGGGCAGAATCCGTGGATGGCGCCTGTATTTGCAGGCGGGAGTAAACACGTGGGTACAACAATAACCATGACGCGAAACCCAAAGACTCGAATGCCAGCCCGCCAATCCCAGCGCGGCTTCTCGCTGGTTGAGGTCATGATCGCAATCGCCATCATGACCATTAGCCTGGTAGCTCTGATCGCCGTGTTTGGAACGGCGATAGGCGCGACCAAGTCGGCCCAGGAGGATTTGATTGCGCGGCAGAAAGCCCTGGAGGCGATGGAGAGCATCTACACCGCCCGCAACACCCAGCAGATCGTGTTCGCTCAAATCGCCAACTTCCCCAACGGCATCTTCACCGCCGGCCCAACACAGCTTCTCGCAGCCGGCCCGGATGGCCTGGTGGGCACCGTGGACGACATCAACTATCCAGCTAACGGGATCTGCCCGGCCGGCCCGGAATGCGTAGTCCTTCCCGGTCCGGATGGCATCCTGGGAACCGCGGATGACGTGGCCATGAGCCTGGCCAACTTCACCCGGACGATTGCCATCAATAGCGTACTGGAAAGCGATGGCGTCACCATCGACCCCAATTTGAAACAGATTGTGGTCACCGTTTCCTATACCAAACCCGGGATGACGGCTTCGCGCGATTACACCGTGAATGCCCTGATCTCGACATACCGCTAAGCACTGGTGAGGATTATGAAGATGCAAGCAGGAAAGAACGACAGCGGATTCACTCTAATCGAGCTTCTGATCTCGATGGCCCTGGGTCTCATCGTTATGGCCGCTCTGACCTCATTGTTCAAGACCGGCATGGATTCCACGTTTATCGTTGCACAACGCATCGAGGGCCAGCAAAACATGCGTGCCGCCATGGAGATCATGAATAAGGACATCAACATGGCCGGCGCAGGCTTGCCCACCGGCGGGGTCCAGTTGCCCACCGGAGGTGGATCTTCCCCTGAGAAATACGGTTGCGATCAGAGCGGCACCTGCTACGTTCCCGCTTATACGTACACGAACAATTACATGTACGGAATCATCCCCGGGTACAGCAACGGCGTGCAAGGCAACGCGACAGTTCCTTCCGCTCCAGGACAGGTTAACGACAGCATCACGGTGGTCTATGCCGACTACAATTTTCCGCTGTTTGAGTACACCGTGACTTTTCCCGCCGGGTCAAATGGCACCTCGATCACCGTGGCGCCTAACCCGATTTATATTCCCGCCCCGGTCGCGATCAATTCTCCCGGAGGCATCCAGGTGGGGGACCTCATTCTACTTAGCAATTCCGCGGGCAACGCGGTGGGCGAAGTTACGGGGCTGACTGCGGGCGGCATCAGCTTTGCTGCCACCGACCCGTTAAACGTGAACCAGCCGGGCGCGGCCCCTGGCATCACCAATAACATTCAGGCGATCGCCGCCGGTACTCCCACCACGGCCTACCGCCTTTTCGCCGTTACCTACTACTTAACAGTTCCAACCAACGGCCAGCTTCCGCGCCTGATGCGCCAGGTAAACGGATTAACCCCCGTGCCAGTGGCCGACAATATCATTAATCTGCAGTTCTCCTATGACGTATACAACTCCACCACCAACGTGCTGGACGCAAACGAACCCAATCCCATCGGAGTGGGCGAATCCCCCAACTTGATTCAGAAAATCAACCTGGTGGTCATGGGAGAGAGTTTGACGCCGAATGGCAATCGGTCACAAAACATGTATCTGGCGACATCGATCAGCGCACGCAACATGGCGTTCCGCAACACCTACCAGTGAGGGGTTTCAGGGGAGCGAGGAGACATACATGGGGACGAGTATAGGGAAATCAAAGTCAAGGTCGAAGTCGAAGTCCAAGTCGAAGAATAGCACGCGGGGTTTTACCCTGATCGCGGCTCTGCTGATCATGGTCCTGCTTTCGGGGCTGGCGGTCGGACTCCTGTTTATGGTGAGCAATGAAGTACGCGCCGGAGGCAATGGCCTGGAAGACAATATCGCCTATTATGACGCCGAGTCGGGCATGGAGAAGCTGACGGCAGACCTGTCCTCGCTCTACCAGACGAGCGCCTCGCCCATCAACAGCCAGATTCAGAACTTGATCAATTTTCCGCCCACCCCGGCAATGGTGGGTACGGTCACCTACACTGAGGGCATCACCTACGCTACCGATGCCAACGGCAACCCCGTAACCACGTCCAATACCATTAGCTCAGGCCCCGACCAGGGGCTGTATGCCGAAATCATTCCCATGACGTTGCAAGTGAATGCCACCCGGCCGACTGGGGCGTCGGTGAATATGACCCGCGGCATCGAAGTGGCCCTGATTCCGGTATTTCAGTTCGGCGTGTTTTGCGGCTACGACTGCAGCTATTTCGCCGGTCCCAACTTCAGCTTTGGGGGCCGCGTCCACACCAACGGCAACCTGTTCCTCGCCTCCGGCGCGGACCTGGTTTTTGACGACAAGGTCGCAGCTTTTGGCCAGATCATCACGGATCGACTGGAGAACGGTCACCTTACCTCGTCCGGATATGGCGGTACGGTGTACGCTCCCAACGCAAGTTCGGGCTGTCCGCTCAATACCTTCCCTCCGCCCGGGGCAAATTGTATCTCGCTGCCAAGTGCCATTCCAGGGGATGCCAGTTGGAGCGGGGGTATACCACCCCTCAGCACTCCCCTCGGTACTGCAAACCCAGGTTTTCCCAGTATCGCCGCGTCAACCTTCAACGGCTTCTTCGTAAACGGGGCGACCGGGGCGAGCAACCTTCAGTTGCCCTTCGTGCAGAATAGCTGCACCAGCAATCCGCCGCCTTGCACCGATCCAATTCAGATCATTCGCAAACCCCTGGCCGGCGAGCTTTCCACCAGCACGATTGGACAATCGCGCGAGTACAACAAAGCAGAAATTCGTATCCTGCTGGCCGACACTCAGGCCGACCTTCATCCAGAGCGCGGACCTATCCTCGACGGACAAGACGTGCAATTTACGCTCAATGGTTCCCAAGCCGTGGCAACCGCTTTTACCACCGCAGGAGCAGCGGCAGGCGGCGCCGAATACTACGCCATGGCGAACACCAGCGTGGATGCCAATTGGACCCCGCCGATCAACCCCGCCACCGGCCTTGCCTACGGCTGGACCTCGTGGCCTCTGCTCGGCGAACTCACAACCAATCCGCCCACCGCTCCGACCAACCCAGGCGGAGTAGGCGCCTGGATCCGCGTCGAATACCTGAACAGCGCCAGCGGCAAATGGGTGGGTATCACGACGCAATGGCTGGGGTATGGCTTCGGGCGCGCCTATAACACGGTTCTGACTGCTCCGAACGGGTCCGCGGGCAGCAATTCAATCAACCCGAACGCTATCCTGATTCTGCAGCAGCTCTCGCCTAGCGCCACCTCTCCTACGGGCGGCGCAACTCCCATGAACAACTGGTACCCCATCAATTTATATGACCCCCGGGAAGGCGAAATGAGGGACAACCCCAACGGTTGCGCGGTGAACGGGATCATAAACGCCGCGGAACTCGACGTGGGTAATCTGGCGCTGTGGCTGGAGGGCAAGGGTCCGTTCGGCGCGGGCGCTGGTAAGTCAGTGAATCTTACCAACCAGAATGGCTACGTGTTGTACTTCTCCGATCATCGCGGCATGTTAACGGATCCGAACGCGTCTAACGGCGGAGCGACCCCGCCGGGCGTGATCAGCGGGGAGTCCGGCCTTGAAGATGTCGTAAACTCGACGCAGCCCGTAACCTCAAATACGCCAGATGGCGTCAAGGAGGCTGCCACGTACTACACCTACTCTCCCGAGGACGTAGATCAGAATGGAGTCCTCGACAACTGGGGAGCTGCGAACATTGGCAACGGATTTGGTCAAAACACTAAGACGCCGCTGAACCCGTACGTTCAAATCAACGCCGCACCGAACACCACCTTCGCCTGCAACACCACCGGCCAGGCCAATGCGGTGACTGGCGCGCGTCACGCTCTAAAGCTGGTGGATGGCGGCATGAGCGGCGGCACCAGCTACCTGCCCGTGCGCTGGGACAACAACGGCGGCGGATTTACCGTGGTCTCAGAGAATCCGGTTTACGTGCAAGGCGACTACAACAGCGGCGTCTCCGATCCATTTTGGAGCAGCGCGGGCACCAACACCACCACACCGCATTCCGCGGCGGCGATTATCGCCGACGCAGTCTCGATCCTCTCCGACAACTGGACCGATCTAAACAGTCTGAACAACCCCACCGCGCTCGGCAATCGTCTACCCTCCGCGCAGACCTATTATCGTATGGCGGTTGCGGGAGGCAAAAACATACCATTCCCGGAGCCAGGCTGGGAAACATCCGCAGGTGAGGACTTCGGCACCGACGGAGGGTTGCACAACTTCTTGCGCCTCCTCGAAAACTGGGGCTCGAACGCCGCCAGCCCCGGCAACCAGGCCATACTCAATTACGATGGGTCGCTGGTCAGCATGTACTACGCGGAATACAACACGGGTACCTTTAAGTGTTGCACGGTAGTGTACGGTGCGCCGAAACGCAACTTCTGGTTTGACACGCTGTTCCTGAGTCCGGCGAATTTGCCTCCGGGCACACCGAGTTTCCAGGACGTGGTGGACCTCAGCTATCACCAGAATTACACGCCCCAGTAAATCAACCGGCTCGACTTACTACCGCCCCGATCCGCTGCGCGGATCGGGGTTCTTCATTTTTTATACTATTCCCCCGGCCACGCTCTTTGGCTTACAGTCACGGCTCAAGACCGTTTGAGCATTCGCCCAATCAACCGATGAACGCGTCGTCGCCAGTTCCGCCATCCGCGCCGCCACTGGAACGAGCTTATCGGCCGCAGACGAGCCGCCAAGCCCGGCGCTCGATCTGGACTGTGTTCTGCGTCTGCGCCAGCGCTGCAATCGCGCTGTTTTTCATTCCTGCCTTCGTCATTCGGCCGTTCCGTTATCAGGGGCCGCGCGCGCTCTGGCTTGCGATGGCGCTACGCCAGCGCGCTCCTCTGGGTACGCTGATCGCAGCCCTGGCCTGCCTCGTCCCTGCCTTCGCTCTTTGGAGAACCGTTGGCCTCTGGCGCAAGGGACTCCTCGTGCTCACGCTGCTGGCCGTCACTTTTTCCGCCGTGATGGCTCGGCTCAACTACTTCGAGTGGATGTTCCATCCCGTCGACAGCCCGCGATTCGACGCTGAAGCACAAAGCAAGCTCGACCCAAAAGAAATGATCCTGGCGGTGCGCTTGGGCAGTGACGCTCGCGCTTATCCCATCAGCCAAATGGCCTACCACCACGTTCTGAACGACGTGGTCGGAGGCGTCCCCGTCGCGGTCACGTATTGAACGCTCTGTCACACCGGTCTGGTGTGGACACGATCCGTGAACGGCAAGACGTTGCATTTTTATCTGGCCGGCATCAACAACCAGAATTTCCTCATGCGCGACCGGGAAACCGGCACGTGGTGGCAGCAGATCACAGGCAAAGCCATCTATGGCCCGCTACGGGGCGCGTCGCTCGAACTCGTGCTCAGCGACGAACTCACCTATGGAGAGTGGAAATCCGAAACTACCGGCGGACTCGTTCTGGCTCAGGTGCCCAAGTACGTAAAGGAATATGACAGCAACTGGGAACCGGAAGTCGCCAAGTATCCGGTGGTGATCAGCTTTCCGGGGACGGAACTGAAATCGCGAGACGTGGTCGTGGGTCTCGAAAGCGAGGGCTCAGACCGCGCTTATCCCTGGGACGCGCTGGTGAAGCAATCACCGGTTCTGGACCGCGTGCACGGCACACCCTTGCTTGTGGCCGTGGGCCCGGATGGTAAGTCATTCCGCGTGTTCGTCAGCCGCATCGGGGGCCATGATGCGGAATTCTTCCTTAAGAGCGAAAGCAAAGATTGGATTCTGCTGGATACCGAGACCGCCAGCGAGTGGAACTTTCAGGGCTGCGCGACGTCAGGTCCGGCTCAGGGCAAATGCCTCGATCGCATCCCCGCACTGAAAGACTATTGGTTCGACTGGCGCAACTACCACCCCAGCACCACGATCTACAAACATTAGCGTCGGTCGGGAACCGCGCGGCTGGATATTAGGCGCTCTGGACATGCGCCGTCCCACATGCGCCGCAAGCCGCGCTAGCTTCCTGTCCCCGTCAAAGCCAGCACTTGCGGACTTCTGAAATCGCTGTCAATCACTGTGACCGCGCCCGTGCGCACTCCCGTCTGCGTTGGAGTAAAAGTAACGCGAATGGTACAGGATGCGGCGGGTGACAACGTTTGCGGGCAGTTCGACTCGGCGGCAAAATCTCCCGCGGCGGTGACCGCTCCCATAATCAAATTGTCGGTTGTGGAGGGATTCATGACTTTTATATTCTGCGGCTTGCTGGTGGTGCCGACCGGCTGCGACGCGAATGTCAGGCTGCCCGGCGTAAACCGGATCGCCTTACCGGTTCCCGAAAAGTTGATCATCACCGGGCTAGCCGGATCGGTGGCGTTCACGATGACATCGCCGTAGACGATTCCGGATGTAGTTGGTGCGAAGCTGAGTGTGAGTTGGCAACTGCCACCGGCCACAACACTGCCGCTACAATTGTCGCTCTCAGTGAACGGTCCGCGGGTGGTGATGCTGGAAATGGCCAAGGCTGCGCCGCCTGTGTTGGTCAGGGTCATCGCCTGGGCACTCTTCGCCCCGTAAATGACGGTGCCGAAATTCTTGGGTGTGGTGAGCGAAATAAATGTGCCTGTTCCGGTGAGGTTTGAAACCTGCGGGCTGCTGGGGTCGCTGTCGGTAATGGTCAGCGTGCCGGTGCGCGGCCCTGTCGCAGTCGGGGCGAAGGCGAGGTTTATATTGCAACTCTGAGCCTTGTTCAGCTTCGCCGGGCAGGTATTGGTCTGCGAGAAATCCCCCGTGGTCGCGATACTGGAAATGGTCAGCGCCTTCGACGCTTGATTCACAAAGGTCAGGGTTTCCGCTGTACTTGTTCCTCCCACCGACTGGACGCCCGAGTAGAAATCCGGGGTAATGAAAGGACAAACCCGCGGGCTCAGGATGTAAGGAGCGATCGGATTCTGCGAAAAGTTAAAGCTATCCGTCATGTCGTTGGCGATCGCATCCCGCTCCGCCAGAGGCGGCAGGCCAAACCGTTCCTCGACGAACTTCAGCACGGATGAAGCTTCGTACTGGGTGTGCGAGATATATCCTGCGATCGCGTAGGGAGAAATAATCAGCAGCGGCACTCTCGGGCCAAGGCCAAATTTATCCAGCACGGGCGGGGGCACGTGATCATAGAACCCTCCAAAATCGTCCCACAAGATAAAGACTGCGGTGGAATTCCAATCGGGGCCATTCATGATGGCATTCAGGGTATTGACCGCCCAATTCTCTCCCGGACAGGCCGCTGAAGGAGGGTGATCGTCGTCCCCGGCGAGCGCCATCAGCCAGGAAACCTCGGGCAAATTGCCGCTGAGCGCGTCGCTGTTGAACTGCGTGTGATTGACCACGTTGCTCCACCCCGGGCCGTAGCGGATCGCACTGAAATCGTCCAGCGTCGAATACGAGTAACCCGATAAACCCTGCGGAGAGGCATAGTAACGCCAGCTCACGCCCGCGCTTAGCATTTCATCTGCCAGCGTCTCGAAAGTAAAACATGGGAACACGGTGTTGACCGTGTCGTCGTCATTCCACAGGTAAACATACATTTCCGGGGTGGCATCGCATCCCCACGCATTCTGGTTCAAAAGATCCGCCTGGCCGAACACGTTTCCGGACTGGGCACTCACGGTGTAGAGGTGATTGGCGAAACTGGCCCCCGCCAGCGAGGAAAATGTGTTGTCTCCCAACACAAAATGCTGCGCGTAGTTGAAGTAGTTGGGAATGTCGGCCTGGGTCAATTGCGACATGCTCAGCAGGTCCCCATTGATGCTTCCTTCGCCGAGAATGTCAAACAGATCCATGCTTCCGTTGTCCATGCCGGTGTGGGCGTCAAACCAGGCGTGGCCCAGATCACGCGGCATGGGGTCGGGCGTGCGCAACAAACTGATGGTTTGCCCGGTGGAGATGACCGCGGTGGTGGCTCCGTTCGCGCCGGGATAGGTACCGAAGTAATTGTCGAACGAGCGGTTTTCTTTGACGATAAAAACGACGTGCTGGATTACGCTGATATCGTCAGGGTGCCCGGATCGTGGCGCTGGAACGCGCGTTTGCCCGAACGCTTGAACTCCCAGCAGAACGCAAGCCGCCAACAAAAAGCCTCGCGCGGGCGCGAACCAAGCCCGTCCGCGCCGCGCAAACCCATGAAGTAAACAGAAGAGCACGTTGGTCCTCGTAACAATTCTCTGTGCTTGGGAGGGAAGTAAAACCGGTAACCCAGAACAAATTCTTTACGCGATCCAACCGCCTGTCAATATGAAAGATTTTGCAGTAGTGGGTCACTCTCTATAACTCGACCCACTTTGGGACGCCGCTTATGGCACGAGGCCAACCAGCAAATGAAAGCGGCCCAATGCGCTCGCGGGCTCGGCCGAGCCGGTGCCGGCATCGATGATCTGAATCAGAAGAATTCAGAAGCGATTCGAACTTAGGGTGGCAAAAGAGCAACCGCCTCCCAGGCTTCGACCCGCAAATGTTTCCACCAAATTCATCTACACGCTTTCATCAACACTCTTTGCGTCTACACTCTTGAGAAAGCTCCAATCAGGAGGATTCCATCTTGCCTGTCATTCGCGCCATTTTTTGGGACGTGGGCGGCGTACTGCTGACTAATGCCTGGGATCACGCCGAGCGCACCGCCTCCCTTGAACATTTTCACCTCGACGAAGAAGAGTTTCACGACCGCCACGAAATGGTGGTCTCTTCGTTCGAGCGAGGAGAAATTACGCTCGACGAATATCTCGACCGGACTGTGCTCTATCGCACGCGTCCCTTCACGCGCGAAGCGTTCAAGAACTATATGTTCTCGCTGTCGCAGCCTTTCCCCGACGTTCTCAACTTCGCCCGCTCCCTGGCTGGGACGGGGAAATATTTCATGGGCACCATCAACAATGAGTCCCGCGAACTCAATCTCTATCGTATTGAGACTTATGGATTGAAAAACATCTTCCGTCTTTTCGTCAGTTCCTGCTTCGTGGGCTTGCGCAAGCCCGAGCGCGACATCTATCGCCTGGCGCTGGAAACTACGCAGCGATCGCCGGAGGAGTGCTGTTTCATCGACGATCGGGCGCTGAACCTGGAGTGCGCCGCCAAATTAGGCATGCACACGATCGAAATGCAAACGCTGGAGGATCTGCGCGGAGATTTGGAGAAGCTCGGCGTTGGAATACCTGGGTAACGCGAAGAATCATCGAGAGGGCAAACGTAAGGATGAAATGCTATCCAACCGCTGAGACGCAAAGCTCAGAGTCGGCGAAACAACAGATTATCTGCCCTTGCGCGGCGGCCCACTTTCGATTCCGGTACGCGTCTCGGTCTTGGGGAGATCCGACTCGGCGCCGGGCAGGTTAAGATCGCTCGACCAACAATCGGCGGTGAGTTTCCACTGGCCATTGCTTTGCCGCGAGAACACCCACAAATAGCGGCCGCGTTCTTCGCGCCGCTTGCCCACCGTCGCGGGTACCAGCGCGTTGTAGCGCCCAGCTTCGTAGGCCATATCGCCTGCGACCTCCACGCGGATCGGCTCAATTTCCGCTTCGCCCAGTCCCGCATCGAGTGCAGCCACAAAGAACTCGCGGATTGACGACGCGCCCCGAACCGGCGGATGGTTGGAGCGCAACACGAGCGCATCCGGCGCATAAAGCTCAAGCAACTCTTCGAGCTGCCGGGTATTGCAGGCCAGCACCCACTCCTGAGTCAGCCGGCGGACCGAAGCTTCGCCGCGGCTCATCGGCTCCCCCTTGGCCGCGGCAGCCACCCTCAGGCGGTCGGCCTCACGGACGCTTTCCGGGTTGGCGCGCGGAACCGCGGCGCTTTCACGCTCGGAGCGGAAATAGTGGTGATGGTAGTGATGGTGATAATGATGAGTTCCTGGAGCAGCAGCCGCAGACCTCGGCGCAGGACCCGGAATGTCGCTCCTCGCTGCGGACGCGGGAAGTTCGGGAGGCTGCGGCAATTCTTCAGGCAAATCGACGCTGCCTGAGCCGTCTTCCACGAGAAGTCCGCACTTGCCACAAAACCGGTTGCCTTCGCGATTGGGATGCCCGCAGACGGGACACACCGCCGCCGTCGTCGTCGTCTCGGTGGCTTCGAGCGCGGTGTCTTCGCCGCTCTGTTCAGAATCGGTTTCCGTCGCCAAGTCTTGCATGGCTTGGAGAGCGGCAGCGATCGCGTCCTGATTCGGCTTGGCTCGCCTGATTTCGGGATACAGCCGCTGGTAGATTTCGCCCAGCGCGGGGTTGTGCATACCCGTGCCTTGCTGAGCATCGTCGGCATGGTGCGATGGCTCACTGGGCTTTGCGGGTTTTCTGTTTTTTTCCACGATTCGGCAGTGTCGCTGTTGTCATTCTAGCGCAAGCGCCTCAACGGCTGGAAAACTCGATTCTTCCCTCGAACTCCGTGGGGACGCCATTGCAGGTTGCGGGACGATATCGCCACGAACGAACGGTTTGCAGGACGTAGCGGTCGCCCACCGGACCGGCGCTTTCGAGAATGAGCGGGCTGTGCACGCGCCCATCGGCTCCGACGATAAAACTGACTTTTACTCTTGCGCCGCCGGCGAACGGCACCAGCAGAGGGTCGGGGGTGGTCAGCGCCTCAGGGAGTTGGGTTTCCTCGCATCGGGACCGCGCGCTGCTATGAGGAACGTCGTTAAACTCCGAGGCGCGGATCGGATTTCGCCAAGCCCGCCGCTCAAGCTCGGTGAGGGATGGACGTCGCAAGTGCGGCGCGGGAGCCTCAACCGAAGCCGCGCTCGACGCGGGAATCGCGCACATCAAGAGCCGGAAGATCAGAAGCCAAAGCCAGAAGCGACGCGGCATGTCGTGGAACCGTCCCATTCCAACATACTGTCGGCAAATCTGGGGCCATGCTTAAACCCGGTTAATATACTGCTGTTTCAATTAGTTACGAAGGCTAAGCAGGCGCACAGGGAGATCGATTGGGCAAGGCATTGCACATCCTGAACCGTTTCGTTGCGCCACCCAACGGTTAGGGCGCGGGGCGCAGCGTGAGCAAGGTAATTTCGGGCGGGCAATTCAGACGGACGGGCAGGTACACGGTCCCCAGGCCGGCGTTGGTGTACAGGGTGAGCGGTCCAATATGATATAGCCCCGAGATATACTTCTTCGCCAGTTCCGGGAGATAGAGCGGAGGCAATCCGGGCAAGAGCACCTGCCCCCCGTGGGAGTGTCCCGAGAGTTGGAGGTCGACGGGGAAGCTCGCGACTTGGTCGGCGAAGTCGGGCTCGTGGGCCATAAGGACCACGGCTTCGCCCGTGGGAACGCCGCGCAGCGTTTGGCCCAGATCAGCGGTGCGGCCCAGAACGTCATTCACTCCGGCCAACCAGATGCGGCCGCCCTCGCGCTCGATGGGTCGCGATTGGTTGGCGAGAACATGAATGCCTTCGGCCTCAAGGGCGTGGGTCACATGCTGGGGATCCGTAAAGTAGTCGTGATTTCCCATCACCGCCCACAAACCATGAACTGCGCGCAGGTCGCGCAGGATGCGGGCACAGGGTTCGGCGGCCAAGGCTGCTTTTCTGTCGTCGCCTGACAGAGGCTGGGAAACGAAGTCTCCGGTCAGCGCGATGAGATCTGGGTTTAGCCCGTTGACGATGTTGATGGATGCCTTCAAAGGATGGAGGGAAAAATAGGGGTCGTAGTGAAAATCGCTGAGGATGGCAATTGTGAAACCATTCAAACGTTCGGGCCAGCGGCGCAAAGGTATGTGACGCCGAATGAGGCGAGGGCGGTTTGGCTCGAGGAGCACGGCATCCGCCGCCAGGGCGGTTGCGCCGGTTGCAGCGGCAAGCTGAAGAAATCTCCGTCTGGAAATGGCCAATGGGGCTTCGCAACCTTCCAGTTTCAGCATAAACCGAGGCGGAAGTTCGCGGCATGACTAGGGTGGTGACTCTGAGCGGCCACGGCCACACTCAAAATGAGCCGGGATTCGGACGGGGGAGCAATCTCTTCAGCACCGCCAACAGGCAAATTTCGCTCAGAAGTTAAAGGTCGCGATCAGGTCGATGCGGCGAACGGCCGTGCCGGTGGAAAACGGACCGGTTTGAAGTGTGTTCGGCGTGTCGAAGAATCGCGAAACTGTTCCCTGCGGCGTCGAGGTCAGAATGCCGCTGGGATTCGCCAGATTTACGTTATTGAAAGCGTTGCGGGCGGACACGCCAAGAGTCAGGGTGTACCGACGGTCGGAGCCGCCTCCGCCCATCTGGGGTCCGCTGCCGAAAAGTGGGCCACCGCGCGGACCGCCTCCGCCTCCGCCGCGGCCACCACCGCCCGGCGGCGGACCACCCTGGTTTTGGCCCAGATTGCCGGCTGGACCCTTGAGTTTGGGGCCGAATCCGAAGGTCCTGGTGAGCCGCAGATTCATCACGAAATGGGCCGGACCGGTGCCGTAGTTGATGGGAACTACTTTCTGGCCCGCGGACGGAAGCGCATCATCGAAAGTCCCCAGCGGGGTGCAGTAGGTAGTGCCGGTCACGGTGCCGAGGCCGGGGCAAGCCGCATTGGAAACAAAAACGGGGCGATCATTGAAGATGGAGTCTCCGTTCAGATCATCGGCCACCGCGATGTTGAACGGCGTGCCGGAACTGACGATCATGAATGGGCTCAGACGAAAGGCATAGGGCAAGGCGACGCTCCCGCCAAAAAACAGGCGATGCCGGGTATCGAAGGAGGCCCGGCCATAGTCCTGGCTGATATCGGACGAGTTCGATACAAAACTGGAAACACCAGCGGTGTCGCTATTGGCATAGTTCAATGTGTAGAAGCCAAAGAGCTGAATCTTCGACCCGGCGCGCACATTAGTGTTCACGATGAGTTGGTTCTGGCGGAACACGCCTTCAGAAGCGTACTGGTAGATGCGCGGCCCGTTGGCGGTGGCGGGGTTAAGGCTGAGCGAGAGTAACTGGTCGAAGCCGCGGGAATTCAGATAAGTGACCGCCAGCGTAGCGGTTTTGGTTAACTGCCGCTCAACGCTGATGGCTGACTGCAGAGTGTAGGGGGCTTGTAGCGAGGGGCTGATCTGATAGATGGACGAGGCGCTGGAGCTGGCCGTGCCGCAGTTGGAGATGGCGGTAGTGAGCGGCTGGTCGAGACCCGGGAAACAAGTGGGGTTGTCGATGATGAACTGCTGTTGCGTGACGCCGTTGAGACGCTCGGCTTGAAGAATCTGCGGTTCCTGGAAGCGGTCATAGAAAATGCCGAGTCCGCCGCGGATCACCACCTTGGGCGGAGAGCTCCTGCCGCCCACGCCCCAGGCGAGGCCCAGCCGTGGCGCCAGGTCCGCGTGATCGAAAATGTGGTCCTGCGTTTCAAAACGAAGGCCAACACTTAACGTGATGTTGCTGCGCACGCGCCAGTCATCCTGGACGTAGAGTCCGGCGTCGAAAGCCCCAACCCCCGCAGAAGGCGAACCTTGGGTAATGATGAGCTGGCTGGGGAGGCTGGCTTCAAAATCCCCAATGGTGGGAAACGTGAAGGTGCCGTTAAATCCCGAGGTCGACTCGCTGGCATCGCGCAATTCGCGCAAGCGTGCGCCGAATTTGATGGTGTGGTTACCGTGGATCACCGAAGTGTAGTTCTGGAATTCGTAGTGGTCCTGGTGATCGGCGCTCGTGCCTTGGGCGTTGCCGCCGCCGGTGAAGGCTTCCGGGACATTGACGGCGGGATTGGAATCCAGCGCGTTCTGCGTGTCGTTTTCCCGCAGATACTGAAAGCGCGTCTCGTTGACGACCTTGGCGCCGAAAACTTGGGTATCGCCGATCTGAACGGTGTGTTCCGTGGACGCGCTGTCGAAGCCCTGCTGGGCCAGGCTGAACTGGCCTACGCCGCCGTTGGTTTGGGTGTCGCGATAGTACTGGTAACGGACGGTTAGCGTGTTGTTCTTGCTGAGTGCGTAATCGAGGCGCGGGGCGATGTTCGTGCGCGCGTGCGGATTGGGCAGGGTGGCGTTCAAAGGAGTAGTCAAGGAATCAGGGTCGATCGCATCGATCGCCGAGAGGTCGTTGGTGTCCCGCCGCTGCACGCTGACAAAAAAAGACGACTTCTTGTTGATTGGCCCGCCGAGACTCCCGTTGAACAAGGTGGAGTCGTAACCCGGTTCCGGGCCTGCCACAAAGGGATCGTGCGTATTAAAAGCGGAATCGTTTCCGTCGACCAGGAACTGGCCATGGAATTTGTCGGTGCCGGGCTTGGTGAAGATTTCTATGCGGCCATAGCCCAATTTGTCATACTCCGAGGAGAAGGGATTCTGATTGACGCGGATCTCGCGGATAGACGACTTGGGCGGAAGCTGGCCGGCGGTGAAGCCATCGATATAAAGCTGGCCGCCGTTGGGTCCGGCGGAGGGGCCAGCCAGGGCTTGCAGGTCGGTGAGTAATTCATCGGGATCGTCAGGCAGCGCTTCCAATTCTTTGCCAGAGATGGTGATGGCGCCCGCGTTGCTGGCGGGGTTGACGTCAACCGTGGGCGCGGTGTCGGAGACCTGGACTTTTTGCTGCTCCACCTGAATCGCCATGGCCACATTCAGACGAAGGGGCTGGTCGGCAATCACCAGGTTGTCATTTTCGTAGACGACGAAACCGTCGGCGATGACATTGAGCGTGTACTTGCCGGGCGCAAGACTCTTCAGTTCATACATGCCTTGGCCGTTGGTCTGCACTGTTTGCGGCGAACCGGTGGCGGGCGTCAGCACAACGCTGGCATTGGTGATGGCCGCGCCCGAAGGATCGGTGACTTGGCCGCGCAAAATACCCGTAGCCGACTGCGCAACCGCGAACGTGACGAACCCCACGGGCAACAAGAAGATGATTGCGATGCTTAAGAATCTCTGAACCTTCATTCAACTATTCCATTCCCTGACGAAGACTTCGCTGACCAAACCGAATCATCGACTGCGAAGAAAACATTCGCTTGCGAACGCTACTGCGGCATTTGTTCGCGGCATGATTGATTCTCATCATTGACTCGCGGCATCGCCGCCGGAAGGAGCGCCCAGGCTCCAGGGCGTAAGCATCGCCGCGCTGCTGGCGGTGGGAGCGGCTTGCAAGAGCGGCTCAACACCGGTGAGAAGAGTAATGATGGTGCCGCCGGCGGTAGATGTGCCTTGCGTGGCCACGATCAGCACCGCTTCGCCTTTGCGCAGATCCGTGAGCGTGACCACGGGCATGCGGTTGAGCATCTGCTGAAAATCGGGCGCACCCCCGGAGCGAGACGGGCCGCCGCCCATTCCGCTTGTCGGAGAGCCCACGTCGCCAGGCGCTCTTCCACCCGGAGCCATCGCAGATCCGTTGCCGGAAGAAGAAGTGGCGTTGATTGCGCCGCCGGCAGCGCCAGCGCCTTTCAGGCGCATAGCGATGCGCCGAGCCATTTCTTCGGGCAACTGACGAAGCTGGGAATCCGCGGTCACCTTCACCACCATGGCTTTCTTCGATAACAAATCCTGAACGCTGACCGTCGACGAACTTGCGTCAATAGAAATCACGGTTCCGGCGACGTTGCGGAATGTCCCGGAAACAATCTCATCGGCAGTCAATTCCATTCCATCGGCGCTGCGGTTACCGCGAGCGCGTAATTGGTCGCCCGGTTGAACGTCCTGCAGCGTGCCGGTCTTGGCGTCATCGAACTTCACAGAATCGGGCGCGTAGCGGCGAATCACTGTGTCTCTTGAGATTTGAACCGCAATCTTCTTCGTACCGCCGAAACCGGTGACCGAAATGGTTATGGTTCCGGTCGCGGGATCGACTGCGCTTACCAAGCCTCCGACGCCGCGCTTTTGCCAGTCTTGCCGCTGCTGCTCGTGCTGCGCCTCGACGTCGGAGCGTTTCAGCACCACGATCGTCGAAGCCGTCAGCGCCGTGTCTCCGGAAGCCCTGCCGCCCGCGAGAATGCGGTCGCCAACCTGAAGATCCTGCAGCTGGATCTGCGTGGCATTTTTCAAATCTTTTTCGCCCGGTGCGATGCGAACGATACGAGTCGTGTCGGCGACAGAGACGTTCACATCCGGACCGGAATCCGGCGTCAGCGTGATCGTCGTGCCTTGGGTCGTCGTGGCCTGGGTCGTCGTGCCTTGGATGGCTTTGATGGTGCCGATGCGCCGCGCCATCGCGCTCGGGCCCGCCGCTGCCTGAGCCTGTTGCGCGCTCACAGGCATGGCGTGGCTGGCTGGAATCAAAGGCGGGCTGAGCACCACGGCCGCGCCCATCACAAGTGCGAGGAGTGCGTTCTTCATTCCGTTCCCACTATTTACTTTACATCGTCGCACGCCGGGAAACTCACGATTTACAAAGTTTTACTTCAGTATTTGAGAAGTCTTACGTGAATGAAAAAGGCGGGAAGCGGGCGGAAAACCGGGAGATTACCCGCCTCCGGCCGCCAGAATTTAATATGCGATCAACAGGTTCTCCGCAAAAGACCATTGCTGATCGATCCATTGCGCTTCGCAGCAAAACCCGGCACGACTGGCCATTTCATGCACTTCCTGCCGCGAGTATTTGTGGCTGCTTTCCGTCCAGATCGTTTCACCTTCCAGGAATTCGACGAGAAGTTCTGACGCTGGGATGTTCACGGTCTGGCGACACCGGGAACGCAGATGCATCTCGACGCTGCGATCTTGGTGGTTGATCCTTGCCATGTGCTCAAACTGCCGCAGATCGAAGTCCGCGTCGAGATCACGGTTGATGCGGGCCAGCAGATTCAAGTTGAAGGCTGCCGTTACGCCCAGCTCATCGTCATACGCGTCGATCAGTTGCGCGTTAGATTTTTCCAGATCGGTTCCCAGCAGCAGTGAATCGCCCGGTTGCAGAATGTGCCGGACTTCCGCCAGAAACTTGACGCCTGCGGGGCGATCGAAGTTACCGATCGTACTGCCCAGGAATAGCACGAGAAGATGCTCGCCGCTGTGCCGTTGTGCGGCCACTTCCAGCAGCCCATCAAGATATTCGCGCTCAAAGCCGAGAATGCTGATGGACTCGATGTCGCTAAGTTCGCGCTCGCACATGGCGAGCGCGGAGGGAGAAATCTCGATGGGATAATAAGACGTTCTCTGACGCCGGCAAAGGCCCTCGAGAATCCACCGCGTTTTCTTGCCACTGCCGCTGCCGAGTTCCGCGACCGCCACAGGAGTAGCCAGCCGCTCGACAATTTCATGAGCGTGGCGCCGCAGCAGGCGCTCGTCGGCGCGGGTGAGGCCATACTGAGGAAGAAAGCTGATCACTTCAAATAGTGCCGAGCCGATCTCGTCGTAAAGATATTTCGAAGGCAGTTCTTTCTGTCCCAGCTTGGTGAGTCCGGCGCGAACATCGGCCGCAAATTCGTAGGTTGGGTTGGCGGTAATGGTGTGGGTCAGCATGGCTCTGAATCTCCTCCTGGGTCAGCGGATCAAGTCAGCGGCTTGGGCCCGCCGGAATAAGTCAGCGGCGTACGCAGCGAAATCCCGTATAGCTGTATTGGTAGTGCGGCTGGAACCAGTTGCGGAATGTGCTGCGCAACATGCAAGCGGCAGTGCGCGCGGAGCCGCCCTTCATCACGAAGTGCTTCCCGTCGAAGAAGTCCGCCGAGTACCCGCGGTAGAACGGAAACGGCTCGAACCCGGGGAACGGCGCAAAGGCGGTGGAAGTCCACTCCCAGCCGTTGCCTAAAAGATCCTCCACGCCGAAGGAGCTCTGGCCAGCGGGAAAAGCATTGACCGGCGTGGGACTCCAACCGCCGAAATCGAAGTTGCCGAATCGGGAGCTGGGCGCGGCGTTTCCCCATGGATATCGATGATCAGGACTAAGATAAGACGCATACGCGCGTTCCTCGCCGCCGGGGGCGCCGTAGGCTGCGCGCTGCCATTCGGCTTCGGTGGGAAGCGACTTCCCCGCCCAACGCGCGTATGCTGCGGCCTCCGCGTGACTCACATAGACGGGCCACTCCATGGGCAGCGGCAACTCGTCGAACATGGTCCGGTAGAGCCATGCCTCACCTTCGCGTTTCCAGAAAACTGGGTGAACAATTGCGTTCGCGGTCTTCCACTCCCAATCATCGTCGGTCCACAAAGTACGCGCCTCATAGCCCCCGGCCGTGATGAAGTCAAGAAACTGGCGGTTGGTCACCTTGTATTGATCGATGGCAAAAGCGGGAACGCTGACCGTGTGCGTTCCGAATTCGTTGTCCCATCCGAAGACTTCACTCTCGCGCGAGAGGCCGAGTTGGATCGCGCCAGTCGAAACCTCAATCATGCGCTGGGACAAAGGCGCGGCATCGGTCTGCAGCCGGTCAGCTTGCCAAACCTTCCGATCAAGCGGCACCTGGTGCAACATGTACGCCAGCGTTTCAGCGTGCATCAGACGATGCTCAATGGCTACATTCATCAGAGTGGCGGCCGAAAATCCGTCGCTGGTGCGAAAGTCGGAGTCCAGAATTCCGTTCGCCAGGCCCTGATCCACCGCCGCCCGGACGCGCGAAGCGTATTGCTTCACAGCGCTCAGCAAAGGCCAATCCGAAGGCCGATCGTCGGGCAGCCCGCCGCCCACCGGGTCGATGCCGAAGGCAAACAGGCGATCAAACTCAGGCTGGAAACTCTTCAGGTCCACGACGCGGTCGTGAAGCAAATTCCAATCGAACGCCTCAAGATGACCGAGATAAAAAATAATGCGGTGCCGCTCGGGAATTGGCCGCTCGTACAGCGAGTCGCCGCGAACCAGGCGGAAAATCTCATCGCTGCGCTGGCGAGCTTCGTAAAGCCGCTCTAGCAGCGTATGCCCGGCGGTAGCTGTATGTTGGGTGGCAAGCACTGGAACCTCCTGGGAGCGAACAGTTCTGCCTGTAATAAAAACTCACCTTAGCTGCTGGGCGTTGCTGCTGGACGTCACGCGACAATCTGCCGGGAGGTCACAGAGAGTATCATTGCCGATCAGGGCGCGGCAAGGCTTTCTTCTCCCACGAGCCAGCGGCAATTCTACGGATGCGGCGAACCGCGTACCATAGGGTAATGCCAGCACCCCTCTTCCATGTAGACGCATTCACCAGCACGCCGTTCGCGGGCAATCCAGCTGCGGTTTGTCCACTCGATAATTGGTTGGATGACAATCTGCTGCAATCGGTCGCTTCCGAAAACAATCTTTCAGAGACCGCGTATCTGGTGCGCCGGGGCGAGGACTATGAACTTCGCTGGTTTTCGCCTCGATGCGAGGTCAAGCTGTGCGGACATGCGACTCTGGCCTCTGCTTTTGTTGTTCTGAACATCCTGGAGCCGGGGCGCGAGACTGTGCGCTTCGAAACCCGGCGCAGCGGTCCTCTTACCGTTCGGCGTCAAGAAAATCTGCTCTCCATGGATTTCCCTGCGCTGCCGCCCTGGGTATGTGCCGATCCCCCGGCGGAGCTGATCGAGGGTCTGGGTTCGAAAGACGTGCCCTCGTCAATTCTGCAAATCGAGGATAACTACTTTGTGGTATACGCGTCGGAAGACGACGTGCGCCGCATTCGGCCCGATTTTGCGCTGCTCGAGAAGCTTCATCCCGCGGGAGTTGCAGTGACGGCCCCCGGAAAGGACGCTGATTTCGTATCGCGCTACTTTGCTCCAAGCTATGGTATTCCGGAAGATCCCGTCACCGGTTCGATTCATTGTTCTCTCACTCCGTATTGGGCGGAACGGCTGGGCAAAAACAACCTCCATGCGCGGCAGGTATCGCAGCGCGGCGGCGAACTCTGGTGTGAACTCGCGGGGACGCGCATCGCGATCAAAGGCAACGCGGTGCTTATTTTGAGAGGGTCAATCCTGGCCCTCCCGGGCGAACCTACGGAGCTGGAGCGTTGATGGTTCCCACTAGGCCGGTACGATTGTCTTGCACCGCCAGCCGCAACTGGTTATTCCCGGGCTGCGGATCCAAATCCATGTGCAGCATCATTCCATGTTGCAGAATCTGTTGATAAGTATTCGCATCAAAGGATTGGTCCACCTTCTGGCTTCGATTCGTCAGCATCTTGCCGCCAGCAGAATAGATCGTTGCGTACATGGCGACATTCAGGTGCTTGCCACCGGATGTATCCTCGGCAGAAAGAGTGCTGGCGTCGACCAGGAAAGTCACCCCAATCTTATCTTTAACTGAATTGGCGGAAGGCGGCTTAACCTGTGCGCTGAAGGCGACCAGAGTAGAGGGAACGACGTCTCCGAGCGCTGAAGCCACCTCTACTTGCGGGTTGTAGCCTTTGGTCTGCGTGGGATCAATGGCGTAGTACCCGCGGCGGCTTTGAACGTCTACCCCGTCCCGCTTCACTTTGACCTTGATCGACCGGTACTTGCCATCGTACTTCTTATTTTCCGGATAGTAGCCCAGCGTGTAGGCGGCGGATTCATCTTCAAAAGCGCGCTCGACTCCGTCCTTGATTTCGTTCTCGTTGACATAGGCACGACCGCCAGTCTCGCGGGCCACTTCTCTCATCGTTTCCTGGGAGTCGACTGCTAGCGAAAGAGACAATCCGCGCGCATCCACCGGGTATACCGCAACTTGCGCGCTGGCCAGCCTCGTAGCGGTCTCGCGGATTTCCTCCGCGTGCGACTCCCGGAAAGTCGCCGCATAATTTCCGGCTGCGTGCTCGCCAACCCGGCGTGTGTTCAAGCTGGGTAAGTCTTCTGCCAGTTCTGCCCGCGAAACGGTGCTGTCTTCCGGAATGAATGAAAAAGGCAAATCGCCCGTTGCCCAGATGAGGTTCTTCCGGCCGGGCAGTCCTCCCAAGATGCGAGCCAGGCTATTCAACGCGTTCAGGGTCAGCACGGCCCGTTGGTCTTTGGCATACCCCACGTCTATGCCTTCAAAGGAACGGAGCGCCCCTTGCGCGTTGGCGATGGCAATCCTTGCTCCGGCGCCAAGATAGGGGTCACTAGAACTGGTCAGAGGAAGTGTGCTCGCATTCAGATCGCTAACAGTTCCTCTCGCGGTGGCCGAACCCGCGCCAGTTTGCGTTCCAGCGGCCGTGCTGGCAAATTCCTGCGGCTGGGGTCTGTAACTCTGCAATGCAGCGTACAAGATTTGCGGATCGCTGGTGAAGTCCTGTAGCACGTTCAACGAGCCAGTCAGCGTAAAGATACCCATGCGCTGGCCTGGCTTGTACTGCCCCTGGACAAAACGCAGCATTTGACCGCGAGCATAGGCTTGATCGGTAAAGGGAGTGTTGAGAGCATCGAGCAGCATCACGGTGATGGGACCGCCGGTAGAGCGGTACTGCGGCCGGTTCGAGTAGATGCCGGGCGGCAATTGCGGAGCCGGAGCGGGAGAATTTTCCGCGGGCGTGACCAGACTGGAAATCTTCTGCACCTTGCCATTTTCCTCGATTACAAAATCTTCGGGACGCAGGCCGGGGACGGGCTTACCCTGCCTGTCAGTCACGACCACATCCACCAGCACCATATGAGTACTAACTCGTACGGTTGGAGCGGGCACCTCTATAGTGGATTGGGGCGCCTGAGCCCAGGCCACCAGCGCGAACCACCCGATTGCCAGCAGAGACGCGTAGAGACGATGGGACCGACCCGCGGAGGCAGTCATATTCACTCCTCTCTTCACTCCGAAATTCCGAATCGCCTTTCTTTTCGCCTGTACGTTATTACTTTTTGAAAAGGCGTGCAACTGGTTTGTAGCTGGAGACGGATGCCAATGTATACTGCGCGGTTAAAGCCGTCTCGATGGCACGCTGTCTTTCGCAAGCTCGCAAGGTGCACACTACGTTGAAACCAGCCAAGGTGCGAGTAGGTCGTTCTGCCCTGTCTCTCCGTTCGCGACTTGCCAGGTCGGGTCGCCGCAGCAGAACGAGACGGCGGCGAAATTGGCCTTCCCGGTCTCGAAATTTCCCCCTGCCCGAAAGTGCCTGGATCTTACCTCTCGCTCTGATCTTGGTTCTCCCTCTCGGAGCCGCAGCGCAATCTCAGAATTCCAAATCGGAATCGTTGATACGCCATGGCCAGAGGGCTTTAGACGCCGAGGATTTCGCGCGCGCCGCAAGCGACTTTGAGCAAGCTCGGCAATTGTCGCCAGACAATCTCGAAGTCAACCGTGGACTCCTGCTCAGCTATTTGCAGATGAAGCGCCTGGATGACGCGGAAAATATCGGGCAGGCCGCCGTGGAGCGCTGGCCACAAGACGCCCAACTGCAGCATTGGCTCGGGTTGGTTTATTTCAAGAAGGGCCAAAACCCAAAAGCGTTGGAGCTGTTACAGCGCTCGGAGAATCTCGACGGCTCGCGGTACGGGATCCACTTGGATGTAGCTCTCGTCCTGCTTTCAGGGGACCAATATTCGGCCGCCGGCGAGGAACTGGAGAGGACCGTAAAGCTTGACCCTGAAGCTGCGCTGGCTCATGTTCTGCTTGGCCGCTGCTATCAAAATACCAACCGTACCGTACCGGCTATTGAGCAATTTAAAATGGCCTTGCGCTTGGAACCGAATATTCCACTGGGCCACTATCATCTCGGCTTTGCCTACGCCAGTGTCGGGCGCAAGCATGGAGCAATTGCCCAATACGAGAAAGAGCTTGCTCAGACACCGGATAATCCTTCCGTTCTTTACCAGTTGGGCCATTGTTTGTTAGAAGCCGGGGATTTGCAAGCGGCGGTCTCGCATTTGAAAAGAGCTGCCGGCCTCGACCCGTCAAACTCCGATGCCGCTTATGATTTGGGCAAGGCGTTATTGCTGGAGGGAGACGCCGAAGGTGCAATTTTCGCTCTCCGTCATGCGTTGGCATTAAAGCCGTCTGATCCCAGCCCGCACTATCAATTGGCGCGGGCATTACAGCGCACCGGCCGGGAAGCAGAGGCGCAGCAGGAGTTTCAGAATTTCTCCGCTCTAAAGAAGAACCAGCCCGTGCAGGGAGGAATGGCGGCAGGCCCAACCCAGTGATGCCGAAGATTGCGTTCTTGAAGCTAAGTCTAGTTCTTGCCAGCGCTGCAATTCTATCCATCGGTCTGTGGTCGCCCGGCATTACACCCGTGCAACTGAGCCCCTCCGAACAATCTCACAAACTTCCTGCGGAACCGCGCTCTACTAATAGGAAGAACAGCTCGTCTTCAAACTCCGTTTGGTTCGCCGACACAACCCGGGCCGCCGGCATCGATTTCCATCTCACCTGCGGCAGCCTGGAAAAGCGCTACATCATGGAATCCATGTGCGGCGGCATCGCCGTTTTCGATTACGACAACGATGGTTGGATGGACATCTTCCTGGTCAACGGTTCCACCCTCGATGACCTGCAAGCGCAGAAATGTCATCCCAGCAAGCTTTATCGCAACAATCACGATGGCACTTTTACCGACGTGACGGCAAAAGCGGGCCTCAACCACTGCGGCTGGGGTTTCGGCGTCGCCGTCGGCGACTATGACAACGACGGTTGGGAGGACCTTTACGTCACCTATCTCGATGGCGCCATCCTCTACCACAATAACCACGACGGCACCTTCTCGGACGTCACTGCCAAAGCGGGCGTGGGCAATGCGGGCAACTGGGGCACCAGCGCAGCCTTCGGCGACTACGACAACGACGGTAACCTCGACCTGTACGTCGCCAACTACGTCGGCCTCGACCTCAAACACCTCCCCGAGTTCGGGCAAGGACCTTTCTGCCAGTACCGCGGTATTCCCGTGTCTTGCGGCCCGCGAGGACTCAAGGGCGGACGCGACCGCCTCTATCACAACAACGGCGACGGCACCTTTACCGACGTTACGGAGAAATTGAATATCGATCCCAACGCATATTACGGGCTAGGTGTGCTCTGGCTTGACTACGATCTGGACGGCTGCCTGGACCTTTATGTCGCCGACGACTCCTCGCCCAGCATGTTGCTGCACGGCGACTGCAAGGGCGGATTCACCGAGGTAGGCGTGCCAGCCGGAGTCGCCTACAGTGCCGATGGCCGCGAGCAAGCAGGCATGGGCATCGACTCTGCCGACTACGACAACGACGGCTGGCCCGACATCGCCAAAACAAACTTTTCCGACGACTCGAATAATCTCTTCCACAACGATCACACCGGCGAGTTCACCGATCTGGCCGGCCCGGCAGATTTTGGCGCGGTCAGCATCCCTTTCCTCGGTTTCGGAGTGAAGTTTCTCGATTTCGACAACGACGGTTGGCCCGACGTTTTCGTCGCCAACGGACACGTCAACCCGCAAGTCGATCAGCACTCGTTCGGCGTTACCTACGCCGAGCGTCCGCTGCTATTCCACAACTTGAAAAACGGAAAATTCGACGAAATTGGCACGAGCGCGGGACCAGCCATCTCCCGCCGCTATGTAGCCCGAGGCGCCGCCACTGCTGATTTCTTCAATGACGGCAGGCAGGATCTGCTGGTCAGTGTGCTCGACGGCTCTCCGATTCTGCTCCGTAACCAAGTCTCCAATAGCGGGCATTGGCTGCGGATCAAGACCGTCGGCACGCGTTCGAATCGCGATGGGTTCGGAGCTCGCGTCCAGGTGAAAGTCGGCAGTCTGACCCAAATTGCCGAAGTCCGCGCCAACTCCAGCTTCGAATCCGCCAGCGATCCCCGGCTGCACTTCGGCTTGGGTTCCTCAGCCCATGCAGATTCGATTACCATCCACTGGCCGTCGGGCATGACTGATCGTCTTGGCCCGGAAGCCGCTGACCAGGAACTCGTCGTCGAAGAAGGAAAAGGTGTGATCGCCCGCTACCGGCGAAGTCAAATGCCAGCTAAACTTGAGTTCCCCGGACTTACTCATGCCCCGATGCCACAGTGAAAAATTCGATCCTCGGGATCAATAAGGGTGAGGTTCACTTCCTCAAGGCCTCAAGACTTAGCCGCCAACTCGCTTCTTTTTCAGCCAAGATCCGACTGCTCAATAACGACGTAAGTCATTGAATTAACGCTCATACGCGTCCACAGTGGCTCCGAGTTCAGAGGCCCAGGGGTCGCCGATTGCCGATTGGCTGTTCCGCGACGCTTTCCTGACTTGGGAAACCCGCCTTGCCGGACACCGGTCAATAACTCAAAACCATTAAACATTTCTTGACACTTGCCGTGAACTAAGAGCAAAATGCCGCCCAATTACCAAAGACATGTGACACCGATCCCATGTTGGGTCGTTCTCGTTGATTTTGGGGCCTTTGGCAGTCCGTGAAAATCTCGGTGCGAGGATAGGCCAATGACAAAGCTGCAGCTCTGCCTGATTTCGTTGTGCATCCTGCTATCGGCGCTGAGCGCAATGGCGCAAGTTCAGAACGGGCAGTTCACCGGCACGGTGACTGATCCCTCCGGCGCGTCGGTTGCGGGCGCCAAAGTCACCGTCACTGATCGAGCCACCAATCTCTCGGTCACCAGCACCACGAATCAGACGGGCGTCTATGCCGCCAAGGAACTCCCGGTCGGCATCTACAAAATTACCGTGGAAGCGTCGGGGTTTAAGACCTTTACGGAGGTCGGCATAACCCTGGACGCGGGCACCGTATCTCGCGTGGACGTGAAGATGCAGTTGGGTCAGGCGCGTGAAATCGTCGAGGTGACCGGCGAAGCATCCGCGGTGAACACGGAAGAGTCCAAGCTGTCCACGACCATAAGCTCGACCCAAATCAGCAATCTCCCGCTCAACGGCCGTAATGTTTACGACCTGATGCAGATGGCGCCGGGTGCGGTCAACGTGGCGGGCGTGGACATGGAAAACGGGCACAACACCGTCGTCAATGGTGTGCGGGAAGATTTCAACGGTTTCCTGATCAACGGCGTGTCCAACAAGGATCTGAGCGGCGGAGTGAATAACGTTCCCATTGAGGATACGGTTCAGGAGTTCCAGCAGCTACAGTTGAACGTCTCCGCCGAATACGGAAGCAGCGCTGGAACGATCAACAATCTCATCAC
This sequence comes from Acidobacteriaceae bacterium, assembly GCA_003156805.1. Classification (GTDB taxonomy): domain Bacteria; phylum Acidobacteriota; class Terriglobia; order Terriglobales; family Acidobacteriaceae; genus Sulfotelmatobacter. Next base: position 79,994 of record PMHV01000059.1, on the reverse strand, counting down.
GAAATCGGGCACCAACGCCTTTCATGGCAGCGCTTGGGAATACATTCGGAACAATGCGTTGGACGCCAACGAGTACTTCCTAAATCAGGCGGGGGTGTCCAATCCGCCTCTGCACTTTAACCAATTCGGTGGCACGGTTGGCGGACCGATCATTAGGGACAGGCTGTTCTTCTTCGCCTCCTACCAGGGCGATCGGTTCAAGACTTCGGGCACCCCCGAGTCGCTTACCGTGGAATCCCCCGCGTTTGAGCAGGCGGTGATTGCGGCCCAACCCAATTCGGTGGCCTCGCTTCTGTACGGCAACTTCAAACCGGCGATTGCCGGATCCGAGGCGACCTCGCTGGACAACTACATTTGTGGCGCCCCCGGGTGCGAGGGCACGGTGGGAGTACAGCCAAACCAGAGCTTCACAAGCTACGCACAGTATCTCTGCCCGGATAGCTATCCCGGCAACCCCGGCATTGCCGCGAAGATGGCGAGTATTATCGGCGTCACCGCAGCGGACCAGGCCCTGCTGACACAAGCCGCAACTTCAGGTGGGGTTGGGTGCAGCTCCATTTTGCCGATTCAGGCAGGGACCTTTGCTCGCAGCTCTGCCTTTCTCAATTCAACCACGGCGATTTTCGGCACGCAGACGCAATCGCTGGGCAACCTGTTCAATGGCAACGAGGCCATGGGCAAGCTCGACTACGTTTTTAATTCCAGCAACCGTATGTTCGCAGAGCTCAACTGGCTGCATGAAACCGATCAGTATGGTCCTTGCTACTCGTATTGCACGCGCGGTTTCACTAACCCATCCCGTGAATACTTCCCCAACGCGCAATTGAATTTCGTCCACACCTTCTCTTCGAGTGTGCTGAACTCCGCCACGGTGGGATACACACAGAACAATATCGCGATTACGACGGCGGTGCCGGGCGTGCCGGCGGTCGGGTTCAACGACGGCGTAGCGGCCTTCGGATCCTACAACGGCTATCCCCAGTTCTTTAAGGACCACGAGTACATGTTCTCTGACATCGTGTCCATAAGCCATGGGAAACACAATTTTAAGGTGGGCGGTGATCTGCGGCGTAATCTTGAGAACAGTCAATTCAACGTGGCTCGGCCATCTTATCTTTTTGTCGATCCGCTCTACTTCGCGGCGGATGCGCCTTACGGCGAAGTCGCCGGCGTGGATCCGGGTTTTACTAACGGGAGCGACACGGGCCAGTTGGAAACGAATATCCGCCACTGGCGCAATTGGGAAGTCGGCACTTATGTTCAGGATGATTGGAAGGCTAGCAAACGGCTGACTTTGAACCTCGGCCTGCGTTGGGATTTGTATACCCGCCACACCGAGGAGGACAATCTGGCGACGACCTTCATTCCGGGGCCGGGTACCGGCATCGTCCAGCAATTGATAAACGCGAATGCTCCAGTGGGCAGTGCTAATTGCTTCCCCAACGGCGGCGTAGCCGCCAGCACGGCTGTTCTGGCGGGAGTGTGCGGGCCGGGCGGCTTCGCTCCTACCGATAGACTGGGGCCTAATCAATTCAGAGATTTCGGGCCGCGAGTCGGTTTTGCCTGGGACGTGTTTGGAGACGGAAAGACCTCCTTGCGTGCGGGCTTCGGTATCTCTTACGAGGGCACGCTTTATAATCCGCTCTCGAACTCACGCTGGAACCCTCCTTATTACTCTTTCAATTTGGAGTTTAACGGTCTTCAGAGCGGCGGAGGGACCAACACGGTTGTCTACGGCCCCACAACCTGCACCAGTACCAGTTGTTCACCGACCGGCGCGACCCCGACTTATACCGGTCCTAGTGCCAATCCCGGCCAGGGCAGTCAAGGCAACCAGGCCACAGGCAACATCATCGGTTATGCGGGTTTCAACCCCGACACGGCCTATCTCACGGGCATCGTTCTGCCTTCGGGCGTGAAAGACCCATACGTATATAACGACTTCCTGAGCCTGCAGCGGGAAATCGCACCCAAGGTCGTGATGGAATTGGACTATGTGGGCACCATGGGCCGCAGGTTGTTCCGCGCGGAAAACATCAACCGCGCACCCGGAGCGGAGTTGCCGGTAGGGGCTCAAGTCACGGATAACCTTGGAAGACTCTTGACCGGCCTGGGCGGATATCCGAATCCCAACTATGGAAAGCTGCGCACCTGGGAAAACGTGGTCAACTCTAGCTACAATGCGTTACAGGCCTCGGTGAAGAAGCAGATGGGCCACGGCATTTTGTTGAACGCAAACTACACGTGGAGCCACTCCCTGGACGACGGCTCTACCTGGCACAGTGGCGCGACCACGGCCAACGGCGGCGCCGCCGGCGAAGGCTACACCACGGACCAGACTGATCCAGGGCTGGACTATGGCAACTCCATCTACGACATCCATCAGCGCCTGGTGCTGAACTACGTCATCCAGTTGCCGGGTCAGAACTTTAAGGGCGTACTGGGCGCGGTTGCCGGTGGGTGGTCCTATAACGGCATCTGGGCGTTCCAGTCAGGCGCTCACTGGGAGCCGTACGACGGAGACAACGCCGACCTGGTGGAAATCTCAAATCCGCTGAACCCTTGCACAGCGGCCGACGTCCCTGCAAACTGTCAAAATGTCGGAGGCGATTTCAACCTCGATGGCGGAACGAATGATCGTCCGAACTCCTCCGTTCCGGGTCTTTCGTTTGCACGCAGCACTTGGGAGCATGGTTGGTGTCCCGGCGGATATACTTTCGGGGCTAGCTGCGGCGCTCCGGGGCAGGCAGGCTTGCCGGCCCTCACTACACCTTGTTTGGGATGCGTGGGCAACTTGCGCCGTAATCAGTTCGTGGGTCCGGGACAGTGGTATTCGGACATGACCTTGGCCAAGACCTTCAGGCTTACTGAGCGGGTAAATATGAAGTTCGAATGGCAAGCGTTCAACGTGTTCAATCGCGCCAACTTCTTGCTGGCTGTAAACGGTGGTGGCGCCCACAATGCGGTTACCGACAGCGCTTTCGGTGAAGCGGCAGGCACACTGAACGCCCGCAATATGCAACTTGGTTTGAAATTCAGCTTTTAGCGCCAACAAACTCGCGTATCATGGGGCTTGTCCGGTACGGATGAGCCCCATTTTCCGTTGGTGGGCACATGTTCCTTAGTGCGAAGCTCCGCAGGGTGAAGTCCGGCCACGGCGCCCTTGTGCTGTTGGCCTCGGTCATGTTCTGGCTGGCCGTGAGCCCGCAAATCTGGGCGCAGCAGATACTCGGTTCCATCATCGGCCGAGCGCGCGACGAACGGGGGGACGCTCCGGCCCAAAGAGTTTTGGTGAACCTCGAATTCCGCGGCGCCAGCATGAACAGCGTTTTCACTGACGCGCAGGGAACGTTTGGCTTCCACACTCTTACACCCAATTCCTATACCGTCCGCATCGACGACGACCATTATCAGCCGGTCGAGAAACTCGCTGTGATCGAAGCCACAAGTATGTCGCCAATCGTCTTCGTCGACATTACGCTTATTCCCAAGAAGACGGCGGAATCGCCTTCCGAATCTCGCCCGCAGCCTTCCGGTTCCAATCCCAACCTGATCGATGCGCGCGCATACTCCGCGCGCTTTCCCAAGCCTGCGGTACGAGAGTTCGAGAAGGGGCTGAGCGCGGATGCGGCGGGCAGACGCGATGAGGCCGTTCGCCATTATCGGAAGGCGATTGCGATCGCCCCGGATTTCTATTTTGCGCACAACAACTTGGGGTCCGATTATCTGAGCAGGTCGGATTTTCCCGCCGCCCGCAAGGAATTCGAGCAGGTGGTCCAGCTCAACCAGAGCGACGCTGACGCGTACTTTAACCTGAGCAACGTGTGTATGCTGTCGGGCCAGCTTCCCGATGCCTGGCAATACCTGGAAGAAGGGATGCGCCGTCAACCCGACTCGCCGCTGGGCCAGTTTTTTCTGGGATCGTTGAATCTGCGATTGGGGAAACTTCCCGAAGCAGAAAGAGCCCTGCGCCGGGCTATCCAACTGGACCCCGTCATGGTGCAAGCTCGGTTGCAACTGGCGAACCTTCTGTTGCGTCAAGGACGAAAAGAGGATGCCGCAGCTCTGCTGCGCGACTTCTTGAGTATGTTCCCCGACAGTGCGTTCAGCACGCAGGCGAAACAGGTGCTCCAGCGGCTGGAAGCGCCGCCAAAACCGGCGACGGCGGTTCCCAACTGAACGACTGCTACTGCTGATGCCGCTTGATCATTTCACACAGGTCCGCCTCCAGCTGGCAGGCACGCTGATACTCCCGCTGCGCAAGGTCCTTGTGGCTTAGCTGCTCATAGGCATAGCCAAGGTTCAAGTGGGCTTGCGGCAAATTCGGATCCACGTGCAATGCTTGCCGGTAGCTGTCAATCGCCTCACGCTGGCGTCCAATGCGGCTGTAGGAAATCCCTAAATCGTTGTAGAGGATGGCATCGTTGATGCCCAATGCAATCGCACGCGAGAGATGTTTCGCGGCCTCAGGATAGTTTTCCTCTTGGAATTGAAGCAGCCCGAGGTCGCGCCGCAGCGGAGCAAAATTGCCCTGGATGGCAACTGCCTTCTCATAGTCAGAAATAGCGGCTGGCTTGTCGGTGCGCGCTTCAATGGAACCTAACTGGTACCAGGCGCGATAACTCTCGGGATTGTATTGGATTGCCTTCCGCGTCCACTCCTTCGCTTCCTTTGTCTTTTCCTGAAAGATCAGGGCGCGCGCCAGCCCCAGCATGGCTTGATCAAAGCTTGGATTGAGATCCAGGCAAGCTTTGAATTCCGCGGCGGCTTCGTCCCACTTTTGTTGGCTCATCGCGGCCTCGCCCAGACTGAACGGCACGACATACATCGTCGGGTCTTTCTCCCGCACTTGCAGCAGCAAGGATTTTCCCTTGCCGACATCGCCTGCATGCAGCGCATCTTCAGCCTGCAGGATGGAATTGAACTCCCACAGCTTGGCCTTGGGATCGGGTAAGCCGGAAGCTAATGCCTCCGCCGAAATCGGAGAACGGTATGCGACGTAACCCAAAGCGCGCAATTTCTCCAGCGCACCCGGACCTAGCTCAGAGCTGCTTAGCTCAGAGTTACCAGTCTTAGGGGGAGTGAAGGGGTGGTCCTGCAGCCGCGCTTTCAGTTTCTCCTTCAGAACCGCCGCGATGGCGGTTTGTTGCGCGGCCAAATTATTCTTTTCCTCCGGATCGGCCGCCAAATCGTAGAGTTCCGGCTCGGGCGCATCGATGTATTGATAGCGGCTGGTTTCCAGGGCATGCAGCGGGCTCCAGCCAAAGGAACTGAAGGGATAGAAAGTCTCGCTATAGGCCTCGTCTTCGATTTCGGCGCTGCTTCCAAGGAGACCATGCGATTGGAGTTGCTTCTCAATCTCGTCGTGAATTCCGGCCAACCGGATCAGAGTAGGAGAGACCGCGATGGTCTCGACCGGCCGGGACACCCGGCCGGCTCGAACTCCGCTTCCGGCGGGCGGTTTGACGATCAGAGGAATGTGAACGGTCGAATCGTAAACAAAAAAACCGTGCTCCTGCTCGCCGTGCTCGCCCAACGATTCGCCGTGATCGCTAAGGAACACGATCAAACTGCGATCATAGAGTTGGTTGTGCTTCAGCCACGCAATCAGACGTCCGAGTTCATGGTCCGCGTATGCGATCTCGCCGTCATAGGGATGGCCGCGGTATTGCGTGCGATAAGGCTCAGGTGGGTCGTAGGGACTGTGGGGATCGTACAGGTGCAGCCAGAAAAAAAACGGCCGGCGTGAGTTCTTTTGCAGCCAAGCCAAGGCGCGAGTCACGCTCTCGCGGGCGCGACGATCAACCAAGCCCAGATCTCTGTTGGCGAAGGCTTCGGGAGCGAACGCGTCGTCGTAGAAATCAAATCCGCGGGCCAGCCCCCAACTGCGGTCGAGCACAAAGGCGCTGACGACCGCTCCCGTGGCATAGCCTTGCTGCTGGAAAGCTTGCGCCACGGAACGGAAGCGCGGTTCCAGCGGCTGGCCGGTGAAATCCTGCACCCCATTCTGGAAGGGGTACAAGCCGGTCAGGATGGCTGCGTGGGATGGCCATGTCAACGGGACTTGTGAGATAGCACGCTCGAAGACGATACCATCGTGGGCCAGAGCATCAAGCGTAGGCGTTTGAACGTCCTTGGTTCCGTAGCATCCGAGGTGGTCGGCGCGGACGGTGTCGATGGTGATGAGGATCACGTTCGTCGCTGTCTTGTGGGCAGGCGGAGTGGTGGCGGCGAGCGCCTGGGCGAGCGGCACAGCGAGCCCTACCGCGAGCTTTAGACCGCGTTTCAATGTTGCGCTTCGGATCCTGACCGCCCGGGAGTCTGGAACCACTTCTTTCCTGGCCGATCCGCTTTCGGCAGCGGAGACGCGCGTAATAATCTCGATCTTGTCATCGACGTTGCCGGCAGGCTGCACATCCCGCTACTGAGGCCGGGATTGTTGGGCCTTGCGCATCTCTTCGTTGGCTTCTGCGTTCAAGCCTTTCGCCGCCAAGGCCTTGGCCAATGCCGCATGTATGCCGGCATCGCGCGGATCGAGATCGGCGCTGCGGCGCAATTCGGCGAGCGCCTCATCGACCTGTCCCCGATAAAGCAGCAGTTCTCCCAACGCACGATGTCCAGGAGCGTATTGCGGAGCAATCGCGATTGTCTGGCGGAATGCCGCCACAGCTTCCGGAACCATCTGTTTCTGCGAGTATGCCGCGCCAAGATTGTAGGCCGCGGAAAAGTTCGTGCTGTCCAAATCCAAGGCATGCGTCAAGGTCTGGATGGCGTGATCGAAGTCGCCGGTGCGCGCATAGGCAAGTCCTAAGTTGAAAGCCGCAAGCGAATAGTCGGGGCTGAGTTGCAGGACATGCTGAAGTTCTTCCACCGCCTGCGGAAACTCGCGCAAACGGTAGTAGTCGAGTCCCAGCAAATAGTGCACGGGCACAGAGTCCGGTTCTGTTTTCAAGGCGGCTGCCAGCTTTTCGGTTGAGCTCCGATACTCTCCTCGCTGGCTCTCAGCAATCGCATCGGAAACCAACTCGTAGGTCTGAATGCGATCCTTGGGATCGGGCAAGGACCGGTTGCTGATGGTGGGATCTCCGCCGCCAGAAAAACCGGCGTAGCCCAACGACTTCAGCCGCTCCATCAGGGCCGGATCGAGGCCGGCCTCCTGCGCCAACTCCTTGCCCGCGCTATATTCACCGATCAATGCGGCCAAACGCGCGTGCAGTTCTTCGGCCACCGCTTTTTTCTGCGGGTAGAGATTCTCCTTTTCGCCCGGATCGGCGCTCAAGTCGTAAAGCTCGGGCCTTGGTGCGTCGATGAAATGGTATCTTTCGGTCTCGACGGCTCGCAGTTCGCTCCAGTTGAAGTGCAGGCGCGGCAGGAAAGTTTCTGCGTAAAGGTTGCGGGACTCTTGCGGTTTTTTCCTAGCAGCCATCAGCGGCAACAGGCTGCGGCCCTGCACTTGCGAGGGCACATCCAACTTCAAGACCTGAAGTATCGTCGGCATCAGGTCCGCCAAACTCGCCATTTCACTCACAACCTTTGCCGATGCACTGCCCGGCAGATGAATGATCACCGGCACGTGCAAAGTGGCGTTGTAAATAAAGAAGCCGTGGGTTTTCTCGCCGTGCTCGCCAAGACTCTCTCCGTGATCGCCGGTGAGCACGATCAGCGTGTTGCGATAAAGACCATTCGCTTTAAGATAAGTGATCAAGCGGCCGACCTGCGCGTCGGCGAAAGCAATTTCCCCATCGTAAGGACGATCTTTGTATCGCTCGCTATAGGGCGCAGGCGGCCGATAAGGATAGTGCGGGTCGTAGAGGTGCATCCAGAGGAAGAACTTGCTTTGATGGTTCTTGCCAAGCCACCTCAGCGATTCATCGGCCACCATATTTCCCGGACGCTCCATCTCATCGAGATTCGACTCTTGCAGCCGGTTGAAATCGAAGTGGTCGTAGTAGAAATCAAATCCCTGGTTCAGGCCAAAGCGCGAGTCCAGCACCGCCGAGCCGATCACCGCCCCCGTCGTGTACCCGTCCTGCTTAAGAATAGACGCCAGGGTCGGCTGGCCGGGATTCAGCTTGTTCCCACTGAAATCATGCATGCCGCTGAGCATGGGATAGGTTCCAGTAAAGATGACCGTGTGTGCCGGCAGCGTGACCGGCACGGGCGTGTAGGCGCGCTCGAAACGCGCACTGTCGGCGGCGAGCGCATCGATGTTCGGTGTGCGAATTTGCTTATAGCCATAGCAGCCCAGGTGGTCGGCCCGCAGAGTGTCGACGGTGATCACCACCACGTTCGGCACAGGTTTGATCTGGGCCGGTAATCCAGAGCAGTTGAGGAGAACGCCGGCAATCCAAGGGAGTGCAAATCGCTGGCAGGACACCATGGGCAAGCAAAAATTATACTCCACATCAGCGCAACGACTGGGTGGTGCAGCGTGTGTCCCACCCTCATCGGATGCTTCTTCTGTTGTGCTAGTCTGAGGGACCGTGAAGATCCTGCGTGTTCTTCCAGTCTTTTGCCTGGCTGCGAGTTTGAACGCCGGCGCTGGATCGCAAGAAACGCCGCGGCCGAATGTTGTCCTGATCACCATCGACACCTTACGTGCCGATCACGTCCGCTGCTACGGCTATGAGGACGTGCAAACACCGGCGCTGGATGGCCTAGCCAAGGACGGAGTCCGCTTCACCCAAGCCTTCACGCCCAGCCCGATCACCAACACTTCACACACCAGCATTCTTACCGGACTGCTTCCCAGCACGCATGGGGTTACGGATTTTGCGGTGCCGCTCTCGCCCACGCATCCAACCTGGGCCGAACTGCTGCACAAGCAGGGCTACCACACCGCGGCCTTCATCGGCGCCGTGATTCTCGACAGCAAGACTCTGGCTCCCGGATTGGATCGCGGATTTGATTTCTACGACAATTTTCCCGAACACTCGCGCACTAAGTCACGCTGGGGCCGAGTGGAACGCCGCGGCATGGACGTGGTCCGGCGTGCGCAAGCATGGATGGACGAGCATCCTGCGGGATCTCACTTCGTGTGGGTGCACCTTTACGATCCTCATGATCCCTACGAGCCGCCAGCGCCGTACTCGCAAATCTACAGAGATCACTTGTACGACGGCGAGATCGCCTATGCTGATTCGGCGCTGGCCAACTTCATCGCGTATCTAAAGAAGCATGGCTGGTATGAAAATTCGCTGATCGTAGTTGTGGGGGATCATGGTGAAGGCTTGGGAGAACATCACGAGGACACGCACGGAATCTTCCTGTATGACTCGACCACGCACGTTCCCCTGATTCTCAAATTGCCAACCAGAAGTGCTGCCGGGAAAGTCAAAGTGGTAGACGCTCAAGTGCGCACTACGGACATTCTGCCCACCGTGCTCGATCTTGTGGGCATTTCCTCCCCACCGCGACTGGATGGCGAATCGATGAAACCGTATCTCGCCGGTACGGATCAGGCTTCGCGAATTGCCTTCGGTGAGACGGATTATCCCTTGCGTTTCGGCTGGGCGCCGTTGCGCTCGGTGCGAACGGAAGGGAGCAAGTTCATCGAAGCGCCTCGCCCCGAGTTCTATGATCTGAAGACTGACGCTGCCGAACTGGACAACAAATATGAGCCTTGGAACGCGCAAGTACAGAAGTTCCGCGGGATGCTCGCCGAGTTGCGAGCGAAAGCGCCGCCGCCAGGGGCTTCCAAGGGCGTGGTCGGGCAAGCGACCATCGATGAATTGAAAGCTTTGGGCTATTTAGGCAGGGCCGACGCGGGCAGCTCAACGAACGTTCCTGAACCGTGGCTGTTGTCCGATCCCAAGGACAAGATCGAGGAGCAAAACCTGCTCCACTTCGCAATGATGGCATCGGAAGACAATCGTGAAACGGCGGCTCGCGAGTCTCTGGAAAAAGTGCTGCAACTGGATGCGAAATCTGCCACCGCGCTGCGGCAATTGGGAGAGTTGGAACTACATGCGGGGGACTACTCCAAAGCCGCCGACCATCTAAAGAGAGCGCGTGAAGCGCGTCCAGATGACGCAACCTCCGCGTTCTACGAAGGACAAGCGCTGGAAAAAACGCACGATCTTACCGGCGCGCGGGATGCGATCGCGAGTAGCCTGGAGCAACTGCCGGGGCAATTCCAAGCCCGCTTGCTGCTTGGCCAGGTCTATTTAGAGTTGAAAAATTCCAAGGCCGCTGAGGACCAATTTGAAGCGGCAATTCTGCTTCAAGCAAACAGCGCCGAAGCCCGACTCGGCTTGGCCAATGCGCAAATATCCGAAGGCAGCTTTGCCGAAGCAGTACGCGGACTCGATCGACTCTCTAAATCGCAGCCCAAGAATGCGGCAGTCTTTGAACTCCTGGCGCAGGCATATTCGGGGTTGGGAAAAAACTTGCCGGCGCAGCAGGCGGAACAGCGGGCTAAACGACTCCGGCAAAACACCAAGTAGGAAGCAAAAAAAGAAGAGGCCGTCTGATTGCCTCTTCTTCGTTCTTTAGCGCTTGCATCCGCTAATGCAGGTTGACTTATTTTTGCGCCAACTTGTTATCCGCCGGGCCCTCGAAGATCTCGGTCAGCACATGGCCGTGCATCTGCGCAGGCTGCTCGATGCCATAAATGTGCAGAATAGTCGGCGCGATGTCATACACCGAAGCCTCAAACCCCATCAGCCGCAAATCATGTTTGATGCCAGGGCCCATGGCAAAGAATGAGCCCGGGACGTCGTCGCCGTCGGCGAAGTCATGTTTTGCAACCACCGGTGTGGTCTTTTCGTGATCCATGTGGGCATGAGGGTCGGTCTCTTCGAACTCCCGCAACGGCTTGATGCCGTGATCGGAGACGATAATGACGTAAGTGTTCTCGTCAACGTGTTTCAGGACCGCGCCCAGCACTTTATCGAAGGCGATGTACTGGTCGGGGAAGGCGTCCACGCGCACCCCGTTGATCTTGGGGTTGTAACCCGCATTGTAAGGCGCGATGGGATAAAGCCAGTGCCCGGTCCGGTCTTCGCAAGACTGCCCCAGCCAGGTGAAGTCGGTAGGGTGATGATCCAACAGGTAGTCGAAAAGTTGAGTCTGCTGATCGCGGATGAGCTGTACTTTGTTCAGCCAGGCGTCGATGACTTCGCTTTCGTGTCCCTTCAAATCTGCAGCCGAGGGCATGCGTTCGCAGTCAATGTAGAAATCGCCCACGTTCTTGAGCAACTCCGCTTTCAATGTGGCGGGATATACCGCGTCGCCGCCTTCTACTTCCGAGAGCTTGGGAGCGCACAGCACGCCGTCTTCGCAATTCTTGCCGCGGGTCAACATACCGCTGATCATGTAGCCATTCACGGGAAGCACTGGAAAAGTGGCGGGCACATTGGCCATTCCGACCGTCACGCCATTCTTCGACAGCATCGACCAGATGGGTTCTTCCTTTAGCATGTTGGTGTTCGCCGTAATCCCGCCCACTATGAAACCGGTCACGCCATTCTCTTCCGGCTTGGTGCTGGTGAAGATGGTGCTGAAGACTCGCGGGCAATTCGGGGCCGAGACCGTGCGCAACTTGCCGTATGCGCCCTTCTTAATCACGCTGGAAAGGTTGGGCATCTTGCCTTCCAACAATAGAGGCCGAATAACGTCCAACTCCATGCCGTTTACGCTCACCACCACCACTCCGGGCTTCGGTTTGGCAGTGCTCTGATTCTGAGCGGCCAACCGCAACCCAAGCACGGATAACAGCATGAGAACAATTACAGGGGAACGTCGCGATACCATGGGGAGCTCACCTCATCGAGTCGTCGGAATTCTTCTTGCCTCGCGGGTTCGGTAATTATATTCCATTCGCTCCCCTTGCTCCATATTTGAAGAGTGATTGGGCAGTATCTGAATTTCAAACAGCGCCAACGATCACATCCGCCCGGTTGGGACGTGGAGCGTCGCGTACGGGTTGTAACGCCGCTTCAGATTCCGCGCCCACTGGAGCCGCTAATCACAGTGATGATAGGCTTAGAGTTGGTTCCATAGATGGGGTTCGGCCTCGAGGGAGGCGTGCTATGTCAGGAGGTCTGCGCTTGTTCTGTGTCCTCTTTTTCCCGTTCTTGCTGGGAGCCGCGGTCTACGCCGCGTCTGACTCCAAGTCTGCTGTCGCGCTGTCTTCTGCCACTCCCTCGGGGCCTCCGCAAGCTGCGGTAAAGCCGATCGCAGAAACCTTGGACGGCACCAGGATCGTCGACAACTATCGCTGGTTGGAGGATGGAAAAAGTCCGGAGACGCAGAAGTGGGTGGAAGAAGAAATGACTTACACCCGCGCCGTGCTTGATCCGCTGCCAGGCCGCGAGCAGATTCATAAGCGGCTCACCGAACTGCTGGGCATCGGCAGCATCACCGTGCCGCAGATCGCTGGAAAATATTACTTCTACACGCGCCGCGAGGGCATGCAGAACCAGCCTATCGTCTACGTTCGCGAAGGCCTCGCGGGGAAAGACCGCGTGCTGGTGGATGCCAACCAACTCGCCGCCGACGGCACGATTGCGCTCGACTGGTATCAGCCTTCGGAGAATGGCAAGTATTTCGCCTACGGCACTTCGCCCAGCGGTTCGGAGATGAGCACGCTGCACATTGTCGAGACTAAGACTGGAACTTTGCTTCCCGACACCATCGATCGCACTCGCGCCGCCAGTATTGCCTGGAAGCACGACAACTCCGGCTTCTACTACACGCGCTATCCCAAGAAGGGCGATGTCCCTGAAGGCCAGGAGATGTACAACCGCCGCGTTTTCTACCACGATCTCGGCACCGATCCCGCGGAAGATAAACCTATTTTCGGCGAGGGCCGCGACCCCGAGGACTGGCCCAACGTCAGCCTCTCCAACGACAGCCGCTGGCTGCTAATCAATGTCGAGCAGGGCTGGACCAAGACCGAAATGTTTCTCATGGACTTGAAAGCTGGCACGCCACCCACTCGAGTCACGAGCGGCAAGAACTTCCTGTATAGCGGAGAGATTTACAACGGACGGCTCTTCATCACCACCAACGAAGACGCTCCCCGCTATCGCGTCTTCGTCACCGACGCTGGCAATTACGATCGCGAAAGCTGGAAGGAAATCATCCCCCAGACTGACGCGGTTCTGCAGGGAACCGCGGTTTGGGGAGGGAAACTTTTCGCCCAGTACGAGCAGAATGCCAGTTCACAGATCAAGCTGTTCGATCTCGACGGCAAGAAGCTCACCGATCTCGCTCTGCCCGCCATCGGCAGCATTTTCGGATCGGACGGCAAATGGAATCGCGACGAGATTTTCTACGGATTCCAGTCGTTCATCTTCCCGCCCTCCATCTACCGTTACGACTTGAAGACGGGCTCCGCTTCGCTCTGGGCCAAAGTGGATGCGCCTTCCATCGATCCCGCGGCCTATGACGTGCAGCAGGAGTGGTATCACTCCAAAGATGGCACGCGTGTGCCCATGTTCATCGTTCACAAGAAAGGATTGAAGAAAGAAAGTCACAATCCCACGCTGCTCACGGCGTATGGAGGTTTCAATGTCAGTCTCACGCCCACCTTCAGCCGCAACGCGTATCTCTGGCTCGATCACGGCGGCGTTTACGCCGTAGCCAACCTCCGCGGCGGCGCCGAGTTCGGCGAAGACTGGCATCGCGCCGGCATGTTGGGCAATAAGCAGAACGTTTTCGACGACATGATTGCCGCTGCCGAGCACCTGATCGCGGAAAAATATACCGACAACAATCACCTCGCAATTCAAGGCGGCTCCAATGGCGGCCTGCTCATGGGAGCGATGATCACTCAGCGTCCTGACCTGTTCCGGGCCGTGGTCTGCCAGGTCCCGCTGCTCGACATGCTGCACTATCAGAATTTCCAGATCGCCAAGCTCTGGATTCCCGAGTACGGCAGCTCCGAACATCCCGAACAGTTCAAGTGGCTCTACGCCTATTCGCCCTACCACCACGTGAAGCCCGGCCAGGAATATCCCGCGATTCTTTTCATGACCGCCGACACCGATACCCGCGTCGATCCCATGCACGCGAAGAAAATGGCAGCGCTGATGCAGGCGGAAGCGAAGAATGGCTCCAGCCGCAAACGTCCGATCCTGTTGCGCATCGAAACCAAAGCCGGCCACGGCGCGGGCAAACCCGTGACCAAGCAGATCGAGGAGTTCACGGATATTTATTCGTTCTTGTTTTGGCAGTTGGGGGTCAAGCCGTAAAGATTGCTCGCCGCTCGCTGCCCTTGGGAAACCGCGCAGGCTGAGGCAACCCGCGCGGACTGTGCTTCCGCAATACGAGCCTACTTGCCCCGCCCGGCGCGTTTCTCGCGCGCCCAACCCTCTTTCACAATTTGACGCGAGCGGCCTATCGCCAGCGCGTCTTCGGGGACATCTTCGGTAACGCAGGAGGCAGCGGCAACGTATGCGCCTTTCCCAACGCGCACAGGAGCGACCAACGTGCTGTCGCTACCGACAAAAACGCCATCCTCGATTACCGTGGTGTGCTTAGCTCTGCCGTCGTAATTGCAAGTGATAGTTCCGGCGCCGATGTTGACGTCCGCGCCGATTTCGGCGTCGCCGAGGTACGTAAGATGGTTGGCTTTGGATCCCTTGCCTAGCTTGATCTTTTTGGTCTCGACAAAATTGCCGACGTGCGCGCCTTCTCCGATGTCGCTGCCGGGGCGCAGATGAGAATAGGGTCCGAGGACCGCGCTGGGACCGATGCGGGCCTCTTCCAGAACGCAGCCGGGACGAATCAGCACGCCGTGGCCGATTTCGGAATCGCGAATCACGCAGTAAGAGCGAATACGGCACCCGGCGCCGATACGCGATCGGCCCAGAATCTGGACGAAAGGTTCGATCACGGTGTCGGGGGCGACTTCGACGTCGTTGTCGATCACGCACGTGGCAGGATAGAAGATGGTGACGCCCTCGGCCATAAGTTGCCGGCACTTGGTTATGCGGATTTGTTGGTCGATAGACGCGAGTTCGGCGCGGGTGTTGGCGCCGAGAACTTCGCCGGAGTTTTCCGTTTTCCACGCGACGACACGCTGCCCGGCTTTGCGCAGAAGCGCAGCCATGTCGGTAAGATAGCGCTCCCCGTGCGGATTCGCGGTAGAGAGTTTCTCGATGTGAGAGAACAATTTTGGCACTGCGAACACATAGAACCCAGCGTTGATCTCGTGAATCTTTTTCTGGGTCGGGCTGGCGGAGTTTTCTTCGACGATGGCCTGGACTTCGGCGCTGCGAGAATTGTTGCGAGATCTTTTGCGGATGATGCGGCCGTAGCCGGCGGGATTGTCCAGGTCCGCACTTAACAACGTCATGGCGGCCTGCTCATCAAGGTGGAAGTTGAGGAGGTGCGCGATAGTCTGGGGCGTGATGCGCGGAGCATCTCCGGAGAGGACAATGACATGACCATAAGCGGAGAGCGGTTCCCGCGCCACCATCAGCGCGTGGCCGGTGCCGCGCTGCTCAGCCTGAAGGACGAAGTTGACGCCGGTTGCCTCAAGACCTGCACGGACGCGGCCGGCTTCGTGTCCGACGATGGTATAGACATCGTTTGCCGGCACCACGCTCGTAGCGGCCGCAATAACATGAGCCAGCAGCGGCTTGCCGCCGACTTCATGCAGCACCTTGGGCAGTTGCGACTTGAGCCGCGTGCCTTTGCCCGCGGCCATGATGGCGACGGCGACGCGAGGGGCATCCGCCCACGTCTTTGAACGAGGAAGTAAGTTCCTGGATTTCTTCATTCGCCCCACTATACCTTGAAGCCGGAACAGTACAGAAGGGGTATGAGCCCAATCGATTGGCTATTGCCTGCCCCACAGCATAGAATCTTGCGGCAAGGGCCGCCGCGGCTTGGCGTAGACCCCCAAAACCCGAAGGAGGAAGAGATGCCTAAGTATGTCATCGAGCGTGAGATCCCCGATGCGGGAAGTTTAAAGCCAGAACAAATTCTGGCCATTTCGCAGAAATCCTGCAGTGTTCTGAAGAACCTGGGACCGCAGATTCAGTGGCTCGAGAGCTATGTCACCCAGGACAAAATTTACTGCGTCTATATTGCTCCCAATGAAGCGCTGGTGCGAGAGCATGCAAAGCAGGGCGGCTTTCCCGCGAACCGCGTTTCGGAAGTGAAGCGGATCATCGATCCGACTTCCGCGGAAGCGTGATCTTGTTATCGGTCAGAGTCCCAGTCCTCCATCCACTGCAAGAATTTGTCCGGTGATGAACCGCGGCGCGGTGGCAAAGAAGAGAACCGCTGCCGCGATTTCATCGGCGCGTCCGTTGCGCAGCATGGGAGTTTGCCGGGCCATGCGGCGCATGAAAGCGGCTGCGGATTTTTCGCCGAGATCGATCATTCCCGGAGCCACAGCGTTGACGGCGATCTCCGGAGCCAGGGCTTTGGCCATGACCTTGGTCAACATGTGCAGGGCTGCTTTGGAGGAGCAGTAATGCGCGTGCGTAGCCCAGGGACGCAAGCCGCCGAGGGATCCCATGTGGATAATCTTAGCTGCGGCTTCTTCGGGTCGCTTTGATCCGGGTCTTTTTCGCCGCATCCACTTGAGCGCTTCGCGCGACACCAGGAACGGCCCTCGCGTGTTTGAAGCGAAGATGCCGTCCCACTGGCGAACGGTAAGGCGTTCGAAGTCGGCGGTTTCGTAGTTGGCGGCGTTGTTGACGAGGATGTCGATACGGCCCAGTTCGCGTCCGGCTTCTTTCATCATGGACTTGACGCTGGCTTCGTCGGTGACGTCGCAACGCAGGGCGAAGGCGCGGACCCCGAAACTGGCAAGGTCGACCACCGTACTCTGCGCCTCGCGAGCCGAATTGCGGAAGGTGATGGCGACATCGGCGCCGGCGTTGGCAAGCGCCAGGGCAGTGGCGCGTCCCAGACGCTTGGCGCCGCCGGTAATGAGAGCGGTTTGGCCGCGCAGGGGTTTGCCGGAGTCTTTTTGCATTACCGAATTCTACCTCGAACGGATACCGGTTTCGGGCTCTCCGCGTGCTTCTTTGGGTCAGGCGCCAATTCAGGAAGCCCTACATTTCTTTTCCTTTCTCTACAATTTCACGCTAGAAATCGGCGGGGCATGGAGACTAAAATTCACCCGTGCCAGAGTCTCGCCAGGTCGTGGTTTACTCGCGCAAGGGATGCCATCTTTGCGAGGTGGTGAAGGAAAGCCTCAGCAAGCTGGCTCGCCGCGGCGGATTTGCGTGGCGCGAAGTGGACGTGGACAGCGACAACGAATTGCGCCGCCAGTTCAGCGATGAGGTTCCCGTCGTATTTATCGACGGGCATAAGGCCTTCAAGTACCGAATGGATGAGCGTGAATTTCTGCGCAAGCTGGCGAGTTAGCGGCGCTACGGAAAGCGCACATCGAGGCGGTAAATCTCCTGCGTACTTCGATCCCGCATCAGGAGCAGCGAGTCATCGGGCGCCAGACCCACCCAGAACTCCCAGGGATCGAATCCGCGCGGAATCGCCTTCAGGTTGAGCAAGCGTTCCATTTTGCCGTTGGCCACACTCACGCGCACAAAGTCATCGGTTTTGTCGGAATAATCTTCTGCGTACAGATACTTGCCATCACGTGACCAGTTCTGGAAACCGAAGCGCGACACCGCGAGATGTGTCCAGGTTTTCTTTTCCATGTCGTACAGCATCAGCGTCGTGGAGTCCGCAGAGAGAGCCGCCAGGTAGCGCCCATCCGGCGAACAGCGGGGGCTGAAAAGGTTTTCCGAGCCCGGCACATCCGAGACTTGCGAAGTCTTCAAGTCAACGATGTGAATATTGAGGCTGGCTGCGGTCCCGTATTCCAGCCAGGGAATTCCCGCGAACACGATGGCATCGCCTTTGGGTGTCCAGGTGGGATCGCCCTGGTTGTGGTCTCCCGCCGTCACTTCATGCGGCGTGCCGCCCTCGGCAGGGATCACAAAGATTTTCCAGGGTCTTCCCGGACGCGATGCCATAAATGCGATGCGGGTTCCATCCGGTGACCAACGCGGAATATGCGCCTGCATCGGCGCATACGTGAGTTGGGTCCGAGAACTTCCATCCAGTTTGCTTCGCCACAATGTGAGTTCGGGATGGGCCACGTAGGTGATCCACTCGCCATTGGGTCCGCCATTTCGCTGGATGTCGGCCTCGCCCGCCGACACTCCGGGAACGTAGATGGAGAACTGCGGCGTCTTGCCGCCCAAGCGGATCAAATCGAAGCGGCGCTGCTGACCGATTACAAATAGTTTCTTCCCATCCAGGCTCGGCGTGGGATTGCTAAACATAAGCGGCCCCACTGTCAGTTGCGTCGCTTCAGCTCCAGCCTGGCGAAACCCTGCCTTGCTAAACCCAAGCCTGCTGGACCACGACACACCCTCGCGCAGAGCCCAGATGTTCTGCGCGTGGTCGCGAGTCGATTCAAACAGGAAGTATTCTCCATGCGGCGTCCAGGTTCCGTTCAACTCTTGCGCCGGCTTGTTCCAGTCCGGCAACACCGGGCGCAAACCCTTCCCGTCGGCCGAAACCTCCCACAATGAAGAAGTGCGCTGGTCGGTGTCCCGGATGGTGAAGCGCAAACGGCGGCCATCGGGAGAAAATCGAGGCGCAAACGGAACTCCCGGCACGGTAACCAGCTCCCGCAAATCGGTTCCATCCTCGTTACACGCATACAAAGTTGACTTCCTGGCATACACGATGTGTTGGCCATCCGGCGCCCACGTGGCTGCGTGTGCGAGGATGTTTCCCACCGGCCGGAGCGACCCCGCGGGAAGCGGCAACACCCACACCGGCCATTCTGTCTCCGAACCATCGGCCACGCCTTTCACCAGCAATTCAGAACGGCCGGGATAGAAATCATAGATGTCGGCGCTCGCCAGTGGGGTTGGCAGGGGACCTGTTTCTCCGCCCGAGGTCGAAACCTGCATCAGGACCGAGTGGCCGCTCAGATGTTCGGAAAAGTACAGCCGGGTTCCGTCGGTGACCAGAGAGCGCTTCGAGGCGCTATCGTTTGTAATCTGCAGCGACGAAATAACCACCGGGGGACGCTCCGGTGATCTTAGGAACAGGATGCTTGCAACCAACGCTGCGACGGCAACCAGACCGAGCGCCAGCCATGGCGCGATCCTTTTCTTGGGCTCAGGCTGCGCAGTGGCGTGAGCCGTAGAGAACAACGCACGGATTCTCTCTTTCGAATCCGGCACCGGATTTGCGCTGGACCCGGCATTCAGGTTTTGTCCCAACTCCACTTCCCGGCGCAGGCGCTGTAAATCGGCCCGCATCTCAGCAGCGCTTTGATATCGCAGCCCAGCGCCTTTCTCGAGGGCTTTCCTGACGATGCGTTCAAGTGCCGGCGTCGTAGGGTTAAAGCGCAGAGGCCACTCCGGCACGCGGTGAATGAGGCAGTCGAAAAACGCGGCCGTAGTCTGTCCCTGGAAAGGCAAGACTCCCGTCGCCATCTCGTAGAGCACGATGCCGAAGGAGAACAGGTCGGTACGGGAGTCCACTGGCCGGCCCATCGCCTGCTCCGGCGACATGTAATGGATAGTTCCCAGTGCGGGGCCCGGGCGGGTGAGATCTTCCGGCGACTGAGTTACACCCCCGAAGGTGTTGCCGCCGATACCGGCTTCGTCCCCAACGGTGAGCTTCGCCAGACCGAAGTCCAGAATCTTGGCGTGGCCGAGCTTGGTGACGAAAAGGTTTGTCGGGTTAATGTCGCGGTGAATGATGCCATGCGCATGGGCGGCGTCCAGAGCATCGGCGATCTCGATTCCGAGCGACAACAGGATCTCAATTTCCAGCGGACGCCCCGCGATACGGCGCGCCAGAGGCAGCCCGTCCAGAAACTCCATAGCGATGAACGCCTGGCCGTCCTGCTCGCCAACGTCGTGAATCGTGCAAATATTGGGGTGATTCAGTGCGGATGCGGCTTGGGCTTCGAGCTGAAAACGGGCGAGCGCCTGCGGGTCATGGGCCACTTTCCCCGGCAAGAACTTGAGGGCAACGAAGCGATGCAGCCGCATGTCCTCAGCCTTGTAGACCACNNGCCGCCACCGAGTTTCTCGAGAATGCGGTAGTGCGAGATGGTTTGCCCGATCACTGGAGCAGAATCCTACGTCTGTAAAAGGGGCAAGTCAATGAAATCGGAGGAGTTGGCGGTGTCTTAAAAGGCTTGCTGGCGAAAAATCGCGATTACACCAGCAACCACTGGCCGGTGTTTTTATGAGGTGCCGCCCCTTCCAGCCTGCTAAGCAGCCGAATGCCCGGCACTTTCCGCTACAATCATCCCCGCCTATGCTGCGCACGCAACTCTACGCCGACCCGCATAATCTTTTTCTCCACGATCTGGTGTTGGCTTCCTGCCGGCGCAATCCGCACAAGACTGCGATCGTCGATGCCTCCTGCGGGCGGCGTGTAAGTTATGCCGAATATGGAGAGACGGTGGAAGCCCTGGCGCGCGGGCTGGTTGCCGTCGGGGTGAAGCCGGGAGAAGTAGTGGCTATTTTTCTGTGCAATTGTTGGGAGTTCTGTGCCGCTTATCACGCGGCCACACTGGCCGGGGGAATTCCAACGCTGCTGAATCCGACGTATCGCGAGCGGGAAGTGCGCTATCAGTTGGAGAATTCGGGCGCAGCATTTCTGATAACCGACGGATCGAACCTCGCAGGAATCAATCTTGCAGGACTGCCGAATCTGCGGCGCGTCTACACCACTCGGCAGCCGGGAAACGGAGCCGAGCCATTTGCCAGCCTGCTGAAACCGGTGAGCGCGAGCTTGCCCCAGCCCGAACAGACATCGGAGAAAACCTTGGCGGCACTGCCGTATTCCAGCGGCACGACCGGACTGCCGAAGGGCGTGATGCTCTCGCATTACAACCTGGTGGCAAATGTTTATCAGTTTCTGGGTCCGAACGCTACCGAGATTCATTCTGCGGATAACATTCTCTGCTTCCTGCCGCTGTATCACATCTACGGACTGAACGTGATTGCGAATCCCGCGTTGATGCTGGGGGCAACGCTGGTGCTTATGCCGCGCTTCGGCATTCCTCAACTCACACAGCTGCTCGCGGACGAATCGATCACCATGATGCCGGTTGTGCCGCCGGCCATGAACGCGATGTGCCAGGCGGCGGAGGCGGGACAGTTTCCGAAGGAACACCGGGTGCGGTGGGTGAAGTCTGGCGCAGCGCCGTTGGCGCCGGATTTGCCGCGGCGGCTCACGGCGCTGACCGGCATTCTGGTTTGCCAGGGATATGGAATGACGGAAGCTTCTCCGGTGACGCATGTGGGTTACCTGCAGCCGGAACTGTACCGGCCAGATTCGATCGGGCATCCATTGTCTCAAACGGAATGCCGCGTGATTGCCCAGACCGATCTGGATCCGTTGTCCGGAGCTCAAAACGCGAATGAGGCGGACACGGGGCAGCCGGGCGAACTGGTGATGCGCGGGCCGCAGTTCATGATGGGCTACTGGAGAGAGCCGCAAGCGACGGCAGCCGTGCTGCGCGACGGATGGTTCTGGTCAGGCGACATTGTGACGCGCGACGGGGAGGGTTTCTATCGAGTGATTGACCGCCGCAAGGAAATGATCAAGTACAAGGGATTTCCGGTGGCGCCGGCAGAGGTGGAGGCGGTTCTGCTGGAACATCCGGCGGTGCGGGAGTGTGGCGTGGTGGGACGGCCGGACGCGGTTGCGGGAGAGATTCCGGCGGCCTTTGTCGCGCTGCGCGACGGATTCGTGGCCTGCAAAAAGCTGGAAGAGGAATTACGCGCTTTCGTCGCGGATCGGCTCACCCACTACAAGCAGCCGCGAGAAGTGCATTTTGTGCAGGCCGTTCCCAAGACGGCCTCGGGAAAGATTCTGCGCCGCGAGTTACGGCAGTTGATTCGCTGAACGGGCCGAAACAGCGGCGAAGCAGGGATTGCGGATTCACGATAAAATAAATCCACTGCAGCGAATCCAACCCGCTCGTGGGGCTATAGCTCAGCTGGGAGAGCGCATCGTTCGCAACGATGAGGTCGTCGGTTCGATCCCGACTAGCTCCACCATTTTCGATCCGTCGCGAACGCCCATATCACAACCTTTCCCAACCTTGTCACAATTTGTATCGCATCTGCCTTTCCAAAGAAGAGAGCATCTCCTCTTCCGGCGCTCCCGCCTCGCTACGCTGTCCGCACTGACGATGAAGCCTTTTATGAGTCAAAGGGCGAATCTTGCGGCGCAGCGACTACTCCTTAGCTACGCCGCAGATCGTGCCCCCTCAGCCTTAGGCAGGCTGGGGACACGCAGTCCGCTTTTCGAATCCTCGACGACGCGGGCCGCCAGAGGCTTCAACCACAGCAGAGCCATAAACGCCGCAATCAGATCGCACACAATCATGGCCCAAAAGACCTTCGTCCAGGAGCCGGTCTTGGCGAACATCCAGGCGGCGCCAGGGCCGGCAAAAGCTGTGGCCACTCCCTTGGCGGTGTACACGATTCCATAGTTGGTGGTGGCCCACTTGTTTCCGTACAAGTCGCCGGTGATCGCGGGAAACAACGAGTAAATATTGCCCCACGCGAAGAAGCACAGGCCTGACAACGCAACGAACCAGACCGGACGGCTGATCAGTTGGAGCAGAGCAAACACCGTGATTGCCTCCAGGATGAAGGAGATGAAGATGGCATTCTCCCGCCCGATGTGGTCCGACACCCATCCCCAAAAGGGACGTGTCAACCCGTTCAGGATCCGGTCGACTGTGATGGCCAGCACCAATGCGGTCATGCCGAATGCCACCACGACGTTATCCACATGGTACGAAGAAGCCATGGGGTTGAGTTGTACGGTGACCACGAGACCGCCGAAGGCCAACATGGTCATCATCAGATAGATGACATAGAAAGACGGTTGGCGTAGCATCTGCCACGGCGTCATGTCGACAGCCGAGGTCTTCACCTTGGCTTTGATTCTTGCTTCTTTCTCTTTCCAGTTCGGCGGCGTCCATCCCACCGGCGGCCGGGCCAGGAAAAGGGAAGCCACCAGCACAACGAATCCCTGAATAATTCCCCAGACGATGAACGTGTGCTGGTAGCCCGAGGCTTTCAACATGGCGGCAACGGGGGCGATCGTCGTCGCGGTTCCGATGCCGAATGCTCCCGCAGTCAGGCCGACGCATAGACCGCGATGATCCGGAAACCATTTCAGCGCGTTCCCAATGGTTCCTCCATACACCGCTCCGGCGCCGATGCCACCTAGTCCGTACCAAAAGTAGAGGCTGTTTATCGTCTCCGCCCGGCCGGATCCGATCCAGCCCAGTCCGGCCAGGATCGCGCCAATACCCAGCATGAATCGGGGCCCAATTCGATCTACCAGGAATCCTTCAAAAGGCACCAGCCAGGTTTCTAGGGCGACGAATAAAACAATCGTCCACTGGACAGCCTGCAGCGAGACCTGCAGATGGGCTTGTATGGGTTTGGTGAACAGAGTCCAGGCGTACTGCAGGTTCGCGACCGCCATCATTGCGACAATGCCGGCGATCAACTGGCCCCAACGGTTGACTATGCGCGACGGATGAATAAGAGCGGCCGGAGATGCGGCCATAGGCATGCCTCCAGAACGGCGCGTTGGACGTTAACAGCGCACTGCCGGAACCACGGTGTTTCGGCAGAATCGTGCCAGTTCACCCTATGCAGGCGTGAACTCGGAGAATCTATTGGCTCGCGCAAACCGTGATATATACTGGTCCAGTTATCGAACCACTTGCGGCAGGGAATTTAACATGCCCGTCCCAGGCAGTCAAGGACTCCTCGACTCGTCGCGATGGCGAGGCTCGTCCTGCCCGCAGTCTAGCCCGTGAGTTCCGCGAGTGCGAGACGCAACCGATGGATGCCACCCTGCAAGCGCAGATCGAGACCTACCTCTCCTACCTCGATGGCCTGATCCGCCGCGGGCGTCAGGTTCGCGACATGTTGGCGACCGATCCTTGCGGCGCATCGGCAATCGCGACCGCTCGCGCCTGGCAGGAAGACTGTGGCGTAACCGTCAATCAATTGTCCGGAGGCAGCAAGGCCCATTGGCTTGCCCGGTCGTTTAGCGAAGCTTTCCTGTTGCGCTCAGCGTCCGGCCGTGCCGTCGAAGGAACGGCGCCGGCCGAGATCGTCAAGCGACTGCTCGACGTCCTCGCGCAAGCGGTTGCCTCACTCTCAGGAATGAAGGATGGCCCGGTCGCTTCTGGAAACTCGGAGGCGCCGGCTCCCCGCCGGTTCGATTTCGTTCACAACCCCGAGCTCCGGCCCGTCGTCGAGCAAGCCTACACCGATAGTCGGCGCGCCCTTGAGCAAGGGGACTATGACCTGGCGCTGCGCACTTCTTGCGGAATCCTGGAGGCCATCGTCACCGACGCCCTGGAACACAAAGGGCTGAGTTCGCTAGTTGCCTCGGGTGCGCCCGCAGGGAAGATTACCGATTGGTCATTTCAGACGCGGCTTTCCGTCGCAGAGAGGACGGGACTGATTCGCAGCGGATGCGCCCGGCTGCCAGCAGTCGCGCGGACGTATCGAGATTTCACTAATGGCGACGGCGATAGCGGCCCGAAGGCGACGGTTTCCGGGCACCATGCGCGACAGGCCGGACAAGTGCTTCACGTGGTGATGAGAGATCTGGATCCCGGCCGGTAGAGGCTGCTGCAAGCCGCTGCGGTCAAAGCGATTACCGCCAATACGCTCTCGGATATTCAATCTTCCAGCTTCCATCTTCTAGCTTCAATCTTCTAGCGTCAATCTTGCAACTTCAATCCTCAATCGTCCAGGTCCTGCCGGAACACCGGTTGTGACGGATTGAGGCTGCCATCGATGACGGCCACGAGCAGGTCTTCGTAGGCGCTGGCCGCCTCTGGCAGTGAGGCGTAGGCGCGTTCCCGCTGCAGCGCTCCGCTGTCCGAGTAGATGAGCGTGAAATACCGGCCCGACGAATACTGAAGCTCAAGCAACTTGTTCGGCAGGTCAGGATCCCCTTTCTGACCGAGCACGTCCATCAGGGCCACAGTCCAATGCCTGCCGTTCGGGTCGGTGATGACCTCGCGCTCAACGTACTGCCACTCGTCCATGCTCCACAGAGGCATATCTATTCCAATAGTTGGTCGAGCGCTTTCGCCACCTGCGACCCGGTGAACGGTTTCGGGACCAGCAAGACTCTTCGCGCGTTCCGGGAACGGAGGCTCGCGTCCGCCTGCTCCGGTGTGTCGCTGATGATGACGACCGGAAGGTCGGCGTGATTCGGATGATGACGCACACCATCGAAGAGCGACTCGCTCATGTCGTAGGCGGAACAATCGAGCACGAGCGCGTCGGCGCGTTGCTCCAGCACCAGCTCGTTGACGGCGGTGGTGTATCCCTCTGCGAAAACTTCGTAGCCGTGGTCACGAAGCGCAAACGTGAGAAGTTCGGCAATCTCCGGCGTGTCGTCGATGAGCAGGATGCGGCGCAACCGTACCCTATTTCTTGCCGGCTCCGGCGCCAGGCAGCCGCTTCTTCTTGCCTGCGGAGGGCTCGATATCCATGACCCACACGCGTCCCCCGGCCGTGTAGTAAGCGCGGTGGTCGTTCTCGACCATCGCACCCCAAGCCTCCAGTGTGCGCATGGCGAACGTGTATCCCTCGAAGTTGTTGCGCGCGTGGTCCAGCACTTCATTGGTGTGCCAGTTGTCGGTGAGGATGGCGTCGCCCGCGTGCACGCGCAGCACGGTGTAGTAGCGGTCGAACGCCGCTTCCGGGCGCACGTCGCGCGTCGAGCCGCGCTTCTTGCCTTCACTGACGATATAGCTTTCCTGCGCTTCAGGAGCGGCAGGCGGAGTGGTTGCTTTAGTGCTCATACGGTTTGTGCCACCTCCTCGGCTTCTGCGGCCGAACCCATATTCACCAGGTTTTTTGCATCTGCGGCCTGAATCAAAGCCTCGGGCAGTTCGACACCCATCATTCGCCACTGTTCGTTGGCAAACTTCTGCAATTTGGCGATGTGCTCGGCGTGGAGGTGGCCGAAGCGCCCTTGCAATTTCAGATATTCCGAGACCGGCCGCATGCTCGCCGGACGGAAGCTGTAATTGTACGCACGCGTCTCCGGGTTCCACTCCCACATCGGATAGAGCCCGCATTCGACGACCAACCGGCCAAGATCGATCGAGCGCGGTGTCTCGTACACGAAGCCCTTCTGGCACGGCGTGTAGACCATCAGATACGCCGCGCCTTTGTGGTTGAGTCCCTTGCGTACTTTATTCATCAAGTCGATCGGGTAGCCGACGCTCGCGGTCGCCACATAGCAGTGGGGATGGCCTGCCGCCATCATGCGGGCGAGATCTTTGGGAAACAGTGTCTTCGCCTCCGGAACCATGGGGCCGGGAGGAGAGAAAGTCGTCATGCCGCCATAGGGCGTGCGCGACGAGGCCTGGATGCCGGTGTTGGCGTACTGCTCGTTGTCGTAGCAGATAATCAGGCAGTCGTGATTGCGATAGAGCGCGCCTGAAATCGATGCCAGGCCGATGTCGGACGCGCTGCCGTCGCCCGCCTCGCAAATAATGTTCGGATAGGCGCCCTTCCACTTGCCTTTTCGAATCATGGCCTCATAGGCTGCGGCGACGCCCGCGGTGAAGCTACCCGCGCTGCCAATCTGCGTGTGCGCCCAGGGCACGTTGTAGGGCGTACACAGATACGAACTGTTCGCGACATACATACAGCCCGTCGGTCCGACAAGGATCGTATTGTCGCCTGCCGCCTTGCTCGTCATCCGGTATTGGATGGAGGGCCCGCAACCGGCGCATGTGCGGTGTCCGGGGACGAAGGGTTCGGTCGACGGTAAATCAGGATTGTAGAAACGTGCCCCCTGATTCGGGCTATCGAGAATCGGCAGCAGTTGCCGCTGAACTTCTATGGTTGCCATGTCGGTTTCTCCCAATAGCAGGATCCGAGACCCTGCATCAATACTGCGGTAGAGCGCGCCTTACATCCGCGCTGACAAACGCTCTACTACTCTTCGAATCCAACCCAGTGCGTGCGCTTTTCGATTTTCCCGCGCTTCTGCGCGTCGATCATTTTCTGCGTCATCCAGTAGAATTCCTTCAACACGATCGCCTCGCCGCCCATTCCTGCCATGAATGAGACAACGAGCGGGCGCTGTTGGCTTTCGTAGAGAGCCGCACAGGCCTCGGCATACAAGGAGCCTCCGCTGCTCACGCTGCCGAGTCCCATGTTGGTCTCGATCACGCCGACCACTTTGAACTTGCTGAGGATCTCTTTCACACGATCCGTCGGGTAGGGACGAATCGTGCGCAACCGCACCAAACCAACCTTCAAGCCCCGGTCGCGCATGTGCTGAATCGCGAAGCGCGCGGTTACCGCGTGTGCGCCCTGCATGAAAAAGACTACCTCGGCGTCATCGGTCATGAACTCTTCGACCCAGGGGTCGTATCGCCGCCCGAAGATGTTCGCGAACTCGTCGTGGACCTGCTCAATGACAGCCATCGATTCTTCCATGGCTCGCGCACGCTCCAGTTGCAGCGGCGGACCCTGCTCGGGCATGATCTGCGGACCGTGCGACACGGGATGCCGCGGATCAAGCGGGTAAGGATGTTTGTAGGGTGGCAAAAATTCCTTGACCTGGCCCGGGTCGGGCAACTCGACGTCACTGGTGATGTGAGAGACGAAGAAACCATCCTGGCAGACCATCTGCGGCAAAAGCACGCGCGGGTCCTCGCCGATTCGATAAGCCATCAGGTGATTGTCGAATGCTTCCTGGGCGTCGCACGACCAGCCCATGAGCCATCCCATGTCGCGCGTGGAGAGCGCGTCGGTATGCTCGGAACCGAAGTCGCCGGGCGGATCGAGGGTGCGGTCGGCGATCATCATCTGCACCGGCATTCGACTGCCCGAGATCGGCGAATAAAGCTCGTAGGCGAACTGCACGCCAACACCGGAGCTACCAGTAAATACGCGGGCGCCGCTCGAAGAAGCGCCATGAGAGATACTCAACTGCGAGTGCTCGCTGTCGGCCACGATGTATTCGGCGTCGAGTTCTCCGTTGGCCACCATTTGCGCCAGCGCCATCATGGTCGCGGTGTAAGGCCGGATCGGGTAGGCCGCAATCACATCCACGTCCGCGTATTTGGCCGCCTGTGCCGCCGCTACGCAGCCATTGATTCGGACTGTTCTCTTTTTTGCTTCGGTGACCGCTGCCATGGTTTACTCCAGGTTCTAAATGTTCTTCGCCGGACGATTTCCCAGATTCCTCAACTCCTCCGCCTGCCGCCCATGCAGCCCAGGCGAGATGGCGAACGCGGTGTCCATTCGTACCACGCCGGTATCGAAGTCGAGTTCGGGCACGCCTTCGAGGCAACCCGTCGGGCATTCCTCGATGCACACGCGGCAGCCCTTGCAGTAGTCGACCAGAATCTTATAGAGGCCGTTGGAACGCACGTCACGCACGATGCACGGTTCGGGACAGACCAGATAACAGTTGTCGCAGGCGTTGCAAGTGCCGCAACTGAAACAGCGGCTGGCCTCTTCGACCGCCTGCTGTTCCGAGAAAGCCTGTATCACTTCGTCCTGCGTTTTGCGGCGCGTGGTAGGCGGCAGCAGATCCTGCTGGACGCGGGGGAAGTGCGGAAAATAGGTCATGTTCATGCGGTTCAAATCGAAGATGACGTCGACTGGAATCGTCCGCGTCTGCAACGGCTCCCCGCGCAGGATCTTATCTAGATTGAACGCGACGCGCTTCCCGTCGCCCACCGCATTCACCACCATCAGCGGCTGACCCGAACCCAGCTGCACCACGTCGCCCGCGGCAAAAAAGTTCGTATCGCCGAGACGTCCGAACCGGTCGATCTGGATCGTGCCGCGCTCGGTCTTGAACTCGTCCGGCAACCAACCGAGCGACGCCCGTTGGCCCACAGCGACGATCACATTGTCGACGGCGAAGCGCTCGGCCGGGACCTCTCGATCCACCGTGATCGGCGAGGCGTTGATGGCGCCGGAGAAGCGAGCCGAGTGCAGTTGCAAAGCTTCAACCTTGCCGTTGCCGAGCACGGCGGTCATGGCCCGTCCATGCAGCAGATCTACGCCTTCTTCGAGCATGTCGTGCAGATCTTCCGGCGAGGCCGGCATCTCTTCGGGGTTGGCTTCCACGGTGATCATGGTGACTTCCACGGCGCCTTGCCGCAGCGCTTCGCGGGCGCAGTCGATGGCGGTGTTTCCGCCGCCGATGACGGCGACCCTGGCGCCCAGCTTGACCTTCGACGTGCCCATGCCGATGTCGCGAAGGAACGGAAGTCCATACAGCACGCCGTCTTTATTCTCGCCCTCGGCTCGCACGCTGTTGGGCTCGGTGAGGCCCACGGCCAGAACGCAGGCGTCGTAATTCTTTTTCAAATCGTCCCAGGTGACGTCTTTCCCAACTTCGACGTTGGGTTTGATCGTAATTCCGAGCTCGACGAGGCGTTCGATCTCGCGATCGAGCACGTGCGCCGGCAGCACCCAGTCGGGAATGCCGCCGCGATTGAGTCCGCCTGCTTTTGGCGATTTTTCAAGGATTGTCACTTGGTAGCCGAGGCGCGCAAGTTGGTATGCAGCGCTGTGGCCGGCCGGACCCGAGCCCACAACGGCGACTTTCTTGCCGTTGGGCTTCCCGGCCTTGACCACGTCGCGTGCCAGTGCCTGTCCGAGATCGCCGAGAAAACGCTCCACCGCGCGGATCGAGATGGCCTCGTCGTACTTTCCGCGGTTACACGCTTGTTCGCACGGGTGATAGCAAACGCGGCCGGTGACCGACGGGAACGGCATGTCTTCCTTGATGAGCGCGTAAGCGTCCAGATATTTGCCGCGCTTCACCAGGTCGAGATAGCCCTGGATCTTTTCGTTGGTTCCGCAAGCGTTATTGCAGGGCGGCAACTTGTCGCGGTACACCGGCCGGATCGCGCGCCAGTTGCCGGTGGGGAACAGGTCCTGCCCCTTTTCCTGCGATGGCGCCGGTGTGATGCCGGCGAACGGGACGGTAAGCCAATCGGGAATGCGTGTGCCTTTTGTCGACATGTGATCCTTTAATTAATCCTTCCCTACACAGCCACTGGGTTCAGCGGCATGATGTGCAATTCGTCGAGCGCCATATGGAAGGCCTTCTTGTTGGCAATCATGGGCTCAATCGTCTCCATTTTCACGACGCCGGTCGTCTTGACCACTGCGGCAATGAGCGGAGCGGCGATATCGGGTGCGATCGCTTTGTTTCGCTCGGCCGCGCCCTCTGTCGAGAGGCGGTCGAGGCCTAACTCG
Source organism: Acidobacteriaceae bacterium (assembly GCA_003156805.1). Classification (GTDB taxonomy): domain Bacteria; phylum Acidobacteriota; class Terriglobia; order Terriglobales; family Acidobacteriaceae; genus Sulfotelmatobacter. Next base: position 49,737 of record PMHV01000059.1, on the reverse strand, counting down.
CCCAGGCGGTAGTAAAGCCATTTGTGGTCTGCCAACTTAGCGGCATCAACGCAAACCAGTTGAGCCAAACGCTCGGCGCCCGGCACGAAACGAATCATGTACTCCGGTGCGTAGTGCGTGTTGATCACCAGCGTTCCGCCCGGAGGCATCCCGCGCATGTAATCCCAACCCTTGACCATCGTCCCCTCGACCAGTACGACGATGTTGGGTTGCTCGTTCTCGTAGGTGAGCTCGTTCTCGATGACGCCATCGCTTACGCGGCAGTACTTGCGCGTCGGGGCGTTGGTGCGATCGGGATTATCGACGTAATTCTCCATGGCCTGCGCGAACTTACCCTCGAGCCGGGCGGACGCGGAGATGGAGTTGACGATGTCGCGCCCCTCTTTATCCATGATGATTCCGCGCGTCCAAACGGTGAGTTCCGTGTAACTCATGATTAAAACCTCGTCACTTAATTCCGCCGGTCAAAACTTGTCCAGCACGATCTCTTCGACGTCTTCAATGTGCCGTCGCATCGCCGACTTGGCGGCTTCAGCATCGTGGCGCTTGATCGCAGCCAGAATCCGCCGATGGCCGACCAGCGATTTTTGCGGACGTCCTTCCAACTGCAAAGAGCGCGCACGCGTGTCGCGCAGCAGGTCCATGAGAATGTCGAGCACTTTCAGCACGACGCTGTTGCCGGAGGCCAGAGCGACGCTGTAGTGGAATTCGGCGTCTTCAGCGACCGCCGCGTCTCCCTGAACCTGCTTTTCCTCTTGCCGCTGCAGAATCTCTTCCATCTCTAAGATCTCCTCGGCAGAAGCGTGCGTGGCGGCGCGCGCCGCCAGCGGCGGTTCGAGCATCTTGCGAAAATCCAGAAGCTCGCTCACCAGTTCCCGCCGCCGCTTTAGCGCATTGCCAAAAGGATTGGCCAACGACTCGGCTGAGGTTTCGCGGACGATTGTCCCAGCGCCTTGGCGCGGTTCAACCAAGCCCACCAGTTCCAGGCTTCGAATCGCGTCTCGTATGGAACTGCGGCTCACTCCCAGCATTTCAGCGAGTTCGCGTTCCGAAGGCAGTTTGTCGCCGGGCTGCAGTTTTTTCACGATCAGACGTTCGATCTGCCTGGCGACTTCTTCGTAAACTTTGTTCCTTCGGATGACTTCAAAGTCGGATTTGATTCCTGCTTGCAAACTAAACTCCAAGTGGTCCGATAAGTGGACCAGCCAACGAACGGAGTATACGCCCCTGGTCGAGCCTCCAGCAAATATTTCTTGCGGCGAAAAAAGCCGATGGCAGCTCGCCACCCATCACATCAGCCGCTGCCAACCAGCCCTAGCGCACCGTGACAAAAAAGTACGCGCTCATCGCGACACCCACACCGATCACAACTCCCCGCACCTTCCTGGGGTCTGCCTTCTGCGCGTAATGCGCCCCGAACCAGCCTCCGGCGAGAGAACCTGTGATCATCACTGCGCACTGCGGCCACAACACAGCGCGAGCTACGATAAAAGTCACCACAGCAGCGGCGTTAATTGCGGCGGCCAGCAGCGTCCTGATCGCTCCCATGGCATGAATGTCGCGCATCCCTAGCAGCGCGAGCATTCCCAGCGTGATGAATCCGATGCCCGCACCAAAGTACCCGCCGTAGACCGCAACCAGTAACTCGGCAATCGAGCTCACAACGATCGCCTGAAATGATATGTCCCGCAAATCATCGAGGACGGCGGTCTTGCCGGCAATGGCGCGGATCGAATTGCCAAAGGCGAACAGCAGAGTGCCGCCCAGCAGCAGCCAGGGGACAAGCCGCAGAAAAGTATGCTGCGGGGTCTTAAGCAACAACCATGCCCCAGCCCAGCCTCCGGCAACGCTGGTCGCGAGCAGAGGAACCAACACACGCCATGGTGCGTTCAGCCGTTTCAGGTACGCAATGGTGCTGGCCGCCAAGCCTGGCCATAGCGCGACCGTATTGGTCGCATTCGCTTCCACGGCTGGAATTCGCATGAACAACAGGGCCGGAAAAGCGATGAAACTTCCGCCGCCGGCCAACGCATTCAGCGTTCCGGCAATGCCGCCGGCGAAAAACAGAAAGATGGCTTGAGTAATGTGCAAGCTGCTCAAGATGTAGCAGAAAAACAAGCCGTTGGGAACGCCTACGCTAGTCGCGGCTTCGGACCCGGTCGTCTCTGCGGCGTCAGGCCGCCGATGTTTACTCCTGATCTAAGACTTCGTTGTCAACAAGTTATTGTCGGGGTCATCTCGGTCATGGGCCTCATCAATGCCGGACGTGCGCGCCAGTTCCTGCGCAAACAGAATCCTCTTGCAAGTTTTTGTCTTTCCTTCTCGCTGCCGCGAGCAATGGCGAAGGCACTTTGGAATAGCCTTCCTGGACCTTACAATACAGAATCCCTGATCTCCTGCTCTTTGCATTGTTTTTCCTGTGCCGTCTTGCTACGATTACCCTGCTCTCGCGGTTCTCCCACCTCGTCCTTCCCTCACCGCTAAACCAGACAAATGCCGCAATGTGTGTGCAACCCAGCGCGGTGGGACGTAAGGCCATACAATATATAGTGTTATATTGCTTGACCCCGCCCCGATTTCACCGTTACAGTAGCTTAAATTTGTATTCGCCCGATCCAGCCTGGGTGAGGAAGCAGTCCGGCATAGGTCCGTCATGCATCGTTTCGTCGGCAGAGGAATCCGTCTGGTAAACATCAGGGCCGAATCGCCGGATCAACTCGCACCAACGACGCTGCAACCCCAAGGCGACTGGCAACTGGCCGCTGACAACCGGCCACTGGTTTTTCTAAGGAGTCTACGTTGCTCAAACTGAAGCGTCTTCAGATTCTCGGGTTCAAGTCGTTCTGTGACCGCACCGAACTCAAGTTCCACGGGGACGGCGTCGCGGCCATCATCGGCCCCAACGGGTGCGGCAAGTCGAATATCGCCGACGCCATTTCGTGGGTGCTGGGCGAGCAGTCGGCCAAGACCCTGCGCGGCTCGCGCATGGAAGATGTCATCTTTGCCGGCACTCGCGACCGCAAGCCCACCGGCATGGCCGAAGTGTCGCTGACGCTGATCGATCCCGAGGCTTACGGCGGCGCCGACGCCAACGCTCCCACCGAGATCGAGATTCAGGACGACATGCCCGCGCGCGCGGCAGAGGAAACAATCGACCGGAACATCTCCGAAGACTGGGACGAAGCCGCCATCTGCGCCCGCGCCGCCCACGAAACCGAGATGGCGGTGGAAGCCGCGCGGCCCGGAAGAACGGAAGAAATTGTTGTTCCTCGATCCAAAGTAAATATTCTTGCAGTCGCCTTCCCCGATGACGAACCAGTATTTGCGCTGCCGGTTCATAGCGTCGTTCCGCCGCTTGCCTCCGCTGGAACCGCTGGTCCGAACGTGATTCTCAAGATTCGCCGCCGCAAGTTCAATCAGCAGCAATTCCGCACCGGTGAAATTGCGGTCACGCGCCGGCTTTTCCGCTCCGGCGACAGCGAATATCTGCTGAACGGCAAACTCTGCCGCCTGCGCGACATTCAAGAGCTATTTATGGGCACGGGCCTGGGGCCGGAATCCTACGCGCTGATCGAGCAGGGACGCATCGGGCAAATTCTGAGCAGCCGTCCCACCGACCGCCGCGCCATTCTTGAAGAAGCCGCCGGCATCACCAAGTTCAAAACCAAGAAGCGTCTGGCGGAAGCTCGCCTCGAAGATGCCAAGCTGAACCTCAACCGCGTCAACGACATCTTCGACGAAATCACGCGGCAAATGAATTCGTTGAAACGCCAGGCTTCCAAAGCCGAGCGCTACGCGAAGCTGCGCGAAGAAATGCGCGCCAAGCTGCGCGTGGTTCTCGCCAGCAAGTTTGCCGCGATCGAAGAAGAGAGCGCCGAAATCGATGCCCAGCTCAACACGCTGGCCGAGGAGATGCGGCATCGCAGCGAAACCGTGCAGCAACTCGAAGCCGAGCACGGCGAGCGCACGCAACGCGGTTACGCCATTGAAACCGAGCTGCGCGAAAATCGCGAACGCTTGAGTGAGATCACGCTCGAAATCGACCGCGCGCAGGCCCGGCGCCGCCACAATGAGGAACGTTGCGCCGAACTCGTGGTGCGCTCCGCCTCGGCGGAGGCGGAACTGGCGCAGGCCCGCCATCGGCTCACCGCGCTTGAAGCCGAGCGCGATTCCAACCGTCAGATCCTCGAGTCCGCAGCGGCCGATCTGGCTGCGGCGCTCAATGATCTTGCTCTTTGCCAGCAGGAGGCTGCCGCCGCTGCCTCAAGCCTCGCCGAACTTGAGCGCCAGCAGGAAGAGCATCGCGTTGCGATTTTCGATACGGTTTCTTCCGCGTCGCGCCTGCGCAACCAACTCGCTCACGTTGAAGAGCGCCTTGCCAGTTCGGACCGCGAAGCCCGGCGATTGGAAGCGGAGATCGCCAACGCCGGAGGCCAGGTAGAAACCTTCGGCGGTCGGCGTGGGCAGTTGGCGCTGGAGTTTGAATCCGTTTCTCAGCGGGTTGCGGGCATCACCGAAGAAATCGGCCAGCTTCGCCGGCTGCTCGAATCCAAGCGGGTGGACGAAACCAAAGCAAAATCTCGCCTCGACCTGCTGCGCGCCGAGGGCGCCACGTTGATCGGCCGTAAAGGTTCTCTCGAGGCCGTAATCGCCGAACACGGCTACTCCACCGAATCGGTTCGCCGTTTGTTTCAATCCGGCATGATGCAGGGCGGCCTCGCGCCGGTGGGAGTGCTCGCGGATTTTCTTGAGGTCGAGCCGCGCTATGAGCACGTGGTCGAAGACTTTCTGCGCGACGAACTGAATTACGTGGTGGTGAAATCCTGGGATGCCGCCGACGAAGGCTTGCGCGTTCTGCGCAGCGATGTCGATGGCCGTGCCACTTTTCTCGTTCATCCCGAGGATTCGCAGGCGAAATTTTCGTTCGTACTCGACGAAGCTGCGCATTGCGCACCGCCGGCATCGTCGGTGCTTCCGCTCAAGCACACCATTCGCGTGCTGAATGGATTCGGCAAATCGCTTGAAGTCATTTTGCCCAAGCTGCGCGATGGCTACATCGTGCCCGAAAGCGCGGCCGCTCGCGGCCTGGCGCTGGAGAATCCCGATGCGTTTTTCCTTTCGCAATCGGGCGAGTGTTTCCACAATGTGACCGTCACCGGAGGCAAGCAGCGCGCCGAAGGGCCGCTTTCGATGAAGCGCGAGTTGCGCGAAGTTCTGCGGCAGCTTGAAGATCTGGAGCGCGCTCTGCGCGAGGAAGAGATGCGGGTCCTCACCCTGGGCCACGAAATCAAAGACTTCACTTCCCTGCTCGATCGCCTCGAAGGCGAACGGCGCGAGGCCGAGCACCAGGCCATGACCTCGAGCCACATGCTGCAGCAACTCGATTCGGAGATGACCCGCGTCAGCGAGCGCATGAACATCTCGCAGCTCGAATTGCAGCGCCTGGGGGATGAGCGCTTCGATCAGGAGAACGCCGTAGCCGCGCTGCAATCGGAAATCGGCGTGGTCGAAGAAAAGCGCGAAACACTGGAGCGGCAGATCGCCTCGGCCCAGGAATCTCTGGCCACGCTGCGCCGGCGCCGGGAAGACGCCGCGCAAGCCACTTCACAACGGATCGCGCGTGTGGCGGCATTGGAAGAGCGTCACCGCTCGGCTGCGAGCGTGCTTGAGCGCATCGATTCGCTCTCGCACGAGATGGGCGAGCGCGTGTATGCCCTCGCTTCGCAAATCGATGCCGCCGTTGCCGAGAAGCTGCAGCGCGAAACCGAAAACCTGCAATTGGAAGAGCAAGCCGCCGACTTCGAAGCCGAGCGCAACGCCGGCCAGGCGCGTGAAGGCCTGTTGCAGTTTGAATCGGAGCAGGTCCGCGCCCGGCTGGCGGAAATCGACGAACTCCTCCGCGACGCCCGCCAACTGCTCGACCAGGCCCGCGACCGCAAAGGTGAATTATCGGCCACAGCAGCCAAGTTGCAGGCCGACGCCCAGTACATGGGCGAAACCTGCCTCAACGAGCTCGGCGTCGAACGCGAGCAGTTGATGGCCGACACCACTTTGCCCATCGTCAGCGGCGAGCAACTCGCCACCGAAGACCAAGCTTATCGCGAGATGCGAGCCAAGCTCGAAGCCATGGGCCCGGTGAACATGATGGCGCTCGAAGAGTACAAAGAGACCGCCGAGCGCCACAGCTTCCTCGAAACCCAGCGCAAAGACTTGATCTCTTCCATCGAGAACACCACCGCAACCATCCGCGAAATCGACCTGCTTTCGCGGCAGAAGTTCGAGGAGGCCTTCCACAAGATCAACGAGAATTTCCAGGGGACGTTCAAGAAGCTATTCGGCGGCGGCCACGCTTTCATGAAGCTGACCGACGAAGAAAACAGCGCCGAAAGCGGCATCGACGTGGTGGCCTCGCCTCCGGGCAAGCGGCTGCAGAGCGTTTTGCTGCTCTCGGGCGGCGAAAAAGCGCTGACCGCGCTGGCGCTGCTGGTCGGCATTTTCCAGTACACGCCCAGCCCGTTCTGCATCCTCGACGAAGTCGATGCCCCGCTCGACGAAGCCAATATCGGCCGCTTTACCGACATGGTGAAAGAGATGAGCCTCGAGACCCAATTCGTTCTCATCACGCACAGCAAGAAAACCATGAGCATCGCGCCGGTGCTCTACGGAGTGACCATGCAGGAACCGGGCGTGTCGAAGCTGGTCTCGGTACGCTTCGGCGGGGCGTAGACGAGCCCGCCTGCTGAGGACCAACTAAGAGCTAACGGGTGAAAGCTGTCTGCCTCCCTGTTATCCACCCTCATCCTCAGTTTTTCCACAGCACTAGCAATCGAATCGCGGCGCTTCGTCCCCGATACGGCAGCGCCAGCGGTCAAAGTTTTTTCTCTTCAACAAGATAAGGGCAATCTTGCTCTCGCCCAATATCAGGCGTTGACAAAATTTCCTGACAGGCTAAAATACCCGTCGCTTCTTACCTGTAAAATTTCTCAATGACTACTGACCTTCTCGATTCCGTCCTTTTGCAGACTCATTTCCCCGATCTGGAAATTCATGCCAGCGGTAAAGTCCGTGATGTCTATCACCTGGATGACGAATCGCTTTTGTTCGTCGCCACCGACCGCATTTCCGCCTTCGATTACATCCTGGCCACCGGCATCCCTCATAAAGGGAGCGTGCTGACGCAGATTTCGCTGTTCTGGTTCGACTTCCTGTCGGAACTGGTGCCCAACCACGTGATCACCGCCGACGTGGCCAAGTACCCACAATCGCTGCGCAAGTACGCCGATCAGTTGCGGGGACGCTCCATGGTGGTGCGGCGGGCCGAGATGTTCCCGGTGGAGTGCGTGGTCCGCGGCTACATCTCTGGATCAGCCTGGAAAGAATACAACTCCACCGGCAAGGTGTGCGGCATGGCACTGCCCGCCGGATTGCGCGAGTCGGAAGCTTTTCCCGAACCCATCTTTACCCCCTCCACCAAGGCGGTCAGCGGCCACGACGAGAACATTTCGTTCGATCGGATGTGCAAGATTGTAGGCACGGAGACCGCCAGTCATCTTCGCGACCTCGCGCTGAATATCTACAAGAAAGCGGCCACTTATGCGCGGCAGCGCGGCATCATCATCGCCGATACCAAGTTCGAATTTGGCCGCACCGCCAAGGGCATCACCCTGGCAGACGAGGTGCTTACGCCCGATTCCTCGCGCTTCTGGCCCGCCGAAACCTATGCGCCGGGCCGGGCGCAGGATTCCTACGACAAGCAATACGTTCGCGACTACCTGGAAGAGATTCGCTGGAACAAGCAGCCGCCCGCGCCTTCCCTCCCCCAGGAAGTCGCGCGCCGCACCAGCGAAAAGTATCTGGAGGCTTACTTCCAGCTTACGGGGCGCCGGTTGGATGAGTAATCTTGGAGCCGTCGGCGGGAGCGCGAGATGAGCGTGGCGGATTGGCTCATCGTTGTGATTTTAGTGCTGAACGTGGTTTCGGCGGCCTTGCAAGGCTTTTTCGCAGAAGCCCTCAGCTTGGCTGGGCTAGTGGTGGGGTATATTGTCGCCGCCTGGCAGTATGGACGCCTGGCGGGGTGGTTGGCATCGTTCCTGAAGTCGGAAATGCTGGCTGAGATTCTTGGGTTTCTGGTCATCTTCTTTGCGGTGTTGCTCCTGTTCAGTATTGCCGGCAGGATCGCGCGCTGGATGATGAAAGAAGCCGGGTTGAGTGGGTTCGATCGTTTTCTGGGCGCGGTGCTGGGCCTGCTGAAAGGCGTTTTCATGGTGGCCGTGGTCTTGATGGGAATGACTGCGTTTACGCCCACCTCGAAGATGCTCGACGATTCGGAGCTGGCGCCGTATTTCCTTGTACTCGGGAGGGCCGCAATCTGGGTAGCGCCTTCGGCGTTGCGGGCGCGCTTCCGTGAGGGCCTGGACTTCTTGCAACACGCGCCCAAGGATTTGTCGGGCACTCCGGCTTCAAGTGGGAAATAGATGCGGTGGAATTCAAAATCGCTGGACTGAACTGAAGAGAAGAGAGACGCATCGTGAAAGATCAATTGGAAGCACTCATTCTGCAGATGTACCGGAGCAACATTCTTTACTCTGAGGGCGTGCGCGAATTCAAGAAGCGCTTCATCCTCACCGTGCTCCAGGAAAACAAGGGCAACCAGTGCCGCGCCGCGCGCGAACTCGGCATGCACCGAAACACGCTAAGCCGCACCATCCACGAGCTGAAGATCGACGTGCGCCAGTTGCGCGATGGCGCCAGGCGCCCGCCCCGCAGCGCGCGCCCGATGGTATTGGACAAGAAAGCCGCGCGCTAAGAACCGCTAAGAACGAAGAAAGACTGCGCCCCACGCCATAGCTGTCCTCTCGCGCAAGATCGCAGGGGTGATTGTTGGGACGCTTCGATTTGCAGGCGACGGTGCGCGCCGTGGCGGCGGGAAGCGCGCACGGGCCGAAATAGTGCGAGTTCCACTTCCCCGCTTCCCTGGTGTGAAAGAACGGAATCGTTTTCGGCAACTCAGCAACTTTTTTTCAGGTAATCGCAAAAACAAAAGGCAGCCTCGCGGGCTGCCTTCTTGCGTCGAGCCAAACTGCCTTACTGGGCAGCCGGTTTGTGATGCACGGGAGGCTTCTTGGGAGCGGCAGCCTTCAACAACTGGCCTTTCTCCATCGTCATCATAAACGGGCTGGCGGTGTAGGACGCGGGCTCTCCTTGAAAATCCAGACTCGCATTCTCTTTCGGAATCAGCTTGAGAGGAACTTTTTCTTCGAACGTCAAGGTGATGTCGGCCTTCTTCGCGTCAATGTCATCGGAACTGCCGGCGATGTCGAACTCGGTGGCCGTAGCTTTGATGACCGTGCCATTCATTTGCACAGCCTTGCCTTTGATGGCGTTCCAGACCACATCCTGGTCGTCCTTGCTGCCATTGGTGAACACGAACTGCCATTCCGCGAAGTTCATCTCCTCAGGTTTCTTGCTGGTGATAAGAGTATGAACCTGTTCGGCCGGAGTTGGCGCGGGTTTAATGGCGAACCCCGCAGGCTGCGTCGTGTTGGCCTTGGCTTGTGACAGAACGTCAGCCCAGCCATCGTCACCGCCGTGATACTTCACGTACTGCGAACGCGCATATTTCTCAATTCCCGCCTGGGCCTGCGCGGGGGCGACGGCAGAAGCGCGGGCTGCGAACCAGATGCCATTGATCGAGTCAGGCGGGGTCTGTTGCAGATACGCCAGCGCCAGCGGATAGACAACGCTGAAATCGGTGGGGTTTCCGTCCGCCGCAGTCCTCAAATCTTTCGTCGCGTTCGCGTAATCCTTATCCTGCAAGGCGGCGATTCCGAGCGCCGCATTGAATATCCCGGCCATCTGCCCTTTCAGCTTCTGGTAGTCGGCATCCGAGGTGCCTTCGGGCTTGGCAAACTTGGGCAGCGCATCCAGACCCATCTGGCCATATTTTTTGGCGTCCGCCAGCAGTTGCTTTGCATTGGGGTCGCCGTTTTGCGCCCTGACGCGATCGAAATACGCCAGCAACGCCATCGCGCGCACATTGTCGGGATCGGCCTGCACCAACTTGGTGGCCGTGTCCAGAGTCTTCTGCTGGTTCCCCGTTTGCTGATACGCTCCCATCAAAACACTCAGCGCGGTCGCCTTCATGATGCTGTTGGGATATTGGGTAAGAAACGCTTCCAGACCGCTGATCTGTGCCGCCGGATCTTTCTGACCAACGGCGCCGACGTAGGCGTTGTATTCGGCGGGGTCTTTAATGACCGGCGCCGCCGATTGTGCCGCGGCAGGCTGTCCTTGTGCCGGCTGAGCAGCGTCCTGTGCGACTGCAACCGCTACTGCCGCTACTGCAAGCACGACCGCGACCAGAATCTTTTTCATCAGTGTGGCTCCTTAGGATCTTCAGGAAATACCGCTGCGAAGCTGAAATCTCTCTTCATCAAAGCGTGACTGCGTTCCATTCGCGCCGCTTCCCCAATTAATACCGCTACGGAACCCCGGCTCCCCGGCAAGAGCTCGGAAATGGTCCCGTCAGCCAGGATATTGAGACGGCGGGCACTTCACTCCCGGTTGCCGGATTATAAGTACCTCTTCCGCCGAAGGCAAGCCACTTCACGGCCATCCTCCACTTTATTGCTAAGATGCACATATCGCGGTTGGCGGATAGCGAACCTGCGAGCCACATTACGACAGGAGACCCTTATGCCTATAGACACCGGTCAGCCCCTGGCCGGTCGAGTCGCGGTCGTTACCGGCGCAGGACGTGGCATCGGCGCTGCCATTGCGCGCAAAATGGCCACTCTGGGCGCAATGGCTGTGCTGCTGGGGCGAACCCGCGCGGCGCTCGATTCGGCCGCGAGCACGATTGCCGAGGCGGGCGGAAGAGCGGACGTGATCGCTTGCGACGTCACCGAGTTGCGGTCGGTGGAGGACGCTGCCAAGAGGGTCGAGTCCGTTTTCGGCCGCATCGACATTCTGATCAACAACGCCGGCGTCGGCGGATTCGGCGGCCCGCTGCACCAACTTCTCCCAGAGGCATGGGACGGCATTCTCAACACCAACTTGCGGGGCGTCTACTATGTGATTCGGGCCTTCGCGCCCATGATGATCAAGGCGCGCGTCGGCCACATCGTCAACATCTCTTCGCTCGCCGGAAAAAATGCCTTGCCCAACGGCGCTGCCTACGCGGCATCGAAGTGGGGATTGAACGGGCTGAGCTATTCGGTGGCGGAAGAACTTCGCGGCCATAACATTCGCGTCAGCGTGATCTGTCCCGGCTCGACCAACACCGACCTAAGCCCGCACGCCGGCAAAGATACGAGCAAAATGCTTCAGCCCGACGACGTTGCCCATGCCGTGGCTATGCTGGTGACACAAGCGCCGCAGTCATTTGTGAGCGAGATTCTTTTAAGGCCTACGCAGAAGCCGTAAAGGCGGACCTCAGACATCGGACTTCGGACCTCGGCAAAACCGTTGCGCGTTCGAGGGCCGACATCCGAGGTCTGGGGTCCGAGGTCCGTACTTACTTCTTGAACAGATTCTCGAACGCCTGGCGCGCATCGTTGGGACGCAGGCTGGCGGGCGTGGAAGTTTCTTTCTCACGCGTCACCCGGATTTCATAATACGAGCAATCGTTCATGGCATCTTTGCGCGCGATGCGCTCGGTGACTGGCTGCATGCACTCAAACCGGCTCCCCGGATCGAAATACATGCACTGCTTGCAGGAGTGAAGCTCGAAGGCGCACTTGGGGCACCGGCCTGCCGGCGTCCCTTGCAGCACCGTGCCGCACTGTGCGCAGCGCGAAACCGCGCGCGTACCGGGCATGTTGACCGGCCGGGGTCCGAACGTATTGTCTCGTTTCGGTGGCGCGGGCCCTGACTTTTCTTCGGAGCCTTTTTTCGGCTCGTTGCGGTCCCGGTCCTGATAACCGTGCTGACGATATTTGGCTGCCACAGAACCTCCCAAGCGCGTTGGCGTATTGTCTCGCTGCGAGCACCCCCACGACAAGTCTCAACCTGGTTCTGCCTAGTCTCACTCTCGCTGCTCGCCGCTCGCCACTCCGTACTCGGTACTATCGACTCGCCACTGGGTACAATGGAAGCATGATCCACGAAATTCTTCCCGTGGGGCCGCTGCGATGCAACTGCTCGATTATCGGCGATGAAACCACGCGCGAGGCCATGGTCATCGACCCCGGCGACCAAATCGAAGATATCCTGGCGCTCATCCGCAAGCACAATCTCTTAGTCAAGCAGATCGTCATTACCCATGCGCACATCGATCATGTGGGCGGCGCGATGAAGCTGCGCGCCTCGACCGGAGCGCCGATCCTGCTGAACCAGAACGACTATGGTCTTCTCAAAATGATGGACGCGCAAGCCGCCTGGGTGGGGATGGCTGCGCCAGGCGCCGTCGAAATCGACCGCAGCGTGAACAGCGGCGACACCATCGCCGCCGGCTCGCTGAGCGCCAATGTGCTGCACACTCCCGGACACACCGAAGGCAGCATCTGCCTTTACTTCCCTGCCGACAAAACCCTGATTGCCGGCGACACGCTATTTGCCGGCTCCATCGGCCGCACCGATTTCCCCGGCGGCTCGATGCAGAAGATGATGCAATCTCTGCACGGCACCGTGCTCGCTTTGCCTGACGAGACGGTCGTGGTCCCCGGCCACGGGCCGCTGACCTCCATTGGAGAGGAGCGGGAGAGCAATCCGTTTCTGGTGAAGCGCTAGAGCACGATCCATTGACGAATGACGAATATTTGAAACGTTCCCGCCTCCGCGATCACTATTCCTACAGATAGCTTGAGACGAAACCGGCTGCACGCTAGCCTCGTCGTCTCCTGCTACAAGGAGGATTTTGTGTCCGACAAAATACACTTTGGGCCGCCGTTTACGTTTAAGGATTGGCAAGACTTCAATCAATTCATTCACGGGCTGAATTCAGGTGAGCTCGGTTCCGGCCGTTCAAAGCCCGAAACTGAAGAAGACCGTTCACAAGACGGCAGCCCTGGGGATGCTCGCGCACTCTTTATAACCGGCATCGCGCTGAAACAGGTAGCAGCCAAGCTGCTTGAGGGAGACGCTCTCGCCAGCGCGGCCGATCAGGCCATCGCCGAGTGGGAGGACGATTACTGCGGCACTCCTCCGCGCCCTCTTCCGGCGCTCGCGTTGGCCGCTGGCGGCTTTCGCCAGCACTTTGCAGGCGGGAGACTTGCAGACTGCAATCCAGGAGGAAGCTGGACGCATCGCCCAGAAAGCTTTCGCCGTCACCCCGGCAACAACCGCACAACCAAAAGCGGTCAAGGCCGCCTGAGGCGGCAGTGATGCTTCGCGACGTGCGACGCTTGGCGCAGACATCGGCAACAAGATGCCTGCGCCAGGCCAGCCCAGTCTACTTTCGTCCTGAGTGGCGACCTTTCCTGAACTTTAAGCTCGATCAACAACTTCCAGCAGCCTTTTGATCCCTTCACTAAAATCGTCCTGCGTGATCAAGCTCAACACCAGATATCCGTCGCTGGGAAAATCATAAAAGTGCCCGGGATGCACCAGCACCGATCTCTGCCGCAACAGCTTAATTGCCAGCTCTTCATCCGTCTGGGTGACCGGAACGCGCAGCACGGCATACCATCCGCCTTCGACACTTAAACGCTGACACGACTCTTGCCCGGCAAGCTGGCGGTCCAGTTCAGCCAGATTGCCGAGCGCGCGATCGAGCAATTGCTTTTGAATGCTCTTGCGCTGTTCCAATAACACCGGCGTCGCCCACTGAATCGGCGCATTCATCGAGAGGTAGGTATCGGCGATCACCTCCAGCCGCGCCATCGCCGCGTCTACTTGCGCCCGCGGTCCGCTGGTGGCAATCCACGCCACTTTCATTTGCGGCAGCGCCGAAATTTTCGAGAGTCCGCTCAGCGTGAAGGTCAGCACTTTCTGGTTCGCGGCAAAGCTGGGGCGCTTGGCGCCATCGTGGGCATAATCGAGAAAAACTTCGTCCACGATCAACGCCAGTTCGTGCTCACGGCAGAACTGGTTGAGCGTTTGCTGCTCGTGAGCCTGCACATACGAGCCGGTGGGATTGTTCGGATGCACCAGCACGACCGCCCGCGTACGGGGCGTAACCGCCTTCTGCAGCGACGGGAAATCCATCTGCCAGCCGTGGTCGTAGATCAGTGGATACGGGACCAGCTTTACGTCCTCAAGATCGGCGAGAAACTCGAACAGCGGATAACTCGGCTTGGGTACCAGCAACTCATCGCCCGGATTGCACAGCAGCCGAAAAACGTAAGAATAACCTTCGCTGGTGCTTGTGGTCAGGACCAAATGCTCAACGTCCAGGGTGTTGACACCGTGATCGTCACGGTAACAAGAGCAGACAGCCTCACGTGCCGCGCGCAGCCCTTTGGACTGAGGATCGTAATCGAGCGCCTGCGGCGAATTCAGCGCGCCCAGTATTGCCCCCTCGTCATATTGCAAACCCGCTCGCGTTGGATTGGAAACGGTAAGGTCGAGTATTCGCGCACCCGACGCCCGCACTTCTTCCAGCGCTTCGGTAAAGCGATTGCGCGTGAGCTTCCAGTTGGTGCGGTCGGAGAACATTCGATGCGCTCTTATGGGTTGGAGTCGCGAGAGTGAGGCCTCTACGGCTGCAGATAAAATCCTAACTCCTGCGGCGCAGTCAGCATCTTGGTCGAATCGTATTGCCGGTGAGCCTGGCGTACGGCAACAATCTTCGCCTGAAATTCGCGGGCGAGATTGTCATAGCGCACCAGCACATTGTCGAGCCAGTAGGCGCGATACTGCCGCAGCCACGCCTCGCGGTACATCTCGCGCAAACGCGTAGTCGAATCGCGCAAGTCCTCCAGGCGCGCGTTGATTGACGTGATCTCTTCGAAATCGTTGCCTACGCGACCCGGGTCGGTCTGGTTCTGAAAAGCATCCCAATAGAACTTGTTGATTTCCTGCGTAAACTGGATCTTCATGCCCAACGCGTCCCAGCGCCACGCGCCCAGCGTCATGTCGGCCAGCGTATCCTCGTTGGCCCGCGCCTTGCCGTGATCGCGATAGAGCGATTCCAGCGCATGCTCTGCGCCCAAACGCATCTCTGCAGCGGCGGGCAGCAGCTTTTGCATCAACTTCGCTCCCTCGGCTGTGAAGGGATCCACCCAGAACAGATCGTCAGTTTCGGTATCGACCTTCACATTGGCCAGCGCCTGATGCGCGCGATCAAGCCCTTCCAGCGTGTCGCGGAAAGTTGTATCGCTATTCCGGTAGAACGCCCAATCATAGGCATTCTTGAATTCATCGACACTCGATTCCCCCGCCTGCCATCCCGCTGCGGCGCCAAACACCAGCGCCGGCCACGCCATCCCGTATAGCGCCTCGCCGTCATCGTTCCAGGTGGTGTTGAGCATGCCCATAGCGCCAAGCTTCTGCCCATCGCGCACGAAGTTCCGGATGTTGACGTAAGCGACATCCAGATCCGGCCAAATCTGATTCCAGGTGCTCGCGCCCGGCGCGACGACCACTCGGAGACCCGCATCGCGGTACGGCTTGATAATGCTTTCAAAGCTAGGCTTCGCGTCATAGTCCCAGGGAACGGCGATCATTTCCTTGGGCAACATGCCGAGCAGTTGCGGATATTTCAAGGCGATGTCGCCCCAGAACATGAGTTGTTTGTGATAGGGCTGCAGAATGTCGCTTACTTTCTGCAAGTGCTCGAGATAAACCCGGCCGAGGCCCACTTCGGCGGCGCGAGCCGCGGTTTGTCCCTGGCCCAGCTCAAATGTCTCGTCGCCTCCGATGTGCAGAAATGGGCCGGGAAAAAGCGGCACGAGATCGGCGTACATTCCCCGAATGATCTGGTAAGACGACTCCTTGGTTGGGGTGAGCACGTGGCCGTGCGGACGCTCGGCCACATCGGCGTAAATCTCATACTTCAGCATGTGGTGAAGGTGGCCAAAGGTCTGCTGCTCGGGAAGGATGGTGACGTGGAAATCTTTGGCATACTGCACCAGGTTTCTGATTTCCTCCGGCGTGAGCGCCGCTTCCTTGGGCGCAACCAGCGGCTGGCTGGCGAAATCGAAGATGTGCTCCATGTAGAGCGCAAACAGATTCACTTTGTAGGCGGCCAGCGTGCGAATCTGGCGCTTCATGAAATCGTCGGTGGGAACCGGGCCGCGGCTGATGTCGTCCTGCACGCCGCGCCACTCCATGCTGGGCCAGTCGCGGACCGCAACTGCGGGACACACCAGATCTTTGCCCTCGCGGCGAAGCAACTGCCGCAACGTCTGCACTCCGTAGAACAATCCCTGGCCGGTATTGGCGGCCACGATCAAGTGAGAATGGTCCGCGAACAACAGGTAGCCCTGGTCGCCGATCGAATCCGCCTTCAATCCCTTCGACTCGAGGAACTCGCGCACGCCCCGGTCCTGCAAGCGCGCCAGCACGATCGCCTCTGCATTTCCCTTCGATTCCGCTCTTTCCGACGTCGCCTTCGCGCCGTCGATAGCTATTTTTATGCCAGCCTCGTCCTCGATTTCTTCGGCCAGCGTTTCCGCGGCAATGCGGTCTTCGTCTTGATGCCCGAACTCTACGAGGATCTTGGTGGTTGAACTTACGCGGAAGCCGCCCTCATGCAGTCGCACCTCTTTGGGCTGGGGGATCAACTTGAGCTGATCCTCTTTGAGTTGACCGTCTGGGCCAGGGTTTTGTGCGGACATCACCGAAATCAGAAGCAGGAAGAAAGGAAGAAAGAAGACGTATCGCTTTTTCATTCGTATCCTTGGGTGAAACTGGGTGAAACAACGACCAGTATATTTTAGCGGGGAACCAGAAGAGAGCAAAGCTGTGGGCAGGGAGAATCCGCTTACTGTGTGCTCTAATTTTCGCGGCCGGCGTAGCGCCGAGCACGCTTCCATCTCTCCGTGGCACGTAAGTGAAAGAGGAACACTTCGCCGTGATTCAGGGCACAATTCCGAATCGTTCAGCCGGCCGAGTGGCTATTGCCCGCTGAAGTCACATTTCCCCGAACGGCAGAAGTCCTCCGCCTTGCTCAAGTACTGCGTCCAGTCGGTGGCGATTCCATGCTGTGCATCTGCGAGACCCATATTGCCTTCGCGCACCTGCTGGCCGAGGTAATACTCCACCTTGTCCTTTTCTTTGAAGTAGCGATCATCCAGAGCAACATGGCCGGGCCCACTAGCCCCACCGGGGCCACATTGCGGCCATATATTTTCCAGAGTGTCGGCCCCTCCCAGATACAACGGGATCAGATGATCTAATTCACACGTCTGATTGTCGCCGGCGTTGTCCCCCGGACGCAAAAGTTTGTACCAGCCATAGGTCGCGGTCTTCTGCTCTTCTGTCGTTGCTTTGTCTCGAATACACCCGGTGCGAAATGCCGGGTTCATGAGCATTGACTCCGTGACGCTCGGATTGGTCGCGCCGGGCGTGCAGTTAGGGTCTGGAACGAACTTTCCATTCTGGGCTTTTTGCCGGCATGTGATCGAGGGCGGCAACTTCACCTCGTGGATTGGTCGTGAGCCGGTTTGCTTGATGGGAAACTGTTCGCAGTTGTTCGGCGCTTTACTGCGCTCGGTTGCTGTCTGCGCCTGGGCAAGGCTCGCGGCGAGACAAAGAATCGCGAGGGTTAAAGCAAATCTCATACCTTACCTCCGAGACGTCTTTGCAGCCCGACGAGCGCCCCTCCGCCGCATCGCGGGCGTTTTACCACCAATGAGTTGGAGTTCCGATCCAGTCACTGGCCATCCAGTCCCTCGCCGGTTACCTTCCGAACGCCTCTTTGTTCACGACATAAGGCATTTTCGTGATGTCGCCGCCGTAATTCGATTCGAGCACATCGATCAGCCCCTGCACGCAGCGTCCGGCCATGCCTTTGTCCGGATCGGTGGAGAGGCGGGTAATGCGCGCGGCGCTGGCAAAGTGCGGGAACAGTCGGCAGCGATCGGCAATGGCAGGATCGCGCAGCGCCGAGTCGGCCGGCAGCGGCTCTTTCTCGTATACGTCGAGAGCAGCGCCGGCAATCCAATTCTCCCGCAGCGCTCGCACCAGCGCCGCTTCATCTACCACCGGCCCGCGCGAGTCGTTCACCAGAAACGCCGTCGGCTTCATCAGCCGCAAGGTGCGCTCGTTGAACAGATGATACGTTGGCGTCGCGCTTTCCGCAGCGCGCAACAGCGGCACGTGCACGCTTACAAAATCGGCTTCGCGCAGCGCTTCCTCGAATGAGACGTACTTGATCCAGTTCTTTTCTTTCGAAATGCCGCGGGCGTGGCGCAGGTCCATGACCTCTTGAATGGACTTCGCGTATTCGTGGTTTTCATAAGCCGGGTCGTAGCACAACATGTTCATGTCGAAACCGGCGCACTTCTTAATCATGGCCAGGCCGATTCGTCCGGTGCCGATGATCGCAATGGTTTTGCCCGTTACTTCATCGCCCAGAAAGGGCAGGTACGGATGCCAGAAGCCCCACTGGTTGTCGCGCGTGAGATGCTCGGCCGGCCACATTTTCCGCGCCAGCATGCCCAGCATGAAGAAGGCAAATTCCGCCGTGGCCTCGGTGAGAACGTCGGCGGTATTGGTGAAAGGAATCTTGTAGCGATTGGCGTCGGCGCGGTTAATGTTGTCGAAGCCAACCGCATACTGGGCAACTACCTTCAGGGTATTCTTGCCCGCTTCGAAGATCTCGGCGTCAATCGGATCGCGCAGCGTGGTGATCAGGCCATCGACGCCGGACTTCACTTTTTCGACGATCAGACTCTTCGGCGGCGCTTGCGGCTGCGGATAGACCTCGACCTCGTACCCGCGGCGGCGCAGCAGGTTGATGGCTTCTCCGATGTCGCAGGTGGCAAAGACGCGGAAGGTCTTGTTCATGGGTTCTCTGCTGGCCGAACTGCCAAGATTACATCACGAGAACCTCCAGCGGGTAGCCTTCCCGACGAAGTTTTTCTCCCACAGACCAAACGCCACGCGGGGGCGCACGGCAAACACCGGTTCCTTCATCGAGAGGATGTCCTGCTCCATTCCCTTCATGTCGAACTTGTATTTGCGCTCATACGCCGGGAGGAACTTCCGGCGCGCGGGCACATCGGCTATTTCGGCCTGGCCCTCGACGATGACCGCTTCCTGGGCCTGCTCGGTGCAGACCACGCAGTTTGTGTTGTGCCCGAGATTGCGCGCCTTGCGCGATTTGCTGCCGGTGCTGAACAGGAAGCGGCCGTCCTGCCACAGGCCCCAGACCACCATGGTGTGAGGCGATCCGTCAGGCTTCAAGGTGGTGATCCAGTAGTTGTGCGATTTCTTCAGCCGCCGTTCGGCCCAGCTCCACGAGAGCAAGCCTTTGTTGCCTTTCGGCAAACCGTAGCCGGGCGCGTACGGACGGCTCGGCTGGGGACTGTGGTTTGGCTTCGATTTTTTCTTCGCAGGTGTCAACTGGGTTTGTCGCTACACCGAAGTCTGCAGTCTAGCGCAACGAACGAGGTCCCCGCCCAAGCGGAGCCTGGACGGGGATATCCTAAAAGCGCAGCGTCGGCAAGCAAGGTGCGCCGACTTATTCAGAATCCCACTTCACAGTGAAGCTCGTCCCGTCCGACGAGAGGGACGATGGTACCGCTTCATCTGCACCCGTACTGCCGTTGACCATGATGGCCTCATTCACGGCAGTGCCAAAGGCACTGATCGCTCCCGAGACGGAGGAGTCGGTGGCGTCATTGGTGCCGGTAACACCCGTATAGTCGTCACCAAAATCGACTGTGCCGAAATCGGACAGGGGCAGGATGCCACCGGCGTTGGTACAGCAAGGCGCCTCGGCAATCCATTCAGCCGACGACCGTTTCGCCCCGGAGACCTTTCCGCTCTTGCTGAAGGACTTTCCCGTAGTTTCATTCGTGATCGTGGTGGTGAACTCCGAGCCGCTGTAGCTTACCGTCGCCGAGATGTGATTGCCCGGCGATACGGCGACGCTTGAGATGAGCACGGAGCCTGCCGGATAAAATTCGTACCAGGCGTAATAGGAAGGACTCTTGCCATCACAATCGGAATCCGTTCCAGTCTGCTCCACGGTGCTGGAGGTCCATCCGTCGAGGCCTACCCAAAACGAGGAGTACGTGTTGGGGGTTGTGGTGCAGTTGACCGTGGGAACGGTCCACGAGGCCTTGGCCGTGGTGAAGGAAGAGCCTGTCACCGCGTAGCCGCTCCAGTTGGTGCTGTCCGAAACCGTAACGTTCCCCTCCACGTGCTCGGGAACAAGTCCGTAGACTCTTCTCGGCGCGTGCTGACGCGGGGTAACTACTGCTGTGCTCGGCGCTGCAACAGGCCCGCTGGACACCTGCGCCAGGGCCGGCGAGATGGCGAGCATGAACGAAATTCCAGAAATTTGTAACCCTTTCGATAGCATAGACAAACCCATCCTTTCGTGCCGGGATTTCCGTGTTGCCATCCCGAAACCGCGCCATTTTATACGCAAGCATGGTCACGTCAAGCGATTTTGTTTAATAGTTCCGAAAAACGAACAAGCTGCCTTCTCGATATGATCGGGGGCTAGAGATTCTTTCGGGTCCACTGGTCGATGCGATCGAGCGCCTGCCGCAAGTTCTCCAGCGAATTGGCTACGCTGAAGCGCAAATAGCCTTCGCCGAACGCGCCGAACGCCGTGCCGGAAAGCGCCGCCACGCCGGCTTGCTCCAGCAAGGCGTCGGCAAGAGGCTTCGACTTCCATCCCGCCTTCGTGATGTTGGGAAAAGTGTAGAACGCGCCCTTGGGCATGCGGCAGGAAAAACCCTTGATCTGGTTCAGCCCGGCGACGAACACATCACGTCGGCGCTTGAATTCGGCGCACATGCGGTCGACCGAAGTCTGGTCGCCGCGCAGAGCCTCAATGCCGGCCATCTGAGTGAAGCTCGCGGTGCAAGAATTCGAGTTCGTCATCAGCCGGGCGATGTGCGTTGCCAAGTCGGGACGCATCACGCCGTATCCCATGCGCCAGCCGGTCATCGCGTAAGTCTTCGAGAAGCCGTCGAGGAGAATCGTGCGCTCCTGCATTCCCGGTACCGACAGGATGGAAAAATGTTCGCCCTCGAAAATCAGGCGGCTATAGATTTCATCGGACAGCACCAGAATGTTGCGATCGCCGATGACTTGAGCGATGCGCTCGATATCCTTGCGATCCTGCACGCCGCCGGTGGGGTTCTGCGGCGAATTGAGGATGATGAGCCTGGTGCGGTCGCCGATCAGAGCGGCCAGTTCGTCGACGTCGAGGGAAAAATCGCGCTCCTCGCGGAGACGGATGGGCACCGCCCGGCCGCCGACGTAGTCAATCATCGACTCGTAGATGGGGAAGCCGGGATTGGGGTAAATGACCTCATCCCCTTCATCAATCAAGGAGAGAATCGTAAAGAAAATAATTGGCTTACCACCGGGAACGACGACGACTTCTTCGGGTGTGACCTTCACGCCACGGGTTCGGCCCACGTATTCGGCGATAGTCTGGCGCAGCTCGGGCAAGCCCGCCGAGGGACCGTAATGGGTCCAACCTTGGTGCAGGGCGTCGACGCCGGCTTCGATCACGTTGGCGGGCGTGTCGAAATCGGGCTCGCCGATCTCCAGGTGGATGACCTTGCCGCCCGCGGCCTCGAGGGCCTGCNNCTCGCCGATCTCCAGGTGGATGATGCTCTTCCCCTGGCGCTCCAGCGCTCGCGCCTTGTCCAGAACTTCGAAAGCGGTCTCGGTGCCCAGGCGCGCCATGCGGCGCGAGAGTTGGAGTTCGTGTTGTGTGGTTTGCGCCATGATGACTGGGACTCCTCAGTAAGGCAAAACGACCGCAGAACCAAAGGGCACATTATACGCCGGGATCATTCGGCGGCTCAGGATGCTCGGCATCAAATCCGCTCACGGTCTTACCGAGAGGTCCTTATAATTTCAGTTGCAGGGTCGCCAAGTCCGCGGCTCTGGCGTGGATCAATCTGCTCCCCGGGAGTAACTAAATGCCTTCCTACCTTGACGAACTCTATGCGCATCAGGAATGGGCCGACGCCGAGCATTGGCGGGCGGTGGAAGCTCATCCTTCGGCGCTGCTGGACCCGGCGATTCGCCGGCGGCTGCATCACATTCATCTGGTGCAATCGGCGTATGTGTGGGTGGTGGGGGCGCGAACGGCGCAAGTCGCGTTCACAAAGGTCGAAGACTACGCGAACACGGCCGATCTAAAAGCCTTTGCGCGGAAGTGTCACTCAGAAATGGCTGCCATGCTCGGCGGAATGAACGAGGCCCGCCTGGCAGAAACGGTCGAGGTGCCGTGGTTCCAGCCGCCGCTAAAGATCAGTATTCGGCACGCCTTGATGCAGGCGGCAATGCATAGCCACTACCACCGCGGACAAAATGCGACCCGGCTGCGCGAACTCGGAGGTGTGCCTCCAGCGACGGACTTCATTGAGTGGCTGCGGCAGGGCCAGTCGGCGCCGCGTTGGGAATAACTCCCAAGGGTACGAGATTGGCGCGGGGCGCGGCATTCCGCCAGCGCCCGAGGACTTCCTTGAAAAAGCGAGTCGTGTTTGCGGCGTGCCTGAAGGAACACCGTGATACAAATCGATTCTGTTCAGCGGTTTGTCGACGGGCCGTGGTCCCTGTGTTTTTTGTCGTTTTTCTCTTAATCTTGCTCCTCAGCCTTAATGCAATTCTTTAAGCTTGGAAGTGATCACTCCCACAACGGGCGACAGCCCTGAGCTATTCAGGGTAGCGTACTGAAACGCCCTGATCAGATGTCCCGTTCCACGCTCATGTAGAGTGGCTGCGGGGGCCGCGAGGAGTCCGGATCTGCGCGGCTTTGAACATCCGGGTACCTACGCTGTCCAGAATGCACGGGGATGGGTGTCGGAGGAAAGTGCAGATGTCACACGGGGCGAAACATTCCTGTGGAATTCCCGCCAATTGAACCCGCCAAGCGCAAGAGCCTGGATCCCGAGCTTTTTTATGGGCCAGTTCAAGAAATCGAGAAATCGGAAATTATTCCGATACGCTGTGCTCTTCGTTTTGCGAACGGAGGACGCGGTCGACCGAGTAGGGTGCGCGATGGCGGGGTTCGTGGTAGTGGCGGACCTGCATCTCGCCCAGCAGGCCAATGGCGAGGAGGTTCAATCCACCCAGCAGCAAGCCCAGCGCGAGCATCATCAGCGGGCCGTGGGAGGCCATGACGGGAACTTGGCGCAAGAATTTCTCCACTCCCAGCCAGGCCACGATGGCGCTGCCTCCGAACATGCTGAACATTCCCAGGGTCCCGAAAAAATGCAGCGGACGGGAAAGATAGCGCAGCAGAAAGCGGATGGTGATGAGATCGAAAAATACGCGGAAGGTGCGCGAAATGCCGTAATGCGATGCGCCACGCTCGCGGTTCACGTTGCGGATGGGCACTTCGCAAATGGAAGCGCCATACCAGGACGCGAGCGCGGGAATAAAGCGGTGCAGCTCACCGTAGAGCGGCACCTGCTCCAGAACCTCGCGCCGATAGGCTTTGAAAGTGGTGCCGAAGTCATGAATATCGACGCCGCTCAGTTTGGCCATCAGCCAGTTCGCCGCGCGCGACGGGATGCGGCGCATCCAGAAGTTATCCACCCGAACCTTGCGCCAGCCGCTGACGATGTCATAGCCCGCCGCAATCTTCTCGAGAAACATGGGAATGTCGGCGGGGTCGTGCTGCAAATCGCCATCCATGGCGATGAGGTACTCGCCGCGGGCGTGATCGAAACCGGCTGCCAGGCCGGCGGTCTGGCCGAAGTTGCGGCGCAGCTTGACCACAGTCACGCGGCTATCGACAGCCGCGATTTCGCGCAGCATGGCGAAGGTGTGATCGTTCGAGCCGTCATCCACCAGCACAATTTCGAACGTCTCGCCAGCGGTCTCCATCACCGCCTTCAGGCGGTCATAGAGGTCGGTGACATTCTCCTGCTCGTTATGGAGAGGAACGACGACAGAGTATTTGAGCACAGGTTTTTATTATAGCGTGAAACATTGGCCGAGTGACTACCTTCTTGCAGCGTGATGAACATGCCTATCCCTCACCCCCAACGGGGCAAGATGGAGAGCTCAACCCAGCAACTTTCAGCCACCCGTTTCGGCTGGCCGTTCATCCGGGCCTATTCTTTCAGTTTGAGCTTCGACTTGTTTTCCTCGAGGAACGCCTTTATATCTTCGGCAGCGCCGAGCAAGCGCTGCCATTGCTCATAGTAGAGGGTCACGGGAAATCGTCCCAATCCGTAAACGCTGACGCCGCCTTTTTCGCCCACCTTGAACTGCAACTCTCCACTGCGTTTCTTGGTTTCGACTTGTTTTTCCAATTGTGACAAGCGCGCTTTCAGTTCCTCGTATGTCGGTTCTGCCATGTCTTACCTCGCCTCCAAAGATTTGCGGGTACGGCCGGTTTCCTGCCGCGCGGGCAATCATAATCACTCCGTCCCCATAGTAACTTCCGCCGACGTTGCCCTGCGCCAGACATCCGTTATAAGCTGGATACAATATATTCCAATGCAAGAACGCGTGGGTTCGGTAATTCGCTGGGCGGCTTGGTTGTGCCTGTCCATGATGCTGTGGACGGCAGCGGTGGAGTCTACCCACAATCACCCCAGCCAGACCGAGTCCACATCCTGTTCCATCTGCGTGGTGGCTCATAGCACCGCGCCCACAGCCAGTTCCAATCATGTCCGTCCGGTGTTTGCCGCGATCGGCCTGCTGCAAGAAGAAGAAGTTGTCGCGAAACCCCGGCTCGATGTTTTCGATTTCGGTATTCGCGGTCCTCCTACCGTCTAGGGATTCCCCAGAAATCAACACCTGTTCCGGCGTACGCGCCGGCTGATCCCTATTTATTTTCGGAGGACTCATGCCTATTTCCTATGGTTTTTCCTCTCGTTGTTTTTTCTATGGTTGGCGCCTAGCCGTCATTGTCGTCCTGGCATTCTTTCTCGCTGTAGCTGCAACTGCAACGGGGCCTGCCGCGGCTGATGCTCAGGCCGCGGGAAATTCCGGCTCGGTCAGCGGTACCGTGCTCGACGCCACCGGCGCTGTCGTTCCCAATGCCACGGTGGAAATCCGCAATCCGGTGAGCGGGTTCGACCAGTCCACCAAGAGCGATACATCGGGAAGGTTCGCTTTCACCAACATTCCCTTCAATCCATATCACCTGACGGTCAAAGCCGATGGCTTCGTTTCGCATGCTCAGGACGTCGAGCCCCGCTCCGCGGTCCCGGTCACGATTGCCATCACCTTGCAGGTAAGCGGGTCCACCACCACGGTCAACGTCGAGGCGGAAGGCGGCGATCTGATCGAGAACGATCCCACGTTTCACACGGACGTGGACAAGAGCCTGTTCGATAAGCTTCCCTTGGAAAGCCGGTCGTCGTCGGTGAGTTCGCTGGTTACGCTCTCAACGCCGGGGATTGCGGCCGATTCCAACGGCCTTTTCCATGGGCTGGGCGACCATGCGGAGAATTCCTTTTCCGTCGACGGCCAGCCCATCACCGACCAGCAAAGCAAAGTATTTTCCAACCAGATTCCCCTGGATTCGATCGAGTCGATGGAAGTCATTTCCGGCGCACCGCCCGCCGAGTACGGAGGCAAGACCAGCGTTGTCATCAACGTGACCACGCGCTCGGGCCAGGGCGTAACCACACCGCACGGGAGCGTGACCACTTCCTATGGGTCGTTCGGAACATCCGATGTGGCAGCCGATCTGGCTTACGGCGGCAAGAACTGGGGGAACTTCATCTCCGGCGGCGGCATGAACAGCGGCCGCTTCCTCGATCCCCCGGAATTCGCCGTGATGCACGACAAAGGAAATCAAGAAAATCTGTTCGACCGCGTGGACTATCAGCTCTCCACCGGCGATTCAATTCACCTGAACTTCGAGTACACGCGCTCCTGGTTCCAGACGCCGAATACGTTCGATGGCGAAAGCGCGACGGCATGGAGCGGGCTGGACGGGGTCGACCCACGGGTGGACAACTACCTGGGCGTAGCTCCCAACGGCGTTACCGTTGGAGCGACGGACCAGCGCTCGAAGATTGGGACGTTCAACATCGCGCCCTCGTGGACGCGATTGCTGAGCGCGACTTCGGTATTTACTCTCGGAGCGTTCGTGCGGCGGGACCAATACAATTACTATCCCAGCGACGATCCCTTCGCCGACCTCGGGCCGCCGAGTCTTCAGCGGCAAACCGTGGGTCAAAGTCGAAACCTCACCAACGCCGGGCTGCGTTCGGACATCTCCTATGCCAAGGGAATTCACAACGTGAAGGCTGGAGTCACCTATGAACAGACGTTCCTTAACGAGAACGACGATATCGGCATCGTCGATCCGACTTACAACGCACCCTGCATAACTTTTTCCGCAGCCCAGAATCAATATGTTGCCGTGCCCGGATTCACCAATCCCTCGCAGTGCGCCGGACCCGATCAGCCCAACACATCGCTGAACCTGAACGCGCCCGGCTCCGCTCTCTATCCTAATTTCAATCCGATCCTGCTTCCGTACGACTTAACCCGCGGGGGCGGTGTGTACGGTTACAGCGGCCATACCGACGTGAAGGAACTTGCCCTGTACGTACGAGACAGCATCACCAAAGGGAACTGGTCTTTGAACCTCGGCTTGCGCGGCGATGTCTACAATGGCCTCTCGACCGCCAGCCAAGCCGAACCTCGGCTGGGTGTGGCTTACAACGTCAAGCGAACCAACACGGTGCTCCGCGTCTCCTACGCTCGGACCCTGGAATCTCCCTTCAACGAAAATCTGGTGCTCTCCAGCCTGGGGTGCGCCAATCCTGTGTTAGCTCCGCTGCTTCTCTGTTCTGCGCCTGTGGCCAACCCTTTGAGTCCCGGCTTGCGCAATGAATTCCACGCCGGAATCCAGCAGGCTTTCGGGCGGTATTTGGTTTTCTCCGGCGAGTACATCTGGAAATACACCCACAACGGCTATGACTTCAGCGTGCTCGGCGACACCCCGGTCACATTCCCGATTGAATGGCACAACTCGAAAATTCCCGGATACGCCGGCCGCGTAAGCGTGCCGAACCTTCATGGATTCTCGGCGCTCATGGTCTTCTCGAGCGTGGCCGCGCGCTTTTTCACTCCGCAGATTGGCGGCGCAGGAGCAACTCCCTCAGCGCCCAGCGGAGTGTTCCGAATCGATCACGACGAGAAGTTCAACCAGACCACCCACCTGCAATACCAGCCCACGAAGCGCAGCCCATGGCTGGGCTTCAACTGGCGTTATGACAGCGGACTCGTGGCCGGCAACACGCCGTGTTACGGGGTAAATGCGAACAGCGATTGCCCGCAATCAGCCACACTCAACGGGCAACCAGCCATCCTCATGCAAGATGCGCTCGGAAACCCTCTCAGCGCCGACCTGGAGTTTGAGGCCGGATTCACCTGCAATGGCGCGCGTGCGACACCGACTCAGGCGCTGCCTTCCCCGTGCCTGGCGTCACAGTTCGGGTCAACCTTGCTAAAAGTGCCGGCGCCCAACGCGGAAAACGACGACCACAACCCGCCGCGTACCGGTTCGCGAAGCCTGTTCGACCTTTCTTTGGGTCATGACAACCTCTTCCGCGGCGACAAATACAAGTGGAGCGCGCAGCTAACCGTCATCAACCTGGCGAACAAATACGCGCTGTACAACTTCCTTTCCACTTTCAGCGGCACCCACTACGTTACGCCGCGAACGATTACGGCCGAACTGGGTTTCCATTTCTAGGGAAACCGTCGTGGGGCATTCTCTTGTTTGTTTTCTCTCATTTTTCCGCAGCCCGCTTGCGAGGAGATTGTCCCTTGATTTCGCGCAGGCGATGACTGGCGCTGGAGTCGAGGTCCAAGTGGTAGAACTTCTTTAGGTCCTGAATGCGATCGAGCGAGGAGGGATTGAACGGAGTCTTGCCGTCGAAGGCGTGGAGGACAATGCCTTCGAGCAGATCGCCGAGGGTTAGGTCGTGATATTCGGCGAAGCCCTTGAGAACTTTGAGAATGCGTTTTTCAATGCGCACACCGGTCTGCACGCGCTCGACCAGCAGTTTGGGATCTTCGGTCATGTGTACCAGTGTACCACGGTACCGCATGTCGATTCCAGCAGTTTCCCGCGGTACCTATGCGACTGCCTTCGCGCGGCTCGCCCAGATCCTTCGCGGCGCAAAGAACGCTGGCTCGGGATGACAACCAAGAGCGGAGCACAAAGCCTGCCCTGCGGAGTCGACGGGAGTGTCCGTCCCACACGGTTGTTTATAATCGCGTTTCACCACCTCAACGACTAAAGGAACCCATTGGCACTCGACGAGAAAATCTACGAACTGCGGCGCGAGAAGCTCAAGCAGATTGAGGCGCTGGACCAAGTCGCGTATCGAAGCAAATACGAATTCACCCACACCATTCCGCAAATTCTGGCGAAGCACTCGGCGAAGGCCGCCGAGCAACTGGAAGCTCCGCGGGTCAATGTGCGCGTGGCCGGGCGCATTATGGCGATCCGTCTGATGGGCAAGGCGGGGTTTGCGCACGTGCAGCAGGGCGGCGAGAAGCTGCAGATTTACGTGAAGAAAGATGCGGTCGGCGACAAGGGATTCGAGTTGTACAAGCTGCTTGACCTGGGCGACCACATTGGCGTGAGCGGTTATCTGTTTCGCACGCGCACCGGCGAACTGACGATTCATGTGGAGGAAATTACTTTTCTCAGCAAAGACCTGTTGCCGCTGCCCGAGAAGTGGCACGGGCTGACCGACGTCGAGCTGCGCTACCGGCAGCGCTATGTCGATCTGGTGATGAATCCGGCGGTGCGGGAGGTTTTTTTGAAGCGCAGCAAACTGGTGCAGTCGCTGCGGCGAACCCTGGAAGCGCATGGATTCATTGAAGTGGAGACGCCGATGATGCAGCCCATCGCGGGTGGAGCGGTGGCGCGTCCGTTTGTTACGCACCACAACACGCTCGACATGGATTTGTATCTGCGCATCGCGCCGGAACTTTATTTGAAGCGGCTGGTGGTGGGCGGGTTCGACCGCGTGTATGAAATCAACCGTAACTTTCGCAATGAAGGTCTGGGCTGGCGCTGGAATCCTGAATTCACCATGCTGGAGTTTTATCAGGCTTACACCGACTATCAGGGCGTGATGGATCTCACACAGGAAATCATCACGCAGGCCGCGAAAGATGTGACCGGCGGAACGAAAACCAAGTGGACGATCGCGGATGATGAGAAGGAGACATCGCAAGAGCTCGACTGGGCTAAATGGCGGCGGATGACGATGCGGGAAGCGATCATGGAGTTTTGGGACTCCGAGCGCTGCGGCCCGAAGCCAAAGATGGGCGACTTCGATAACTCCCAGACGGTTAGTGCCCTTCTTAGCAGGGCGATTAAAGCCGCCGAGGATGCGATTGGTCCAGGCGTTGGGTCCAAGACCGCCGCAACGCTGAAGCTGATACAGATGGATCTTCTCAAGGGTGGGAGTGCTGGCGCGGCAATCGCGAGCATCTTCGAGGCCGTAGCCGAGGAGCATCTGACGCAACCGACGATCATCTACGAGTTCCCTACCGCCGTCTCGCCGCTGTCGAAACAGAAACCGGACGAGCCGGAATGGACCGAGCGCTTCGAGATTTATGCGGGGCAGATGGAAATCTCCAATGGCTTCAGCGAACTGAACGATCCCGAGGATCAGCGGCGGCGCTTCGAGGCGCAATTGCAAGAACGCGAGCGCGGCGACGAGGAAGCGCACCAGATGGATGAAGACTACATCCGCGCGCTGTCGTATGGGATGCCGCCGGCCGGTGGCGTGGGCGTGGGCGTAGACCGGCTGTGCATGTTGCTGACGGATTCACATACGATCCGCGATGTGATTCTGTTTCCGTTGTTGCGGCCGGAAAAGAGCGCAACTGCGGAGGACACGGAGGAAAAATCGTAGCTTCCGGCTATGCGTTCGGCTGAGGCCCGCACCCCTGCATATCCATCTTGAAAGCCGTTGATGCGATCGGCATTGACTTCCCAGTACCCTACAATGCACTAGAAGCGGTGCACACGGATTTCTATACTCCGTTTAGTTGGGCCTGCAATGGCGGCGCTGCCGTAGTGTCTTCTACAAGGAAGGCTGGGTCGGCAGCGCTTTGCTTTGTGGGATCCCTACAGTCCCCAGATGCGGTGCGCGCCCAGAACCAGGCCCAGGGTCAGCGCCGCAATCAGCACCTCGCCCAGAGCTCCTACGATGAAAGGCCGCAGTCCCTGTTTCGACATGTCCCGAAAGTTCGTACGCAAGCCCACGCCCGCAAATGTAAGCAGGAAAGCCCACCTCGAAAGATTGGCCAGCGACGTAACCTGATCTTTGCTGAAGAGGTGAAAGCTGACCAGAAGTGAGATCAAGAGAAAGCCGAGAACGAACTTAGGAAACTTCTTCCAAAGGAACGAGGCTTTGTTGCTCACGTTTGCGGCTTGGCCGCGCTTCGCCCAGTAGATGGCATACCCCAGTACGACAAAGCCGATCATGGCGTTGCGCGTGGTCTTGGCCAGCACTGCCACCTTGCCAGCGGCGTCGGAGTACAAGGCGCCGGCCGCCGTGGCTTCGGCGGTATTGTCGACGCCCAGTCCCGCCCACAAGCCATAGGAGGCGTCATTCATGCCTAGATTGTGACCGATGACGGGAAAGGTAAAGAGCGCAAGCGCTCCCAGGGCGAGGATGGCGGCGATGGCAAAAGAAGAGTCTTCATCGTCGGCGTCGATCGCGCCTTTGGCGGCAATGATAGCGGAGACACCGCAGACGGCTGAACCAATTGCCAGAAGCGACGTAAGTTTCGGCTTAAGCTTGAACAGGCGGCCCAGAAACGTCATGAGTGCAAGGGAGATCGTGATTTCCACCACGACCAATCCCAGGCTAATGCCTCCCAGCTTCAACACATCGGCCAGCACGAACCGGGAGCCCAGCAATACTATGCCGATCTTGAGCCAGAATTCGTAGGTGGCGATTCCGGGCAGAAACAATTTCGGCACCGTCAGGACATTGGAGATTACCAGGCCGATGAGAATCGCCCAGAGCACATACTCGATGTTTGGAAATGTCAGGTGATGAGCCTTCGCATAGGTGTTCAGGAATTTTTCGATCAATTTACCGGCATAGCCGATGACTGCCAAGAGCAGAATTCCGGGGACGAGGCGCAGGAGGTTCAACCAGGGATTTTCCGATTCAGTCAGTGGAGCGGGAACGGAAACAGAAGCGGACATGGATTCATCTCCTGCGAACCGGGAGTTCTTGTTCTGTGACTACGAGTTACGACTACCAGGGCACGGACTTGAAAATGTGGAATCGCACGGCGGCGGCCAACCCGAGCGCAACCAAGACCGCCCAGGTATCGAGCGAGAGCCGAAAGCCGCCCGATCTACCGCTGTCGGATTTCAATGACATAAGCCTCCTTAGTTCTTGTGGCCGGTTATTGAGCCTGTGCCGACGAACGTCTGGGCCCATGAGGGGAAGCCGTCCAAAAAACACCAACATCAGAAATAAGAAAATCCGCTTACTCGGCCCGTTTTCCTCCAACTACCATGGGAAGCACGCTGCCTTTTTCCTTTTTTTCAGGCCTTCGTTTGCCCTTCTTCGTGCGCGGCCCCGAACTGGAGATCAAATCGGCAAGAGTGGTGTTTTCCAGGATTGCCGCGGCGGCGTCGCGCACGTCAAGAAACACCTGGTAGAGCGAGCGGTGCGGCAGGTCGCGGTCAATCAGCGAGCGCAATTGCTCGGCATCTCCAAACGGAGCGAGCGGGCCGTCGATCAAACGCATAATCTCGCTCAACCGGATATCCTCGGGCCGGCGCCGCAACTGGTAGCCGCCGTTGGCGCCGCGCACGCTCTCGACCAGCCGCGCGTTCTTCAGTTCGAGGAGAATCAGCTCCAGAAATTTCTCCGGAAGATTTTCCTCGTAGGCGATCTCGCGGATCTTGATCGCGCCCTCATGGTGCCGGCGGGCCAGCATCATCATGGCCTGCAAGGCGTAGAGCCCCTTTTGAGATATCTTCACCGGCAACCATTATGCCATAAAGTCCATTACTAACATAGACTTAATGGACGTTGCGACATTACAATTGCGTCGGGTCCCGCCTGGCGCCTCGAACTACTTTCGATTGTTCAGTTTCAGTGGATTTTCAGCAGGCTTACCGGCCTTGAGGAGGCTGCACTTCCTTGCGCTTGGAGGTGAGGATGGCGGCCAGGACCCATCTGCCCAGAGCAAAGTCAGGAATTTGGCGTAATGCGCAGCACTTGTACAGTAATATTGTCCGGCCCGCCGCGCTGCAGAGCGAGGTTTACCAAGGCGGAACAAGCTTCGGCCGGAGCATTGGCGGTTGCCGCCTGCACCAGTTCTTCATCGCTCACCACGCTCCAAAGGCCATCGGTACAAAGAATCAGCGTATCGCCGTCTTCTACTGCGATACTTTGATCGGGGCCGTCGGCCACAACCTCGCCACCAGACCCCAGGGCCGCCGTCAGGATATGGCGCTGCGGGTGTCGCTCCGCATCCTCGGAACGGACTAGACCGCTCTCCACCAACCGCCCCACGTAAGAATGATCGCGAGTGAGTTTCGTGATGCGAGAACCGCGCACCAGGTAGAGTCGGCTATCCCCTACATGCGCGAAATAAAGGGCGCGGCCGCACAGCGCAAGCGCGGTGCAAGTGGTTCCCATGCCCAGCAACTCGGGATGCAGTTCCGCAAAGCCCTGGATTCGGTGATGAGCCGCGGCGAATGCGCTGAGCAACGCCGGTTGGGGATCGTCGCGGAATGCCTGTTCGTAGATTTCGCGAACCGTTTCCACCGCCAAGCGGCTCGCTTCCTGGCCGCCCTCGTGTCCGCCCATGCCGTCGGCCACGATGGCCAACCGGCCTTTGCGCCGGAGGTCTTCTTCCCTGCCCGGCTCCCAGTAGAGGAACGAATCTTCGTTGTTTTCGCGCTGATGGCCAACGTCGGTGGCGCTGGCCACTTCGATGCCCGGTTTCACACTCATGCTATGAACAGCCAACTCTAGCGACATACTTAAAGAGAGACCACTCCGTGCTCATCTCTCGCGCCCGCTTACGATTCAACCCGCTCGTCTCGAGACCGGACCCCAAACTCGACCCGCCATTATAGACAACGAATCGCTTCCGTGCGCAAACTCCGCTGCGGAATCGGTATTTCGTAACAGCCGCGCAGATCGCTACCGATCTGGCTTTCCAGAGGCTTTCACCGCGATGACTTCAATCTCCACCAGTGCCCAGGGTGCTGCCAGAGCCGCGACTTGCATGGCGCTGCGCGCGGGCTTGTTGGGCTGTTCCTTCGTTCCGAAGAAGCGCGTGTAGGCCGCCATCATTCCCGGGAAATCCAGTTTGCCGCCCTTGGCCGCATCGCCAGCCATGTAGACGTGCATCATCACCACGTCGCCCATGGCTAGTCCCTCGGCCTTGAGCGCCGCCTGTATCTTGGTCAGCGTGCTCATGGTTTGCGCCTCGGTGTCGCCATAGACCGCGGTCGTTCCCTTGGCTGCATCCGCGGGAGTGATTGGCGACGCCAACTGGCCACTCAGATACAGAGTATCTCCCACCCAGACTCCAGTGGCGATGGGGCGGTCGTCCTCCTGAATGTGGCGGACGTTGCTCCGCACAGCGGCGTTCTGCGCACCGCTGGTCTGGGCGCCTGCGGCAAAGCATGAAAGCAGCGCGAGGGTGAGGAACATCAATGTTTTTGTTTTTCGCATTCGCATCTCCAGTCTGAACTCTGAGTTTCGCTAGGATTGGGCGACGCGGCTTACGATCATCGTGATCGCACGCTGCGCTGCGAGAACGGCTCCTTCCTGCCAGCCAATGATGTGGCTGCAGTGGTCCCCGGCAAAATAGATCCGATCATCGGGAACAATGAGTTCCCGGTAGGGTCCGTCGTAGTACGCGGCTTCGCTGGCCGGAGGATAATCGGGTCCGCGGCTGACCCACGATCCCAGGCTATACGGGACCTTGCCCCACGACATGTACATCGGCTTCTCAAGTTCCTTGCTCTTGCCGGGATGCAGTTTTTCGACCGCGGCTCGGGAGGCTGCGATCTTGGCCTTATAGGAGGGCAGCTTACCGAACTCGTCCCAGTTTTCCATGGCATAGCCGGAAATCAGCACTCCGCGTTTGGACATCAGCTTCGCACTCGGATACCAGACCTGAGGAATAAGACCGCTGGTGAGGAACGAGATGCCGCCGTAGATCTCGTCGCCGTCCTGCTCCCAGAAGCGCCGCGACTCCCATGCGACTTTGTAGGCGGAATCATAACTGACCTGAGCGATCGCCGATTTCACGCGCGGACCGAAATCGTTCGGTATTGTCTTGAGGATGGTGAGCGGCAGAGTGCAAACGCAATAGGACGCCTCCATGGAATCAATGGGGCCAGATTCGCCTTTGCGGTACATCACCCTGACACCGTTGGTGGTTTTTCTAATCTCGGTGATAGGGGAGTTATAGCGGACCACATCGCCCAGCGAACGGGCGAAGGCGTAGGGGATCCGGTCCATGCCACCAACCGGCTGGAACATGGTGGCCTGCATATCGAGCATCTCTTCAAAAAGCATCGGATGCCAGAACTGCGACCGGAGCAAATCGGAGAAAGGCAGCGGAGTGCGAGCAATTTCGACCTGATCCCCCGCGCCGGGCAACTGCCGGTCGCCGGAGCGCGATGAACCCTTATATTGGTGATTCGGTCTCAGGGCTCCATAAGACTTGAGAAAGTCCATCACCACAGATCGATCGTCTTGCGTGAAGGCCTGATCGAGCGCGCCCTGCTGCACACATTTGGCCAGCAGTTCGGCAACATAGCCGCGAGTGTCATTGATGGCTTGGCCCTGGCGAACGGGTGTACCGCCGAAGACGTTGTCGTTCTGCAGCAGCGTGCTGCGCGAGGTGTTCACTTCGACTTCGAGCTCCACACCCAGCTCGTTGCAGTAGCCGAGCATGGTTTTGTGTATGGACGGGAGACGCGCCGGGCCGCAGTTGAAGTAGTTCCCTTCATCGAAGCTACAGTCTTGCGACGTGCCATCGTTAAAGAGCAGCTTCGAGCCTCCACGCAGGGTCCAGTTGCGCCCGCCGGGGCGCTCGCGCGCTTCCAGCACCGTGCAGTCGAAGCCCGCCCGGCGCATCTCATAAGCGGAAACCAGCCCGGCAATTCCTGCGCCGAGAATGATCACTTTCGTCCCCCGGCCGGTCGATGGAGGCAGCGGAAAGTCCTTCCCCCGCTCGCTCTCGACCATACCGAGCAGACCAAGCGAATGCATAGTCATGAACGCAGCGCCGTAGCCGCCGGCCTGCGCTATTCTGGCGATGAACTCGCGTCGGCTGATGGTCATCTTTTGCGTCTCCTTTGCCCACCTCTTTGGCCTTTATGAGGGATGCCAACTTAACCGCGCGGCGCGATTGGATTGCTATCGCTGCCGATCCTCCGTCAGCGCCCACGGCAGTTTTTGGATTGGTAAAGGTACCATGCTTCGCTGGATGCGGCAGCTTTATCGTTCACGTCCCCGGCAAGCGGAGCCGGGCAGAGTATGAGCCGGAGCAGATCGTCTAAGACACAAGTTAAAGCTGGTGCCGGGAGGGGGAATCGAACCCCCACAGAGCTTTCGCCCCTGCGGATTTTAAGTCCGCTGCGTCTGCCAATTTCGCCATCCCGGCTTGCGTTTCATTCTAGCTCACCACTATTGCCACGCTCTCTTTGTTATCGTTCGCGAGCGCGGGCGGGGGGAATCTCTCTCGATACAGCGAACACGAGTGAGCGCCGCCATTCCCCGGAGTTTGGCATCTAAAATGGTACAAGGAGGACACTCATGAGAAATTCTCGAACAAGTCCGCGCGCTGCTTTACTGATTCTCCTGACTGCGTCGTTTCTTTTGGTGGGGCCCGCATTCGCGGGAAATGATGTGCTGGGAGAGATCGAGCTGTCCGGCGCGTCCAAGGCCGAGAAGACTTCAGGGGTTTGGGTCGACGGCCAATATGTGGGTTATCTCCACGAACTAAAAGGATCGAAGAAACTTTTGCTCCTGCCCGGCGAGCACGAGATCACCGTGCGCCAGGGCGGCTATCTGGATTTCGTGCAAAAGGTTTCGGTGCGCGCGGGAGATAAACAGACCATCGCGGTGAAGATGGAAAAAGATCTCAGAGTTCAACTGCCGCACGTTACCTCCGAAATCAAGCTGGACGTGAACCCGAATCGTGCCGCCGTTTTTGTGGACGGCGTTTTTGTGGGACACGTGGCCGAATTCGGCGGAATGGGCCGGGCATTGCTGGTCACTCCGGGGAAACGTAAAGTGACGATCAGCCTCCCCGGATACCAGACCTTTGAAACCGACATCGACCTGGTGGCCAATCAGAAATCCGCCATCAAGACCGAATTGGTAAAGGGCGGACCGGCGGAAGGCACTCCACTGCCTCAGTGATCAGCAAGAGTTAAAGCCAGGCTTTCTTTTCTCTATTGGACGACCCTGAAAGGCTTGCTGGCGAGCCTTCCCGCAGGCGGGTGACGACAATCGGTCCGCCCCGGGCGGCGCGCAACGTCAGGCTCAAATCATTAGCCTTTCAAGCTCGGACCGCGTCAGGCTTTTCGGCAAATCTTTAGGTAGGATAAGGAACTCGTGGAGGCCATTTTGCCAATTGGGGCATCATCAGTGAGTCAGGTGTTGGGAGGACTTGCCAGTTACTCAGGCCGAAGCGCCGACTCGTGCGGTTATTCCGCGCTGCTGGCGCAGCTTCTCCAGGAAGGAATCTGCAGGAAGTGCTGCGCCGATGCGAAACAGATCGAGTAAAGGATCTTTCGGGCCCGTCGACTCGCCGCCCGCGGCGCTGCTTTGCGCTTCGGTTTCCAGACCCTCCGGTTCCACTAGCAGCTCCGGCAGCAAATTTCGGTTCTCGGTCAGCACGCTTAAAAACTGTTCCAGCAATGCGCGATGTTCTGCGGTGCTTTGCGTAAACTCTAGTCCCATTCCTTTCTCGGGATGCATTACTCGCACCACACCTTCGACGCGCAGCTCGGCGTCTCCTGCGCGCATGGAGAGCGTTACCCGGGTAAAGCGCGGGAACGGCGAAACCACTTCGAGATAGCAGCCGGCCAAACTCAGATCCGTAAGTTGGCAGCGTACCGGCGGATCGTCCTGTTCGCCGTCGGCAGCGTTGCGCGTCAGCCACTCGCGCAATTGGTGCGCCACATTCGGCGCCAGATCGACGAAGCGCAGTCCCGCTTGCGACCCGCTTCCCTCCCAGGCAAACTCGGCGGATATCTCCAGGCCGTCGCTCGATCCTGGCAAGGTAAACGAAAGTTGGCAGCGGCCACCGGGCTTGGCTCGCCGGGCCATCTTCACGGCCATGCCGCCTTCCCCCACATCCGTGGTGCTGACTTTCACCACGGTACCCGATTCAGGGTCTACGATGCTCACGGGAATCTGCACAGAAAGTCGCGAATTGCGCCGCCGCTCCCTTTTCATCAAAGCTCGGGCCGCGCGAAAACTTGACCGGGCTCGTTCGCTGGAGATCGGCTTATAGAGCACAAAGTGAGCCCCGACATCGAAGGCGGAGCGCATCCCCGCCTCGGGATCGAGAATGGCCACCGCCACCGCCCGTTTGTTGCAGGGGGCCAGCCGGGCGCTGCGCAGCACTTCGGCCGAGCCTGGACCGGCGCAGTCCACAATAATTGCCTCAAACCGGTCGCGGGTCAGTTGGCGGAGCGCGGCTTCCGCATTGGCGCAGTTCTCAAATTGAATTTCCAAGTCGCCGAGCGCGCGTCGCAACACGCGCAGAATCTTGTCGTCGGCACACAGCACCAGCGCTTTAAGAATCATGGTAAGACCTTGATCCCAGCAACTTCGATCCCAGCAACTTTAAGGTGGATGGCAAGTCGCCGGACACCACCTCAGAACCCGCCTCAGAACAAATCTCGGGAACCGGCACTCCACCCCTCTTCGCACTCTAAGGCTGCCCTCATGCGGGGTCAATCAAGGTCTCGCCTGGCGGGTTACGGGCGTAACTTCGTTTATTTGGACCGAACTTTGGTTTGGACTGCGCTGGTTTGAACTGACCTGGTTTGAACTGACCTGGTTTGAACCGATCTGGTTTGAACCGATCTGGGCCGGCCGGATCTGGGCCAGCCTGTCCGTAGCAGGCGAACGCTGGCCGGATTCGCCGCTTGGCATCCGCTCCTTTGCCCCGCAGACAAAAACGGCGGTAGCCGCAATCGCAACCCGTCGAAAATCCGCAGAATCGGCTCGGTTTTTAGCTTCTCACCCACAAAGGAACCGGAACCGGCGACGTTCCCGAAACCGGAAGTGTAAACATGTGTAAACATCGAAGGCAGAACGACTTAGCCTCATTGCGCTAAAGAAGAACCGCGCAGATTTCGATTGACTTTGGAGTTATATCGCCGTATTATCCTCAGTCTCCGATTAGTTTCTTGGATGGGTGTAGGCATAAGGCAAAGTCTGTTTGTCTTGGGCTGGATTTACATGGTAATGAATCCCCGTGAGAATCGCGGGAATCTTATAGGTAGGGCAGTGGTTAGGCGTTCATCCCCTTAGTACGAAAGGCATTTTTCATGGCCAAGCGACGCGGAAATCCTAACTGGGGCAAGCCCGAGCCGATCGGGCCGATCACCCCCACTATCACCGAATTCGAGCAGGTCGTGCGCGAGTATAAGCTCTCCCCCGACCAGTATTTGCGCTCCACTCGCCTGCGGGAGTGGGCCCGCCGCAACAAGAATTCGAAGTACATCCCGGAGCCTCTTCTGGAAGCCTGGGGATTCGAGATCGAGTCCACGCTGTAAGTGAATGAAAGAGATAGGCGCGCGAGAGATTAAGATGTAAGTTCCAGAAGGTTTTCAGGGTCGCTCGAAAGAGCGACCCTTTCTGTTTTTCATGGAAATCCAGCGCGACATGTGCCAAAGTGCCGCCTTCTGGAACACTGGCAACCGCCAACTGGCCCCCTGACTCTCCATGCTCAACTGGCTGCAAATCCCGCCGCATGAACTGTTTGCCCTGCTGGCAGGCGTGGCCTTCGCCGCCGGTATAAACGTCTACGCGACCGTCGCCGCTCTAGGTTTGCTGGCTCGCTTCGCGCATGTGCCGCTTCCCCCGGCGTTGGTTTTGCTTGAAAGCTGGCCGGTAATCGGCGCCAGCAGTGCGTTGTTCGCCATCGAATTCTTCGCCGACAAGATTCCCGCTTTCGACTTGATTTGGAACGCCTTACACACATTCATCCGTGTGCCGGTCGCGGCCTTGCTGGCCTACGGAGCCACCCAGCAACTCTCGCCCCAGCGGCAACTGCTCGCCGCCCTGCTCGGAGCCGCCATCGCTCTCGCCGCCCACGGAGGCAAAACCGCCGTCCGCGCCGCCGTCACCCCGTCTCCCGAGCCGCTTTCAAACATCACCCTCAGCCTCGCCGAAGACGTCCTGGCCATAACCCTGACCTGGCTGGCCACGCGCCATCCCTACGTAGCAGCCTCGTTCGTGGTTTGCTTCGTCGCGCTGATCGTCTTGCTGGCGCGATGGGTGATCAGAGCGATGCGAGCCCTGTTTCGTGGGGCCGAGGACGAACTCGCAGCTCACTGACCTATTCTCTTCACCCCTACTCCGGAGATGTGCCGTGATCCCTTAAGCTGAAACGTTCTCGCATGGAAAAGCACTATCCGAATATGTTGGCCAAACCGGAAATTTCGCTGCGCAACGTCTCGCACCCACCGACCGGGCCTCAAGATCGAAAGGCGCAGGACCGAAAAGCGCGCTGGGGATGGATCACGCCTTCGCCCTGCTTAATTCTTGTGTTTTTCCTCACGCTCCCCGCCGCACTCGGCGCTCAGACGCAGAAAGGCTCGTGGTCCGACCTGAATGGCCTGAAGGCCGGCCAGGGCATCGAAGTGATCGAGTCCAGCATGAAGCGCCACGCTGGAGAATTTGTCATCGTCACCGATGAATTGCTCACCCTGAAAGAACACGGCTCCGACCTCTCGCTAAAACGCGAGGACGTCGCCCGCGTTTCGACCTCTTCCGGCCCCAAACACGGCGAGCATGCCGTCATCGGCCTTGTGGTCGGCGGAGCCATCGGGGCTGGCATTGGCGCCCTCTCCGGGTCCAGCCACGGTTTCTTCGGAGGCTCCTCGCGCGGAATCGGCGCCCTTGTAGGCATTGTGATCGGCGCCCCAGTCGGGGCCGTGGTCGGAGCCGTCGTCCCCGCCCACACCACCGTCTACCGCGCCGCCCCCGGTGCCTCGCACTAGACGATCTCCAAGCATCACAGAAAAAACGCCACCGCCCTGCAAGTCCTCTGAGGCGCGACTGCTTGACAACACTCTGCCGTGAGCTATCATTAACGTTGAGACGGAGCGTCCGAGACCTACTTTTTGAATTAGCCTCGATCGACTATCGGGGCTGTTTTGCTAGAATCGGTAGCCGGAAGGGGAACGGGCCATGACCATCGACGAGCGCCTAGATCGCCTGACCGAGCGGCACGAAGCCTTGGCGCAGAGCTTAGAACTTCTCCACGCTAGTACCCAGGATCTGCGCGAAAGCGTGATGGCGCACGACCGCTATGTTGCAACTCTCATGTCTGCCGCCTCCAAGCTGCTGGAAACCGCCACCCATCACGAACGGCTCACCCGGATCGAGGGCCAGAACCCGGCCTAAAGGAGATCGAGGCTCCGTCAAACCTGCTCATTGTCATTCCGAGCCGGGCGCCAAGCCCGGCGAGGAACCCGCCTTTAGGAAAGTTTCCCTCTGAGTAAACATGCAACCGCCCAGTGCTTCGCTAGAATCGCATCGCAAGCTAAGGACTCTCGCCCGTGTCGGCTGGCTGGCTCGCACCAACGATAGGATTTGCAAGCGGCGTCGGCGTGTCGGCAATCGCCACATGGATATCGTCCCTCCTACAGAATCGCAACGATCGGCGTAGACGTCGAGAACAAGCAGCCTTCCAAGTCTACATGCTCTTGCTCGATCTGAACAGCCGCTACTTCTGGGTTGCATCCAAGGAAATGCATGGTGAGCCCGCTCCGCCCCAGATTGCGGCTGAGGCGTACGACCTCGCTTGGCGCATCGCAGACAAACTGCGCGAAGCCGACGATGTCGAACACCTGGAAGAAATCCTAACGGTCCTCATGAGCGAAGACGCCTATAAGACGGCCAGTGATCGAGCCAAGGCCCTGCGTGTACTCATTGACAAAATGGGCTACGCCGTGAATCCACGCTACGCGAAATTGATCGAAAGTATTTCAACGAACAACGTGCTTGGCCTCATGGCGCGACCACCCCACCATCGCAACAACGCACCCGGCTTGATGTCTCAAATCCCCAGGCCCGTTCCACGCAACGAACCACACACTTGACGGAAAAGTGGACACGCCCTACCCCTTACGGCCTTCGCGAGGGGAAGAAATACGCCAAACCGCTACGCCACCAGCGGATTAACCACCCGCACCGTCCCGTAACTCTGCTTCGCCGCCAAGTCCTCGGAGTAGAGAATCGCGGCGCCTGATTGTTCTGCCGCTTGCAGGATGAGCGCGTCCCAAAAAGAAGTCTTGTATCGCATCTCGATTTCGAGGGCCTGGATCACGGCTTCCGCAGTGTTCACCACGATCTGCCAGCTCATGTAGTCGTGGATTATCTGCCGGATTTCGTCCACGGGAAGCGGGCGGGCAACTTTGCGGCGCAGGTTGATGCAAAGCTCCTGCAAAACCTGCGTACTCAAAACGCCCTGCCCGCTCGTCCATAGCCGCTCAATGAGCTCGCGGGCGCGCTCGTGCTTGATTCCCGTGGAGCGGTCATGAGCGTAGATCAGAATGTTGGTGTCAACGAAGTATTTGTCGGCCATCAAGTTTCACAGGTTGTCGTCATCGAGAGTCGCAAAGCGGCCTCACAGGTTGTCTGTCGCCGACAGTCGCGAAGCGACGGCATCCATTAGCCCAGCGGTGCTGGGAGGGCAAGAGCGCGACAGAAGTCCCTTCAGGGACGACACGCAAGTGCTAAACATTCTCCTCAGCACCCGAAGACGAATTCGCCTTATTCACGTCACCGCTCATGGATCTCGTCGCGCGTGTGAGGAGGCGTCCAGCGCAGATCCATTCCTTCGCGTAGCCGTGCCAGTGCGCGCTTGCGCGCACGATGGTAAGCCTTGCGCTCGCGCACAATTTGTTCCAGACGTGCCGCAACCATGGCGCTGATCGACGTGTCCTCTTCGGCGGCCAGCACCCGCACCTCACGCAACAAATCGGCGTCCAGCTTGAGCGTAATGTTGGTTTTCATAGTGAGCACGCAATTATGTGCAGCACAATCTTACGTGCCCTCTCAGGCGATTGTCAATAAAAAGGGTGCGCGTCCCGATCCGGCGGAAACTACTGTGACATCCAACCTTGCCTCTAACTCCAATTCAGTCCATCCTGGTCAAGGCGGAGGCGGTAGACGCTGCCGGTCCCAAACCGGGCCTAAGTCCTTTAGACACAAGATTTTGCCCGTAACTTGTTGTGGCCCTAGGATTTTTGCATGAAAACCCCTCTAACTCGATGATTCCAATAGACCGGGGGGAGGGGGGTATACCCCATTTTCCCAAATCGGAATCGCCCCGGCGAACCGAGAACGGCTGTCTTCGCTGAAGCTAGACGAATTTTGGAGGACGAATTCCACAGGGCAGAACAATATCAAATTAAAGGTTTTCTCCGTGACTCGGTGTCTCCGTGGTGAATAGAGCTTTTGCTACAATTTCCGTGAATGACTTCCGACTCTCCATTCACCGACATTCCCGCTGCGCTTGAGGAAATTCGCGCCGGCCGCATGATCGTCGTGGTCGACGATGAAGATCGCGAGAATGAAGGCGACCTCACGCTCGCGGCCGAGAAGGTCACGCCCGAAGCCATCAACTTTATGGCCAAGTTTGGACGCGGCTTGGTCTGTCTCGCTATGACCGAGGAACGGCTCGCGCACCTGCGCATCGGTCCCATGACCGCGGAAAATACCTCGCAATATGGAACCGCGTTCTGCGAGGCCATCGACGCGCGCGTCGGCGTCACCACCGGCATTTCCGCCCATGACCGCGCCCGCACCATTCAAGTGGCGCTCGATCCCGCCTCGACCGCCAGCGATCTGGCTCGCCCCGGACATGTCTTCCCTCTTCGCGCCCGCAAAGGCGGCGTGCTGGTGCGCGCGGGACAAACCGAAGCCGCCGTCGACCTGGCCCGCCTGGCCGGAATGATTCCCGCCGGCATCATCTGCGAAATCATGAGAGATGACGGCAGCATGGCCCGCGTCCCCGACCTCATCGAATTCTGCCGCCGGCACGAAATGAAAATGCTCACCGTGGCCGAGCTGATCCGCTACCGCATGGCGCATGAGCGCTACGTGCATCGCGTGGGCGAAGCATTGGTGGGCACGCGCTACGGCGAATTCCGGCTCATCGCCTATGAAAGCGAAATCGAAGGCGGAGAGTCACATGTGGCGCTGCTCAAAGGCGAAATGCCGCGCGGCGACGTCGAAAGCAGCGACGTCGAAAGTAGCGACCAGCCCGTTCTGGTGCGGATGCACGCCCACTGCCTGATGGGCGACGTGTTTGGCTCGACGGGATGCGAGTGCCACGCCACGCTCGATGGCTCTCTGCGCCGGATTGCGCAGGAAGGGCGCGGAGCGCTGATCTATTTGCACCAGACTTCCAAGGGATTTTCGGTGGAAAAAATTGGCGAACGCGGCGCGCTGACTTTCCATCGCGGCCGGAAACTGCCGTCGCTGCTCGACAACGAACGCGAGACGCAGCGCGAAATCGGTATCGGCGCGCAGATTCTTTCCGACCTCGGTCTGCGGCGAATTCGCCTGCTTACCAATCGTCCCAAACGAGTGGCCGCGCTGGAAGGCTTCGGCATTGAAATTGTGGAGCAGGTTCCCGTGGAGTTGAACGAAGCGAAGATTGGAAAGAATTAACGCTGGGACGGAACTGAGGGCGCAAGAGCACGGCCTTGGAGCAGCAAGAGAATACTAGACGGAGCTAGAAGGGTTTGCGCACCACGACTTCACTGTCGCGAATAAAAAATTGAGCCGGGCAGTGCTCGGAGCCGCAGATTACGGGCAGCAAGCCGCCGATCTGCTTGCGCGTGATCAGGCCCAGCATGCCGCAGGAAGGGCAGGCCAGCACTGCCCAATACGGATCTTCTTTTTCCCCGATTTCGCCGGCATTTTCCAAAACAAAAACCGTGCCGGGCAACATCTGCTCGGGAATCCATTCGTTCAGGACGTCCAGTTCTGCGACCATGTGCTCCTCCTGTGAACCAAACTTTCCTGCCTACGAAACTTTTTTAGCACGCCGATGGCTAATCGGCGACGTTACCGAAGTATTCAGCTTTCTGGCGACGACCTCGGCACGCACTTGGCGTACCGCGTCACTGAGGCAGACGCCCAGGATGGGCTGCCGCGAAT
Source organism: Acidobacteriaceae bacterium (assembly GCA_003156805.1). GTDB lineage: Bacteria > Acidobacteriota > Terriglobia > Terriglobales > Acidobacteriaceae > Sulfotelmatobacter. The sequence continues at coordinate 5,290 of PMHV01000059.1, read as the reverse complement.
TCTTAAGAATGTCGACAATCTGCCGGGCTGAAGTTTCAAGGTAAAGACGCTCGCCGTCGGTCAGAAGATGGACATCGGAACTGCGGGCCACAACTTCACCCAAACCTTTGCCCAGTTCACGGTTGAGGAAGCGCATTACCTTCCGCACGCCTTGCAGGGAGAAGCCCTTGCGGCGAAGCTCGCAAATGACCGCGACTTCGCTGAGGTGATTCATCGAATACATGCGGCGGTGCCCCTCGCGCTCCGGCTTGACTACACCGCGCTCGTCCCACCATTGCAACTGGCGCGGCGTAATTCCCGTAAGAGCGATCACTTCCTGCGATGAAAAACGCTCAGGCATCGGTTCCTAGTTCGAAACAGGGTCTGAAACAATTCTCGAGCAAAATGTTTCAAACATTCTAGGCACGAATTGCCAGGAGTCAACAGAAGAATCTACTGAGGCGGGTTAACTAGAAGGACACCTGGAGAGATTACGGCAGACAACCGCCGCCCACGAACTGGACGATTTCCAGACGGTCGCCGTCATGGAGGTGAGTTTCGGGCCAGCGCTCGCGGGGCACGATGTCGCGGTTGAGTTCCACGGCGACGCGGTCCGGCTTCATGCCCAGGGTCTCGATCAGTATCGCCAAGGTATACGGCGTTGGTGGATCGGTGAAGCTGCGCTCTTCCCCGTTGAGGCGGAGGTTCATTGCACAGGAGTCCGGAGCACTTCTCTTTGGAGATTGCCGCACTGAATTGGTTGAGCGGAGAGACTCATTGGGCCACTACTCCGCTTTGCGCAGGAGGAATTTGCGCGTGGCAGTGCGGCCGTCGTGGTTGGCTTGAACCATCACGGAAGAATCGGGCAGGGCGGATTCTTCGACCGCGATCTGGATCTGGGCGCTGCCGGCGGAGTCGGTGACGGCCTGGGTGTAGAAAGGCGCAGCATCGGGACGGGCAAAACGGAAGGTGAGACGAGCGCCGGGCACCACCGCTCCACCTTCGGTGACGCGCAGTTGCATGGTGAGGCCGCGCTCGGCATGGACGGAAGCTGCGTTGAGCCATTGCACATCGAGTTCCTGGATGGCGGCTAAGGCTTCGGTTGGTTCACGGTCCAAAACACTCTCTAGCTTGCCTTCGCGAATGGCTTCGAGCACCTGGCGATGCTGGTCGCGCAGCAGTTGCTCTTTTTGCTGATCGGCGAATCCGGCCTGCGCGGCCGAGTGCGCATAAGAGGTTGCCTTCTTGCCCACGCAGCGCCCGCGCACGAAGACTTGGGTTTGCAGCAGTTGCTCGCTCTCGCGGGCCTCACTCTGCACGTGATAAATGGTGTCGCCGTGCTTAACGTCGGTGTTGAAGCCAAAAATCATAAAGAATTTTGTGATTGGTTGATCGGGCGATTTTGCGATTGAAACCCGAAGCCCTCTGAGCTTACAACGTTTGCGGGATATCAGGGGGTGAATTTCAATTGCCCGATTACCCGACCGCACAATTGCCCAATTGTTCCCCGTTCGCTTGACACTCTGAACGGGCAGCCCCTAATCTAAATGTTTAGTCAACGCTCGTCGCGAATTATATATAGCCTGCACTATGCCCGACAATTATTTCGCTCGCTACCTGCCGTTTTTGATCCACATCCTGCTGGCTGGCGGAATCGCGACGGCGATTATTTCGCTTTCGTGGCTGATTGGGCAAAGGAAGCCGACCCGGGCCAAAATGTCTCCGTATGAGTGCGGGATGACCCCGGTGGGGGACGCTCGGGGGCGCTTCTCGGTGAAGTTTTACCTGGTGGCGATGCTGTTCATTCTGTTCGACGTAGAGGCGGTATTTCTCTATCCCTGGGCGGTGATTCTGCGCGACCTCAAGCACTTCGGATTGTGGGAGATGATGGTGTATCTCGGCATTGTGCTGGTCGGCTTCTTCTACGTCTGGAAAAAGGGCGTTCTGGACTGGGGCGCTTCCGTGCAGCGGGGAGAACGGTAATGGCGCTGGTTTCAGCGATCACCGATCTCGAGCAACTGAAAACGCATCCCGCGGTGGCAACGCTGCTGGCGTGGAATCCGGCGGCGGTGCAAGGCGCGAAGTTCGACCGCGACGAGATGACAATTTACGTCGACCGGGCAAATGTCCACGAGGCTTGCGCCCTGTTGCGGGACAATGCGGAGTGCGCTTTCAATTTTCTTTCCGACGTCACCTGCGTCGATTGGTATCCAGCGGAGCCGAGATTTGAAGTGGTTTATCACCTGTTGTCGATTCCGAAAAAAGAGCGAGTTCGGCTGAAGGTGCGCCTCGACAGCGCCAGTCCGGCGGTGGAGTCGCTGACTTCGTTGTGGCCGGGCGCCAACTATTTTGAACGGGAAGTTTTTGATTTGTTTGGCATTCGCTTTACCGGGCATCCTTATCTGCGTCGCCTTCTGATGCCCGAGGATTGGGAAGGTCATCCGCTGCGCAAAGATTATCCGGTGGAGGGCTATCGCTAGGAGCTATGGCTCACTTCTCGCCGACGCCCGTTCTCGAACCCGGCCAGGATCGCACCATGATCCTGAACATGGGGCCGCAGCATCCCTCGACGCATGGCGTTTTGCGCGTGCTGCTCGAGATCGATGGCGAAACCGTAGTGCGGATCATGCCCGACATCGGCTACCTGCACACTGGAATCGAAAAGACCTGCGAGGCCAAGTTCTATCAACAGGTGGTGCCGCTCACCGACCGCATCGACTACCTCTGCCCCATGACCAACAATCTGTGCTATGTGCTGGCGGTGGAGAAACTTTTGGGGCTGGAGATTCCGCCGAAGGCGCAGTGGTTGCGGGTGCTGATGAACGAGTTGACGCGCATCAATTCGCACCTGGTATGGCTGGGTACGCACGCCATGGATATCGGCGCCCTGACGGTTTTCCTGTATTGTTTCCGCGAGCGCGAAGAAGTTTTGAAAATGTTTGAGATGGTCAGCGGACAGCGCATGATGACCTCTTATTTTCGCGTGGGAGGAATTGCGCTGGAACCGCCGATCGGGTTCTTCGACCGGGTGCGCGAGTTTGCCGGAAATTTTCCGGAAAAAGTGGACGAATACGAAAACCTGCTTACGGGGAATCCGATCTGGATGATGCGTACCAAGGGCGTGGCCCGGCTCACCGCGGAAGATGCCATCGCGCTAGGGGCGACCGGACCGACGCTGCGCGGGAGCGGAGTGGACATCGACCTGCGCCGCGACATGCCGTATACGAGTTACGAAAAGTTCCAGTTCAAAGTGCCGGTCGCGCAGGAAGGCGACGTTTTCGCGCGCTACATGTGCCGGGTGCGGGAGTTGCGCGAGTCGATCGGGATCGTGAGGCAGGCGCTGGACGGAATGCCGGAGGGTCCGATCAAGGCTGACGCTCCGCATGTGGTGCTGCCCGACCGCGAGAAGATGAAGACGCAGATGGAGGCGCTCATCTATCACTTTAAGATAATCACCGAAGGTTTTGCGGTGCCGGCGGGCGAGGTGTACCAGGCGGTTGAGTCGCCGCGCGGCGAGATGGGCTATTACATCGTGAGTGACGGCACCGCCAAACCGTACCGAGTACACATGCGCGCGGCCTGCCTGGCCAATCTGCAGACGCTGCCCGCCATGTGTGAGGGACGGCTGCTAGCGGACGTGGTGGCGGCGATTGGATCAATCGACATTGTGCTGGGAGAGATCGACCGGTGAATAATTGAGTAATTTGGCGATTGGGTGATTGGGCAATTGAAAGCCGTGGCTGTGAGCAGTCAACCCGAACAATTACGTGATCGAACGAAGGCATTTGCGTTGCGGGTAATCCGCCTTTATAGATCGCTTCCCTATAAGACGGACACGCAGGTTTTGGGAAAGCAGCTACTTCGCTGCAGTACGTCGGTGGCTGCAAACTATCGGGCGGTGTGCCGAGCGAGATCGAAGGCAGAGTTTATAGCTAAGATGGGGGTAGTGGTCGAGGAAGCGGACGAAGCGATTCTGTGGCTGGAGTTGATGACAGAATCAGGGATTGTGCCATTGAAGAAGGCGGAATCATTGCTAAAGAAGCGCACGAACTGACGGCAATCTTCGCGGCGTCTCAGCGTACCGCAAGGAATGCGGCATGAACTTCAATTGCACAATTACCCGATCACTCGATTGCCCAATTTCGTTATGAAGTTTTCTGAAGAATTCGAGGCGCGGTTCGCGGAGATGGTGCCGCACTATCCGACGAAGCGGTCGGCGCTGGTTCCGACGCTGCTGTACGCGCAGGACGAAGTTGGATTTCTCAGCGACGAAGTCATTCAGGAACTGGCCACGCGCCTCGATCTGACTGAACTCGAAGTGCGCAACGTGATCAGCTACTACTCGATGCTGACCACCAAGCCGCGCGGCAGATTTAACGTGCAAGTCTGCACCAACATCAGTTGCATGGTGCGCGGCGGCGAGGAGATTCTTCATCACTGCGCGAGGAAGCTTGGCATTGGCAACAAAGAGACGACATCCGACGGATTGTTTACCCTGGAAGAAGTAGAGTGCATCGGGGCTTGCAGTTGGGCTCCGGCGGCGCAGGTGAATTACGATTTTCATGAGAACCTGACGACTGAAAAGATGGATGCGATTTTGGCCGAGTATAAGAAAATTTAGCGATTGTGTGATCGGGTGATTGGGCGATTGAAAAGCCAACGGAATTAGCGGTCGTGGAAGCGGACGGCTTTTCAATCGCACAATGACTCAATCGCAAAATCACCCGATGGCTTCACTGGTTTCACATCCCGATGAGGTAAAGGTCGTCTCCCGGCGCTTTGGCAAGGGCGCGGTCAACATTGACCGCTATCTCGAACTGGACGGCTACAAGGCGGTGCAGAAGGCGCTCGGAATGGAAGCGGACGCCATCATTAACGAAGTGAAGAACTCAGGGCTGCGCGGGCGTGGCGGCGCCGGGTTTTCGACGGGGATGAAGTGGTCGTTCGTGCCCAAGCAATCGGTCAAGCCGAAGTACGTGCTGTGCAACGGCGACGAGAGCGAACCGGGAACTTGCAAAGACCGTTTGATTTTCGAACACGATCCACATGCGGTGATCGAAGGCGTTACGATTGGCGGCCTGGCCGTGGGCGCGGCGAGCGGATATATCTACATTCGCGGCGAATACCGCTATCTCTCGATCATTATGCAGAAGGCGATTCGCGACGCCAACGCGAAAGGCTTCCTGGGCAAGAACATTTTCGGCAGCGGACGCGATTTTGACGTTTACTGGCACGGCGGCGCGGGGGCCTACGAGGTGGGCGAAGAATCGGCGCTGATGGAATCGCTCGAAGGCAAGCGCGGGATTCCGCG
>PMHV01000029.1:64075-76003 GCA_003156805.1 Acidobacteriaceae bacterium | reverse complement strand
TGGGCGGCGTCGCCGGGCATGCGGGTCTGTTCTCCACCGCTGAAGATGTCGCAAAATTCGCCCACGCCATGCTTAACGGCGGACGCCCCATCCTGCGCCCCGAAACCATCGCCTTCTTCACCCGCCGCGAATCAATGCCTGCAGGTACATCGCGGGCTCTCGGCTGGGACACGCCGTCTTCTCCCTCACAATCGGGAAAATATTTCGGCCCGACTTCGTTCGGCCACCTTGGCTATACCGGAACCTCTTTATNNCTAACCAACCGCACCTGGCCCGATTGCTCGAACCAAGCCATCAAACAAATCCGGCCAGGATTTCACGACGCAGTCATTGAAGCACTGCAGAGATAGCGCGATTCACAAAAGCACGCAGCGGGCCAGGTGGTTAGAATGAGCGGGGCTCTCGCTTTACTCTCAACCGACCGTCGAAAGGCTCACCGTTGAAACCAACCGGCAAGACCAAATCCGATTTCCGGCGCTTGCGTACCGAGCGGACTAACGCTGCCACATACGATCTCGACCAGAAATCGTCCGTTGAAATTGCACGCCTTATCAACGGTGAAGATTCGACGGTTGCCCTCGCCGTTCGCCGCGCGCTGCCGCAAATCGCGCGAGCCATCGACCTTGTTGCCGCGGGCCTGCGCAAAGGCGGACGTCTCATTTACGTCGGCGCCGGAACCAGCGGACGCATTGCCGCTCTCGACGCCTCCGAGTGCTCACCAACTTTTAATGTCGACGCGCGCACCGTGCAGTTCGTCATGGCCGGAGGCGAGAAAGCCCTGGCCAGCGCTTCCGAAGCCAGCGAAGATGACACGCAACTCGCCCGCAAGGAAATAGCGAAGCGAAAACCTGGCAAGCACGACGTTGTACTTGGCATTGCCTCCAGCGGAGGCACTCCGTTCACCGTTGCCGCTCTCGAATTCGCGCGGCATCGCGGCGCGAAAACCATCGCGCTCACCTGTAATCGCAACTCGCCGCTGGAGCGCGCCGCAGATTTCGCCATCGTCACCGAAGTCGGCGCAGAAGTGCTTGCTGGATCTTCGCGCATGAAGGCCGGCACTGCGCACAAAATGGTTTTGAATATAATCTCGACCGGAGCGATGGCTCGTCTGGGATACGTCTATGGAAATTTGATGGTCAATGTCGTGCCGAAAAACGAAAAGCTCACGCAGCGCGCCATCGCGATCCTTGAGCGCGCCACCGGAGCCGATCACGAAACCGCGCGCCGCACTCTCGAAGCCAGCGGCAATCGCACGCCGATAGCGCTGGTGATGCTCGCCGCTGGAGTCAGTCGAAGCCAGGCTGCGGCTGCGCTGAGGAAGTCTGCTGGCCATGTCCGCAAAGCCATCGCAATCGCGAAACCCGCTTAGCCGGACTACGCGAGCCTGTGGATTTCTGCCGCGAATATTCTGCTCGCGTTCCGCCGCGCTGACCGAATCTTCGACGCATTGCGCCATTCCGATTCGGGAAAACGGTGTATCCCCCCTCCCCATCATTTCACGATTAATCAGTAAACATGCGGGTTTGCGCGGTTGCGAATGCGCGCTAGGCGTGTTTGACCTTTGCTTCCAACAACATACGGGCAAAATCCTGACAACAAAGAACTTAGGCCCGATGTTGTCGCGGCTGATCTACCGCCTCCGCCTTGGGATGATGAACTAATTCGCTGCGGTGGACAAGGTTAGATGTCACATCTGACTGTGAATTCTGGGAGTCATCATGGCGCACTCCCGCTCCTTGCCACTTCTCGCAAAGAACGAAATGGGGCGCCCCGTTTTTCCAGTCTGCCCAGCTGCTCTCCTAGCAGCACAGATGCTCACTGCACAGTGACTTTGACTTTCGCCGTAGATCTCCCATAGGCGTTGGTTCCATACAGAGTGTAAGTCGTGGTTGCAGCGGGAGTGACAATCACCGAACTCCCTCGGACGGCTCCGACTTGCGGGGACACTACAAAGTAGGAGGCTCCGGTAACGGTCCAAGTCAAAGTCACGGGCTGTCCTGAGGAAACGGTCGCGGGATTCGCCGTGAAACTTGTGATCACCGGCGACGGGCCTGTGGGTACGTTGTTCGGCGTGTAGAGCGGACTGATCAGCACCACTTCGAAGGCCGAGGCCGGAACCTGTTTCAGAGTTCCGAGATCGTTGTTATTCCAACGGTTGTCGGGATCGCCGGTGATGTACATCGAGCTGCCGTTATCGGCCATGATCATGCCGTATTTCTTCAGCGCCGCAAGAACCACCTGCGCCTGCTTCGGGAATGAAGAAATGTCATACGAAGCTTGCAGCCTCATGCGCATTCCCATGGGCGCGGCATAAGGGTTGGTGGAGTTTCCTGCCCAATGCGAAGCTGGCGGCGTGAATGCCGTTTCACTGCTTTGCAGCGTGAAGCGCAGCGCGTGCTGGATCTGGCCGCTGGCGACTTCATCGTAGCGGGCCAGGCCCGCAAACACCGAGAGTCCCGCCGCATCGGCTGAAGTCCAGGTATAGGGGCGCTGCTCGTCGTTCAGCAGGTCCCACACCGCGCCAGAGCCCGCGTCCCAACTTCCATTCTTCTGCGGATACGAACTGTACAACTCATACAGCCAGCAATTGTCGCGGTCGAGGACCAGCACATGGCGGTCGCCGTCGCCAGGATTCGGATCGCCTTCGATGGGAGCGTTCTTCGGAACCGGCATGGGACCGGGGTCGCTCTCAGAACCGTAAGCGGTGTAGTCGATGGGAACGAAGGGCGAGCCGCTGACCACGATGTAAGGAATGCCGATACTTTGGCCCGCATACAGCCCCGAGCCAAAGTCCGGATGCAGCGGCGTGGAATCGCCAATGAAATTAATGATTGCGCTAGAGTTGGGGTCGACGGGTGCGCTGGAGATGTCCTGGTTCCAGGCATTGTCCGCCGGAAAGGGAATAAATCCGTTGAGACTCGCGTCTGGGCCAAGACTCATGCCGCTACAGGACTGGCTTTGTGCCGGAAGAACCGCCGAAAGAGACAGAAATAAAGACAAGCAAACGACAAGCCGCGTAATCAGAAATTGGATGCGTCGCACGGCAACACCTCAGAAGGGAAATTCGTTGAGGTCAGGCTAGCACGGGGTTAATCCAGCAAGAAACGTGTTTCACTCCATCCCCCACCCAATGGGACATATGCCAGCGTGCCCGATTTCTCGCGCGTTCTTTGCGCGGGTCAGGCTCACCTCCGCTCACCGAGGAATATGCTGGACCGGCGCTCTCGCTCTGGCATATACTATTGTATATGCCAAAGGAATATTCCTCTCATAACGGGTCAAACATGCAACGCAAAGCGAAAATCTTCATGAATAATCGCAGCCAGGCGGTACGCTTGCCCAAGGACTTTCAGTTCAACACGCAAGAAGTATTCATCCGCAAAGAAGGCAGCGATGTAGTCTTATCACCCCGTCCGTCAGATTGGTCTTCCTATCTCGCCGAGGGCCCGGTCGCTTCGGCATCTTTCATGGAGGGTATCGAGGATCTGCCGGCGCAGGAGCGCGAGCCCTGATGCCGCGCTACATGCTGGACACCGACACCTGCTCCTACATCATGCGGCGTTCGCACGATGCGGTTCTGAAGAGGCTCGCCAAGGTTCCAGTCAGCGACGTCTGCATTTCCGTTATCACCAAGTCGGAACTTTTGTTTGGGGTGGAAGTGTCTCCAAAACGACGGCAGGATGAAGCGGCGCTCGCCGCTTTTCTGCGCTACGTCGAGGTGCTGGATTTTCCCGATACAGCATCTTCGCACTATGCCAAAATTCGTGCGGACCTGAAAGCGCGAGGCGCGATGATCGGCGCCAACGATCTGTTGATAGCCGCCCACACCCGCAGCCTGGGCCTGACCCTGATCACCAACAATACCCGCGAGTTCGGCCGAGTCCGCAATTTGGCCATCGAGAATTGGACGGTTACCGGCTAAAGCTCATAATCCCTTCGACAGGCGTCATCCTGAGCGAAGTTGTCAGCACCACCCACGTCCTCTCCTCGGGCATCGCCGGTACCATGGCCGCCAAAACACTCCGGATCCGGTAGTCCACTGTATGCAACCTGGCGCTTGCGTGGGTGCTGGCTTTGCCTGCAGCGATGGTGCTTTCCGGATCGTTTATTCTGGCTCTTCCGCAAGACGTTCTAGACGTTTCCGAGCTAATGACAGACAACAACGTCATTGGAAACAATGTGTTAGGTGATTTTCATTTCGCGCTCTTCGGGCCGGGGAGCAGAAGTAAGTTGACGAAAACCCCTTGTAGGAGTTACGCTATTCTTATGAGGAAGTGGCCTGACTAAATCCGTAGCGGTTCAGAAGCTTTGCTAGGGTTCCGGCTTTCCGGAGCGCTTCCAGTTCATCGTCTCCGTTCGCTCGCTGCAAATGAATTTCTAGTGTGCTCGGTCCGCTTTTCTTTGCGGTTTCAAAGCATCCTTCTAAGCAAACCTCGGCTTCCTTCAGGAGTTCACCCGCTTTCCCTTTGAGGCCGGGTGTTTCGCTGCGAACCGAATAAAAGCAGGACAGATTGAACCACGCGGTGGCTACATCGTCATCGTCGGCCTCACCGGATTTTACTCGCGTCGCGATAAACCCGCGCAGCACAGCCACGGCCGAGTCCCATTCTCCTGTCTCGTAGTACAGATTTGCCAGGACGATATGCAGCGCACGATTGCCGGGAAACAGCGCGGAAGACTCGCCCAGTTTCTTGATAAATTCCTTTGCCTGGTTGACGTCGTATGCCTCATTCCTCTTTTTCTTCGCGACAATCGAGTCGTACTCGTCCCGCGCCTTGATGATCTCGTAAGTGGCGTCAGGTCCCGTTTCCGCCTTTCGATCCGCTGCGACGGCGATGTCCTTTGTCTCCTGCAGACCTTTCGAGTCCAGCCTGCGAAACAACTCCAGCAGATCCAGACAAGCCCATAGAAAACCAAACAAGAAACCATCCACCGCGAAATAAATGCAAATTCCCAGAGCGAAGGCCGAATTCACGGCGAGAGCGTGTGCATCGGGAGGCGGCGCGCCCGTACTGTTGGCCGCCAGTCCATTGGCCACATATCCCGCCAAATCCTGAAGCTTGCCGGGAATCTTATTGAGTTGGGTCAGCCCCACCCCGACAATCATCTTGGTCAGCCAGTCCGAGACTTCTTCCAGGCTGGTACTGCGCCGGTAGTCATCCTTGCGCCGGTCCTGCGTCTTCGCCGCGTCCGTCCCAGCCGCGTCGTGTTCACTCGATCCCGAGGTTTGCGGCTGCACACCTTCCCGCGTATGGGGCAGGCCAAAAATAAAACCCAACAGCGCCCCAGTCAGCCATGCCGCTCCGGCCGCGATCAATCCGACGCTCGCCGTTGACGCCACTCGTTGCAGCACCCAGTGCTGATACTGTACGGAGTACAGCACGATCACGCCCATGCCGAACGCCGCCACCCACACCAAGCGGATCAGCCACTTCGCGCTTTCCAAGCTCCGATCATCCGGCTGATCCCGGCTGAGATTGATGGTGAGCAGCACGATTCCTGCGATGATCAATGCAACGCCCAGGATCGACGCCACCTGGGATAGCTTCCAATCGTGAAACTGGATGGCATACGTAAGCACCGCGCCCACAAAAACCATGCCGATGCCAAAGTTCCAGCGCCACACCGACTGAGCCTGCCTTTCCGCGGGATTCTGGCCCTGCTGAACGTCCGGAGACAACTGCTCACCTCCCTGGAATTCGCTCGGATCTTCGGCAAGACTTGCCCATAATACGGCGGATGCCGAATTCTCGGATTCTCCGCCTAAATTGGAGCGTCAGTCAAGTATGGCCCCACTGATGGTAGTGGACCTGCTTGGCCGTGCCCTCCCGATTACCTGCCCCGCCGCGATTCGCCGCTAGAATAGGCAGTTACGCAGGTCTCGTCACTCAATGGATAAATTCGTCATCCGCGGCGGCGCGCCGTTGCTTGGCACTGTCCGCATCAGCGGCGCGAAGAATGCCGCGCTGCCCTGCATGGCCGCTGCTCTGCTTACCGAAGATCCCGTCATTCTCGAAAACATTCCGCAGGTACGCGACATTGAAACCACGCGCAAGCTGCTCGCCGCCATGGGCGCCGAAGTCGAACTCGGCTACGGACGCGCCCAGCACCGCACCACCATCCACTGCAAAAACCTTGCCAGCCCCGAAGCCAGCTACGAGTTGGTCAAGACCATGCGCGCCTCCACGCTCGTGCTCGGGCCGCTCATCGCCCGCTGCGGACGCGCCCGCGTCTCGCTCCCCGGAGGCTGCGCCATCGGCAGCCGTCCCATCGATCTCCATATCAAAGGCCTCGAAAGCCTCGGCGCGAAGATCGTGCAAGATCACGGCTATGTTGAAGCTACGGCCGATCGCCTGAAAGGTGCGGAGATCGTCTTCGATAAAATCACCGTCACTGGCACCGAAGACCTGCTCATGGCCGCGACGCTCGCCGAAGGCGAGACCCTGCTGCAAAATTGCGCCCGCGAGCCTGAAGTTGCCGACCTCGCCGCTTTGCTCAACAAGATGGGAGCGCGCATCGAAGGCGCCGGCACTGCCACCATCCGCGTGAAAGGCGTCAGCAAGCTGAAAGGCGCCAAACACCGCATTATCCCCGACCGCATCGAAGCGGGAACGTTCATCATCGCCGGCGCCATGACGTCGGGCGACCTCAATGTCACCGGATGCGAGCCCTCGCATCTTGGCGCGCTGCTCAGCAAGTTGCACGAAGTCGGAGTCAAGACCAAACACTCTGCCGATTCCGTCCGCGTCATGGGCGACCATCCTCTCGCCGCCGCCGACATCATTACCGAAGAGTATCCTGGCTTTCCTACCGATGTGCAGGCGCAGTTCATGGCGCTGGCTACGCAAGCCGAGGGTACGTCGGTCATCACGGAAAATATTTTCGAGAACCGTTTCATGCACGCGCAGGAATTGCTGCGCATGGGCGCCAACATCAAGCTGGAAGGCCGCCGCGCCGTTATCCGTGGCAAGAGTCCGCTCAGCGCCGCCGCCGTGCTGGCCAGCGATCTGCGGGCATCGGCCTCGCTCGTGCTCGCTGCGCTTGTCGCCGACGGTGAAACCATTATCGATCGCGTTTACCACATCGACCGTGGCTACGAAAACATCGAAGAAAAATTGCGCGGCGTGGGGGCGGAAATCAAGCGCATCGGCGAAATATTTCCCCGCCGTCGCGGCGCAAATGGATAGGCTGCGTCGGCACTCTGCAGAATGCGGTGGAAATGGTTGGACGGCGATTTTCACTGGCGCGTGAATCGTTCAATCAACTCCCTATGCTGCGGATATCGTGCCGCCAGATTCTCCCGCCTCGCTAATTCGAAATCGTCAAAATCAAAACCGGGAGCCACCGTGCAGCCGACAAGCGCAAACGACTTCCCGTCAGCTACCCGCGCTGCGAACCGGCAGCCCGCTTTCACCACCGCTTGCAGCACCTCGCCGGCCTCGGCATCGCGGCCCAAACGAATCTGCGAATAACTTCCGTTCTCGTCAATGACGTGCACCAGCAGCGGCGAGCCATCGTAAAAATGCCACATCTCATCCGAGCGCAGACGATGAAAGGCAGAAAAATCCTCGCCTTCCAGCAGAAAGTAAATGGCAGTGGCCGCCGCCCGGGGTCCGGTGAAGCCAGCGGGAAGCGCGGCCTGGGCCAACTCCAAGTCCGCGCGATAAGTCTGCCGATAGCAACCGCCCTCGGGATGCGGGCCGAGTTTCAGGGTCTCGATCCAGTATTTGGCGTTCTTGTATTTGGCGTTGTCCACCGCTTCGAGTTCGTGCCTGGGTTTCTGGCTTCGGATTCCGAATTTCCGATTTCCGAATTTCCGACTCCAAGGCGCAAAGCGACTCTATCATTTTGATTCCTAAAGTTTGCGAAGTGAAGACATTTCCGAAATTCCTGCTGTTCAGACGGTGGCGCCCGCCATACAATTGGGCCAACGCCTCTTCCCCCAGACAAAGAGGACTATGCGACCTGCACATCCGGTATTGCTTTCTGTTGCGGCTGCGTGGATATGGCTTGGCTGTTTCCTCGTCCCGAATGCCGCCGGTCAGAGTTGCGTGGCCGTCACTACCTATCACAACGACAATTCCCGGACCGCGCAGAATCTCTCGGAAACGCTGCTCACTCCGGCCAATGTGGGCAGCATGACGCTGCTGTTTTCGACTTCGCCCGCATTTGACGGTTGGGCGGTGGCGCAGCCGCTCTATCTGCCGCAGACGCCGATCAACGGCAGCGTGCACAACGTAGTGTATGTGGCCACGCTCAACAACAGTGTCTATGCCTTCGACGCCGACTCCGGAATTCTGTACTGGCACAACGTCTACGGCGAGGCCGATAGTCCTCCATTTCAATCCAGCGGCGGCTGCTCCGATTCCGGCTTCGCCAACAATCCCAGCCACGGCGCCGGAATCATTGGAACTCCGGTAATCGATATGTCGTTCTCGCCGCCCGCCATGTATTTCATAACTAAAGAGGCCGACAACAACGGCGGCGTCATCACCCACGCGCTGAAGCTGCACGCGGTGGACACATCGAGCGGCAACGAACTCGCGACCGCCGCGACGCTTCAGGGATCGGTGGTGAACAACTCGGGCGCAACGATCCCGTTCGCGGCGCAATTCCAGATGGCACGGCCGGCGCTGCTGCTGAACAATGGAATCATTTATATCGGCATGGGATCGGTGGGATGCAGGGAAGTACCCAATTACGGGTGGGTAATGTCGTACACCTACACCAGCGCCAACGGATTTACGCAGCAGGCGGTATTCAACACCTCACCGGACCTGGCGAACTCGAGCGGAGGATCTCCATACGCGAATGGCGGCATTTGGCAGTCCGGTGGAGGCCTCACCGCCGATGCCAGCGGCAATATTTATTTCGAAACCGCCGACGCGAATAACATTTACAACAATTCCAGCGGCTGGGAGGGCAAAGATTTCGGCGACAGCATTGTGAAGCTCACCTCCGGCCTGGGCGCGCCCACATCGGCGGCCAGTTTCTTTACGCCGTCGAACGACCGCTCGCTTTATAACAACGACTTGGATCTGGGCTCCACGGGACCGGTGCTTTTGCCGGACCAGCCTGGCCTGCATCCGCATATTCTGGTCGGCTACGGGAAGGCTGAAGAAATCTACGTGGTTGACCGCGATAACATGGGCGGCTACAACGGTCCGAATCGAGCCAATAAGATCGTGCAGGACATTCGCGATCCGACCACGGAAAAATGCTCTACCGGCAGCGTTCACTTTACCCAGTGCTACAACCAGGGAGGAACTTGCGGCTGGAACGCACCTGCCTACTGGAATAACAATCTTTACTTCCCGTCGAAGGGACCGCTGCTGGCTTACACCTGGACCCCCGGCGGCACAATGCCGTTGTCGATTTGCCCCACCGTGGAACCTCACTTTGCCAGCGGCGGCTATGTTGCCATGGGCAGCCCTTCGGTGTCGGCCAACGGAACCAGCGACGGCATCCTTTGGGACGTTACGTGGCCATCGACAAAAGCCGGCACGCTGAGAGCCTTTGATGCGACCAACATTGCCAGCCAGCTATTTCAAGGCTCCGTGGGGGGCGTCGGAGGATACGTAACCCCAACCATCAGCGCGGGAACGGTTTACGTGGCGACCCGCTCGTATCTGTACGCTTATGGAATCAAGGGGTCGTCCGGGTGCCAGTCCACGACGAAGGGCACGGCACAAGTTGCCCCGTTGTGGAATTCGCATGGAAATAAAGTTTCCGCCGACCTCCGGTGATGTGGAACGCTTGCGTTTGCATGAGCTTGAAAACGGGTAGCCCCCTCCCCCCCCTTTTTTGCATAATCTCTAGAATCATCGAGTTAGCGCGAAATTCTCCGCAAATCCGAAGGTCTAAAGAACTTAGGTATCAAACTCTTTGAAACAAAGGAGTTAGGCCACGATTTTTGCGCGTGCTGCTCGCGCTACCTGTACTGCCTTTGCTGGGGCAATGATGAATGAATCGGAAATGGAGCGCAAGGTCAGATGTCACATTAGGGCTGTGGATATTCGGTGGCGGATGGTGCGAGAGGAACTGCGACGAAAATCTTAGGTCCTTTGCGGTTTGGAATTGCCCACCCTTTGCAAAGGACGCAAAGGGTTGGCCACCCGCCTGTGGAAATGTTTGGAGCGGTCGGGTTCTGAGTGGAGTGTGTCATTGCCCCGAAGAATCGCACTTCCGCGAAGAACAGAGCTCTGCCGCAGCAGCTAGATATTGTGTCCAGTCCTTGGCAATACCGCTCTGGGCGTCGGCGAGGCTCATTTTGCCTTCGCGCACCATCCAGCCCAGATAATACTCTACTCTATCTTTTTTCCTGAAGTACAGATTCTCGGCGGAGACGCCGACGGGTCCGCATTGCGGCCAAATGTTGTCCAGGGTGTCGGCTCCACCGAGGGACAGCGGGACAAGATGGTCGAGTTCACAAGTTTGGTTCTCGCCGAAATTTTTCACAGGGTGGACGATTTGATACCAGTCGTAGACCATCGCTTTTTGTCGTACTGACGCGCCTTCGTCTCGTATGCACCCTGCCCGGAACGCCGGATCTTTCAGCGCGCCGGCCGTCAGGGTCGGGTTGATGGCTCCGGGCTCCGTTTGCTTACCACTGACGAAAACCGACGAATCTTCGAGTCAGCTCTGGAGCGGGTGCGGCGGAGTTTCAGGCTTCAGGTTTACGGGTATGTGGTCATGCCGGAGCATGTGCATCTGCTGCTCAGCGAACCGCAGCGGGACAGTTACAGCGGTGGAAGTGCCCCACTCAAGCCAAAGGACGCCTTGAATGGGCCACCCGTCTGCGAAACAGAACACGATACGCTGGCCGATGCGCTGAAGTCGTTGAAGCAGGGAGTGTCGCGGCGTTTGATTGCCGACGCGGAGCATTTCTGGCAAAAGAGGTACTACGATTTCAATATTCGGAAATTATCCGCGGTTTGTGGAAAAGCTGCGCTACATTCATCGCAATCCGGTGAAGGCTGGGTTGTGCGAGCGTCCGGAGGATTGGGAGTGGAGCAGTTTTCGCCACTACGCAACTGGCTGTGAGGGACGGGTTGAGATCGAGTCGGAATGGACGACGCGAAAACGCGAACGAGCGGCGGGGAAATTGTGTCAGGCGGTGGAACTGCCCCTCTCAAGCCAAAAGACGGCTTGAATGGGCAACCCGTCGGTTTTTCTGTTTACATCCCAGGCCAAAATCAACGGCGGCTCGGTGGCTTGACTCATGTGAGCCTTATAGCTCAGAAGTTCATTTCCCAGCCGATTACCTTAGAATCGGAAATATGCGCAGACGTTAAACAGAGTCGTAGGCTCCGCTGCTGGCAACTACTAAATCGAGTTCTGGAAGGACTGTGGCAATGCGCGAAAAGGTTCCACTTTTGACTGTGCTTCTTGCTGCCTGCTGCCTTCCCGCCGCGGTGGTCTCACAGACGATGCCCAACGGCGCCGCTATCGACGGCGAAGTGAGCAAGATCATGACCCAGACTGGCGCGAAGGGCCTAGGGGTTGCGGTCATCGATCACGGCAAGGTCGNNTGGTCGATCAGGGCAAGCTCAACCTCGACACACCGCTCAGGGACGATCTCGACAAGCCGCTGCCGAGCTATGGCCCCGATCCGGTTTTCCCAGACAAGTACGGGCCATATAAGGATCTAGCGGACGATCCACGCTGGGAAAAGATCACTCCGCGCATGTGCCTGACCCATTCGACCGGCTTCAGCAACTTCTGGTTCATCGAACCCGACCAAAAGCTGCACATCCATTTCGAACCCGGCACGCGCTTCAGCTATTCGGGCGAAGGATTCATCCTGCTGCAATTCGTCATTGAGCACGGCCGCAAGGCGCAGGGGTTGGGGCTCGATGTCGGCGATCTGACCAAGGCCAATTTCGATCGGCTGGGCATGGCCCGCACCAGCCTGGTGTGGCATAACGG
>PMHV01000029.1:0-64051 GCA_003156805.1 Acidobacteriaceae bacterium | reverse complement strand
GGCCTGAGTGCGGCCTCACGCGCCGAGATGACGAAGCCCGGCCTACACATTACCGTGGCTCATCAGGTCCCCCTCTTCCTTCCCGACCTGCCAGTGAGTGAGCAACGCAAGGATTTGTTCGCGGGTCTCGGTGTCGTCGTTTTCGATGGCCCGCAGGGGGGGCATGGTTTCTACAAAGGTGGCCACGATGGCCAGACCGCCAACACATTGGTCTGCATCGAGGCCGGTCAGCGTTGTGTTCTCGTCCTGTCGAACGATGTTCGCTCCGAGGCGGGCTTCGCCGATCTGGTCAGGTTCATTCTTGGCGACACCGGCGTGCCCTACGACTGGGAATATGGCGATCACGCCGGCAAGTCCTGAGTTCACAGTGAGTGGCAAAAGCTAGAAGCCAATAACTATCCAATAAGCCATCCGTGCTTTCGCCCTCAAGTGGTGAGAAATCGCGAGGTTCGGCGCGTGGCCTTTTTCGGGTCTGTCCCGGTGAATCCGGCCCCTTGGTGGCCAAGAAGTTGACTCCTCGTGCTATTATTTTGCCGTACCTCGCGGGCCCCGCGCGGCATCGGTTTTCCGGATGCCGCCACCGACAATGAGGCGGCCCTACCTGCGTTTCCATTTCCTCGCAAGAATCGCGGATGGAGGAGTTGCGAGCACACCTGAAGTGTGCGTGCAGCCTTCATGTCGCGCACGCCCACCGGGTTCAATCTGAATCACGATTCAATCCGAATCACGAGGAGATAAAATGAAACTCAAGAAGCTCACGCCCAATCTGGTTGTCCCCAACGTCGAGGCCAGCCTGAACTTCTACCGCAGCGTGCTCGGCTTTCAGCCGGGCATGACCGTTCCCGAGAAACCGCCATACGTCTTTGGATCGGTAACATCGGATGCGGTGGAGATTTTCTTCAACGACCACAAGACCGTCGCCGAGGACTATCCTGCGCTCGGCGCCAAGCCCATCGGCGGCAGCCTCACACTGTTCATAGAGGTTGAAGGAATTGCGGAGCTGTTCAAGAAAGTGCAGCAGCACGGCGCGAAGATCACCATGCCAATGAAGGACCAGTTCTACGGCATGCGGGAATTCGCCATGGAAGACCCCGATGGATGGGTGATCACCTTCGCCGAGCGCATCGAGAAATAATCGCAAAGAAAAGGCCGCAGCTTGCGCTGCGGCCTTTCTCGACTTAATCCGTGCAGATCCTGGGGCAAAGAAGTTTAGTGTCTTCCGCCGCCGGATCCACCACGCCCACGATCGCGACCGCCGCCACCGGGGCGACCGCCGCGCCCACCGCGGCCACGGTCGCGGCCACCGCCACCGGGACGTCCGCCGCGCCCACCGCGGTCTCCGCCACGGTCCGGACTACGATCTCCGGCGGGCGGACGATCCGAGCTACCGACGTGCGGCGCGCCTTCGCGGTTGAAGTTCGGTTCCCCTTCCGGGTCGTCGGGGAAATCGCCGCCGCCTTCGATCACGACGGTGCCCACGGGAGCGCTTTCGCCCTGCGCGGCAGGCGCGCCTTCCGCGATGGGTCCGTCCCCGCTCAGGGCCATCTTGGCGCGCTGTTCTTTCAGAATCGCCTTGCGCGAGAGCCGGATCCGGTTGCCTTCAACCGCCAGCACCTTCACCAGCACCTGATCGCCTTCCTTTAACTCATCGCGCACATCCGCGATGCGATGCTCGGCTACTTCGCTGATGTGAAGCAGGCCGTCGGTCCCAGGAATGATCTCGACAAACGCGCCGAAATCCGCGAGCCGCGTGACTTTGCCCAGGTAGGTCTTGCCTACTTCAGCCGTCGCTGTGAGATCGCCGATGATCTGCAGGGCTTTGGCCGCCGAGGCTTCGTCGCTGGAAGCGACTTTCACCAAGCCGGAATCTTCCACGTCGATTTTGACTCCGGTTCGTTCCACGATGCTGCGAATCATCTTGCCGCCGGGGCCGATGAGGTCGCGAATCTTATCGACCGGAATCTGCACCGTGTAGAAGCGCGGAGCGTATTGCGAAATCTTTTCGCGCTCCTTGGTGATGACTTCTTCCATCTTGCCGAGAATGTGCAAGCGACCGCGCTGCGCCTGGGCCAGCGCTTCGCGCATAATCTGCGCGGTGATGCCTGCAACTTTAATATCCATCTGCAACGCGGTGATGCCGTCCTTGGTGCCGGCGACTTTGAAATCCATGTCACCGTAGTGATCTTCAGCGCCCGCGATGTCGGTGAGAATGGCATACTGCTCGCCTTCTTTCACCAATCCCATGGCCACGCCGGCTACGGGAGCCTTGAGCGGAACGCCTGCATCCATGAGCGCGATCGACGCGCCGCAAACCGTTGCCATGGACGACGATCCGTTCGACTCCAGAATGTCGGAGACGACGCGCATGGCATACGGCCAGGCTTCTTCGGTGGGCAGAACTGCCGAGATCGAGCGCTCGGCGAGAGCGCCGTGGCCAATTTCGCGGCGTCCGGCTCCGCGCAAGAAGGCAACTTCGCCGACCGAGAATGGCGGGAAGTTGTAGTGCAGCATGAAGCGTTTTTTGGCTTCGCCTTCGAAGCCTTCGAGGCGCTGCATGTCGTCGGAGGTGCCGAGCGTGGTGGTGACTAACGCCTGGGTTTCGCCGCGGGTAAAGATGGCGCTGCCGTGAGTGCGGGGCAGGACGCCGGCTTCGATCCAGATTTCGCGCACTTCGTCGAAGGCGCGGGCATCGGGACGGCGCTTCTTCTCCAGCACCTCTTCGCGGAAGATGCGTTCGCGCAGAGTTTCGAAATAGTGCTTGAGCTTGGCCTGGGCTTCTTCGTCATCCTCAGGAATTTCGGCCTGCAACTTTTTCTTGAGTTCCTTGACCAGCGTGTGGCTCTCGGCTTTGGGGTGCTTCTTGGTATCCAGCCGGCCGGAGAGGTCCGCGCCGATCTTCGACTTCAGCTTGTCGTAATAGGCCTGATCAAATTCAGGCGGCGTGACTTCGCGCTTCTTCTTGCCGACTTTCGCGCGGAGTTCGCTGATGGCGGCGCAGATCTTCTTGATCTCGGTGTGGCCAAATTCGATGGCATCGACAACCGTTTCTTCTTTTACTTCTTTCGCGCCGGACTCGATCATCACGATGCCGTCGGCCGTGCCCACGACCATAATATTCAGCAGGCTGGCGCGCATCTCGTCGTAGGTGGGATTCACGATGAACTGGCCGTCGACCAGACCGACGCGCACAGCGCCGATAGGGCCAAGGAACGGAATATCGGAAAGAGTCAACGCACAGGACGAGGCGTTGATGCCCAGAACGTCGGGATCATTATCAGAATCGGCGGAGAGCACGAAGGCGATGATCTGGGTTTCGCACTTGAAGCCGTCGGCAAACATCGGACGGACAGGGCGGTCAATCTGGCGACTGGTGAGGACTTCGCGCTCGCTCATACGGCCTTCGCGCTTGATGAAGCCGCCGGGAAAGCGTCCGCCGGCGTAGGTGTATTCGCGGTAATCGACGGTGAGGGGAAAGAAATCGATGCCCTCGCGGGGATCGGCATTGGCGGTTGCGGTAGCGAGGACGACGTTGTCGCCGAGGCGGACAACAGCGGAACCGTGGGCCTGCTTGGCCAGTTTTCCTGTTTCAAATGTGAGTTGCTTGCCGCCGGCGAGGCCGACGGTGATGGTAGTTGCTTCTGGTTTCATAATTCATCCTTTGCGATGGAGGGCCTTGGATAGGAGGTGTCAGCAAGATTTGTGGAGCGATTCCAGGGAGGAGAACGCCTCGAAATTTTCGAGCATGGATGGCGCAGCCCTGAAAGGCCGCTTTTCCACCGTGCCTCGAGGCGCGGCGATCCGCTTCTGTAATCTCCCGATGAGGGCTGCTCAAGACAAGCACTGGATAGAAATTCCTCAATGTTGGGCCGTCGTTGGCAAACTGGACGGCGCGCTCAGAAATACCTTAGGGGTTCGCTGCGAACCTGCTCCGAGAGCGGAACCCGCGGCCACGTGCCTACTTGCGGATGCCGAGTTTCCCAATGACGGTCTTGTAGCGCTCGGAATCGTATTTCTTGAGGTAATCGAGCAAGCGACGCCGCTTGCTGACCAGCATGAGAAGGCCGCGGCGCGAGCCGTGGTCTTTCTGGTGCGTCTTGAAGTGCTCTGTCAGATGGCCAATGCGTTCGCTGATAAGTGCGATCTGCACCTCGGGACTGCCGGTGTCGGTCGCGTGCTTCTGATATTGGTCAATGACGGATTTCTTTTGTTCTCTGGCTAACACTAAGCTGATGCACTCCTGTCTTAATCGATTGTCTTTTGTGACGCTTACAGGTTAACACAGGGGTTGTGAGGGCGTAAAGAAGCGGCCTTCACTTGGACAGTCTGGCGAATTCCTGCTGGGCCTGGAGGAGGATGGGAATCGCCGGATCGGCATCCTTCCAGAGGGTGAAGAAATCTCGATAGGCGGCGCGGGCTTTGGCGAGGGCGTCAGAATTAATCGCCGAGCTTGGCTGGGACTGGACGGGCGGGGCGCCCGCGGCCGCACCAGCCGACCTCGCACGAGCAAGTCCGGCTTCCAATGTATAGGCGCGGGCCAGACCCAGCCTCGCCAGAGCGCCGGTGGAACAGTTCCAGACCAGCCCGCTGTGGTCAAGGATTTTCTGGAATTCGGCGGCCGCAGACTCGCCCTGGCCCATGGCGAGGTAGGCTTGGCCTCGAACGTAGGCGGCATACAGGCAGGAACCGTTTGCGGTGAACGGAACCAGGGCTAGCTCCAAGGGTTTGGCCGTCTGCAGAAGATCCATAGCCCCCGGCGCATTTCTTTGATTGAGCGCGAGTTGCGCGCCGACGATGGGAAGCCAAAGTGACTGCATCTGGGTATCGAGCGGGAATCTTGCCGAAAGATCTTTGGCCAGGGCTTCCGCGCGGGGCGTGTCGCCGCTCAGAGCGAGAGCGAGAGTCGCTTCGATCTGCACTCCCTCGCTTTCGGGCGCGAGCTTGAGCGCCACGGCTGCATCCTGCCGGCCTTCTACGGGGTCGCCAAAGGCGGCTTCGCGCAGAGCGGCGTTGGCTTGCCACATGGCGGCGTTTTCTTTGTTGTTGGCGCGCGTGGCCGTGTCGACGGCCTGCGCGGTCAGGCTGCGCGCCTTGCGAAGCTGGCCGCTGTAGGCGGCGGTGTCGGACTCCAGAGAAAATCCCTGGCTGCGGTACTCGGGATGGCTCTGCAGCCAGGAGCTCTCCCTGGCCATTCCAGAGGCATCGGCGGCAAGGAAGTCCACTGCATAAATATTCAAGTGGATGTTGAGTTCATCCAATTTGCGCGCTTCGGCCTGCGCCAGAATCTGGCGGGCCTCGTCGTTGCGCTGCAGCGCCAGCAGGGCCGCGCCGAGGTTGACGTAGCCAATGACGTTATCGGGCGAAAGACGCAGAAATTCGCGATTCGCTTCCAGAGCCTTCTCGTGCAACCCCTGTTCCGATTCCGCCATGGCCAGACTGCCGTAGGCGACGTAATCGCGGGGATAGCTTTCAATCCACTCCTGGTAGATTTGCGCGGCTTTGTCGAGCTCGCCGGTTACATCGAGATAGTAATAACCGGCGATCAACAGCCTTTCGCGCTCACTGGCACGCTCGCGGAACTCAAAAGCCTTGCCGTAGTAATCGCGCGCGTGTCCGTACTCGGCGATGTCGGCGTAGTTGCCGCCCACGGCCCAGTATGCCAGGGCAAACTTTGGATCGAGCTCGATGGCCCGAAGACCGTGGGGCAAGGCCGCCACGGAACCTTTTTCCCGCATGGCCTTGTATTGCAGGCTGTATTCCTTGAGAGCTGCCAGCGACGAAGTGGTCACCTGCTCCAGCGGGACATCGAACTTTTGCACCGTGGTCAGCGATTCGCCCAACTCCCGCCGCAAATTTGCGGCCGCCCCGCTGAGCGCGTCGAGAACTTTTTCTTTTGCCGGGGCAGTGACCTGCTGCTGAGCAAGAGTGTCGCCGCTTTGGCAGTTCACAGCTTTGAGACCAAGCACGTAGTCGTTGCCCAAATTGGCGATGGCACCGGCAATATAGGCTTTGCTACCGGAGCGCTGGCAGATTTCGCGAGCCACGCTGGGGACAAGCGGAGTGCCGGAGGGGCGTGTCATTTGTTTCAGAGTCGTGGCAACTTGATCGTCGGAAAGAATGTTCAGGAACGGCGACTGCAGCAGGGTCATGCTAAGGGCCTGCTTCAGCGTGTCGTCGAACACCGGATCGCCGGTGGAGTTGGCGAAATCGGCCAGCACAATGGTGTCTTTACTGGTGAGCGTTCGGCTTCGATGCAAACGATAGTAAAGGCCGCCCGCTAGCAGAAGGGAGACCAGGACGAAGACGAGAACCAGGGCGAGGAGATACCCGCCGAATTTCGCTCGGGCCGGACGGGCGCCCGTCTCCGCACGGACCGCGCCCGCAGACTCCGTCTGCAGATGGTCCGTGGCGACGGCTACGGGCGATAACGCGTGCGAATCGGTGTCGCGTTTCAGGCGCTTGAGGTCGCCCCGCATTTCGCTGGCCGACTGGTAGCGCAGTTCGCGGTCTTTTTCGAGAGCCTTGTTGATGATGCGCCCGAGTTCCAACGGCGCTTGCGGATTCAGATGAACCGGGGCGACTGGGGCGCCATGCAGGATGCCATCGAAAATCGCGGCCGACGTAGTTCCTGAGAACGCCGCCCGCCCGGTGGCCATTTCGTAGAGGACGACGCCGAAGCTGAACAGATCCGTGCGGGCATCGAGCGGGCGGCCTAGGGCCTGCTCCGGCGACATATACGCGATAGTGCCCACGGCGTTGCCCGCACCGGTGAGATCGCCGCGCTCGTCGCTTTGGGTAGGCACAGAATCCCCGGGATTCTCATTAAGGACGACTTTGGCCAGGCCGAAATCCAGAATCTTGGCGTGGCCCCGCTTGGTAACAAAAATATTTCCCGGCTTAATGTCGCGATGGATGATGCCCGCCGCGTGCGCGGCGTCGAGAGCGTCGGCGATTTCGAGCGCGTTCGACAGCAGTTCGTCGAGTTCCAGCGGGCGCCCGGCAATGCGGTGCTTTAGCGCCACGCCGTCAAGAAGCTCCATCACGATGAAGGCGCGGCCGTCGTGTTCGCCGATCTCGTGGATGGTGCAGATATTGGGATGGTTCAGCGCCGACGCGGCTCGGGCTTCGCGGCGAAAGCGCTCCAGCGCAACCGGGCTGTGGGCAAGATCATCGGACAGGAATTTGAGAGCGACGTGGCGGCCCAGGGTAAAGTCTTCCGCTTTGTAGACCACACCCATGCCACCGCCGCCGAGTTTTTCCAGAATGCGGTAGTGCGAGATGGTCTGGCCGATCATGAATGGAACAGGGGTTTAGATATCTAGAGTTTGCCACATAGTAGGGCGATGGGCCTGGGAAGTCAAAAAACTCACGGCTGGATTTCGCCGGCAAACCGAATCGCTTTGCCCGAGAACAAGAACACGGAGTCCGCAGCTAGTGGCTCAGCTTGATCGCCAGTTGGCGCTCGGGCGGCGTCATCTGGCTCCAGAGTTTCTGCAGGTTGTCCTGCAGGGACTGATCCTCCGGCTGCTTGCGCAGCGCCAGCGCGAACCAGCGATACGCAGTGGGCAGATCCCGTGGAGTGCACAGGCCGGTCGAGTAGAGCGCTCCCAGCGAAATCATCGCCTTGAGGTTCGCCTGATCGGCCGCAGGTTTCAAGAGCTGCAAACCGTGGTCACAGTCCTGGCGAACGCCGCGCCCGTAAATATATCGTTCGGCCTGCTCGACGGCATCCACGGGCTTGGCCGCGGTGGGCTTCGCTAACACCGTTTCGGCAGCCGCGGCCGCTGGGTGCCGCTGGGATGGAGCGGATGCTTCACCGTCGGGGGACCTCGCGCCTTCATCGGAATTTGCGGCGGCGGGAGTTGCATCTGCGGGCTTGTTCTGCGGAGCGCTTGGCGGCGGCGTGCTTGCAGAGGACGGCTCGGCGCCTGCTGTTCCCGTCTCAGGTGTAGCGCCGCCTGAACTAGCCTCCGGGCTCGGCGAAGATTGTACAGTCCCTGCGGGCGCGGCGCTGCCGTTGGCCGGCGAAGAACTCGCGGTCGCTGCAGCGGGCGCGGTCGGCGTACTCGCGGGCGATTCCGCCCCTGCATTCGGCTCTGCAGGGGATGTGCCGGCACTCTGGGGGACGATTTGTGACGGAGTCTGCGGCGATGCTTGCGCCGACACATTCCCCGTTCCCGAGATCAGCGAGTCGAATCCTCCGCGGCGCCAGCGCAGGTATCCGAATCCCAGCGCCAAGGCCAGCGCCAGCAAAATCAAAATCAGCTTGCCTCCACCGCGCTTCGGTTCTTCATCGTCCTCCAGCAGATAGTCGAGATTGTGCGCCGAGCGCCGCAGATGATCGTGCCCGCTTTTCGGCGAGCCGCGCTCGCCGGAGCCGGCGGCGGGTTTGTTCAACCCCAGAAACGAAGGACCGGTAATCACCGGCGTGTTGTCGAAGGCGGAGGGCTCAGGCGCACGGCGCTCAGTGTAAGCTCCACCCGCGGGCACAGCTTGTGGCGGAACGGCAGACTGCACCGAAGTGGAAGGTATTGGCGAAACTGAGGACCGTGCCGATGGAACCACGGGAGTCGCAGAAGGATCTGCAGTGGCCGGAGGCGAAACGCTGCCCGTTCCGGTCTGCGCAGTCGCCGCCAGAGGCGTTCCACACATTCCGCAGAAGCGGTTGGTATCAGCGTTCTCGTTTCCGCATCGGGCGCAGCGCACTATTCCTCCTCCACTCTCTAGATTAAACCCGCCGGAGCTTTCGCCGCGAGTACGATGCGGATTCCGGCTGCACTGTTTACGCCTGGTTGAAACTGCCTGTGCCAGTGATCCTGTGCACTATGATAAGGAGAGATTTTCGATTTGAGGTGCTTCGAACGCATCCCATTCTCCTATACGACGGCGTCTGCGGACTTTGCAACCACCTGGTGCAATTCATTTTGCGGCACGACCGGAACGACGTTTTTCGCTTCGCTTCGTTGCAGAGTTCGCTGGCAACGAGCATGCTCACGCGCCACGGCGCCGCCTCGCGAGATCTCGACACCGTCTACGTGGTCCCAAGGCGCCAACTGGCGGCCAAGAGTGCAATCAATACGTATCAGGCCAGCGAATCTCTGCTATCCCGTTCCGAAGCGGTAATCTTCGCGCTAAAAGAGCTAGGGGGAATCTGGCGCTTGGCCGGGTTTCTGCTGCAAATGTTTCCCCGGTTTTTGCGGAACTGGGCCTATGATCAAGTCGCGCGGAACCGTTATCGCATCTTTGGCCGCTTTGAAACCTGTCCTGTGCCTACCGCGAGTACCCGCGGCAAATTTCTCGACATCGAGGAGGAGACCGTCGGGAAGTGATTCCCCGGCCTGAAGCGGGACCGGCAACGAAAGCGCCGCGATCCTTCTGCCGCATGGTCTTCTGTGGGCCGGGTGCCATGGAGTAAAATGCTTCGCAGTCTTGGCGCAGGGGCGTAGCTGATTCTCGAATCCACATCCGCGCCGGCTGACGCATAAATTCCTCAACGTCGAGGTCCGAATGTCCGACAGAGCGGCTCTAGATCTCCAATCCAGCAGCATTGATTCCATTCTTCAGGAGCAGCGCACGTTCGAACCGCCCGCCGAATTCAGCCGGCAAGCCCACATCAAGAGTCTTGAAGAGTATGAGCGGATCTACAAGGAATCGATTGAGGAGCCGGACAAATTCTGGTCGCGCATCGCCGGCGAATTGCACTGGTTCAAGAAATGGGACAAGGTGCTCGAATGGAATAATCCGTGGGCGAAATGGTTTGTCGGCGGAGAAATCAATCTTTCCTACAACTGCCTCGATCGCCATGTGCAAACCGCGCGCAAGAATAAGGCCGCGCTGATTTGGGAGAGCGAGCCGGGCGAAGTCCGCACCCTGACCTACCAGCAGCTTCACCGCGAAGTGCAGAAGTTCTCGAATGTTCTTAAATCGCTCGGGGTCAGGAAAGGTGACCGCGTAGCCATCTACATGGGCATGACACCAGAGTTGCCGATCGCCATGCTGGCGTGCGCCCGCATCGGAGCGCCGCACACCGTGGTGTTCGGAGGATTCTCTTCCAACGCCCTGGTCGATCGGATTCACGATTCCCAAGCCTCCGCCGTCATCACCCAAGACGGTTCGTACCGCCGGGGCGCGGAAGTCAAACTTTTCCCGGCGGTTGAGGAAGCGCTGAAGTCATGCCCGTCGGTAAAGCACGTAGTGGTTTACAAGCGCACCGGAACGCCGATCAATCTGCAATCGGGACGCGATCATTGGTGGCACGAGCTGATGGCGGAAGCTTCGGATGAATGTCCCGCCGAGCCCCTCGACGCCGAGCATCCGCTCTACATTCTGTATACCTCGGGAACCACCGGCAAGCCGAAGGGTGTGGTTCACACAACCGGCGGATATTCGGTAGGAACGTATCTGACCACCAAGTGGGTTTTCGATCTCAAAGAAGAAGACACGTACTGGTGCACGGCTGACATCGGATGGGTCACCGGCCACAGCTACATTGTTTATGGCCCGCTGCAAAACGGGGCTACCAGTTTGATGTATGAGGGCGCTCCGAACTTTCCCGAACCCGACCGTTTCTGGTCGATCATCGACCGCCACCGGGTCAACATCTTCTACACCGCGCCCACCGCGATCCGCACCTTCATCAAGTGGGGCAGCGAATGGCCGAATAAACACTCGATGAAAAGTCTGCGTCTGCTGGGCACCGTCGGCGAACCCATCAACCCCGAAGCCTGGATGTGGTACCGCGAAGTCATCGGCCACAACCGATGCCCCATTACGGATACGTGGTGGCAGACGGAGACGGGCGCGATCATGATCGCGCCGGTGCCGGGCGCGATCGCGACCAAGCCGGGATCGGCGACGCGGCCAATTCCGGGCGTAGTTCCGGAGATTGTCACCATGGACGGCCATCCGGTGCCGGAGGGGTCAGGCGGATTTCTCATCCTGAAGAAGCCGTGGCCTTCGATGCTGCGGACGATCTACGGCGATCCGGACCGCTACGTACAGCAGTACTGGTCGCAGATTCCCGGCGCGTATTTCACCGGCGACGGCGCGCGCAAAGATAAAGATGGCTACTACTGGATCATGGGCCGCGTGGATGATGTGCTCAACGTGAGCGGCCACCGGCTGAGCACCATGGAAGTGGAGTCGGCGCTGGTAGCGCATGAAGCCGTGGCGGAAGCTGCGGTGGTGGGGCGTCCGGATGATTTGAAGGGGCAGGCGATCTCGGCGTTTGTCACGCTCGAGCACGACCGTAAGCCAACGAACGAGTTGAAAGAAGAATTGCGCAAGTGGGTGGCGAAAGAAATTGGAGCGCTGGCCAAGCCGGACGACATCCGCTTCACCGACACGCTACCGAAGACCCGCAGCGGAAAGATCATGCGGCGTTTGCTGCGCGAGTTGGCCACCAACGGCGAAGTGAAAGGCGATACCACTACGCTGGAAGATCTCAGTGTGATCGCCAGGCTGAGGGAGAGCGAAGAGACGTAATTGCCGTGCGTCTTGCAAACCGTTTTGCCGGCGCGACGGGGCTACTGAATGGTGGTAGGGGTGTTGGTGACCCCGTCGATCACCGTGATGCTGCCGCCGGAAGTGGCCACGTAAATCTGGTTCGTGGTCTGGTTGACGGCGATGTCGGTGGGAGTGTCGCTGACGGCGACCGTGGCCGTGACGGTGTTGCTGGCTCCATCGATTACCGTAACGTTGCTGCTGAAATGGTTCGCGACGTAAATCGTGTTGGTCGCGGAGTTCACCGCGACTGCCGTCGGCGACATGGCCAGGAGATTAGTGACAGTTGTCGCCATGTTGGTGGTTTCGTCGATCACCGTGACATCGCTGCTCATGGCGCCGTTAATTCCATTATCGGCGACGTAGACCATTTGGGTCGCGGGGTTAATGGCGACTGCGATCGGGTTTGGGCCCGTAGGAATGAACGTGACTTTAGGGCTATTGGTAGTGGCGCTAGCCCCGTCGAGGTCGTTGACCTGGGTTTGCTTCGTGCTGGCGAAGGCCACGTAGATTTGGTCGGTGTTCGCATCGATCGCCAGCGCTGCCACCTCGGGCAGGTCGGCGGAGAGACCGAAAACAGGCGTTGCGGTATTGGTGGCGCCGTTGATCACCGTTACAATACCGCCGGAGCTTTGTCCAACCGGCACATAAATCAGGTTGCGGGTGGAGTCAGCGGCAATAGCGACGGGACCGTTTACTGAAGCGGATATGACAGTAGTAGCCATGGTGGTTCCATCGATGGCAGTGACATCGCCGCTCGCTACATCCACGACGTAGGCCTCGTTGGTAGCCGGGTTGACCGCTATGGCTGCCGGTTGTTGGCCTACTGCAACGTCAGTGGTGCAATTTGTTGCGCCGTCGATCACGGTCACGTTATTTGTTTTGGCATTCGCAACATAGACCTGGTTGGTAGTGGGATTTACGTCCAGCGCGATGACACCAGCGGCGTTCTGGTCGTTTACCAGGGTGGTGGCATTCGTAGCTCCGTCGATGACCGTGACCGTCCCATCGTCTTGATTGGCCACATAAATCGTGTTGGTTGTGGGGTTTACCTTCACCTGTATGGATCCGGTTCCCACTTGGCCGCTGGTCCCGCAGCCAGTTACACCGCCTCCGCCGCTACCACCGCTTCCACTGGTTCCACCGATTTCCGCTGTGCAGCCGATGATGGGCAGCGTAAACGCGGCCAGCAATATGAACTTCAAGGCTGACGCTGGATTCCCGGAAATGGCGCACGATTTCATTTCAGGGTCATTGTGTCTTACTGGCCGTTTCTTGTCTATGAGCCAAAAGTGTAGTCGGCTCAGTTTTCCGCCATGTCTGGGGGGAGAGGTTACTACAATGAATACCAGAGCGCCAGTCGCCGAATGCTTTAGTTGGTCGCACGCTGTGCACAAAACAAGATAAACCAGCTCTGCCTACTCTCCCGCTCCCATCATGACGATAGGCATGGTGGGAACGGAAGAGCCGGATTCATTCTCCACGGTAATGGCAAAAGCTTTGGCCTCGGCGCCCGGGGGCAGCGGCGGGTCCACGACGGTGGCGCTGCCATGAGCATCGGGTTTGAACATGCCCGCCGGAATGGGCGCGCCGGTGACGGGAATCAGCCAGAGTTCATAGGCCTTCTGCGGCGGAAGCATGGGCATGTTGTTGGCGAGGAAGACCAGGCTGCCGCGGTTGCGCAGATAAAATGCTTTGCCTTGCGGCTGGGGCGGTGTCTTGGCCGCGACAAGAGTGACGTGCATGGCGGCCGGCTCGAGGATGGGTGCGGCGATCTTCCGGAGTTCGTCGAGATCGCGTGCGTTGCGTGCGGCCTGGGCATCGGCGGAGGTTAGAGTCTGCTGGAGGACTATGTTTTCTTTCCACAACGACGCCGCGAACAGGAGCACGGCCGCGGTCGCGGCCCATCCTAAGAACCCCCACCAGGAGCGGTGCCGGGCCGAGCGAGGCAGAGCTGCGAGCACACGCGGTTCGCGGGCGACGGCGTCGAGCAGGCGCTGGCGAGAACGCTGCGGAGGCCGAGGGCCGGTGGTGGAGAGTGCTAGCAATGCTCCGTCGCCGCGGAGTTGATCGAGTTCAAGGCGGCAAGCAGGGCAAGCCGCGAGATGCTGTTCGAGCGACGCGCGGTCTGCTCCAGAGAGCGCGTTCAGCGCGTAGAGTGCGAGATCCTCGGCGAATTGTTCGTGCGCGCTCATGTTCGGCGTTGCGTTATACCTGGCTCTGGCTGACAATCCACTTCACTGTTTCACTGCGCAGTCTGAAACGCCTTTCGCAAGGCGATCAAGCCGGAACGAATTCTAGTCTTGATGGTGCCCAGCGGCTCCCCGGTTTTGTCGGCGATCTCCGAGTGGCTCATGCCCTCAAAGTACGCCATCTCGAGGGCGCTGCGCTGGGGCGCGGGCATGGCGACGAGCACTCCGCGAACTTTTTCCGCGGCGCGGGAACGCTCGGCATCGCCGGCGAGATCGGGCGCTACCGAGAGAACCACATCCTCGATATCGGTTTCCGGACGGCGTTTTCTGAGGGAGTCGATAGCGCGATTACGCGTGATCACGGCCAGCCATGCCCCCAGACTGCCGCGGGCGGCGTCGAAGGCGCCGGGATTGCGCCAAAGCTGCAAGAAGACTTCTTGCAGCACATCTTCGGCGGCCCCCGTATCGCCCAGCACGCGCAACGCGACCGAATACACAATGGAAGAATAGCGATCGTAGAGCGCTGCCATGGCGCTCTGATCGCCGGATTTCAGACCCGTCACCATGGCCAGATCCGGCGCAACGCTTTGTCGTTCCGGACTCGACAAATGCGATCTCTTCCTGGTTAAAGTACGTGCGAAAAGGCCGAATGGATTTGACCGCGGCCAACCCGTTCCTGGCGATGGCCTTGCGCGGTGATCCCGGCTCACTCTGCCGCGAAACCATAGCAGCTAGCGACACTCGCTGCAAGCAGTCGCGATGACCGACGGAGCGATTTCACGATGGAGACACAGAGACACGGAGAAGCCTTATTTTGGTTTTCTCCGTGTCTTTGTGTCTCCGTGGTGGCAGTAGATGTTTTTTCGGCCGCGATTAGCTATAACCATTCTTCTTCCAGAATTCCCAATCCTCGCGAACGGTTTCGCGCATGGCGGTAGCAGCTTCGTGCAACCACTTCTCTGGTTGTTTTTCCAGATGGCGGAGGATGGGTTTGCGTGCGGACTTGGCGCCGAGATGGATGTTGGCGGTTTCCCAGCCCATGGCACGGAGCAGACGAAGCTCGGCGCCGGAGGCGCGGAGGGTGGCAAGTTCAATGCGTGAACAGTGCGGACCCAGGCGGCGGACGATCCAGCGCCCGCGCAGCTGAACAAAAGGATCGGGGCAACGAACGGCGCGGTTGATGATGGTCTGGTAGAGAATTTCGGCGGGCTCGCCGTCACCCTGAGCCCAATAGGAAGCAGAGGCGACGAGCGCCTTGGCTTCGCGGGCGATTCGGGCGCCGTGCCAATCGGCGATGGCAACATAGCGGGCGTGGCCGAGGCTGCCGAGGCCGGCGACGCGGGGTGCGAGACGATACGGAACTCCCGGAGCGGGCATGAGATGTTCGAGAGCATCGATGGCGCTGACCGGGCACTCTCCCTTCAGGGTGGGGAGTGCATCCATTTTCTGCCAGAAATGGATGGGATCGCGAAGCTCGCTTTCCGCGATAAGGCGGAGCCACTTATGGCTTTCGCCGAGTACGAAGGGCTGGCCTTGTGCGCGTATCGCTTCGCGATAGCCCTCGAGGATCGCGGTACAGATTTCGGCGGGCTTGAGGGCAACGCGTCCGGCCTCGGCAGCGAGATGCGCGCTGACAGCCACACGCACCAGATCGTTGGTATAAGCCAAGGGCCACGCTTCGTCGAAATCGTTAACGCCCCAGATGAGGCGGCCTTCAATGTCGCGCCAGGTGCCGAAATTTTCCACGTGAAGATCGCCGACCGCAAGAACATGCGGAGCCTTGGCCAAGTCGGGACAAACCTTGGGCCATACTTGCGCCCACCGGTAGTAAGTGGCGCGGAGAAATGGGAAGAGTTCCGCCTTCATGCTGGCATGCTTGAGGCGAAGGTCTTTCTTAACGATGCGGGTGCGTTTGCCTAGCCAGTCTTCGAATTGTCGGGTGGCTTTGACGACGTTCATAGGGCGGAACGATACGAGCGGAAGAGACCGAAGTCAACGGCAGAGGGCAAGCGTGTCTGATTGACTTCCTGCAGTCTCAGTCGTGTGTCAGGAGCGACACGGTGTGGTTTCAGCGCCACAGGTGCGCCTTGGAATCTAACTCTTAAGTCGCTTGTTGCTGAGGACATATGGTCTGGCTTTCATCTTGCAATACAGGTCTGCGTAAAGCATGGCGGCGATGAAACAAAGGGGAAACGAGTATGCAAACGGCAATCACATTCATAGCAGTTGTTGCGGGGATGGTCTTTTCTCTGGCAATCGCATTGCTGGCGGAGGAGCTGATTTTTGGGCAAGTGTTCCGGCTGTTCTTCGTCCGGCAGCGTGTTCGGCAACATGTCCGGCAGACGGTGCCGGCAAAAACAGGGCAAAAGCGCTGAGGCGCAGCTTGAAGAAGTCTAAAGGAGAACGACGATGCTGGCATTGAGGTATTTGCTGATTACGGGCGGCCTTGGAATGATCTTCGCGGCCGTGTGCATTCTCACCTACGATCTGTATCGCGAAGTGTTGTACCGGCAGGCACTGGCTGCGCCGGGCGGAACAGTACCGGCAGTGCCGCCGCGCCTGCGCTGGCGAACCTCGCTGGCGCTGGTTCTATTGGCATGGGGACCGCTTTTGGTGGCCTTCAGCATTGTGGTGGTGCCAAGCGGCATGGCAGGAGTGCGAGTAAGCCAGTTGAGCGGAACGCTGCCGGGGACGCTATATCCGGGAGCGCATGTGGTGATGCCGCTGGTGGAAGATGTCGCGCTGTTCGACACGCGCGATCAGGTTTTCACGACTGGGGCATCAGAAACTAGAGCATCGGAAGACGGGAAGGCCGCGTCGGCGCCTACGACCATGAAAACGCAGCTCATGGATGTGCAGGCGAAAGAAGGATTGGCCTTGGGCTTGGCCATCACGGTGCGGTACCGGCTGGATCCGAAGAAGCTGGATTACATTCAGGGCAACTTGCCGCGTCCGGTGGAAAAGGAAATCGTTCCGCCGACTGTGGCGAGCGTGTGGCGGGAACTGGTGCCGAACTATACGATGCGCGATGTTTTCTCGGCGAAGCGCGAGGAGGTGCGTCAGCGAGCGGCGGGGATGATCACGCAGAAACTGGCTGCGGATGGGATTGTGGTGAAGGAAGTGATGCTGAGAGACATTCAGTTGCCGCCGGAGTATGCCCAAGGATTGGAAACCTTGCTCTTGAAAGAGCAGGAAAACGATCGCATGAGTGTGGAGACGGAACTGAAGGGCAAACAAGTGCGCATCGCCGAACTCGAAGCCGAAGCAACGAAGGTACAGCAGATCAAACAAGCGGAAGGCGAGGCGCAAGTCCACGTTCTGCAGGCGAAGGGCGAATCGGACGCAATGCAATATACGCTGCCGCTCAAGCAAAAACAGATCGAGCAGAGCCGGCTGGAGGCGCAGGCGCGCAAGGAAGCCACCATTCAGAATGCGGAAGCGGAGGCGCAAGCCAAGGTGATCGACAGCAAAGCCGAGACCGAGCGGCGCAAGTTGCTGGCGGATGCCGAGGCCCAGCGCATCCGGGTGACGGCAGCGGCGGATGCCGAACGCATGCAGGGTGAGGCGGCGGTCTTGAAGCAGAATCCTCTGCTGATCAACAAAATTGTGGCCGAGCGGCTCTCGGATAAGTTGCAGATCATGATGGTTCCCGCCGACGGCAAGTTCTTTTTCGCGAATGATGTGCTTCGCAGCATGAACACGGCGAACCAGAGCAATCAGGCGGACCCGCAGCCGAGGTAATTTTTCACCAGCAGGGTGCGGCCGGTTCGGCTTGCAGAGCCAGGCCGGCCGCATGCAACCAAACAAGACACGGAGAAGCAGGCCAGACTCCAAACAGTACCGGCTGCGGCGGCCCGAGCCATGTGCGATGCGATTTATAATTCGCCTATTCCAGATTCAGCCCATCGAAATGTGCTCGCGCCGGGAATGTTCGATCACACTCCCAGCTGCGCACCGCGCTTGTCGCTTCTACTAGCGGCCTTGGTTTTCTGTTTCATTCCCTTCCGCTTGGCAGTCGCGGGTGTCAGCGACTGGGATGAGCCTGCACAACAACTGGCGCGAAAGATTGCCGCGGTGACAGGACCGGGAGCCGCGGCGCTGACGGTGGAGAACCGCTCTTCTTTATCCAAGAAGGATACCGACGCGGCATCCGGCGCGCTGCGCGCCGATCTGGAGGCGGCTGGATTGCGATTGGTGAATCCTGAGCAGGCAGCGGCGTTCGTGGCGGTGTCGCTCTCGGAGAATGCGCAGTTCTACTTGTGGATTGCTGAGATTCGTCAAGGAGCGGGTGAAGCGGCTGTGGTGATGGTCTCCGTTGCGCGGGCGGAGGGAGTTGCGTTTGCGCACGAAGCGATGCCGGTTACGATACGCAAGACTCCGCTGTGGGCGCAGGAAGACCGCATCCTGGATGTTGCCGTACTGCAAGAAAGCGCCGCACCTACTTACATGGCAGTGCTTGATCCGGAAAAAGTTGCCCTCTACCGGATGCAGAACGCGAAGTGGCAACAAGAACAGGTTCTCGCGATTGCACATGTGCGGCCGTGGTCGCGCGACATGCGCGGGCGGCTGATCGCGGCGAAAGATCATTTGCTGGATGTTTATCTGCCGGGCGTGTTCTGCCGCAGCACGACGGCGATGCCGTTGAGTTTGAGTTGCCGCGACAGCGACGACCCGTGGCCGCTGGTGGCAACGAATCCGGTGAGCTTTCCCGCCGTCGGAGCGCCGCCAGCGTCGGCGCCGCAACTGGCCGCGTTCTATGCGGCAACGAGAAATTTCTTTACCGGAGCGCTGGCGCCCGGCGTTGGAAAACTAACGACTCTGGGAAAGTTTTATTCGGCAGCGCCACTGCCCCGGGAAAAGTACGTGCTGTGGCTGTTTGCCGGAACCGATGGTCAGACTCACTTCGTCGATGGCGTAAGCGATCAGGCAGCGAAGCTGGGATGGGGCAGCGACATCGCCAGCGTGAAAACATTGTGCTCGTCGGGCTGGCAGCTGCTGGCGGCAGGTGCCGGCAGCAATGACGCAGATTCGATGCGAGCCTATGAGTTTCCCGATCGCGATCCGGTTCCGGTGAGCGCAGCGTTGGATTTTCCCGGCGAGATTACCGCGCTGTGGACGGAAGGCAAAGGCGATACCGCGATTGTGGTCACGCGAAATCGAAAGATGGGCGATTATGAAGCGTTTCGGCTGGCAATGGCTTGCGGTCAGTAGCCTGTTATTGACGGCGAGTCTGGCGGGAGCGGCGACGCGTCCGCTTTATGGCGGCACGGCGCACGTAGCGATACGGGAAGCGCCAGGATCGCTCGATCCTGCGGATACGGCACAAGCAGATTCATTCGCACGGCGCAATGTGATGGCGCTGATTTTCGAAACTCTGGTGACGTTAGATGACGGCGGAAGAACACGTCCAGCGCTGGCGATTTCATGGCAGGCGGCGCCCGGGAACCAGCGCTGGCAGTTCCGCCTGCGGCCTGGAATCAGATTTCACGACGGATCTGCGCTGACGGCGGAGATCGCGGCCGCTTCCCTGCGCGCGTCAAATCCCTCGTGGAATGTGCTCGCCGACGGAGACTCGGTGGTGATTGAGCGCGACGCGCCTGATGGCGATGTTCCCGCAGAGCTTGGCCTGTGGCGCAACGCCATCGTGAAGAGGAATGCGGGCAAGCTCAGCGGAACCGGACCGTTCCATATTGAGGATTGGCAGACCGGCAAAAAACTGACTTTGCGGGCCGAGGAAAATTACTGGCGTGGCCGGGCGTTTGTGGATGCGGTGGAAATTGAAATGGGGAAGAACTTTCACGATCAGCTGATCGCGCTGGAGTTGGGCAAGGCGGATCTGGTGGAGGTTGCATCCGAGCAGGCCCACCGCGTGGCGATGGAGGGACGTGACGTTGAGAGTTCACAACCCGTGGAACTCGTAGCGCTGACTTTTATGCGCGAAGCGCAATCGCCCGAAGAAAAGTTGCTGCGCGAGGCCTTGGCGCTGGGTGTGGAACGAGCTTCGATACGCAGCGTTCTGCTGCAAGGTGCGGGGCAGCCAACGGCTGGTATCCTGCCTAACTGGATGAGCGGCTACGCATTTGTGTTTCCGGCGGAAGCCGATTTGCCACGTGCGCGGCACCAACGCGAACTGGCTAAGATCGTTCCCAATTGGACAATCGGCTACGATAGCAACGATTCGATCGAAGGTTTGCTCGCGGAGCGCATTGCGCTGAACGCGAAGGATGCGGGATTGAACCTGCTGCCCACGAAATCGGCTGCGGCCGTTCTGCAGATGGTGCGCATTCCGCTGGCATCGACTGATCCGTGGATCGCACTCGGCGGCGTGGCGGCGGTTGCAGGCGTGGCGATGCCAAAAATTAACGGAACTTCTGTGGAAGATCTATACCACGCCGAGCAGACGATTCTGGCCTCGCGGCGGATGATTCCCCTGTTTCATCTTCCCGCGAGCTATGCGGTATCGCCCGCAGTAAAGGACTGGGCGCCGGGCGCGGATGCAAGCTGGCATCTTGCCGACGCGTGGCTGGGAACCGAGAAACCATGAAGTTTCGCCGCAAGCTGCTGGCCGTGTTTTCGCTGACGGTTTTCGTGTCTGTAGCGGCAGTGGCGTGGCTGGTATCGGCGGTAACGCGGCGTGCATTTGAGCATTCCGAGGACGAGAGAACGTCCGCGCTGGTCACGCAGTTCGGGCGCGAGTTTACCCGCCAGGGCGATGACGTTGTGCGGCGAGTAGAAGCCATCTCGGCGTCGGAAGCCGTAACCCGCATGGCCCTCGCGCTGAGTCACACCCCAGCCGATTCGAGCTCCTATTTTGACTTGGCGAAATCCCTGGCAGAGAATAATCAGCTCGATTTTCTGGAGTTGGTGGATAGCCAGGGCAAGATTATTTCTTCGGCGCAGTGGCCGGCGAAGTTCGGTTATCCGATGGACGCGTTCTCCGCTTTTTTGTCGCCGCCATCGCAGCCGGCATTCCTGAAGCAGGAGGAGTTGCAGGATGGCACGGCGTTGGGATTATTCGCAGTCCGCACCACGCGTGTAGGCGAACATCCAATCTCCGTGATCGGCGGTCAGCGTCTGGATAAGAATTTTCTCTCCCGACTGGACTGGCCGGCTGGGACGCGCGCCTTGCTGTATCAGAATCGCGGTGATCGTTTTGCGCCAGAGTTGCTGGTCGATCCTTCGGCTACTTCCCCGGAGCACACGCATCCGGCAGAAAAGCTGGAACCTCTGATCGACTCGGTGCGGCAGTATAACCGCGAAATGACGGCCGTCGTACACTGGTCTGCGGATCAAGCCGATGATGAAGAGTTCCACGCGATTCCGCTGAAGGGACCCAGCGCTGGGCAGGAGGGTCCGCTGCTGGGGATTCTGCTGATCGGCAATTCGCGGCGGACGTATGTCGAGTTGAAGCGGCATATCCGTTCAGTGGCGCTCTTAGTCGGAGGTGGTGGAGTCGTGCTGGCGATCCTGCTGAGCAGTTGGGCGGCGGCACGCGTCACTCGGCCGGTGGAACAACTGGCGCACGCTGCCGGAAAGGTCGCGGCAGGGCATTGGAACGCGCGTGTGGACGTGCAAGGGAGCGACGAACTCGCGCAACTTGCGGAGTCGTTCAATCGCATGACCGAAGAATTGCTGAATCAGAAAGAACGTCTGGTGCAGGCCGAGCGAGTGGCCGCGTGGCGCGAACTGGCGCGGCGGCTGGCGCACGAACTGAAGAATCCGCTGTTCCCGCTTCAGCTTACGGTGGAAAATCTGTTGCGGGCGCGGCAACAGGGTGCGGAGCAGTTCGACGAAGTTTTCCGCGAGAGCTCGCAAACCCTGCTGGCTGAGGTCGCGAACTTGAAGGCGATTGTTGGCCGATTCAGCGAATTCTCCAGAATGCCGCAGCCGCAATTGCAACCGGTGCAAGTCAATGCGGTCATGACGGGAATTGCGCAGCTCTTTCGAGCGCAGCTCGAATCGAAGGAACACTCGCCGATTCGCTGCGCGATAGAACTGGATCCGAATCTGGAACCGATTGCGGCCGATGCGGAATTGTTGCATCGCGCGATCTCGAATCTCGTGCTGAATGCGATGGATGCGATGCCACAAGGTGGGACGCTGACCTTGCGCACGCGCGGTGCTGACGCCAAGGTGGTGATCGAGGTCGCGGATACTGGGCAGGGCTTGACGCCGGAAGAATGTGAGCGGATATTCACTCCTTATTACACCAGCAAACAGCACGGGACCGGACTGGGGCTGGCCATCGCCCAGTCGGTGGTCAGCGATCACAAGGGAAGAATCGGCGTAAGCAGCCAGCCCGGACGGGGAACGACATTCGTCATTGAGTTGCCGCGGAATTCAGATGCGGCGCGGGACACGAGCGCGCAAACAGCGTGAACAACACCAGACCTACGAAGACATCACCGCGAAGCGAGGACGACGGTTGCCGGCGAAAGCACATCTGCTGATTGTGGACGACGAGGCCAATACGCTGGCCTCATTGTCGCGCGCGTTTCGGCTGGCCGGGCATGAGGCGACGGTCTGCGACAACGCCGCGAAGGCTCTGGAATTGGCGAAGGCTCAGCGTTTTGACTTGATTCTCTCTGACGTAGTGATGCCGGGCAAAGATGGACTGACGCTTCTCGAGGAATTGAAATCGCAAGCTGTGACGGCGGCGGTGGTACTGATGTCGGGGCAGGCTCACATCGAAATGGCGGTGCGTGCCACGCGGCTGGGCGCGCTGGATTTTCTGGAGAAGCCGATCTCCACCGAGAAGTTGTTGCTCACCGTGGAAAATGTGCTGAAACTGCAGCGCTTGGAGAGCGAAAACCGGCAACTGCGGCAACGGATCGGCAAGCATGAAATTGTATGGACGGGCGAGGCCATGCGGCGGGCAATGGCGCAGTTGGAGCGTGTGGCCGCCAGCGAAACTCGCATTTGCATTCTGGGTGAGACGGGAACGGGTAAAGAACTGGTGGCCCGGACAATTCATGAACGCAGCCCACGCGCGGGTGGTCCGTTTATTACGTTGAATTGCGCGGCGGTGCCGGCGGAGTTGATTGAGTCCGAATTGTTCGGGCACGAAAAGGGTTCGTTCACCGGAGCCGCGGGACGACATGTGGGCAAGTTTGAGCAAGCGGATGGAGGCACGATTTTTCTGGACGAAATTGGAGACATGCCCCTGGCGATGCAAGCCAAGTTGCTCAGGGTTTTGGAAGAAGGCGAAGTCGAGCGCATTGGCGGCGATAAACCCGTAACCGTGAATGTGAGAGTTCTGGTCGCGACGCATCGTGATCTAGAAGCTCGTGTGCGCGAGGAGAAGTTCCGCCAGGATTTATTTCACAGAATTTATGTTTTCCCGCTCGTGCTTCCTCCGCTGCGGGAGCGGCGCGAGGATATCCCACGCCTGGTTGAACATTTCGTAGCGCAAGTCAGCGCGCAGAATGGCTGGAAACCGCTTCCTTTCACCAGGGACGCGATGGCGCCGCTGCAGGCGTACACATGGCCGGGCAATGTGCGCGAACTGCGCAATATGGTGGAGCGGCTCATGCTGCTGGCCACGGACGGTCGCGTGGATCTAGCCACCGTGCAAATGGCTCTGCCAAAGGACGCAGCGGGCCAGACGGTTCAGTCCTCTGCGTTTGCCTCTGGACCGCTGGCAACACGAGTGGACGCGTTTGAGCGCGAGGTCATTCTGGCCGAGTTGAAGCGCAGTCATTCCAACGTGAGTCTGGCGGCGAAGTCGCTGGGGCTGGAGCGCAGCCACCTGTATAAGAAAGCCGAGCAGTTGGGAATCGACTTGCGCGCAATGCGGCGAGAGCAGGAATCAGCGCAGGAGTGAGCACAGCTCGAGAATCTACACACATCTCCAGGGGAGTGCTTTGATCAGAACAGCCGTTCGTCGGATGGGCTGCATTTTGCTGTTCAGTTCCCTCGCCACGTTTACGCTTGCCACTGAGCCCGCTTCTGCGCCAGCTTACGGCGTGCGCATGGAGCAGGCATGGATTCCGCTGAGAGATGGCGTGCGGCTGGCGGCAACGCTCTACATGCCCGATGGCGCGAACCCGGGTGAAAAGTTTCCTGCCCTGCTGGAATATTTGCCATATCGCAAAGACGACGGCACCGCCGCCGGAGATTATCCGAAGCACGCCTACTTCGCGCGGCGTGGTTACGTGAGCGTGCGCGTGGATATCCGCGGATTCGGCGCCAGCGAAGGCGTGCCGCCGGAGCGGGAATATTCCGAACAAGAACAGGCCGACGGCGAACAGATCATCGCGTGGCTGGCGCATCAACCGTGGTCGAACGGAAATGTGGGAATGTTCGGAATTTCGTGGGGCGGATTCAATTCGCTGCAGATGGCGATGCGCCATCCGCCGGAATTGAAGGCAATACTCGCGGTGGATGCGACAGCAGAACTCTTTCACGATGATGTTCACTACATGGACGGCATGGTCCACATCGACGAATTTGAGTTAAATATGGATATGGCCGAAGGCTGGACCGGCGCGCCTGATTACACCCTTGACGAAAAAGTTCTGGGTCCGCGATTCGATTCGCCGCCCTGGTCGTTGCTGTACTTGAAGCATCAGCACAATGGCCCGTTCTGGCGCGAGCCGGTGCGTCCGCTGAAGGAAATTACGATTCCGAGTTTTCTAATCGGCGGATTGCTTGACGGCTATCGCGACAACGTGACCGACATGCTGATGCAGGCGGGCGGGCAGGTAAAGGCAATCGTTGGTCCGTGGAACCACACATTTCCGAATGAAGCCGTGCCCGGGCCGCAGATCGAGTGGCGCGATGAGGCAGTCCGATGGTTCGATCATTGGCTGAAGGGACGCGACACAGGCGTGGAGCACGATCCGCGGCTGGTGATTTATATGCAGCACTGGCATCCTCCGGACCCGAACCTGGAACATGTTCCGGGCGAATGGCGGCGTGAGGATGCGTGGCCTCCGAAGGACGTGCGGCCCGCAGCGCTATTTCTCCAGCCGGATCATGCCCTGGCGGAAACTCCGGCTCGGCCGGATGCGCACCAACTAAAATACATTCCATCGATCGGCGTCGAGGCAGGCTTCTGGTGGGGAGAGCTGTTAAGCGATCCGCGGCCGGTGGATGCGTTCAGCCTGGTATATGACTCCGCTCCACTGACAGAAGACCTGGCAATCTTAGGCAGGCCGCATGCGCTGCTCCGGGCTTCTGCCACTGCACCGCTGGCAGACTGGTTCGCGCGCCTCTCCGACGTAGCTCCTGACGGTACAGTCACGCAGATTACTGGCGCGGGGATCAACGGCGCGCAGCGCGAGTCGATGAGCAAGCCGCAAGATCTGGAGCCCGGCAAAGTCTATCCGCTGAATATCGAGATGCACTTGACCTCGTGGGTTTTTCCCAGGGGTCATCGCATTCGCGTGGCAATCTCGAACGCGCTGTGGCCGATGATCTTGCCTACTCCTTACGCGATGACCACATCACTGGAACTCGGCGGAAATCACGGCTCGCGGATCGTGCTGCCAGTCGTGCCCTTGCACGGCGCCGCGCCGCCCTCTTTTTCGCCGCCGCAACCTTCCGAGGAACGAACCGACCTCAAGAGCGAAGGCTTTCCCTGGCCCGGCGAATGGACGCTGGAACGCGATGAAGCTCACCAGAAGACTACCGTGCACTGGAAAGGAAAAGATGGATACGAGTTTCCGTGGGGCAAGGAAACCGACTACGAGAATCTGACTTACGATGCCGATGATGCGCATCCCGAGACGAGTTCGGTAAGGGGTGAGGCAAAGAGCATCTTTGAGCTGAAAGGCCGCACGTTAGTCTGGCGCGGCCACCTGCTGGTGACCACCGACCAGCGGAACTTTTATTACAAATACACCCGCGAACTGCTGAAAGATGGAACGGTAGTCAAATCGAAGACGTGGCAGGAAACGATTCCACGAGATCATCAATAATTTTCGGCGGCCGCGGATGAAAGCGCCAAGC
Source organism: Acidobacteriaceae bacterium (assembly GCA_003156805.1). Classification (GTDB taxonomy): domain Bacteria; phylum Acidobacteriota; class Terriglobia; order Terriglobales; family Acidobacteriaceae; genus Sulfotelmatobacter. Next base: position 38,408 of record PMHV01000029.1, on the reverse strand, counting down.
CACGCCTGAGATCGGCGGCGAGGAGACGATGAAACAATTGTTCGCCCGCTTCGCGGCGAACGGAAAGCCGGCCGGCTCCATAGGCGCGCGACTTCAAGCCGCGCTGCACATCTTCGCAGATGCCGAGATCTTCTTCCTGAACCCGATTGCCAACGTCCACCGACTGCTCGTTGTATTCGCGCCGAGCTTCGCCCACATTGCCGAAATAAAAGTCGAAGATCACGGTGCAATGGTCGGCGTCCACGGGGGTCACGAAATTCGTGTCCATGTACCCTTCGTAGCAGTTGATCATCAGGTTGGGATACTGCCAGAAATACCAGGCCCGGTCGCCCTTGCGCGTGGCTCCGGTAGCGGCATCCTCGTCGGAGACAACCATCGGGCTGGACTGCAGGCAATAACGATCTTCGTTTTCGATAGTGTATTGCTTGTAATCGAGGACGGAGTTGAGGCCCTTGTGCAGATGAGGCACGTGATAGCCGCCGTCAAGATAGTTGTCGACGAAGACTTTCCAGTTGCAACGAATGTTGAAGACGCGGCGGTCGAAGTAGTGCAGTTTGCCGATACCGAGAGGCGCGATTCGCTTGACCAGACCGCCGAGAAACTCCGGCAGCGGCGCGGCGTTGTCGTCGAGGTTCACGAAGACGAAGCACTCCCAGGTCTCAACGCGGACCGGTACCAAGCCGTTTTGCGCGCGGTCGAAATTCTGCACGCCGTCAAACTCGGGCATACCTTTTAGAGATCCATCGAGGCCGTAGTTCCAGCCGTGGTACGGACACCGCAGCAGAGACGCCTGGCCGCAAGGCCGGGTCATGACTGCGGCTGCGTGATGGCGGCAAACATTGTAGAACGCGCGCAGAACATGGTCATTGCCGCGAACCACCACGATCGGCTCGCCGGCAACGGTGGTGGTTACAAACTCTCCCGCCTTCTCCAATTGATCGGTTCTGGCCACGAGTTGCCACGTTTTGCCGAATACGTTGAAGCGCTCGAGTTCGGCGATGCGGGAATCGACGTACCACGGCGCCGGGATGGTCGAAGCCTCGGCTAGAGGTGCCCGGTCGTTGTAAGTTGCGAGAATTTCCTCGATCGATGTTTGCATGATGATTGGAGCTTTCTTGTCGTCGTAAGCAGTTTATCGCCGGCATGCGCCCATCCGCGATTGCGATGGGACTGTGAAAACGTCAGATACGCTTGTCAGCGCGGACCTCGGGACGCGCGGCGCGTGACGTCAATTCAACGCCGATAGCGCGCTGCAGCACCGCCAGAAATTGCTGAATTCTCGCTTCCTTCTTTTCCGGCATCTCCCCCTGCCGGCGAAACAGGCCCGGATCCAGCTCGGCGGTAAGCAATGCGTCCTGAAAACGTTCCATCGTCCAATCGAGGATGGAAACGATCATGTCTGCATCCACGTCTTTTCGCAGTTCGCGGCGTTCCAGACCGAAGCGGACCAGCGCCACCGTACCGTAAGGATCTTCGGAGATCAAAAAGCGATTGATTTCCCGCTTCAAGACTAGATCCGTGCCGTAGTTGCCAAGCAGGGCGATGCGGTAGGGAATCCAGTCTTCGTGAAGCATGTGCTCGGTGCGCACCAGCCAATAGCGGAGCACTTCAAAGACGCCCGCGGCGCGCACCTCTTCGGGAGCGTCGAGATACTGGGGAAAGGAGCGCACGGCTTTCTTGTAGACCTCAAAGAACAGGCCGTCCTTGCTGCCGAAGTGCTGAAACACGGAACCTTTGGCGATGCCTAACGTGGCCGCGATGTCGCCGACGCGAGCGGCGTGATACCCCTGCTCGGCAAAATGCTGCATGGCCACTTCGACGATGCGCGAGCGTTTTGCCTCGGACCGCGGCCGAGGCGGTACATGGCGCAGATAGCGTGGTGGGGCAGCCGGATTGCTGGCGATGCCGCTCATAAAGAATGACCTCAGGTCACGGCAGAATAGCGAATCCACTGCCGAATTTCAACTTCATTTCTGCAGCTCGTTCGGGTAATGTTGGTTCCGGCGGAAAGCTCCGCATGACCTTGAGTCAATTCCTGTGATGCAAACCTCCAACTCCGTCTACGACGCGATTGTAGTCGGCGGTGGCCACAACGGACTTACTGCCGCTGCTTATCTGGCCCGCGCCGGACTGTCCACACTTGTGCTGGAGCGCCGGGCGATTGTGGGCGGCTGCTGCGTAACCGAAGAAATCGCACCGGGCTGCCGGGTTTCCACGACTTCGTACATCGCCAGCATGTTGCGGCCCGAAGTCATCGGGGAGTTACGACTGGCCGACCACGGGCTGCGCATGATTCCCTGTGATCCGGCTATCCAGGTTCCTTTTCCTGACGGGCATGTCGTGCCCTGGTGGGTGGACCGCGGGCGCGCCCAAGCGGAGTTCAGCAAAATCTCGGCCAAGGATGCGGAACGGTTCGTGCAGGTGGACGACCAACTGAAAAAGCTGGCGCGTTATCTGCAGCCGTTTCTTCTTGAACCTCCTCCTGAAATCGACACCTCCACCATGAGCGGGTGGATCGATCTGTTTCGTGCGGGCAGCCGCTTCCGCGGAATTTCCCACGCAGAAGTTGCCCAGCTGGTTTCGTTTCTCACCGGCAGCCTCGGCGAATTTCTCGACCACAACTATGAATCCGAAAAGATCAAGACCATGTTCCTCGCCAACAACGTCTATGGCAAACATGGGGGGCCCTATCAGCCGGGAACGGCAATCGGATTATTGTTTCACCTGTTGAGTGGCGGAGAGCACGAACTGCAAGGCTTCTACGGACACGTGATGGGAGGCATGGGCTCGATTACACAGGCGCTGGCGGCGGCGGGACAAAAGCTGGGTGTGGAAATTCGCACCTCAGCTCCGGTCGCGGAGATTACGGTGCGCGATGGCCGGGCCTATAGCGTGGCACTGGAAGATGGCGCCGAAATTCGTGGGCGGATGATTCTCTCCAACGCCGACCCGAAACGAACGTTTCTGAAGATGATTGCCGCGCGGGAGCTCCCGGAAGATTTTTTGTTCGCCGTGCGAGGCATCAGGATGAACGGTCCGTGCGCAAAGGTCAACTTCGTGCTTGCTGAGGAGCCGTGCTTCACCGGCACTCCCGCGGATCATACTCCGCTGCAGCGCACGTTCTACACCCTGGTTCCGTCGCTGAAGTTTGCCGAGCGCTGCTATGACATTGCGAAACTTGGCGAGATTCCGGAAGAGCTTTGGGTCGATTGCGTGGTGTCTTCGAATGCCGACGATTCGCTGGCGCCGGCGGGCAAACACATCCTAACCTGCTTTGTGCAATACGTCCCCTATCGTCTGCGCGAAGGCAACTGGGATGAAAAGCGTGAGCTACTGGGCGACCGCGTGGTCAAGAAGATTGCCGAGTACGCGCCTAATTTGCCGAATGCGATTGTTGCGCGGCAGGTGCTGACCCCGCTGGATCTGGAGCGCACCTACGGACTCACGGAGGGCAACATCTTCCATGGCGATCTTCGGCTGGAGCAGCTTTTCTTCATGCGTCCGGTACCGGGATGGGCGCAGTACCGCACACCGATTGCGGGACTCTATTTGTGCGGAGCGGGCGCGCATCCGGGCGGCGGCGTAACCGGCGCGCCAGGACGCAATGCGGCGCACCAGGCCCTGCGCGATTGGAAGAAAGGAACGTTCAAGCCAGCGGCAGCGTGAGGCTCATCTCTTGCGCGAACAGCACGTCAAACACAGCACGAATTCGCGGGCGGCAAGCAATCTACTGACACGTGAACATTAAGGAGCGTTCCATGAGAAAGAAAGGCATCCTCGAACGGCTAAAGCACGGTCCGGTCCTGGGCGATGGCGGATATCTGCTCGAGCTCGAAAAGCGCGGGTGGGTGCGCGCGGGTCCGTTTACGCCGGAGGTAGCGCTGATCTATCCCGAAGCGCTGCGCGAATTACATGTCGAATTTCGCGAGGCGGGCGCCGAAGTGCTGCAGGCGCTTACGTTTTACGCCAGCCGCGACAAACTCGCCACCGTAGGGCTGGAGAATCGGCTGGAAGATTTGAATCGGGCAGCGGTGCGCATTGCCCGTGAGGTTGCGGGAGATCGCTGCCTGGTTGCGGGAAATCTGAGTTTGACCTGGATGTATGAGCCCAACAGCCCGGCGGCAGCCGATCGGGTGCGCCAGACATTCGACGAGCAACTCGAAGTGCAGGTGGAAGAAGGCGTGGACTTCATTATCGGCGAGACATTTTCCTGGCTGGGCGAAGCGTTGATTGCAGTGGAGCGCGCGAAAACAACCGGCTTGCCTGCGATGGTCACGATCTGTTTCGAAAATAAGGACGAAACCGCCGAAGGCAAGAGCGCGGCTTACGCCGCGAAGGCGTTGTTCGACGCGGGCGCCGACATCGTGGGCATGAACTGCCTGCGGCCGCCGCAGCACATCCTAGGCCCAATGGAAGACATGCGCAAAGCAGTGTCCGGATATCTCGCATGTCAGCCGGTGGCATATCGCACGCCGAACGACAAGCCGGACTTCACCAGTCTTCCGGAGTTTCCTTACGCGCTCGATCCTCTGCAGCTCACCCGCAAGGAAATGGCGGACTATGCCGTACAGGCCCGCGATATTGGCATCAACTTTATCGGAGCGTGTTGCGGCACTGTGGCTATGCACATTCGGGAAATGGCGCGCGCCCTCGACAAACTGCCGGAAGATTCTCGCATCTGGAAAAAAGGCGGCGAGAAGCCAATGTCAGCCTACGAGTATTACGACCACGAGAACGCGAAGGCCGGCGGCGGCAAGTAATGAGCTTCGCGAAAGCAACTCAATTCACAGAACAGGCTCCCTCACGGAAGCCTGCTCGCATGGCATGTTCTCCTTAGCTGACGTTTTTCAGACCGGAGTCTTTAGCGCGCACAAGAGGCGCGTCGACCAAATGCTCGCTGAGAAACCACGCCTGCAGTTCATTCGCACGCAGCACATCGCTTACCACCAGATCGTTAGTTCCGTCGTCCCCTAGATCGTCGGCACGCTTGGCGAGCTCACGGCAATGGCCGATGATGATCTGGTGAGCGTCCAGCAGGCGCGAGATCTGAACCGGAACTTCTTCCCTGCCCCGTGGCGGACGCTCAATACGCGTGGTTTCGGCCACATCGGCCGCCATGGCCAGTGATACTCCGCCCAGCAGTTGAATGCGTTCCGCAATGGTGTCGACGATCTCTGATTGCTCGCCGAAATGCTTATCGAACAGCAAATGCAACTGATAAAAAGTTGGCCCTGCAACTTGCCAGTGCGATTTCTTGTAGAGATCGCGCAGAGTGATGGTGTCGGCTAACAGCAGGTTGAGTTGCTCGGTCATTTCCAGACGCACTGGCTCTTCGAGGTCGAGTGGCAGCATATGCGAAACTGTGCCGTATGCCTGAATCTCCGCCGCGCGCTGGTGGAGCCGGGGCTGCGCGCTCACCCGCCCCTGAGAGTTGAAAGTCTTCTTCTTCGACATGATGGTTCCTTTCCTGCATCTAAATCATTTGAACGATTCCGTAACGAGCGACTGCAAAGATGCGTTGCGATCCTAAAATGTTGGCTTGCATCGGGTATCCACACGCCATTTCGCCGCCTTCGGCGCTCGAGGCCCGCTTGTATCTACAGTAGATTCGAGCGTGCCCTTCATGGATTCGAGATAGATTCGAGGAGCATGAAGTAAAGTTAGCGGTTCCGTGATCGCGAGTTCGCCAGAACATTCCGAGGACTCGATAATTTTCTCACCGCCGTGCGTCTGTGTGCTCAAAGTCCCGCGTCGAAATCCCATTCGCTCAACAACTCTAGTTCGATCCAGCCCTCCACCGGCAGCGCATCCATCGGCAAACGGTTCTGCCAAAGGCTGAAGCGCAGGCGTAGCTTGCTGCTGGCGGCCACCGGCGACGCCCCCGCTTTGCCGTCGCCGCTGCCGGCGTTTCCAGCGCCCTGGCCAGGCAGCGCCAATAGCCAGGCCAACGGCAAGCGAAACTCAAAATTGCGCAGCAAGGCAACCTCGGCCGTTTCCTCCGCTTTGCGTGCCGCCGCTGATACCGTTTCTTCCACAGGGCCTTCGACTTTCCACTCCGTCAGCTTACGTTCTTGCACCCTGGCGCGAAGCCGCAAAGCCCGTCGCGGACGCGCTTCTCCACTGGCCCATGACTCCAGGTTCACCACCAATTCAAAGTCCGCGTCCGGCACACTCCCGGCGAAATCCAGGCGCCCATAGACAAAAGTGGCGTCAATCCCGGCGTAGACGGAATCGAGCAGAAACTGCTTACCGTGCATTGCGCCGGCCCTCTGATTCGAGGAAAAGCTGGCCGCGCCCATCCATTCAAAGTAGCGGATCTTGTCCCCGGTAATTCGCGGGTGGATATACGCGGTCTGCGGCACAAAGGCTGGCCGAACTTCGCCGCCCGTAATGGGTTGAGACAGAGCGTCCGGCGGAGCCGCTCCTAGCGCCTGATACACGTTCGATAGATGTGTCCGGTAAAGCTCGTCGAAGTCGCGGTCATTGGCCGAGTGATGTTCTGGCCCGTACCACCAATTCCAATCGCTGCCTTCGGCGATCAGGAGTTCCTCGAAAGCCAGCTTGCGCTGTGCCTCGCTAGCCCGCGCCGCATTCTGCGCATAGAATTCCCGGGCCTGGTAAAGATAATCCCAGGCGCGGTTGTCTTCCGGCGCGCCGATCCACACGTTGAAATTCGCGTTGATCCACGAGCCCGGAACCAGCGACGTGAGACTGCCAAAGTTGCGGTGACGCGCAATGGCTTCCGAGACCGTTACCGCCTCCAGGCCCGGCGCGCGCTGCAGCGCATCGTAGAAGCGCCGCAGAAACTCGCGGCCCGATTTCGGGTAATATTCCCAGGCATTTTCGCCATCGAGAATCACCGAAACCACTGCGTCGCGGCCTTGCGCCAGTACTGGCTGCGCAGCCTCCTGGATGTTGCGCAGCAAGTGCTGGGCAGCTTCTCCCGGCGGCATACCCGAATAAACAAAGCCGATCAAGTCCGAGAGTGTGTGATCGCGAAACACCATGTGCATCGCGCTGCCGCCGTTTTCGTAGCGGTGAATGTTGTAAAGCCGTTCGGCAAGATGTGCCGGCAGACGCCCATTCCCGTCCCGCGCAAAAAACAGCCCGGTACTGCGCCCCAGCACTCCTTCGTCTGTGGCCATCCATTCAACGCTAAGGCTGTGCGCGATCGCCAGCGCTTCTTCCGACACGCTGCCTTCCGAAGGCCACACGCCTTTCGGACGCACGCCGAAAACCTGCTGGTGAAGATCGAGTGCGCGGGTCAGTTGCTCACGCGCGTCCTCGGGATGACGAAAGCGGTTCTGCGGCAACGGCAGACCGGGCGACGATGCCGCTCCGGCGTTGGTGTCGCAAATCAGCGGGAGAATCGGGTGATAGAACGGCGTCGCCGAAATCTCCACCGATCCTTTCTTCGCGGCGTCGGCATAGGCCGGCAGAACTTTGCCTAATAATTCCTTCTCGCGCGCAATCACAAAACGCTGATCTTCGAGCGAGTAGTTGCGCTCCTTCTTGATCAGCGCCGCGATCTCCTTATCTTCCAGAAAGAACTCGTCGAACCACGCAATCTGCGACAGCACCTGCAAGTCGGTGAAGTGCTCCGGATGAAAATATTTCTCAGCGCGCTCCGCTGAATTTCCATGTTCGCCAAACCGCTCCCACAGCTCGCGGTAGCGCGGATAGCGGCCGATCAAGTTCACAGGATTGGCCTGAAACAGATACTGCAGAGCAAACTGCCGCTCCTGCAAAGTGAGGTCTGTCGCCGGCTTTGCCGCCACCCTGAGAAACGGATCATGCGCCGTACCCGCCACGTAATCCTGAATCTGCGTGATCAGCGACGGTACCAGGTTGAAATTCTGGTGAACATTGGGAAACTCATCCAGGAGTTTCACCATGCCGTAGTAATCCTTGAGCGCGTGCAGGCGCACCCACGGCAGGCGATATTCGCTCGTCACCAGATCCTTGTAGAACGGCTGGTGCTGATGCCAAAGGAGAATCAGACGCAGGGCAGGCATGGCGGAACCGCCAGTCTAGCATGAGGATTCGAGCTGCACTCGATGGCACGAAAGGCTTAGCGCATGAGATACCGGGATGCAGATGAAGTGGACGGCTCCATCAGAGGGCTGTCATCTGCCACTGGAAGTTGCCGAATTCGGCGAGCCTGGCAAAGTCCCGTGCGTTGGCCGTGATTACGCGGATGCCAAGCCTCCCCGCGCTAGTGGCAATCAATGCGTCGTTGGTCAATCGTCCTCGCCCTATCCGTTCGTAGCCGTATCTAGCGGCGAGGTGAGCCAGCGCCCGGCCGGCCTGGGTCCAGTCGGCGAGATTGGGTACGAGGACGCGCTTTGCCTTGTCAAAATCCCGCTCCAACCGCTCGACAACGTGACGGTCGCGATTGCTTGCGCCGGCATAGAGTTCTTCCAGCACGACCGCGCTCAGCCAAAGCGGAGCATCCACAGCCATCCGCCGAAGCGCAAGCGCCGCCTCGTGTCCCCGCCGCAATGCAGAAATGTAGATGGAAGAGTCGAACAGGGTAGGCTGCATCTAACCACCCAGAGAGCCGTATAAATCCTTGATCTCAACGCCGCTCCTGAGGAAGCGCTCATTGGCTTCCGCGACCAGCCGGTTCTTCTCGTGTTCGGCAATCGCCAGGTCCAAAGCCCGTTCGATGGTCTCCGTCTCCGTCTTGGCCTGCAGGATCTTCTGGGCGCGCTTTATTTTTACGGCATCCAGCTGAAGGTGTTTGTGAGTCCGGTTTCTGGCAGTAGCCACGGCATTCACCTTTCCGTTTGTTAGCATATCACGGATGTACATATTATCTCATTTTATGTACATCGCTTCGTTAAGGGCCGGCATTCATCCTGATCCGCCCGACGCGACCAACGCGGACGCCCCAGCGCTAACTTTCGCCTGCGGTATATCGCGACCCTGGCCTACTTCCGGTACACTAGAAACTCCGAAGATGGCAGAGACCACCACGCCCGCCGCTTCCGGCCTGACTCTGTTGACCGATCAGGATTTCTACCTCTTCAACGAGGGCAGCCACTACCGCATTTACGACAAACTGGGCGCGCATCTGGTTTCGCGCGACGGCCAGTCCGGCGCGATCTTCGGCGTGTGGGCGCCCAATGCCCAGCAGGTCTCGGTGATCGGCAGCTTCAACGGCTGGAACCCGAACTCTCACCAACTCGAGCGCCGCGGCGCATCCGGCATTTGGGAAGGCTTTATTCCCGGCGTCACTCAGGGCGCGTTGTATAAATTTCACATCGAATCGCGGCGCCACAGTTACCGCGTCGACAAAGCCGATCCCATCGGCCTGCTGCATGAGAAACCTCCGCGCACCGCCTCAGTCGTGTGGGATCTCGACTACGAGTGGGGCGACCACGAATGGATGGAGAAGCGCGCCGCCCACAATTCCCTGCGCGCCCCGCAAGCTATTTACGAAGTTCACATCGGCTCGTGGATGCGCGTGCCCGAAGAACAGAACCGCCCGCTGACCTATCGCGAGATGGCGCCGCGCCTGGCCGAATATGTTGGACAAACCGGATTCACCCACGTCGAATTCCTGCCCGTGATGGAGCATCCCTTCTACGGTTCCTGGGGCTACCAAACCACCGGATATTTCGCCCCCACTTCGCGCTACGGCACGCCGCAGGATTTCATGTACCTGGTGGATTACCTGCACCAGCACGGCATCGCAGTAATCCTCGACTGGGTTCCTTCCCACTTCCCTACCGACGCGCACGGCCTCGCTTACTTCGACGGCACGCACCTCTACGAACACGCCGATTCGCGACAGGGATTCCATCCCGACTGGAAGACGCTCATCTTCAATTACGGCCGCAACGAAGTCCGCAGCTTTCTTATGTCGAGCGCCATGTTCTGGCTCGACAAGTATCACATCGACGGACTGCGCGTAGACGCGGTCGCTTCCATGCTCTATCTCGATTATTCGCGCAAGCAGGGCGAGTGGATTCCCAATAAATTCGGCGGACGCGAAAATCTGGAAGCCATTGAATTCCTCCGCCGCTTCAATCAGGAAGTTTATAAAGAGCAGCCCGCGATTCAAACCACCGCCGAAGAATCCACTTCCTGGCCCATGGTTTCGCGTCCCGTATACCTGGGCGGCCTGGGCTTCGGCTTGAAGTGGGATATGGGATGGATGCACGACACGCTGCAATATTTCCAGCACGATCCCATTCACCGCAAGTTTCACCACAACCAGCTCACCTTCCGCATGTTGTATTCTTGGCACGAAAACTTTGTATTGCCGCTCTCGCACGATGAAGTGGTCCACGGCAAGGGATCGCTGATCGGCAAGATGCCCGGCGACGAGTGGCAGCGCTTCGCCAACCTGCGCCTGCTGTTCGCTTACATGTTTGCCCAGCCGGGAAAGAAGCTGATGTTCATGGGCGATGAGTTCGGCCAGGTTCGCGAATGGGCGCACGATTCCGGCCTGGAGTGGAATGTGCTCGAGTATCCGCACCACCGCGGGCTGCTGTCCTGGGTGAGCCAGTTGAACCGCATGTACCGGAACGAGCCCGCCATGCACTTGCTCGATAACAATCCCGCAGGCTTTGACTGGGTCGATTGCAATGACACGGCCAGCAGCACAATCTCTCTGCTGCGCAAGAGCGAGTCGGCGCATGAAACCGTGCTCGCAGTTTTCAACTTCACCCCGATTCCCCGCCTCGGTTATCGCGTAGGCGTTCCCCACGGTGGCTTCTGGCGCGAACTCTTGAACAGCGACGCCCCCGACTACGGCGGTTCCGGCATGGGCAACCTCGGCGGAGTTCAGGCGGAAGCGGAACCCGCACACGGCCGTCCCCACTCGCTGAAACTCACTTTGCCGCCGCTGGGAGCGCTGTTTCTGAAAGCCGGATAAGCCAGCTCGGGCTGTGCACCGCGAAAATAAATTCCCAGCGAGGCGGGCGGTGGCAAGAGCCTGCACCGCTTCGTGTGCAACGGGTAGCCCCCTCCCCCTTTTTGCATAATCTTTAGAATCATCAAGTTAGCTGGAAATTCCCCGCAAATCCGAAGGTCTAAAGAACTTACGTATCAAAACCTTGAAAGCAAAGAACTTGCGACGACGCGATGCGCGATGTGCGCAGCGTCGCGGCCTCGACCATGATCGCGCAAGTGCGATGGCGGGGACAAGGTCGGATGTCACAATCCGGTTGTGGAAAATGTTCTGGATGGCACGAGGTATCTATTCGAGTGAACAAGAAAATCTTGCCGGAATGGACGCCGGCCGATGTGCTGGTGAAGATCGGTTAACTGGCAACTGGCAACTGGCAACTGCTCTCCATGCTATGCTGCCTTCAAGCGCGTTTCCATGCGGATCCTCACTCGTTACATCCTCCGCGAAGTGGCCTCGCACGCCGTCATCGGCGCGGCGATCTTCACGTTCGTGTTGTTCACTCGCGACCTTGGCCGCATCCTCGAACTGGTGGTGCGGGCCAGCGCTCCACTGCCGAGCGTCGCCGAAATTTTTCTTTACACCGTCCCGCTCGCCCTCACCTACACCATCCCCATGAGCGTGCTGGTGGGCATTCTCATCGGGCTCAGCCGCCTCGCCGCCGATAGCGAAATCACAGCCATGCGCGCCAGCGGCATGGGCGTCTGGACCTTTCTGCGCATCGTCTCGATTTTTGTGGTGGCCGCGTGGCTGTTCGCTTTGTTCAACGGCCTCTATCTGGCGCCGTGGTCGCAGGCGTCGCTGACACGGCTCGAAGATCAGCTCAAAGGTTCGCAGGTTTCGTTCGAAGTGCAGCCTCGCGTCTTTTACGAAGGATTTCCCAAGCTCGTGCTCTACGTGCAAGACGTGCACAGCTCGCAGGGTGCGGCGTTGTGGAAGGGCGTGTTCCTCGCCGACATTTCCGACCCTGCCAACCCCAACATCACGCTCGCCCGCGAAGGGATTTTGGTGGCGGAGGGTCAGGATCGTCTGCACTTGCACTTGACCAGCGGATCTACGCACGAAACCGATCCCAAGAATCCGGACGACTATCGGATTTCCACGTTCCAGCAAACCGACATTCCCATCGAACTCGCCTCCAGCGAGAGCAAGACGGAAGAATCCGTCCCCATCGGAGTGCTCAGCACGCGCGCGCTGCGCAGCGAGGCCCAGCGCGTCGATCCCGTCTCCGCTCGCTGGTACATGATCGAGTTTCACCGGCGCTTCGCTCTACCCACGGCCTGCCTGGTACTGGCCATGGTGGGCATTCCCCTGGGTCTGTCGTCGAAAAAGAGCGGCAAGTCCGGCGGATTTGTTCTCACCATCGTTCTGGTTTTCGTTTATTACTTCGTCTCCGTGCTCGGAGTTTCGCTGGCGCGGCAAGGCAAACTCCCGCCCGCCCTCGGAGCCTGGCTGGCAAACTTGGTCTTTTTTGCCGGAGGGTTATTCCTGCTGTGGCAAGCCGAGCGCCGTCCCATTGAACTGGGCTGGTTCCGGTTGCCCTGGAAGCGAGCCCGGGGTGAAAATGCCCTAGCGCAAAACGACAAGGCGCAAAATGGAAAGGGACCAAACGGTTTCGTGTGGCCGCTCGGCCGCGGGCGCCGCGACAGCGCCTTCGAACGGGCTTCCACGCGCCGCCGCGTCTTCAGCGCAAGTTTTCCCACCCTGCTCGACGATTACGTGTTGCGCGACTTTTTTATCCACCTGGGCATGATCGTGGCCAGCTTCCTGGTGCTGCTGCTGGTCTTCACGCTCTTCGAATTGCTGGGAGATATTCTTCGCAACCAGACCCCCGCCATCGTAGTCGCCGAATATCTGGTCAACGTGGCGCCCTATCTGCTGTACAACGTCGCGCCGCTCATCATGCTGCTGGCGGTGCTGATCACCTTCGGCCTGATGACCCGCTCCAACGAGATCACGGCGATCAAGGCCACCGGCGTCAGCATCTACCGCATCGTCACCCCGGTGGTGGCGGCGGCGGCGGTGCTGGCCGCGGGACTGTTTTTCGCCGACCAGTTCTACCTGCCGCACACCAACAAACGCCAGGAAGCGCTCCATAATCAGATCAAGGGCAAACCTCCGCAAACCTACCTGCGCCCCGACCGGCGCTGGATCTTCGGCCAGAACCACGACATTTACTACTACCAGTTCTTCGATCCCGATCGCGATCAGTTCGCCAACCTCACCGTCTTTCAGATCGACCCCGCCAACTTCACCATCGCGCGCCGCACCCACGCCGAGCGCGCCCACTGGGCCGACAACCTCAATCGCTGGGTTTACGAACAAGGCTGGCAGCGCTCCCTGCGCGGGCCCGCCATCGCCGACTACCGCACCTTCGACGTTTCCACCTTTCCCGAACTCAGCGAGGCGCCCTCATATTTCAAGAAAGAAGTAAAACAATACTCCGAGATGAACTATGAGGAGCTGCGCCGCTACATCCGCGACCTGCAGCAGAGCGGCTTCGACGTGGTGCGCCTGCGCGTGCAGCTGCAGAGGAAACTTTCTTATCCGCTGGTTACCCTGATCATGGCCGTACTTGCCATCCCCTTCGCTCTTTCGGCGGGGAAAAAAGGAGCGATCACCGGAATCGCCGTCGCGGTAGGAGTTGCGGTTGTCTATACCGTGGTCTCGCGGCTGTTTGAAGCTATGGGCGACCTGAGTCAATTGCCGCCGGCATTAGCCGCATGGTCGCCCGATTTGATCTTCTGCCTGGTAGGCGGCTACTTGATCCTGAAAGTTCCCACTTAAGAACCCGGACCTTCGACCTCAGACCTTGGACCTCAGACTTCGGACCTCCGCCGAACTGCGCGGCGTGAAGGTGAGGTCTGACTGAAGTGTGAGGTTTGCGGTCCGAGGTGTTGGGTCCGAGGTCCGAAGTCCGAGGTCCGAAGTCCGAAGTCCGAGGTCCGAGGTCGGACGTCCGAGGTCAGCTACTTCACTACAACCCCCGACGGATAGTTGTAGGTCGTAATCGGTGTAAGAGGGGTCAAGGTTCCCGTAGCCGGGGTAAGGGAATATTGCGAGACCGACCCGGACGAAGTGGAACCGTTATTGGTCACGAAAACCCAGGTATCGTCGCCGCGAATGGCAATCCCCACGGGGTTTGATCCGGTCGCAATCGTCGCGGGCGTCAGCGGACTCAAACTGCCGTTCGCTGCGCCTATTTTATAGGCCGAGAGTACGTTCGCCTGGGTATCCACTACGTACAGAAAACTGCCCAACGGATCCACGGTGAGTGGGCCGGGGCCAAGGGCTGCCGCATAGGGCGAACCGGTCACCTGGATAAGACTGCCATCCTGCGAGGTTCCGTCTTGCGCCGCGCAAGTGACAATGCTTTGCGGAGTGCACATCGTGTAGGCGCTGACGTTGTTCGACCTCTGGTTGGCCACATAGAGAAACCGGTTGCAGGGGTCGACCGCGACGCCATACGGAACATCGCCGGTGGCAAAACCCAGCACCGATCCGTCTCCCGTGGGATTGCCCAGCGCTCCCGTTGAACTATCCACGCCAAACTCCCACACTTGATTGTTCAGAGAATCCACAACGTAGAGATTTTCATTCGTAGGCGGCGTCTGATTGGAACAGACCGCAAACTGGGTGGGGAAAGTCGTTGGGCTCACCGCCAGTGCGACCAGGTTCGGCGTGTTTGCCGCCAGCGACCCCGGCACCGAGAACGGCGACCCGCCGACCAACGCCAGACTGCCGCTGCTTCCAATCGAAAATACCCAAATATCTCCGCCGATTCCATCAGTCACGAAGAGAAACTTCCCTGCGGAATCAATCGCCAGAGCCGCCGGCGGGTTGGGGCAGATGGGTGCCGTCGTGGTAGGAGTCGCGCAGGCGCCGTAGTTGGTGGGGCCGGCTAAAGTTCCGTCCGAATTGACGCTGTACACGGCGATCGCGTTGGCGGTGCCCATGACGCCCGGAACAGCGCTGGTGAGAACAAAAACATAGGCTCCGTTGGGGTCGATCACAACTTCCGAGGGCAGGCCCGGCGTGGTCGGGCCGTTCGTATTGCTTATCGTCTCGATCTGCCCGTTGGTGGGATCGAGGCTGAACGTCTGCATGAGGTCGAAACCCTGGCTGGGGACGATTACCAAGCCGTTGTTGGAAGACGAGTATTTGCTGCTGCAGGCCATGAGCAGGCCAATGGAAACCAACACCGCAATTCCCACCAGCCAGGTGAGTCTTTTCCGCATTCTTCGCTTTGTCTCCCTGTGAGCGTACTTACGCGTTCCCCGAATGGAAACGGGGCTTAACCCTTTATAGAAGGCGAGGATAGCCACACATTGGTTTATCAGGAAAGCGCGGGAAGAGCAAACCCGTCAAGCATGATTGGAACCCGAAGCCCAGCCCAAGGTTGCCTGAGGCGGTCTAAGGTCAGCCTGTCAGCAACGTCCTGCCCAGCTCTTTTTAGGTCCTAGATTCTCAAGTTCTAGAGTCTCAAGCTTTAGATTCCGCAGGCACGCTTTCCAGAGAGTCCTCGGCAACCGCGGCACCGGGAATCAGCGGCAGATGAATCTCCACCTCAAGCCCGCCTTCTGTCCGGTTGGAAGCGCCGACCCAACCTCCGTGGAAACGCACCGTGCGTTCGGTGATGGCCAGGCCCAGACCCACACCCCCGGTCATGCGGCCGCGGGCATCGTCGAGCCGGTAAAAAGGCAGGAAGATTCTCTTCAGCGCGTCCGGGGGAACGCCGGGACCGCCATCCGCAACTGTCACAATCGCCTCAGGCCCGTCCGGGGTTTCGGCCCGCTCCAGGTAAATTTCAACGGTCGTGCCTTCGTGCGTGTAACGGATGGCATTGCGCACTACGTTTTCGACGGCGCTGTGCAACAACGAAGCTTCTCCATGCACATCCCAGTTCTCTTTCCCTGCCGGAATTTCGCTGCGCACGTGGCAATGACGCGCCTGGGCCTCGAACTCCGCGTCTTCGCTCACATTCAGCACCAGTTGGTCCAGCGGAACGGGCAGACGCGAAACGCCCTGTTCGCCGTCTTCCAGGCGCGCTAGCGTAAGCAGGCGTCCGATGAGCTCGTTGAGGCGGCTGGCCTCCAGCTCGATACGCTCGAGCATGGAGGCGCTTTCCGGCCCCGAGCGCTGCCGCGCCAGGCCCAGCGCCACGCTCAGCCGCGCCAGCGGAGAACGCAATTCATGAGAAATATCGTTGAGCAGGCGGGACTGCGCCTTCACCAGCGTCTCCAATCGCTCGGCCATGGTGTTGAAGTCGCGAATGAGTCCGGCAATTTCATCCCGCCGTCTGAGGCTCGGGGCTTCGGCCCGCGCTGTCAGATCGCCGGCAGCGAGCTGCCGCGTGGCCGCGCGCAGCCGCACCACCGGCTTGGTCAGGTACCACGACAGCAGATAGCAAACCAGCCCGGAAGAAATGACGGCGATGATCAATCCGGGCACCGGGATTCCCCAGGGTCCGAAGAAGACGCGCGGCCCGGGTGGCAGCTCCATGACGATCGTGTAAACATGGCGGCCATCGCTCGAAGCCTTCGATTCACGCAGCACTTGCGGCCGGGGAAAGAGCATTCCGGGGTGCAGCGGGCCCGGTTTACCGGTGGCAATGTGCTCGAGCCAACTCGGAAGCGAACGCTGCGAAATCTCATTTCCCTGCTCATCGAAAAGGTAGGCCCGCACGTGCTGCGTAGCCTGCAGATTGTCGAGGTAGTCTCGGACTCGGGCCGTTCCGCCCTGCTCGTACTCGTTAACGGCTTCGGCGAGCGCGGTGGAGCGAAGCGCTTCCCAGGTCGAATTACGTTGCGGCCGGAACGCGAGCATCACTAGAATCGCCAGCACCAGAAACAACGCCTGAGCCAGCCAAAAAGAAAGGAAAATCTTCACGAACAGGCTCTTCATGACGTAGCCTTCGACTTCTCTCGCGGACGGGCGAAAATGTAGCCGACGCCACGAACGGTTTTAATGTATTCGTCGGTGTCGTCTTCGGTGTCGCCCAGTTTCTTGCGCACCTTACTCACGTGCATATCGATGCTGCGGTCAAACGGCGAGAACTTGCGGCTGAGCACGGCATTCACCAGCCGCTCGCGCGGAACCACGCGGCCCGCCTCGCGCAACAGAACCTCGAGCAGACTAAACTCCACCGAAGTCAGATCCACCGGCTGCCCGTCGCGCCGGACGGTCCGGCTGGCGGGGTCCAGTTCAATCTCGCCCACGCGCAGCGTTTCCGGAACCGAGGCGGCACCTTTGTCTCCGCGGGTGCGGCGCAGCACGGCGCGAATGCGCGCCACCAACTCGCGAGGATTGAACGGCTTGGGCAGATAATCGTCGGCGCCGATTTCCAGGCCCACGATGCGGTCCACATCTTCGCCGCGCGCCGTCAGCAGCAAAACCGGCAGCCGCGAAGAGGCGCGAATTCTGCGCAGCACCTCGAAACCGTTGATGCCGGGCAGCATCACGTCGAGCACCACCAGCAGATACCCGCCCGCGGTGGCGCGCTGCAAACCCGCTTCCCCGTCGTGCACAGCTTCGACCACGAAGCCCTCTGCTGCCAGGTACTCGCCCACCAGGGTGCAGAGTTCCACGTCATCGTCGATGATCAGAATGCGTTCCATTTTCCTCGTCTTCATTGTGCATCAGAGCGCCTCTGCAAACCTGTAAAGAATTGTCAAATCGGCACTTGTGCCGGTTACAAAACTTTACTCCGGTTGACCGACTTTTTACTCCGGCAGTGGCGCCGCCGTGTTTACATCAGTGTACGCAAAGTCGTTGGTTCCGAGACAGGGACCAGACGGGGAGTGGATCAATGAAGGTAATCCGGTTTCGCTTGATGGTTGCGGCGCTGGCAGTTTTGCTGGGCAGTGCCGTCGCTAAGTCGCAAGTACCAGAGGGACCGCCCATGCGCGGGCATGAGTTCGGATTGGCGGGACCCGGATTGGCCGGACCCGGATTGGCCGGACCGATGATGGCCGGCTATCTGAACTTAACCGACGCCCAGCAGACGCAGATGAAGGCCATCCTGCAAAAAGAGCGGCCGGCGCTGAAACCGCTGATGGCGCAGCTTCGCCAGACGCGTGAGGCATTGAAGCAATACGAAGAAGGCGCATACGACGAAGCCAAGGTGACGGCGCTGGCCACGCAACAGACTCAGACCATGGTTCAGTTGACGGTGCAGCAAACGCGCATTCACAACGAGCTGTTTCAGGTGCTCACCGCCGATCAGCAGACCAAGCTGAAAGAATTCGAGGCCAAGCGCGAAGCTCGCATGGAGCAGCGCCAGAATGAGGCGTCGGCTCCTCCGGAAGAATAGGCGCGGCTCCGGCAAGTTTTCTCACAGCGGCGCGGAGTTTGAATTCTTGGACTCTCTCTCCTTGGGCTTCGCGCCGCTTTTTTCCGCAGTCGTTGCGGCCAGGATTTGGGTATGGCATACATCTTCGAAGTCGGATGGGCCTTTTTTGCCGCGTGGGGCATGGTTCTTCTAGCCATGAGCGTAGTCGCGTTTGGCCGAGACCTCAACCCGCTGCCCAAACGCAACCCCGGCGAAAAGCGGCACTAACAACGCCTTCGCTCTTATAAAGCATATAGTGTCGCCCCCATCGCCTCCCACCCGTCGAAAACCACGACGGGTGGGGCAGCTTCAGTCGTAGCGGCACAAAGGCAGCCCAGCCGCCGAAGAACTCACACGTCACTTACAGTCGCATGTGCGCAAAGGAAGTTCATACGCCCAAAGTGAAGCTGGCCCTCGCACTCCCCACTCCTAATTACGATTTCCTAATCCGTGCTTCTGGCCGCAGAGTTCGCACTGCGTGGGCGGTTCGGTATTGTCCACCAGGTGGTGCAACGGCTTGACGGTTCGCAGATACGCGAATAGCGATTTCAAGTCGTCGTCAGTCATGTCCCGCATGAGCCACCATGGCATAACCCAGTTCAGCTTGCGCGCCCGAACCGAACCGGTGCGTATGACCCGGATGAACAACGCTTCGTCGTAGTAGCCGATGCCCGAGGCATCGGGCGTTATGTTGGCGGCGGCCACGCCCGGCGCACTCACCATTACCCTCCCGCCAGCCAACTCCATGCCTGGTATAGGCTGAAACTTAGCGTTAACCGGCGTGTGGCAGTCACTGCACGTCCCCATGTCGGCCAGGTACGCTCCGTGCTTCACGGGACTGGACACGTCTGGCTCCGGCACGGGTTCGGTCACCGGTCGTGGCACCGACTGGATGAGCCGGCTGATGACAAACGGAACTTTCGTCGCAGGCAGATCGCTGTGTACCGCCGGCAGGCTACGAATGAAGACCACTAGGGAAGCAAGGTCCTCGTCGGATAAATGGCGAAAGTGTTCGTAGGGCATGACAGGAAACAGCACACTCCCGTCAGCCGCAATCCCCTCGCGGATGGCGCGGGCGATGGCGTCATCGCTCCAGTTGCCAATGCCAGTTTCCGGATCGGAGGTAATATTGGGTCCAACGATTCGAATACCGCCTTCCTCGTACAGGACTCTGCCCCCGCCTTCCCGAGAAAGCAGCACCGGCGGCTCCGCCTTCTCGTTGTAAGTGGAGTGGCACGGCATGCAGTGCATAACAGCGTGCGCCAGGTACGCTCCGCGGCGCATCCGCTCCGCCGTAGCTTCAAATTTTCGCGAAGTCAGCGGGCGTTTCTTTGCGCCGATCACAGGCCGCCAGCCCACGGTGAAGGTTAGGGCAACGGCGGCGACTACCAACAAAATAAGAATTCCATAGCCGCCAATCCTTGCCAGCCGCCTTACCCAGGTCCAAGCCATCGTCTGCCTCCCTGGACCGCAATTGCCAATTCGCGGGATCATACCGCAAGTACGGCCCACTCACCGGAATTTCATTTTTGAGTCGCCGCGCAGACGGCGTGGATACACAAACAAGCGGCTACCCGTCGAAAACCACGACGGGGCAGTCTCTCATTCGTGGCGGCACAACGGTGGCCCAGCCCCCTTGACAACCAGCGAATCGAGTAATAGCCTCCCCACGAATGGAGGCTCGCGAACTGTAGTGGGCCCGCGAAAAAAGTGAAATCCAAACCGATAAAGTCAGGAGACTGTATGGCCATAACCGAAAGACAGGCAGCCAGCCTACCGAAGGAGCTGAGGACCGCCCAGGAAGCAATCCAGCTTCCCGAAGTGCAAGAGATGATGCGCAAGTTATCCGTGTACAACCTGGGCGTGTTTATGCCGCACATGCACGATACTTCGGGCAGGTTTCAGCCGAGTTCGGAGAAATTCGTACAAGTAGAGAAGGGCATGCGGGTATCGTTCGCGCCGATCGAGGAGATCGAGAAAGAAAATGAGGAGCGTTATCTTCCGACCGGGTGGGTGTGGATTGCGAATGTGCCAACCCCAGTGGCTAGGTGCGCGCAGGTTTGTGAAGTAAGGCCTGGGGATTCGATGCACTACGATGTCCACCAAGCCCAAGATCCGCCCCCCGATGACGATGCTATGAACAAATAGAGCCCGGTGCCCCTCGATAAGAGCGGAGGCGCCCCTTCGCTCTTATAAAGCACATAGCGTCGGCCCATCGTCTCCCGAGGCTGCCCCACCCGTGCGCTACCCAAGCGAGGCTGCCCCAGCCTTCGCGGTTTTCGAAGGCTGGGTAACAATGCTGCCGACACCAGGAGATTTTGCCGGCGTCGCCTGCAAGAAATCCACAGCCCGCTGTGACATCCAACCTTGCGCCCGACTCCCACTCTGCTCCATGATTGCCAAGGCAGAGGCAGTACAGCCGAGTCGGCAGCAACGGCGATCCCGACCAGGAGCCGGCCCTAACTCCTTTGTTTGGAATATTTTGCCTCTAAGTTCTTTGAAAACTATATTTTGCGCTCAATTTCCCACCTAACTCGATGATTCTAATAGGGTGGGGGGTGGGGGTACCGGTTGATAGCCTGGTAAACCCACACGCGCTGGCCGAGCAGAACGAAAATTTATTTTGCTCGCAGGCCGGAAACGGCAAAACATCAACACCCAGAAAACGTCCAACCCCTGTGTCCTCTGTGGTTGATGAATCTAAGACACCATCCGGCGAGTCTGCGCAACCTTGCACCCACGCCTGCTAAAATTTCATCTACTCAACCTGCATGATTCCCAAGAGCTTGCGCCCGCTGCTGCCTTACTTCAAGCGTTATCGCTGGGGACTGGTCGCGGGCACGTTCTGCGTTTTGCTCAGCAATGGCGCCTGGGTGCTTCTGCCCAAAGTCATCGGCGACGCGGCAGAGAGCCTGAAATCCGGCGTCAATCGCCACAAGTTATTGATTTTCGCCCTGCAGGTGCTGATGGTGGCCGCGGTGCGCGGCATCTTCCTGTTCCTGACGCGCTGGATCGTGATCGGCATCTCGCGCGACATCGAATTCGACATGCGCAACGATTTGTTCGCGCACCTGGAGACGCTTCCCTATCCCTACTACCAGCGCATGAGGACCGGCGACATCATGGCCCGCGCCACCAACGACCTGAATGCCGTGCGGATGTTGCTCGGGCCGGCCATCATGTATTCGGCGAACACGCTGGTTTTCACCGCCGGGGCGTTGTCGTTCATGATGGCGATCAGCCCCCGGTTGACGTTCTATGCGTTTCTGCCGCTGCCGGTGGTGAGCGTGGTGATCCAATCGTTCGGGCGGCGCATTCACGAGCGCTTCGAAAGAATTCAGGCCATGTTCTCCGATATTTCCGCGCGCGCGCAGGAGAACTTTTCCGGAGCGCGGGTCATCCGCGCTTACGTGCAGGAAGAGGCGGAAATCAGGAATTTTGAAACCGCGAACCAGGAATATATTGCTCGCAGCCTGAAGTTGGTGCGGCTCATGGGGATGCTGTGGCCCACGCTGGAACTGATGCTGGGCTGCGCGCTGGTGCTGGTGTTGTGGCTCGGCGGGCGGGAAGTGCTTCTGGGACGCATTGACATTGGCGGCTTCACCGCATTCAACCTCTACATGATGCAACTCACCTTCCCCGTGATCGCGCTGGGCTGGGTGGTGAATATTTTCCAGCGCGGCACAGCGTCATTGGCGCGGCTTAACGAAATTCTGCTGGAGCAGCCCGAAATCAAAGACAGCCCGGAGGCGCGGGAGCAAAACATCCTGGGCGAAATCGAATTCCGCGGGCTCGATTTCAGTTACGACGGAAAACCGGTGCTCAACGACCTGAATCTGCGTATTCCGGCGGGAAGCAGCCTGGCGATTGTGGGTCCGACCGGTTCGGGGAAAACTACGCTGGTGAATTTGATTCCGCGCATCTACGACGCCGAGCCGGGGATGGTGCTGATTGACGGCCGGCCCATCCGCGAATTTTCGATTGCAAGTTTGCGAAGGCAGATCGGCTTCGTTCCCCAGGAAACGTTCCTGTTCAGCGACCGCATCCGCGAGAATATCGCTCTGGGCGTGGACTCGGCCTCGGACCAGCAGATTCACGACGCCGCCGAGGCGGCCAGCATTGCCGCCGACATCGAAAGCTTTCCTGAGGGCTACGACACCATGGTGGGCGAGCGCGGCATCACCCTTTCCGGCGGGCAGAAGCAGCGCGCCGCCATTGCCCGCGCGCTGATTCGCAAGCCGCGCATTCTGGTTCTCGACGACGCGCTCTCCAGCGTCGACACCCAAACTGAAGATAAAATTCTCAACCATCTGCGCGACGTGATGCGGGGCTGCACCACCATTTTCATTTCGCACCGGGTCTCAACCGTCCGCAACGCCGAGCGCATTGCCGTGCTGCACGATGGACGCGTGGTGGAGTTGGGCACGCATGAAGAACTCCTCGCCTTGAACGGCTACTATACCGACCTGTATAACAAGCAGTTGCTGGAAGAAGAACTCGCCGAAGTGTGAGCCGATGGAATTGAGCGGCGGCTGGACAGAGCTTGGCTTCGGCGTTTGAGACGTCGCTCCTGCTTGATCTTATCCCCGATGCAACGCATCGACGCACCCGAAATCCTCGATTCCGACGCTTGCTCCGCCGCCGAGGTAGCGACTGTGCTGCAGGATCTGGGCCGCGTCAACCGTTGGTTCGGCGGAGTGACGACGACCGAGCGGATGCTGAAACGCGCCGCTGCCGCCACGAGGAAAAAACAGTTTTCTCTGCTCGACGTGGCTGCCGGTTTGGGAGAAGTTCCCCGGCTGGTGCAGGAGCGGTTGGCGCGGCGCGGGATTGCGGTAGATGTTACGCTGCTGGAGCGCGCGCGCTCTCACCTGCCCGGCGGCCAGCGCGCCGTGGTTGGAGACGCTCTGTCGCTTCCCTTCCCCGACAGTGCGTTCGATCTGGTCAGTTGCAACCTGTTTGCGCATCACCTCGATGCGGCGCAGTTGATGCAGTTCGTCCGCGAAGGTTTGCGGGTGAGCCGGTGCGCTCTGCTGATTAACGACCTGGTGCGGCATCCATTGCATCTGGCGCTGGCGTATGCGGGGTTTCCTATCATGCGCAGCCGCGTGGCCTGGCTCGACGGCCTCACTTCAGTGCGGCGAGCGTATGTGCCTGCTGAGATTCGCGGCCTTGTGGCTTCCGCATTTTCTTCGAATGGCGCTCCGCGGGTGGAGATCACGCGACATTATCTTTTTCGCATGGGCGTGACGGTGTGGAAGAGCCGAAACATTGAGAAGCGCGCGCTGGAACCACAATAAGCACGCGGGAAAATTCTAGCGCACGACCAGCACTTCGCGAACGTTGTCGCGGGCGAGAAAGAACTTGATGGAAGCGAAATCGCGAAACAGATTTTCGATGTGGCGATTGTTGAAGACGCGCTGCAGTTGAAAACCGTCTGCGACCGGGGATCGTCCGGTGCTGGCAGGTCCGCGGCGGGCTTCAGGGCGGAGCACGATGCGCGTCATTTCCAGCGTATCGGCGCCGATGACATGAAAGCGGTAGCACGGCGCGTCCGGACCGGCGTCGCGGGTGTGGAAGAATGCGAGCAACATGCCGCCGGGCTTGAGTACCGACCACAACCGCCCCACCACCGGCTTAACCAGGCTTTCGTCGAGATAGTCGGGCAGGTTCCAGCACAGAATCACATCGAAGTGAGCTGCGGGATAAACCAGGTTGTCGGCGAGAAACTTGCGGCTGTCGAGAACCAGCGCTCCCGACTCGTCGGGCGTGAACATCGCGGGATCGGTGGAGGCAGTTAGCAGATCTTCGCTATAGATTTTGTGGCCGCGCCCGGTGAAGTGGCGAATGTTGGCGGGCGAGGTCGAGCCCAGATCGAGCACACAGAAGTTCTCTGCCGCGTCCCAGGTGCGGGTCAGCTCCCCCAGGCCGCTGGAGCGGCGGGTGAGCTTCGGCACGCCTGGCGCCGGAACTGCAGTCTCCATTCCCGATGAACCGCGAAAGAATTTCATGAAGACAGTTATTTCCCATCGGTGCGGTGAACATCGATTTTACCCTTCAGGAAGGCACCCTCTTCAATGGAAATGCGCTGGGTGGTGATGTCGCCGGTAACCACGGCCGACTTGCGCAGATCGACGCGATCGCTGGCCTGAATATTACCCTCAAGCTTTCCCTGCACGACAATGCCCTTAGCTTCGACGCTGGCCTTGACCTGGCCGTTCGGACCAACGGTTAAACTGTTGCCCTTCAAGGTAATACTGCCTTCGACCTGGCCATCCAGGTAAAGGTCTTCGCTGCCCGAAAGTTCGCCCTTGATCACCACGGACTTACCGATCTGTGCCGTCTGTGCCAACCCGGTGGATGGTGCGCTCACGAATGTCCTCCTAGCCCAACAGGATCAGGGCTGCAGGCTCCAGATAAGGTTTTTGAGGCAAAATCGGGAAGCCGCTCCGCTTTCATGACTATACGCAACGCATGGAGCAGCGGCAAGCAGGTTCGATCTACCCTGTTTGCGGTAGAGGAATGTTGTGGGCTGATTGTTTACACTATCCTTGTGCCGCAGAGGATAAGGCGAGCGGATCTTTTGCCGGGAATGGCCGCGGCGATCGCGGTTCTGGCTTCGCCGCTGGGCCTCGGCGCAAGCGCGTTTTGCGCTGGGCCTCGGTTGAGTTTCTCGGGTGAAGCTGCTTCGCCGGCTGCGTCTTCGCTTTCCCACCTCGCTGCGTTTGACTCTACTTCTCCGGTTGCTTCGGCTTTAGCCTCTCCGGCGGAACTGGTGCGCACGGCAGTGGCCAACGAAGTGGCGGCAGCCCACGATACGTCGGTGAAGCACATGTTTCTCTCGCGGAAACAGACGGCCCACGGCTCGCAGACCCGGCTTTATGCGGAGACGCGCGAAGCCATGGTAGCCATGACGATTGCCTACAATGATCAACCCATCACCGCCCAGCAATTGCAGGGAGAAGAAGGCCGCCTCGATGGCATTCGCGATCATCCCGAGCAAATGGAACGCAAGAAGTCGCAGGAAAAAGAAGACGCGGAGCGCACTCTGCGTATGGTGAAGGCTTTGCCCGATGCTTTTCTGTACGAATATGACGGAACCGAAGAAAGCGCGCCTGGTGTGGGCAAGGCCGGGGATTCGCTGGTGCGGCTGAAGTTTCGGCCTAACCCTGGATATGTGCCACCCTCGCGTGTGGAGCAGGTGCTGGCAGGGATGCAGGGATTTGTTCTGGTCGATCCTGAGGCGAAGCGCATCGCCAAGATTGATGCAACATTATTGCGGGACGTCAGTTTTGGCTGGGGGTTTTTTGGCCGTCTCGCCAAGGGCGGCACGTTTCTGGTTGAGCAAGCCGATGTGGGCGACGGCACGTGGGACACTACGCGCATGCGCCTCGGCTTCACAGGAACGATCCTGCTGGTGAAGAGTTTGAATATTTCATCCGACGAAACGCTCAGCGATTTCCGGCGAATACCGGCAGATACCACGTTTGCCAAGGGCGTGGAAATGCTGAAGGCCGAGCAGGCGAGGCTGGCGGCGAATCGTGCGCTGGGTGCAGCGACAACGGGGCCGAAGTCGCAGTAGGACTAATGGCGGTCAATGGGTGGAATGGCGATATTTCAGCAGTTATCTCAGATGGCGACGGAATGGGAACGGCACGCCGCTCGCCAGAACACACCAAATCAGAAGTGGGCCAATTGTTACTGCAAGCAAAGCGAGAGCGCTGCCATCGTAAACAGCTTGCATGCATGTAACCAGCGGGATTAGCGACAACACGATCATGAGCAGCCCGCCGCGGATCCCGTCTGGGCCAGCAAACCCGCCTCCGCACTCCGTCGCTGCGAGGGTCATGAATAGCCCCCCAGTGAGCCATACCCCAAGCAACATTGCAGCAACGACCCATTTGAAGCCCCGCTTTGTTGCAACTCTTCGACAACAACCCATGACAGAGTAACCCCTGCTGATGATGAAAATTCTTTCATATTGACGCGAGCCAAGGACTGCGGGACAATGCCGGACGTTCTTGGCTTCAATTCACAGTTGTGGGGTAGGCGATCCAAGGGTAGAATTGCGCCGCTCTTGAGGTCAAAAAAATTCGGACAAGATGCAATTACTTCAGCAAAGGGAGAAGTCTATGACGCCTAGGAAAACCCGGTACTCGCATTATGCAATGCAGATCGCGGCCGCAGCCCTTATCAGCATCTGCTGCTTTCAGCCCGTTTCCGCCGCACAGACGACAGACGTAGCGGTCGACGCGGAGGCAGCAGCCCGCGACAATTGGCGCGAGGTTATGACTCACAACACCGAGTTGTGGGAGGGGTGCTTTCAGGCATCTTATCCCAGCATCGTCTGGGAGCAGGTGGAGTGCAAAGAATTGCATCCACGCGTCCATCCTGTCTTCCACAGGCCCGGCGAGGGGCAGGTGACGGGCAACGGTCACGACTATGTAGCTGAAGCGCCGGGGCTGATCAGCGGGACACTTGGAAGCTTCCCGACGGTCACGGGCGTGAAATCCGAGAAAGGTGTCGGGGTGGAAGCGTACGGAGACGGAGGCATCCTCGGGCCGAATGAATACTCACTTCAGCTCAATACGAACTACACGGGCACCACATCGGCGTGTGACGGTCATACCGATTGCGTCGTCTGGCAACAGTTCATTTACGCGACGGACTACGAAACCAAGGGGAAAGCGGCTGTTTTCATGCAGTATTGGCTGATCGGCTGGGGCGACTCGGATTGTCCGAGCGGTTTCGCCAGTGCCGGCTCGGGCGATTGCTACGGGAACAGCAAGTACGTGTCGGCCCCCGATGTGAAGCCTACCTCGCTTGGCAGCCTGTCGCTCTCGGGCGCCGCGGAAGCGGGTTCCAAAGATACGGTGGTATTCAACGATGGAACCACTGCCTACACCGTCAGCGGCTCCGACACCATGCTTGATATCTCGCAGGTTTGGAAGGAGTCCGAATTCAACGTTGTCGGTGATGCCGGCGGTTCGCGAGCGGATTTCAATACGCCTGTCTCGATCACCGTGAAAGTAGCGCTGACGGATGGTTCCTCCTCGGCCCCAACCTGTGTTGCGAATGGTGGCACAACCGGAGAGAGCAACAACTTGAATCTGGGCAAGTGCAGCACCGCGAGTGGATCGTCACCCTACATTCAGTTCATCGAATCGAACTGAAAAGTCACTTTGCCGGTCTCAAGGCTGGCTTTTAGCGTCCGTGCTCAACCTTGGGCGCGCCGCGTTTCTTTGCGCACGGTCAGTTTCTCGATGAGATCTTCTTTGATGCGATAGCCCGTACCGGCGTCGTCGCTGATGGGGATGGTTCCCTGCGGTGTGACTTCGACCTCGGGATCGATGATGTCTTCTTTCCAATAGCGCTTCGAGGCGGAAACATCGCCGGGCAGGCGGAAGTTCTGCAAGGTGGAAAGCGCGATATTGTGCGCGCGGCCGATGCCCGACTCCAACATCCCGCCGCACCACACCGGAATCTTCTGCGCCTGGCAAATGTCGTGGATCTTCATGGCTTCGGTGAATCCGCCGACGCGCCCGACTTTGATATTGACGATGCGGCAGGCGCCGGTTTCGAGCGCGATGGCTGCGCTGCGCGCGTTGACGATGGATTCATCGAGGCAAATCGAGGTGCGCAATTCTTTTTGCAGGCGGGCGTGGTAGTAAATGTCGTCGTCCCAGAGCGGCTGCTCGATCATCAGCAGGTTGAACTGGTCGAAGCTGCGCAGATGCTCGGTTTGGTCGAGGGTGTAGGCGGAGTTGGCGTCGCAGCTGAGAACAATTTCGGACCAGCGGGAGCGGATTCGTTCGAGCACGTTCACGTCCCAGCCGGGTTTGACTTTGACTTTGATGCGGCGATATCCGGCGGCGAGCTCGACCTGGATTTTTTCGAGCAACTGTTCGATGGAATCTTGAATGCCGATGGAAACGCCGCAGGGAATTTCGCGGCGCGTTCCGCCCAGCAGACGCCATAGCGGTTGCCGCTTCTGGCGCGCTTCGGCGTCCCACACGGCGTTTTCGAGAGCGGCCTTCGCCATACGATGGCCGCGAACCCGGGAGAACAGCGCCGCACACTCTCGCGCCGATTCCAGCTTGCGGCCGAGCACTGCGGGAGCTAGATAACGAGTGATGGTGGGCCAGGCAGATTCAATCCATTCGCTGCTGTAGAAAGGATCTTCGCCGGCCACACATTCGCCCCAGCCGTTCACGCCCTCACAATGGACGGTGAGCAGCAGAATGCGCCGGCTGTAGGTACGGCCGAAACTCGTCTCGAAGAAGTGCACGAGCGGCATGTGGATTTCGCGGAGGGTGATGGCTTCGATTTTCATAGAAGAGCAAAATCATTTCACCACGGAGACACGGAAGCACGGAGAAAACCTTCGAACAATAAATCCGGACCAGGAAAGCTCGCCGCGCTTGCCGTCGCCGCAATACGATTTTTCCTCCGTGTCTCCGTGCCTCGGTGGTGAATCATTCTTCCGAGGCATACGACCAATTCTCATCCCAGTGGCCGAGCTGGAATTTGCCATTGCCTTCGGCATCGCGCTCGTAACCGAGCACCGCGAGACCACCGTCGAAAGCATCGAGAAACTGTTTCCGATTATGTTCCTGCGTCTGCTGCGCGCGGCCGCGAGTCTCATCGGCAGCTTTCCAATCGTAGATTTGAGCGGGGACTTCAATTTCCATCTGTTTACTGGAAGCAGGATTCTTCCCGTCGGCGAGCAGCGCTTCAACCCGCTCGGATTTCAGCCACCATTCGGCGATGAGGCGGTCGCTGGGCAAGCCCCCCTGCAATGGCGACGAAGTGATTCCATATTGGTTGATGTTGTAGCGCCGGGCGATCGCGCCCAATTTTTCGATGTTGAGATAAGCGTTCTTGATTTCCAGCGGATCGAAGGTCCACTCGATCAACTCGATGCCGCGCGCCAGCGCTTCTTCGCGCTGCAACAACTTGAGCCGCCGGCCCAGGCCGCTATTGCGGTACTCCGGGCGAACCGCCAGCATGTGCGAATGCAGGTAGACGTGGCCGGAGCGAGTGCCGGGAATGGAAAGCGCGAAGCCCACCATCTGGCTCCCATCAAAGGCGCCCAGCACCTGGCCGCCGACTTTTTCCGCCACCACGAACATGCGCAGCGGCACCAGGTCGGCGTCGCTGAAATTCCACACTTCCTTTTGCAGCGCGATGCAAGTCCGCAGCTCGTCGAGACCGTCGCACCGGCGAATCACGATCGAATCGGCGCTCACGAGCGCTTCTCTTCCTGCTTGGCCTGCTGCCACAAGGATTCAAGTTCTTCCATTGAAACTTGCTCAGGAGCGGAGCCGCTGGCCCGCAGCCGCTCTTCCATCCACTGAAAACGGCGGCGGAATTTGCGGTTGGTTTTGCGCAACGCCGATTCCGGGTCCAGCGAGAGATGGCGGGCAATATTCACTAACACAAAGAAGAGATCGCCGACTTCTTCTTCCAGCCGCGCCTGTAAATCGTCTGAAATCGCGGGCCGCCCTGAACTGGCCACGCCGCGCCCCGGCGGGCGCGGACCCGGCGCGGGAAACTCCTGCAATTGCTGCCGCAGTTCGGCTGTCTCTTCCGCAAGCTTCTCGAATAACCCTTCCACATCGGGCCAGTCGAAGCCAGTCTGCGCGGCGCGCGAGCTGAGTTTATGCGCCTCAAGCATCGCCGGCATAGCCGACGAAATGCCGGCCAGAATCGAATTCTGATTATCTGGGATTTGCGGCGCCGAAACTTCCACAACCGACCTGACGGTCCGAGGTTCGAGGTCCGAGGTCTGACCCATCTCGCCTTCGGCGCGCCTCTTTCTTTCCGCAGCCCGCAGCCTTTCTTCGGCCTTCAGGGCTTCCCAGTTGCGCTTCACCTCGGCAGAGGTGTCAGCTTTCGCGTCGCCAAACACGTGAGGATGCCGGTCGACGAGTTTGGTCGATAACCGGTCCAGAACATCATCGATGGAAAACGACCCCTGCTCCTGCGCCATTTCCGCATAAAAGAGCACCTGCAACAACAGATCGCCGAGTTCGCCGGCGAGTTCATCCCAGTCGCGATTGTCGATGGCTTCGAGAACCTCGTAGGTTTCCTCGAGAGTGTAGGGCTTGATGGTGTCAAAAGTTTGCTCGCGGTCCCAGGGACAGCCGCCAGGCGCCCGCAACTGCGCCATGATCGCGACTGCGCGTTCGAAACGTTCGCCGGTTGTAGACATATTTGGCAACCACTCTAAATGAGCCGTTGCAGTGCGGGCAATGCGCGCGCGGGTGAGATTTGTCCATAGCGACAAACCGCGGCACTGGACGCGGCATCCAAACAAAAACTCGTGAGTTGGTCGCGCTCTCCAGAAAGAGACGCGGAACTAGAACCGAGCTTATGAAATCCAGGCGATTCAATATTTTAAGGAGAACACTTCATGCCAAATACTCTGAAAGGAAAAACCGTAGCAATCCTGGCAACCGATGGCTTTGAACAGTCGGAACTCTTGAAACCGAAACTGGCGCTGGAAGAGGCTGGCGCAAAAATCCAGGTTGTTTCACCCGCCGGTAAGAAGATCAAAGGCTGGGATCACAAAGACTGGGGCAAGGAGATCCCGGTCGACGTTCCGTTGCAATCTGCGGACGCAGCTCGGTATGACGCACTTCTGTTGCCCGGCGGGGTTATGAATCCGGATCAACTGCGCATGAATCCCGACGCGGTGCGTTTCGTGAAACAGTTCTTTGAGCAAGGAAAACCTGTGGCGGCGATCTGCCACGGTCCGTGGATGTTGGTGAAAACCGGCGAGCTGCGTGGCCGCACCGTGACTTCCTGGCCTTCTCTGAAAACGGACGTTCAGAACGCGGGAGGCACCTGGGTAGATGAAGAAGTCATCGTGAGTAACGGCGTGGTCACCAGCCGCAAACCGGATGACATTCCCGCCTTCAACCGAGAGATGATCGCCTTGTTCTCGAAAGGTGCGCTGAAGAAGGGAAAACCTGTCCAGAAGGTCGCCTGAAAAGCGCACACGAGCGAGATACCGGCCTGACCGCATTCGGAGCAGGCCGGTATGTTTTTGCATCCCCTTTTGGAAAAACTTTGAGGCCAACGCGGCGCGACTTTTGGTCAGGCATTTTACGGTACCAAGGTTACCTACCCGGCCCGCCGCGCGCGAGTCACACTCTAAAGGTCGTAATATTAGGTGGGCCCAATCCGTGGCTCCGGAATCGTCTTTCGGGTTTTCGTATCTGGTTCAAATACATGGTCTTATCAGCGAATCCACGACCGCGGCTGGAAGGCCAGCACTTTCAGGTGGTGGTGATCGGAGGCGGCATCAACGGTGTGGCCGTCGCGCGAGAGTGCGCTCGCGGCGGAAAACGCACGCTTCTTGTCGAGCAGAACGATTTCGCCTCCGGAGTAACCAGCCGGTCCACGCGCATCATCCACGGCGGTTTGCGTTATCTGGAACACGGCGAGCTGGACCTGGTGCGGGAATCGTTGCGTGAGCGTGAGACTTTGCTGCGCCAACGATCGCATCTGGTGCATCCCGTACACTTTCTGCTTTTGTTGAACGAAAACAGCCAGCGCAACGCCATGAAAGTCCGCGCTGGATTGTGGCTCTACCGCCGGCTGGCCAAAAACAGGCCGCACGTGAACACCGGCGAAACGGAACACAAACAGTTGGAACGAGCTCTCGACGCCGGGCGCCGCTGGTCGTTCTTCAGCTATGAGGACGCGCAGTGCGAGTTTCCGGAACGCCTGGTGGCGGAGTGGCTCACCGAGGCCGTCGCTGCCGGTGCAGTCGTGCGCAATCACACCGAAGCCCTGGCGGTGGACGTGGCTCACGGCCGCATACGAGGCGTTCTCTTGCGTGACCTGATCGCCGGGCGGGACGAGCGCGTCGACGCCGGATGGGTAATCAACTGTACCGGCCCGTGGGCAGATCGCGTGTGCCAGCGCTCTTCCATCCACACCGCGCAGCCGATGCTGGGCGGGGTGCGCGGATCGCATATCGTCTTGCCCCGTTTCTCCAGCGCGCCCAATGTCGCGGTCTACAGCGAAGCGGTGGACGGGCGTCCCTTTTTTGTTCTGCCCTGGAACGATCAGATTCTGGTGGGAACCACGGAAGTCGCCGACGGCGGCGATCCCGGAAAAACTGCGCCTTCGGCCGATGAAATCGGTTATTTGCTGCGGTCGGTTACGCAATTGTTTCCCAAGGCAAAGATCTCTGAGCGCGACATCAAATACACGTTCGCCGGAGTTCGGCCGCTGCCTTACTCTCCGGGGAATCGTCCGTCGGCGGTCACGCGGCGGCACATTGTGCACGACCATGCCGACGATGGCGCCAAGCACATGCTTTCGTTGATCGGCGGCAAGTTAACCACCGCAGCCTCGCTGGCGCGGCAGTGTGCAGACAAGATGGGGTTGACGGTCACCGAGCCGAACGCCGCTGCCGTTGGTCCGGGAAATGCGCTCGATCCTCTGCTCGATGAGGCGATCCTCGAGATTGCCCGGATTGGCTCAGTCAGCGAGGAATCGGCGCGCGGCATAGTGGAATGGCATGGCGCACGCGCCGCCGATATTGCCCGCATGGCGCTGGTCAGCGCCGAACTCCGCGCGCCTGTCTGCCCGCATACGTCGCACATTGTCGCGGAAGTAGTGGAGGCTTACCGGAGAGAGTACGCAGTCACCCTGGGCGACGTGCTGCTGCGCCGCGTACCGGTGGCCCTGGGAGCGTGCTGGTCCGAATCATGCAGCCGCGAAGCCGCTGTGCGCATCGGCGCCGTCCTCGGCTGGGATGAATACGCTATCGGCTCCAACCTCGAAGCCTTCGAGATCGAACGGACTGCCTTCCTGCAGCCGGTGCAGCATCATTCCGCCGCTCTGCAAGCGGCTGCGGACTAAAGCAGTAGTCCGATCGTCTTGCCTTTCAACAACCCCGCCTGCGCTACTTGCCGCAGCACCCAGCCAAAAACCTCCCGATGCGTGGCCTCGCCCATTAGCCGGCGGGCGCGCGAGATGGTCACATGATCCGGCGTCCGCTCATCCAGTCCGATCTGCAAAAACTGCCTCAAGCACAACGAATCCGCTACCCGCCAAGCGATGCCCCGTTCGCTTCCGAGTCCCTCAAAGAAACCGGCCAGCATCACCAGGAAGTACATTCCGGGAGGCAGAGACGGACGGCCCAGCTTCTCGTGATAGAACATCCGGCAGCGCGTTTCGCAAAACTCGTCGAAACCTGCCTGATCCAACACTTCGTTCAGCCGCCGATAGAAAGGATGTCCCGGAGCTTCCGCCAGATCCCCGCGATACCACAGCTCCTCCTGCCGTTGACCTCGCCTGCGTGTTCCCATCGCCATTCTCCAAATTTAACCGGAGACTGGCAGCGCAAAGTGATTAAATTGCAGCGTAGTCCTAGAGGCAGCAAGCCTAGAGGCAGAGAATGGAGGCGGAGAATGGAGGCAGAGCGTTCTTTTGCTACGCGCACTTTGAAGGTGGTTGGCTTTGGGCTGCTGGCATTTGCGATCGCCATTCTCGCCGGCGGTATTTGGAGTGCCCTGCTCGTCACCAATCTTCGGAGCAGCCCTGCAGTACCTTGGTCCGTTCCCGCGATGGCGCTTCTGTTGTGGCTGATGTGGAGCTACCTCGGCGGGAAGGGGTGGCCACGCAGCACTTCCGAAGCGCGACGACTCTACCTAAGGGCCAACAGAAGATCCGGTCGGACGTATCTGTGGGCATGGGTCGCGGGTGTTCTGTCGGTGGTTGCGCTGGCTGGTTACTGGATTGTGCTGTTCCAATTG
This sequence comes from Acidobacteriaceae bacterium, assembly GCA_003156805.1. Classification (GTDB taxonomy): domain Bacteria; phylum Acidobacteriota; class Terriglobia; order Terriglobales; family Acidobacteriaceae; genus Sulfotelmatobacter. The sequence continues at coordinate 4,384 of PMHV01000029.1, read as the reverse complement.
GTCAAGATGCCGCCCAACGCGCTCTCGGATGTGTCGAGCTATCCTCGAGTCACTGTCGCGCTCATGATTCTGATGGGGTCTTTGGTTTCTCCTTTGATGGAAGAGGCGGCGTTCCGCGGATATTTTCAGGTTGCACTCGAACGCGAGTTCCGTGGCCCAGTCGCTGTCGGGATCTCATCGGTTTTGTTTGCGCTTGCGCACGGTCCGACGCAGAGTTTCCTGTGGCCCAAGCTCCTTTTCTACTTTCTCGTGGGTGTCGCGTTCGGTGCGACAGCTTACCTCACGAATTCGATCCTGCCAGCCATCCCGGTTCACGTTGTGGGGCTCCTGATCTTCTTCACCTTGGTGTGGCCGCACGACGCCGCGCGACGGCTGGTTTGGGCTAGTGGGTCTGATAACTGGTTTTGGACGCACATAGCGCAGGCGATCGTATTTACGGTGCTGGCAGTTTGGGCTTTTCAGCGACTGGCGAGAGTGAGCATTCAAGACGCACCCGCGGGGGCAAAACCAACTTAGCTGCTCCCAAGGGCGGCTGCCTCGTAGCAACAATCCAGCGCTGCATGGGTATGTTCATCGAATCGACAATTTTGCAGGTCCGTAGTAAGGCGACTTTAGACCCTGGGCTGCTAGGCTGCCCTGGCTCGCCTGCTCCGTCCAGAATGATTAGCCAATGGAAGCGGAATCTCAGATCGCGTCTGTGGGGCATCGAAGAACTGTGCGGTCTGCTGCCTGAGACGGCATCCGCCCACAAAGCGCACTGACAACCGTATCACTGAGTAGAGGTACTGCGATTGCCATCATCAAGGGGTAGTGGCTCAGTTTGAAAATCTCCAACGTTGCCCCCCTCCGGCGTCATCCCGAAGTCCCGCGTTTTCACCAGCGGGACGAGGGATCTCCCGTGCGCACACGGCCGCCCCTTTTCAAACTGAGCCACTACCCATCAAGGCCGTTCCGTGGCATAAGCTAAGACGCTACGAGCTGACCAATATCGCTCGGAGTTTTTTAGCTCTCTATTTCATCGTCCACTGGGCGCTCAGTCAGTCCAGCCAGCTTTATCCCTCAATTCTGCTCGCCCTAGTTGTAGTAGCCACGCTCGGATGCGTTTTTTGGGTACTGTCCTAAACTTGCGTTGGAAGAATAACAGCAGGCGCTTGCATCCCTGAATCTCTGGTGCCAGCGGATTCAGGGGAATGAGCTATGGTGCTTCGTGGGAAAGAAGCAGCGCAACGTGAAGATCGAGGACTCGCCGGAACTCGGAGACGCTTGGGTTTTTGTCGCGTTCAACGCGGATTCAAAACTGATTCCCGCCTACACCGTAGGCAAGCGCAACCGCGAAACCACCTACGCATTCCTGAACACGCTTCGGAGTCGCATCGCAGAACAACACCGATTCCAGCTTACGACAGACGGATTCGCATTTTACCGCAAGGGCGTCGAGGATGTGTTCGCGGGACAGGCCGACTTCGCACAATTGATAAAGCTATACGGCGATCACGGTCAGCACGACGCTGCCGGACGGTACTCCCCGGCTCCGACGATAGAGACGATAATAAAAATACGTGACGGACGGCCCGACTCGCGTCACATTTCCACCAGCTACGTGGAACGCAGTAATCTTTCGATTCGCATGGCGCTTCGCCGCTTTACTCGTTTGACGAATGCCTATTCCAAGAAACTCGATAACCTGAAATACGCCTGCGCTCTGTACTTCGCGTACTACAACTTCTGCCGTGTTCACCAGAGCATCCGTGTTTCCCCCGCTGTGGAAGCTGGCGTTACCGATCACATATGCACTCTGCGAGAATTGCTGTCAGCCTAAATGTGATTCCCGAAATGGTCTGTTCGGATTTCGTAACAAAGGCACAAAGAAATGCTTTTGTGGACAGAATGCTGCTATAAGAGTCGGGTTGTATTTTCATCGCTTTTCTGGGCCCCGTTTTTTCCCTCCCCTCAATTGAAGTGGAACAGTTGCTTAATTTCGACAAGCCTCCCGTGCATCCAATCGGTTGCTCCAGCATCTCAATGTGTGTAGTGATTTACATTGCTGGTTCAATATTATTCGGCTCGTAAATTTATGAGCTAGAATGCGATGAGTGCGTAATGGGGCCGAGACGTTCAAACGCAGTTCGTAAGGAGCGCCCAGCAATGGCACCCGATGTCACAGAAGCAGCCGCCGCCGAAGTAGCAGCCAACCACGAAATAGCCGCCAACAGCAGCGTACCCGAACTTCATCAAAGCCTAGCGAATGGGCTAGCTCAAAGCCTAACGAATGGGCTAGGGCTTCCGGTTACTATCCAAGAGTGGGTTCGCATAGTCAAATCAGGCATGGAGCGAATTTTCCAACATTTACGTGAAGGACGGAATCTCGGACCGCTGTCGATCCTTGCCCTTGTGCTGATATATTCGTTGTTGAGTCCGCATCTTCCGGCCCCGATCCACAACTACATTTACCACATCGCGCACTGAATGAGAGAACACGTCATCAAGTTCCTCATCGGGGCTTTCGGTACGTTCCTGATCATTATGTTCAGGGATGTTCCTTCCTTGCCGGCATTCACGCATCTTGTTTATTGGTGGCTTTCTGCTGTCGTTTTCATGACCTCTGGCGGATTCCTCACCATCATTTGGCAAATTGGAGACGTAAACCCCTGGCGGTCTTTGTATTTCGGGGCTACGTGGCCCGCTTTGATTTCCCTTGTAACTCGTTAGTCCATTCCGCCCACGCTAGGCCATTTCTCTTCCAACGGAAGCTTAGGACAGTACCGTTTTTTGGGCCGGCAAGCAGGTAAAGCGCCCAGCAGCGCACTATTGGGACACTACCCTGTTTCCGCCACCCCTTGACAACGACCCACTCACATCCCTATAATTAGCACTCAGTAGGCGTCACTGCTAACAGTCCGCCTTAACCCATACAATTCATAGGTTTACGTAGATTAACCCTACGCATCCAGACGTACCAACTTGAAAGGAGTTTACAACCATGGCTAAATTTACCCCACTCCATGACCGCATCCTGATCCGGCGTATTGAAGAAGGTGAGACCACACGCGGTGGCATCATCATTCCTGACAGCGCCAAAGAAAAGCCCCAGGAAGGCGAAGTTATCTCCGTCGGCAAAGGCAAGTCCAACGACGAAGGCAAGGTCTTCCCTCTGGCTGTAAAAGAAGGCGACCGCATCCTGTTCGGCAAGTATTCCGGCACCGAAATCAAGCTCGATGGCGACGACTTCATCATCATGCGTGAAGAAGAAGTCCTGGGCATCCTGACCGGCGCCAACACCGCAGCCAAAAAGGAAGCCGTCGGCTCACGGAAGTAGCTCTGCTTCGCGGGCGTAATCCCGCAGGTGTCATCCTGAGCGCGCCTTACGCGTTGTCATCCTGAGCGCGTCTTACGCATTGTCATCCTGAGCGCGTTCTTGGCGCGAAGGATCTCGATCTGATAGCACTCTCGGCCTCATGGTTTTAACTGAGAACCGGGAACTGAGAATTAAATTAAGCAGGCCAGTCCTGCAACACAAACTTAGGAGATTAAAGCAATGGCAAAGCAAATCGTACACGGAGAAGAATCCCGCCAGGCCATCCTCCGCGGCGTCAACCTTTTGGCTGACGCTGTGAAGGTCACCCTCGGCCCCAAGGGCCGTAACGTGGTCATCGAAAAGAAATTCGGTTCGCCGACCATCACCAAAGACGGCGTCACCGTCGCCAAAGAAATCGAACTGAAAGACGGCCTCGAGAACATGGGCGCCCAGATGGTCCGCGAGGTCGCGTCGAAAACTTCCGACGTCGCCGGCGACGGCACCACCACCGCCACCGTTCTCGCCCAGGCCATTTATCGTGAAGGCGTAAAGACCGTCGCCGCCGGCGCCAATCCCATGGCCCTCAAGCGCGGCATCGAGAAAGCCGTCACCGCGATTTGCGGCAAGCTCGACAAGGAAGGCAACCGCGAGAAGGGCGAGCTCGACAAGTTCTCCAAGCCCGTCTCCGGCGAAATGATCGCTCAAGTCGGCACCATCAGCGCGAATAACGACGAGACGATTGGGAAGATTATTGCCGAGGCCATGAAGAAAGTCGGCAAAGACGGCGTCATCACCGTCGAAGAGTCGAAGACGCTGGAGACTCAGCTCGAAGTGGTCGAAGGCATGCAGTTCGANNAAGATCAGCTCCATGAAAGATCTTCTCCCGTTGCTCGAGCAGATCGCCAAAGGCGGCAAGCCGCTGCTCATCATCGCGGAAGACGTCGAGGGTGAAGCTCTGGCTACGCTTGTGGTCAACAAGCTGCGGGGCACACTGCAAGTCGCGGCCGTCAAGGCTCCGGGCTTCGGCGATCGCCGCAAAGCCATGCTGCAGGATATTGCCACCCTCACCGGCGGCAAGGCCATCACCGA
>PMHV01000012.1 GCA_003156805.1 Acidobacteriaceae bacterium | reverse complement strand
AATCCCACCCTCTCCGCCATTCCTTATCGTCGGAACGAACAGGCAGACTGTCGATCGAAGTAACTCCACCCATTGAACCTGCTACCGATGTCAGGGCCAGCCCAGTTTCTGGACAGCTTCCGAATGGCCGGCCACTCGCCCAAAACGTCCAATTCACTCAAGACTTGCTTCACCGTTCGGCATTGGCGTTCCAGCGCGACTTGATCATGCAACTACTAGTCGGTTGGTAGTAGCAGGAGGTGCCCTGCTATTTTCGCTCATCTTTGCCGCGCGCAACGAAGGGCGGAGAAGCGTCATTAAGGGGGCGGTGGATGCGGCTAGAAACGAAGTGGAATTTTCGCTGGACCCGGTGGGCTTACCGGAAAGGCGGCCAGTTCGCAGGTTTGGTTGGGACCATGCTGTGTCTTGTGTCGTGGTCACCGGCACAGGTGGACCGTGCCGGATTGGACGGTACCGTGACCGATCCCTCGGGGCGGGTTTTGCCGGGCGTGGGGGTAACTGCGTTGCAGAGCTCGACCGGACTCCGGCGGGAAACAACGTCTTCTCCGAGCGGCACCTATCACGTTCCCGAGTTGCCGGTCGGAGTGTACACGATCACGTTTGAGCGCGAGGGGTTCAAATCGCTCACCTTCGTCGATGTCGAGGAGGTCATTGGCCTCACGCGAACGCTCAATGTGATTCTGCAAGTCTCCGGCCGCGACGAACGCGTGGAAGTGTCCGCCAGTTCGGCGCTGATGGACCGCAACACCAGCGCGGTGACGGGTTTGATCGAGAGAGAGCAGGCGGATGAATTGCCGCTGAACGGCCGCAACTGGGCCTCGCTGACGGCCTTCGTCCCCGGCGCCATCGACACCGGCGGCAGCAACCAGCGGACGATTCGGTTCGCTGGACGGGGCCTCGACGACAGCAACTGGACCTACGACGGCGTTGACTCAACCAACATTGTGAATCAGACGCAGCGCCCATGGGTGCGGCTCGCCATTCCGCTGGACGCGATTCAGGAGTTCCGCGTCGATTCGCTGATGGCATCCGCCGAGGAAGGCGCAACCGGCGGGCCGCAACTGGCCGTCACCTCGCCTTCGGGCACAAACCTCTTCCATGGGCGCCTGTTCGAGTACTTGCGCAATAACATTTTTGATGCCCCCGTGCCTCAATGGGCGTCCAACGGCGAAAAGCAGCAACCGCTTCGCCTCAATCAGTTTGGCGGATCGCTGGGCGGCCCCATCGTCCGCGATAAGACGTTCTTCTTTGTCGCTTCGGAAGCCTACCGACAAAACTGGGGCTATCCGGTGAGCGGCGACGTGCCGAGCCCTGCGCTCATTGCAACAGTTCCGCCCTCGTCGCCAATCCACGGGATCATCAACGCCTTCCCGGGAGCAGGTCTAAACACAATTCTGACACCCTGGACGCCAGCCACCGACCCGGGCGATCCCAACTACGCCGACTATGACCTGCTGACCTGCTCCTGCACTCAGGTGGTCAACGAAGATTCGGCGATGATGCGTCTCGATCAGCATTTCTCGCCAGCTACCACAGCCTTCGTTCGATTCAATTTCGACCGGTCAGTCGATACGCAGCCGCTTTCGGCTGCCGCGACGGACTTGCAGCAGAGAGTGTCCGCGCCGGTCAACGGCGCGATCGAATTGCTGCACATCTTCAGCCCCAACCTGGTGAATGAGACCAAGTTTGGATTCAATCGCTCCACCTCCAACACTTACAACTTAGGTAAAAACGGCACCTTCTACGAGATTGCGATTGCTACCGGTCCTGGGCCCGGATTCATCACCCAGAACTACGATTACAGCAGCATCTACGTGGGCAATTCATTTTCGGGGCTAGACAACCTGACCTGGATTCACGGCCGGCATACCTTCAAGTTTGGAGCGGAGTTCCGCCGCATTCAATTGAATCAGAGCTCCGGCGAACATGGAAAAGTTACGTTTTCCACGGTGGAGAATCTGGCGGCGAATCTGGTGACCAAAGCCAGTCTGTCGGGCGCCTTGCCGGTCAACCACTTGCGCAAGAATGATTACTACGGCTACGCACAGGACGAGTACCGGTGGGGGCCCAGGCTCACCCTCAACCTGGGCGTGCGCTACACCGTCTTCGATCTCTTCCACGAGGCGAAGGGGTTGGCCAACCCGTTCGATTTCGCTACCTGCGGGCCACAGGGATTCTGCGGCGTGGGCGCCAGCTTCGGCCAGCAGAACTACGGCGATGTCGATCCCCGTGTGGCCTTTGCCTGGACGCCGCGGGAAGACGGCCAGACGGTGATTCGAGGCGGATTCGGCATCTACCACGAAGACGGACAGTTGGACGATCAGAATCTGCCCGCCAAAAACGAAGTGCCCTCCTACTCGGTGAAAAGCACTTCGAGCCTGCAGCTCACCTATCCGGTCGATCCATATTTTACCGGCTCCGGTACCCTCTCACCGAACGCCGAACAACGGAACCGCAAGGACTCGTATGTTGAGCAGTGGAGTCTCGCGGTGCAGCGCGAGCTGTCCGCCAACTTCGTGGGCACGGTCTCCTATTTGGGAAGTCACGGCGTGCATCTGCTGGAAACCAACGTGGTAAACCTGATCGATCCGGCCACGGGGGCGGTGCAATATTCTGCCTTTGCTCCCGCCATACCCTGGCGCGGCTCCGTCGGCATGAGCTCGTACAACGGTCTCTCCGCGGCATTGCGGCGTTCGTTCTCCCACGGACTGCTGGTCACCGCCAATTACACATATTCGCACGAGATCGACAACGGCTCCAACGGCAGCGGCGATGGCGACGAAATATCGCCACAGAATCCGCTGTGCCTGGTCTGTGATCGCGCCAGCGGCGCCTGGGACGCCACCCATGTGGTCAATGGCAATGCGGTCTATCAGCTGCCCTTCGGACCGGGCAAGCCGCTGTTGAATGATCCCGGGATTGCAAGCGCTATCCTGGGCCGCTGGGAACTGACCACCACCGCCCTGGCCCGCACCGGCTTCCCGGTGAATGTGCTGATGCCCAGCAGTTATACCGCGCCGGACGGCGCCTCCGGCACGGAGCGTCCCGATCTGGTTCCGGGCGTTTCTCTCACTCCGCCGGGTGGCAAAACCATCGCGGAGTGGATCAATCCCGCAGCCTTTGCTACCCCGGCTGGAGAATTCGGCACCGCGCCGCGCGACCTCCTCCGCGGGCCCGGCACCTGGCAGATGGACTTTGGAGCTGGCAAACGCATCCCCGTGACCGAGCGCGTCCAGCTTGAGTTTCGAGCCGAGTTCTTCAACATCTTCAATCACCCGCAGTTGGGTCCGCCGCAGTCCACTTTCAACCCGTCGAACACCACGGGGTTCGGCAGCATCATCACTACGGTCAACACAAGCACGCCGATTAGCCCAGTCGGATCCGGAACTCCGCGCGAGATACAGTTCGCGTTGAGGGTAGCTTTCTAAGTTGTTCCTTTCCGGGATGCGCGTCTGCCAGCTTTTGGGGATAGTAAGATTTTCGGCTTTCTTTGGGGCCGGTCAATATCTTAAGTTGGGAGCCAACATGAGAAGAGAATCTGTCATTCGAGCAAGCGGAAGAACGCTCCTCGTGTCCAATCGCCTGGCGGTATGCAACGTTTTGATCGTGTTGGCGAGCTGCCTATTGCTGACCGCCCAGAACGTAGTATTGACGGGCTCGCTCAGCGGACGGGTCACCGACCAAAGTGGCGCGGTGGTGCAGGGAGCGTCGGTTGTTGTGCAGAACCTCGAGACCGGCGTGCAACAATCTGCCGAGACCAACCATGCCGGACTTTACCGGTTCCCCGTTCTGGCGCCGGGGTCCTATTCCATCAGGGCAAGTTTCAGGGGTTTTCGCGATGTTCAGGTCCTGGTGCGGGTGCTGGTAGGAAACACCACGTCGCAAAACATCAAGCTGCAAGTGGGCGCCAGCGCGGACACGGTCAAAGTAATCGGGACAACGCCGCTGCTGCGGCCCGAGGAATCCTCCGCCAGCACCGTGATCGAGCGGTCTCTGATTGAAGAATTGCCGCTCAATGGACGAAAATACACCGACTTTATGGTGCTCACGCCGAATACCAGCTACGACGGCGACACCGGCCTGGTGAGCATTGCCGGACAACAGGGCGGAGAGGATTCGGGATACGCCAATGGAAATGGCTCCAATGCCTTCACTGTGGATGGATCCAATGCGACCAGCAACTACTTCGCCGACATTGTGGGCCGTAATCGCATCCCGTATCTGTACGGCGAAAACGTGATCCAGGAGTTTCAAGTCGCGGTCAGCCCGTACACGGCAGTCTATGGCGGTGGTGCGGGTTTCGTGAATGCGGTGACCCGGTCGGGTGGCAACGCGTTCCATGGCAGTGCGTTCTACTACAACCGCAACTCCGCGACTGGGGCCAACGACGCCCTCGATAAAGCCGCCGGCTTTCCTAAACCGGAAGATGCTTTGCAACAATTCGGCGCCGGAGTGGGCCGGCCGATTCTGCGAAGCCGTTTATGGTTCTTCGTGGATTATGAACAACAACTGCGGAACAATCCGATTCCAGTCATCAACTCGGCGTTGGCGACGACCCCTGCGAACCTATCCGATTTCCTGAGTGCTAATTTTGGAATTCCGGCCGGGACGACGCTGCCCGCGCCCAACGGGCCCTTGCCGGTGCCGGGCGACGACACCGCGCCTGATCCCACCAATCCGGTATACCTCCAGCAAGTGTCGAACACCGTGAACGCGCTCAACTCCAATCTCGGCGTCCAACCAAGAAAGCGCAACGATTTGGTGTTTACACCCCGGCTGGACTATCAGCCCAGTTCCCGTGACAGCCTGTTCCTCAGCTTCAATTTGAACCGCTTCAGCTCGCCCGGAGGCGTCATCATCGACCCAACCGTGGGTAACTATGGGATACAAACCCTGGCCAACGCCTACGTGCATACCTTCCAGGCCAGCCTGGGATGGACGCACACATTCTCCTCCGCCCTGCTCAACGAATTTCACGCGGGCACTTCGCAAGACAACCAGATCTCGACACCAACCGGTTTGGCTCCGAACATCCCCACGTTGATTCTGGATAGCCCGGCCCCTTTTATTCTGGGCAACGCTCCTTTCTCCGTGGGAAGAGTTTTTGAGCGGCAGTACTCTCTCGCCGACCGGGTGGATTACGTGATTGGCAAGCACACGTTGCAATTCGGTTTCGATATGAGCCGCGCCTGGGATTCGGACAACAATGATGGCGGTGCGGACCCCAACGAGGCCGTCGAGTTCGGGTCGTTCCTCGGCAGTTACGAATTTTCGAATCTGGAGGCTTTTGCGCTTGGCGAATACAACGTCTTCAGTCAGTCTTCGGGAAACCCGACGTTTTCTTTTTCGGTACCGTACTACGGATTCTACGTGCAGGACACTTTCCGCACCTTGCCGCAATTGACGCTGGAAATGGGCCTGCGCGAGGACTTCCAGGTTTACCCGCAGCCGGCGGAAAATCCTGCCTTTCCGCTCACCGGGCAATATCCCAACCAGTTTCAGCGCCTGGCGCCGCGCTTGGGATTTGCTTGGCAGCCCGCATCGAAGACGGTGGTGCGCGGAGGATTCGGGGACTTCTACACCAACATGAACGGCCTCAACTACCGGAACGCGGTGGTCTCGAACGGGCTGGCGTCCCAGCAGTCTTCCGTAAATGCCAGTTACACCACCGGTCCGCCGAACCAACAGATACCAACGTTCCCGAATATTCTGCCGGGTGATTCCCCCCTATTCCAGGCTTCTCCGGACATTTCCCTGGTCGCTCCGCAGTTTCGGGTGCCCTATATATTGCAGGCGAGTGTGCAGATTGAACGAGAGATTTTCGAGAACACGACCCTAAGTATCGGCAGCATGTGGAACCACGCGGTGCACATGCTTTCGGGCAGCGCTTACGATTTGAATCTGAATCCGTTGCAAGGCACGACGACGTATGTAGTGTGTCCTCCCGGCGCAACCACGGCGCCCTGTAGTGGGCAGACTATTACCCTACCCAACATGGACAACGGTCTGCTGACCGAAGGCCTCATCAATCCCAACCTGGGCGAGATCAACGAACTGATCAGCCCCGGGCAAAACAACTACAACTCTTTCTTCGTACAGTTGCAGCGGCGCATGTCACAGGGCCTTTCCTTGCAAGTCTCCTACACGTTCGCTAAGAGCATCCAGCGGGATGGGCTGGACTTCAACGATCAGTTCGACTTCAGCAACACGCATTCTCCTTCTCTGTTGGACCAGAGGCATCGAATTAGTTTTGCCGGCGTCTACCGGCCCGGGCTGGAAAGGCTGACCAGTTCGGACGCCGGGCGCAAGGCCCTCTCCGGCTGGACCCTGAGCAGCGTCATGGAGTTCTCTTCGGGCCGTCCGTACGCGGCTTTGTTGAGTCCCGCGTGCACCAGCTCGACCCTGTCCTTCGGCAATTGTGACGGCGCCAATGGAAACCTGAACGACACCGCCTTTAACCAGGACACCGCGAACACCGCGGGGGGCATCAATGGCGGTGGCCCCACGCCAGGGATCGGCCTGAATTCCTTCTACGGCCCGTGGCTGGAGAGGATCGACGTTGGGTTGGCCCGCAGTTTCTCGATCAAGGAAGGCAAGGAACTGCAATTTCAGGCGCAAGCCTTCAATCTATTCAACCATGCCAACTACTACGTGCAGAACGGCGACGGGATCAACCCTCTGCAATACAACCCCATCGGCACCAACTGCGGTGACGGCGCAACCCCGAACCAGACCTGCTATCTGGTGCCTAACTCGGGTCCGGGGAATTTCGGAGCGCTGCAGGAAATTAGCCCAAACGGACTTCCCCGCGTGTTGCAGTTTTCCGCACGATTCACGTTCTAGGGTTCCGAGCAGAGGGCGTGCCGCACAACGCTCTAAATGTCGATGCGCTGTTCGGTATGCCGCTTCAAGTACCAGCACGGCGCGTACCCGTCGTGCGGAAACAGTGCAACCACACACACTTGCGGTGCAGGAGGATTGAACAGGAAGGTCGTCTTGCCGTTCTTCTGCTGGACGGCGTAGTAACTGTTGACGGTGAACCTGCCAAACGGCTGCCGATTCGCGGACACGCGGTAACGGAACACGCAATAGTCCGCAACATAGGCCAGGGCCAGCAATGCCGCACTGCCAAGCACCGTGCCCAACACAATTCGTTTCAGCCAGTATCGAATTCTCGAACCTTTCGAGCCTGTCGAACGTTTCGAACCTTGGGCCGGAGTCACGACGTGCCATTATATCCGCAGCGCTGGAGGCCCGGAATTTCAGCGCAAGGCAGCAGCGTAAGTATGCCTCAAGCGGCATCCCGACTATTTTCCGCTGTAGTCTGGGACATTTTTAGGGGTATTTCTAATGCGGAATGACAAAATCAGCAAGCCTCGTTGACATTTCCCCCGTCCCACAGGCAAACTACCCAATCTGCCGGAACGCGGGTTTCCGGCGGGCCCCACAGGGCAAAATCACAGGCCCCTACGGGTAAAATCAAAAGACAGGCGCGGGCTTCCAGAGTAGTTTTTCGCCTATGGAGCAACAGGTCTCCTACACGCTCGATTCCACCCTGGACACGGTGGACCATGCGGAAGAAAAGGCTACCCGCATCGCCACGGAACTCGGCTTTGGCGAAGACGAAGTGATGCAGATTTCCATGGCCGTGCGCGAAGGCGCAGTCAATGCGGTGTTGCATGGCAATGCTTACGCGCCCGACAAAAAGGTGATTTTAGCTTTCGAACGCACATCGCAGGATCTGGTGATCACCATTCGCGATCAGGGCACGGGCATCGACTTGAGCACCATTCCGAATCCTTTAGCGCCGGAAAACCTGCTCAAGACTTCTGGGCGCGGGATTTTCCTGATGCGCTCTTTTATGGATGCGGTGGAGATCCGCCCGTCCCAGACAGGCACGGAAGTGAAAATGATCAAGCACGTCCGCGGGCCATCCGCGGCCGGCAAGGAGGGTTCTCAGTGACCATGAAGGCGAGTATTCGGCAGGTGGACGGAGTTGCCATCGTAGACTGCAGCGGCCGCATCACTCTCGGCGAAGGCAGCGTGATTCTGCGCGACACGGTGCGCGACCTGCTCTCCAAAGGCAGCAAGAAAATCATTCTCAACCTCGGCGACGTCAACTACATCGACAGCTCCGGAATCGGCGAACTGGTCAGCGCTTTCACCACGGCCAAGAATCAGGGTGGCGAACTCAAGCTCCTCAACCTGACCAAGAAGGTTCACGACCTGCTGCAGATCACCAAACTCTACACCGTCTTCGACGTCAAAGACGACGAAGCCGCGGCAGTCAAAGCGTTCAAATAGACGTCTGCACCACGCTCTGGGTGCCCCACTTCTCGCTTCATTTGCGAGAAGTGGGATTTCCTGCGCAGATCGAACTAACCCACGATGACGAGTTCGCCGGGACTTAAAGATTTCAGCCTCTTTAAAATCTCAGGAACATGCGGCAGCAGGTCGGCGAGACGGCTAGACGGCACCCGCACCAACAACACAGCCATGCGTCGAGATTGCAGGTTCTGCTGAAACTCGATGCCACGATCCACGCTAAGAAAGACATCGAACCCCGCCTTTTCGGCGACCGACAGTAACTCGCCATTTCTCTTCCCGGCCAACCCCTCTTCCGGAACGGTTCGGCATTCATGGCCGGGCAGGTTGATTTTAAGTTTTCGGGGAACACACTCGTCGAGCAGTACTCTCATCACAATCCGCCAACAACCAGATCCTTGGCGTGTTCGAGCGCGTCGACGGCCGCCTCACGCGTTACGGTAGGAAAATCGTCGAGAAACTCGCCGAGAGTTTGTCCGCCTTCGATGTAATCCAACAGCGCCTGAAACGGAACCCGCGTCCCGCGAAACACCGGCGTGCCTCCGAGAATCTCGGGATCACGAGTGATGACGCCATTCAGAGAAGCCATCGGACCACACTCTCCACGCCAGCTCAAAGTTTACTCCAACGGGGAGGAAGAAAACCGCCGAAACACGCGACGAACGGGCAAGCCTTGTTCGTAGTGGTGCAGAGGTTGGCCAGCCCCCACTGGACGGCGACGTTTGCGGACGGCGTGGAGGCGGCGTGCGCCCGGGGAAAAAGGAAGCAGTGCGCCGAAAATCGCAACGAAGTATTTCATCTTGAAATAGGGTCGTTCAGATAAACCCTGCCGGGCTTCAGGTTTCCAATCTGGTCAACCACTCAGTGACTGTAAGGCAACTTCTTTCCTTGCGCCCTCGCTTCACGAAGTATTTTGGCACGGTCCTTTGGCACGTATGTATCTACCGCACTTTTTGCTTCGGTATCATCGAAATAGATCAAGGACTCCGCAATTAACCCCGCCACCGCTGCTGGAGCCTTTTTACATGCCTCGATGATTAACGGGATCGAGTCCTCGTCCTGGATCTCAGCCAGGCCATTAGCGGCCGCAATCTCAATCATGTGGTTAGGGGATAACAGAGCTTGTCGGAGCAGCGGGATCGCCCTCCGATCACCGGTCGAACCTAGCAGCATCACCTTTCCGGGGAACCAATACATCGCATCTTCCGCCGCTGTACCGTCGGGGCCGTTGGGAGGCACGTTATGGGCCTTGGCCCACGCGATAAACTCCGGTGAGGGGCCAGCCCCAGTCTTTGCTTGCGGGTCGAAGTTCATAAAGTCAGGGGCATCGCTCTCCAAGGCTGGGGTTGCTTGTTTCACCAGGAAGTCCCTATAGATATCATCCTTATCCCCCAGCCTGACTAGAGCGCTCGCGATTTTGGCCTTGACGAACGGGTCCTGGCTACGCAAAAATTGCTCTTTCAGGATGGGAATCGCCTCCACCGCCCCAGCCTCGGCAATCATCTCCACGTGGACGAGCGCGAAATCGCCCGATTTCACTTTTGCAATTGCATCGGGCACATTGGCCCTGTCAGCGGCATAGGCCAGCTTATTAGGTTGGTTCTGCTCTTCGCAGAATGCGGAGAGGATGCAGGTTAGGAACCAGTTGCGGAGCACCCATGATGCATCTATAGTAACCGACCTGTCAATCGGTTAAGTGCCTTATTCGCAATAATTTAGGATCGGATGGCCGTTACGGAAGGTAGATGCTCAGATCATCGGCGGCGAGGAGGAGGACATAGGGCAAGAACAACCCGGCGGCGATCACCGCCAGATTCAAAATCCCCATCAGGGAATGGCAAACGACGGCGACCGTCCAACGATGGAGAGACGGCCTAAGACTTATGCGGAACCTATCGTGTGCGATTCGGATCGCTGGCTACCAGCAAACGGGTTTTCGTGCCGAACATTCCGTAATCGGTGAACAGTCCACGGCACCAGTGGACGCTCTTTCTGTCCTCCGCCTGTGCCACGAGTGTCACTGGAACCAAGTGCTGGGCTCCGTCCTTTTCCACCCAGCCGTAGGTCACAAGTGCGCGGTAGCGGTAGGATGGCCCCGAAAGGTCCATGGTCAGCGAGATGCGCAAAATTACCCAAGAGGCGTCTGTCCAGACCTCGCCGTGGCAGTCATAGAATTTATCCGGGTGCCGGAAGAAGTCGAGGCCGATGGATTCTAGAAGTCTGACATAGCGGAATGAGCAAACCTTATCCTCCGCTTTCGCGGCGTACTGGAATACGTGGATGGTTCGACCAGCCGCAATGGCGTCGGGCGCTTGGCGGACCGCCACGCCATAATCCGTCCCTACCATCTGCGGAAGCTGTGACCACTCGGCTCCCGGATTCACGAAGGCGGCCACGGGCGGGAACGGGATTTCGTCGTAGAACTTTTTTCCGCTTGGGCGATGCCAGCGCTGGTTACCGTCCAGAACAAGCGTTTCATAGGCATCGGCGGTTTCTGCTTCGCGGTCATCGCGTCCCCAGGCAAAAGTCTGCGTGGCGATGAAGTTCGTCATGGAGTCGGCGAGTCGTTGCGCCGCTAGCCGCAACCGGAACACGTCTACGGAATTTGCTTCGTGTCCGTCCCCGGCAGGCAGGTCGTAAGGCGGGTAGAGATCGGATGCGACCGGGGAGACGAACACCTGTTTCGGAAACAGAACCGCCTGCAGATAGGGTTGGGCCCGGCCTACAAAGTCGGCAAGCTGCCTTGTGGGAACGGCTAACGCTACATGATCGTCCTCGCCGATGGCGTTAAAGATGCCGACGATTTTTCCGCTGCCGTTGACCACGATCCCGCCGCTGGCACCAGGACGCACCCTGTCATCCCGACATCGGTACGCGAGAAGTCCCTGCGGCGTCTTACCCAGGAAGGTGGCCCGCCAGCGGACTAAACCTCGCTTCGGGTTCCAGCCGAGCGGATAACCGTAGATGTCCGCTTCTTCGCCATCTTCCAGATCTTCGGTGTCGAAGCCGGTGCCGTGGAATCCCTTGAGAGGGCGGCGCATCTCGTAGATAGCGAGGTCGTGAGCCAGAGTAAATTTCAGCCAGCCAGGCACGGGGAATCCGGCCAGCCTGATCCACCCAGCACCCGTCTCGTCCGGGCTCGAATCAAGGTATCGGTGTATCGAGAGCACGCCTTTAATTAGTACGTATGCGCCCATCTCCTTGGCGACGTGGTAATTCGTGCCCACAAAGCGGCATTCCGGGTCCAGGCAAAAACCAGTGCCAAACTTGATCGAGAACGGGGATAGATGCCGGATGTCGGGGCCGAAATGGGTGATGGGGAATACAACGCGCTCCGGAGTGAACGCCTGAGCGGAACAGGCGGCGGTGAGCAGAAGAACGATTACAAGAAGGAGAAGCCCGCGCATAGCGGGATCATCGTACGGAAGGCTTCGTGACGGGTGTGATATCCGTCACATCCACGAAGATTGCGGCTGTGGATTTCCCTTTGCGGGAAAAACCGCAATGGGCGTTCGCTTCGTTCCATAATGAGGCCGCGCTTATTCCGAAAAATGCGTCTTCCCGATTAGGGGCTTGCCTTGGGATCAATCGGCAATTTAAGAAACGGGATGGCAGCCGAACAAGACTGTCTTGACCCAAAAACCTGCTCCCAAAAAACTACTACTCCTAAAACGAAATCGCGGAAGGCTGGCGTGTGCCCATTCGTGCGGCGCGGCCTTCGGGCGAATCGGTCATAGTCAGAAACCAGTTGTTCGCCGCCGGTTAAGGCGGGGAGCTGGAGGCTGAAATATGCAAACTGAAACGCTGGAACAACTGCAACTGTCCGACGCAATTCAACTTGGCAGCATTCTTGTCGAGGAATGGGGACCATGCATCGATCGCTGCGCGAATGGGATGGCTGTCTTAGCCAACGGGCTCAAGCCGGTTGGCTGCGAAACCATCTTCTTGCTCTATCCCTGGCTCGCACAAATTCAACCGTGCCCGTGGTGCGAGGAACGCCGGCGGCGGGAACCTGCTTTCGTCAACCATGCGGTGCTCTATGGCATTCACGGATTCGAGATCGTGCGCCATCCCTTCGTCGAGCATGTGTTGACGAAAGAAATCCGGCTGGAGGATCTGACCAAGTGGGTTCGCTCCATTGAACCCGCGCGGGAACACTATGGGATTCAGCCGAGCAAACCGCCAAGGCAAACGGAGGCGGTGAAGGAGGAGGAATTAGCCGCAGTCTAAGCCCAACCCGCGCCGCGCGGCGAATCGCATCGCGGCGCGGGAATCCCATTTTGGAACTACATCGCCCAAAAGGATATTCGAACCAGAGAGTTTTCCTTTGACGCTGGCGGAATGTGTCCTTAACATCCGCCATCTTTTCGTTAAAGGAGATCCACGTTAATGGCTGATAAAGCAGATGATCCAAAACCCCTGTTGATAATCCACGACTTCCCCGATCGTCGAACAGATCGTCGAACAAACGACCGCCGCACAAACCGCACAAACATGGACGATTGGTGGCTGCATTTCGGGAATGTGAAACAGGAGTTGGCGGATGGGGTGATGGGGCCGGAGGAAGAACGGCTCTGGTGGGAAGCGCACCGGGCGCAGCAATCGACGGTCCTGACGGTATGCGCCGCCCGTCACCAGCGCACAAAATTATGAGGAGATGTACGACTTCGCCCATCGCAGCCCTCGAATAAAAACTCCCTGTGGTTGACATTCTACTCCACGCCGCGTTTCTGCTCTCGAGGGCGCCCCTCCAATCTTGCTTGGGCGGGGTCTTCTGCCGAGACGCGCCTTAGGCGAAGAAATTTCCACAGCCCGCTGTGACATCTAACCTTGCGCCTCGCCAACAACTCCTCAGATAATTGCCCAAGCAAAGGCAGTAAAGTCGGCGAAATCTAGAAAGACGCTCCCGGCCAGAAATCGGCCAGCAAGTCGTTTGCTTTCTAGATTTTGACCTCTAAGTCCTTTGCCCACCGTATTTTACGACGGAAAAGCACGCTAACTTGATGATTCTATAAAGACCGAGGGGGAGGGGGGTACCCCGTACTAAACAGGTAAACAGTTACCAAGCCGTACACAACTCGCGACCCTGAGCACAGGCCGATGAAGCTATCTTCCCCAAATCTCCAGAGCGTCTTTTCTCGGTACTCGATACTAGGTACTCGGTACTTCTACGCGCTCCTGCTATCCGCAGCCGCCTCCGCATCCGATTGCATCCCCATCCACCAGGCCAGCCAGCATGTCGGCGAGGTTCAATGCGTCACCGGCAAAGTGACGCGAGTAAAAGTTGCTCCCAAAGGCGTTCATCTCCTCGATTTCTGCCAAGACCAGATGGCCTGCCCGTTTTCGGTCGTAGTCTTCCCCCACGACCTGAAAGATGTTGGCGATGTCCGCAGCCTCGCCGGCCGCGTCATCGAGATTCGTGGCAAGGTGAAACTCTACGACGGTCACGCGGAGATTGTTCTGAATCGCGTCAGCCAAATTACCGGCGGTGCCATGCTGATCCCCGCGCTTCCCAAAAATTACGACGTGGAAAAACAAGGCCACTACAGCGCCGGCCACATCCGCCCGCCGAAGAAGCTGAAACCAGCCAAGCCCGCGCCCGCGACCACTGTTACCTTCGGCAATGAGACCGATGGGAGCGAGGAACCGCAACAGTGAAAAACAGACCTCAGACGTCAGACCTCAGACCTCAGCCAAACGCCCATTCCCCGAACGTCCGAGGTCGCAGGTCTAAGGTCCGATGTCTGAGGTCCGGTTTTTCTAGTCCAAATTCATCTCCATCTGCATAGGCGGCAACACTTCCAGCACCGGATGTTCCTTGTCGCGCCAGAAAACATTGAAGCATTCACCGCGCTGTTGCGGCTTCCAAACGCTGCCGTCGGCAAACTTGATCGTATCCGGAAAAAACGCCCACCCCAACACAGACTGTCCCTCGCCCGCCGAATACGCTTTCCGTTCCAGGGTCTGCTGCTGGCCGTGCGCAAGCGATTGATCGCCCGTCCGCTCCCACGTCCAACGATGTCCCTGGAATGGACGATGCAAGTATTGCGGCGCGAGAAAATGCTCCGATTCGAGCGCGAAACTTCGAATCGGTTTGTCGCTTGTATTCTCGACCGTCACCGCAAAGTTTTCCGCCGGGTTCCAGAAATCGCCGGAAACAAACTTGATCGGGCAAGCCCGCGTCGGCGGCTGGTAAATGGTGTAGGTCGCCATCATGCCCGCTTCCATGTGGTCGGCCACGTGGCAGTGGAAGAGCCATGTTCCCGGATTGTCCGCCAGCATATCGACGGTCACCATGCTGCCCGGCAGCAATTCGATTACGTCCGCGGTGCGCATCTTGTCGCTGACGGTCTTGCCATGCCAGTGCGGCGTGTGCAGATCCTGCTCGCTTCCCATGCCCAGCAAATACCAGCGTACGCGCTCGCCTTGTTTCATCACCAGACCCGGCAGATTTCCGAAGATGTATCCGTTGATGCTGTGAAACTGCCCATTGGTCTTGCCTTTGAGTTCGTCGAACATCATGAAGAGGGTTACGAATTCGCGGTCCACATCTTTCGGAACGCCGTCCGCATTCGCTTTGCCCTTCGCGGTCACGATAATCGGGCCCAGCAAGCCGGCGTTGGTTTCTTTCGCTTCGTCGGTGTGCGCGTGATACCACCATACTTTCGAGCTCAGCTCGCCCGGCCCAGGTCCGCTGCCCGCATCGGCGAACCAGTGATAAGTAAATCGTCCGCCCGGCGGTACCGCGGCGCCACGCCCCGGCGGCAGATATTGCGACCCTTCGTTATCTTTGTCGTAGCGCAGGCCGTGGGGATGCATGCTGTGGGGCGCGTGCCCGCGATTCAGAAAATCCACAACAATCTCATCGCCCACTTCCGCCCGCATCACCGGCCCGAGAATGCCCAGCCATTCCGCTTGTGGTTTGCGAACGGAAAACGTCGCATCCGTGTATTCAATGAAGCGCGTCTTCGCCCACTTCGTCTGCAAGGTCCATGGCTGCGGAATCACTCCGCCATGAATCAGATCATGCCCGCTGGGGGCGTAGTCCCATGTGACATCCTCCGCCGCTATGTAGTAATGGCGCGTCGCGGCGACGCACGGCGCGGCGGCCAAAAGAACCACGCACGTCAGGAACCTGCCCGCCGTCCGCGCGAACATCTTCCTCCCATTTCGACTAATGCTTCCTCGGGGCCGCGCGCTCACACAATCCCCTTCCTCAACTCCTCCAACGGATACTTTGTGCCCCGCCACACGATGCCGTCATTCCACAGCGTGTGAAACATGGAACGCATCAAGATGTAGGTAAATAGCGCCGTACTCACCGGATGCAGAAGGAAATAGTAAGGCGGCATGCCGGAGCGCAGCCACATTCCCACGTAAATCGCAAACATGGAAAACAGCGCGATGCCATACGGCAACCGCGCCCAGCCATGCGCCAGCAACACGCCCACGAACGGCATGAGATTCAGAAACAGCAACCCGAACGCCGAGATCAGCGTGCGCCACCACTGAAACGAGAGCACAGCGAAGAAATTCTTCGTCAGGTTGTTCACCACTCCCATCGCACCGTGCGCCCAGCGAATGGAAATCAAGTCCGCGCCAAAGACATTGCGCTGCGCGAAGCCGGCGTTCTTCACGATCTTGCCCAGCTTCATATCGTCCAGCACTTCCATGCGCAACGCCGCATACGTGCCCACGGCTTCATACGCGCTGCGACGAATCAGGTTGAACGCGCCCACACCCATGTGATCCTGGCTCGCCGGGTCGGCCACCTTCCACGGACGGTGGCCAAAGACAAACATCATCTGAAAAAACGCAATCATCATAAACTCGCCGGGGCGCTTCATGATCATGCGCGGAAGCAGGACTAGATGATCCGCGCGCTCTGCCTCCGCGTAGGCCATTGCGCGGCGCAGCGAATCCGCTTTGAACAACACGTCGGCGTCGGTAAACAGGAGCCAGTCGCCAGTGGCTTCGCTGGTTGCAGTCCACATGGCATGAGTTTTTCCGAGCCACCCCGCGGGCAACTCGCGGTGATGAATCACGCGCAATCGTGCCTCGGGACCCGTTTTCGAAACTCTTTCCATGATCTCGCCGGTGCGGTCGGTGGAGCGGTCGTTCACCGCAATCACTTCATAGTCGTCGTAGTCAAGCGCGAGCAGCGCGCGCAACGAGGCTTCGATACTCTCTTCTTCGTTGCGCGCCGGAACAATGATCGAAACCCGCGGGCGCCCCGAATCCGTGACTGGATTGCGATCCCACTCCGGGCGCGAAATATCGGCAACGCTCGGCATACCGAGCGCCGCGTCTAGGATGCGGGAAAACCAAACCAGCGCCAGGATCGTGCCTGCGATCCAATGAAAATAATGCATCAGACCTATGTCTTCCCTGCCTCGATTTTTTCTGGCTCGGCCGCCGCGCCGATGCGCACTGCAGGTGCGAATTTCATTCCGTAAAACAGTATGGCAGAAGAAACTCCCATCGCAATCACGGGAAGAATAAACGCAGCCTGCAGCGACCTTTTATCGGCCACGTAACCCATCAGCGTAGGCGAGGGCACGTCGCCCAGAAGATGAAGCACGAAGATGTCGACGGCGAGGGCCGTAGCACGAATATGCGCGCCCACGGAGTTGATCACTGCGGCGTTCAATGGCGACGTGTTCAGCAGGAGGAAAAACGCCGCCAGGCCAATTGACGGCAACATGAGAGGCCCACGGATAAACAAGGCAACGACCATGAACGGAATGCCCAAAGCCATGCTGGCCGCCGAAACCAAGTAATAGGAACTTTTCATCCGCGGCAGCAGATAGTCGCCCAGCCACCCTCCCGCAAGCGACGCCAGAATTCCATCCACCACGATGATGATCCCGAACATGAAGTTTGCCGACTCCAAGGAGTAGCTCCGCGCACGCGAGAGGAAGGTCGGCATCCAGACCTGTATGCCGCCAAGGGCAAACGTCATCGCGGCCATGCCCAAGGTCGCAGTCCAGAACGCCGGATTGCGGGCCAAACCGACGAGCGTAGCTCGTTCGGGAGTTTCTTTCACCGAGTCGAACTGCCCGCGTTCCGGTTCCCGCAAGAATAGGACTGCCAGCGCCATCAGGAATCCCGGAACCGCCGCGATGTAGAAAGGAAATCTCCACCCATAATGCGGGCTCAGCTTGCCGCCGAGCAGATATCCTGCCGCCGTGCCCACGGGAATTGCCAGATAAAACACTCCCAGGATGCGTCCGCGCTTCTCCTCTGGAAACAGGTCGGCGACAAACGTGGGCGCGATGGTCACAAAGGTGGCTTCGCCGATGCCGACCAGGGTGTGACGAATCAATAACTCGGTGTAGGTATGAGTAACGGCGGTCAGCAGCGTGAGGCCGCTCCAAAAAATTGCGCCCAGCGCGATGATGTTTTTGCGCGAGTAACGGTCGGCGAGCGGTCCCACGAACGGCGCAGCGACCATGTAGAAAAGCAGAAACGCGCTGGTAAGATAGCCGATCTGCGTGTTGCTCAGCCGAAATTCGGTCTGCACCAGCGGCTGCACTGCGAACAGCACCGAGCGGTCGATGTAGTTCAGCAGATTCAGCGCCGTCAGCAGGGCCAGCGCGGTGCGGGGATAGAGTTTCGGTGCGGTCACGGTCGAGCGAATATAGCATGGGCATGCGGACGAAAGAGGCTCTCGTTTTTAACGATTGACGTTATTAACGGACAGCATTAATATCAGAAGGTGATCAAGAGTTTCGCCAATAAAAACACGGCGGAAATCTGGAAAAGGGGAAAGACCAAGGGTGCGCCACCGGCCAACGTGACGAGGCGGAAGCTGGCGATGCTCGACAGCGCCCTGGAACTGAACGATTTAATGTGCCCGCCCGGCAACCGGCTGGAAAAATTGAAAGGTGATCGGCTGGGAAAATACAGCATTCGTATCAACGATCAGTACCGAATTTGCTTCGCGTGGCGCGGTCGCGACGCGTTCGAGGTCGAAATCACGGACTATCACTAGCAGCTGAGAACATCGCAGTTAAATCCGAACGAGGTGACCCGACATGGGACACGAAGACATTCCAAGAAAAGGCGCGCCGGCCTGGAGAGTTCATCCTGGCGAGATTTTGCGCGAGGAATTCCTGAAGCCGCTGGGCATGTCGGTGTACGAGTTGGCGAAGCGGTTGCGTGTTCCCGCGCCTCGCATCAATGACATTGTTCTGGAACGGCGCGGAATCAGCGCCGATACCGCGGTCCGGCTGTCCCGTTTCTTTGGCACGACGGACCAGTTCTGGCTGAATTTGCAGGGTGCGCACGAAGTAAGCCGAGTAAAGGCCAAGCACGGAGCCGAGATCGAACGGATCCAGCCACGGGCGCTCGCCACTTCCCGCTGAGCGACTTGCGGCCTGCTCACCACCGCCTTCGCAGCGTTGACTTGATTGAAGCTGCCTCCTTATGATGGGCGCTCCGAAACAACGGACCGTTTCGCGCGTCCCTGATGATTGGCCAAACCATCTCGCACTACCTAATTGTCGAGAAGCTCGGCGGCGGTGGCATGGGCGTGGTCTACAAGGCCGAGGACACCGAGCTCGGCCGCTTCGTTGCCCTCAAGTTCCTTCCCGATGAAATGGCGCGAGACGCCCAGGCCTTGGAGCGCTTCCGCCGCGAGGCCCGCGCCGCTTCAGCTCTGAACCATCCCAACATCTGCACCATCTACGAGATCGGCAAGGAGGACGATCAGTCGTTTATCGCCATGGAGTTTCTGGACGGCATCACTCTGAAGCACCGCATCGCCGGTCGTCCTCTCGATACCGAGACGCTCCTCCCCTTGGCGATCGAAATCGCCGACGCGCTCGATGCCGCGCACGCCAAAGGAATCGTGCACCGCGACATCAAGCCGGCCAACATTTTTGTGACCGGGCGCGGTCACGCCAAGATTCTCGACTTCGGATTGGCCAAAGTGACGCCCGGGGCCAGTTCTTCCAGCCAGATGGCGGCGGCCAACACGCAGACCACCGTCCAGGAACAGCACCTGACCAGCCCAGGATCTGCGGTGGGCACAGTCGCCTACATGTCTCCCGAACAAGTGCGGGCGAAAGAACTTGACGCGCGCACCGATCTCTTTTCCTTTGGCGCCGTGCTCTACGAAATGGCGACCGGGGCGTTGCCGTTTCGCGGCGAGAGTTCGGGAGTGATCTTCAACGCCATTCTTGAGCGGCAACCGGTGGCGCCTGTGCGCATCAATCCCGATCTGCCCGCGGAACTGGAACGCATCATCTCTCGCGCCTTGGAAAAAGAACGCAACCTTCGCTATCAGAGCGCGGCGGAGATGCGCGCCGAACTGCAACGCCTGAAACGCGACACCGATACCCACCATTCCGGGACGATGCCGGAAGCCGTGATGGACACGCAGGGTCCGGCCTCTGGCCCAAAGCCCGCACCGGCGGCAGGCGGAAACTGGCTGCGGAGAATTGTGCCCGCGCTTTTCGCGATCGCTGCCGTCATTGCCGGCGGCATCTATTTCCATTCGCGCCGTACGCCCAAGCTCACCGACAAAGATACGATCGTGCTCGCCGATTTCGCCAATACCACCGGCGACTCTGTTTTCGACGGCACCCTGCGATTGGGACTCGCGGCACAACTGGAACAGTCGCCTTTCTTGAATCTGCTCTCGGACCAGCGTATAGCGCAGACCCTCGCCCTGATGGCCCAACCCGCAGACGCGCATGACAAAGACAACGGAAAAGACAAGAACAAAGACGTGCGCCTTACCCATCAACTGGGGCGCGAAGTCTGTCAGCGTACCGCCAGCGCCGCCGTCCTGGATGGAACTATCAGCCAGGTGGGCACACAGTATCTTCTCACCTTGAAGGCGGTGAACTGCGCCACCGGAGAAGTGCTGGCCAGCGCCAATGCCGAGGCCAAGGACAAGAACCAGGTTCTCGATGCGCTGGGAAAAGTGGCGGCGCAAATCCGCAGCAAGCTGGGCGAATCGCTGGCTTCGGTGCAGAAGTATGATGCACCCGCTGAAAATGTGACCACGCCGTCGCTCGAAGCCTTGCAGGCTTACAGCCTCGGCTATCGGGCGCAGATCGTAAAGAACGATTACGCGGCTGCGATTCCGTTGTTTCAACGCGCCATCAGCCTCGACCCGAACTTCGCCATGGCTTACGCGCGCCTCGGAGCGAACTACTTCAACCTGAACGAAACCGTGCGCGCCAGCGAAAATATCAGCAAGGCGTTTGAATTGCGCGAGCGCGTAAGCGAGCGCGAGAAGTTTTACATCGCCTCGCATTACGGGCATTTCGTTACCGGCAATCTGGAGGCGGCTCGCCAGTCCTATGAGTTGTGGGCACAGACTTATCCGCGCGACCACATTCCGTCGAACAATCTCGCAGTCATCTACAACGGTCTCGGAGACTACGACCGCGGACTTACGTTTTCCCAGCAAACCCTGAAGCTCAATCCCGCAAGCGGCACCAGCTATGGCAATCTAGTGAGCGCCTTTCTTTCCTGCAATCGCCTCGATGAAGCGCAGGCCACGGCGCAGGAGGCGCACGCCCGCAATCTCGATTCGCCGCTGAATCACGCCACCCTTTACCTGGTGGATTTTCTGCAACACGATACCGCCGGAATGCAGCGCGAGGCCGCCAGCCTAATGGGCAAGCCGGGCTACGAAGACATCGTCCTTTATTACCAGGCCGATACCGCCGCCTATGGGGGCGAGTTTGCCAAGGCGCGCGAATTGACGCGGCGCGCGGCTGAATCCGCACAGCGCGCCGACGAGAAAGAAACCGC
The DNA here is from genome assembly GCA_003156805.1 of Acidobacteriaceae bacterium. Taxonomy (GTDB): domain Bacteria; phylum Acidobacteriota; class Terriglobia; order Terriglobales; family Acidobacteriaceae; genus Sulfotelmatobacter. The sequence continues at coordinate 38,539 of PMHV01000012.1, read as the reverse complement.
CGCCGGTTACGATGCGGAAGCCGCTGTGCGCGATGCGCTGGTGGGCGGCACGGCTTCGGCCAAGGCGGAGGCTCAGGCCGCGCTCGCTCTTTCGAATGGCAGAGATGTGAACGCCATGGCTGCCATTGCTCTGGCGCTGGCCGGCGATTCCGCGCAGGCTGCGCGGCTTGCCGAAGAAGTCAACAAACGCCTTCCCGAAGACACCATCGCGCAGTTCGATTATCTGCCCATGATCCACGCTGCCATTGCGCTCCATGCCGGGGACGCTGGCAAAGCCATCGCGGCGCTTGCCCCATCTGCTCCCTACGAGTTGGGCGCAGCGTCGCAGAACTTGAATTTTGTTTTGTATCCGGTTTACCTGCGCGGTGAAGCCTATCTCGCGGCCAAGCAAGGCAGCGCCGCAGCCGCTGAGTTCCAGAAGATTCTCGACCACCCCGGCGTGGTCGGAAATGAGCCCATCGGCTCGCTTGCTCACCTGGGCTTGGCCCGCGCTTATGCTCTAGCGGGCGAAACCGGCAAAGCGAAAATGGCTTATCAAGATTTTCTCGCGCTTTGGAAGAACGCCGACGCAGACCTACCGTTGCTCAAACAAGCCAAGGCAGAGTACGCGAAGCTGCGCTAAGACCCGCCCGCTGTTCTTTGCGTCCTTCGCGAACCCTTAGCGATCTTCGCGGTCATCTTCGCGGTCAAGAGCTTTTCCGCGCCTGTCTTGGGGCGCGGCCAGCGCGCGAGCACCGCAGTCGAGATTCCGCCGCGCGGCCTGAACTCGCCTTTCACCTCAGCCCACACGGGCTTGGCCCACTGCACCACATCTTCCAGCACGCGGTTCACGATGTTCTCTTGAAAAATGCCGAGGTTGCGGTACGCGTGCAGGTATTCTTTCAGCGATTTCAGTTCCAGGCACAACTGATCCGGCATGTAGCGAAGCGTGATCACGCCAAAATCCGGCAAGCCGGTCTTCGGACAAACCGACGTGAACTCCGGATCTTCAATCACGATTTCGTAGCCAGGAAACTGGTTGGGCCAGGTTTCAATCTCAGGGAAATCGGCATCGAGTCCGGCAGCGGCATGTTCCGGCGTGTAGCGGCGCGGCTTCGGCATGAGAGTATTGTAGCGGGTGAGGTAGAAATTGCGCTTCGTCGGGTGGCCGGCCAACCTGTACTTCCCTTCACCTCGGCGCGGGATACGCGTTCGAGATAGAGTATCCAGCCACCCCCTAGCCGCATCTAATGGTTAACTGGCACCGAACAGCATCTATTCTTTTTGTACCACCTGGAATGGTAAATTAATGCTTACAGCTGTTCCTGCCGAATTCTAAAAGAAAATCAGTTGCCCGGAAATAATCACAATTCGCATCCGCCGGCGCGTCGGCGGTGGAGGTGGCTTGCGCTGGGCGTAGTCGCAGCCGCCGTAGTCGTCCCCGTGTCGATGCGCAAAGCGCCGCTGACAATCCGCGCCACTACCGTAGAGCGCAGCCTCATTCGCAGTTTGATTACCACCAACGGCAAGCTCGAGCCGATCCGCAATTTTGAAGCGCACGCGCCCGTGGCCACTACCGTGAAGCGCCTCCTGGTGAAAGAAGGCGACCACGTTCGGCGCGGCCAGTTGCTGCTTGCGCTTGACGACGCCAGCGCGAACAGTCAAGCCGCACGCGCCGAGGCCCAAATCAAAGCCGCTCAGTCCGATCAGAGCGTTCTGAAAATCGGGGGCACCCAGGAAGAAGTCCTCACCCTCGACGCCCAGCTCGCCAAAGCCCGCAGCGCGCGCGACACCGCGCAACGCAACTTCGATGCCTTCCAGCGCCTGCAGCAGCAAGGCGCCGCCTCCGCGGGCGAAGTCAAGCAGGCCGCCGACGCTTTGCACAGTGCTCAGACCGACGTCACTCTGCTCGAGCGGAAGAAAAAAGACCGCTACTCGCAGCCCGAGGTTGCCAAGGTCCAGGCGCAAGGCGCCGAGGCACAAGCGGCGTACGACGACGCCCACGATGTGCTTCTGAAATCCAGCGTGCGCGCGCCTTTTGATGGCATTGTTTATTCCCTGCCCGTGAAGCAGGGCGCTTACGTGCAAACCGGAGACTTGCTCCTGCAGGAAGGCGATCTTTCTCAAATGCTGGTGCGCACCTTCGTCGACGAGCCCGACATCGGACACCTCGCCCAAGGGCAGAAAATCGAAATCACCTGGGACGCAATCCCGGGCCGCACCTGGAAGGGAGCCGTCAGCTCCATTCCCTCCACCGTGAAGCTACGCGGCGCGCGCAACGTGGGCGAGGTTACCTGCGCGGTCGATAATCGCGACCTGCGGCTGCTGCCCAACGTCAATGTCGGCGTGACCATCATCACCGCTGAACATAACGCCGTGCTTACCCTGCTGCGCGAGGCCGTGCGCATGGATGACAACAAGCCCTATGTTTACCAGGTCGTCGACGGCCGTCTGCAACGCCGCGAAGTCGAGATTTCTCTGCAAAACCTGACCCGGGTCGAGATCACCTCTGGACTTTCTGAAAACGCGGTTGTAGCTTTGTCCGCAGCCGATTCCAAGCCTTTATCCGATGGCGCCCGCGTGCGGGTGGCGCCTTAACGTGAAGTGCCCTGATATGAAGTGTCTCAAAATGCTTTCGCTATTTCTGCTTGGAGCGTTGTCAGCTGCCGCCGCGGCCGATCATCTCCACGAGAATGCCCAGGCTCTGCTGTCTGCCGGGCAGGCCGACCAAGCCATTCAGACTCTGCAGAAAGAAATTCACGGAACTCCCACCGCTCAGTCTTACAATCTGCTCTGCCGCACCTATTTCGCTCTCGACGATTGGGATTCGGGCATCCCGGCATGCGAGAGGGCCGTCTCGCTCGAACCCTCCAACGGCATCTACCACCTTTGGCTGGGCCGCATCTACGGAGAAAAAGCCGCCCGCAGCAACTTTCTCGCCGCCATAGGCATGGCCAAAAAAGTTCGCGCCGAGTTCGAGCGCGCGGTAGAACTGAGTCCGCAAAGTTGGGAGGCCAGGTCCGATCTCGCCGAGTTTTATCTGGAAGCTCCCGCAATTGTAGGCGGAGGCAAAGACAAAGCCCGTGCCCAAGCCGAGCTTCTGGTGCCCTTGAATCCCGCCATGGCCCACTGGGTAAAAGGACGTCTCGCCGAAAAAAATAAAGACAACGCCGCGGCCGAGCGCGAGTATCGCGCCGCCATCGAAGCCAGCCACGACGGAGCCCAAGCCTGGCTCAACCTGGCCTTGTTTTATCGCCACACCGGCCGTCTCGACGAAATGGAAGTCGCGCTGCGCACCATGGCCACCCGCCCGACGGTTGGTTCCGCCGACCGCAACGATGATCGCAATGATGACGGCAACGCCGCCCGTCCCGATGCCCTCGTCGATGGGGCCGGCATGTTGTACAAAACCGGCCGCGATTCCGCCTTGGCCATGCAACTGTTGCGGCGATATCTGTCTTCGCCCAACATGGTCGAGGCCGCGCCCGCGTTCAAGGCGCATTATCTACTGGGTGCATTGCTGGAAAAACAAGGCGAGCGGCAAGGCGCCGCCGACGAATACCGCGCTTCCTTGGCCCTGGCACACGATTTCGGCCGAGCCCAGGAGGGCCTGGAGCGCGTCACGCGCTAGCCAACCGCCGCGCTACAAAATGGCGGAGCGGCGGCGCTCCGGCGATTCAGAATCCGCCCACTCAAAAGTGGAAGATCAGATCGCTCGCCACGGTAACCTGATTATGCTCCCGGCCGTTGTCGTAAGCCTTCCTATCCCAGGCACGATCGAAACGCAATTCCGGACGCATCTGCACCGTGGTCCCAATCCAATGACACCACATGATCGTGTTCTCTGAGTATCGGGTCGCGTAGCCCGTACGCTGGCCTTTTTTATCGTCGAGATAGTCGCCGCGCAACGACAGGAAGTCGTGCGCTGAAAATTCCTTCTGCAGGAAATTGACCACGGCATATTCCGGAGCCGTGCAACGTTGTTCCCCCGGCAGGCAATACGCGGCATTGGCGCCGGTTTCCGGCTGAATCGTGCCTCCCAGCGCGGGCACGTCGCGCTCGTACATGTACCAGGTCTCGGTTGCCATATGCCACGTCTTCGAGAACTTGTGATACCAGGTCGCGTCATACTGCTGCACATTGTTGTATGCGTACTTGCCGTTGTTGATCCCATTGGCGCAGGTGTAAAAATTGTCATTCACCGATTCGGTCGTATAGCTCAGGCAGGCCGTGCCGGATGGCTTCGCATCCGGCGTCCACAAGGCAACATCGTGGCCGCCGGTAATGCCGAGTTGCATCAGCCACTGCTCATTCAGCTTGACCGTCGCAATCAGGCCCGTGTCGGTAAACGGATCGATCGCATAAAGCAGCGAGTGGCTGAAGATGTAATTATTGGGCGCCAATTGGGCTTCGATCCCGGGCACGGAAATAAATCGGCCCACTCTCACATTCATCCCCTGCGCCACCTGCGGAATGTAAACATCCACATATTCCAGCGTAGGATCAAAGCCATACTCCCGGTGATCGTTCACCCACGCGCCGCTCAGGTAACCCTTCCCCGTGGTAAAGCGATAGTCCGTGCCGTACAGCGCGGTCAGGTGGAAGCCCCAGTCGATATGATCGCGTTGCACGGAATCCGGCAGCCGCTCGGCGTAGAGAACAAATTGGTTTAGCTCAAAGCGATTCGCGTAGACATCGTTCGCCTCCGGCGCATTGCTATGCGCGGACGTGCTGAAGTTCAGAGACGGATCGATCCATCCATCCAGCTTCGTCCGGCTCCTGGCCTGGTTAATGGCCGTCATCAGCGGATAGCTGTTCGTGTCCGGCTCGCCAATCACCGGCGAACCGCCATACGACCAGTCCGAGTTCGGAAACGGCGGCGAATCCAGTGGCGACGGAAGCCCGCGGCGTGCCGGACTTGGCGAAGACGCGGTTGGCGAAGACGCAGGTGGCGAAGACGGAGGTGGCGAAGACGCATCTGGCGCGGAAACAGCCGGCGGCGAAGCCGTCGTTGCCCACCAGTCCTTGCGGTAAAACTCCGCCCAGCGGGCAAAGAAGTTCCTCGAGTCGGCGGCGCTCGCCTTCGGAGCGTCCGCCGGCAGGTCGGTCTCGCGATCCGCCTGTTGTCCAGCAGAAAAAGCACACGATAAGAACACAACCCACACCGCGAGCAGGAGAAAGTATTGCCAAAAGTATTGACCGCGGCGTGAATGATTCCTTGGGCGCATAGAAATGGCGTTCCACCCAAGTCTACAAGCTCTTCCTCCAATCCTTGCTCGCGCCTGCCGAAATGGCCCGGCAGGAGCTGCAGGGAGGACACCGCGCAATGCAGTGGCGGCTGGTGAAACAGGCGACTGGTGGAACAATCAGCCGCTGAAACCTGGCGGCCTGTGCCCTCACGATCCCTTAAGACGGCCGATTCCTTAGCAATCGCAGCCAGGCCCGCCAGGCCAGCCGCACTCTTTCCACAGCTTCTCCCAATTCCAGATCCCGGAGGTCACCGCAATCGGCAGCGGGAATCCGAGCTGATGCGCGAGCATACAAACCTGCCCCCGATGGTGGGCTTCGTGAGCCAGCATGTAGCACAGCATTTCCACGCCAACCGGCCAAGGCCGAGCCCAGCCGTCTCTCAGAAACTTCTCGACGCGGCCTTCGTCCTTACAACCACCGAGCGCTTCCGCCAGCATCTCCGCGCAGCGTGCGGCGCTCTCGGCCAATCCCGCGCGAGCCTGCTGCGGTGTGCAGTGCACGCGGTTGAGCTGCCGTGGAACCTTCAAATGCGGAGCCGTAAGCCTCACCCACTTGCAGCGGACATTGTGCATGTGCGTGAAGATCGCCGCAATGCTGCGGGTTGTATTTTTTCGGGTCGTGCCGGGCGGTTTAGCTGTCGGTTTTGCTCTCCAGGCGGCAGAGTCAAGATGTTCGACAAGAACCTGGTTCATGCGCTGATTGGCGGCAAATATCCGCACTGCCGCTCGGCCGAGTTGAGTGTGAACCTGGGATTGACGAACCTTGTCTTGACGAACCTCGGGTTGACGCACGGTGTGTTGACGCGTGGTCACGGCTTCCTGCTCCTTAAACTATAATACTTCCGTCTTTCGCGCTGACATTCCTACTCGTTTTTCTCCGTGCCTCTGTGCCTCTGTGGTGAAATAGCTTTACCACGCCCGGCCCAGGCGCCGGGCACTGACTCATCCTTATCATTTCTCTCGCATCCAATCGCCCGTAAAATCTTCCCAGGTGCCGCAAAGGTGAGAACCATGAAGAATGAATCAATGTGGAATGAATCAATGTTGAAGAAATCACGCAGGGTCGCGCTCATGCATAAGCTCCTGCTGGCAATCCTTTCACTCATGCCCGCTTCCCTGCTGGCCGAGCCGCTCACGCTGAAGCACGCGGTGGAACTGGCTGTGGCCCACGGCACTGCGGTCGCGGTCGCCCAGGCGGACCAGAAGCGCGCAGTTGCCGCGTACTCCGAACTGCGCAACAATTACATTCCGCAGTTAATCGCAGGCGCCGGACTGGGATGGTCCGACGGATTTCCGCTCAGCTTGGAAGGTGCTGCCCCGTCCCTCTTCAACGTGAATGCGCAGTCGGCGCTCATCAACCCCGCGCTGAAAGATTTCATTCGCGCGGCCCAGTCCGATGTCGCCGTAAGCGCGCTGCACACTAAAGATCAGCGCGATCAGACCATCCAGGACGCCGTACTGAGCTATGCGGCCTTGGCCAAGTGGGAGCAGCGCCTCACCCGGCTGCACCAAACCGAGTCCGAGGCGGAAAAAATGGAAACGGCGGTGGCGCAGCGGGTTAAGGAGGGCGTTGACAGCGAAGTCGATGGCGCCAAGGCGCGTTTGTCGGTTGCTCGCGTGCGCTTGCGTCTCGCCGAGGCCAATGGGTCGGCAGACGTTCTCCGCGAGCATCTTTCCAAGCTGACCGGACTCCCCGTCGCATCCATTGAAATCGATCCTGAGTCGATGCCGGCCCTACCGGTAGTAACCCAGGCGGAAGACGCATCGGCCAAAGCCTTGGATACGAATCTAGGGGTGCGGGCTGCGGTCGAGCACGCTCGTTCGCAATATCTCCGGGTAAAAGCTGAGCACAGATCCCTATGGCCCAGTGTGGATTTCGCGGCGCAATATGCCAACCTCGCCACCTTTAACAATTACGATGCGTACTACAAGAAGTTCCAGCCCAACAACGCCTCCATCGGAGTGGCCATTCACTTCCCTTTCCTGAACCTGTCGCAGCATGCTCGCGTCGAGGAAGCGGAGTCGGAAGCTTTCAAAGCCAATAAGCAGGCCGAGGCCGCACGCAATCAGGTCTCGGAAGAAACCCTGCGTCTGCAGCGCAGCGTAGCCCAGATGCAGGCTGCCCGCGATGTGGCCGAACTCGAATACGAAATCGCCCGCCAGAATATCGAAGCGGTTCAAACTCGCGCCGACGCCGGCACGGCCACACTTCACGATCTCGACGATGCCGCCACGCAAGCCGGTGAGAAATTTATCGCTCTGCAGGACGCGGCCTTCGATCTGCAGCGCAACCAGGTCGCCCTCATGCGCTCTACCGGCGATTTGGAAAAGTGGGCCCTCGGCAAACAGTGAATCTCTCCCGCTCAGGCGAACCCGCGGAATCACCGCTTCCGCCGCATCACAAGCCCGCGGTAATGGTAAAATAAGACCTTACCCAATATGCCCTTAAAAACTCTGTTTCTGAATCCCCCTTCGTTTGAGAATTTCGACGGCGGCGCCGGCTCCCGTTGGCCCGCCACCCGCGAGATCGAAAGCTTTTGGTACCCGGTGTGGCTGGCTTATCCGGCGGGGATGCTGGAGGGTGCGCGGCTGCTGGATGCGCCTCCGCATTACGTCTCGGCGGAGCAGACCATCGAGATCGCCAAGGAGTACGAGTTTCTGGTTTTGTTCACCTCGACGCCGGGGTTTCCCGGCGACATCGGCCTCGCCCGCGCCATTAAAGAAGCGAATCCCAGAATCAAGATCGCTTTCGTGGGGCCGCACGTCAGCGTGCTGCCGGAGAAGTCGCTGCGCGATTGTCCGTCCATCGATTTCGTTGCCCGCAAAGAATTCGACTATGCCGTTGTCGACTACGCCAAAGGCAAGCCGCTGGAAGAGATTGCCGGCATTTCGTTTTTGAAAGACGACAAGGCCGTACACAATCCCGACGCGCCGCAGATTCAGGATCTCGATTCCCTTCCCCACGTGACCGATGTCTACAAGCGCGACCTCGATGTCACGCGCTACAACGTGCCCTTCCTGCTGAATCCTTACGTTTCGCTTTACACCACGCGCGGATGTCCCGCGCAGTGCACGTTCTGCCTGTGGCCGCAGACTTTGAGCGGACATCCGTGGCGCAAACGCTCCACCGACGACGTGGCGGCGGAAATGGCGAAGGTCAAAGCCTACTGGCCGGAAGTGAAAGAATTTTTCTTCGACGACGACACCTTCAACATTCAGAAGGCGCGTACCATTGAGCTCTGCACCAAATTGAAACCGCTGGGCCTGACGTGGTCCTGCACTTCGCGCGTGACCACCGACTTCGAGACGCTCAAGGCGATGAAGGATGCCGGTTGCAGGCTGCTGATCGTGGGCTATGAATCGGGCGACCAGCAGATTCTGAAGAACATCAAGAAGGGCGCGACTATCGAACGCGCGCGCCAGTTCACCAAGGATTGCCATAAGCTCGGCTTGGTCGTCCACGGCGACTTCATTATGGGATTGCCGGGTGAGACGCCTGAGACCATCAACAACACCATCGCCTTCGCCAAAGAACTCGACGTGGAAACCATTCAGGTTTCCGTGGCCCACGCCTATCCCGGCACCGAGCTGTATGACTATGCGGTGAAGAACGGTTTCATCGTCGGCGACAACAAGATGGTGGATGAAGGCGGCCACCAACTGGCGCACATTGAATATCCGGGACTGCCCGCGGATGAGATTCTTTCCGCCGTGCACCGTTTCTACGACGAATATTACTTCCGGCCCAAGGCTGTGTTCCGCATCTTGAGGAAGGCCATGTTTGACAGCAACGACCGCAAGCGGCTTTACAAGGAAGCAAAAACTTTCCTGAAGCTGCGCCACGCGCGCAACAAGATGGTCAAGCAGCATAGCGACGATGCCGCGGCTGCGCTGGCGAAAGCCTAAGGCGGGTTTTTCCTCTGTTACTCCGCGGCCTGGGAGCCACGGTTGTCTAAGGCGCTGGTTGCTCTCCACATATCTATGTGTAATACTCTACACATGGCTACCAATCTTGCTCTCGACGATCGCCTGATAGAGGAAGCGCGCAGGAGCGGCGGGCATCGCACGAAAAAAGAAGCGGTGACCAGGGCTCTTGAAGAGTATGTTCGCCGCCGCAAGCAACTGACGATCCTTGCGGACTTCGGGACAGTAGACTTCGATTCTGACTATGACTACAAGGCGGAGCGCAAGCGAAAACGCCGATGATGGTCATCGTCGATACCCCAGTTTGGTCTCTGGCTTTGCGCCGTCGTGCCGTTGATCTCTCGGAACGGGAACTCCGACTGACTCTGGGATTGGACGAATTAGTGCGTGAGGGCAGGGTGCAGTTGCTGGGCAGTGTAAGGCAGGAAGTGCTTTCCGGAATTCGCGAGGACGGCCAGTTTCAAAGAATTAGAAAGCATCTGCGTTTCTTCGAAGATGTAACTTTGACCGCGGAAGACTACGAGGAAGCGGCGGGCATGAGTAATCGCTGCAAAGGTTCGGGAGTCGCTTCCTCGCCTGCCGATATGTTGATTTGTGCCGTCAGCGGCCGTCGGCGCTGGCGGATCTTCAGCACCGATCAAGATTTTGTCCGTTACGGGCGGGTTCTCGATCTTCAATTGTTCCCGCTGTCATGAAGCAGCCAGTTCGGCAGAGAGCCGCCATCGCGCCGATTCAAGCCGCGTTTTCGCTATACTGGATCGAGACTCGCGAATTTTCCGAAAATACAAAGAATAGGATGCCGCTCCTCAGCCGCCGATGACTTTTCGTAAATATCTTGTGCTGGCTGGAGTCACGGTTTTCGCCGCGGCCGGTGACTCCATGCTTTCGCATGGGATGAAGCAGGCCGGCAGCATTTCCCTTCATCATCTGCAAAGCTTGATTCTGGCGGTGCTCAATCCCTGGGTCGCCGGTGGAATTCTTCTGCTCCTCGCATTTTTTGCCACCTACATGACTGCGCTTTCCTGGGCCGATCTTACGTACGTTTTGCCGGCAACGTCTCTTGGGTATGTGATGCTGGCGCTGGTGGCGCGGTTTGTGTTGCATGAGCACGTGAGCGCGCTGCGCTGGCTGGGGATTGCGTTCATCTCCGGCGGCGTCGGATTTATTGCCGGAGGGCCTGCGCTGACGAAGCATGCGCATGCGGAACCGGCCGAGCGTGAGGACGAACCTCGCGCCATCGTGACGACGGCAGATACCCCACCCTTCGACTCCGCTCAGGGCAGGCTTCTCGCCAAGGACGCGAGAAATCGGGCACCCAGCGGAGTGGAATTATGAACAGTGCTTACGCCTGGGGCGGGATTGTTGTCATTGTGGTGGTTTCCGTTATCGGCGATGTGCTGCTGGCGCGGGCTATGAAGCAAGTGGGCGATGTGGGAGCGCTGTGGCGGCGATCCGGCTTGTGGACGGTGATTGGCCGCGTGCTGCGCAACGGAAATTTCGTGCTGGGCGTAACCGCGATGGCGGTTGCGTTTTTCAGCCTGCTGTTTGCGCTTTCGTGGGGAGAGGTGAGCCTGGTGGCTCCGGCGGCGGCTTCGCTGACGTTTATCGGCAACGCCTTTGCGGCGAGAATTTTTCTGCACGAGCGGGTCGACACCCGGCGCTGGATTGCGGCATGTCTGGTGGCAGCGGGGGTGGCGCTGCTGGCGGGGTGATCCCCAGTTATTCAAATGACACCTCCCAATTTGGAAATTCGTTCCGGTTTATTTCGCGAGGAACATTCTGGTGGGTGATGCAGAGAATAGAATTCTCTGCAGCGGGCGGTGTTTGGAGGGCGTTGCCAGTGGGTACTGGACGCCGCCCGTCAAGCGGTCGAGTGGCTTAGTCAGCCATTAGGGTTCGAGTCCCTCGCCCTCCGCGGTCACTCGACTTATTTTATTTCTTGACACGGTCAGCGTCGCGTTTATCATCGAAAGTGGCGGGCGGCGTTCAGTACTAATTCCGCGGAAGGCCCCGGATGACTACCGGGGCTTTCGTGCGTCTGGGCCAGAGGGGACTCAAAATCCCCGCCCTGTCCCTGCCAAAGGAGCAGCGACAAGGACGGGGCAACCGCAGGCGGATCTCTCACCGAGAAATCCCGCGACTTTCCGACGATTGCACCAGGGATGGTGCAATGTGGAAGGGCATGACGTTTTTTGCGTAAGTCGATGATCCGCAGGGAAATATTTGTGGCCGGGTGCCCCAGGCCCCGCCCTGAGCGGAGTCGAAGGGTCTCGCCGCCTTTTGCGAGCCCTGGGGACCACAGGCGCGCCTTGGCTGAGGTCTGAGGTCCGAGGTCTGAGGTCCGAGGTCTGAGGTCCGCCTTCCGCAATTCCTTCGTCACAGAATTCTCCACAGCCCCATTGTGACATCTGACCTTGCGATCCCACCGCGACTCATTCCATCATTGCCCCAGCACAAGCAGCAGAGCCTAACAGGCTGCTGAAAAAGACGGTCGCGTCGTTGATTTTGGGTGGCGCAGGCGCTTCAGCGCTGCGATAACTGCCGTTTTCAATGGCGGCTTTAGCCGCCGGGGTGAAGTTAGCGCAACCGAAAACAGCTTTTTCAGCAGCCTGCTAGGGTGGCGTGCAGCCCAAGCAACCGAAACCGGTGCGCCTAAGTTATTGATTCAAAAGAACTAAGGACTTAAGTTCTTTAGAAACTGGTATTTGCCGCCAAAAAACCGCAAAGCCCATGATTCTAGAGATTTTGCAAAATGGGGGAGGGGGCCATCCCGCTAGCTGAAAGTGAACCCGCAGCCGAAACCGCCGCGCCCTCAACCACAAACGGAGGATCGAGACATGGCAACGGCAACAGTCCCTCTATGCCAGCACAGGATGGAGAACGCCACACTCTGCGGGTGTCCCGCGATGAGGGGGCACAGGTACTGCTATTCCCATCAGCGTGAGCACGAGCGGGGCGCGAGAAAAAAGGCAGAGCGTGCTCAGCAGAAATGGTTTGAATCGACGCCGCTGGACGATGCGGCATCGGTGCAGCGGGCTCTGAGGCAAGTCATGGAGCGGCTGCTGTCCGGCCAGGTCGATCACAAGAAGGCGGGACAAATACTCTATAAGCTGCAGACAGCGAGCGTGAACCTGAGGAGCGCGGCATCACACCTCGAAGCAGATCGACTTTCTGGTGGTGGTGGTGCAGGGCGTAGCGATGCGGCGGGCGCGGGAGAGGGCTGGCCGCGAAGGACGCGAGAAAAAGGGCGTGTACGGGGCGATCTGGTTATGTGATTCCGGTGCGGGCGCTGGTGGCGGCTGACGATTCCTGCGACTACCGGGGACTGCGTGCGTCTGTAACTAGACCTACCGAACCCATCGCGAGCATGCCGAGGGTTGCAGGGGTCGGGTTGGTCGAGGAGGGAGTCGTTGAATCCGGTTGGCGGTTCTGGCCGGTCTGGTCGGAGCCGGAAGTTGCGCCGGTGAGGATCGCAGTATTGGGCTCGGTCTCGTAGGCGTAACCGGTGAGAGTGGCGGTCATAGGAAAGTTGGTGGCATTGATGGCGAGACGCGCCCAACCGTAATGAGTCTCTCCGTTAATGAGAAAGCGCAGGCCAAGATAGCGATCCTGCTTGCCTTTCCACGGGCCCCTGCTCGCGAACGGCCCGGGATAGGGGGATCCGTTTTCCACCATGAAGTCATGCTCTTGCTGAAACTTTCCGCCGGGTCCGACATTGACACCGGAGGCAAGAGCGGAAGCGTACAACTTGCTGCCCAGGATGCGATTGTTTGGTCGAACGGGATCGACGCTCAAGGTTGCGGGCTGTCTGCTTGATCCCAGGGAAAGGAAGAAGAAGAAATCTTGAATGCCGTCATGGTTGAGATCGAGAGGCAGGACTTGATTGGCGGGAATCGGTATGTCCGCCGGGGTATAGACAATCTCTGCCTGAGCGGATTGGGCCAGCGCCAGCAGGCCAACTCCGGCGGCACCGGCGGCGGCAGCGTAAGAAAACAGACGTTTTTCCAGGGCGGTATTCAGCGTGGCCGCGGTTCGGCTGCGGGTAGCTACTTCGCTTTGCCCCGTGGGTCGCGTCATTTTTTAATCCTCTTCTTCATGAAGACTTGCGCAGTCAGCTTTCAGGATTTCTAACAGCCGTTCACTTTCAAGGAGAGGCTAAAACGCGATTACTCGTCTTCTCTGCGCCACGCCGCGAGCCCGGACGCTCCCGAGGCGAGAAGCCCCAAGCTGGCCGGCTGCTGCGGTGCATTCGACTTCTCCGGCACAAAAGCCTGGGGACCAGCCGCGGCGAGGGTCGGCCTTTGGCCGGTCACGATGGGCGTGTTCGGCTCCGTCTCGTAGGCATAACCGGTAACCACTCCGGTAAGCAGATTCTTGACTATGCTGACGTTGAGACGGGCCCAGCCGTAGTGGACTTTGCCATCGATGAGGAACGCGAATCCGAGAAACTTGCCGTGAGCCTCTTTCCATGGTCCGTCGGCACTGCAAATGCCGGAAGGGCAGTTGTTCTCCGCCATCGGCAGGCGCGCCGCTTTAAAGGCTGCGTTTGGACCGATAGTGACTCCGGAAGACAAGGCAGACGCGAATTCAGCACCTCCCACGATTGCGTTCTGCGGCTGCAGTCTGGTTGGCTTGATGGCCAAGCCATAACCCTGATAGGCCCAGCGCGAAAAGATGAAGTCGCGGATGCCATCGTTGTTGAGGTCGAGGCTGAAAATTTGATCGACCGACATCTGAATGTTAGCCGGGGTGTAGACGACTTCGGCTTCGGCCGATTGCGCCGATAAAGCCACTCCGGCTGCGCTGGCCGCCGTGGCATAGGCGAGCAACTTCTTGTCCAATTTAGCGCCGAGCCGAGCTGAGGAACGCCTTCGATCAGGATTGCCGCTTTGCGGTTTCGCTTCGCTCATTTCATCCTCACTTCAGTTGCGGCCGCTTGCAGGGCGGTGAACCGCTGAACAGTTTTCGGAAGCACAGAAACATGAGCCGGAAAAGAATTATGCCCCACCGAGAGGGAGACCGGAATTATGCTTCGCTACCAGAGACGGGTCAAGATGAAAATTCTTGCATCTTGACAGCGACTCTCAGTTTGGGCTCGCGAGCGCCCGTCAACACGCAAGACGCGAGTCGAATGTAGAGCCAACTGACGAGCGTCTCGGAGCTTTCGAGCAGGTTATCACCGCGGCGGTTCCATGGGTGGGAGCTTGCGACCCAAACCTGTAGGCGGCTGCGCGAGTTGTTGCTTCACTACAGACTCGGGCGGAGTTGGCACTGGGACGGATGGAGGGCCGGCGTTGGAGCCGTCGCCATACAAGTTCGGCACGTTGGTTCCCAGCGGCGGCGCGGCGGCGTCGCGTTGTGTGAGAGTACCGATGTTGAAGAACAGATTCAAGGTGGAAATGATTGAAGTGTGGTCGAAAGGCGTGACCGAGCTGGGCTGATTGGGTGTGAAATTCGGTGGCCGGAACGCACTTTTCGATGGCAGGGATGAATTGACCCACGGAGAAATGATTAGCGTGGGCACACGCGGACCGAACAGGTTGGGAGCTAGCTTGTACGGCGGAATCGGCGGAATCCAGTGAGGCAACGGGGCCGGAGGCAGAAGGGACACTCCGGGATTGATGGCTGCGGGCGCAGCCACATGATCGTAGCAACCGCCGTGCTCATCATAAGTCACGATGAGCATAATGTTCTTGTTCGTCCAGTACGCACTTTTGCGAATCGCATTGTAGACCGTGGCCAGCAGAATCTCGCCATAAATCATGTCGTGGGGAGGATGATTGTCGTTGGCAATGATGCTTAGGGCGGAGAGGGTTTCGTAGCGTGGCTCGATCAAGGAGAACCTGGGCAGCGTGCCGGCGGCCACGTCGGCGAGGAAAGTGGGAGTGATGGGATTGGGCATACTTGAGTCGAAGTTGCATATGTTGCCGTTGTTCTTGTCGGTGAACGCATTCGCCGCATAGAGGTTCACCAACCCAGCCAGACAAAGATCGTGAAAGTAAATCTTCCAGTTCGCCGGCGATGAACCGCCGGCATCGAGCCGTTCAAATACCGAGGTGTAGTTGGGTGCGGATTTGTATGCGTGGTCGTAGAGAAGGTACTGGACATCGTCGACGTATCCGCCGGCGGTGCCGCAGATCAGGAACATGCGGTTGGCATAAGTTTGCGTGGGACAGGAACCAAACCAGGAGTCGGTTACGGCGAAGGACTGGGCCAACTGGCCAGTTACGGGTAATTGCGGAGTTGATCCAATAGTGGTGAAGTAATTCATGATGTCTTGCGCGGACGCCAGCGGTCGTGGCAGGTGGGCGTAGGGGAGCGGGGGAAACTGCCGGATGCCTCCCGGCTGCGTGGGCGTTGCCAGATAGTCTTTCACAAAGCCGCTCATGGATTGCGAGCCGGTTCCGGCCGTGTTGCCCCAGATCTGGAGATTCATGTCTTCGAACGATTCGCCTGGATCCACCGGAGGCATGAGTGTGGTGTTCTTATTATTGGCAATGGTGTAGGGCGTGCCCGACCAATCGGTATTTGACTCTGTGCCCTTCAGTCCCTCGAAATTCGAGCTGTAGGGATACAAACAACCCAGGACATTATCGAAGGAACGATTCTCGAGCATTAGAACCACGAGATTAGTGATGGGGGGCAAGGCCGCCATGAGAACTCCTTCGGGAACATTCCGTCTAGACCGATAGTGAACCGTGGGCGGCACTTGTACCACGGGAAGGAACGAACCGTAAAGCCCTTTCCAGGGGATTTACGAAACCCGAACAGCAACCTCGTCTCGGGCTGCGCCGCCTGCATTCTGTTCGCGAAAGGAAGCACGGAACAGGGCATCTCGGTGAGGCGGTTGTTACAAAATACGAACAAACAACCCTGACCTAACCCCGGGGGCAGACTGACGCTGCGTCAAGCGTCACAAAGCTGGCGCGAAAAACACACAAAACCTGGTCACTTTTGACCAGTTTTGGGCTTGGGATCTCCCCTAGTATGTCTTCCAACCAACCAGCCGTGGCCAACATTGGAGGAAGTTATGGAAAACATCGCCGATTTGATGCAAAGGCTGCTTGAAATCCAAAGTGGCGAAAGACGAAGCCCACAGCTGATCGCGGAAGACGAGCAATTGATGCGTAATCTGCACAAGAGAAATCTGGCAGGAAAGCCCACGCAGAAGTTGGAGTTTAGCGAGAATAGCCCCGAGCAGGAGCGATTCAAGGTTTGAGTTCTTGTTCTGAACATTCTTGCTTTGGCCATTTCGTTTCTCGGGCGCCTTCAGCTTGAGGCGCGTGATTGAGCATTACGCCCTATTCGTTTGGCACCAGGGGAGGACCGCCGCCCGCAGTTTGAGAAATACCGCGAGGCGTGGGGCTGCTGGGGAAGCCAAGGGAACAGTGGGGCATCGTGATGCGCGCGGCCGCGTGGAACGAGTTTCCGAGCCCGACCGACTCCGGATCGTGAAACAGGGCGGATGATCCAGACAAACTGCTTAGTGCCCCCGAAAATCCGCAGTAACTACCCCACGCCATAAATGGTCAAGATTGCACAGATTAATGTGTATTAAGAAGTCACTATACGGTTGTACGGAACGTTGTTCGCAGGGGGTGAAGTGTCATGGACACGAACCAGAGACAGATCGCACTATCCGTGCTCGAGAGCCTGAGGGGAGACCTGATGTATGCGCACCTGAACAATGGAAGCCGCGTTCTTGACGTGGCCGACCTGCGCCAGTACCTCTATGAGCAGATGGGCCGGATAAGGACCAACGCGCTGATGATGGGTGCACTGTACGGCAACGACGGCGGCCGCGGGCAAGATATCAGCAAGAGTAACGGCCATGGGAAAGCGCAGCTATAGGGCGAGAGCGATTGAAGAAGACTGAAGCGGGCGACCCATTTTTTGCGTTCTCTTGCGAAAAGTGCGCTTCTGGGTGCAAGGCCCCACTCTTCGACTCCTCTCAGGGCATGCTTTCTCGCAAAGGACGCGAGAAATGGCACCCCGCCATTTATTTATGCGCCGAGGTGTAGCGGAACAGGCGCATCAGGCCGGTGGGCGGCAGGTCGGGCACGAGAAAGTGAGAGTCGCTCATGCCTGCGGAGTGGGTGAGCGCGGTGGCTGCAAGATATCCGCTGCGCACGGCGCTCTCCATGGTGGCGGGCCAGCCGGTGGCGGTCCAATCGCCGGCCAGGAAAACGCGCGGCCAGGTTGTTGCTTGCGGCGGACGGTAGGCGTCGATGCCAGGACGCGGCGAGTAGGTGGCGTGGACTTCTTTGATGACGGTGGACTTCACCAGATTGGCGTCGCGGGCTGCGGGGAAAAATTCGCGGACTTCATTCAGGGCGAGGTCGACGATTTCGGCGCGTGATTTGTCGATGAGATTTTTCGACGCGCTGACCACGAGTTCGACGTAGCTGCCGCCGGGTTCGGCCTCTCCAGCACGCCGGTTCTGTTGTCCCTGCGGGGCTGATGCGGTCTCAAAATCCGCCCCACGGCTTGCGCCGTGGGCTGCCTTCTCACGCCGTTCCGCGGCTGGGAGCGATCCCGAACGCTGCAGCAGGCGTGATTTGTGGAACATCCACTGAATCGTGCGGTCGAGGAGGACGGCGTGGTCGAGATCGCTGATTTGGCGGTCGAACCAGAGGTGAATGCCGGTAATGGAAGAGCTCTCGAAGTGGGTGAGTTTTTCGCGCAAGGGCGCGGCTTCGGGATTTTCGGGGAGAACGCGGGCGAGGCTATCGAAGGGCAGCGCGAGGATGAGATAGTCAAAGGCATTTTCTGCAGCCTCGGCGGCGCCGGATTCTTTTTTGGAGCTGAGGCGAACGCGAACTCGCGAAGGCTCGGGAGAAAAAGTTTCAAGCGAGTTGCGGAATTGAATTTCGCCGCCGCGGGCGCGAATGTAATCGCCGGCGGCGTTGTAGAGATCGGTTAAGGGAATGCTCGGCACGCCCATGTGGCGAGCCGCGGGCGACTTCATCGACTCGCGAACGACCTGCGCGGCGTAGGAAATCGAAATCAGGTCGAGATCTTCGCTGAGAGCGCTGACCAGGATCGGCTTCCAGAAACGCTGGATGGCGTTGGGCGTTTGCCTGTGGCGGCGACACCAATCCAAGAACGAGCGGCCCGTGTCTGGTTGCGAGGTTAGAGTGAGCGCGGCGATAGCGCGGGAGATGACTAGCTTGTCACGGGCGCTGAGAAAGGGAAAGCGCAGGAACGAGGGCGCGGTGTGCAGCGGCGCCGGCAACGGAGAAGCGTGCATCACGCTGGCGCGGCCGCCGGGCTCAAGGAAAGCCATGTCTTCGTACCAGCGGATTTTGTCTTCGACGCCGATGCGGCGATAGAACTCGACCAGATTGGTGCAGACGCGAAAGAGAACGTGCTGGCAATTGTCGACAACCTCGCCAGTGCCGGGATGTTCGTAGGAAGAAGCGCGTCCGCCGAGGTAGGGACGGCGCTCGAACAGGGTGACGCGAAAACCCGAGTCGGCGAGGGCGCAGGCGGCGGCGAGGCCCGCGAGGCCGCCGCCGGCTACGGCCACAGTGGGTTGGCGTAAAGTCTGGCTCATGCGGGATTCTGGGTTAACGATTCAGCCGTTGCCGCTCCAGGCGACAGCAGATTCCTCACCGCGTCTTCGGTTCGGTTCGGAATGACAAAAGAGTTTCAGGTGAGGCGCTGCAGAAAGCCTCTGGCTAGAACGCGCAGCTTTTCGCCGACGCTGAGAGTTACTTTGGCGGTGAAGACGTCATACTGGCGCTGCGCGATTTTTTCCAGCAGATTGCGGTAGATGGTGATCAATACCCAGAGGGCTGGCTGGCTGTCTTCCGAGATATAGGGCATCAACGCATCGCCGGCTTTGTAGAATTCGCGGGCACGGCCGGCTTCAAGAGCCAGCACGGGACGAAAGCGCGCTGGGTCCGGGCGAGAGAGCAGTTCAGCCGCCGACAGGCCGAACCTGGCCAGATCTTCTTGCGGCAGATATATGCGTCCCATCCCAGCATCTTCTTTCACATCGCGAATGATGTTGGTGAGTTGAAAAGCGAGGCCGCACTGCTCGGCCAGCGACTCGGCAGCGGGATCGCGATATCCGAAAACATGAATGCAGACGAGGCCCACGACCGAGGCCACGCGATAGCAGTAAATCTTCAAGTCTTCAAAAGTTTTGTACTGCACGGTAAGCGGCGAAGCGGCGCCGGTCAAGGGTTGCGCGGCATCTTCGTTGGTGGCGGATTCCACATCCATGGCTTCGACATCCATGGCGGTGCCCATCGCCAGTTCGTCGAGCAGACCGGCGGGAATGATGTATCTGCGCTGCGCGTCGGTGAGAGCGAGAAGAATGGGATCGTCGCTGGGCTGGCCTTGCTGGGCGAGGTGCAGCGCGTCGAGCCAAGTGTCCAGCTTGCGGCGGCGTTCCGCGAGGCTGAGAGTGGAGTCGTCGGCGATATCGTCGCAGCGCCGCATGAAGGCATACACAGCGCACAAGGCTTCGCGCTTGTGCCTGGGCAAAACCAGAAATGCGTAAAAGAAATTCTTGGCGGCCGAGCGCGTGATGCCGCGGCACACGGAATATGCCATGGTCAGCTGCGCCGGAGCGGGAGTCCAGGGAACGGCCATGGGCTGCGCGCCTGCGGTCATTCTTGTTCACCCCCTCGTTCACGCCGCAGTTCTCCAGGTCGTTGACCGCGATGGATCCCTCGCGAGGCGAAGAGCTTGCTCAGCGCGGCGCGCGCTACCAGCGCCAGCTTGCGCGGCTGGGAAATGGCAGGACGGCGGCCAAGGACTGCGAAACCTTGCCGCTCGATGGCCTTCAGGATTTCCTGGCCCCCGCGGCTGAAGAGTTCGAGGTCGATGGCCAGCTCGCGATCGACTCTGGCGATCAGCGGCAGCCCGCGCGCGAACCACTGGCGCGCGCGCTCGATTTCGAATTTCATCATCGCGCAGAACTCCGGCGTGTTGCGGTTCTGCGCCAGGTCTTCTTCGCTCACGCCGAAACGGCGGAGGTCTTCCAGGGGCAGGTAGATGCGCCCCTTGGCGTAGTCGACGGTGACGTCCTGCCAGAAATTCGCCAACTGGAGGGCGGTGCAGGTGCAGTCGGAAAGCTGCTGGCGCTCGGCGTCATTGTAGCCGCAGAGGTAAAGCACGAGATGGCCCACCGGGTTCGCCGAATAGCAGCAGTAACCGAGGACGTCGTCGAAGGTTGCGAAACGAGTGACGGTCTGATCCTGCCGGAAGGCGATCAGCAGATCAGAAAACTCATGCTTCGGAATGGAGAACTGCCGGACGGTTTCGGCCAGCGCCACAAAAACCGGATGCCGCGGAGCGCCGACATAGCAGGCGTCGAGTTCGGCTTGCCATTCATCGAGCAGAGCGAGCGCCTCCCCGGCGTTTCCGACTTCATCGCCCAGATCGTCGGAAATGCGGCAGTAGGCGTAGACGTTGCAGAAATGCTGGCGCAGACGCCTGGGCAGAAACCAGGTGGCTACGGAGAAATTTTCGTAGTGAGTCGTGGCGAGGCGGCGGCAGTATTCGCGAGCTTCGACTAGCGAGGGAGCGTGAGGCGGGATCGCGTATGCGGAAGGCAGGCGGCTCCAGGCTGACGCGGCGGATGCAAGCTGAGAATCAGTGGCGATCAGGCTCATGGGTCTACAGCTTCCTCGGTGTTCGATTCAAATTCCGAGCATTGTGAGAACGCCTTGCACCGGAAGCGCTGCGGGCCTGCATGGGGTCCTTCGCTTCGCTCAGGATGACAGTGCTCTTTTTTCGGTCCAATAGATATCAGTGGCCGGGGATGATGGCGGTCTTGATATCGCCTCCGCGGTTGAGCATGTGCCGCAGCACTTTCTGCAGGCTGGAGAGCGGAGCTTCCCCGGTGATGTAATCCGTGGGACGAATCTTCTTGGCGGCGATCAGGTCGAAGGCTCTGCGCACCGTTTCCGGAGTGTGGTGGAACGTGGCCTTGAGCGTCATCTCAGAATAGTGCAGGCGGTTGGTATCGAGTTGAACGGTGGTGCCGCTGGCGCAGCCGCCGAAGAAATTCACGGTGCCGCCTTTGCGCACCATTTGAATGGCCCATTCCCAAGCGTCGGGGCGGCCCACGGCTTCGATGACCACATCGCAGCCGCGCTTCTGGGGAGCGAGCGCGCGAACGGCTTCCACCACGTCGCGTACCTTGGTGATCTGCACAATTTCGTGCGCGCCCATGTGCTTGGCGGCGACTACCTGTTCGTCACGCTTGACCACGGAAATCACGTTACAGCCGATGGCGCGGGCGACCTGAACAAACATCAGGCCGATGGGCCCGCCGCCGATGATGGTGACGGTATCGCCGATTTCGACGCCGGTTTCGTGCAGGCCGCGCAAAACGCAGGCCAGCGGCTCGGTCATGGCCGCGTCCTCAAAACTTACATTGGCCGGAATGACCAGCATGTTGGCTTCGACGATGCGGCGCGGCACCCGAATGTATTCCGCATAAGCGCCGTTATTGAAGAGCAGATCTTCGCAGAGATTTTCCTGATGCTTGGAGCAGTAGAAGCACATCTGGCAAGGGGCAGAGTTCAGCGCCACCACGCGCATGCCTTTCTTGAAGGTGTGCACGCCTTCGCCCACTTCTTCGACCACTCCGGCCAATTCGTGGCCGAAGAGCGCCGGAGGCACAATCATACGGGCGTGGTAGCCGCGCTGATAAACCTTGAGATCGGTGCCGCAGGTGAGAGCCACCTGCACTTTGACCAGCACCTCGCCTTTTTCCACGCGAGGGATGGGCACACGTTCAATCTTCAGATCTTCTTTGCCGTAGAGGACGGCAGCCGTCATTTTTCCATTCACTGCTGGTTTCCTTGCTTTGTCTTTGCCTTTTTTCCGTCCGGGGCCTTACTTTCCGAGGCCTTACTTTCCCACGCAACACCAGGCTGAATCACGATCTTCATCGAAGCAGGCTGCGGATGGGCAGCCAGGTCCAGAGCCTGCGCGCCTTCCTGCAACGGGAACCGGTGGCTGATCAGCCGCTCCAATTCCATTTCGCGGCTCATGACAAAACGAGCCGACGCTTCCTGCAAATTCACCGACGCGCTGTAGGAACCCAGCAGCGTCTTTTCATCGACGCAAATCGCGGCGGGATCGACCACAACTTCGCCCTTCTGGGTCTGCGCAAACAGCAAAACCCGCCCTCCCGGACGGACCGCATCCATGGCGGGCCGAATCAAACCATTGTTGCCCACTGCCAGAATCACAGCGTCAGCACCGCGTCCTCCGCTGCGCTCGCGAACCGAACGAACCGCGTCTTCACGGGAAGCGTCGACATTATCCTTTAATCCGAAGCTTTCTCCTATTTTAAGCCTCTCGGGATACAAATCGGAAGTAATTACCGTGGCCCCCGCCCGGCGTGCCAGCACACTAAGTATGATGCCGATCGGGCCTTGACCGATTACCAGGACGGTTTCGCCCTGGTGCAGGTGCAAGGCCTCGATGCCTTTCATGCAGGTATTGACAGGTTCGACAAAGCAAGCCTGCTCGAACGAAACACCCTCGGGAATGCGAACCGTTCCCTGCTGCACGATCCAATCCATGACGCGGACGTATTCGGCAAATCCGCCGCCCGAAGGTTCGAAGCCGGCGGTGCACCCGACCTTCTTGTAAGTTTCGCATTGGGCAAACGTACTATGGCGGCAGTAGTAGCAGGAACGGCAGGGAATGTGATGAAAAACCATCACTCTGTCGCCGGGCTGGAAATCGCTGACGTCCGAACCCACAGCGGCGACGACGCCGGAAGTCTCATGGCCGAAGATGCGCGGCGCGGAGTGCGAACCGGTGGCGATCTTCTTCAAGTCTGTGCCGCAAACTCCGCAGGTATGAACGCGCAGCAGCAGTTCCCCTGCGCCAATTTTGGGCACGGGGACGGTTTCGATGCGGACGTCATTGACTCCGCGATAAACGGCCGCGAGCATGGCGGAGGGAATCGAGTGCGTCCGCTGCTCTCGCGGCTTCTGGCCCTGGGGTTGCTGCTCCTTTATGGCGAATTGTCCGGCAATGGACATCACTTATCAGATGAGATGCGTAATGTGTTCGCTTCAGCGGTCTCAGGTTATTTCAGCTAGCAGTCATTTCGGCCAGGCGGGCGCACAAGGCCCGCGATGCCCGGGCACTGTTGCGTGATAATTGTGCCACCGTTCTCCAGAGCGAGGGCCGGAGCACCGTGTAGATGGCGAATTTTCCGGATCGAAAAGTGCCATCGGGAGCGACGAAGCGATCCATTTCCGGCATTGCGAAATGGATTTCGTCGGAAATCGCTTTGACGGCCGCGAATTGCAGCCCTCGCGCTTGCGCCGCTCGGGCCACGGCGGCGGCTTCCATATCGACTGCGGCTGCGGCGAACGACTCGCCCAGCTTGACCTTCTGCTGCGGACTTGCGACCGAAGCAAAACTGACCAGGACTCCTTCGCCGGTTTCCGTGTCGACGCTGCTGCCGTCGCCGGCGTCGACAACGCGGCGCGGAAGCAGCACAGCGCCGACTTTCATCTCGGGCGTAAGCGCCCCGGCGAAGCCGGCGGAATAGACGATCGACGGCGAGTAGAGAGCGATCACGGTCTCCGCAGCTCTGCGGGCCGCCTCGGCGCCGATTCCGCCGCAAACCAGCACTACATTTCCCTTTTCAAAGAGACGAAACGTTTTTCCGTTGTGCTCGGACTGGCGGCGACTCCAGCTACGAATCAGCGGTTTCACCTCGCGCTCCATCGCGGCCACGATGGCGACCCTAGGCATATCGGTTAGCCCGGAACCATTCCACAGCGCGGCGCAGCGCGCCATCCGCCGGCACAAGCTTCCACCCCAGCTCGCGCTCGGCTTTGTCGGAGCAGGCCCACATTTTCTTCGCGCCCATGCGGACCGTATCGACCGTGGCGCGAGGCTCTCCGCGCAACAGGCGACCGATGACGATCTCATCGACTGCGCCCGCCGCGTAGGCAAACACGTACGGCAGCTTCACCTTGGGCGAGGGCAGCCCGGTGATGGCCGCCAGCTTATCGAGAATCTGCTTGAGCGTGAGATTCTCGCCGCCAAGAATATAGCGCTCGCCGGTCCTGCCTTTTTCGAGAGCCGCAACATGGCCCCGTGCGCATTCGCGGACATCGACGAGGTTCAATCCGGTTTCGACGTAAGCGGGAAATTTTCGCTTGAGGAAGTCCACCACGATTCGTCCGGTAGGAGTGGGCTTTATATCCTGCTCGCCGATCGGCGTCGTCGGGTTCACGGTGACCACATGCAGGCCGCTGTGGCCGGCCCGCAAGGCAAGTTGCTCGGCCATGAATTTCGAGCGCTTGTAGTGGCCGATCATATCTGCGAGCGAAACCGGAGAGTCTTCATCCGCGGGATGGCCGTTGCCGGTGAAACCCATGGTCGCCACGCTGGAAGTGTGAACCACGCGGCGCACGCCGTGTTTTCGCGCCGCTTCCAGAATCGCGCGCGTCCCCTCGACGTTGGAACGATACATCTCATCGGGATCGCGCACCCACAGCCGGTAATCGGCGGCGACGTGAAAAACCGTATCGCAGCCGGCCATGGCTTTTTCCAGCGACGCGGGATCGCGCAGATCACCGGTTGCCGTCTCCACTCCACCAGCCCCGGCCTTGAGGCTTTCGAGATTCTTCAGGTTGCTGGTCGAGCGCACCAGCAGCCGCAAGTCGGCGCCCTCGTTGGCCAGAACACAAGCCACGTGGCTTCCCAAAAATCCGGTTGCGCCTGTGACGAAAGCTTTCAAAGGCAGTTTTCAGTTCTCAGGTCTCAGTTCTCGGTTAACGCCACGGCCGTTGCAGTTCGACTGAAAACTGAGTCTCGAGAACTGACAACTAGCTTTCGATCTTCTCCATCACCTTGGCATACGCGGTGAACGCGATCAGCGGGAAATACTGACGATACAGGTGATACATCAGGTAGAACACGCGGGGAAAGCCGGTGCCGGTGAAGTGAGGCTCGTCCCAGGAACCGTCTTCTTTTTGCGTGCGCAGCAGGTAGGCGATGCCGCGGGCGACGCTGTCGCTGCGGGTGTCGCTGGCGGCCAGCAATCCCATGATCGCCCACGCGGTTTGGGAAGGAGTGCTGGGACCTACCCCGCGGGTGCTAGGATCGTCGTACGATCCGCAAGTCTCGCCCCAGCCGCCGTCGGGGTTCTGCATCATGCGCAGCCACTCCGCGCCCTGCTGAACGAACGGCTCGTGATGATCGATGCCTATCGCCTCCAGCCCGCGCAGCACCAGCGCAGTGCCGTAGATGTAATTCACGCCCCAGCGTCCGAACCAGCTTCCGTCGGGCTCTTGCTCGTCGCGAATAAACTGGATAGCCCGCTTCACCGCAGGATGGTTCTTGTCATACCCATAAGTCGCGAGCATCTCGAGGATGCGCCCGGTAATATCGACGGTCGGCGGATCGAGCATGGCGTTGTGGTCGGCAAAGGGCACGTGCTGGAAGACCATGCGGTCGTTGTCTTTGTCGAAAGACGCCCAGCCGCCGTTCTTGCACTGCATGGAGAAGATCCAATCGATGGCACGTTGCACCGACTCGCGCTGATAGCGTCCGTTGCCATGCTCTACCCGGCTCAGCCCCAGGCAAACCATTGCGCTATCATCTACATCCGGGTAAAACTCGTTGTTAAACTCGAAGTACCAGCCACCCGGCTGTCCTTTCGGGTTTTTGACCTTCCAGTCGCCGACGTTGCGCACCTGCTTTTGCAGAATCCAGTCGGCGCACTTCACCATGCGGGGATCGTTGGCAGGCACACCGGCTTCGCCCAGAGCGAACAGCGCGTAGGCCGTATCCCAGACGGGAGACATGCAAGGCTGCATGCGGAAAGTGTCGCCCTCTTCAATGCCCAGTTTCTCAAATTCATCGAGCGCGCGAATCACCTGCGGGTCGTCGGTGGAATATCCCAGGCAGCGCAAGGCAATGATCGCGTTCATCATCGAAGGATAAATCGCGCCCAGGCCGTCGCTCATCTCGAAGCGCTCCAGCATCCATTTTTCGGCCTTTTTCAGCGCAATCGAGCGCAGCGGACGCACATGAACGCGCTCAAACCAGTGCGTCATGCGATCCAGGCAAAGGAAAAAGTTCCTCCATGAAACCATCCGTTTCGACCAGTGCAGATGCATCCGCGACTTCAGCATTCCGCCGACGAAAAGCTCTTCAACCCCCATTTCGCGCGGAATCTTCTTGAACGGCTTCTTGGCGTAGCAGATGGAGAGGGGCACCAGGATGGCCCGCGACCAGGAAGAAATCTCGTAAATGTTGAACCAGAACCAGTTGGGAAACAGCACAATCTCGGGCGGAATCGCTGGGACGGCATCGTAGTCGTACTGCCCGAAGAAGCAGAGATAGATCTTGGTGAAGGTATTGACTTCGGCGACGCCGCCGAGCTCCAGAATTTTCTTTCGCGCCCGCTCCAGCGCCGGATGGTTCGCCTTGTAGCCAGCCAGCTTGAGGCCGAAATAAGCTTTCACCGACGCGCTGACGTTCGAAGGGCCATTGGCGTAAATGCTCCATCCGCCATCTTCGTTCTGATGGCGCAGAATCCAGTTTGCCGCCTTTTGGAAGCGCTCCGCATCGCCCGTCCCCAGCAATGTGTGCAGCAGGATGTAATCGGATTCGAGTGTGGTATCGGCTTCCAGTTCGCCGCACCAGTAGCCATCCTCATGCTGCTGAGAGAAAAGATAACGGCGCGCGGCGTCGATTCCGGCCCCGACACGGCTGGCCAGATCGTCGATCTTGCCGAAGCGAAGTTGTGGTGGGGCGGAAGTAAGGTTGGAAACAGTATTGGAATCGGGGGAGTCGATATCCATACGGCTTAGGGCTCCGTTGGGGTGTCAGTCCTTATGATGCACGAATCTGTGGATAATCTATGCACTAATCCGCAGTAGCGCCAGCCGGAGCGGCCGCGATGGCCTCAACGATCTCCGGCGGCAAGCCAAAGCGAACGTTCTCGGGCATCACTTCCAGTTCCTGCACGTTGCCGAATCCCTTGGCGGCCAGGAATTTCATGGTCTCTTCCACCAGGCACTCCGGCGCCGAAGCGCCTGCCGTAAGCGCTATGGTTTTCACGCCCCGCAGCCACTCGGGCTCAATGTCTTCGCAACTATCGATAAGATGGGCATTCGTGCCCAAATTGCGCGCCACTTCCACCAAGCGATTGGAATTGGAACTGTTTTCCGAGCCGACCACCAGCAGCAGATCCGCTTCCGATGCCACCTGTTTCACTGCGACTTGGCGGTTTTCCGTGGCGTAGCAGATATCCTGCGCCGCCGGCCCCTTGATGTTGGGAAACTTCTTTTTCAGCGCAGCGATGATGTCCTTGGTTTCGTCCAGGCTCAAGGTGGTCTGCGTCAGATACGCGACGCGGTTTGGATCCGGCACGGTCAGCGACTTCACCTGCTCGGGCGTTCCTACCACCTGCGTCACCAACGGAGCCTCGCCCAGCGTGCCAATCACTTCATCGTGATCGTGATGGCCGATCAGGATCAGCGAATAGCCTTCCTTGGCGAACTTCACCGCTTCCACGTGGACCTTGGTGACCAGCGGACAAGTAGCATCAATCACACGCAATCCGCGCTTGCGGCTGTGTTCGCGGACGTCCGGCGACACACCGTGCGCGCTATAGATGACGCGCTCACCGTTAGGAACTTCGTCTTCGCTATCGACGAAGATCGCGCCCTTGCCGCGGAGCTCGTCGACGACAAAGCTGTTGTGGACGATCTCTTTGCGCACATAAATCGGCGGGCCGAAGGCTTCCAGAGCGATGCGGACAACGTCAATGGCGCGCACTACCCCGGCGCAGAAGCCGCGCGGCTTCAACAGAAGTACGGTCTTGCTGTCGGATTTCGTTAGAATGCCTGCCACCATTAACTCCCGCTCTTTCGGATCTTCACACTTCTGAGATCTTCGCCAAACCGCCTGGATGCAGAATCCGCCCCCAATCGCCTCATGAATAGGTTACACGAACCCCGTTTGCGCCGATACTCATAAGCTACCGAAAAGTGCCGTTATGGTCAACGTAAGCCACAGAAACAGCGGGGATTAGCAGCGATGCGGGAGAATTCAGGGTCTACCGGTAAAGGTCGCGAGCGCCTACCAGAGCCGCTTCACGCCGTACCCATCTAATGCTCGGTCATTACTGACAATGGGCACGTCCTCGGACAGTGCCTGAGCGATCAGCATGCGATCGAACGGATCTCTGTGTGGACCCGGCAGCAGCCCCGCGCGGATACCATGCTCGGCGCTCATAAAAAGAATCTGGATTCGATGTCGCGTTAGGTCTGCCACGAAATTCTGAATCAGGTCTGCGGCCGCAGGCAGCCTTCCCAGCCGCACCTTGGTAGCAATCTCCCAGGCAGAAGCCGCACTCACCACTGACGTATTGCCCTTCGCCTTGATGAGGTCGCTAGCAGACTTTGAAAGATGCGGGTCGGTTGTCATCCACCAGATCAAGGTGTGG
Source organism: Acidobacteriaceae bacterium (assembly GCA_003156805.1). Classification (GTDB taxonomy): domain Bacteria; phylum Acidobacteriota; class Terriglobia; order Terriglobales; family Acidobacteriaceae; genus Sulfotelmatobacter. The sequence continues at coordinate 9,928 of PMHV01000012.1, read as the reverse complement.
GTGTCAAGCAGGAAGCGCATTCGCGCTTACTCCCAGCCTTCCAGTTCTTCCGGAGGCAATGGCTCAAAGAATTCAGGCCCGATTTTGATCTTGCCTTTCCAGGCGCCAGGCTTCCGGTCGCCATTCTTGGCCTCGATGGCAACCAACTTCACCACCGGAGTCTTCCCACGCGCGATGACAATCTCCTCGCCTTGGCAGGCTTTTTCGATCAGCCGGGAAAGCTGGGTTTTGGCTTTGTGGATGGTGATCGTTTCCATGTTAGCTAACTTAGATTAGCTAATCGCTGCCTGGTTGTCAATGTTTATGGCGGCTCCGCCGGCCACACGCCAGCAGCCCTACCCATTCGCTTTGATCATCTGCTCGGCATGCTTCCGCGAGGCGTCGGTGAGTTTGGCGCCGCTCAGCATTCGCGCTACTTCCTCGGTGCGCTCTTCGCCAGTTACGGCGCGGACGCTGGTGCGCGTGCGTCCGCCCGCTTCTTTCTTCTCGATTACGTAGTGATGGTCGGCGAAAGTCGCGATCTGCGGCAGATGAGTCACGCACAGCACTTGATTTGCTCGCGCCAGCGTCTTCAGCTTCCTGCCCACGGCTTCGGCGGCGCGGCCTCCAATGCCGGTATCGATTTCGTCAAACACCATCGTTTTCTGATTGCCCCCGTCGCCCCAATCCCTGTGCTGGATACCCCATCCTTCGCGTTTCTTGCGAAGTGCGCGATTCGCCGTGTCTGTTCCCTGACGTTTCCTGCCAAGCGCAGGATCAGCTCCCGTCTCCACACTGGCTTTCAAAGCCAGCATCACCCGCGATAACTCTCCGCCGGACGCAACATGCTCCAGCCGCCGCAGAGGTTCACCCGGATTGGCCGCGATCATATACACCACCTGATCGATACCCGATACAGACCAGTTCCCTTCTTCTTCCGATGACGTCAGTTCAATACGAAACGTTGACTTCATCGCCAGATCGTTGGTCTCGGCCTCAACCAGCTTCTCCAGCTTGCGAGCCGCTTCATGCCGCTTCTTCGAAAGCGTCCGTGCCGCCCGCAAATATTCGCCCGCAGCCTTCGCCATCTCGGCGCGAAGCTGGCGCAAAATCTCATCTTTGTTCTCGACTTCAGACAACTTGCGCGCGACCTCAGCGCCAAACGCGATCACATCCTCGAGCGCCGGACCGTATTTGCGCCGCAAACGGTCAAGCGACGCCAACCGGTCTTCCACTTCCGCGAGATGCTCGGGCGAAGCATGAATTCCGCCGGCATAATCCCGCACCGTCGCACCTACGTCCTCGACGCTGATGCGCGCGGTTTCAAGAGCGGCGAGCCCCTCGTGAAACCGGGGCTCGTAGCGCGCCAACTCTTCCACCTGCTTCTGCGCCGCCCGCAACGACGACGAAGTCGACCCGTTCCCTTCATACAACAGGTCGAAGGCATTCATCGCGGCGTTGTATATCTTTTCCGCGTTGGCGAGCACGCGCTTCTCCGCCTCCAGCCGTTCATCTTCTCCCGCTTGCAGCTTGGCTTCTTCGATCTCGCGTTTCTGAAAGATCCACAAATCGACCAGCCGCAACCGATCTTGCTCGCCACGCTCCAAGTCGTCGATGCGCGCCCGAATTCCCTTCCACGCTTCAAACGCTGAGGTCGCAGGCTCAATGTGACTTCCCGCGTACGCATCCAGCAACTCCAGCCGCGCCGGGCCATCGAACGACAGAATCGATTCATTCTGCGCATGGATGGCGGCTAGATGCGGCGACAGTTGCCGCAGCACAGCCACAGTGGCCGGCTGGTTGTTGACGAACACCCGCCCCTTGCCGCCAGCCGCAATTTCACGGCGAAGAATGAGAGCGCCGTCGTCAGACTCGTCGATGCCATTCGCCGCGAGCGCCTTTTTCAAAGCATCTTCCGCCCCGCCCTCGCACTCGAACACCGCCGACACCACCGCCCGCTCGGTGCCCGCGCGAATTACGTCGCTTGAGGCTTTCTCGCCCAGCAGCAATGTCAGCGCGTCGATCAGAATGGATTTTCCCGCGCCGGTTTCGCCGGTCAGCAGGTTCAGCCCTGGGGCGAACTCCACCGCCACGTTGTCGATGACCGCATAGTTCTCGAGGCGCAGTTCAACCAGCACAAGTCGTCCTGAAACAAGGAGTTTTGCGCAGCATAGCACGAAACCACTCCGCAGCCGCCGTTGCTTCAAAACGAACGCTTTCCCGCCTCACTACGGAAGTTAAAAAGCCACGGCCAAAGCCGTGGCTCCCAAAACATCCGGTTCTCTGTCGGCTAAGCCGTCTTGCGGAAGCTCTCGGCGTTGTCCTCCCGGCGCTGCTCGGCAGATCCCGTGCCAATTACTTCCTTGCGGCGTTCGCGCAGGCGGTCCTGGAACCTGTCCCATCGTGCGCCGATGCCCACCGCGTTGCTGCTGATCACGACCGAATCGGTCCCGGCCGCGAACCCGGATTCCGTAAAGGCGTCCGCAGCTTCAGCTCCGCCAGTTCCCTTCGTCGCCGAAGCCGCAACCCGTGCTGACGTCGAATTTCCCGGCATCTGCTGCGTGGTCGGAGTGATGTTCCGGTCCGTTCCCGCCCGATGCATCACCGGATCGGCCTCCCACTTCGAGCGATAGCGGCCCTCATAGTCCGACCACTGCTGCTCGGATTCGAGGTCCGATTCCTGATACGGGGGAAAGCTCTCTACCTGCGCCTTGGTCAGATCGACCGCGAAGTCGTCTTCGTGCTCCACCGACGCACGCAAGCGGTTCGCCGGCACGATGAACTTCTTCGTCGTCAGCCACCCTCCCGTATCGACCACCACATAGTTGATCGATCCCGTGAAGTGATCGAAAATCACATCGTCAATTTTGCCCAGTTTCTCATCCTTGAAGCCGTACAGCTTCGCCCCGCGGATGTCTTCCGCAGCCTCGGTAAAGCTGTAATCCCGCAGCAGCCCGTAGTGTGCCATTGTTTTTCCTCCCATCAGAATTTCAAGTGAACGATTGCGCGTCATCTTGGATGCCACTTCGGTATGGAAGGTACAGCGCCCAAATCTCAAGGTTCTGGATCGCAGCGGCAGCCTCGTCACACCCGCAGGTTATGTTTCGGATACGTGCGCTGAAGCGACGGCGCTCCGTCATCTATAATTATGACAAGGCACTATCCAACATACGATGCAACCATTGCTATTGCTGTTTCTGTTCGTCGGCGGCGAAATCCTCGACATGGTTTCCGACGCCGGCGCCGTCGCCAAGCTGGTTCTGCTGATCCTGCTCGTTTTCAGCCTCATCTCATGGGCCATTATCCTGACTAAATGGAGCCTGCTGCGGCGCGCCCGCGTGCAAAGCGGGCGCTTCCTTCGCGCCTTCCGCAAAGCGCAGCGCTTGCAGGACGTGGCCGCCGTGGCCGATCAATTCCGCCCTAGCCCTCTGGTCGGCGTCTTCGAGGGCGGATTCGAGGAGTACAAGCGGCAGGTCGCAGGCAGCGGAGGCGTGCTCCGCAACCTCACCGCCGTGCAGCGCGGCATGCAGATTGGCGCTTCCGAAGAAATCACTCGACTCGAACGCAATGTCCCCTGGCTCGCCATTACCGGCGCTGTCACCCCTTTTATCGGTTTGTTCGGCACGGTCTGGGGAATCATTGACGCTTTTCACGGCCTTGGCACGGCTGGGGCGGCCACGTTGCGAGCCGTCGCGCCCGGCATCTCGGAAGCGCTCATCACCACCGCCGCCGGACTCGCCGCCGCCATTCCCGCCGTCATCGCCTACAACCTGATCCTCAGCTCCATTCGCGAATTCGCCTCCCGCAGCGACGATTTCTCTCTCGAAGTTCTCAATGCGGTCGAACACATCCAGCCGCAAGCCCCGGCCGAAGTGAGGCGCTGATGGCATTCACCGCCGGCAATGGCCGCACGCAAACCGCGCTCGCGGATATCAACATCACTCCGCTGGTCGATGTGGTGCTCGTCCTGCTCATCATCTTCATGGTGACCGCGCCCGTTCTTCAGTCGGGCATTGAAGTCAGCGTGCCCAAGACGCGCACCGTCAAGGAAATCACCGAAGAGCGCACGGTCATAACCATTAACAAGGATCAGCGCGTGTTTCTCGGCAACGATGCCATCAACATCAACGAGATCGCGGCCAAGCTGCGGCAGAAGATTCGCGACCCCCGCAATCAGTTCATCTTCTTGCGCGCCGATGAAAATGTTCCCTTCGGCGCATTCGCCACCGTGATGGATGCGGTCAAGCAATCGGGCATCACCAACGTCAGCATCGTGACTCAGCCCATCGAAACAAATGGCGCCCAGAACAACGCTCGGAATGGTTCCAATGGCGGCAAACGCTGAAATCTTTTTCGAGCACGAGCGCTGGGGACGCGCCCTCGCGTGGTCCGCGGGATTTCACGTCGCGCTCACCGGACTCATCCTGCTTTACTCCGTCGTTTTCATCGGATCTCGCGGCGAGGGCTGGGGCGCGGGCGGCGGCGGCGGCGCCATGGGCGTCACTTTGATTAGCAACGTTCCCTTGCCTTCCAATCCTGCGCCAACTCAAAATGTTTTGGCCAACGAATCGAAGGGACTGACAAAATCGCCACCCAAGATTGAAGAGAAAGAACCCGACGCCATTGAGATTCAAGGCAAGAACTCCAAGGTCAAACCGAAGAAAGCTCCTACGCCGACCAAGGCGAAGCCGCAACCCGAGCCGGAACCCGAGACCAACCAAGTGGCCTTCGGTGAAGGCGGCCCGGTCAGCGGACCTTACGGCAGTTTCAACGCCGGCGGCGCAAAGGGAGGTTTCGGCATAACCGGCGGCGACGGCGATTTCGGCACCAAGTACGCCTGGTACGTTCGCGTCATTCAGCAAAAAGTTTCCGAGAATTGGCTCAAGTATGAAGTCGACCCCCGAATCACGACCGCGCAACGCGTTTACATCACGTTCGACGTCGCGCGCGATGGTCATCCCTTTAACGTGCTGGTGGAGCAGTCCAGCGGTGTTCCTTCGCTCGACATTTCTGCCCAGCGCGCGTTGCAGCGCATCGACACTTTTGGCGCTCTGCCCGCCGACTACAGCGGCAGCAAAATCAGCGTGGAGTATTGGTTTGACTACAGCCGAAAATAAGCTGTGCCGAATGAGCCAGGACGAATGAACCACATCGAGCCAAAGCCGCATCGAATGAACTCAAGTCGATATATGGCCCGGCCAGTTTGGGACTCATAATGTCTACAGGATTCCCTGGATTACTGTTTGAGGTTCCATGAGGCAGCCGAACTTGCCAGCAAGAACATATCGGCTTACGATATTGTCGTGTGCGGTACTATTTTCCTCGCACGCCCATAAGAACCGCAAACGGATGGACGACGGCGCAAGAGACGACAGAGAAAGAAGAGTTCCCGGAAGTTGGCCATTCGGTGTCAGGCCGGCGGAAATCCTGACTTTGTTGGTGGTGCTGGTCTCGCTTCTCGCCTCAATCTCCTCCGCCCAGGATTGGGTACGCACCGGAACCAGTCTGGGTGTGGAAAAAGTCCCTCTGGCCGTCCCCGACTTCAAACCCTCCGGCGCCGACCCCCAGAACGCCGCTCTGCTCAAGACTTTCAACGACACGTTCTGGAACGATCTCGACAATTCCGGCGTCGTCGAACTCGTCTCCAAGAGTTTTTATCCGCTGCAAGCGCCCGGCCAACCCGCCGAAGTCACCTTCGGCCTGTGGAACTCGCCTCCGCCCAACGCAGCCATGCTGGCCTTCGGCAATCTCGGGGTGCTGGCCGGCAAACTGACCGTTCAAGGCTGGCTCTACGACGTAAAGAACACCGCCTCGCCGCAGGTTCTCGGCAAGCAGTACACCGACGTCCCCACCGACGATGCCGCTCGCCTGATCGCGCATAAGTTCGCCGATGAAATTATCTTGCGCCTGGGCGGAGGACTCGCAGGCATAGCCGAAAGCAAAATCTATTTCGTCAGCGACCGCAGCGGCCACAAAGAAATCTGGGCGATGGACTACGACGGCTCCAATCAACATCAGCTCACTCATCAGGGTTCCATTTCGCTTTCGCCGCGCGTCTCACCCGATGGTTCCCGTCTGGCCTTCAGTTCCCTCACCAAGAGTGGCTGGGACATTCTGATGTACTCATTTGACGTCAACCGTCTCGTCAGCTTCCCGCGCTTCGGCGGCACCAATCTCTCGCCCGCATGGTCTCCCGATGGTGCCAGGCTCGCGCTTTCTTCATCGCGCGGCGGCGATTCGGAAATTTATATTTGTGACGCTTCCGGCGCCAACCTCCGCCGCATGACCAATAACAAAGGTCCCGACGTTTCTCCCGCCTGGAACCGCAAGACCGGCGCTCAACTCACTTTTGTCAGCGGCCGCACCGGTCTGCCTCAGATCTATACCATGGAGGCCGACGGCACCGGCCAGACTCGCATGACCGATCAAGGTTACGCCGTGTCGCCCAACTGGGCGCCTAACGGCCAGTTCCTCACTTTCGCCTGGATCCGCAAATACGGTCCCGGCGAGCCCGGAGCCTCCGATCTTTATTTGATGGACATCGCCAGCAAGCAATGGGTTCAGCTCACCCACGATGGCGGCCGCAACGATTTTCCCGGGTGGTCGCCCGATGGCCGCCACATCGTGTTTCAGTCCAGCCGCTCTGGCAAGGAAGAAATCTGGGAGATGCTGGCTGACGGCACCAAGCTCCATCAATTGACTTTTACCGGACGTAATACGCAACCAAACTGGAGTTGGAAATAAAACAACGCTTCGTCTGAACTCGAAGTCGTGAGTTCTGCAAATCCTGATTTCGGGTCCGTAGGGAGGACTAACGTGAAGCATCAAACTTTGAAGTTGAAGTGGTTCGCACTGGTCGTCGGTTTAAGCGCAGTTCTCATGCTGGGCGCCTGCAAGAAAAAGGCCGCTCCGCCACCACCCCCACCCCCGCCTCCACCGGCGTCGCCCACAGCTTCTATTTCCGTCAGCCCAGATACCATTCAGGCTGGCCAATCGTCTACTTTGAGTTGGCAGACTTCCAACGCCACCGATGTATCGATTGACGGCATTGGCGCGGTGCAACCCAGCGGTTCGCAGCAGGTCTCACCGTCCACTTCCACTACCTATCACCTCACGGCCAAAGGAGCCGGGGGCACGCAGGATGCGACCACGCGTCTCACCGTCACCCAGCCTCCGCCGCCCGTAACGCAGACTCCGTCGCCCACGGACGAAGACTTGTTCAACAGCAGCGTCAAGGATGTTTATTTTGAATACGAAAAGTCCGACATTCGCGGCGATCAGCAGCCTTCCATCCAGGCCGACGTGCTGTTCCTCAATCAGCACTCCAACGTCAGCTTCACGATTGAGGGACACTGCGACGAGCGCGGCTCAACCGAATACAACCTGGCTCTGGGCGACCAGCGCGCCAGTTCCGTGAAAAACGCGCTCACCACGGCTGGAATCGCTTCCAACCGCATCAAGACCATCAGCTACGGCAAAGAAAAACCGTTCTGCACCGAGTCCAATGAAGCCTGTTGGCAGCAGAACCGCCGTGGCCACTTCGTCTACCAGAAGTAGGCAGAACCGGACCTCGGACTTCAGACCTCGGACCCCCGCTGCCGAGGTCCAAAGGCCGACGTCTGACGCCTGAGGTCCGCCTTTTCATCTAAAATGAAACCACGGGAACACTTATGACACCAAAACGCTTCTCCACTGTGCTCGCGCTGCTCTCCACCCTCGGGCTGGCCGTCACGCCGGCCTTTGGTGTGAACAAAGAAATGGTTGAGCTGCAGACTCAGGTGCAGCAACTGCAGCAGCAGATGACCGCCATGCAGCGCAGCTTCGACGAACGCATGGGCGTGATGAACAATCTCGTCGAGCGCGATACCGACGCCGTCAACAAAGCCGCGGCCGCTCTCACCGCGCTGCAGAGCACGCTGCAAAAACAGCAGGGCGATTCCTCCTCGCACGTCGATCAGCTCTCCGGCCAAATTCAGGCGCTCAACGACTCGCTCGACGAACTGAAGGCTCGCCTGGCCAAGGTCAGCAAGCAACTCGAGGATATGCAGTCTTCGCAGCAAAGCCTGGCCGCGCAGCAGGCCACGCAACAGGCGCAGCAACAAGCTCAGGCGCAGGCGCCCCCGCCTGACGTGCTCTACAACAACGCGCTCCGTGATTACAACGGCGCCAAGAACGATCTCGCCACACAGGAATTTTCCGATTACATCAAGTTCTATCCCAACACCGATCTCGCCGGAAATGCGTATTTCTATCTCGGCGAACTGCAATTCCGCGCCGGCAACTATGAGCGGGCCGCGCAAAGCTACGACCAGGTTCTGCAGAATTTTCCCAGCGGCAGCAAAGCCGCCTCCGCGCAACTCAAGAAAGGTTTTTCCCTGATCGAACTCGGCAAGCAGGATGACGGCGTGCAGGAACTTCGCCACGTCATTCAGCGCTATCCCCGCTCCAACGAGGCGCTGCAGGCCCGCGAACGCCTGCGCAAGCTGGGAGTTTCACCCGCCCGTCCGGGAGAATAGTTCGCCAAAGTAGTTCGCAGGAGGAAGCAGCGATGCCAATTCCGAAAAACGATCCAGACATCTCCAAAGGCGCGACCGAAACCGTAGAACACAGCCATGACGGCGACGCCGGCCTCGCTGGACAACTCGGACATCGCGACCAGGACCCGCTTCTCAAAGACGCCGACACCGACTTCCCCGGACCCGGCGAAAGCCCCGAGCACAGCGGCGCTCCTCCCGAGCCGTAGCCCTAGAGCAGAAACTTCTGCTGAGCACGGATGGTCTTTGCGTCCTTTGCGCACCCTTAGCGATCTTTGCGGTTTAAGACTTGGACGTCATTTGCTACTCACCGCACCGCTTCCACCACCGCGCGTTCCACTTCCTTCCACGCACCCGACCGCGGGTCGATCAAATCAAAATGCCCCGCCCCGGCAATCTCCACCAGCCGCGCATCTTCTTTCATCTTCTGCTTCGCTCTCACGTAATCTCTGCTGAACGCCGTAGGCACAACCTCATCCGCCGATCCGTGAATTATCCACTGCCGCGCCGGAACCGCCAGCTCCATCGGATCCGCCTCGCGATAATGGTCCGGCACTTCTCCGGGCGTCCCTCCCAAAAACTCCACCACCGCATCGTTGCTCAAGTGCAGCGCATACGCCTGCTCCAAATCGATCACGCCCGCCAGCGAAACCACCGACTTCACGCTTGCCTCATGTGCCGCCAGACACAGCGCCAGTTGCCCGCCCGCCGAGTGGCCCATCACCACCACGCGTTTCTCATCGAGCTCATACTGCCGAGCCTTCTGCATGAGAAATTGATACGCGGCCCGAATGTCGGCAAACGTTCCCGGCCAGCCTCCGCCCGCATTGCCCACGCGCCGGTATTCCAGGTTCGCGGTCGCGATTCCCTTCCCGGCGAGCGCCGCGCACAAGTGACCCGCATGTTCCAGATCGTACTTCGCCCGCCAATACGACANNNNCCAAACTCAAAATGTCATCGCCCACTGTCATACTCGCCGATGTCAACCCGCAACGTCTGTGCCTTCCGTGGTTCGTTCCCCACAGTTTGATTCTTCTATCCGTGTGAATCCGCGCAAATCCCCGGCGAACAAGTTCTCTCGCAACTCGGCACTCGGTCCTCGGTACTCTCTACTCATACCGCAGCGCCTCAATCGGATCCAGTTGCGCCGCGCGCATCGCCGGAATCATTCCGCTGACCACCCCCACCACGGCTAGAATCGCCGTCGCTACCAGCAGAATCATCGGCGACACAATCAAGCGGATGTCTGCCGCCTCCGCATGTTTCGCCATCGCGCTATAAAACGTCAGCCGCCCCACCGAAAGCGACACAATGTAAGACAACACAATCCCCAGAATCCCTCCCACCGCGGTAATCACCATGGCCTCCGCCAGGAACTGAAACCGTATGTCGCGCCGCCGCGCTCCCAGCGCCTT
>PMHV01000023.1 GCA_003156805.1 Acidobacteriaceae bacterium | reverse complement strand
GTCGATCATGGAAAACCATCCCCAGAAGGGACCGAAGCGGTCGAAGATAAGTTCGGCGTGTCCGCGATGAGTGGCTGCGCCCAGGCGGACGGTCATCTCCTGGACGACGATCGCCATGCAAAAGGTGAGAGCGACAAAAGGAATGAAGAATCCGATGCCGAACTTGGCGCCGGTGGCGGCGTAGGACAACATGCTGGGGCCGTCATTTTCTCCCAGCATGACCAGAACACCAGGCCCGGCCAGCAACCACAGGAGGCGCGCGCGCGACGAAAAGCCGTGCTGGGCGCGCGCTTCCGATACCCGGACGCGATCATGGGCGCGATCGACGTCTTCGTGGGTGATTACGACGGCTTCGTCGTTTTGGGCGGCAACAGGTTTCATCGGTTGGGACTTGGAGTGCTTGCGGTTGTCGGCTCATCTCCGCCGATGCATCCGGCGGGGACTTTGCCGGCAGAGATTAGTGTGAGTATACACTATGAAATAAACTATGGTTAACTCGGGTGGTTTCGCAATGGAAAAAGTGTCGGTGCCGGCGGTGGCGTAGTCGAGGGTGGGGTCCTGCGCTTCGCTCAGGATGACAGGAGTCCGGAACGCGGCCCCTAGCGGGCGGTGCGCTGGGCGGCTGCGGAAACCCAGACGCGCTCCGCGGCGGCCCGACCCAGCGAAACGTTGCCCGCAGCGGTAGAAAGAGCCAAGGTCTGGTCATAGTTACGTTCGAGCAGGCGCAGCTTCGCTCCGGGACGAATGCCGCGCGCTTCGAGGAACTCGAGAAGGTGACGGTCGCGCTCATAGATGCCGCTCACCGTGTAAGTCGAACCGGCATGCGCGTCAGAGAGCAGAACCAGCCCGCGGCGGCGGCGGCTCTCCGGGCTTTCCATCTCGCTGAGATTGCCGTGTGGGCAGGCGCTACCCCGGCCCAGCTTGGCCAGCAGCTTACCTTCGAAGTCGGGAGAGACGGCGTGCTCAAGGCGCTCGGCTTCGTCATGAACCTTCCACCACTCCATGCCGAAAAGTTCGGACAACATGCGCTCGATCAAGTGATGCCGCAGCGCGAGCCGGTGAGCGATTCTGCGGCCAGCCGCGGTAAGGCGCACGTTGCCATCGCTCTGCACGCGAACCAGACCGTCTTTCTTCAGGCGGCGGACGGCCATAGTGACGGCGGGCGGAGAAACCTTGAGCCAGTCCGCCAGGCGCGCGGAGATGACGGTTTCGCCCTCGCTCTCGGCCCCGAGGATCGCCTTGAGATAGTCCTCTTTGGAAACGGTGATCATCCTGGTGAGATTATACGACGGGAGTTAAGCGCGGTTAACTTCAGTTCTCTCCACCGAGACACAGAGGCACGGAGAAAGCAGAATCGGGCGAGCGGCTCGCTAATCGCCGTTCTGAATCGCCGCTCCCATCACGTTCAGAGCCGAGGTATCGTCTGGAAACAAACAGGAGCTTTTCTCCGTGTCGGAGCCTGACCTGGAGCGAAGTCGAAGGGTGCCTCCGTGGTGATTGAGACAACGCGGGTTTGACAGCGTTCCTCGTCAGCCCCTAACCTTGAGTTTTCTTCGGCTATGAAAGTTCTGGTCCTAGGCAGCGGCGGACGCGAGCATGCCCTGGTGTGGAAGCTGCGGCAATCGCCACGGATCTCGCAGCTCTACTGCGCACCGGGCAATGGCGGCATTGCGGAAGAAGCGGAGTGTCTGCCGGTTGACCTGAAGAGACTCGATTCTATCGTGGAACTGGGCGAGCGATTGCGGCCGAACCTTACCGTAGTGGGCCCGGAGTTAGCGCTCGCGCTGGGAGTGGTGGACGAATTCACAAGGCGCGGATGGCCCATTTTCGGTCCAACCAAAGCCGCAGCGCAATTGGAATCAAGTAAGAGTTTCGCCAAGGAGTTTTTGCAGCGCTGCCACATTCCCACGGCGGCGTATGCTATTTGCGATTCGGTGGAAGAGGTGCGCGAGGCGCTTGGGCACTTTCACGCGCCGGTGGTGGTGAAGGCGGACGGATTGGCAGCGGGCAAGGGCGTGGTGATCGCCAAGAGCAAGGAAGAAGCTATGGGCGTGGCGGCGGAAATGCTCAGCGGCAAGATGGTGGGCGGTGCGGGCGCGCGCGTGGTGGTGGAAGAATGTCTCGAGGGAGACGAACTTTCTTTTCTGGTGTTGAGCGACGGTGAACGTGTAGCTCCGCTGGTCGCAGCGCAGGATCACAAGCGCGTGGGCGATGGCGATTCCGGTCCCAACACCGGCGGCATGGGCGCGTATTCGACGGCCGACATTGTCGACGACCAGATGCGCGACTGGCTGGTAACCCACATTGCAAGGCCGGTGGTCGCGGGCATGAAGGCGGAAGGTGCGGAGTATAAAGGCGTGCTGTATTGCGGGTTGATGATGACAGCGCGCGGCCCGATGGTATTGGAGTTTAATTGCCGCTTTGGCGATCCGGAGACGCAGCCGATTCTGATGCGGCTGGAGAGCGATTTGCTGGAGGCGCTGGAAGCCTCGATTGAAGGCCGGGTCAGCGAAGGCAATTTCAAATGGTCGGCGGATGCTTCGGTGTGCGTGGTGATGGCTTCGGGCGGATACCCGGGGACGTTTGAGATGGGGAAACGAATTGCCGGTCTTGAGTCGGCGGGCAAAGTTGAAGGCGTGAAAGTGTTTCACGCAGGAACATCGAAGCGCGATGGTGCGTATTACACCTCCGGCGGCCGCGTGCTCGGGGTGACGGCACGAGCACCGGAATTGGAAACTGCCGTGCGGCGGGCTTACGAGGCGTGCGAGAAGATCAGTTTCGATGGCGCGCATTACCGCAAGGATATTGCCGCAAGGGCGCTGAAGAAATAATTTTAAGGAGATCTAATCTCGAGGAGATCGATGAGCAAGCCGCTAGTTTCTATCGTGATGGGCAGTGATTCCGATCTTGAGATTATGCGCGAGGCGGGAAAAGCGCTCGAGGAATTTGGCATTGCTTACGAGATCGACGTGACTTCGGCGCATCGTTCGCCCGACCGCACGGCCGACTTTGCGCGCACCGCTGCCGGGCGCGGCATTCGCGTGATCATTGCCGGAGCAGGCGGAGCTGCGCATCTGGCGGGGGTGATCGCCGCTCACACTACACTGCCGGTGATCGGAGTACCGATTCCTTCGACGGCGCTGCAGGGGATGGATTCCTTGCTCGCGACCGTGCAGATGCCGGCAGGGATTCCTGTGGCTACCGTTGCTATCGGCAAGCCGGGAGCGACCAACGCGGGCATTCTCGCCGCACAGATGATTGGGTTGGCCGACGCTTCCATCGCGAAGAAACTCGAAGCTCACAAAGAAAAGCTGGCGCGCGGCGTGGAAGAGAAATCGAAGAAACTGAAAAGCTCGATGACCTAAAGTTTCAATCCCTTCAAGTACTCGCGGAACGGTTCGCCCATGTCTTCGCGCTTGAGCGCGAACTCGACGGTCGCCTTCAGGAAACCCAGTTTGTCTCCCGTATCGTGGCGGCGGCCTTCGTAGACGTAGGCGTACATTTTTTCCTTCTGCAGCAGCAGGCGCATGCCATCGGTAAGTTGCAGCTCTCCGCCGGCGCCGGTGGGAGTGTTGGCGAGGCAGTCGAAAATCGCCGGTGTGAGAATGTAGCGGCCAATGATTGCGAGATTTGACGGCGCATCCTCGGACTTCGGTTTTTCCACCATGTTGTTAATCTCGAACAGCCGTCCATCGAAACGGCCGTCGGCCGGTTTCACGTCGAGCACGCCGTAGGATGAAATCATTTTGCCTTCGACGACCTGGGTGGCCAGAACCGAGCACTGAGTCTGATCGAATACTTGCACCATCTGCTTGAGGCAGGGAACCTTCGCGTCGATAACATCGTCGGCCAGCAGCACGGCGAACGGCTCGTTGCCCACCAGCTCGCGCGCCATCAGCACGGCATGGCCGAGGCCGAGCGCTTCCTTCTGCCGGACGTAAGCCACGTGCATCATGTCGGAAATGGAGCGCACAATGTTGAGCAGATCGGTCTTCCCGCGCTCTTCCAGCATTTTTTCCAGTTCGTAGCTCACGTCGAAGTGATCTTCGATGGCCTGCTTGCCGCGTCCAGTAATAATGAGGATCTGGTCGCAGCCCGAGGCCATCGCTTCTTCCACGCCGTATTGAATGATGGGCTTATCCACCAGCGGGAGCATCTCTTTGGGCTGGGCTTTGGTTGCGGGCAGAAAGCGCGTGCCCAGGCCGGCGGCGGGGAAAACGGCTTTGCGGACTTTCATGGTCATGGGCGGTGGGTAGTCGTTAGTCGTTGGCGGTTCGACTCCGGTTGCCGGATAATTGTACCTGCTGGCGTTTATGCTGGCGACCGGGCCTGGAGTAGAATTCTCGTGTTTAGTGATCCCGCGCGGGAGGATTTCCATGGAACTGACGCAGACACAACCACGATCTCCGTACCTTGGTTTTTACAAGACTTTCAGCGCCATTGGCGTGACAACCATTGGAGTAATGTTGCTGACCATTGTTGCGCTCCAATTCTCGGACAGCACTCTGGGAATCGATCGCCTGGCTCTGGGCGTGATCACGTTCGGTATTGCGGTGATCGGGATCGCATATTACAAGCAGCGCGATGCGCTAAATCAGGTGGACGGAAAGATCGGCGATTCAGTTGTGTTTAGCCTGTGCCACACCGCCAACGCGATGGCTTGTGGTGGCTACATGATATGCATCTTCGCCATCGGCCTCGTGCACCATCACTGAGGCGCCTTTCCCGCGCCTAACGGCACTCCTGCTGTCATTTCCGCGCTCGCCAGCTGCTCCAGCACTGCGCGCAGCGCACGCAGGACTTCTTCCGCAGCGGTTACTTTCAAAACAAACTTCAGCATTCCGTCCGGCGTAAACTGCGCGCCGCGCTGCTGGGAAACAAAACGAGCCAACTGCTCCGGATCGACGGCGGCATTCTGTGGGAACTTGAAAGTCACGACATCTCGCTTGCGTTCGATGGCGTTCACGCCGACCCTCATGCACAACAGTTTGAGCAAGGCGTACTCGAGCAGGTTGCGCACCGCCGGCGGAGGCGGGCCGTAGCGGTCCTGCAGTTCGGCGCCTACGTCACCCAATTGCTGCTCGGTTTCCACTCCGGCGACGCGCTTATACATTCGCAGGCGCTGATTTTCCTCGGGAATGTAATCCGCGGGAATGCGAATGTTGAGGCCGAGGTTGAGCTGAGTTTCGGCTTCGTCGGGCGCGGCTTCGCCTTTCATCTCGCGCACGGCGCGCTCCAGCATCTGCGTGTAAAGCTCGAAGCCGATGGCTTCGATATGTCCGCTTTGCTCGCCGCCCAGCATGTTGCCGGCGCCGCGCAGCTCGAGGTCGAGTGCGGCGATCTTGAATCCCGCCCCGAGGTCGGAAAATTCCTTCAGCGCAGCGAGCCGGCGGCGCGCAATCGGCGTGAGCTCAATCTCAGCGGGAAGCAACAAATACGCGTATGCGCGGCGGCTCGACCGCCCGACGCGCCCACGCAGCTGATAAAGCTCGGAAAGGCCGAGGCGGTCGGCACGATTGATCAGAATCGTATTACACAGCGGAATGTCGAGGCCGTTTTCGATGATCGTGGTCGAAACCAGAATGTCGGCTTCGTGGTGCATGAACTTCAGCATCACTTTTTCCAGTTCGCCCTCCGACATTTGCCCGTGGCCGACGATGATGCGCGCCGCCGGAACCAGCGTCTGCAGCTTGGCAGCGATTTCCCAGATACTATCGACGCGATTGTGAACGAAATAAACCTGGCCTCCGCGCTCCAGTTCCTGCTCAAGCGCGGACTGAATCAGTTTTTCGTCCCAACTCGCGACCACGGTCTGGATCGCCATGCGATCTTTGGGTGGAGTTTCGATGACGCTCATATCGCGCAGGCCGACTAGCGACATGTGCAAGGTACGCGGAATCGGCGTGGCCGACATGGTGAGCACGTCAACCTGCTTGCGCATCTGCTTGATGCGTTCTTTGTGGCGCACGCCGAAGCGCTGCTCTTCGTCGACGATCAGCAGTCCAAGATCGGAAAACTTGATGTCTTTCGAAAGTATCCGGTGAGTGCCGATGAGAATGTCGATTTTGCCCGCTTCGGTTTTTTCCAGAATTTCTTTCTGCTGTTTCGTGTTGCGAAAGCGGCTGATCATTTCAACGGTAACGGGAAATGCGGCGAAGCGCTGCTTGAAGGTTTCGTAGTGCTGAAAGGCCAGCACGGTGGTAGGCGCGAGCAAGGCAACCTGGCGGTTGTCGCTGACCGCCTTGAACGCCGCGCGCATGGCGACTTCCGTTTTGCCGTAGCCGACGTCGCCGCAGAGCAACCGGTCCATGGGCTGCGGCGATTCCATGTCGCGGGTTACATCTTTAATCGCCTGCGCCTGGTCTTCAGTCTCGCTGAATTCAAACGCATCTTCGAATTCGCCGAACCACTCGTTGCCCGGAGGAAACGCGTGGCCCTGCGCCACTTTGCGCTCGGCGTAAAGCTTGATCAGTTCGTCGGCCATGTCTTTCATGGCCTTGCGCACGCGCGCCTTGGTCTTGCCCCAGGCCGCGGTGCCGAGATGATTCAAGACCGGCTTGGCGCCTTCCGAGGAGCGGTATTTCTGCACCAGATCGAGCCGCGTCAGCGGAACGTACAGGCGCGCGCCTTCGGCGTATTCGAGCAGCATGAACTCCGCGGTGCCATCGCCCTGATTGATTTCCTTCAGGCCCTGGTACTGGCCAATGCCATGCTCCACGTGCACCACATAATCGCCAACCTGGAGATCGCGAAAGTCGGAAAGAAACGCCGACACTTTCGATTTCTGGCGCAGCGGCCGCGAGGCGACCGCATCCGATTCGTCGAACAAATCGCGCGCGCCGAAAATGGCGAGGTTGGCCTCGGGCAGCACAACTCCGTCTGGAACATAGGCCTTCGCCAGCGTGGTGGTGAGTACTTCGCCGGCAAAATATCCGCTTTCGTCGGCATAATTGTCGCCGCTGCGGGTGCGGCTGCCCAGGCGGAAGGAAACGCTGTATTCGGTGAAAACGTCGGCCAGGCGCTCGATTTCGCCGATGTTGGGAGCGGCGATAAGCACCTGATTCCCTTGCGCAGTCAGCTTCTTCACTTCCTCAAGCAAGGCCGGGACGGCGCCGTGAAAGCGCGCCGCCGGCTGCGAAAGAAAAACTACGGATGCGGCGTTATTTTCTCCGCGCGTAATTCCGAGATGTTCTACTTCCGCGCCCGGAAGCGAAGCGACCTTCCGCCACAAGTCATCAGGTGGCAAGTAAAGATCTTCCGGCCGCACCAGATTGCCGACGCCGCTGCGGTCATGCGCTTCTTCCACGCGTGCCCAAAAGCGGTCAAGTTCGGCGTTGAGCTCATCGGGTTCATCGAGCAGCACGGCCGCGCGCGGAAGCAAGTCGAAGACGCCGCTGTTGGCTCCGGCCACGGGAGCGTAAAACTCCCAGCCGGGAAAAACCGTGACTCCGCCCGAGCGCACCGCGGCTTCGATAATTTGTTCCGAGCCGGTTTCTCCGGAGCCTGGCAGTCCGGAACCTGGTTCTCCGGAACTTCGTTCTCCGGCAACGATGCGTTTGCCCGAAAGCCGGGTGTGGATCGCGCCCAGCAATTGATCGGTGACCGGAGTTTCGGTAAGCGGCAGAAGCAACTCTTCATCCACTGGATTTGAAGATCTTTGCGAAGCCGGATCGAACCGGCGGATCGATTCCACTTCATCGCCGAAGAATTCGATGCGCACGGGACGCTCGGCCTCGGGCGAGTAAACGTCGAGGATGCCTCCGCGCAGCGCGTACTGGCCGGGCATTTCCACCACGTCGGCCGGGCTGTAGCCGACGGTATTGAGATGGCCCAGCAGCGCATCCACGTCAAACGATTCGCCCCGGCGAATGGTGCGCGCGAGATCGGAATAATAATCCGCAGGGCGCAGGCGGATGACCGCGGCCGCCACCGGCGTGATCACGATGGAAGCCGCGCCGGTCGCGATCTTCCATAGAGCCGTGGCGCGTTCCTCCTGCAGTTCGGGATGCGGCGAAAGATTTTGAAATGGCAGTACATCGCGCGCCGGCAGCGCGACCACGCTGTCGGCTTCGCATACTCCCGCGAGCTCGCAGAAACTCCGCACCACGGGAACAAACTCTTCCACGGCATGGTTGTCGCTGACCACAAAAATCAGCGGACGCCCGGCCGAGCGCTGCCACAGCCCGAGCAGCAATGCTTTCGCGGTAGGAGTGAGGCCGGACACACCGATCCGCTCCGTGCTCTCCTTGAGGTGGGAGGCTACACGCGCGAAGGCGGGAAGAGTTTCCACGTCCGCGAAGAGTTCGCGAACGAAGGGAAGCAGCATGCATGTCAATTTTAGCAGGAACGACGAATCTATCGCTCCCTGCGGCTAACCTGCTCACGTGGAGCGCCCGCTCCCGTCCGCCTTCTTTGCCGCATGACAGCTCGCCACCAGGATGAATTCCGGAGGCCTCCCGACTTATATATCCGCAAGAGGCTGGCCCAACCCGTCGCCCGAAGAGACGGTCTTCCTCCACGATTTCCACAGGTCTCAAAATGACACGCCTAACCACCTGCAAACAAAGAGCCAGAAATCCACAGACGGACGGTTTTCCACAATGTTCCCATGGGAACACTCGACAGGAACCTGGGCGAACTCCGCAATGTGTTCCCGCAGGAACATTTGGCGCGACCCGCTGGTTCCGCAGGCTTGCAGCAAGTCGATCAGCCGCGCAGCAGCGGGCGCGTCAGGCAGGTGGGGCCGCCGCTGCCGTTGATGCAGAGTTCGCTGCCGGGGAAGGTGCGCACTTCGAATCCGGCGTGGCGCAGGCGGTGGTTGGTTTTGCGATTCTCTTCGAGCGCCAGCAGGCGCTTGTTGCCAAGCGCGAGCACGTTGCAGGCGAGCGTGTCGCGCTCCGAGGAATCGATTTCGATGAACTGGAATCCGCGCGCCTTGAGCAGTTCGACCGTTTCCACCGCGAGCCAGGGCAGATCGACGAGCGCGGTGTGCTCGTCGAGCAAGCTGATCAACGACATTAAATGCAGGCAGGCCGATGGCCCGGGGCCGTAGGGCAGCGGCGCGGAAAGAACCTGCACGCCTTTGTGCGCAAGCAAGTCACGCATCTGCTCGATGCCCGCGGCGTTGGTGCGGTAGCCGTGGCCGACAAGGAGCGTTTGCGAATCGAGCCACAAAATGTCGCCGGCTTCGGTGGTGCCGGGAAAAATAATTGTGCCGAGCGTGCGGATCGCGAGCCCCTTGCAGAACGAATTGTGATGCTGGCCTTCGGGCACGCGATTGGCTTTGCCGGGACGCATCACGATAAGGCCGTAGTCAGTGGGCAGCGACGCGTCGTGAGTGTAGACCGCGTCGAGAGAGAGATCGTTCGTCGGAGCCAGCTCGATCACCTCCGCGCCGGCAGCTTCGAGTTCGTGGCAGAGAGCGTCGTGCTGGGCTTGCGCTTGCGCGAAATCTGGCTCGTGATAGAAGCCCAGGTCGCGCCAGCGCGCCACGCGTTCCGGATGATTCCAGCCGGCGGTACGGGGCGAGCAGACCAGAACGCGCTCGAGCGGACCGACCATGGAGTGTCCGTTGAAACGCAGTTGAGTCATCGCTTCGGCCATCTTTGCCTCCACAACTTTGCCTCCACAACGTTTCTGAAACGCATGGGCCTCCTAGGAATCTATATATGCATTATGGCAAAAGCAATGTGGGAAGGCGCGGTGTTGGCCGAAAGCAATGCGACGGTAGAGGTCGAGGACAATCAGTATTTTCCGCCCGATGCGATCCGCAAAGAATATTTCAAACCGAGCGACGCGCACACGGTGTGTCCGTGGAAAGGCACGGCGAGTTATTACGACGTGGAAGTCAACGGCAAACGCAACGCCGGCGCCGCGTGGTTTTACCCCGAGCCGAAATCTGCGGCGAAGCAGATCAAAGGGTATGTGGCGTTCTGGAAAGGCGTGCAGGTGGACAAGTAGAGGAATCATCCGTCGCGGTCGCGCGCGGTGGAAGAACGCGATACCTGCCACTTTACTTTGTGATAGAATGTAAAGCGATGACGCAGGCGACGATTTCTTCAAAGAACCAAATCGTAATTCCGCGGGAAGCCCGGGAAGCGCTCGACTTAAGGGCTGGCGATAAGGTGCTTGTGGTGGTCCGCGGAAAGAGAGTTGTGATGCTGCAAAAACCGGCGTCGCACCGGGCGGCCATTCGCGGCTTGGCGAGCACTGCCTATCCGGCCAAACATCTTCAGAAAGAACGCCGGAGTTGGGAGTAGAGCGGCTGCGGCTGTTTCTGCGGCGTCACCGCCGGATCGCTCTCGACACCAGCGTCTTCATCTACCAGCTCGAAGCGAATCTTAAGTACGTCTCACTCACCGACATCGTGTTTTCTTGGGTGGAGCGGGCAAGCCATGAGGCTGTGACCTCAACCATCACGATGACGGATCTGCTGGTTCCCTCCTATCGCGACGGTGACGAGCAGAAGGTCGATGAGTTCTACGGTTTGCTTTCCACGTATCCCAACTTGCGGTGGATTGCGCCTGACCTGGAGACGGCGGACCTTGCGGCGCGGATGCGAGCCATGTATCGACTGCGAATGCCGGATGGTCTGCAGGCGGCCACGGCTATCCGGGCGCAAGCCACGGGCTTCATCACCAATGATCCGGTGTTCGCGCGCATCGAGGAATTTGAGACGGCGGTGCTGGACGTGCTTCTCTGATGTCGTCGCCGTCCCGCGCCCCGCGGCTAGGGCTTCTGGCTAACGGCCCAGACGCCGTTATTCCACTTGGCCTCAAACACGACTACTGGTACGTATGCCGTGGGTCCGTCCGGCGACCCTTGCTCAATGGTCGGCACGCTGTATTGAGCGGCGGCCTGTGCCGTCGGAGGCTGCAGGATGTGAGCGACGCAGAGATAAACCAGCGAAACGGCGATCACGGTCAGCATGCAATTTGTGTACAGACTGGATTTCATTTTTGATCCTCGCGCGGAGAATTAACCAGCGGAATTATAGTCCGCGAGTACCGGGAACCTTTGATTAAGCGCCCGAAGGAAAACCTAAACCACAGAGGACGCAGGGCCACAGAGGACCACCGGGAACTCAATGAAAGCTTCCCTAGGAGGTTGCGGAAAAAATGCTGTCCGCTCAAGAAGAGCGACCACTGGGGCTAAAGCCCGCACTCATTACAAATGCTTTACGCGGCGCTGAAGCGCCGCTCTTCCACGGTAATGCGTACATTCGGGAGTTTTTCCGCAGGCTCCTAGTGTCGTGTCCCGTAAATTCGCAGCATAACTGCATGGAGTAGTCAATGCTCGTACCAGGGCCGTTGGCGCTGCAAACAAGATACATAGGTCCTTCGCTTCGCTCAGGATGACAAGCGAAAGTTCTGAACCGAACTTACGGGACGGCACACTAGAAGTCCGCGTGGACGCGGAATGCGCCGACCAGCACCGGGCCACGGTCGCGGTTGTAGCCGGGATTGACGATGTGTTGCAGGCCGGGGGCGAGATAGATGCCGCGCCACGCGTGGACGGTGTAGTAAGTTTCCAGAATGTTTTCGCGGCCGTAGTTGAGCGCGCCATCGCCGAGGAGAAAGCCCAGACCGCCGTCGGCGAGGTAGGTCTGATGATATTTGCAGATGGCGTTACTGACGAAGGCAACGCCGGCGCGATCCTGCTTGCGATGCCACCATGCGCCGTTTGCGCCGATGCCTTCCGCGAAAGTCTGTTCGACCTCCGTATAGGCGAAGGATTCGGTCTTGCCATTGTTCCAGCCGAAGCGGGCGAATGCTGTCAGGTAGTGGGTGAGATTCTGCTCTAGGTTCACACCGAATCCGTATTTGCGCGTGATGTGCCAGGGATGGTTGGTGATCTGAGGAATGGGGGTGAGACCATCTTCAAAGTTGGCGATGGCCTGGCGATAGATGCCCATGTTGGCGTAGTTGGTGAAAGCCAAGAGGCGGACGACGCCCGCTTTTTTAGGGATGGGGCCGCGGCGCAATTCGTATTCAAAGTTTTCCGCGTGCGCCTGCCACGGGCGCCACACCAGATCGATTCCGTTGGCGACCTTGGGCATGAGAGCTTCGGCGAAACGGAAACCCCAATTGCGGTCTTCAAAGTCGGCGGTTGCACCCACCGTGTATCCGCGAGTGTCGGCAGCGTAGTCGTAGGCGCCGTTGTTGTCGACGGTCCAGTTGCTGAATTGGAAGTGGGTATCGGAGCCCACGGAATTAACATCGAAAAAATCGACCATACTGAATTTGCCGACACGGACTTCCAGGCGGCGGCGAGGAAGTTCACCGAAAAGCGACAGAGAGCTACGTTGGTTTTCGACTTTGTCTTTGCTGAGCGCGAATACTTTGTGAATCATGCCCCGCGCGAGATACGGAGCTTTGCTGAGCAGCGGGTTGCGCACAATATCAAGATCGGGCGGCCCGGCCAGGCCGAGACCGGTGCTCAAGGCCGCGCCGCCGGCCTCTTCAATGTCGACCAGAAGTTCGGTGGAATTGTTGAGGCGAATGCCGGTGTAGAGCGTCAACACGCGCGAGGTGGCTTTCTCGTAGTTGGGGCTGAGACTGTTCTTGCCGCTGTAATCGGCGTGGAACGGAGGATGAGTTTGGAAAATAAAGTTCGCCTGGCCGGTGAGCCAAAAACGCGTGTCCTTGATGTGCGGGAACATCGCTTCGGTGCCCTCGTCCTCGGATGGACCAGCGGACGGATCGGCGGCCTTGGCCGCGGAGGGATCGTCGACGGACCCAGTTGCGGGTTGTTGGGCGGCGGGCGGCTGGTCGGGTTGCTGCGCGGGGGCGGGCATCGCCGGACCTGCAACGATTGCAGCCCAGCAGACAAGGCTTCCCCAGCGCAAACAGAAACTCGCGAGTTGGCCACGAGTTGTCATGGATTCTTGATGCCTGGGTGATTAACGCTAATGTATCACCAAGAGTTAACTATGCTTAATTAAGACATTCCAACGTGTCCGAGCCTTAATCAAGCGAGTATTCGATTCGGGCTGGCCTACGGCCAATCCACCGAGCCTACGCAGGACTCGTTAAAGGAACGTTACAGTTCGCCGCCGTGGGTCTTAGGCAGCGACGAAAGTCTTATCCCTTATCCCTTCTTGCTCTTTGTAGCATACCCCCGTATAGTATGGTCAAGTAAAAAGTTGCGAGGCTCAGTATGGCTCATACGCTAAAGGAAAAAGAAAAACTCAGGCTGCGGGTGCGGCGCATTCGCGGGCAGATCGACGCCGTCGAGAGGGCACTGGCCGAGGAAAAGGATTGCGGCGACGTGCTGCAGCTTATTACCGCGGCGCGGGGCGCGATGAACGGACTCATGGCGGAACTGCTCGAAGATCACGTGAGATTCCATGTGCTCGATGCCGCGCGCAAGCCGACCTCGGCGCAGGCGACTGCGGCGGATGAACTGATCGATATTGTGCGGTCGTATCTGAAGTGAAAAGTTGGCGGTGCAGTGGCAGGTAATCAGCGGCCGGTGGCCGGTAGCCGCTCCCAGGCAGGCGGGCGGCCTGGTCACGAGAGTTGTGAACAAGCCGCGATGGGCACTTACGCTAAACGGCGGACAAGGTCAAAAAAACTAGAAAATCAAAAAGGACAGCCCGGAGCCCCCGAAGCTGTCCTGCGAACCCTCCCGGTTAGAAGGGCAACTTGATGAATTGAGGGTATGGTTGGAATGTTGCACGATGATGGACGTGGCATGAATTTCCGATGAATTTGTGGGCGGAGGCGGCTGCTATAGTAATTGGTCAGGTGCGGCGCAAGAGTTGCGTAAGCGCCCTGTCTGTTGACATCCGTCTTCTGTCCTGGAGGACTCGATGCCGTCCACTCCATCGCGGAAAACCGAGCAGTCGCGCCGATTGCGGGAGCGTGCCGAGAGCATGATTCCGGGCGGCGTGAATTCGCCGGTGCGCGCGTTTGGCGCGGTGGGAGGCGAGCCGCCGTTCATTGTGCGGGGCAAAGGTTCGCGCATCTGGGACGCGGACGAAAACGAGTTCATCGATTATTTGGGTTCGTGGGGGCCGTTGATTCTGGGTCATGCCGCGGAGCACGTGCTGGACGCGATTGTGGGAGCGGCATGCAACGGCACGAGCTTTGGCGCGTCCACGCCGGCAGAGGCCGATTTGGCGGAGCTGGCGATTTCGGCGTTTCCGCACATACAGAAAGTCCGCTTTGTCAGCTCAGGAACGGAAGCGACTATGTCGGCCATCCGGCTGGCGCGAGCTTACACCAAACGCAAATACATTGTGAAGTTTGAAGGCTGCTACCACGGACACGCGGATGCGTTGCTGGTGAAAGCGGGATCGGGCGTGGCCACGCTCGGAATTCCCGGCTCGGCGGGCGTACCGGAAGAATTTATTCAGTTCACGCTGGCGCTGCCCTTCAACAACATCACCGCGGTGGAACACGCGTTCCAGAGATTCAAGCACCAGATTGCCTGCGTGATCGTTGAGCCGGTGGTGGGAAATATGGGATGCGTTCCCGGGGTGGACGATTATCTGGTGGCGCTGCGCATGATTACCGAGCGCGAGAAAGCGGTGTTGATTTTTGACGAAGTGATGACGGGATTTCGCGTGGCCTTCGGCGGAGCGCAGGAGCTTTACAACATTCGTCCGGACCTGACGACGATGGGGAAGATCATTGGCGGAGGGTTGCCGGTGGGCGCGTATGGGGGTCCGAGCGAGATTATGAATCTGGTGGCGCCGCTGGGGCCGATGTATCAGGCGGGGACGCTCTCGGGAAATCCGCTGGCCATGGCGGCAGGGTGCGCCACGGTGAAGTATTTGCGTGAGCACAAAGAAGAAATTTATCCCAAGCTGGAAAAGCTGAGCGAACAGCTTGTTCGCGGGGTGGCCGCGGCGGCGAAGGACGCGGGCGTGACGCTGTGCGCGAACCGCGTGGGATCGATGTTCACGTGGTTCTTTACGGCGGGTCCGGTGACGGATTGGGAGTCGGCTGCGAGGTCGAACACGGAGCAGTTTGCACGATTCTTTCGAGGGATGCTGGACAATGGCGTGTATCTGCCGCCGTCGCAGTACGAGGCGGCGTTTTTGAGCGCGGCGCATTCGGAAGAAGATGTGCAGGAAACGATTGCGGCGGCGAAACGGGCGATGGCTGCGGTACGGGGATGAATCTTTTTCGTCACGGAGTCGCGGGAAAAAACCTCGCAGCCTCGAAACCCGGACCAAGCGGCGTTAGCGGACAGCTGATGGCTGAGAGCTGACGGCTGGCTTGCTCATCATTTCCGGAATCGTCACAAACTCGTAGGCTTCCTCTTTATAGCGAGCGATGAGGTGATCGGTGGCGATCACGGTCTGCGAGCGGTCGGCACCGAGGTTTTTGTGGCCGCCGTCGTGCAGCAGGATTACGTCGCCGCCGCGAATCTGGCGGGCAACTTTCTTTTCGATGACCTCGGCCGACGGCGCCTTCCAGTCGTAGCCAGTGACGTTCCACATGACGGGTTCGAGGCCGAGTTCGCGGGCGATGCGGAGTACGGCTGGCCGGCGTCCGCCGAACGGAGGACGGAAAAGATTGGAGTGGTCGCCGACGGCATCGTGCAGTGCGGCTCGGCACGCGAGCAACTGCCGGCGAATTTCCGCTTCGCTTTTGAGAGTCAACAACGGGTGGGTAAGGGTGTGATTGCCGACGATGTGTCCGGCTTGGACGATTTCGCGAGCGATCTCGGGCCGCTGGCTTACATAGCGGCCGATCAGGAAAAAAGTGGCGTGCACATCATGCTTGGCGAGGACTTCGAGCAACCGCAAAGTGTGAGGATCGTTGGGGCCGTCGTCGTAAGTGAGGGCGATCTGGCTGGTCCCGCAGCGCAGTCCGGTAAATGTTGAACCGTACCATTGACCGGCGGGGGCCCTGGTGNNTTGCTGTTAACTCTTCCCTCAATTGTCTGCCGGGCGTGGGCGCGCTATGCTGCATGTTTGAGTTTCGCTGAGTCTCGTTCCCTGACCCATGGCCAAACTGTTCGAGCTGCCCCGCTACGTTGCAGTGGAAGGTCCCATACGAGTCGGCAAAAGCACGCTGGCGGGCATTCTGGCTGAGCGGCTGAATGCGCAACGCGTGCTTGAGCCCGAAGCGAATCCGTTTCTCGACGCATTTTACGAGGGCGAACGGGGCGCGGCATTTCAAACGCAGTTCGCGTTTCTGGTGCGGAGATTCGAGCAGTTGCAGGCTCTCGACCTGGGTGGACGCTCGCAGAAAACTGTAGTCGCGGATTACATTTTCGAAAAAGACAAGCTTTTCGCCTGCCTCAACCTCACTGACCAGGAACTCGACACCTACAACCGTTATTACAATTATTTTCGCGAGCAGGTGCCCACTCCCGACCTGGTGATTTATTTGCAGGCCACACCCGAAGTGCTAAAGAAGCGGCTGAAGAAAAAGAACGTGCCGGGCGAGCGCGGCGTCAGCGACGAGTATCTGGAAGAAGTGGTCAAAGCCTACGAACACTTCTTTTTTCACTACACGTCGTCGGATCTGCTGATCGTTAACACTTCGGAGATTGATTTCGTCGACCGTAACCAGGATCTGCAGGAGTTGCTGCGCAAGGTGGCCGAACCAATCAAGGGAACGCAGTACTTTTTGCCGCTGGGCGGGCAGGAAGCGGTGGGCGCGTGAGGAGGGTTGTTGGTCGTTTGACCCCCAACGGCCTCGTTACTTCTCATGCCGCGGCAGCGAATATACGGCCAGATCCTTGCCAACTTTCGAGAATTCCGGATCGGCGGTAACCAGCCAAGCGCCGCGTTCGATGGCCAGTTCGGCAGCGAAGGCGTCCGCATACCCCAGGTTGTGCCTTTGCTTGAGGGCGCCAGCGCGCGAAGCCCGGTCTCGATCTACACTGATGACCGCGATCGGCATCTCCTGCAACCTCGATTCGGCTTCCCGTGCTTTGGCTTGCCCGTGCCGTCTCCATGCGGTATAGAAGACTTCACCCCAATTCACCGCTGACATCAGGAGAGGCAGATCCTGTCGCAAGGCCTCGCCTACGAGGCGTTCAATCTTCCCCGCGGTACCCTCGCGGTCCTCGAAGAAGCCGATCAACGCATTGGCGTCAAGCACATATCGACGCGCGCGGCCACGAGATAATGCGGAGGGCATTTTTTAATTCTCTTCTTATCCTTGCCTGCGCTCGCGTTCGCGCTCGCGTTCGCGGTCCGCGAAGTGTTCCTCAAACATGGAAGGCTCGCCGGGTTTGGGCTTGAGAAATCCCCGGATCTCGCGCAGACGCCGCGCGGTAATTGGGGTCAACACCAGTCTTCCCTGCTCTTCGGTCCAGGTGGCGGGAGTACCTTTCTCCAGTCCGAATTGCTGGCGCAATTCCGCCGGAATTACCACTTGCCCCTTGGAGCTGATCACGGTCCGGTAGCTTGCCATGAATGTATCTTACCATAGAGTAAGACTGACCAACATTATCTTACATCTGGATTTCACGTTTCTTTGTCATAGAAGGCCAGCCGCAAATGAGCCATCGACGAACGACGCTTTTGCCGCTACAATACCCCTTAGCATCCACGAAGATGCTTAACAGGCTCTATCCGGCCGAGCCGGAGGGGCACTGGAGGACAGCATGAGTCTCACCCCGATCAGCGGGCGTCCCGGCGCTTCTAGCCACGACGAACCCCGCCACAAGATCACAACCGCCTCTCTGCGGGAACAGAAACTCCGGCACGAACCCATCACCTGCCTCACCGCTTACGACTACTCGACTGCGCGCCTTATCGACGAGGCCGGCATCGACATTGTTCTGGTGGGCGATTCGCTGGCCCAGACCATGCTCGGCCACCAGAACACGCTCTCGCTCACCATGGACGAGATGCTGCACCATGTGCGGGCGTCGCGGCGCGGCGTGAGGCACGCGCTGCTGGTGGCGGACATGCCTTATGGGTCTTATCAGATTGACGCCCACGACGCGGTTCGCAACGCGGCGCGGATGGTGAAAGAAAGCGGCGCCGAGGTGGTGAAGATCGAAGGCGGCGAGAAGCGGGCCGATTTGATTCTGCGCATCATTGACGCCGAAATTCCCGTGGCCGGCCACATCGGCCTGACGCCGCAGTCGGTAAACGTGATGGGCGGCTACAAGGTCCAGGGGAAAAATCTCAGCGGCATCGAGCAGCTCATGCGCGATGCGGTGGCTCTGGACCGGGCCGGCGTGGCTTGCCTGTATCTGGAAGGCATTCCGCGCGAAGTGGCCGCCATGATTACCGCGGAAGTGAATACGCCGACCATCGGCATTGGCGCGGGTCCGGAGTGCGACGGCCAGGTGCTGGTACTCCACGACATTCTCAATCTTAGCTTTGGTCCTCCCGCAAAATTTGTGCGCCGTTACGGCGATGCGGCGGCGCTGATTACGCAGGCGGTGCAGTCATTTCGCGCGGACGTGAAGTCGCACAAATATCCCGCGGACGAAGAGTCGTATCATCTGCCCAGGGAGACAAACGCCGCGCTCGACACGGTGCTGGCGCGCAAGCGGGCCATGCAGCGGTAAAAACGCCTTCACCACGGAGACCATCGAGCCACGGAGAAAGGCAAAGGCTTGAGATCGGCTCGGCAGAATAAAATCTTGGCTTAATGTTGCGCCGCTTTCTTCATGCTTCATGTGGCAGGATTTTCGCTGCTTTCGCGATGGCCCACGTGGTGCTACGCTAATGGTGAGGAGGTGAGAATATGCATCCCTTAGCGATATTCTTTTTGCCGTTTTTCGGCTTCGGCTTCGTCATGTATTTTCTGCCGACGATTATTGCCGCCGCCCGCAGCAAGCGCGACACCACCGCAATTCTGCTGCTGAACTTCTTCCTGGGATGGACGATGATCGGCTGGGTAGTCGCTCTGATTTGGGCCGTTAAAACGGATGTGCCCGTAGCGGTGAGGTGAGCGCTCGCCACTCGTGATCCATTCCCTTCCTGTGCGTTTGCCGTTTGTGGCGATTCTCAGCCTTTCCTTACTGGCGTGTTCCCCACAGCAGAAAGCACCGGCGCCCGATCCGGTTGCGTTGCTGCAACTTGTGCCTCCGGCTGATCCCGGAAAATACGAACGCATTGTGGATATGCGGAACTGGCACAATCCGTACCTGGTTGTCCGCACGGATGGAGTGGCGCTGCTCGATCCGGCAGACAGCGCGGAAGTCCTGCTGAAACCGGACGAGGTGCTGCCTGCACTGGCGCGCCTGCCTGCTTCCGCCTGGCCCTACGGGCGCGTGGTTGCGGTATCGGAGAGTGGGCTGAGAGGTTCCGAGCAAGATGCCGTTGCGATTCGCCGCAACAAAGGCATTGTTGGGGGCATTCTGGAGAGCGCTCACGTCGCCATCGATTGGGTTCCATCCGCGTGACCGCAAAGTTAGGCGGGAAATCATCGTGAACATCTTCGCCACCATCGAAGAGGTGCGCGCGGCCTGCCGCGCGGCAAAGCGCGAGGGCAAGCGCCTGGGACTCGTCCCCACCATGGGAGCGCTGCACGACGGGCATCTATCGCTGGTGCGCGCCGCCCGGGCATCCTGCGATGTTGTGGCCGCTTCAATTTTTGTGAATCCCGCGCAGTTCGGACCCAACGAAGATCTGGCGAAGTATCCGCGCTCATTCGAGCGTGACTGCGCGCAGTTGGAAAAGGAAAAAGTAGATCTCTTATTTGCGCCCGCCGTCGAGGAAGTGTATCCGCCCGGCGCGGTGACGTGGGTGACAGTGGAAGAGTTGAGTGAGAAACTCGATGGGCGCTCGCGTCCCGGACACTTTCGCGGCGTGACCACCGTGGTGGCCAAACTGTTTCACATCATCGAACCGGACGCGGCATTCTTCGGGCAGAAAGACGCGGCGCAGGTGGCGATCGTCCGCCGCATGGCGCGCGATTTGAATTTGCCGGTGGAAATTGTAGTCTGCCCGATTGTGCGCGAGGCCGACGGGCTGGCTATGAGTTCGCGCAACGCTTATCTCGATCCGCGGCAGCGCATGCAGGCGCTCGTCTTGCATCGTTCGCTGATGCGCGCGCAGAGTTTGTTCGACCAGGGCGAGCGCAACGCCGCGAAGCTGATCGCCGCGGCACGGGAAGAGTTTGCCGCCGAGAACTTGGCCCGTCTGGATTATTTCGAGATCGTAAATCCCGACACGCTCGATCCCGTGGAAGACGTTTCTGACGGTGCTCTGGTGGCGGTCGCTGCCGGCATCGGCACAACCAGGCTCATCGATAACATCTTGCTGGTGAACTCCGGACACTAAGGCTGGGGATTGGCGGCGGCGGTTGTATCGATGTAAGACGACAATCGCTGCCGCACCAGATCCTCGATGTGCGACCAGAGCTGGGGATCGCATTCGCTCTGCGCGTGATCGGGGGTGAACAAGCGATCGTACCAGGAGCTATGGGCGCAATCGATCGGCGTTTTCCTGTAATCGATGCGATAGTTTCCCAGCACTTCGGTCTTCGAGGGGTCGGCCGCGGTAATGCGCTGCAGACCGTGAACGATGCCGTGCGGCTGATAGAAATTCACGGCTTCAGCAACATTTGCGGGAATGACGGAATCATCTTGCCAGAGCTTGGCGACGCTATCCACCTGCACCGTCAACAACACTGGAATACCCTCGCGCTGCAAATCGCGCGCCAGTAAAACCACAGCGGCGCCTCCCCAACTTTGACCGAACAGGATGACGCGGGCCTGATCTTTTTCCTCCTGGGAAAGCGTGCCGTCGTGGTTAGCATCCAGCAGATGGAGGACAGCATCGCGAGCCTGCTTGCGGCGCCGGTTCTCGAACACCTCGACATAAGTGTTTTTCGGGACCTTGCTCCGGATACGCTGCGCCAGTTGCACCGCACCGTGGTGCGGATTGTCGTGGCGGACGAAGCCTCCCACGAAACCAACAACAATGCTACGGGGTGGAGTCTCAATGGTCGTGGCGCCGGTCGGTTGCGAAAGCGCGGGGAGAGACACTCCCAGCATCGTCAGAAGGCCTACCGAAGTGCGGAACCGCGCGTGTACGAACAAACGAGAATCCTATTGAATCAGATGAGTCATTCCCTGCCGGGGATGCTGCAAAGTGAAACGCGATCCCCGTTTGAACCATGCCGCGGTCGGCGAAGACTAGCGGAATACCCTGACCGGCGTGGCATTCCGGGCAGCAATCCGCACGACAGTCTACACCCGTTCGTCAAATCGGCGGCGGAAAAACTTTAGTGGTGAGTTTCACGATGGGGAAGCAGGGGTTGGTTCCGCTCACATGTTTGTCCTCGCTTCATTTATGAGTCGGTAGATCAGAGGCACGACGCCGAGACCTGCATTCGCAGGGATCCGTTTGGCCATCATCGCGGCGCCACGCCGACTCTCTTAAGTTCCGCTCCTCTGATACCCTGAAAGCTCATGCCAGGCCGTGTACGCACAAGCTTAGCGCTGTTTCTTTGCCTTCTGCTTGCGGACTGCGCTTCCATCGGGCCTCCGCTGCCTCCTTCGCTTGAGTTGCCGCAGCCTCCTGCGGACTTGCGAGCCGCGCGCAAGGGCGACCAAGTCACGCTTACCTGGACCATCCCCACGCGCACCACCGACCGGCAGTCTCTGCTGTACTTGGGAGACACTCGCATCTGCCGTAGTGTTGCTGCGGCTCTTAACTCATGTGAAACGCCAGTCGGAGATGCGCCGCCGCCGGCAGATTTCGCAGGAAGAAAATCGCCTGCGAAAAAACTCACCTCAACCTTCACCGACACTCTGCCCTCTGCGATCGAACAGGAAAACCCCGCAGGCTTTGCCACCTATGCCGTCGAAGTGCTGAATGCCGCAAAGCGAACCGGGGGACTCTCGAATCAGGTGCAGGTGCCGTTGGTTCCGACGATGCCGCCTTTCAGACCCTTTACCGCTCAACCCACTGCCCAAGGTGTGCTGATCTCGTGGCAGTGTCCACCCGTGTCAGGCAGAAAGTCGGGCGGCAAATATTTGTTCCGCATCTACCGGCGTCCCGAATCCAGCTCAAGCGCAACCAGACTCGCCGAGATCGATGCCACCGCTTGCGCCGCCGGACCCGGCGGCCTTGTGCCTTTGTCGAGCCAGCCTTCCAACCCGTCGATGATCGCGGATAAAGAACAAGACAAGAAAGAACAAGACAAGATCGTTACTTCGTTCCTCGATCGGACCTTCGAGTGGGAGAACACATATTTCTACCGGGGCACAGTAGTGAGCGTGATCGAAACGCCAGGCAAGCCGGCGATTGAGATAGAAGGCGACGACTCGCCCGAAGTCGAAGTATTCGCGCACGATGTCTTCCCTCCCGCGGTACCCAACGGATTGCAAGCGGTGTTTTCAGGGCCCGGCCAGGCGGCGTTTATTGATTTGGTGTGGGCGCCGGTGACAGATGCGGACCTTGCCGGCTACAACATCTACCGGCGCCATGAGGGCGCGGCTCTGATAAAGCTAAACGCAGAGCTTGTGAAAACGCCCGCGTTTCGTGACGCGCAGGTCGCCTCCGGAGAGACTTACTATTATTCTGTATCTGCCATGGATACGCGCGGCAATGAGAGTCCGCGGTCGGAGGAAGCCAGCGAGAGCGTGCCGTAGAGAATCTGCCATTGCGAGTGGACTGTCATAGGAACGATGAACCACACTTTGATTCGACCCGCAACGAAACTTTATGAAATATTGCCGATTTCAAATGAACGGGCAGGCGCACTACGGTTTGATTGAGTCCGCCGGCGGACGGGACGCCATCACGCGTTTGTTGCTGACCGCTCCCGAAGACGCTGACGGCGACGTGGAGAGTCTGCACACGCGCCGCATCGAGCAGATTTTTCTCGATGAAGTCGGGGATCGTGAGGACCTGGCGCTGCTGGCGCCGGTGCAGCCATCGAAGATCGTGTGCGTGGGGCGCAATTACCGCGAGCACGCTGCGGAGTTGGGCAACGAAGTGCCGAAGGAGCCTTTGCTTTTCTTCAAGCCTCCGTCAGCGCTGCTGGCGCCGGGCGGCGCCATTCTCCGGCCAAGAATTTCGGAACGGGTCGAGTACGAGGGCGAACTCGCCCTGGTCATCGGAAAAACCTGCCATCGGCTGGCGGCGGATGAAGATGTGCGGCCCTACATCCTCGGTTACACAGGCGCAAACGACGTGACCGCCCGCGACCTGCAAAAAAAAGACAATCAATGGGCCCGGGCCAAGGGCTTCGATACCTCGTGCCCCGTGGGTCCGCTGGTTACCGACGAACTCGACCCCTGGGCAGGCGTGGGCGTGGAAACGCGCGTCAATGGAGAGCTGCGCCAGCAGGGCAACACTCGCGATTTCATTTTTCCTCTCGACCTGGTTATCCGCTACATCGCTCAGGCAATGACTCTGCTGCCCGGGGACTTGATCTGCACCGGAACCCCTCAGGGTGTCGGACCACTGGCAGCCGGGGATCTCGTCGAAGTCAACGTGGAGGGAATAGGCACGCTCAGGAATCTCGTCGCGGACGAGTAAAGAGAACGAAATCGAAACCACTACGCTGGCGTAGGATTCACTCGCAGGATTCGCAAGCGCGGAATTACTGCAAACGGAATCGTTCGTGGATGAGGCGCTGCAGGCGCGGCCTGTAGAGAAGATCGAAGGCAAGCTCCTTGTCCGGAAACATGGCCAAAGCAGCTCGTTTGGCGCCGGCAGCCAGTTCCGAAGCCTCTTCGACGGTAAGGTTGGAGTCCTGGCCGATTACCGACATCACCATACTCATCATGATCTGTAAGCGCCGGATTTTTCGCGCTTCGTCTTCCCCGGCGCTCGCTTCGGTTCCTACGGGAAAATTCTTGGCGTGGCTGGCCTGCTCGGGAATGTGCATGTCTGGGTCCCTCTTTCGCGTACCCCTTTGGATGTCGCAACCTCGCCCGCCGTTGCGCTCCGCTCAAAGCATTCTCCTCCAATCGAGGAAGAAAGCAACTGCACGAAAGTGTTGTACTTCGGTTCTTCGTCGCCCAGACCGGATCCCAAAGACCAGATCCCAAAGACCGCAGCCCAGGGCTGGCCGCCCAGGCCCGAAACAAGTAAACCAGTTCTCGCGATTCCGCCTCCAATGAACGGAAGAGAGTAGAATCAGCTTTGTAGTAAGGGTTTCGGACACATCGGATTCCGTCTGAATCCTGGAGATTGGAGATACCATGCCAGAACGCAGCGGCAGCGCGGCCGAAAAGAAAACTCAGTCTGCTCCCCAAGCCCGTCCTGACCCGGATGAAAACTTGGTGAAAGTTTTTGACAGCGAACAGGAATCGGAGGCGATGATCGTTAAAGGTCTGCTTGACTCCGCGGGAATTGAAAACGACATCACCGCCGTCGACATGTTGCAGCAGATGTTTCCCAGTGTAGGCGGGACTGTGATTCTGGTTCGCCAGGAAGATGCGGAAAAAGCGCGCCGCCTGATTTCAGAGTCCAAACAAACGGCTGCGAGCAACGACCAAATGTCGGATGAAACCGCGGAAATCGATATCACTGAAAAGCCGCCAGCCAAGGCGTAACCGAGTGGCCGTCAAGATAAAAAGTGACGGCTCCGTCGAGATCCGTGCGGTAAACCCGCACGCCGGATTCAGCCAGCCGCGCCAAAACCTCGCGCCGCGGAAACCCGAAAGAAGTTCCAAATCCTACCGAGATCACCGCAAAGCGAGGCCTTACGGCGCTGAGAATTTCCGGAGTCGTCGATGTGTTGCTGCCGTGATGTCCCACTTTTAGCAAATCCGCTTTCGGCCGGTGCAAGGCTGCCACTCTTTTCTCCACCGCCTTTTCCGCATCGCCTTCCAGCAAAACTGAAGAGTCTTTGTAGCTGACGCGTAGCACCAGCGAATCGTTGTTCTTCGGCTCGGAAGCGGTCGCCCAATCCGGTGGCGGAAATAGCACGGCGAAGTTTGCCCCGCCCAGGTCGAACCTATCTCCCTCCCAATGCCGCACCACCTTGATCCCAAGACCGCGCGCCTCGGCCAGCAAGCTTTCGAGTGCTCGGCTCGGCGGCAACACGCCAACCCACAATTCCTTCGGGCGGAAGTTCTTGAGAATCGCGCCCATCCCTCCAATGTGGTCGGAATGCCCGTGCGTGATGGCCACGGCATCGAGATGCGAAATGCCGCGCCACCACAGATACGGCGACACCACATCCTCGCCAAAATCGAGTTGCGAACTCACGCCGCCGATGGGACCACCCGCGTCAATCAACAAGGTTCGGCCCTGCGGCATCACCAGCAAAGTGGAATCTCCCTCGCCCACGTCAATGGACGTAACTTCCAGCAATCCCGCGTGCATCTGCGGACGGGGGGGAACAAACGCCAGAACCAGCGATGCGGCCAGCAGTGCCGCAAGTCCCGTCGCCGCCAATGCAGCGCGGCGACGCACTAGCACCATAGCCAACACGAGTACGAATGCCGCCGCCGCGATCATCAAGGCAGACGGCGTGGCCACACGCAAGTCGGAGAGCCGCAAGCTTCCCAGTCCGCGCACCGTGCCAGTGATCGCTTCCAACGCAACCGTCGTAAGCAGCACAGGAATCTTCGCCAGCATCACGGCAACGTAGCCCAATGCGATCGCCAAAACTGCCGCCGGCATCAGAAGTTCGGTGAGCGGAACAACCGCCACGTTCGCCGGCAATCCAATAGTGGTCGCGCGGTGAAAGTAATACGCCATGGGCAGCGCCAGCCCCATCTGCATCACGGCTGAAACCAGCAACAGATCGAACGCTGCCAGCATTACACTCGCGGTTCCGCGCACCAGCGACAACGACCATCGCTTCCCCAGAAAATGCGCGAGCCGGCCCGCGATCATGCGCAGGTCCGCGCGGAACTGCGCCACTTGCGCCGGCAACCGCGCACCGTATTCATCCGCGTCCCAATGAGCCAGCGCCCGGCGGTAGAGTTGCGTCGTGCGCTCCCGGATCGGCAGTCCGATGGCCGCCACAATCAGCACGCAAACAAATGTCATCTGGAAACTGGCGGTGAAAAGTTGCCGCGGATCGAACACCAGCAAGCCGAGCGCCGCCGCCCCCAGAGCATTCACCACAGACCGGTCGCGGTATAGCAATCGCGTCCCCAGATAGATCGCGCACATCAACGTGGCCCGCCACACCGGCGCGCCCACTTCGGTGAGCAAAGCGTAGGCAACACAAAAAAGAATGGTTAGGAACGTCGCAGGAACGTCGCCGATCCGCAGGCGGCGCAGCGTCCAGAAAATCACAAACGCCAGAATGCTCACGTTCATGCCCGAAACCACCAGAATGTGATATGTGCCGGAGCGTTGGAAATCGGTTCGCGTATCGCGATCGATGAACGCCTCTTCGCCGATGACCATGGCGTCGATCAGCGCGGCCTGCCGCGGCGGCCACAGCTCATGCACCTTTTCGATGATGCTGCCATGAACCCGCGAGCGCCAATACTGCCAGCGGCTGCCCATGAAACCCGTGAGCAGCTCGACGTTCTCAGCTTTGGCCGATCCCAGCGCCGCGATGCCGTTGTCGGCAAGATATGCCCGGTAGTCGAAGGCCCCGGGATTGCGAAAGTTTCGCGGCAACTTCAGTTTGGTTTGAAAGCGAATGCGCTCGCCATAGCGGAAGATGCGCGGCGCGGAAGAGCTGTTTCCAGATTGCGCTTCGGACGATGCTGAATTCACATCGGCCTGCTCAGACTCGTCGGGACTGTAGATGCCCAGCCGCACACCCGAATGCACAGGCACACACCGGTCGTCCGCAGTGAGCAGTTGCTCGGTTTCCACATCCAGAACTTGCCGGAATTCTCGCCGTGACCCGGGGCGCAGGCGGCCATCGCGCGTTACGTGCGCCGTGATCTCAAGTTGCTGCCCGTCGGCAAATGGTTGCACGCTGGCATCGAGATGGCTCTCCGAACTCCGCGCTTGCATGTGCAGCACCGCGACAAGGAACAACGCTCCCAGCGCCAAAACCTCGGCGAGCCAGATTCGCCGTCTCAGGAAATATGCGCCCGCCGCAAGAAACCCAACACTCGCCCCAACCCACAGCGTGGGCGGACGCTCCAGATGAACGCCGGCGACAATTCCCGATGCATAGGCCAGCGCAGCCCACAGCATCGGCTGCCTCACCGTCTTGAGCTTGAATTCCAGCGGACTCGCCGGCTCCGATTTACGCAGAGAGATCATCCAGTCCAACGCAGAGGCGGCATCTCGAGAACGCGTGGCAGTGGAGGATTGGCCACGGACCGCCAGGCACCGGCGTGAACGCGGTGCAAGGACGAACCCTTGCCCGCAAACGAGGCCGGGGTACATGGCAAGTCTCGCGAGCGCTGCGTGCCAGGGCGGGATCGAACTCCCGCAAAGACTCACCGCACCAGTCGCATCACACTTTCCAGGTGGTAAGTCTGGGGAAACAAATCGATCAGATGTGCCTCCTCAACCCGGTAACCCGCACCCAGCAGCATCACCAAATCGCGCGCCAGCGTTGCCGGGTCGCACGACACATAGGTGATGCGCGGCGCACTCAGATCCGCCACCGCGCGCGCCACCGCCTCGCCCAACCCGCCGCGCGGAGGATCCACCACCACAAGGTCAGGCCTCTCCCTGCCAGGCTTGTCCCTGTCGCGCTTGTCCTCGCCGGGCTTTTCCCCGCCCAACTTCCCGGAATTGCTTGTGCCCCTGTCTGTTCGTCCTCCTCCGAATTCCCGCTTCAAGTAATGTTCCGTTGCAGCGCGCACCGCCTCTCCATTCGTGGGCAGATTATGAGCCAGGTCTGCCGCGGCTGTCTGTGACGATTCCACCGAAACGATGTGACGGAAGTTACAAGCCAGCGCTGTGGAAAAAAGTCCCACTCCGGCATAGAAGTCGACTGCCAGCTCTCCGGAGCATCCCGCGGTCACAACGCTCACCAGTTCATCGATCAAATGGCGGTTGGTCTGAAAAAACGCCCCCGCGCTCACGCGAAACGCCGCTTGCCGAGTGCGATAAGTCAATTCTCCAGCGCCAATATGCAGCAGCGTTTCCTGCGCTTCCTGCGCTTCCTGCGTTTCCTGCGTTTCCTGCTTCGTATCTCGAAATGCTGCCACACCCTGAATCTCCGGCAGCGCAGTGATCAACTCTTCCGCCCACTCCCGCACTGCAGCCCGGCGCGCTTCGGTCCTGCAGGAAACCTCGACCAGCAGTTCTGTGTCCTCGGCATTGGCAAAGAACTCAACTTCGGCAACTCCTGCGGCGGCCTTCCCGGCTCGGCCCGTCGCCCACAGCGCGGCGATGCCGCGATTCACCAGGGGCGAACTGATGGGGCACTCCTCAACCGGCAGCAGCGCGTGCGATCTTAATTTGTAATATCCCGCCGCGAATTCCGGCGCGGTCTGCACCTGAAGCCGTGAGCGGTTCCGGTAATTCCACGGCGGCGAGGGATGCACCATGATTTCCGATTGCAGCTCGAGTTTAGCGATGCGGCGCAGATTTTCGCGCAGGATCTCCCGCTTGATTTCCAGTTGATGTTCGTAACTCGCGTGCTGGTAGTGGCATCCGCCGCATCGGCCGAAATGCGGACACCCCGGCGCAACCCGATACGGCGAAGGCTCGACTATAGCCTTAAGCTGTGCGCGCGCAAAACCGGATTTCTCTTCGGTAAGCGCCGCCTCCACTTTTTCACCGGCCAGCACAAACGGCGCGAACACAGCCTTCCCGCGTCCGCGTTCGTCGGCCGGCAGACGAGCCAATCCGTCGCCGCCGTAGATCAGCTTTTCAATGTTGAGGAGCAAGACTCAATTCTACGGCATCGTTCTACTGGCAACTGACCACCGGCAACTGCCTCTAGATCTTCTGCAGCCTCTGCACCTCATGCACGCCCGGAATTTTCCGCAATCCGGCGATGATCTGTTCCAGGTGCTTGAGATCGGAGATGTCGAGGACGATCTCCACGCTGGCCTGGCTGTTGGCGGTGTGCGCGCCAATGTTGCGGATGTTGCTCTGCGCATCGCCGATCACGCCAGTGATGTTTTTCAACATTCCAAAACGGTCGTCGCAGAAGACCGTGAGTTTCACGGGGTAAGAGGTCGGCGTGCTTTCGTCGCGGGCCCATTCGACGTCGATGCGGCGCTCCGGCTCATAGAGCAGGTTGGTGACGTTGGGGCAATTCACCGAATGAACCGCCACGCCTTTCCCGCGAGTGATGTAGCCCACGATGCTCTCGCCGCGAATGGGATTGCAACATCGCGCGCGGTAGACCAGCATATCGCCCTGGCCTTTCACCGTGATCGCATTGTGATCGCCAAAGACGCGCCGCACCACGTTGGCGATGGCGCCCGGCTTCGCGCTCAAACCTTCGGCTTCAATCTCGCTCTCCATCGAAGGCGTAGCTCCCGGCGGCAGCAACCGCGCCAGCACCTGGCGCGCAGAATATTTGCCGTAGCCGATGCCGGCCATCAGATCGTCGGCGCGGCCCAATCCGTAGCCGGTCGCGACTTTCTGCAAGTCTTCGTCCTTGATCTCTTTCAGCGCGATGCGATATTTTCGCGCTTCTTTCTCAATCAGCTTCCGGCCGATTTCAATGGCTCGCTCCCGCTGGTGCAGATTCAGCCAGTGCTTGATCTTGTTGCGCGAGCGCGATGACTTCACCAGCCCCAGCCAGTCGCGGCTGGGCTTGTGGCCGGGCTGGGTAAGAATCTCGACGATGTCGCCGGAGTGCAGTTTGTGGCGCAGCGGCACCATGCGGCCGTTCACTTTCGCTCCCACGCAACTGTGTCCCACTTCGGTGTGAATCGTGTAGGCAAAATCGATGGGCGTAGAATCGCGCGGCAGCACCACCACTTTGCCCTTGGGAGTGAACGTGTAAACCTCTTCGGGATAGAGATCGACTTTCAGCGTCGAGAGGAATTCGTTAGGGTCGCTGACATCGCGCTGCCATTCCACCACTTGGCGCAACCACGCCAGCCGCTGTTCATCCTGCGCCGAGACCGGGCCGTCCTTGTATTTCCAATGCGCGGCAATGCCCTCCTCAGCCATCTTGTGCATTTCATCGGTGCGAATCTGAATTTCAAACGGCGTGCCCTCTTCACTGATCACCGAAGTGTGCAGCGACTGGTAGAAATTCGGCCGCGGCATCGCGATGAAATCCTTGATTCGTCCCGGCACAGGCCGCCAAATATTGTGGATGATGCCCAGCACCGCATAGCAATCCTGCAGCGAGTGCGTGATAATGCGCACCGCGAAAAGGTCGTACACCTGGTCGGCGGAGATGCGCTGCCGCTGCAGCTTC
The DNA here is from genome assembly GCA_003156805.1 of Acidobacteriaceae bacterium. Lineage (GTDB taxonomy): Bacteria > Acidobacteriota > Terriglobia > Terriglobales > Acidobacteriaceae > Sulfotelmatobacter. The sequence goes on along the minus strand of PMHV01000023.1, from coordinate 28,423 downwards.
TTGTGCACGCTGTACAAGCGCTTGATGCGGCTTTCCACGCGCGCCTGAATGCCGGCTTCCTTCAGCTTGTCGGCAATCGTTTGCTGCACCTTGCCCAGGAACGCTTCGCCCGGTCCGCGGCGGGCGTCGACGGCCTTCTCCACTTGCTCGTAGCCGCCGGGATCGAGAAAGCGAAAGCCCAAATCTTCCAGCTCGCCGCGAATCTTGCCCATGCCCAGCCGGTGCGCGATGGGCGCATAGATCTCCAAAGTCTCCTGGGCAATTTTCTGCTGGCGCTCGGGCTCAAGATGTTCCAGCGTGCGCATGTTGTGCAGGCGGTCGGCCAGCTTGATCAGCACCACGCGAATGTCGTCGACCATGGCCAGCATCATCTTGCGCAGGTTTTCCGCCTGCTGTTCTTCGCGCGTATGAAAATCGATTTTGCTGATCTTGGTGACGCCTTCTACGATGTGCGCGACCTGCTCGCCAAACTCTTTGCGAATGTCGACGATCGTGACGGATGTGTCCTCGACGGAATCGTGCAGCAGGCCGGCGGCAACCGACACGGGATCCATTTTCATCTCGGCCAGCACCAGCCCAACCTGAAGCGGATGCACCAGATAAGGCTCTCCCGAAGCGCGCGTCTGGCCTTCGTGATGCTTCAGGGAGTAGTCGTAGGCTTTCTTGACGAGCGAGAGATCGTCATGCGGGCGGTTCTCCTGCATGCGCCGCATCAGCTCGCGGAACTTGGTGAGCGTAAGAGCGGTCGTCGCAATCTGCTGGCGCAAGCTCGCCATGTACGATTATAGCCCGCGCTGGGATGCTGACGCGCAATGCAGCGGGTGTTCCGACCGGAACATTCGCTGGAGTGTTCCCATGGGAACATAGGCTCGAATGTTCCCATGGGAACACTTTTGTGCGTGCAGCAGCGTATGTACAATCCCACTGTATTATCTTCCTAAGTGAAACGAACTGCGGGAGTTAGGGAGGGTCGAATGGCGGCCGAGCACTCGTCTGTGTGGAGTGCTGCTTGCGGCGCTCTTTTTTCGCCAACTTGATCCGGGGTGAGCTCGACGATCCTAACAAGCGGAAATCGAGGAAGGACGCCGTAATAACCTTCAACTACGACCTGGTACTCGATAATGGATCGCGGCTCCTTTAATGTGGTCATTTATTACCACATGTGTGGTATATTAGTACCGCATGTTTAGCTTTCGCTCCAAGGCGCGCCAGCAATTGCTGGCCTATTACTTCACGAACCCGACGGCCCGCCACCATCTGCGAGACTTGGCGGGGCGGCTGAGCATCGATCCCTCGAACCTGTCAAAAGAGTTCGCGCGCCTGGAGCGCGAGGGCTTATTTCGGTCGGAAGTGAATGGGCGTCAAAAGTATTTTCAGCTCAACCGCAAGTATCCGCTTTTTGATGAGGTGCGGAAGATCGTCGCCAAGACCATTGGCGCGGCGCCCCTGATCGCGCAGTCGCTCACGAAAATTAAGGGCATCGACGAGGCATATTTGTATGGCTCGTTTGCGCGCAACCAGCAGGACGCTGCGAGCGATATCGATGTGCTCGTGATTGGCGCCCCTCGTGAGGAAGTGTTGGCGCAAGCCGCGCGAAGGCTGGAGCGGCAACTGGGGCGCGAAATCAACTACACGGTTTTAACCCCAAGGGAATTCAAGTCGCGCCGCGCCCGCAAGGATGCTTTTCTGGAAAACGTCTGGCACAATGAACGAGTTTCGCTGGTCGGCCCGGACCTCATTGGCCGGGATCCTGTCAGGCAAAATCCCGTAAGCCCAGATGAAAAAGCTGAAGCCACACGCCGTTGATTGGGCGCAGATTGAACGCTTTCTCGCGAGTGCGGAGAAAAAGCTCGCCTCGGCGCACAAGATTCTCGCTTTCGACGAGGAGGCTTGCCTTCAACAGGCCTACGAAGCAATGCTCAAGGCTTCCCTCGGGTTTATGTTCAGCCATGGATTCCGTGCGAGAAGCCAACCTGGGCACCATATCGCAATCATCGAGTTTGTGCGGTCACGAATCGACAGGAAACACGCTGGTCTCCTGACCGTGTTTGATCGTCTGCGCCGGAAACGCAATATGGCCCTTTATGATGACACCGGTTTCGTTTCTCACCGTGACGCCGAGAGTGCGCTAGAATCCGCGGGCGACTACTTGCGTGTCATTCGAGCCGACATCGCTGCGCGAAAGCCTTGAGAGATTCATTCAGCAACGCTTGTGATTCCACATGTGACATCTGACCTTGTCTTCCACAGCCCCAACACCCGATCATGGTCTCGGAGGCAGTGCGCGAGTCCGGTTTATTACTCGCTTAGCTCAAGGCTAACTGGTGTGTTATCAAGATTTTGCCCGTAAGTGATTGACGCCAATAGATTAAATCTCATTTTCCCGCTAGCTCGATGATTCCAATAGACCGGGGGGAGGGAGGGTATACCCCCAGTAGCAAAAGGTAAATAGCCATCTTCCCAAATTGGGAAGACTCGGAAGGTCTGCGTAGAGCGGATGTTCCCTTCGGCTTCGCTCAGGGCAGGCTCTCCGCTAAACTGTCAACGACAAAGACGAAGCCCTCCGGGGATAAAGTGCGGAAACATCGGCAATCGTAGAGATGGAAAGACGCGGGCGAGGGCGCCCGCGTCACAGCGAGACCCTCTCCAGAAGAGCTGTTACTTGGCAACGGAGAGCCGAGAACTGAGAACTGCTAAAGTGGCAAACGGCAAATCATGAATTCCAGAATCCTGGTCAGCGGGGTCTCGGGGCCGATTGGGGACGCACTGCTGCCCTCGCTGAGGTCGAACGGGACGAAGATTGTCCGCCTCGCTCGCGTGAGTGGATCCGGCGGCGCAGGGAACGCTTCGGAGAATGCCACGGCGAACAGCGAGCAGCGAATTCCGTGGAACCCGGCGCAACCGATCTCACCGCAGGCGGTGTCCGGATTTGACGCGGTGATCCATCTGGCGGGCGAGAGCATCATCGGGCGCTGGACGGCGGCGAAGAAGACGAAGATTCATGACAGCCGGGTCGTCGGAACGTTGAATCTGGCGCGGGCTTTGGCGCAGGCGGAAGAAAAGCCGAGGGTTTTCGTTTGCGCGTCGGCGATCGGCTATTACGGCGACCGTGGCGATGAAGTCTTGCGCGAAGACAGTTCGCCGGGCGCGGGATTTCTCGCTCACGTTTGTCAGGAGGTGGAAGCCGCTACGCAACCCGCGACCGACGCCGGCATTCGCACGGCACGGATTCGAATCGGCCTGGTGCTCAGCCCCAGCGGCGGAGCGCTGGGCAAAATGCTGCTGCCGTTCAAAATGGGCGTCGGCGGCAACCTGGGCAACGGCCGGCAGTGGATGAGCTGGATCGACGTGCGGGATCTGGTCGGTGGGATTCATCACATCCTGAAAAACGATCTGCTGTACGGGCCGGTGAACATGGTTGCGCCCAAGCCTGTGACCAATGCGGAATTTACCGAGACATTGGCTGGCGTCCTGTCGCGGCCGGCAATACTTCCGATGCCTGCCTTCGTAGCCAAGTTAGCATTTGGGCAAATGGGCGAGGAAGTTCTTCTCGGCAGCCAGAACGTGGAACCTGTGAAGTTGATTTCAAGCGGATATCCGTTTCGATTTCGCGAGTTGAGAGTATCGCTGGAGAGCTTGCTGAAAAAGTAGATCGCCTGATTCGCCAGGCTCCGTGCGCAAGGTTCTCAAACGGAGGATCTCCGAAATTCCCTCTCTTGCATCGGTTGGCTGGTTCGCAAATTTACTGGATCGGAGTCGATGGACTATCGTCTGGCCGGCCCATCTCTTCGAGCAGCTTCTGCAGCAGTTCGGCGCGCTGCTCGGTGCTCAACTCCCGCTGCAATTCTTCCAGTGCCAGCGCGACGATGTGGTAGTGGTGCGCCGCGGCAAACTTCGAATCGGCGGTGATGTTCAGCCACAGTTGATGCATGAGTTCCACGTCCTGCGGGCGCAGGCGCGGAGTGTGCGGACCAAGAAAGTATTCCCGGACGCGGCCATCGGGCGAATGCACATCCAGTGCGATGCGCGGACGCGGTTCGGGCAGGCGCTCCCAGGCATCGCCGGTGAGCTTGGCTTGTTCGTCGGCGGTAAGCTTGTTCGACAGTCCGCAAACGATGCGGCTGGAATCCAGGCGCTGCGCGGTCACGATGATGGCCTCGAAGATATCGGTTGCAGGCACTACAAGCAGATGAACCGGCTTGCCCGCTTTCTCGGCCACGGCGACGGCGGCCGTGAACAACTCCTGCTCGTAGTGGTCGAAGACCTGGCTGGCCTCGAAGACACTGCTGCCGCTGAAGCTGTGCTCGCGATGGTAAAGGCGGGCGCTCATGACCACCACATCCTGCTTGCCAGTGTGCGTACTGGCCAGCACCTGGCGCAGGTAGTAAAGATTGCGGGGGTCGCGCACGGCCACCAGGACGTTGCCCGGACGCACGCCCATAGCGCCGCTGCCCAGTTCCTGGTTTCCGTAGACGCGGAACTGATCGAGCTGCTCGGGCTTGCCGTGGCGTTCCTTGACGACGTGGCGCTCGGAAAGCGTAAAGATGGTGAAGAAGACCGCGCTGAACGTCAGGCCGGCGATGGTCGCCTGATACTTGGTAAAAAGATTCACTAACGCCGTCATGAACAGCACCGCCGAGATGGCGAGCAAGCCCAGAGGAATTTCTGTCTTGCCAAAATGCAGGTTGCCGGGCACTTTCCAATCGCGGTTGCCGGGCTCGGTGAAGCGCAGCACCAGCACCGCCAGCGACTTCATGGCGAAGCTCCAGATCACGCCGAAAGCGTAGAGGCCGGCCAGCAAATAAACATTGCCGCGGCTGAGGACAATGGTCAGCAATTGCATCACTACGATCAGATTGATGATGCGGTAGCTGGTGCCAAAGCGGCGGTGCGGCCGCTGGAACCAACTGGTGAGTACGCCATCTTCAGCCACACGGTTGAGAACGCCGTTGGCGCCCACGATAGCGGTATTCTGCGCGCCCGCCAGAATCAGCACACCCACCAGCACCACGAATCCGTGAAACAGCAGCTTCAGGCTTTCCGGCCCGGCCAGATACATGGCGATGCCGCCGATCAGGTTGGCGAAGAAATTTGGCCGGACACTGTCGGGAATGATCATCACCGCGAAGAAAGAAACCAGCGAAGTGAACAGCAGGCTGTAGATGAAAATCACCAGCCCGGTCTTCTCCAGGTTCTTCAGCTTGGGATGTTCGATTTCGCGGTTCACCTGGGCCAGAGTTTCCTCGCCGCTCATGGCCAGCACGGAGTGGCCGAAGCCGACAAACAGCAGGATGAAGGTCAAATGGCTGAAAAATGTTCCGTGCAGCCAGCCCATCGATTCTCTGGTCAGTGGAATCTGAGCGTGGAACGGGCCGGGCGGCAACTGCACCGGCGCGCGCAAGACGGTGATAGTGCACCACACGATGAGAAGAACCACCATAACCGTGGTGATGATCATGATCTGCAACGCTTTCTGGCTGGACTCGTGAATGCCCTGAATATTCTTCCACCAGAAATAAGCGACCACCAGAACGGCGAAAAGGGCGGAGAACGTGTTGTCGTCGAAGCGAAGAGGATGGTGCAAATACTGCCCCATGTCTTTGATGAAACCCGAGAGATACTGCCCCGCGGAAACCGCACTGATGGGGCCCGTGAGCACGTAATCGAACAGCAGGGCAGAAACCGAAAACTTGGCCAGTCCGCCGCCCATGGCTTCCTTCACGACGCGGTAAACGCCGCCGCGCACGAACATGGCGCTGGACTCGATGTAGAGCGCGCGCACGCAATAGCTGAACAACATCACCGCCAGGATGAACCAGGGAGCGCTCTTACCGATAACCTTCTCGGCGTCGCCGCCGGCGTAGTAGGCGGAAGAAGCCAGATCGGCGAGAACAATGGCGGAAGCGCGCCAAAAAGAAATGAAGGTCAACATCACCGTGGTGGCGACGAAAACCTTTACCGCCGGTTTGGAACCTTCAAGGGATGTAGCCATGCTTCAATGAATGCCTGAGGAGCGAATCCCGAAGACCTGCATCAAAAGAATAAGCCTTTTGAAGATAGCACAGGAGGAAGAAAACGAATCAGGCGCGGGTTGTGCTGCCCGACCCGTCTGCGCCTGCCGGTTCGCGGCGTTTGGGAGCAAGGTAGGTGTGGGTGATGCGGTCGTGCCAGCACAGAGCGTCTTCGTCGAGGAAGACCCAGGCATATCCCATGCCGATCGAAACCGCAGAAAGAAACGAAGCCAGCACGCGCCAGCGGCGCAGCCCGCGGCCGGCAGGACTGCCATCGAAGCGCGCCAACTCCAGCCGTGCCAGGCGAAGGCCTGGTGTAGCGGCGGAGTACACAACCAGCAGGTATTGATATCCCGCCCAGAGCAGGCTCACCAGGCCGGCAGCCAGCGCCCATATCTGCAACTTGGGCAAGGGGACGGCAGCAACCTTCCAAAAGATAAAGCCGAAAAGAACAACTGCCGCCACCACAAGGGCGCCATCGATGAGAGCGGCCAGAACGCGTCGCGCCAGCGGAGCGCTCTGCAACGGAACATCGATGCCGGGGCGCTTCTCAACCGCTTGCAGCGTGGCGGCTTCAATCGTAATTCCACCCAGAGCCGGCGGAGGCGCGGCTACTTCCGCCACCTCCAAAATGCGCGGACGGGCGATCACTGGTTCGGCAAGCTCGTCGAGCGGAGGTGGAAGCGCGGGCGACGATCGCGGGAACTCGATAATCTTGGCTGTCGTCTGCGCCGTCGTCTGCCCGGCCGATGGACCGAAATGCCGGGCTGGTTCGCGGGAGCCGAACGGCGCAGCGGCTGCGTCCGCACTCGCTGTTGAGAATGTGGCCTCTGGCTCGGCGATCCACCCCGGATCGATCACTCCTGTGCCCGTAGAATTGTCGCCGCTCTCGGTGAGACTATCCAGAGCAACGGCAACGGCGTGGCGCGAGGCCACGGCCGAAATCGCCATCGCTCCTGAAGCCGCGGCAGCGCTTCCACCAGCGTTCCGAATCGACTCCTCGTTCTCGAAACGCAACCGCAGCGAAGGATACCTCGGCGGACGCGGTTTACGCCGGGCATGGTAACGATGAAGCCGGTCGGCGACTTCATGTCGCCAAACCGAAGAGTCCGGCGGCGCGTTTGCAGACACCTCACTGCCAACTTGATCTCGACCCTCCGCGACCGGCCCTGCGGAGTCCGCACGCTCCGACGCAGCGAGCCCAGATGCTTCTATAGTCACACCAGCGGCTGAGCGAGTCGGCGCCGCTATCTCCGGGTTCGCCACGAAGCGTGGCTCGCTCAAGGCCACAGATTCCGGGTTGGTGACTAAACCCAGCTCCGCTACCGCGCATTCCGGCGCTGCGCGCTCCAGCCCTGTGCACCCCAGCGCCGCCGAGGAAAATGCCTCGGGGTCCGGCAGCCACCGCGGCGAGCCCGCGGCGCGAACCTCAATGGAACACTTGCAGATGTCACCGCAGATCAAACAGGCCATGAATCACAATCTTGCGAGAGCGCCAAAATTCAGCGCGAAACGGCCAACCGGAACGACTGACACCGGAATCTCAGCTTGCAGGCCTCTTTGCCTCCCGGGGCAGCGCCGTGCTAAGTTCACGACAACTGCAGCCAGGCAGGCGTGAGCATCCGATGATTTTCGGCCGATGATCGTCCTTCGATGACCCTTCGCAACAGATTCCTTATCACGGCGGCGTGGCTTTGTCACTTACTTCTCGCCCCAACCTTAGTAACCAGCCAGTTGCCATCGTCATCCGTGCCGGCTTTGCGGCAGAAGACGGAATCGGGCCAGCCCGCGTCCAACTCGGCCTGCCCCACGCAAGCCGATCCGCACGCCGAGTACCCCACGGTGGTCTGCGCCATCACGCAGGAAAAAAATGGAGCGATTTACAAGCTGCATGGCGCGGCCGAGATTCACTACGAGACTTACATCCTGCGCGCCGATGAAGCCACCTATAACTCGGATACGGGCGAGACCACGGCTGACGGCCACTTCGCGCTCGATGGCGGCCCCAACGACGATCACATTCGCGCCTCGCACGGCGCCTATAACTTCACGCTCGAGACCGGCCGCTTCTTCGATGTCACGGGCACCACCGGCCTTCGCTTTCGTGGAACCAGAGTCATCCTGACTTCGACCGCGCCCTTCGCCTTCACCGGCAAAGTGGTCGAAAAAACCTCGCCCGACCACTACATGGTCTACGACGGAACCGTCACCAGCTGCGAAATGCCTCATCCCAAATGGCTGTTCAACGCACGCAAAGTGGTGATTGATGTGGGCGGCAACGCCAAAATCTATCACAGCACTTTTGTGCTGCACGGACTCCCGATTCTCTACTTCCCTTTCGCCACCCATCCCGTGGAGCGCGATGCCCGCCAGTCCGGGTTTCTCATGCCCTCCATCGGGCGCTCATCGGTAAAAGGCAATGTCATCGGCGAGGCTTATTACTGGGCCATTGATCGCCAGATGGATGCCACCGTGGGCGCCGAGTATTTTTCCTTGCGGGGATGGTCGCAGCGCGGCGAATTTCGCGCACGCCCCAGCGAGACTTCTTTTGTCGACCTGAACTACTTCGGAGTCATCGATCGCGGAATCGGTTACCCGCCTCTCAAGGAGGGCGGCGAAAACGCCCGCTTGAATGCCGTTGGCATGGTGGGCGACGGATTCCGCGGCGTTGCCAACATCGATTACTTGAGTTCTTTTCTCCTCCGCCTGGCTTTCGACGAGGTCTTCAGCCAAGCGGTTTATTCCGAAGTCAAGTCGCAGGCGTTTCTTTCGAAATCCGACGACGGATTCAACCTCAACGGTTTTGCCGAGCGCTACCAGAACTTCGGACTGAATAGCACGACCTCAGCCCAGGGAATAACTACCACGACCGCACAGCAGGTCATCGCTATCTCCCACGTACCCAGCCTTGATTTCTCCAGCGTCGATCACCGCTTGAGCCGCTCGCCATTCTACTGGTCCTTTGACGCCTCGGCCGCCGGCCTTACGCGCAGCGAGGCCAGTGAGCCAGGCGAACCCGGATTCAGCACCGACAACCTGCTGGGGCGATTCGATCTGGCTCCGGAGATTTCTCTTCCCTTGCTGTTTGGCGGATGGTCGATCCGTCCCGAACTTTCGTTGCACGAAACTTACTACACGGAGCGTCCGTCGCCCAGCGGCGCCATCCTGGCGGTGAGCGATCCGGTCAACCGCCAAGCCATGGAGATGTCCGTCGAGATGCGGCCGCCCGCCTTAGAGCGGGTCTTCGACAAGGAATTCCTGGGACGTAAGTGGAAGCACGTCGTTGAGCCGCAGGCAGTTTACCGTTTCGTCACTGGCGTCAACAACTTCGCCAACATCCCAAAGTTCGATGAGCGCGACATCCTCACCGACACACACGAGGTGGAATATGGCTTCATCACCCGCCTCTACGCCAAGCGCACCGCGGCGAAAACGGAAGATTGCGGAGCGGCCATGCCCAACCTGATGGTGGGCGGCTCCGCCTCCGAATCCACAGTGCCGTGGCAGCACACCAGCACTCTGGCGAATTCTCAATGCCGGCCCGCGCCGCAAGTAAGCGAAATCGTGACCTGGGAGCTGGCCCAGAAATATTTTCTCGACCCTACTTTTGGCGGTGCGCTGGTGGCCGGAGAGCGTAACGTGTTCACCAGCACCGTCGACCTCACCGGAATCGCTTTCGCCACCCAACCCCGCCATCTTTCGCCGCTGGTTTCCCGCTTGCGCGTGGAAACCAGCTCGCACACCGATACAGAGTGGGATCTGGACTACGACTTCCAGCAAGGCCGCGCCAACGCGAGCACTCTGCTGGCCAACTACCACATCGGCCCGGTCACCATTAGCGGCGGCGATGCCATTCTGTTTTCCTTGCCCACTCCATCCACTGCAAGTCTGCGCTTCAACCAGTTTCGCGCCGCCCTGGGATACGGCCGTTCCAGCAGACGGGGCTTCAGCGGCGCCAGCAGCTTTGGCTTCGACTCGGTCAGCGGCCTTTTGCAGTTCGCCAGCGCTCAGACCACCTACAACTGGGACTGCTGTGGCATGACCATGGAATACCGCCGCTACGACATCGCCAACGTCCGCAACGAAAATCTCTTTCGCTTCAACTTTACCCTCGCAAACATTGGATCGTTCGGCGATTTGCGCAAGCAGGAGCGCCTTTACTAGAAGGCAACGCTCGGATCGCGGAACAACCCCAGTTACCGTTGCCTCCGCCGCATGCCCTCTGTCTCTGGCACTCCCGCGCGGAATCAAGAGGCTACTAACGGCGATGATTTTCGACGTCCCGATCGAGGACTTTGTCCAGATTCGTTTTACAATGAAACATGGCCGTGGAAGACGCTCTCGACGCCAAGATGTCGGTTCTCACCGAACTGCTGCATGCCTCGCGGCGCGTTCTCGTGGCTTACTCCGGGGGCGTGGACTCCGCTTTTCTGGCGTGGGCAGCGCATCGGGCGCTGGGAACGGACATGCTCGCCGTCATCGCCGACTCTCCCAGCCTGGCACGCACTCATCTCGCGGATGCGGTTGCCTTCGCCGGCGAGCAATCCATTCCTCTCGAAGTGATATCGACCGCGGAACTGGATCGCGCCGACTATGTGCGCAATGACGGCCAGCGCTGTTTCCATTGCAAGGATGAGCTTTTTACCGCGATGGAAAATCTTCGCTCGCGGCGCGGCTTCGCCTCCATCGCTTACGGCGTGAACGTCGACGACCAGGGCGACTTCCGCCCCGGCCAGCAGGCTGCCCGCAACCACCATGTAGCGGCTCCGCTGCTCGCAGCCGGACTTGGCAAGAAAGAAATTCGCGAACTGGCCCGCCGCTCCGGCTTGCGCGTCTGGGACAAACCCGCGTCCGCCTGCCTTTCCTCTCGCATCGAATACGGACGGCCGGTGACGCGCGAAGCCCTGGAGGTGGTGGAAAAAGGCGAAGACGCGCTTCGTGCGCTGGGATTCCGCCAGTTGCGCGTGCGCCACCACGGAGAGACCGTGCGTATCGAAATTGCCGGCGACGAACTGGCGCACGCCCTTAACCCGGCCATGGCCGCCGAGTTCACTCGCATCTTCAAAGCGCTCGGCTTTCAGTTCGTGACCCTTGATCTGGAAGGCTTCCGCTCGGGTTCCATGAATTCGCTTCTGCCCGCGGAAGCCCTGCGGCGCCAAGCCGGCTAGGTACGGAATTTTGTCTCCGGATCGGCAACTGTGTCTCAACACATCGGCATCGTCGCTTGCAGCACCGAAGGCGCGGCGCTCTGCTACCGCACCATCTCACTCGAAGGTGCGGCACTGCTCGGCCCGCACGATCATCCTCAAATCTCGCTGCACTCGCATTCGCTGGCGAAATACATGCGGCACGTTCGTGCTGGCGATTGGCCGGGCGTGGCTGAACTCGTGCTCTCTTCCGCGGAAAAGCTGGCTCGCGCCGGAGCGGATTTTCTCATTTGTCCAGATAATACGATCCATCAAGCTTTCGATTTGGTGGAGCACCGCTCGCCGCGTCCCTGGCTGCACATTGCGAGAGAAGTTGCGAAAGAGGCGCAGCGCCGCCAGTTCAAGCGCCTCGGCGTGCTGGGCACGCGTTACCTGATGGAAGGTCCGGTTTACCGCGAATCGCTGAAAGCCGCAGGCATTGAGCACCGCATTCCCGGAGCTGAGCAGCGCGCACGTATCGACCAGATCATCATGGACGAACTGGTGAACGCTCAGTTCCTGCCGCGCTCGCTGGCGTATCACGTGGAAGTAATCCGGTCGTTTCAGGATGAGGGTTGCGAGGCGGTTGTGCTCGGCTGCACCGAAATCCCGCTGCTGGTTGCGCCTGAGTCTTCGCCGCTGCCAACGCTGGATTCCACGCGCCTGCTGGCAAGAGCGGCGGTCCGTAGAGCGGTAGAGGACTAGCCACAACCGTGCGAACCACGCCTCGTAAGCTCAAGTTTCGACTGCTGCCCGGACTCTTCGCCGTCGTGCGCCTTGCTCCGGAGGCTCTCGTGCCTGAGTGGGCCACGAAAGGCGATTTCACTTCCATCACCCGCACCGCCGATGAACTTTCCATCGTCTGCCCCGCCGATAACATTCCAGAAGATGTCGATGCCGGCCTGCGCTGGATCTGCCTCAAGCTCGAAGGCCCGTTTCCCTTCTCGCAAACCGGAGTGCTGCTTTCGTTCATCGAGCCGCTGTCGAACAACGGCGTCCCCATCTTTGCCATTTCCACCTACGACACGGACTACGTTCTCATCTCGAAAGAGCACATAGACCGAGCTGTCGACTTGCTGCGCGAAGCGGGATATGAACTACTTCAGGGATAAAAGAGTGACGTAAAGTTTCTGCAAAAACGGGCCGGTCGGACAACAAAAGGCCGAAGGATCCCACGATCCTCCGGCCAGGTCTTTGCGAGCGTCCGCAAATTTTATTGTTTTACATCAGTCGAAGCCATATCGAGAGTGAGCATGAACCCGTTGGTTCCTTGGTGTTCGAATGCTTTCGGCCCAGTCTTATAGGCCTCGAGATCGTTCGGCATCATTATGAAACCGTCGTTCCGGGGCGTTCCCCAGTATTTCAGGTTGTGGATCACGACCGGGTCGTCGGTATTTCCGGGAAAGCGGTGCAACTTCACTTCGGCGGTTTTGCCGCCGTCAATCGTGGCGTGCGCTTCATCTTTGTTGAATTGCCAGGTGTCAATGTTCCCCACCGCGGTCTGGAACGAGTTCCATTTCACGGGGAAGACATTGGGCAGGATCGCGCCCAGCGCGCTCTGTTGTTCCTTTGTCATGGCCTTATCAAAGGTAACCAGAGCCCACTCGGTTTTTCCCTGCGAAAAATCCGAGCCCAGGTCGCCGGTGATCCAGAACTTGGCGCCGTCAAGATTGACCGTGCCATAGTGTCCGTGGTTCACCTTGTAGGCGTTGTTGAATTGGCAATAGTGGACTGCCGTGCCGTGTTCGTGATGGGCGGCAGGTTTGGTGTTGAAGTAGCATTGACAGAACATCGGGCAACTGCAGGCTTCGATGGTGGTCGCATTCAGCGCCCAGTCGGGTTGCGACTTGTCGCTGGCGTTCATTGCGACCAAGCCGAGGACGAGAGAGATACCCCAAGCTTTAAACATGCTTAATACCTCCTCGGCGGCAAATTATGCTCGCTGCGAGACGACTTTTCAAGCAAATTTGCAACCTAGCGTACTGCCCCATTTGTGCCATTCGCCCTGCCAAATTTGCCGAACGCTGTTGCCAGGCCTGCACTTATCCCGCATCCGTGTTGTAATTAAGATACTAGTCAACCTATGTCATCGACTGTCACAACCTTGCGCCGGCGCGCCAAAGCCCTGCATCGCAATCTGCGCGGGGCATCCATGGCTGCGCGGGCGCTGGCGTCGACCGAACATCCGCTGCTGGCGCACATCATTCCGATTCGCCGCTGCAATCTGAGTTGCACGTACTGCAACGAGTTCGACGATTTCTCGAAGCCCGTCCCGACCGAAGAAATGTTCCGCCGCATCGACAAACTGGGCGCGCTGGGCACGGCGGTGGTCACGATTTCAGGGGGCGAGCCGCTGCTGCATCCCGAACTCGACGATGTGATCGGCCGCATTCGCTCGAACGGCATGATCGCCGGCCTTATCACCAACGGATATCTGCTGGTGGCGGAACGCATTCAGCGCCTCAACCGCGCCGGTCTCGAGTGGCTGCAGATTTCCATCGATAACGTCAATCCCGACGATGTCTCGAAGAAGAGCCTGAAAGTTCTCGACCGCAAGCTCGAACTTCTGGCCGAACATGCCGATTTCCATGTGAACATCAATTCCGTGGTGGGCAGCGGCATTCGCCATCCGCAGGACGCGCTCACCATCGGCAAGCGCGCGGTCGAGCTCGGTTTCAGTTCGACCATCGGCATCATTCACGACGGCAGCGGACAGGTGCAGCCGCTCAACGACGAGGAGCGCCGCATCTACCACGAGATGAAGTCGATGGAGAAGCGCAGCTTCACCCGCATCAACGCCTTTCAGGACAACATCGCGGAAGGCCTGCCCAACGACTGGCGCTGCCGCGCCGGCGCACGCTATCTCTACATCTGCGAAGACGGGCTGGTGCACTATTGCTCGCAGCAGCGGGGCTATCCGGGAGTGCCGCTCGAAACCTACACGCGCGACGATCTGCGCCGCGAATACCTCACCGAGAAATCCTGCGCGCCGCATTGCACGGTTTCGTGTGTGCACCAAGTTTCGATCTTCGACTCGTGGCGCGCTCCGCAACAGGCTGCGCCCGGAGCCGTCAACGCCGCTGCCGGGGACTTAGTACAGATCCGGTAGCGCCTGTGAAAATCCGCCTGAAAAATATTGGCAGGGCCGGCTTTGCCGGTGGTCTGAGAACTAGTTTTGAATGGTACCCCCCCTCCCCCCGTTTCGCGATTCGTCAATAAACATGCGGGTTTCCGCGATTGCAAATGCGCATTCAGCGTATTTGATCTCTATTTCCAATAGCTTACGGGCAAAATCTTGACAACAAAGCACTTAGCTCCGGTGCCGGAGGAGTGAATCGTACTGCCTCCGCCTTGACGATGTTCTGCCGATTCCGGTTTGGCCCGCAAGGTCAGATGTCACAAGGGTCTGTGAATTCCAGGAATCGCGGCCCGAAACCCTTCGCCATCAGTGAATCAGCGATCGCTGTCGACTGGCAGGTCCATTGTTTCTATTTCTGTTTCTATTTTCGACGCACTCCACTAGCGGTTGATCGTGGACGACCGGCGCCAGCGCATCTAAAACCTAAACTGATACGACACTTTCACGAAAAACTGCCTGCTATCGTTCATGAACCCCTTTGCGGTGTACAAACCCGCCAATCCAGCCGGATCTTGTTCCAGTTCATGATTCAGGTTTTGCAGATCGCTGTTGTAACCGATATAGATCGCCGTCCCTGGATGCACGAGGTATGTCATCAGGAAATCGGCGTTGAATTGCTTTTCCGTCGGTAAGTAGGTGTACGGGTAAATGGAGTTGCCCGGCGTATTCGCCAGCAGAGAGTTATATTGCAGAATCAAACGCAACGAAAGTTGTGGAGTGAACTGCCAGTTCCACTTGCTGCGCACGATGTGGTCGTTGAAGATGCCTTGTCCGATGCGGACGCCGGGCATCTGCGAGATCTGCGCGAGGGTGAGAAGATATTCGTTCTCTGTCGCTCGCAAGCGCTCAAACAGGTAGGTGTTTTCAATTTTCAAGGGCTTGACTGGACGAAACGTCAGGGATGCAGTGGCCGTATCCGACCGCGACAGAAGAGACTGCGGCAGTGCGTTCGCCGCGGGCACGAAGTTCACACCGTCTCCCCAGGAGTAGGTCGCCCCCAGGGTAACCTTTCGAAGGTAGCCGGTATAGAAACGAGCTTCGCTGAGGTGTTCGTGGTAGTCCTGCTTTTGGCTTTCGGACAAACCAAGAAACAAAAAATCCTGAGGTCTTAGCCGCTCCCGCAACTCTTCATAGGGATCCAGCCAAATGTGGGTCTGTCCGCGTCCTTCAATTCTTAGATAGGGGTCATAATACGTATCCAACCGATTGCCTTCGTGATCGAATACGTAGCGCTGGATCAGCGAAGGGCCCCAGCTTAAAATCCAGCCCTTCTTGGGGCGGAAGCGATAGTAGACCGTGTTGTAGAGTCCGCGAATGTCGACGCGGTTCACGAATCCTGGCACGGTGACGAAGCCCGGACTGACGTCCTGGTAAGTGCCGTCGTAGTTGAAGTGTAGCCCGTTGCGCACGGCTTCGACTTTGTCGGCCGGGCCGGCGTAGTAGCTACCGTTGCCTGCATTGCCCGAGCTGAAGGGAAACTGATTGGCCTCACAAGTGGAAAACAGGTTGGCGGCATTCAGCCCCAGCAGATGGCTCGAACTTGTAACCGCTTGGCCTTGCAGCGTCCAATTGGCATTGAGCTTCAGCCACGCGTCGCCTCCCCCAACGCGGTTGTATTCGCCGGTCGCCGGACATTCCCAGTCGGTGTAAATCGCGCCTATGCTCGACTGCTTGAAAATGTCGCGGCTCAGGCGCGCAATCGTGAAATACGAGCGAATGCCGTAAAGATCGTCCAAACAATCGGGATCGAGAGAGGAACTGAGACAGTAGTTTGGAATCGCCAGTCCCGGGGCCCGATCATCGCTGGCCATCAGCCCCACGGAATACGGACCTTCCTTCCCAGTCAACCGGATTCCCGCCGAAGGATCTTGAATATTACGGGTGAAGAACAAATCCAGGGGGGTGCGGAAATAATCTTCGTTCTCCAGAAAGAACGGGCGCTTTTCCGGAAAATAAACCTCGAAGCGCTGATTCACCGTGATCTGCGGATCTTCGGACTCGACCTGGCTGAAGTCCGGATTGGCGGTCATATCCAGGACAAAGTGATCGTGGATAACGAATTTCGCGTCCATGCCGGTCTGGCCCTGCACCGCCGCATTCTGAAAATACGGATTGTCGGGGTCGCGCGTGTCCAGCCCTCGGAACCCGCGCAGGATGCCATAAGGAATCAGCTCGATATCGCGCCCCGGCGAAATTCCCTCCAGTCCGGAAAGAGTCGCCGCCTGCCCAAGCCGTCCTTGCACCTTGCGGGAAATATAGGGCCAGAACGAATCTTCGTTCTTGCGCACAATGCCCCGATACAAAATGATGCCCCACTCCTGCTGCTTCGTGGCCGGAAAGCGCAGGCTTTTGAAAGGGATCGCCATCCACACCACGTACCCGCGGCTGGTCAGCTTGCCCCGCGAATCCCAGACCGTATCGAACGAAGTATCCCAGTTACTGCCGGTCTCGCCGCGTGAGGCCTCGGTATAGATCGCATCCCACTGCACGCCGAGAGGCGTGGTCTGGAAGGCATAGGCCCGGCGGCGATCGTGAAATGTGTCGAGGATGATCTCAACCTGGTCGTCGTCGCCGATGTCCTCCCTTACCGACATGCGCCCGCGCACCAACCTGGGATTGTCGAAGCAGATGAACACTACATAGAGATTTTTTTGGTCATACCCTAGAAAAGCTTCCGTCGGCTCCGTGACCGGCTCGCCATCATGCGGGTTGCGCTGCATGAAGCCTGTAACTTTTGCCATCTGCAGGGCCGCTTCTCCGGTTGGCTTCATGCCGAGAAAGTCTTCCAGCGCCGGGGCATGGGTGAGGCGCGGAATGGTGAGGGCCGGTGGCGCCAGGGTCGGCCTTGGCGCGGGCTGTACTTGCGGATTTCTGGTGACTGGTTTCGGCAACTGGGCCGGGGGGGAAGAATTCTGCGCCGGAACTCCGGTCTGCGGCGTGGGTATCGCCGAGACACACTGCACCGCTCCGGCCAGAGCGGCAGTGATCAAAAGCCGTACGAATCTTCTTGATGGAAGAGCCGCGACCCGTCTCAATCGCAAAGCAACCTCGTGGCTCCCCGCCCCTCACAGGGAATTGGGTACGATACACCATGCACGGGGCCAGACAGACAAAAAAAAGAACTTTGTAACGATTGCCGGAACTGGGCTAGAGCTGGGAAAGGTTCAGTCCGCAACAGTTCGGAGCCTAAAACAGAGAACTCTGTCTTCGACTCGGAGTAATTCCGAAATGCTCGTATGCCAACTGGGTGGCGACGCGGCCACGCGGAGTACGGTTCAAGAATCCAATCTGCATGAGGAAGGGTTCGTAGATTTCTTCGATTGCGTCGGGTTCCTCGGCCAGCACAGCCGCCAGCGTGTTCAAGCCTACAGGACCACCTTGGTATTTTTCGATGATGGTCAGCAGCAGCCGACGGTCCACTTCATCGAAACCGTATTTGTCCACTTCCAGCATCTGCAGCGCCGCCTGTGCGGTAGGCTGATCAATTTTGCCTGCGCCGCGCACCTGGGCGTAGTCGCGCACCCGCCGCAGCAGACGATTGGCGATTCGCGGGGTTCCACGCGAACGGCCGGCAATTTCTGTAGCGCCCGGCTTGTCGATGGCAACAGCCAGAATTTCGGCGGATCGCTCCACAATCACGAGCAAATCTTCCGGGGCATAGAACTCCAGCCGCAGTACAATCCCGAACCGCGAGCGCAGGGGCGCGGAAAGCAATCCCGCGCGCGTAGTAGCGCCGACGAAGGTGAACGGCTTGACTTCCAGCGTGTGCGTGCGCGCCGATGGCCCCTGCCCGATGATAATGTCGAGTTTGTAATCTTCCAGCGCGGAATACAGCAGCTCTTCCAAAACCGGTTGCAGCCGGTGGATTTCGTCGATGAAGAGCACTTGCTTGTCTTGCAGGTTGGTGACGATCGCCGTCAGATCGCCCTTGATCTGCAGCAGCGGCGCTGCCGTCGGCTGAAAATGCACGCCCAGTTCGTTGGCAATAATGTTGGCCAGCGTTGTCTTGCCCAGCCCCGGAGGCCCGTAGAGCAGAACGTGGTCCATGGCCTCGCCGCGCGACCGCGCCGCCTCGATTGCGACTGCGAGATTCTCTTTGACTTTGGCCTGTCCGATGAACTCGCCCAGCCGCTGCGGCCGCAGCTTCAGCTCAAATGACGAATCGTCCTCGACCGGAGCGGCCGAGACCAGCCGGTCGGGACTGTAATGCAGGTTGGGATTGTTTCTGGCGGTAGCCACTCGCCGGATGTTACCACGAAGTGAGTGAGAAACAGTGCGCGAGACAGGCAGCTCAGGCCCTCCAATGGGGAAAATCCTAAAGGGATTAAATCATTTGACAATGTGACACATTATGTGTCACATTGTAGCATGCCATCGGTTAACATGAGACAGCTTCGAGAGACGCGCCGTTTGAAAGCTTGGCTGCGCGCGGGAACGACGGTCGAACTGCGAGAACGCGATAAGGTAATCGCCCGCATTGTTCCCGAAAAGGCGGAAGAAAAACCAGCGAAGTGGCCCGATTTCGAGGCCCGCGCCAAGACAATATTTGGCGACCGCGTTTTGACTGTCGTGGATGACCTGATAAGGGACAGAGGCCGTTTCTGACTGTCTACGTCGATACCAGTTTTCTGGCGTCGCTCTACGTGCGAGACGCTCATTCTGCGGCCGCAGTAGAGCGCATGAAGGAGAAGCCCCGTGTCTGGTTTACCCCTCTTCTCTCTGCGGAATGTTCCCATGCCATCGCCAAACAGGTTTTTTATCGCAAGATTTCCCAGGCTGAGGCAGACACCGTCTTCGACACGTTGAAGCGCGACCGGGCCGATGGCTTATGGCTTGAGACGGCAATGCCGGAGAACGCTTTCGAGCTTTGCGCCGACTTGGGCCGCCGCTATGCCCCAAAATTTGGCATGCGCACGCTCGACACGCTGCACGTCGCCTGTGCGCTGGAACTCAAAGCTGAACGTTTCTGGACGTTTGACGAGCGGCAGGCGAAGCTGGCGAAGGCGCAGGGGATGAAAACTGCATGAGCGTCTTTCGCGATCTCTAAACTGGCGCGGATTCACTCGTGCATTCCCAAACCCGCGCGCACTCCGCGCGGGCCGCGACGGCTAATTCACGATCCGCTGTTATGAGTATTGACCGGGAAGGTCCCACAAGGAAACTAAACTCCCCTTGCGTGATGGTCACTATTTGAAAGCAGTCGATGAGGTCGATCTTGTACTTCGCCACAAGACCTTCGGCCTTAGCAACAACGTCACGGCCCAGAAAGGACACCTCATTGACCTTGAAGTGGTTTACAGTTACACGAATTAAATTCCTCACGTAGTCGATATATTGCTCCTGGGAAATCTTCTTCCGTTGGAATTTGCGTTTGAATGCTCCGAAAGCTTCCGCAATGCAGAATGAAGTCGTGTACCGAGATGCGCATATTCCAAAATATCCTCTTAGGACATCCCTACCTGGTTCTTCGTCGACATCGTCCGCGACGAGTTTCACAAGCGCAGAAGCATCGAAATAGTGGACTTTGACCGAATGATGATCCATCGAATAACCCACTCACTCTTCCTCTTCCGTCACCTCACCCCGTTCCGCCTTGGCCTTCTCGATAATCTTTTCCTGCAGTTGTCCCGGGACCACGTCATAGTGGTGCATTTCCATGTTGAAGCTGCCGCGGCCCTGGGTCATTGAGGTCAAGTCCACGCCGTAGGTCAGCATCTCGGCCATGGGCACTTCGGCTTTCACTACGGTGTTGCCAGCCTTGTTGTCCATACCCTGGATGCGTCCGCGCCGGCTGTTCAGATCGCCCATGATCGAGCCCGCGAAGTCGTCGGGCACCGTGATCTCGACCGACATCACCGGCTCCAGAATCGTGGGCTTGGCCTGTTCCATGGCCTTTCTGAAGGCGATGCGCCCCGCCATCTGGAACGACATATCGTTCGAATCCACGTCGTGGTACGACCCGTCATACAGAATCACTCGAAAATCCACCACCGGAAATCCCGCCAGATATCCACGTCCCGCCGCATCCTTGATTCCCTTTTCGATCGCGGGAATGTAATTCTTGGGGATGGCCCCGCCAAAAATATCATTCACAAACTCAAACTGTCCGCCCCTCGCCATCGGCTCCATCTTGATTTTGCAATCGCCGTACTGGCCGTGTCCGCCAGTCTGCTTCTTGTGCCGCCCCTGCACGTCGGCCTTGCCGCGAATCGTTTCGCGGTAGGGCACCTTGGGCGCTTTCAAAATCACTTCCGTGTGATAGCGCTTCTTCAGCTTCGCCACCACGACTTCAATATGCTGCTGTCCCGTGCCCGCAATCAGAAACTCCTGCGTCTGCGGATCGCGAAAGAAGCGCAGCATCGCATCCTCTTCCATCAGCTTGTGGAGACCCGGCCCCAGCTTGTCTTCGTCGGCGCGGCTTTTCGGCTCAATGGCAAACGTGATCGCCGGCTCCGGCAACTTGACCCGCGGATATTGAATCGGCGCGGACTTATCTCCCAGAGTGTCGCCGGTGAAAGCATCTTTCAATTTCGCAACCGCTCCAATGTCGCCCGCGTGCAGCTCGGGGACTGGCACGGCCGTCTTGCCTTGCATGGTGGAGATGTGCGCCAACTTTTCCACCGAGCTGCGGCTGAAGTTCTGCACCGTAGCATCGTTTTTCAGCACGCCGGAAAAAACTTTGAAATAGGAGATCCGCCCCGTAAACGCGTCGGATACGGTCTTGAATACATACAGCGATACCGGCTCCGCGTCGGTTTCATGCCGCTTGGGGGCGTCGCCGTTCCCGGAGGCCGCGGCCTCGCCCTGCACCCACTCGTGCTCCGAAGGCGCCGGCGTGTAGTCCACGATAAAATCCATCACGCGATCCGCGCCAATGTTGCCCAGCCCTGAAGCAAAGATCACGGGAAAGAGTTTGTCTTCACGAATCGCGACATGCAGCGCCGGAATCAAGTCTTCTTCTGGAATCGTTCCCTTCTCGAAAAACTCCTCCATCAGCTTGTCATCGCCCTCGGCCACCAGTTCCACCAGTTGCTCGTGCGCCTCCTGCACCTGCGCCCTCATGTTGGCTGGAATCTCCGTCTCTTTCCCCTTGCCGTTCCCACCCAGCTCATACGTGTAGGCCTTCATGCGCACAAGGTCGACCACACCGCTTAAATTCTTCTCGGTCCCGATGGGCAGCTCAATCGGAATCACATTGCGGCCAAACGCATTGATCAACGACTCCAGCACGCGCTCCGCATTCGCCCGGTCGCGGTCCATGCGGTTCACCACGATCAAGCGCGGAGTTTTGTACTCTTCGCAATCGTTCCAGACCCGCTGCGTCACCACTTCCACGCCAGCCACGCCATCGACTACCACAATTGCCGCGTCCACCACCGGCAACACCATCTTGGCCTCGTGGACGAACATGCTGAAACCCGGCGTATCCAGAAGATTGATCTTTGTTTTGCCCCATTCCACAACCGCCGCGCCGGCCGAAATCGACATCTTGCGCGCAATTTCCTCTTCGTCGTAGTCGGTGGTGGCAGAGCCGTCGTCCACCCGCCCCAGCCGCGGCGTTGCCCCCGCGGTATAAAGCATGGCCGATACCAGCGAGGTCTTCCCCGCGTGCCCGTGCCCCACCAGCGCTACATTACGGATGTTTTCCCCGGAATAAATTTTCACGCGTAAGCTCCTTTAAGCAGCGTGGAAGGAAACGGCCCGGAGAGAATTAGGACAGGAACAGGCCAGCCCGACACCACCTGCCAAAACTTAGGATGCTACCACGCGGCAAGCGCGCACCTCAACCGGCCCGGAAGACTGCCAGTTAAGCAGATTTGCGATTCGGGCGTAATCCGTGTCATCCGTGTGAATCCGCGCGGCGAAGAAGTTCCCGTTCGTTGTATCATCTTCCGCATGTTCGGAGGACGCACCAGCGAGCAGTGGATCGCGCAATACGCCTCCAGCCATCAGCACCCGGTGAACCGAGTGTGCCATACGCTGGGCATTCCGCTCATTCTTGTGTCGCTGGTTGTTTTTCTGGGCAGCATCTTCCTGCACCGCTTGTGGATTTACGCTCTGGCTCTGTTCCTTCTGGGATGGATTTTCCAGTTCATCGGCCACGCCTTCGAACACAAAGAGCCCGAGTTCTTTCACGACTGGCGTTTCCTGTTCGTCGGCGTGCGCTGGTGGTGGGCCAAGATTCAAGGCAAGGCCTGACCGCAGGCTCGCTGGGTTGCAAGATCAAGTATCCGCCAACCTAAAATCAAATTCGCACCATCCAAGAGAACCGACATGTTCCCTCAACTCGCCCGCTTCACCGACTTCGGTATTTTGCTTCTACGCCTCATGGTCGGTCTGGTTTTTGTCACCAGCGGCTACGGCCATCTGAAGGCCCCCGCCACTCGCGCCAAGAGTATTGGAATGAGCAAAGCCTTCACCATTTTTCTCGGCATCGCCGAAATCGCCGGAGGCTTAGGCGTAGCCTTCGGAGTCCTCACTCAATTCGCCGCCTTGGGTCTCATCGTGATCATGTTCGGCGCCATCTACAAGAAGCTCTTCGCCTGGCACACCGGGTTCTGGGGTGAAAAAAACTCAGGCTGGCATTACGACCTGATATTTGTCGTGATGAACCTGGTCATCGCCTTCACCAACGGGGGCGCGTACGTACTCATGAGATAACTCTACGCAATCTGTTTGTCCATCTGAGCCGTACTTCTATGCAACAAAAATGACGGGATAGTTTCGCCGTGCCCAGGTTCTAAACCGGAAGCGCAGACGACGCTTCGGGAATCAGTTCGACCAAGTCATAAAGCTCGCCACCGCGCCGGTCGTTCTTGCTTTAGGCGTCTGTAAGTTGGTAAGCTGCGATCATCTTGAGCCTGACATGCACCGTTTGATAGCCAGATTTCTGTTGCTGTTCGCGCTCGTGGGCAATCTCATTCCGATTGCGCTGGCCGCCATTGCAACTCCGCCGCATGCCTGCTGCGTGCGCAAAACCGCCCATCATTGTCACGGCTCTCTTGGTTCAGATCCGGAGCAGATTTCGTTTCACGCTCGCAATTGCTGCAGCCACGATTGCCGCGGCGCGGTGACGGCGGACCGCTGGGCTCACCCTCGGCCGTCCGCGACGGCATTGGCTGCGTTGCAAGTTCAGCCTCGTGGCATCCGCTCAACTTCCGCGACGCCCGCTGTTGTCGCCTTTTCTATCCGCTCCGTTCGCGCTCCTCCCGCCTGCTGAACCTCATGCTCATCTTAAAGTTCGGTTGAGCGGTTCAGTGCGACAGTGGCTTATCTGGCGCGCCCTCCTGCCGAACCACGCGGACCGTCCTATGTGGCCGCGACGCTCCTGATCCGAAACCGTCTGTACCCACAACTGGGAACAATATGAGCTGCAAGAAATTGCTCGCGTTCGCCGGCTTACTATTGTCCAGCATCGCTGCTTTCGCCAACATCTACGGCGGCATCCGTGGCGTGGTGCACGACCCGCAGCACCGCCCCGTTCAGGGCGCCATGGTGATGCTGAAAGCAAAATCGTCGGACTGGGCCAAGACCGCCACCACCGACGCCAACGGCGAATTCCAGCTCAACGCCGTGCCCTTGGGCGACTATTCCGTTACCGTCGCCAGCCAAGGCTTCGCGCAGACGGCGCAGGAGGTCACGGTCATCTCGGGAACCGTGCCGGTGGTGCACTTTCAATTGCAAGTAGCCACGGCCAGTACAAAGGTCACGGTCTCGGCTGCACCCGAAGTTGCGCCCACGGACTCGGCTACGCCGATCACGCTTGTCGATCAGATTGACATCGCTCGCACTCCCGGCGCCGACCGCTCCAACAGCCTGGCCATGATCACGGATTACGTCCCAGGCTCCTATGTGACTCATGACATGCTGCACATCCGCGGCGGACACCAGACCCAGTGGCTGCTCGATGGCATTCCCGTCATCAACACTGCAATCGCACAAAATGTCGGGCCGCAGTTTGATCCCAAAGACCTGGAATATGTTGAAGTCAATCGCGGCAGCTACGGCGCGGAGTTCGGCGACCGCACCTACGGTGTTTTCAACGTAGTTCCACGCACCGGTTTCGAACGCAACAACGAAGCCGAGCTCGTCCTAAGCGCAGGCAACTTCTACCAGACCAATGACGCCCTTAGCTTAGGCAGCCACACCCAACGCTTCGCCTACTACGCCAGTGTCAATGCCAATCGCAGCGATCTCGCCCTGCAGCCGCCAGTTCCCCAGGTTGTACACGACGCCGTCAACGGCGTGGGCGGCTTCGGATCCTTTATCTTCAATGTCGATCCCTCCAACCAGCTTCGCCTGATGACCTCGCTCCGCCGCGACTATTTCCAGATTCCGTACGATCCCGTCCCCAATGACATCGAAAACAACCCTGGAAGCGGTCAGTACTCCCCTAGCATCGGCCTGCGCGATGGCGAACATGAAGCCGACGCCGGTCTGCTCTTCACGTGGCTGCACACTTTCAACTCGCATCTCATGACCACGGTTTCGCCCTTCTATCACTACAACCGCGGCGACTACGACAGTAATCCCAACGACGTTCCCATCGTCACAACGGAAGACCGCGACTCCACTTACGTCGGAGGACAGGCCAGCCTCGCCGCCAACTACAAGAAGAACGATCTGCAGGTTGGATTCCTCAGCTTCTACCAAAGCGATAACCAGCTCTTCGGCGCCGTCTTCAACGACGGCAGCGGAAACCCGGCCATCAACGACACCGAACACCCTACTGCCAACCTCGAAACCTTCTACATCGACGACAAATTCAAACCTTTTTCCTGGCTGACACTCTCCGCCGGCATGCGGCCCACGCACTTCTCCGAAGGCAACTTTGCGGTCACTTCGACTGCGCTGCCTGTCGACGAATCCGCCATCAGCCCGCGTTTCGGCGCCACCGTCACCATCCCTCGCCTTCGGTGGACATTCCGCGCTTTCTACGGACACTACTATCAGGCGCCGCCGGTCGAAACTGTCTCCGGTCCGGCTCTTATCAACTACACGGGACAGCAAGGCCTCGGATTCGGCACACTCCCCGGTGAGCGCGACGAAGAACATCAATTTGGCGTGACCATCCCTTATCGCGGATGGGTCCTCGACGCCGATAACTTCCAAACCAACGTCGTCAATTTTCTCGACCACAACAATATCGGCGCTTCCAGCATCTTTTTTCCTATCGCCGTTTCCCAAGCCTTGATTCGCGGATGGGAACTCACGCTCCGTTCTCCGCGCTTCGCCCACCGCGGACAGGTGCACCTCGCCTACTCCAACCAGATCGCCGAGGGCGCTGGTACCGTCGTCGGCGGACTCACCGATTTCACGCTTTCTCCCCAACTCAGTCCGCTCGACCATGACCAACGCGACACGCTCAACCTGGGCGGCGACGTTACTCTCCCCTGGCGCGCCTATGCCTCCACCAACGTTTACTACGGCTCCGGCTTCAGCAACGCTTTCCCCGGCGCGCCATATCCGGGGAATTATCTGCCGCAGCACACCACCTTCGATCTGTCGCTGGGCAAGGACATCGGCGAGCGCTTCTCCGCCTCGCTAACTGCGCTCAACGTTGCCAATCGACGCGTCGAGTATGACAATAGCCTCACCTTCGGCGGATATCACTGGAACAACCCGCGCGAAATATTTGTAGAACTTCGCTACCGCTTTCACTATTGAAATCGGAGAGAACAGGAAACCAAGTATGTCCGGCCAACGTAGCTTCTTTTTTCGGGAAGCCGTTCTGATTGTGGTCTGCTTGCTGCTCGCTTTCAGCGCCGCGTGTAACCGCGCAAAAACGCCGCCGGAAGCGGCGAACTCCCAATCTTCCGCCAAGCGCTATCCCCTGAAGGGAAAAGTGGTCTCAATCGATCGGCAAACCAAAACCGCCAACATCGACAACGAACCCATCCCCGGCT
Source organism: Acidobacteriaceae bacterium (assembly GCA_003156805.1). Taxonomy (GTDB): domain Bacteria; phylum Acidobacteriota; class Terriglobia; order Terriglobales; family Acidobacteriaceae; genus Sulfotelmatobacter. Next base: position 2,181 of record PMHV01000023.1, on the reverse strand, counting down.
TTATGGATTCCATGGTCATGGGTTACACCTTCAAACCGCCGAGCCAGCTGGATCAACTCCAGCCTGGCGATTCCATCGCGGCCGACGCCGTCGTGCAGGGCGACGATTACTGGCTGGAGAATGTCACCGTCGTGCAACACGGAAGCGCGCCCGCACCTCAGCCCAAAGCAGCTCTACATACTCCGTCTCCTGGTGAACTCGTCCCTGATTTCCAGCTCGTCAACCAAAGCGGCAAGCGCATCTCTCTGCATCAATTTCAAGGGCAGCCGCTGCTGCTGACTTTCATTTACACGCGCTGCCCGTTTCCCGATTACTGTCCGCGTGTGAGCCACGAATTCGCCGAGATCGATCGCCAATTCCGCGCCGATCCAGGCCGTTACGGCAAACCCCACTTGCTCAGCATCAGCTTCGATCCTGCCCACGACACGCCCAAAGTTCTTCGCGAATACGGCTTCTCTTGCGCGGCAAGCAAAGATCCCGCTCTCTTCCAACGCTGGGAGTTCGCCGTAGCTTCAGCTGCCGAGTTGCCGAAAATGGCCGAGTTCTTTGGTTTGACCTACAACGAAGAAGGCGGACTGATCACGCACTCGCTGAGCACTGCGGTCATCTCGCCCGATGGTAGGATTTCCAAGTGGTACTACGGCAGCGAATGGCAGGCCGCCGACTTGTTGCAGGACGCAGCGGCCGTCGCGCATCCTGCCAGTTGAGAACTTGAGCGCGAAAACAATCTCCCGCAGAAAAGAGAATCGCATGAGGTATGTTCTGGTTCTACTCGCCGCACTGGGCATCGCAGCTTCTTCGCTCGCCTTGCGCGAGCACTATCGCACCGAAGGCGACTCGCCTTGCAGCATCAACGAGGGCTGGGATTGCGGCATCGTCAATCACAGTCCCTACGCGACGCTCGGAGGAATTCCGGTTGCCATCATCGGCATCGCTGGATATCTCTTGATGGGAGTGCTCGGCTGGCGACGCGCCTGGCGTTGGCTGCTGGCCGCCGCGCTGGCAGGATTGGCGTTCTCTTTGTATCTCGCTCACGTCGAGGCGCACATTCTCGGAGTGTGGTGCGTCTACTGCGCCATCTCGCTGGGCGACATCTCGCTCATCACATTGCTGGCGCTGGCAACCACGCTGGTCACGCTTCGCAAACCGTTGATTCGCTCCTGATCGTTGATTCGGCCGTACGCTTTTTCCGGCCGGCTAAATGTCCAGGTTCTTCACGTCCAGCGCATTTTCTTCGATGAACTTGCGGCGGGCGTCTACGTCTTCGCCCATTAGCGTGGTGAAGATGGTCTCGCACTCGGCGATGTCTTCGAGCCTCACGGAAAGCAGGGTGCGGCGCTCGGGATCCATCGTGGTCTCCCACAGTTGCGGAGCGGTCATCTCGCCCAGGCCTTTGTAGCGCTGCACGTCGTAGCCGCGGCTGCCCTCTTTTTTCACGTATTCGAAAAGATCGCGGGGGTTCGAGGTCTCCAGAGTTTCAACCTCGGACTTGCGTCTGGGCGCGGCCTTGGTGGTTTTCTGGCTGTCTTTTTCCTCGGCTTCAGCTTCGTCTTCGGCTTCGTCGCCATTGCTGCCGGCGGGCGCGGCCTTGGCTACCGCTTCGACAACGAACGGCGGCTCCAGATAAGGCTCAATCTGTTTGAATTTCGAAATCAACTGCCGGCACTCCGCTCTCGACGCCAGTTCCCAGTTGACGACGTGCTCCGCGCCCTGCGAATTCACGAAACGCACTTCCCACAGATTGTGCTCTTCGTCGAAGCGCGACTCAACGCTCTTGAAGTTGCGCTCCTTCTGCAACTTCTTCAGTTCTTTTTCCAGGCGCTCGATCTTCTTGGGCGCGTCTTTCTTTTCGCCTTCAAAATCGGAACGCTTGGCCAAATCGAGCCTGGGAAGCAGTTCGGTCACGCGCTCGTCGCGCAGCTTCTTATCCACTTTGTCGAAGAAGCCCAAATATTCTTTCAGCACGGTCATGAACCGCGACAAGTTCGCACCCTCGAGCTTGGCCGCGCCTTCGCCGTAGCGGACTACGAGGCCGTCGGACGCGCGCTTGAGCATGACCTTGTCGAATTCGTCATCGTTCTTGATGTACTGCAGCGACTTGCCTTTCTTGATCGAATACAGCGGCGGCTGCGCGATGAACACATTGCCGCGCTTGATCAGCTCCTGCATGTGGCGGAAGAA
>PMHV01000054.1 GCA_003156805.1 Acidobacteriaceae bacterium | reverse complement strand
GGCGTGCTGGACTGGAAGTTCACCGTTCTGTCGCATAATACGATTCGCGGCGCGGCCGGCGCCGCGGTGCTCAACGCTGAATTGCTTAAAGCTAAAGGTTACCTGCCATGAAGCCATGGCCGGACTCCGCGAATCTCTCCGCAAGGAATCCACGCCGATGATCGTGATGAAATTCGGTGGCACTTCGGTGGAAGACGCCAGGGCCATCGAGCGCGTCGCGGCCGTCGTTAAAGGCCGACTGGAACAAAAACCCGTGGTCGTGGTCAGCGCGATGGCCAAAGTCACGGACACGCTGCTCACCATGGCCCGCGCCGCCGGCGAGGGCGACCGCAAAGCGGCTCTCAAACTCTGCCGCTCTCTTCAAGAGCGCCACTACAATACCGCCAGCGAACTGCTGGGCACGGCGCTGTTCACCGAATTCCATTCGGAATTGGGTGTCGAGTTCGAGGCGCTCGACGAACTGCTGCGCGGTATTTCGGCGGTCGGCGAACTCACTCCGCGAACTACCGATCACGTCGCCGCCTTCGGTGAAATGCTTTCCAGCAAGATCGTCGCTGCGGCGTTTAGTTCGCTCGGCCTCAATGGCGCGCACGTGGACTCGCGAGAAGTCCTGGTCACCGACAGCGACTACACGCAGGCGGTGCCGCAGTATGAAGAAACGGACCAGCGGCTGCAAGCCAAGGTACAGCCGCTGCTGAACGCGGGAAAAGTTCCGGTCATGGGCGGCTTCATCGGAGCCAATCGTGCCGGCATCACGACCACGATCGGACGAGGCGGTTCCGATTTCTCCGCGGCGATCGTCGGCGCGGGGCTGGGCGCCGATAAAATCGAAATCTGGACCGACGTCGATGGAATTCTCACCACCGACCCCAGAATCTGTGCCGACGCGCGCCGCATTAAAGTAATCAGCTTCGATGAAGCTGCCGAACTCGCCTACTTCGGCGCCAAGGTGCTGCATCCGGCCACCGTGCTGCCCGCCATTCAGAAAAACATTCCCGTCTACGTGCTGAATTCGCGAAATCCTTCGTGCGAAGGCACCAAGATCACTACCCGCGCGCCCCAGGGCAACAATCTTTTCAAAGCCATCGCCGCGAAAAAGCGCATCACCATTATTGAGGTTGCCGCGCCGCGCATGTTGCTGGCTCACGGTTTTTTGCGCGCGATTTTCGAAGCGTTCGACCGGCATAAAATCTCGGTCGACGTAGTCTCCACTTCCGAGGTCAGCGTTTCGCTCACTGTGGATTCGAACCAGGCAATTCCTGCGTTGGCTGCCGATTTAGCCAAGCTCGCGGATGTAAAATACGAAGGCCGCAAGGCTATCGTCTGCCTGGTGGGCGAGAACCTGCGCGAAAAGCCGGGCGTCGCTGCCCTGGTATTTCGCGAACTGGCCGACAAGAAGATTCGCATGATTTCGCAGGGCGCATCGGAAATTAATTTGACTTTCGTGATCGAAGAAGATGAAGTGCCCGACGTTATCCAGCGCCTGCACAGAGTTTTTTTCTCGGAGCTCGATCCCGAGGTCTTCGCTTAGACGCAAAGGTAGAATCCGTTCTTCTTCGCGGGCTTTGCGGCTTTTCTTTGCGGCCTTCGCGGTTATGCTTTCCTCCGGGATCAGCAGCGGTTCTGGGCGGTCTCCGCGTTAGAGTCTTTACTATGAATATCCTTCTCCTCGGACGCGGCAAGACGGGATCGCTGGTAGCCGAGGTCGCGCGCCAGCGCGGACACGATCTCCGCATCGCCGGCGCCACCGAAAATACAGACCGTGCCGCGCTAGCCGCAGACAAACTGCAGAACATCGATCTCGTGATCGACTTCACTACGCCGCACTGCGTGGTGGAAAACATCGAAGCCTGCGCCCGCGCCGGAAAGAGCATGGTTGTCGGCACAACCGGCTGGTATGCGCAATTGGATCGCATCCGAGCGCTGGTAGAAGACCATGGCACGGGCTTTCTTTATGCGGCCAACTTTTCCGTCGGCGTGAACCTCTTTCTCGATGTGGCGCGCACCGCAGCCGCCGCGCTCGAGCACGAATACTCGGGACAAATCTTCGAGCGCCATCACGTCCACAAGCAAGACGCTCCCTCGGGCACAGCCCTCGCGATCCAGAGCGTGATCCGCGAATCCGGCGGCCGGAATGCAGCGACCAGCAGCCGCAAAAGCAAAGATGAAGACATCCAGATCGTTTCCTTTCGTGAAGGCGATGTCGTCGGCATGCACGAGATCATCCTCGAATCCGCCGCCGACAGGATTTATCTTTGTCATGACGCGAAGTCGCGCCAGGGCTTCGCCGAGGGTGCAGTCCGTGCTGCCGAATGGCTCGGAGCCAAGAAGGGATTCTACGACTTCAAGAATGTGTGGCAGCATTTGTAAGAAGTTTCTCGCCGCTCACGTCAAGGATGCCCTTTTAGGCTAAGACGCCCGAGTTTCCCTCAACCCGCATTCGCGCTATCTTAATCCTATGCAACTCCGTGGCTGTGGCACCGCACTCGTAACTCCGTTTCATCAGGATGGCTCCATCGATGATGCCTCCCTGCGCAACTTCGTGACATGGCAGGTGGAATCGGGCATCGATTTTCTCGTCCCCTGCGGAACCACCGGCGAAACGCCTACGCTGACCCACGATGAGTGGCTGCACGTCATCGATACCACCATTGAAGTCGTGGCTGGGCGCGTTCCCATCGTCGCCGGAGCAACATCGAATTCCACGCACGACGCGGTTGAGAAAGCAAAAGAACTCGCCGCGCGGCCTGGTGTGAACGCCATCCTCACCGCTTCGCCCTACTACAACAAACCGACCCAAGAAGGCCAGTACCGGCACTTCAAAGCCATCGCCGAGGCGGTCGGCGAAAAACCCATCATCCTTTACAACGTGCCGGGGCGCACCGGCGCCAACATTGAGCCCTCAACGCTGGCTCGGCTCTCTGAAGTTCCTAACATTGCGGGAGTGAAAGAAGCCAGCGGCAACATGACGCAGATTGCCGAGGCCATCAACTCCGTGCCCGAAACATTTCTGGTGTTCTCCGGCGACGATGCCATCACTTTGCCCGTGATCGCGCTCGGAGGCGTCGGAATCATCTCGGTGGCGTCCAATGAAATCCCCCACGAAATGGCGGCCATGACGCGCGCTGCGCTCGATAACGACTGGACCACGGCGCGGACCTTACATCGCAAGTATCTGCCGCTGATGCAAGCGAACTTTATCGAGTCCAGCCCGCTTCCCGTGAAAGCAGTGCTGGCCATGATGGGCGTCATCGAAGAGGTTTATCGCCTGCCGCTGCTTCCGATGCGCCGCGATACCCGATCGAAACTGCAGAAGGTCGCGACCGAAGCCGGTCTCGTCACAAAGCCCGCCGCACCGGCAGCTGACGCGGCGGAGTTCTATATCTACGAGAATTGGGCAGCCGGACCGCACAAGATCGTGGTGCATCGCGGATCGTGCGGCCAATGCAACCAAGGCAAGGGACGCCCCGCGGGTCACGACGTCAACCGCGCGCGCTGGCACGGCCCTTACCCCGCGTTGGCGCAAGCGCGCGAACTGGCCGGCGCCATGACCGGCGTGCTGATTCGCAGCGAGTGCAAGTGCGTGTGAAATAAGAAGTAAAAAGTAAGAATGCAGAAGTTAAAAGCGGCTTTTGCTCCGACTTTTGACTTCTAACTTGACTTCTGCATTTCCTTATATACTTTCCCCGCATGACCTCCCTGAAGTCTTCTATCGAACGCCTCGCCGCTCTGGGCGAGGTCGAGCGCAATCCTGAAGCCCGATCCACTTTCCTCGAATTCCGCGATCAGCTTACGCAGGGCGCAATTCGCGCCGCCGAGAAAATCGACGGCCGCTGGGTGGTTCACACCTGGGTGAAGCATGGCATTCTGCTGGGATTTCGCCTGGGCGAGCTCGCCGAGATGAGTGGAGGTGGATTGTCGTTCGTCGATAAAGACACCTTTCCGGCCCGGCAGTTTTCCGTAGCCGACCGCGTGCGTGTCGTTCCCGGTGGATCGTCGGTGCGCATGGGAGCCTACGTCGCGCCCTCGGTGATCTGCATGCCGCCCATGTTCATCAACGTCGGCGCTTACGTCGACGAAGGCACCATGATCGATTCCCACGCGCTCGTCGGCTCCTGCGCACAAATCGGCAAGCGCGTGCATCTCAGCGCCGCAGCGCAGATCGGCGGCGTGCTCGAACCGGTAAATGCCGCTCCCGTGATCATCGAAGATGACGTTCTCGTTGGCGGCAACTGCGGCGTGTATGAAGGCACTCTGGTGCGGACGCGAGCCGTGCTCGGAGCAGGAACCATCCTGACGCGCTCCACGCCGCTCTATGATCTCGTGCGCGGCGAACTTTATCGCGCAACCGCGGAAGCGCCGCTTGAAGTTCCCGATGGCGCTGTCGTCGTGCCGGGATCGCGCGCGGTAAAAAAAGGCGCGCACGCAGAATGGAATCTTTCGCTGTATACGCCTGTGATTGTGAAATACCGCGACGAGAAAACCGACCGCGGCGTCGAGTTGGAAGACTGGCTGCGGTGAAGACAGGCTGCGGTAAGGTTCAAAGCTGCCGCGACTGTACACTGACTGCCAACTTCCCCACCCCATCGATGCTGACCCGAATCTGCGCCAACTTCTCCACCACTGCATCTGCCGCCGATAATTTTGCCGCTGCGTACGTGCTCGCCAGTCCAATCACTCTCATTCCGCCAGCCCTCGCAGATTGAATCCCCGCCGGCGCATCTTCAATCACCAGGCAGTCTTTAGGCTCGAAACCTAGGCCCCGCGCACCTTTCACATAAGGCTCAGGATCGGGTTTGCCCTTGACCACATCGTCGGCCGTCACCATCACTTTCGGCACCGGAATCCCCGCCAATCGCAATCGCGCCGCCGCCAGATGGCGACCGCCCGAGGTCACCACGCCCCAGCGGCCCTCCGGCAGAGCACGCACCAGTTCCACGGCGCCCGGCATCACCACAACGCCATCGCGGTCGTCGGCCTCGCGGCTTTCCAGGTTGCGCACTTCCGTCTCCGCATCCAGATGCGGCGCAACCGCACGAATCACTTCGAGGGCGCGCACGCCGTGGGCGATCGCCATCACTTTTTCTCCATCAATTTTTCGCGCGCGCGCCCAGGCTCGCCATTGCCGGTCAACGGAGCCGGTCGAGTCCACAAGAACTCCATCCAAATCGAAAAGAATAGCCTCACATTGAAAAACTGGCATAGTTGTTTTTTACACAAAGAGATTCTTCACACGGAGAACCTTGAACTCAAAGCGGAACGATTGCCCCGCCCGGTCCCGCCGCGGTCGGAAGGTTTGGCTGATCTTGCGCGTTCAGCAGCCCCGACTGCCGGGCCCTCTGCCGGAGAAATACGTAGCGCTGGCGGAAATGCGCTTTCGCGCGCTGGCCCCAGGCACGCACGAACCAATAATTCAGCGCCGCACCGATCGCCGAACTGGTCAGCGGAATCAGGCGTCCAGCCCACTTCTCCACCACTTCTGTGCTGGCACGCGCCGCAATGCGCTGAATCACGCGCGGCACAAACTTGTTCACCACTTCTTTTTCCAGCAACTCGCGGCTCACGTCCACGCCGGCCGCGCTGGCTGCGGCAATCCACAGCTCGGCGATTTCGTCGTCGGTGTTGAACTGGAAACCGTAAACCAGGCTCAACTTCTGGATCGTGCGCATGGTGATCGCAGAGAGAATTCCGAGATCGGGCACAATCGTGAGCAGGCCGCCCAAACCGAATCCCGCTCCCTCCACCGCCGCCACTTTCATACCGCTGCGGATTATGGAATCTGCCACCACATCGAGTTCGCCGGCCTCGAGCGAATACACTCCGTGATAGCCGCTGATCGGCAGCCGGTAAGCCGTTTGCAGTTGCAACAGAAATTTTTCCGGATTCACCTGCACCGTCGAATAGGCGCGCGTCAACCCTTTGATGAGAGCCGTCTCAACGTGCCGCCGAAACCACGATTTGCGCCCTTCAGACATTAGTTCCACCTTAACTCAGCCAGAACCAGAAAGCTATCCGCGCCGCAGAACGTTCCCAGTTTGCGCTTCCCGGAGGCTCGTTGCTTGGTACTCGCAACTCGATACTCGCCGCTCCTGTGCTAGCATCATTCTTACCTCATTTCTAATGGCAACCGGAAAGCTGCAAGTAATCCCTTTAGGCGGGCTGGGCGAGTTCGGTATGAACTGCATGGCCGTGCGTTATGGCGACGACATTATCGTCATTGACGCCGGCCTCATGTTTCCCGAGGCTGAATTGCTCGGCGTCGACATCGTCGTACCCGATATTTCCTATCTCACCGAAAATCGCCAGCGCGTGCGCGGCATCGTGCTCACTCACGGCCACGAAGACCACATCGGCGCGCTCCCGTGGATTCTCTCCGAGCTCAATGTGCCCGTGTGGGGCACGGAATTCACGCTGGCCTATGTCGAAGATAAACTCGACGAGCACGGCTTGCTCGACGATGCCGACCTGCGCGAGATGCGTGCCGGCGAGCGCTTCAAGGCCGGAGCCTTCACCATTCATCCCATCCGCGTGACGCATAGTCTGGTCGATTGCGTCGCGCTTGCGATTCACACTCCGCTCGGCGTCATCATCCACACCGGCGATTTCAAAGTCGATCCCACGCCCACCGATAACCATCTTTTCGACCTGCACTCCTTCGCCGAATACGGCAAACAAGGCGTACTGGCGCTGTTTCAGGATTCCACCAACGTCGAGCGCAAGGGTTACACGCCCAGCGAGCGCGCCGTGCGCCGTAAGTTCGACGAGGTTTTCGCCCGCACCGAACGGCGGCTGTTCATTTCCTGTTTTTCCTCTTCCATTCACCGCATCCGGCTGGTGGTGGAACTGGCTTACCAGCACGGGCGCAAGGTGGCGTTCATCGGCCGCTCCATGAACAACTCCGCCGAGATCGCCGAGGATCTCGGCTACATCGAGATTCCCGAGGGCCTGGTGATCAATCCCGGCGAAATGAAGAACTTTCCGCCGGAAAAAGTCTGCGTGATGATCAGCGGAACCCAGGGCGAGCCCATGTCGGCGCTGTCGCGCGCGGCGGTCGACAACCACAAACACGCCAAGATCGAGAAGGGCGACACGGTCATGCTCTCCTCGCGCATCATCCCCGGCAACGAGAAAACCATTTACCGCATGATCGATCACCTTTTCCGCCGCGAGGCCTACGTGATTTACGAAGATGGAACGTCGCCTCCCGTCCACGTCAGCGGCCATGCCAGCCAGGACGAACTCAAACTGATCATCAACCTGGTCAAGCCCAAGTATTTCATTCCCATTCACGGCGAGTACCGGCAACTGAAACTGCACGCGGAAATGGCCGGCGCCATGCACAGCTCGGTCGGCAAAGTGATGCTCATCGAAAGCGGCGACGTTCTCGAATTCGACGAACACAGCGCCCGCAAAGCCGGACGCGTCAACGTGGGCCGCGTCTGCATCGATTCCGGCAACCGCACCGACGTAGTTGAGGATTTAATTATTAAAGATCGCCGGCACTTGAGCGAAGACGGCATCGTGCTGCCCATCATCGCCATCCACAAACTTACCGGCCGCGTCGAGGCTTCCCCTGAAATCGTGACCCGCGGCTTCAATCCCGGAGAAGACGGCCTCATGGCTGGCGCCCGCCAGATCGTGATCGATACTCTGGCCCAATCGAGCGAGGAAGAAAAAACCGATTACGGCGTAATCAAAGAAAAAATTCGCGCCGATTTGAAGCGCTATATCTCCAAGCAGACGCAGAGAAGGCCGCTGATTATGCCGGTGATCTTGGAAATCTAGATCGGACGATCGACTGTACAGATTATGTGCCGGTGAGCGACGATGTTTGAGATCGTCGTGCACGGTAAACGGATGTAAGACGGCGCCTAAAACCTGGAGTCATCCTGGCCTACGCAGATCAGCATTTATCAGTTGAACAATATACGGAAGCCGCCGATGCTCTCCACGTGTTATCGGGCATCCTCTTATTCGAATTTGCCCGCCATAACGAAACGCCGCCAGCACGCGATCTGATCGCGAGGAACTTCATAGCCCGCGCCGACACAATGGTCCGTGGCATCTTCCAACTTTGGGAGATCAAGGACTACAGCGACTGCTGGGTTGTCCACCGGTGTCTGCTTGACCGTCTCTTTCATTTGCATGCTTTGAACGAAAACGATCAGTTCGATTTGTTCGAAGACTGGTCATTCAAAATGCAATATGAGGCAGCTAACCGGTTGCGGAGCGACCTTGACTTGAAGGGTCAACTAGAAGGTCTGGTGGATAACCTGACAGCCGAGCAGAAGGCGCGCTACCAGCGGCTCGTTAACAACCCACCCGATTGGCGGCGCCCGAAAGCGGAGGATGTAGCCAAGGCTATGGACTTAACGTTCCTATACAAGTATGGTTACCATTTCGCATCACAGTATGTTCACCCAATGGCTAATGACGGGCAGGAAGATTTTTTCAACATCACCCACTTGGAAAAGCCGACCCCCCAGAGTGGAAAATCGTGCTCCCGAACTCCATCTTGGCAGCATCGCTAATCGTGCAGGATGCCCTTAACGCAAGCACTTTGTCGTGGTGCAGAGTTGTTTACGATGCAGTGGACGGGGTTCGAAGGTTTGTTGTCTCGGCCTCGCCAGAACATCACGCGCCGCTGGCGAAGGTGAGCATGATGTTTAAAGAGCATCTCCCGTTGGCTCAGCGTCGTGAACCATCTCCTAGTTCGTCCCAATGACAGCAGACCCACCGCCCGCATGATCGATCAAGCCGCGGCTCGGTGTCCTAAGCCAGCGGGCGGCGGGAATGCCGCCCCTTTTTCTTCCCTTCCACCAACCGCACTTCCAGCCGAGCCCCCAACGCTTGGGCCAGGCGTATGAGCGTATCGAGCTGCACATTGGCCGGCTTGCTCTCAATCCGCGAGACCTTGGGAGCGCTCATGCGCGCGCGCGCGGCAAGCTGAGTCTGGTTCAACCTGTGCTTGGCTCGAAGTTTGGCGATCTGCACGCCGATGTCAAGGCTGGCGAGTTCCTTCTCCACCAGTTCGCGCATGGCAGAGTCTTCGATTTGCGCTCGATAGTAGCGGTCGAATCTGTTCACGACGTTTTTCCTCTGCTGATCTGCTGATTGTGCCGGGCCATTCTGGAGTCGGCCTTAGCCAGCTCGGATGGCTCAAGTTTGGCCGTCCGCTTCACGAATCCATGGAGCAGAATGAAGGTTCTTCTGGAATCTGCAAAATAAAGAATCCTGATCTTGTCCCTGCCATACTGCGTCCGCAGTTCGCGGATCTTCCCCGCAGCCTGCGACGAATACGGGAACGGCAGATTCGGACCATGAACCTTCAGCGATTGCAACAGCGCCAATGCCTTTGCCCTTCCTTCATGACGGAGCGAATTCAGGAATTCTTCTACCGGAGCCGCCCCATCGGCTTCCTGATAAAAGTCAACAGCCCACTCGACCATATACAGTATACCATTAAAGATAACACGCGGTCGGCCGCAGTTCAGGTATCTGCGCTTAAGGCCCTACTCCAGCGGGTTTTTCCACCGCAGCCCCGGAAACCGCGCGAAGTCCCGATCCGCGGTGTACAGCACACCTCCGTATTCCATCGTCAACGCGGCGATCTCGGCGTCGCTGACTATGGAACCTGACGCCTGCCCTTCCACTACCATTCGTCGAAGCACCGGCCAATGTTGCTCCCCCGGCACAAGAACTCGCACGTTGGGCTGCGCCATCCAGCCATCTACGATTTCGACCCCCTGTGCCAAACTAAGTCTTGATCCCGGCAGCCGTCGATTGGTCATGAGTCTTAAGAAGGCGCATATCGCCTGCCATGGAAGTCCTATCGGTTCGACACCCGAAAAGGTCCCCTCCACCCAGGCACGAGCTTCCACATGCCGGGACCAGCCGCTATCGTAGGCGTAGATCAGGAGGTTCGCGTCGAATACGATCACCGGTAGTCCGGACCTTCAAGGTATTCGAGCAATTCTTCAACTTTGGTATAGTCCGCAGGCAATCCGAGGTTGATCGGTTTCACCACAAACGGCTTTCTGGCGGGCTGCTTCGGCGCCGTCAGCCCCATCCGCAAGCAGCGATTCACCACCTGTTTGAAAGGTTCGCCGGACTTACGGACTTCCTTGTTCAGCAGGGCCGTCACGTCGTCATCGAGGGTAAGAGTAGTTCGCACATCATGATGCTATTCCATTAGACATCATGATGTCAAACTCTTTTCAGACACTACCCTACCCCCGAACCAGATTGAATTTCTCTCCACAAAAGTGCTATATTTCCAACGTTTGATGGTGAGGTAACGTCATGAAACTCTACGCCTTGCTGGCGGTTTCCCTCCTTCTTGCCTGTACCCTTGCCGCTCAACAGTCGGCTGAGCTATCGCGCGGACCGGATGGCGGCATGCGGGTCCACGTCGGAGGTATCGAGATCCTTCCTGTCCCCGGCAAGCCCTTCTCGGGCCGCGACAGCATCGACTGGACTCGCAACCTCGAAGACGGAACCGTGGTCGCAACCCATCTCGACGCCAACCTTACCCGCGACAGCCAGGGCCGGATCTACCGCGAACGCCGCAGCTTCGTCCCCACCAATACGGGTGAGCAATCTAAGCTGAAGGACATTGTCCTGTTCGACCCCATAGCTCACACCCGAACAATCTGCTCGGTTGCGGCTCGCCATTGCAATGTCACCAGCTATCATGCGCCAACCTCGTTTACGCTGACGAAAGCCGGCCCGTTCGACAACGGCACACGCTACCTTACCCGCGAGAGCCTGGGATCTGACGTGGTCGACGGTTTTAATGTCGTCGGCACGCGCGAAACCACTTCCATCAACGCTGGCGCGATTGGAAACAGCCAACCGCTGGTCACCACGCGAGAGTTTTGGTATTCCCCCGATCTTCAAGTAAATTTGTCCGTCACTCGCAAAGACCCGAGGGAAGGCACGCAGACGATTCATGTAGTGGATCTCTCTCGCTCGGAGCCCGATCCGGCAATGTTCCAGGTTCCCGCCGGCTTTGTCGTCCAAGACCTGCGGCGCGTATCCGCGAAGGTTGAAAATTGATTTTGCCCTCGGACATTCAGCCTTAGACCAGTCTCAAGAAGGGAACTGCCTTCAGGTCCGCAGAAAGCAAGACGTAAGCGGCTCTGCAGAGCGGCAGGGCACCTTGTGCCAAATTAATTCCGGTTCAATAAATCACTCCACCTTGAAATGATCACGCTCAACGACCTTCGTGAAGCCCAAGCCCGCCTGCGTGGTGTCACCGTCCGAACGCGCCTTATCGAATTCCTCATCCCCGCAGACCTTGCCCATGGCCGCCAACTCTTCCTCAAGCCCGAAAATCAGCAGCCCATCGGCGCTTTCAAGCTCCGCGGAGCTTATAACAAGATCTCCTCACTCTCGGAAGAAGACCGCAAACGTGGTGTCATCACATACTCCAGCGGCAATCATGCGCAAGGGGTGGCGTACGCCGCCCGAGCGCTGGGCGTGAAGGCTGTCATCGTCATGCCCAACAACGCTCCCGCCATCAAGCGCGACGCAACTGCGGCGTTAGGCGCCGAAATCGTGTTCGTGGGCTCTGGCAGTTCCGAGCGCCAACTCAAAGCCGAAGACCTTGCCGCCCAGCACGGATATATCATCGTCCCTCCGTACAACGACGAGCACATCATCGCGGGTCAGGGCACAATGGGATTGGAGATCCTGGAAGACTTGCCCGACGTTGAAGCCGTCTTCGCTCCCGTCGGCGGAGGAGGCATGATCAGCGGCGTCGCTGCAGCCATCAAGCTGACCAAGCCCTCAACAAAAGTAATCGGCGTAGAGCCGGAATTGGCGGGAGACGCGCAAGCCAGCCTGCGCGCAGGAAAAATCGTCCAATTCCCTGCCCACGAGGTTTCCCGCACCATCGCCGACGGCCTGCGCACTCAAAGCATCGGCCCCATCAACTTCGAACACATCCAGCGCTTCGTCGACGACATCGTCACCGTAACCGAAGACGAAATTCGCGAAGCGGTCAGCCTGCTGGCATCGAATCCCAACACCGTGGCCGAGCCCAGCGGAGCCGTGGCCGTGGCCGGATTCCTGTTCCACCGCGGCCAACTCCCACGAACGCAACTAAACGTCGCCATCATCAGCGGCGGCAACATCGATCCCAAAATGCTCGAAGAACTTCGCCGCGGATAGCGACGGTCAAGACAAAGAATTAAGAAAACACAAGCACTCGTCTGTCTCGCTAACATCCTTCGCAGCCGGTTTTTGCTACACTACGCCTTCGTATGTCAACCATCGCCGAAACCGTCCCCGTCAAGCGAGTCCGCCTCGAATCGATCGACGTGCTTCGCGGCGTCATCATGGTCCTCATGGCGCTCGATCATGTGCGGGACTTCTTCGGCAAATCCGGCTTGAATCCCACCAACCCCGCCACCACCACGATTCCTCTGTTCTTCACGCGCTGGGTCACGCACTTCTGCGCGCCGGTTTTTTTTCTGCTAACCGGTACCGGCGCATATCTCTCGCTCCGCAAGCGATCCAAACGCGAGTTGTCGCAATTCCTGTTCACTCGCGGCCTCTGGCTGATCTTTCTGGAGCTGGTGGTGGTCCGCTGTCTCGGCTGGCAGTTCAACTTCGACTACCACGTGATTTTGCTCGTCGTCTTATGGGCGCTGGGGTGGGCGATGATCGTGCTTTCGGTGCTGATTTACCTGCCCGCCTGGCTGGTGACGGCATTCGGCGTCGCGATGATCGCGACCCACAACCTGCTCGATTCGATCGATTCCTCCAACCCGCTTTGGTCCATCCTGCATTCTCCCAATTTTCTTCTGAATACTCCCCGGCACATCGTATTCGTCACCTATGTGCTCATTCCGTGGGTTGGCGTGACTGCGGCGGGCTACGGTCTGGGACAGGTCTATCGCTGGACGCCCGATCGCCGCAAGGCCTTTCTTTTGCGCCTCGGCATCGGCCTTACCGCCGCTTTCATCGTAGTTCGTGGCATCAACATCTACGGCGATCCGCTTCCCTGGACCACCCAGAAATCCCCCGCCTTTACCGTGCTTTCATTCCTGAACACAAACAAATACCCGCCGTCGCTGCTCTACCTTCTAATGACGCTCGGCCCCGCGATGCTTTTCTTGTGGGCGGTTGACGGCAAGACGCCGCGATTCCTGCGGCCCGCTCTCATCGTCGGCAAGGTACCCATGTTTTATTACCTGCTGCACGTGCCGCTCATCCATGTGCTCGCGGTCATGGTGTGCTACGCGCGCTATGGAGAGGCGCACTGGATGTTCGAGTCAACCACCCTCCAGCAGTTTCCCATCACTCCGCCCCCGGGATGGGGATACTCTTTGCCGGTTATCTATTTGATCTGGGCCTTGGTCGTACTCGCGCTCTATCCGCTGTGCCGCTGGTTTGCCGCCCTGAAGCAGCGCCGCAACGATGCCTGGCTCAGCTATTTCTGAGTGCGGATGTCGCGTCCTGCGTTCGGCTTACAGTTCTGCTTCTGAAGAATTATGCCAAATAAACATCGAGCCGGCCCGTGCGCGGCCGGCTCGAATGGTTGGTCGAACTATCGGATCACCGCCTGCCTGATCAACCTTTACTGCACGGCAAAAATCAGGTCGTCGTGATCGTTGTATGGGCCCGTGGTGCACGCGGAGGACGCACTTCCCAAATAGCGGAATTGCGCTCGAACCGCCTGCAGACTGCCGGTGGGAAGCGTGAACGTGGCGGACAAGCTCTGCGCTCCCGCCTTCGTGGGCACGATCGTCTTGATCAAAGTCCAGGAAGGGCTATTGGCGTTGGGCGCAGAGTAAAGGTCGAGAGCGTCGGAGGAAAATCCGGCGTATGCCCAAACCGTTGCTGTGACCGTCGCCGTGGTGGCGTGGGTTAGCGCGCCGCTGGTGGAAGTAATCACGATGCGGTCGTTGGATTCGTCGGAGTGGAATACCCCCGTCGTGCCGTCGGCGCAGGAATTGTTGATGGTATTGGGTTGATTGGGTTCCGCCCCGTTGGTTATATGATCGCGCCCCAACAGCAGGGACGGGCCCGAGTCACACGAAGTACCGACGGTCGCGCACTCCGGCGCCTTGAGCGTGGAATTGTAAACAGCGGTTTGCGCTCCCGCGGACGAACTTACCGTTAGGGCGATGGTCGCGCTGTGGTTGAGTGAGCCGGAAGTTCCGGTCACGGTAACCGTAGCGGTTCCAGTGGTCGCCGTCGCGGAAGCGGTAAGCGTGAGGGTTGAGGTCGCGCTGCCGTTCGCCGGTGGAGTCACGGGGTTCGTCGAGAACGCCGCCGTCACGCCACTGGGCAGGCCGGTAGCGCTGAGCGTGGTTGCAGAATTGAAACTGTCTTGGCTGGTGATGGTGATCGTGCTGGTTCCGTTGCTGCCCTGGGTTACGGTCAGCGAAGCGGGCGAGGCGCTGATGGTGAAGTTTGGCGTCGCCGTTGCGTTCACCGTGAGAGCAAGCGTGGTGGTTGCGGTCAGGCTGCCGGAAGTTCCGGTGATGGTCACCGTCGCTGTTCCGGTGGTGGCCGTCGCGCTCGCTGTCAGCGTCAGCACGCTAGTCCCGGTTGTGGGGTTCGTGCCGAACGCTGCGGTCACGCCGCTGGGCAGCCCGGACGCGGCCAGCGTTACACTGCCGGTGAATCCGTTCACGTCATTCACAGTGATGGTGCTGGTGCCGCCAGCGCCGCCTTCGGTGATCGTCAAACTGCTGGGCGAATCCGAAAGCGTAAAGCTCGGCGTCGCCGCCCCAGTCAGAGTATTGATCAGGGTTGCTCCGTTCGGGCTTCCCCATCCAGTCACCATGTCGTAGCCAACCACGGCATTGTAGGACTTGCCGTCGCCGTTGTTGTTATTCCCGCTGGTGATGTCGTGGAAGTTGCTGTCGTAGCTGGAACCGAAGCCGATCGGGTAGATAAGCGGGTTGAGAAAGCCCAGAGTCGTGCTGTGATTGGTCACGTTCTGCTGATTGGCCAGCGCGAGATAGCCGGCCCAGCGCGGCGCCGCGTAGCTGGTGCCGCCAGTTTCGTTGTAGGTGCAATCCCCGTCGTCGCATAGGATGTTGTCGAAATTGGCTTCGGCAGCCACGTCCGGCAGGTCGCGTATGGTCGAGGACGCTCCGTTGGACGAATTGGCCACTCCTACCTGCCAGCTCGGAATGGCGAAGCCATTGTCCGCGGGGCCGCCGCTGCTGTCCGACCATGCCGTTTCCGACTCCCACGCTCCACCGGCGCCGTTCGTGGTCAAGTCGGTTCCGCCCACAGCCGTCACATACACATCTTCTGCCGGGTAACTGTCATCGTTATTGTTGTTCCCGGTATACGCTCCCGCATCGCCGGAAGCGACGAAAAGATTCTGGCCCTGGGCCGCAAATTCTTTGAAGATAGGATCGTCGTCCGACGTGTCATCCGGACTCCAACCCCACGAGCAGCTCAATTGTTTGGAAATGTTGTCGGTGGCCATTTGGTTGAATATGTCGACATCGCCCACGCCGATGGAAGAAGTGCCGGGAGCGATATAGACGCGAACCGAGGTCAGGCCGGGGGCCATGCCAATCGCCTGCGCGATGTCTAGTGCCTGTTCGCCATCGTCGCCGTCCGAACCCGCGGTGCCGCCATCCACCAGCACGTTGGTGATGGGAACGCTGTATGTCACTCCGCCTTCGTCCCCCGTCACATCCGCGGTCTCGTACCCGTCAAATTCCAGCAGTCCGACGGACTGGCCAGTGCCGGTGAGTGCGGTGCCGCCGTAGTAGGCTGCCCGCATGTCGGAGGGTCGGTAAGAGCCATCCGGTCCCGAGCCGGTGGCGTTGCTGTGGATTGACTGCCCCGCTGGAAGTCTCTTCAGCATGGGGCGCGGTATGGAGAAATCATTCAGACCCGCGATGTGCGCCACCGCCACACTCAGATCCAGGGAGGGCTCACGATCCGGCGAATAAAAAGTTCGATTCTCCGTAGTATGCTGATAGACAGTCATCACCACATGAAAAGCCTTCTCGATCTGCGCCACCGACCCGTTGACATCCACCAGCAGTCGATTGGGAGGCTTACCGGTCACGGTAAGACCATTGGCTTTCGCGAAATTGACCACGGCCGCGTAATCCTGCACCGTCGGGCCGAACTGTTCGGTGAATTGGGCTACGGTGAGAAATTGGCGGTAATCCGGACTCGCCGGGTCATAGAGCCGATCCAACAACCCTGTCAGCTCGGCCTGGTTGCGGAGCGGCAGCATGATAGCCAGGTTCAAACGTTGCGTGGGTGGAAGTAATCCCACCGGCACGGCCTGCCCGCTGGCCACTGCGGGGCGCACATGACTATGCAATACCTGTAACTGTTGCTGGGCTTGTCCTGAGGTTGTGAAAAACAAAAACGCGGCTGCGCAAATGAAGGCAGCCAGCACCGCTAGAGGGTGAGCATTTTTTCTCATGTTCTTAGTCCTGTCGATCTGAGATGCAAAACAATTTCGGCTATTGGAGCGCACGCACACCAAAGTCGCGGCATCTTAATGCACGATGAGCGCTTCCTGTCGGGTTTGTGTGAACTGTTACGAAAATGGAACGGCGTAACTGATTGGGTCCAATCGAGTGCGAACGTTCTCTTGCGGCGTCAGAGAACCGTGAACGGCATTCGCCAAACTGCACCCGAGTGCGGCAGCCTATCTTGTAGTCGCCTACCCGATAAAGACCCGCACGATGCGGGCCAGCAGCTGACCCGCGAAACCGAGCCCGATCCAGATCAGAACCACCTGATCAGATTGCCCTTGACCCCATCGACGATGAGCACTAACCTAGCATCATCTGGCCATTGGGGACAGCTTCGACAGCGGGCTAACTCCTTTGTTTTTAAGATTTTGCCCGTAAGTTGTTGCAGCTCTAAGATTTTCTTGAATTTTGGCGCTAAGTCGATGATTCCAATATACCGGGGGGGTGGGGGGGGTATCCCGCACTCACCCAAATTCCCATTTCGGAACTCGCGATTCGGACTCGCAGCCGTCGCCGCTAGCCTTCTTCTTCCCGTGCTCGCTCATGCCGACGCGTTGCGCGGCACGCTGGTCCGCGATGCATCCATTCACGTCGCTCCAGACGCGAACTCTGCCAAACTCGGCCACGCCGAACGCGGTTACGAACTGGTCGTCATTGATGCCAGTCACGACTGGGCTCACGTCGAAGCCATTCTCCGCGAACCCAAGAAAGACAGTGACAACGAGGAAGAAGCCGAAGGCAAAACCATCACCGGATGGGTCTCGGGTAAAGCTCTGGTCACCAGCGCCAATCCCAACGGCGATAAGATCGTCTTCGGCGAAGCCGCCGATTCTGAAGATGAGGCCAGCCGCCGCCGCGGCCGCCGCGATGCCGCGCAAGACGCCATGCGTCTCTACTACCGCGTCTACGATCTGTTTCCCAACTCGCCGCTCGCAGCTGAGGGCCTCTACCGCGCCGGCGACATTCGCTGGCAGATGGAACGCAACGATGTAATGACTCGCCCCTCCGCCCGCGAGCGTGATTCCTACATGCGCGGCGCCATCGACGAAACCTGGATGAAGCTGGTCATCAAGAAGTTTCCCGGCACCAAGTGGGCTGACCTTGCAGCCTTTCATCTCATCGAGAACAAATTGTGCGGCGACTGGCAGGGCGCGTCGAAATGTCCCGACAAAGAGGCCGATCTTTACGAAAGCTACGCCAAAGATCATCCCCAATCCCCGGCCGCGGCCGAGGCGCTCTATGACGCCGCCTGGCGCCGCTCCGCGCTGATCGAGATTTATAAAACCGAGCCCAATCAGAAAAAATCCGCGGAATCCAAAGACCGCGCTCAGGCCCTGGCGCAGAAAATCGTCAGCCAATATGGTTCGAGCGATTGGACCTTGCGCGCCGAGCGCTTGATCTTCTACATTCAGCAAGGCGTTCCAACCTACGGAAACGCGGCGGACTGAACTTTGCCCATCTATCAAGCTGTGGTTCTTGCCATCATTCAGGGTCTGGGAGAATTCATTCCAGTCTCCAGCTCCGGACACTTGATCATTGTGCGGCGGCTGCTCGGCTGGAACGAGCTTTCCCCGGCTCACGAGCTCACCTTTGACGTCGCGCTGCACTTCGGAACCTTGCTCTCGGTGCTCTTCTACTTTCGCCGCACCTGGTTTCAGATTATCCGCGCGGCGCTGGGAGGCAAGGTCGTTCGCTTCTCCGAAGCAGGCGGCTCCGACGTAAACCTGACCGCCGAAGAACAGAAAGACGAACGCATGTTGCTGTGGTTCCTGGCCATCGCCACGATTCCGGGAGCCATCGCCGGCAAACTGCTCGAGCACTCCACCGAAGATTATTTCCGTGAACACATCTTGCTGATTGCCGCGGCTTTGATCGTAGTTGCGCTGCTGATGTGGCTGGGAGAAAAAGCCAGCACGCTGCAGAAGCCGCTAACCCGCATCTCTTTCGCCGACGCGCTGATCGTGGGCATAGCCCAGGCCGCAGCCCTGATGCCGGGAGTTTCGCGCTCCGGCTCAACCATCACGGCGGGCTTGTTCCGCAACATGACGCGGGAAGCTGCGGTTCGCTTTAGTTTTCTGCTCTCCACTCCCATCATCGCGGGCGCAGCGCTATTGAAAGCCCACGAACTTCGCAAAGAAGGCTTGCCCGCCGGAATGCACGCGCCGTTCCTGGTTGGCATTATCGTTTCGGCCGTCGTCGGCTATGCAACCATCGCGTGGCTCATGCGCTACCTGCAATCTCATAGTCTGCGGGCGTTCATCATCTACCGTATTGTGCTGGGCGTGGTTGTGATCGCCCTGGCGTTTCTATGGCATATCGCGTAGGCAGGCTCGAGTTTCGCAGGTTTATGCCCTCGGTCATTAAACCAGCTCCAGTCGGACTTGGCGCCCGACCACAGCCGCAGCCTTTTGAAGCGTACTGAGGGTAATGGCATCATTGTCGGGATCGAGGAGCCTATCGAGGGCGGACCGGCTGGTGCGCATCCGCCGAGCCATTTCGACCTTGGTCAAGCCCTTCTGTTGCATGGCCGCCTCCACCTGCCGTGCTACGACCCGTTTGATAGCGGTCGCGCTGACTTTTTCATAGAGGCCTTCCTCACGAAGCCAGCTATCGAAAGTTGAGCCGATGTTCTTTTTCTTCACGCTCCGGTTCCTTTCTTTCGTCTGATTGCCAGGTCAATTTCCTGTTTGGGTGTCTTCTGCGTTTTCTTCATAAACCCGTGAAGCAGAACCATACAGTCGTGTTCAATGCAGAACAGCACGCGGGCGATGCGGCCATGCGGCAGACTGCTTCTCACTTCCCACAGTTCCCGGCCGAGCGAGCGTACTAGAGGCATCCCGATGGGCCACGAAAATTCAACGTCTTTGATGTCCTCGCCGATGATTCTACGACCCTCAGGATCCAGGCTCTTGAGCCATTCCCGCACCGGTTCTCGCCCGCTATCGGAGCGATAGAACCGTGCTGGCAGTCGCTTCAGACCTGTGTCCATGTAGTGTACCACTATTGGTACAGCGTAACAAGCGCCGCGCTAGCGGGAAACCACTTGTACACTCCCGGCAAATTCCGGCGTTGTCGGGGTCGCGAGTTCTTGTAATAATAATAAGGCTCTGGCCGATTGCGGCGTCGGGAACAAGCTCTTAAGCAGCTTCGTTTTCGGTGCGAAATCCCGGCCCAAATGGGTTTCCTGAAAAGCATTTTTAACCCGACCGCGAACCGGCGGCTCAACGAGCTGATCGGATTCCTGTTGTGCGTCTCCGCGCTCCTCCTTTTCCTCGCGCTGGCTTCGTATTCTCCGCTCGACCCTTCGCTCAACAGCGCCTCGGTGCTCACCGGCTCTCACGCTGCCCGCAACTGGATCGGCATGGTTGGAGCGTTCCTCTCCGATCTGATGTTGCAGTTCTTCGGCGCTGGCGCGTTTCTGCTGCCGGTGTTCTGCGCTGCGCTGGGAATGCGTTGGTTTCGTTCGCGCAAGATTCAATCGCCCATCGCCAAGAGTCTGGGCGCAACTTGGTTGGTGGTCTTTGTGCCGGCTCTGTTGGCGCTTTTGCCGGGACACTGGCGCTGGCTGAATGTGATTCCGATCGAAGGCTTGTTGGGACGCATCGTCGGCGACGTGCTCATCCACTATCTAAATCTCGCCGGCGCTTACATTGTTTGCGCCAGCGTGTTGGCGGTTGCTCTGTATCTTTCGACGGCGTTCTCATTCGCCGCACTGGAACTGTGGGCCCCGACGCGCTTTGCCTTCGTGACCGCGTTGTGGAATCGCTATCAGGATTGGCAGGAAGAACGCGTCCGAAACAAGCAGCAGCGGGAACTGGAAAAGCGGCGAATCTCGAAGCCTGTGGTGAAGACGCAATTGATTCCCGCGCGGCTGCAACAGACCGAACCAGCCTCCACGGAATCTCGCCGCACCGGCATCGAGCGCATGATGCAACAAGACGAAGACGAGCGCCCAGCGCTCGCGCCGGCCGCAGCCGCAGTCACTGGCGGAATCCTGGCGGAGTCTTTGCCATCGCCCGAGACCAGCGCGGCTGCCGATCCTAAGGTCGCCGAGCGCGCCGACAGCAGCCACAAGCCGAAAACCACGCTGCCGCGCATCGCCGGCGGCTACAAATTGCCGCCCAGCAGCCTGTTGCAGCGTCCCGACGAGCAGCAAGCGGTCGACGCCGGCGAACTCAAATTGCTGGCTCAGGTGCTGACTGAAAAATATGCCGAGTTTGAGGTGCACGGCCAGGTCACGCAAATCAATCCCGGTCCCGTAGTCACCACTTTCGAATTTAAGCCAGACGCAGGCATCAAATACAGCCGCATCACCAATCTCACCGATGATCTTTGCCTCGCGCTGAAAGCCGAAAGTATCTTGATCGAGCGCATGGCCGGAAAATCCACAGTCGGCATTCAAGTCCCGAACCGCGAACGCGAAATCATCTGGCTGCGCGAGAACATCGAGTCGCAGGAGTTCATGGGATCGAAGTCGAAGCTCACCATAGCTCTGGGCAAAGACATCAACGGACGCATCGTCACCGCCGATCTCGCGGGCATGCCGCACCTCTTGATTGCCGGTTCCACCGGCGCGGGCAAGAGCGTGGCCATCAATGCGATGATCATGTCGATTCTTTACAAGGCCACGCCCGAGCAGGTGCGGCTGATTCTGGTGGACCCGAAGCGGCTCGAATTGGGCAACTATGAAGGCGTTCCGCATCTTCACACGCCCATCATTACCGAGCCGAAGCTGGCCGCCAACGCGCTGCGCAATGCGGTGCGCGAAATGGAGCGGCGGCTGAAACTGCTGGCCGCGAAGGGCGTGCGCAATATCGACCAATTCAACCGCCTCTTCGAGAACGGCACGCCCAGCCTGTTTGAAGAAGATTCCGACGATAAACCGATTCCCTACATCGTCATCATCATCGACGAGTTGGCCGACCTGATGATGCTCGATTCCAGCAACGTGGAAGAGTCCATCACGCGGCTGGCGCAGATGGCGCGCGCTGTGGGCATACATCTGGTGCTGGCCACGCAGCGGCCTTCCGTGGACGTGATCACGGGATTGATCAAGGCCAACTTCCCTGCCCGAATTTCTTTCCGCGTAGCCACCAAGGTGGATTCGCGCACGATTCTCGACGCCAACGGCGCCGAAGCGCTGCTGGGCAAAGGCGACATGCTCTATCTGCCTTCGGGTTCGGCGCGAGTGCATCGGCTGCACGCCGCCTTCGTCACGGAAAAAGAAATCGCCGCGGTCGTCGAATTCTGGAAGGCGCAGGGCTTGGCCGAATATCAACAGCAGTTCCTAGAAGTTCCAAAAGATGAGCGGGAACCTGGCGATGCTGCGGTCAGCGGCGAAACCGGAGGCGATAGCGGAGCCGAAGACGATCCCCTCTATCAGGATGCGGTGAAGCTGGTGGTGGAATTCGGCAAAGCCTCCACATCGCTGTTGCAGCGCAGGCTGCGCATCGGCTACGGCCGCGCCGCGCACCTGATCGACTTGATGGAACAAGATGGAATCGTCGGCGCGGCCGACGGCCCCAAGCCGCGCGAAGTGCTGAAGCGCCCCGACTGGATTTCAGAAATCGAAGAGACCATGCGCTAGGTTCGTCTTCGCGTCTGACTTCGGTCTGGCCAATCCTAAGTTCCTGTGCCGCTCAGGGCGATCACCTGAGGGCTTTCGGGTGCATCATCCGTGATCGTGATCGATCCGGTTCTCAGGCCGTCCTCCGTGGGCGTGAAGACGATATCGATGTGACACGAGCGTCCGATGGGCAGGCTGCTGCCGCAGTTATTGGTTTGAGAAAAATCTCCGCTGGCGATAATGCTTTCGATCGCCAAACGCGCGCTACCCTTGTTGGTGAGAGTCACGCGCTGCGACGGGCTTGCCGTTCCTACCGGCTGGTTGCCAAAGGCAACGCTTTCGCGCGAGAGGGTCGCGGCGGCGGCCTGCAGAAGCAGGGTAACCGTGTTGTCTCCGGAGTTTGCCACCGCGATATCGAGCCGGCCATCCGAGTTGAAATCTCCAAAGGCCAATTGCGAGGGCCCTGCGCCGACCGCGGTTTCCAACGCGGTTTGAAAAGTGCCATCGCCGTTGCCCAAATAAATCAGGATCGCGTTGGCAGAATCGACGAGCACCAGATCGAGTTTGCCGTCGCTGTTGAAGTCGGCGGTGGTAATGAAGCTGGTGGTTTGGCCGGCATCGGGCTGGCCATCCTTCTGCGTGAAGGTCCCGTCTCCGTTGCCCAGAAGAACTGTCAAAGCCGTGGACCCAGTGTCGGCGAAAGCCAGGTCGAGAATGCCATCGCCGTTAAAATCTCCGGTGGTCACGGACTGAGGGAAAACCATCGTCGTTACAGGCTGCGTGGCTGCTGCGGTAAAGGTTCCGTCGCCGTTCCCCAGGAGGATCGTAACTTCTCCTGGCGGTCCGGTACTGGTTACGGCTAGATCGAGAATGCCGTCGCCGTTGAAGTCTCCAGTTGCCAGGGCTTCATCCTCGGCGGTTGCTCCCAGAGGGCCGAACGAGTCGCCGAAAGTGAACGTGCCGTTGCCGTTGCCCAAGAACACAAAGATGCCGGGAAAATCGACGTCGGTGACCGCGTTCGCAATATCCAGCTTGCCGTCACGGTTAAAATCGGCGATGGCGACCGGGCCGACGCCGTCCAATGATTCAACGTCAGTGTCCGCGGCAGTAAAGCCTCCGCTGCCGTTGCCAAGAAAGGTCGCAAGGTTCTTGCTACCGTCTCCTCTTGAGTACCATCCTGCGGCCAGGTCGAGCTTGCCATCACCGTTGAAGTCGGCGGCTGCCAGGTTTGGCGCTCCCTCCGTGCCCAAACTGTTTTCAAAGCACGTCGCCGAAGCGGTAGTAAATCCTCCCGCGCCGTTTCCCAGGAGAAGCTGAATCACTCCCGCGCCACCGAAGGTATAGCAAGAGTCGGGCTGTTCCAGATCGAGAATAGCCAAGTCGGCCTTGCCATCGTTATTGAAATCCGCAGCGACGATGCTGGCCGGCGAGAGGCCGACACCCAGGACTGAACTGGAAAACGACAGAGAGGCAGTCGGCACTGTTGCCGTGAATGGAACAGCATTGGACGCGCCGCCGCCGGGAGCGGGGTTGGTGACGGTTACTGTGGCCGTGCCCGGTTTGGCGACGTTGGCCGCTGGCACGATCGCCTTAAGGCGGTCGTGATTTACAAATGTGGTCGCCAGCGGAAATCCGTTCCAATTCACGACAGCACCGGTTACGAAGCCAGCACCGTTCACCGTCAAGGTAAGACCCGCGCTACCTGGCGCGATGCTGGATGGGACGAGCGGCTGGTTCACGAAAGGGACGGCATTCGACGCTGCAAACAAAGGCGCAGCCAAGAAAACAACCACCAGCAAGAGACGGGAGCAGCGCATATCATTCCTCTTTAAGGGAACCGGGAGTAGCTGTTCGGGGGGAAGAGGAACCAACAACCGCACGGAATTCTATGACAGCCGAAACGGCCTGTCAATCACGGCGTTTGGGCCGACACGGCGTTTGGCCGTCACGGCGTTTGGCCGACCCCCCGCGAACCGCCCGACAGTCCTGGGAAGCCGTTAGAATGCCTTCGGAACATCCCGCAGGAGCGCCGCCATGAAAGTTTTCACGGAATACTTGAAGTTTCATACCAAGACGCACCGTGCGTATGTGCACCTCACACCGCAAGTGGAGGAGATTGTGCGCAAGAGCGCCGTGAAAGAAGGCATGGCGCTGGTTTCGGCCATGCACATCACCGCCGGAATCTATGTGAATGACAACGAAAGCGGGCTTATCGAGGATATCGATCAGTGGCTGGAACACCTGGCGCCGTTTCGCAAAGATTACAAACACCACGAGACCGGAGAGGACAACGGCGACTCGCATTTGAAGGCTCTGCTGATTCATCATGAGGTGATTGTGCCCATCACCGCGGGCAAGCTGGATCTGGGCACGTGGCAGCGGATCTTCTACGCTGAGTTTGACGGTCGGCGCGACAAACGCGTAATTGTGAAAGTGATGGGGGAGTGAGGCAATTGTTAGTTGTCAGTGGCCAGTGGCCAGTTCGTGGTGATCAGCGTTTCGAGTTGCCACTTGCTCGGGGATGCGTGAATCCGTAAGATCGTGAATTCGCCGGCTGCTTCTTCTGGTGGGAATTCAGCAGGCGCAGACGCAGCAATTCGATAAGGAATATTGGAGAGATATTCATGAGCTCGGAAGAATTGCAGGAATTAAAAGAACACGCGGAAAAAGCGAAGGAAGACAAGTCGCTGGCGCCAGTGTCTTTGACCATGGCGGTGCTGGCGGTGGCGGTTGCGGTGGTGGCGCTGCTGGGGCATCGCGCACACACCGAAGAAGTCGTGCTGCAGGCTAAGGCTTCGGACCAGTGGGCTTTCTACCAAGCCAAGAATATTCGCCGGCACGGCGACGAGATGTTCAACGATTTGACCTCAGTTCTCGGCACGACCGACGCGGCCGCGCTCGCGAAGCTTCGAGGGAAATATTCCGAGGAGGCCGAGCGCTACAAAGGCGAGCAGAAAGAGATTGAAGATAAAGCGCGGGAATTGGAGAACGAAGTAGCCCTGGAGCGAAAGCGCACCGACCGCGATGACCTGGCCGAAGTATTTCTGGAAGTGGGGCTGGTGATTACGTCGATCACATTGCTATCGGGACGGCGTCTGTTCTGGAGCCTGGGGATTGTGATGGGCGTGGTGGGAATCGTAATCGCGGCTACGGCTGCGACGGTGCATTAGCAGCGGGCAGGGATCGGAGATCAGTGGTCAGTTGCGAAGCGCGCGGCGGGATTCGGTTTCTTCATCAAGAGTTCAGGCTAAGGGCCATCGCCATCTGAAGAGTTGTAGTCAGTGACCACTGGTTAGGCCGTACTGGCGCGGCGAGGAACACGATAGGCCATGGCGAATTACGGTTCAGTATGTTGAACCATCGCGCCTTTTCGTCCCAGCTCTTTCGAGGACTTCAACCATGACACCGATCCCGCGGGAAACCGGCAGTGCACTGAACCCGATCAACCACGCGCCAGACAGCTTCGACGCAACGCGCGACTTGCCCGCTGGATTCTGGGAATTTTTCCTGCCGCTGCATCGCGCGTTTACGCCGCGGCAGCAGGAGCTGGCCTGCCGGCGCATAGAATTGCTCCAGGCTTCGCTCGAAGGGCATAAACCCTCACATCGTTTCCCATCCGAGGCAGTGCGCAACGGATGGCGGGTTACGCTGCCGGCGTGGTGCCAGGACCAGCGCAACCAGATGACAGGTCCCGCGGACGATGGCGCGCAGTGCGTGAAGATGCTCAACTCTGGAGCGCCGGGCGTGATGCTCGATCTGGAAGATTCTTGCGTGAACGAATGGGAGCATCACGCGACGGGTGTGGCCAACATTCTGGCTTGCCTGCGCGGCGAATTGACCTACTACGACAAGAAGCGGGAGCGCACGGTTTCGATTCAGCCCAGCGGCACGGTGATTTTCACGCGTCCGCGCGGCTTGCACATGAGCCAGGCCGGATTGATTCCCGGAGAACTGGTCTCGGCATCGCTGTTCGATGTGGCCCGCGTTTTCTATGGCATTGATCCGGCGGCGCTGAGGCATTCGCTGTGCATTTATATTCCGAAATCAGAACTGGCCGAAGAAGCGCTGTGGTGGCGAGATTTGTTCCAGGCGCTGGCCAGATTTCGCGGGCTGCCCCAGAACTAGATTCAGTGCATGGCGCTGGTGGAGTCGCATCCCCTGGCGTTCCAGATGGAGGAATTCGCCTACCATTTGCGCGAACACCTGCTGGGTCTGGATTTGGGCCGCTGGGATTACATGGCGAGCCTGATCCATTTCAATCTGGATGATCCGGACTGGGTGCTACCGGATCGCAACACGATTCCTCACGATGTGCCGTTCTTTCAGAATCTGCGCGAATTGATGCCGGAGATCTGCCATCACCGCGGAGTTCTCGCCATCGGCGGGATGACCGCGTTGTTTCCCAGCCGCGAAGACGCCGTGCTGAACGCTCGCGCTCTGGCCGTGCTGGAGCAGGATAAGAAAAACGAGGCCAATTGCCTGATGGACGGAGCCTGGACGGGGCATCCCGATCAGAACGCGATGGCGGTGGCGCAGTTCCCTGCTCCGAACCAACTGCAGGCGCGGCCGAAGAATGCGAGCCGGTATCCGGACTTGCGGCCGTTGCCGAAGGGGGTGGGAAAGCGCACGCTGCAGGGCACGCGGGCCGCGGTGCGCACCGTCATTCGCTACCGGCACGGTGTTCTGAGCGGCAGTGGCGCCAGCCTGCTGGATGGATACATGGAAGATCTGGCCACCGACCGCATCTACCGGCTAATGATCGCGCAGCGGGTGTTGCACCGCGATTTGACGTTCATCGCGGACGAGAACGGACAGGACATCAAACACACTCCGGAACTCATCACACGGCTCTTCGACGAAGAACTCGAGTGGCTGCTGGGCGAGCTTTCCGCCGGGGGCGATTCGCAAGAACGCGAACGAGAGACAAACAGATTTCGCCGCGCCCGCGAGATCAGCGAAGCCATGGTTACCAACGGGGAGTTCAACCCGGTTTAAGCGCGCGTCCCCACAGTACAATCCATTTAGGAGAAGGCCCAATGCTGAGATGCTGACGCCGTCGGGAGACTAGGCCAGCTCGTACAATCTGCAGGCGAACTTAAAGCAAACGGGGCGAGCGCCNNGCCCCGTTTTTGTTGCATCCGCGATGGGGGTGTGACTACTTCTCATGCGAAGCGGATAGTCCAGGTTAGTCGGCGCTGACCAGCGTGTCCTCCGCGATATGCTTCACATCCAAACCCAAACCCTTGGCCACACCTTCTCCATAAGCCGGATCGGCTTTGAAAAAGTGCTGGATCTGTAATTCCTGGATACGCCGCGGCACGCCGTTGCCGAGGCTGCCCACGATGTTGCTGATGAGCCGCTGCTTGGCGTCCGCAGGCATTAAGCGAAACAGATTGCCCGGCTGCGTGTAGTAGTCGCTGTCGCTGCGATGGTCGTGCCGCGCCACCGTGCCGCTGACTTGCTTTGGACGCTCCACGTAATGCTTGTCTTGCACGGGCCCGCCAAAGCTGTTGGGTTCGTAGTTCACCGCGGGACCGCCGTTTTCATCGAAGCGCATGGTGCCATCGCGATGATAGGTGGCAAACGGGCACTGCGGCTTGTTGATCGGCAGCGAGTCATAATTGACGCCAAGACGATAGCGGTGCGCGTCGGGATAGGAGAGCAAACGCGCCTGCAACATCTTGTCCGGCGAATATCCCAGGCCGGGTACGATGTTGCGCGGTTCAAACGCCGCCTGCTCCACTTCCGCAAAGTAGTTCTCCGGATTGCGGTCGAGCGTGAGTTCGCCGACTTCAATCACGGGATAATCCTTGTGTGGCCACACCTTGGTCAAATCGAACGGATTGAGGTGGTAAGTCTCCGCTTCTTTCTCCGGCATGATCTGCACTTCCACCCGCCACTTGGGGAAGTCGCCGCGCTTGATGGCCTCGAACAGATCGCGCTGAGCATAGTCGGGATCGATGCCACGCATTTCGCTGGCTCTTTCGCCGGTAAAGTTCTTGATCCCCTGCTTGGTTTTGAAGTGCCACTTCACGTAGAACAACTCGTTCTTATCGTTGATCAAACTGAAGGTGTGGCTGCTGAAGCCGTCCATNNCAGAAATCCCACATCATGGTGGGCGACTTGAGGTTGGTTTGGGGATCGCGTTTCTGAGTGTGAATGAAATCGCCGAACTTGAGAGGATCGCGGATAAAGAACACCGGCGTATTGTTGCCGGTCATATCCCAGTT
>PMHV01000075.1:9589-77909 GCA_003156805.1 Acidobacteriaceae bacterium | reverse complement strand
ATGAGCTTGCCGTTGTGCCAGATCTTGTCGGTCTTCTGGATTGCCATGCGTACTCCTTCGGGGGTTACCGAACATTATAGCCGAGGTGTTTGCGCGCAGGAGACCGGCTTCTGGCACCCGGAACCCGGGGGTCACTTGCACTCGCCGGATCGATCTGTGAACTTCTTGCTGAGATAAATCTGTGAGCCGCTGTTCCCGATTGTCAGGGATGCGCCTGGTCTGTACCACCCGCGCGGGTAGGCCCCCCCTCCCCCCTTTTTGCAAAANNAAAGTCTAGACAACAAAGAACTTAGGCGTGAGCCAAATCAGTCTCTCTGCGCTCCGTGCGCTTCGACGATGATCGCTCGGATCGGAGTGCAGAGGCAAGGTTGGATGTCACATTGCGTTGTGGAAATGTGGGGCGGGCGGCAGGAAAAGTTCTGCAGCTTGCTGGGTCCTTCGCAAAGTGCCTGTAGGATGGGAGCAACCGCGAGAGTATAATCCGCTGCCAGCGGAGAGTCTCCCCAGCCGCATCACCCGGGCCCTCGCATTTCCAATCCTAAGGAGTCATCCTTGAAGCTCCGATCGTCCCTTCTTCTGCGAGTTTTTCTAACCGTGTGTTCGATGCTGGCTCTTGGCGGTGGCGAGGTTTTCGCGCAGGCCTCCGAGAGGATTGTGTATAGTTTTCACCCCCTTGCGCTGGGCCATACGCCGAATGGCCCCTTGATCTCCGACGCTGCGGGGAATCTCTATGGGACAACTATCTGGGGTGGCGACTACGGACTGGGCACAGTTTTTGAGTTAACGCCGAATTCGCATGGCGGCTGGACGGAGATTGTGCTTTACAGCTTTACGGGTGGCAGCGATGTATATGCTCCAAGCGCAGCGTTGATCCTCGATAAAGCAGGGAATCTTTATGGCGCTGCGACTGAGGGTGGCGGCATGGGTTTGGGCGGAGTGTTCAGACTAGCGCAGAACTCGCACGGCGTTTGGGTGGAGAGCGTGCTGTGCAGCTTAGATGGATACCAACCCGACGGCGGACTCGTCTTTGATGATGCTGGTGATCTTTACGGCGTTGTCGGAATCGGACCCAAAGCAGCAGGCTCAGTGTTTCGGTTGTCGCCAGGCTCGAACGGCCACTGGACAAAA
The DNA here is from genome assembly GCA_003156805.1 of Acidobacteriaceae bacterium. GTDB lineage: Bacteria > Acidobacteriota > Terriglobia > Terriglobales > Acidobacteriaceae > Sulfotelmatobacter. Next base: position 76,781 of record PMHV01000075.1, on the reverse strand, counting down.
CAGGTTCTTTACACCTTCACGGGAGGAACCGATGGCGGCGCGCCTAATGCCGGCCTGGTCTTCGACCCTGCAGGTCATCTTTATGGAACCACTAGCGAAGGAGGCGCCGCCGAAGCCGGGGTGGTGTTCGAACTGACACGCTCCTCTGGCGGTTCCTGGACTGAAGTTGTGCTGTATAGCTTCTCTGGAGGCAGCGACGGTTACGCTCCGAGTGGCGGCGTGATCTTCGACGGGGCTGGCAGCCTTTATGGGACTACGATCAGCGGCGGCGTAGGATGCGACGGCGCAAGTTGTGGCACCGTGTTCAAACTGACGCGAGCCTCCGTCGGACAGTGGACGGAGAGCGTTCTCTACAATTTTAGCGGAGGCAGTGATGGGCAGAATCCCCACGGCATGCTAGCTTTCGATGCGGTCGGCAACCTCTATGGTACGACCGCTTCAGGTGGCAGCGGAAACTGGGGCACCGTGTTTGAGCTTTCCCCCGGATCCGATGGGCAATGGAGCGAGAGTGTGTTGTGGAGGTTCACCGGCGGAGGAGATGGCGAATATCCCGAATCCGGAGTGCTGATCGGAGGGTCAGGACAGTTGTACGGCACTGCGACGAGCGGCGGCGGTTCCACCGAAAACGGCACCGTCTTCGAGTTGACGCCCAGCACAGGCGGCCATTGGACCGAAACCACGCTTACGAACTTTCCTTATACGGGTGGCGGAAGTCCCGTTGGAAACCTGATCAGCGACTCTAGCGGCAATTTTTATGGCACAGCGGACTATGGAGGGACGCACGGTTACGGCACCGTGTATGAGCTTTCGCCCTCCGCTGAAGGTACCTGGAAGGAGACGACCCTCTACAATTTCACAACGGGCCTGGGCGGCGGGGCTAGTCCTTCGTCCCTGATCTTCGACGCCTCCGGCAATCTCTACGGCGAGACTGCGCGCGGGGGTGCGCAGGGGCGCGGGCTTGTCTTCGAGCTGTCGCCTTCCAGCGGCGGGAATTGGACGGAGAAAGATCTTTATAGCTTCAAGGGTGACAAGGATGGTGGAAATCCCTTCGGTGGCTTGATATTTGATGGGGCTGGAACTCTTTACGGCACGACGGAGTTCGGCGGTAGCACGGGATGCGGCTCCGCCTGCGGCACGGTGTTCGAGGTGATGCCCAGCGCAAATGGCCCATGGGTGGAGACGGTGCTCTACCAATTTACTGGCGGGAGCGACGGGGGATCTCCGGCTGCTGGACTGGTCTTCGACGAAGCTGGAAATCTTTACGGTACGACGGAGTATGGCGGGGAACCCGACTTCGAGTGCGCCAGCGGCTGCGGCACCGTATTTAAACTGTCTCCCGGCTCGGCTGGCGGCTGGACGGAAACTGTGCTGCACCAGTTCACCGGCTACACGGGCGACGGGGCTTTCCCCGCGGCCGGCCTAATTCTTGACTCGTCGGGTAACCTTTACGGCACAACGACGTACGGTGGGACGCACACACTTGACTGCTCAATTGGGTGCGGCGCCGTCTTCGAGCTTTCTCCGGCAAGCGGCGGTTGGACTGAGAGCACACTTAGTAAGTTCACTGGCGGAAATGGATTTTATCCATTAGCCGGGGTGATCTTAGATTCGGGTGGGAATTTGTACGGGACGTCGGAAGGAGGCTTGTACGATACCGAGGGTACTGTCTTCGAACTCTCTCCGATATCCGGCGGTTGGAGCCAGGCTATACTGCATGTGTTTCCGTTCCCCATCCCGGGCGACCTGGATGGTCTTTTCCCCGAGGGTGGGGTGATNNTGCATTTTGCACCAATTCACAGGGCCGGACGGGGCAAATCCCACTGCGGGCGTTGTCAGGGATGCAGCCGGGAATCTCTATGGCACCACCATCGGCGGCGGAGTGGCTGGAGGGGGCACGGTGTTTGAGGTCACGCCGTAGTTGCGCGCTCTTGGATTGACGGATCGATGGGATCGCCGCCAGTGCCCGCCGACTGAATGGGAAGAACTTTCCGGATAGCAAACCGAAGCCAAAGTTAGGGCGCGATGCCCCTGGGCCGCTGACAGCCAGGGGCGGCTGTCCCCAGGTTGATTCTCATCTCCCCAAGGTTTGAATCTCTGGTTTTGAGTCTCTTTGTATTCAATCTCCTGCAGATTCCCTTCGGCTTCGCTCAGGGCAGGCCCTCACCGGGCTTGGGCCCGGTTCGGAATGACAACGGGTTTTTTAGTGGTTTGCGGTTTCCGCGGGCGCTGACGGGAGGACGTCGCAAGCGGTGTCTCTACGGGGTCAGGCTGGCCTTTTCTGTTATGACTGGCAATTCATCGCCGCGGAAGAATTTGGCTTTGTCTTTCGATCCCTCTTTTAGGTCGGTGGCGCGCATTTCGGGCATAGCTTCGTAGGGCTTGCTGTAGTCGTTGGCGGCGTTCCAGAACAAGAATCCGATGCCGCCTTTTTCTTTGGCGGTTGCGACCTGCACTTTGATGTATTCGGGCGAATAGGTTTTGGTGCGCCAGCGGAAGGCTTGCAGCCAGGGGCGAATCACCACGCCACTACCTTTTGTGATCAGCTCGAAGCGGGCCATGGATTCGCCGATGAAGTGCTGGGGCGCGTCGCCGGGGTGTTCGATGTTGTCCATGCCGAAGAAGTGCGAAGGATAGATCATGGGCGAGAGCACGTCGCAATACTTGGCCATGCCGACAATGTCCTGTCCGGTGTGGGCGAGGTCGACGGGGCGCTGCCAGGCCATCACGCCGAAGACATCGAGCGAGAGCAGCGCGCCGGTGGGATGGATCTCGGCATAGGCTTTCTTGAGGAAGCCGGTGATTACGTCGGAGCGCTGAGGGGTGCGCGGCGCAGAAGCTGCGGCGCAACCGTTCTTTCGCCCCTCCGGGGCTTGCTCGTTTTGCACTCCTGTTCCACGGCTTGCGCCGTGGGCTGTATTCTTTCGCCGCGTCGCGACTGAAGTCGTGCAGTCCGATCCGCTCTGTTCGACGGCTGCCGGAGGTAACGAGGAGTCCGCGGCCTGATTCGCAGCCGAATGCTCGGTTTGGAAGACGAAGCTGGCATCTTTCTGATCGCCTTCGGCGGGGAAGCGGACGTAATCAAATTGAATCTCATCGGCGCCGGACTGCGCTACGAACTTGGCCAGCGCGATGTCGTATTCCTGCACCTTGGGGTTGGAAGGGTCGGTCCAGACCAGCTTGCCATTTTCGCGCCAGGGCTCACCGGTGCGTTTGGACTTGACGGCGAGTTCGGGATGTTCGGTGACCAGGCGCTGATCGCGGAAGATGGCGATGCGGGCGATGGCGTGCATGTTCTCGGAATGCAGGAAACGCACGAATTTCGGCAGGTCGTGAATATAAATCTGATGCTTGCCCAGCAGAGGATGGTCGAAGGGAATGTTGACGCTGCCGTCGGAATCTTTGATGTCGAAGACGACGGCGTTGCCGCCGACTTCGCGCCAGTGACGGATGATGCGCAGTCCGTGGTCGCTGGCGGCCATCATGCCGGTGAGGTAGATGGCGCGAACTTCAAAATCTTTCGGGACGAGGATCGGCTTCTCGGCGATGGGCGCGGGCAGGATTCCGGGGATGACGATGTTTTCGTTGGCTCTGAGAATGTTGCCGGAGCGATCGCCGTTGGCGTGTCGAATGGCATCCGAGAGCTCGGACGAAGTGAGATAAGAAGTCCGGCTCAGGTAGTGGTGGGCAACGGCCGGGATGCTTTCACCGCGCTTCGCGATGTAGATCTCGGTGTTGGGCGCGAGTGGTTGCAGAGAAGGAAGGCTGGGAAGCTTCGCGTTAGCGGAGAGGGTTGCGGCTGCGGGTTGCAATTGCGCAGCTTGTGAACTTCCGGCTGGCGAGGCCACAGGTTGCGAGGATCGCGTAACCTGCGCCTGGGCCTCAAGCGAAGAAGAAACCCACGGGCTGAGGCGCAAAGCAGCGGCACCAAATAGAAGACAAGAAACAGCAGCGATGGTCAGAATCGACGAGCGGCGCAAAATTCCTCCCCGAAGCAGGTAAAAGACGGCCTAAATCGCGATGCTAGCCCGCGACCGTTGCACTCGCTAGTTACCAGCGGTCACTCCCTGGTGTTTTCGCGCGCTCAAAACTGAGTCGTGCCCCTTCCCGCACGGCGGGCTTGTTTGCGGCTTTGGCGAACGGGGCGTCCCGCGGCGGTCTTGCCCCATGCGCAAACTATTTCGCTTCCTCTCTCTTAAGTTTCCACTGTGGGGTCTTGCGTTCCGGACGGGCACCACCTAACTCCACGCAGATACAGGGTTTCGGCTTGCGCGGGCCTCGCCCAGACGTGGCCAGCCGCTTGCATATTCCCATGTAACCCGGACGCACCGCCGGTTTCGGCGAAAGGCAGATTTTGAGTGACAGATTTTGTCGCTCTGGAATCCGGAGAAGGCAACGAGAACAGAGACTTAGAAACACCGGTAAAACGCGGGAAGAGGCCTAAGAAAGCGGGCCAATGAAAGGAAAAAAGTCCGGTGAAAGCCGGGCAGCGACTTTATGAGAACGAACCTTGCCACAGTGCTCGATCCCAACCGTCGCAGCAACGATGCCGGAGAATTTGAAACTGCCCTGCGCCGCCGTATTGTCGGCCAGGACCAGGCCGTCGAAAAAGTCGTGGAAATTTACCAGATGTTTCTGGCCGGCTTGAACGCGCCTGGGCGTCCGGTGGGCAATCTGCTGTTCCTTGGTCCGACCGGCTCAGGCAAGACGCGTGTGGTGGAAGCCATGGCGGAAAGTCTTTTCGGCGATTCCCGCGCCTGTATCAAAATCGACTGCGCCGAATTTCAGCACTCGCATGAGATCGCGAAGCTAATCGGTTCGCCGCCGGGATACCTTGGCCACCGCGAGACTCATCCTCTGCTGACGCAGGAAGCGCTGAACCAATGGTTCACCGAGAAGCTGAAGCTTTCGATTCTGTTGTTTGACGAAATCGAGAAAGCCAGCGACTCGCTGTGGCAGCTTCTGCTCGGCATTCTCGACAAGGCCACGCTCACGCTGGGCGACAACCGCCGCGTGGATCTCTCGCAATGCATCATCATCCTGACCTCAAACCTGGGCGCCAGCGAGATGACCGACCTGGTGGATGGTGGCTTGGGTTTTGCGCCCAAAGTGGTGGAAGTCGACAACAACTTCGACGACAAGATTCAGCGCACGGCGGTGGAAGCCGCACGGCGCAAGTTCACGCCGGAGTTCATGAACCGCATCGACAAGACGGTGGTGTTCAAGACGCTGCGCGACGAGCATCTGGCGCAGATTCTGGAGATTGAACTCGGCCTGGTGCAGCAGCGCGTGCTGATGGCGGCTGGGACCAATCAATTCGTTTTCAATTGCACGGCACCGGTGAAAGAGTACCTGCTGAAGGAAGGCACGGACCCGCGTTACGGCGCCCGCCATCTGAAGCGTGCCATCGAACGCAACCTGGTTTTCCCGCTGGCCAATCTGGTGGCTACGGGGCAGGTGAAGCTGGGAGATTTTGTTCGCGTGGATATGGCTTCGGAAAACAAAATGATCTTTGTGAAAGAAGCCGAGAACACCATGGCGCCGGTTCTGCTGGAGCGCTACGGAGCCGCGGCTGCCACTCAGCCCGCAGCCCGCGCTGCGCGCACCGCCGCCAACAACCGCCGCGACTTGGGCGCGAGCCCGATCGCGGAGAGCAAATAAGTTTTGGTAGGTAAAACGCCTCGCTAGACCGCATCTCGTGAGAGCGTATTCCATAGGCGCCGGAAATATTCCGGCGCCTTTTTTTGGCCAGGCCAACATTGGCGGTTATCTCGGCCAAGTGTTGTTGGCGAAATAATGATTTTTCGGCAACAGTCCCCTTAAGCCGCCAACCCCGTCTTACGAGTGCAACTATTTGCAGATTGACAATGCCTTGGGCGCGGAACATAATTCGCCGCGCGTTTTGGGATATCTCCCTTCCGTTCGTTGCCTGCACCTGATCTCGAAACCGACTTTTTACTTAAAACGTTCGGCCTAATTCTGAAACGAAGGAGGACACATCCATGAGAAGCCAAAGGAAATTTCCAGCCAGGAGCCTGGTCATAGCGGCGCAGGTCGCGGCATTGATGTTTTGTGGCGCAGTGCGAGCCGCCGCCCAGACTGATTCGGCCACTCGGGATGCCGAGACCCGCTACCTGCAAGAAACAGCGCCCTCGAAGCGTCCACCGTCTACATTTACGTCGCTGGTGAATTTCGACGGAACAAATGGGGTCAACCCTAACCTTGCCCCCATCCAAGGCACGGACGGGAATCTTTATGGGGGGACTGCGGGCGGCGGAGAATATAGCCAGGGCGTGCTGTACAAAATGACTCCAAGCGGAACCCTGACCACACTTTACAGCTTGTGCGCAGATTCGGGATGCCCCGACGGCGAGAGCGCGGCACCGGAAGTGCTGGGTATGGACGGGAACCTTTATGGGACAACGTACGGTGGGGGGGGCCTCTGGCGATGGCACAGTCTTCAAGTTCACACAAGCAGGAGTCTTGACTACATTGCACAGCTTCGACGGCACGGACGGCATGGAACAAAAGCACTTGGTCCAGTCCAGCAGCGGCAACTTTTACGGGACCACGTCGAATGGCGGCAACCTCAGCGAGTGTTTTGGTACTGGCTGTGGAACCGTGTTCGAAATGACTCCCAGTGGTACGCTCACTACACTCTATGAGTTTTGTAGCCTGCCTGGCTGCGCCGACGGTGCTGTGCTGTTCGATGCCCTGGTGCAGGGCACCGACGGGAACTTTTACGGGACAACATGGGGAGGGGGAGGCGGTAACGGCGGCACGGTCTTCAAGATCACCCCATCCGGGAAGTTGACGACCCTTTACAGCTTTTGCGTCCAGTATTATCCCTACTGCGGAGATGGCAGCAACCCGATCAAGCTCGTGCTGGGTAACGACGGAAACTTTTACGGGACAACGGCCTATGGTGGGAGCTACGGCGAAGGATCGGTCTTCAAGATCACTCCAACCGGGACGCTGACTACGATTTATAACTTTTGTACCCAGATTGCTTGTACGGACGGTGCCGTTCCCCGCGACGGGCTCACCCTGGGCAGCGACGGGAATTTTTACTCGACGACCTACTATGGCGGAGCCGATAACCAGGGCACGATCTTCCAGATCACAGCAGCCGGTGTGCTAACCACGTTGTTTAGCTTCGACGGCACGGACGGCCGCTACCCGATTCAGCATTTGTTTCAAGCGACCAACGGCACCTTCTACGGTGTAACCGACAACGACGGCTCCAGCGGCGATGGCACGGTCTTCAGCTTGTCCGTAAGTCTGAGCCCCTTTGTGGAAACGGTGCCCACATCCGGCAAGGTGGGAACGAAAGTCATTATTCTGGGGAACAAATTAACGGGATCAACGAGCGTCACGTTCAACGGCACGGCGGCTGCCTTCAAAGTGGTCTCGAGCACCGAAATCACAGCCACCGTTCCCACCGGCGCTACTACTGGGAAGGTCCAGGTGACGACGAAGAGCAGCGGCACGCTGACCAGCAATGTGAACTTCCAGGTGCAGTAGAGCCGCGCTTCCGGCCCACGAACTTGATGGGAGAGACGTGGTAGAAGCCATGGCGTCGGTAGATTCCGGCGCCTTGTTTTAACACCCATGTCCCGGAAATTGAGCTATGCTCAGCGCTTTCCCGGCGCGGAATGAAACGGATCATCCTGTGGAGTGTCCGGAGCATCCTCCGGACTGGGAATGTCCAGATTGACGACGACAGGCTCCTGGCCACTGCGCACGATCACTGCCTCTACCGGCTGGTCTTTGCGCGCGTTCAGCTCCTGATGAGGGACGTAGGGAGGGACGTAGACGAAGTCTCCGGGGCCGGCTTCATCGACGAACTCCAGATTATTTCCCCAGCGAAAGCGGGCGCGGCCGCGCACGACGTAGATCACAGTTTCGAGTTCCCCATGATGATGAGGACCGGTCTTAGCGTTGGGATGCACCACCACGGTTCCCGCCCAGAGCTTTTGCGCGCCGACGCGGGCATGCGAGATGGCTTCGGCGCGGGTCATGCCGGGTGTCTGAGGCGTGTTGGAGTCAAGTTCGCCGCTGCGAATGATGCGCAAGCCGTGATTTTTCCAGTCGGGCATTTCGTCTAGTCCGCTGGAGCGCGAATCGTTCATGGTTATGCGTTCCCTGGTCTGCCCTGAGCGCGTCTACGAGCTAGGATCGCCGCATCGGAAGATTCGACAGGTTTGCAGAGCTGGAATTGTAAACTGAGAAATGGAACTGGGAAAGGATTTCGCCTACCCGCCGGTCTTCAGTTCGGTGAGCACCTGCCTGGCGATTTCTTTCAGGGTCTCGAACACTCCGGTGCCTTGAAACGCCACTGCCTCTACGACCGACTCATTTTTCTTCCGCAGTTCTTTGCTCAAAGTCTGCCTCGGATCAGATCATCTCCGCGGTGCAGCAGTGGTCCGCTTCGCAAGATGACGATTTAGCGGTTCTGGTCTGCGATTACGCCCCCGAGTAAACTTGAATCGTCCGACACCAGGGTAGGGCATAGGTCATGAGAAGAATTTCTTTCAATAGCATACTTCTGATCAGTCTGATTGCGCTTGCAGCGTCGGTCTTCGCGCAATCACAGACCCAGCCGAACGCAAGGCCCACACAGTATTTCTTCGTACTCTTGAATAATCCCGCCAATGCTCCGCAAATAAGCAAAGAAGCGGGTGAAAAACTGCAGGAAGCGCAAACGGCCACCATCAATAAGATGGTTGCCGAACACAAACTTCTGATTGCCGGGCCCTTCATGGATGACACTACGCTGCGCGGCGTTTGGGTTTTCCAGGCAGAGTCGGCGGCGCAGGTACAAGAGTGGGCCAACAGCGCTCCCGCAATCAACGCGGGACAGCTCATCCCCGAGCTGCACGGACCATGGCTCATCGACGGGAGCGCCATTCACGCTCCAGAGCCTCGGGGAATGGAGCAGTACACGCTGGTTCTGATGAAGCGCGGCGACAAGTGGAACCCGAACGCGCCGGAGTTTACGGATGTGATGAAACAGCATCATGCTTTCGTAAAACTCATGACAGATGAGGGAAATCTTGCCGTCGCGGGACCGGTCCCTTTCGCCGATCAGGGCGAACTGCTGGGAGTCGCCATCTTCCGGGTGGGAGCCGAGCAGACGGCCAAGTTGACGCAAGACGATCCCATGGTCAAATCTGGCCTGCTCAAAACTGAAATCCACCCGTGGGCGACGTGCAAAGGAGTATTGGCGGCGGGACTGCCGCTGGAATAGATTCGTTCGACTTCGCTCAAGGCAGGCCGCTGAGGCGCCGCTCGTCCACGGCGCTGCACGCTGAGAACTGGGAGCTAAGAGCCGAGACTGAGAACTGAGAACTGCTGCTTTCCCCTACCCGCCGGCCTTCAGTTCGGTCAACACCTGTTTGGCGATTTCTTTCAGGGTCTCGAAGACGCCGGTGCCTTGAAAGGCTACGGCCTCGACAACCGCCTCATTTTTCTTGCGCAGTTCTTTGCTCAAAGTCTCCACCGGCAGAATATTGGGTAGGTCGCGCTTGTTGAGTTGCAGCACGTAGGGAATCTTGTTGAAGTCGTAGCCGTGCTCTTTCAGGTTCGACATCAAATTCTCAAGGGCTTCGACGTTGGCGTCCATGCGCTGTTCCTGGGAGTCGGCCACGAAAACGATGCCATCCACGCCGCGCAGAATCAGCTTGCGGCTGGCGTCGTAGAAAACCTGGCCGGGCACAGTATAGAGATGGATTCGGGTCTTGAAGCCGCGCACCGAACCCAGATCGAGCGGCAGGAAATCGAAGAACAGTGTGCGCTCGGTTTCGGTGGCCAGTGAGATCATCTTGCCCTTCTGCTGNNCTGCGAAGTTGATGAAACTCAAAGACTTTCCTCAAAGCGCCGACCGCGAACCTTGCGGGCACGCGCACGCGCACAAGAATATCCCTAAATGGGGCTGGAAAGTTTTATATCACAGGCGGCGGCAAGGTGCAGGTTACTCCGGTGACCCCGGGAGACAGGGCGCGCTGACCGCAACAGGGAAGCAAGACTCTTCGGATCGCACCCGCAACCAGAGATCAAGCGCAACCTACCTCGACGCGACCGCGGGATAATAGCCGTCCTTGGCATACACCTTCAAGCCGGAACGGGTCACCAGCACCTCGATGTTGCGGTAAGCCGAACTGGTGGGCACCTTGGGCCGGGCGGGGTAGTAACCCAGTGTGTATTGGTTGCGGGCCTCGCCCATGACCTCGGCATAGGCCGACTCGATGGAATTGCGCGAAAGTTCGCTGTAGGGCTGGCCCCCACCCGTTGCCGAGCAGTACTTGGGAAGAATGTCGCTATATCCCTGGTATGGCAGACGCAGCCGTTCCAGCTTGTTGTATACCGGCAGGGCAGCGGTTTCGACGCCGACCGCCTTGATCTGGATTCCATTGGAGAGCAGCACACGCAGCACATCCCGGTAGCTGGCGGTGCTGCCGTATTCCCGGCCATCGCTGATGACGAAGATAATCTTGCGCCGGGTGCGGTCGCGCTTGCTCAGGTCGAGCGCCGCCCGCAGAATGGCATCGTTCAAAACGTGCGCTTCCTTGGGCGGGGTATTTACCGGTTGCGCGGGACTGCCTACCGGAATGCCATTCACCATAGGCCCCGAAGCCATAGGCCCACTGAGCACGGGCACGCCGTTGTTGTATCCGCGTTCGGTCTTCATCTGATTCAGCAGCGCCGTCATTTTCGGGCCTGCGGCGCCGAAATCGCTGACGTCGCTGACGGTGCTGCTGTACGTGTAAATGGCAACTTCATCGTAGGGAGAGAACGCACCCACCAATGCCGGAAACGTTTCGTTGATTTTCTGCACGGCCGCATCGGGCAGGCCCGTGTCGAGCACGATGGCCACTGAGAGCGCAAACGGATCGCTGGTGAAGTAGCTCAGCTTTTGCGGCACTCCATTCTCTTTGACCACAAAATCCTGAGGAAGAAGCCCATCGACCATGCGCCCATCATGGTCCTTCACGGTGACGGGAACCTGCACAAAATTGGCGTGAATCACCAGGGTATAGAGCTGCTGCTGGCCATTGGAGGGCTGCTTTGGGCCGCTGCCGGGCGGAATGGTCTTAACCGGTGGCATGGGCGGCGGCGGCGAATTTTCATTGTTCGCATCCGGCGTTATGGGCTTGGCCGCGGGCGTGTTCGTCCAGGGATTGGTCTCGGGTTGCGCGGTCGGTTTGGGCTCCGGGCGGGGAACCGGCGGAGGTTCGGGAGCTGGTTGCGGCGGCTGTACCGTCGAGGGAGCGTCAGGAACGTCCGGTTGCGTCTGGGATTGCCCGCCTGTTTGGCTGCCAGTGTTCTGGCTGCCTGAGGACTGCGCGTGGCCCAGGGGAACCGCGATCCACAAGCCCGCTGACAAAGCCAATCCACAGATCAACCCAGCCATCAGTTCCCTACTTCGTCCGCCGCCGGCCGCCGCATTCTGTTTGCTCACAAACACCGTCCGTTCCTGTGTTTTCCGCCGATTTGAAGGTCACCGCGCCGCAGGTGGTTATCCCATCCGGCGGCAACAGCAAAACAAAACTCCACTTTCACGCTGTCGGATGCCCAAACCCGTGGTTTGGTGCATCTATAGTTCTAGGATTAGACTAACAAAAACGCCTGAAGGAATCCTTAATGCTCAAAGCAACTGCCCGGCAAAGTCTCCGAGTGCGTCCCGTTACAGCACTTCTGGCTTGCACACTCGCTCTTTGGACCGTTGCGCCGGAGACCGTCGCCCCGGCTGCGACAGCCCAGGATTCGTCGGCCCAGAAAAGCGACGCGCAGAAATCGTCCGCCCAGAAACCGGACGATGCCCAGAAACCTGGAGACGACCAAAAGCCGGCCGAGACGCTCAAAGTCAACGTGAATATCGTGAGCGTCTTCTTTAACACAAAAGACAAGCACGGCGCCCTGATTCCCAACCTGACCAAGGAGGACTTCGAGATCCTCGAAGACGGCAAAGCGCAGACCATCAAGTTCTTCGCAGCCGAATCGAACCTTCCCCTCACGCTCGGAATCCTGATTGATTCTTCCGGCAGCCAGATGCGCGTCCTCGACATGGAGAAGCAAGTGGGCGGCGCTTTTCTGCGGCAAATCCTCACCGACAAGGATGAGGCCTTCGTGATGGACTTTAACATCGATGCCGAACTGGTGCAGGACTACACGCGTGACGTGCATCGCTTGCAGGCCGCTCTCAACAAAGTGAAGATCAACGTTGGTGGCGGCACCGGAGGAGTGCCCGGCATCGGCCAAGGCCCGGTCCCGATCAACAACGCGCCCGGCACCGTGCTTTATGATGCGGTTTATCTCTCCGCCCACGACATGCTGGCCAAGGAGGTGGGCCGCAAGGCCATGGTGCTGCTCACCGACGGGCAGGATGAAGGCAGCCGCCTGAAGATCAAAGACGCCATCGAAGCCGCCCAGAAAGCCGACGCCATCGTTTACGTGCTGCTGTGCGCCGACCGCGGCGGTTATTTCAGCCAAGGGATGTCTTACAGCGGCGAATCTGAAATGAGGAAACTCACCGAACAGACCGGCGGCCGCGTAATCAACGTAGGCAACAAGTTCGACAAACTCAAAGACGCCTTTGACCAGATCGCCGCCGAGCTGCGAAGCCAGTACAACATCGGCTACACACCCGCGAACACTTCGCTCGACGGCGGCTTCCGCAAACTCCAGGTCAAATCCAAGCAGGATTACAAAATCCAATGCCGCGCCGGCTATTACGCCACTGCCCGCGATCAGGAGTGATTTTCAGAACGGGGATTCTTAGCGTCTGACAAGCAAGGCGGCCGGGTAGCGCACAGTGCAAAGGTTCTATTCGCTCGCTTCGCCCCACTCAACCGTTCGCCGTTCCCGGCTGCTCTCTTGCGCCAGCATCAGCGCTCGCATGGTGCGCAGTGCCTGCTCAGGAGTAACCTCGACCGCCGCTGTTTTCTCGATGGCGTCGCGCAGGTTGGCGTAGAAGCCGCGATAGTCGCCGCGCTCCGTTTCTACCTTGCGGCTGGGCTCTCCAACGAGGCTGATGGTTCCCCATAACGTTTCCGGATCTTCGCCCCAATCCGGGCCCCAATCTGAGCCGTGTGGAGGCTTGCCGCCGCGCAGTTTCTCTTCCTGAGGATCCATTCCATACTTCACGAACGATCCTTTGGTTCCATGCAACAGAAAATGCGGCCCGGGCGCGTAGGCCACGATGCGCGCCCGCAGCATGGCGCGCAGCCGGGGATACTCGAGGCAAACATCGAAGGCATCATCCACCTGGGAAACCTGACGCTGGCAAAACGCGGAAGCGGTAATCGCCTGCGGCTCGCCGAACAAAATCAGAGCTTGATCGATCAAGTGAGGCCCCAGGTCAAACAACACGCCGGCGCCCGGATGTCCCGCTCGTTCCCGCCATGCGCTGGCTTTCGCCTCCAGGCGAAAACGGTCGAATCGAGCTTCGTATTCGGCGACCGAGCCCAGCACTCCCGACTCCACGAGCTTCTTCACCGTCTGAAAATCCCCATCCCACCGCCGATTCTGATACACCGTAACCAATCGCCCGCGTGCCTTTGCGAGCCGCACCAATTCCTCGGCATCCGTCAGAGTCGGCGCGAACGGCTTATCCACCACCACGTCGCGCCCCGCCTCAAGACAGGCTCGAGCCAGTGCAACGTGGGAATCGTTCGGCGTGGCCACCACGCACAGCCGAATCTCTTTGTCGGCCAGCAGTTCCTCGAGCGTACGCGCCACTCGTACATCGGGATGCTGTTCTCGCGCCCGCGACCCGCTGCGCTCCAGAATGCACGAAAGCTCCATTCCGCGGACGCCACGAATGACCGGCGCATGAAACGCCTGTCCCGCCAGCCCGAAACCGATCAAACCCACTCGCAGCATTGCGATACCTCGGTTCTTCGCTCCGCCCCTACCGCCCAGGAGTCAGCGATTTACAGCCTTTTGCCGATATGCTCTCGCCCACGTTCGCTGTACAAACTAATGAGTATTTGACAAGGTTCAGGAGGCCGTAATGCGATTCGGACCCTTTCTCGTCATTGCTCTGCTGCTGCTCATTGTGTGGGCAGGCGGCTTTCTGATGTTCCATATAGCCAGCGGCTTGATTCATCTGCTGCTGCTGTTCGCTGTCGTTGCTTTTGTGGTGCACCTCTTTACCGGGAGCAGGACGGCGTAGATTTTACGAAGCGAGGCTGCCTGACGGGAGCTAACCGGCTTCGTGGTCGGGTGGCCTCAGTTTGAAGCTCTTAATCTCAGCCGGTCGTTTTTCTGCCGGTCCTTCACCCGCCGCACAAATTTCAATCCCGACCAGATGTCCGTTACCGCGCAAAGCTTCACATCGACCAGTCCGGCCGCGAGCCCAATTTCGCGCACCACACTTTCGTTCACGTCCGTCGGCAGCCCCGAGGCCTTTTTCGGCCAGCTGACCCACAACATTCCCGCCGGCGCGAGCCGCCGCGCCAGGGTCTTCAACTGCTTCGCCAATTCCGCGCGCGACTTAGTAAATATCATCGCAAAATCCAGCGCGTCGTCCGTTACAGTCTCGCACGCTGCCGGCGCTGTGCGTAATTCCGCAGCACATCCGCAGGAGCATCTACCGGAAACCGCGGCTTGATGCCTAACTTCTTCGGAAGCGGAGTGCCCGAATATCCCGGCATGGCGCGTTGCAAAAGAGAACAAAGAGAAAAAGAAAGATCGGATAACCAATCTGCAGCCGAAGCCTGAGTCCAAGAAAGCCGGAAGCCAGCACCCGAAAAGCCTGCCGCCAGCCTACTGCGCCGTTGGCGCGTAATAGCCGCGCCGCGCCCTCACCCGGAAGTTCTTCGGATCGGTGGCGACGATTTCGATGGTGCGGAAGTGACCGTCAGCCTTGAAATCCGCGGGCTTGTAGGAGATGGCATACTGGCTGCGCAACTCGTCCTGGATCTCGGCAAAGGCATTGGTCACGTCGCGGATCTGGAAGGGAAAAAATGGCCGCCCTCCGGTGGCGTCGGCAATTCGCTCAAGTTCCTTATCGCCCTTGCCTTTGGTGCCGCTGACATTGGTGCTGATCGTATATACAATCGCGTCGGCCCGCTGCGCCATCTCGATCGCTTCCTCGCGCGTCACGTGACTTTGGTTGTCTTCGCCATCGCTCAGCAGAATGATCGCCCGCCGCGAAAGCCCGAGCTGCGGCGCCTTCAGAAGCTTGTCGCGGCACGCATAATACAGCGCATCGTACAAGGCCGTTCCGCCTCCCGGACGCAGTTCGCGCACTCCCGTGGCGAGCTTCTCCGTGTTGTCGGTGAAATCCTGCATCACTTCCGGCGTCACATCGAAGCCCACCACGAAGGCCTGGTCGTAGCGGCGGCGCACCGTCTGGTTCAGGAACTCAATCGCCGACTCCTGCTCGAACTTGAACCGGTCGCGCACCGAACTGCTGGCGTCGATCAGCAGTCCCACCTCCAGCGGCAGGTTGGTTTCATTGTGAAAGCTGCGAATCTCCGCCACCGGTTTGTTGTCATCCGCCACGCGGAAGTCGCCCTGCTTCAGGTCGGTGACCCGGCGCCCGTGCTTGTCGGTCACAATGAATACTACATTCACTTCGTTGGTGCCGATCTTGATGCGAGGAATATCATCGGACCCCGCACCTGACGCCCCAGAATTCGCTCCGCTGGAGTTCTGCCCAGGCGGAGCCGTTGGGGGGGATGCAGGTTGCTGCGACTGCTGCACCGGAGCAGTTGAAGGTGTCGCCGTGGGTGAGCTCCGTCCGGCAGGAGATTGTCCGGAAGAAGTCCGCATTGAGGCAGATGATTGCACGGTGGGGTGAGATGGAGCGGGCGACGAAGATTGCGCCGCTGATGCTGCCTGTGCGGTGTGCGCTACCGTTGCCTCCCACAGCATGGGCAACGAGAGCCCAAGCAGTACAGCCATCCAGACGGGTCGAAAAGTTTTCATTAAGAGGCCCCGCATCAAGACACCCTCATCGGTTCTTCAATTATATCTGCAAGCGCTCTCTCTCGCAGTGTCTTCACGGTCGTTCTAAACGTTCCAGGAATCTCCGCAACTCCACGGGCGATTCGCTCTTCAGCGAGATTTTCTCGCCTGTCCGCGGATGGGCAAACTCCAACTCGGCCGCATGGAGAAAATTTCGCGCCAGAGATGTCGGAGCCGTCGTACCCCGCCGTCCGTCCGAACCACTTATTTGCTGCGGTGCGCCATATAATGTATCTCCCACAACCGGATGTCCCAACGAAGCCAAATGCACTCGAATCTGGTGTGTTCGCCCCGTATCAATCTTTACTTCCAGCAAAGTGAACTTGCCAAACCGGGTATCGAGCCTACGCACCACTTGATAGTGCGTGACGGCCTGGCGTCCTCCCGCCAGCCGCGTCGTCATTCGCGTTCGCCGCACACGGTCCCGGCTGATGCTGGCAGTAATTGTCTCGCGACCTTTCTTTACTCGCCCATGAACCAGCGCCACATACGTCTTCGTCACCTCGTGCGCTGCAAACTGCGCCGCCAGCTTGCGATGAGCTTCATCATTTTTCGCCACCACGATCAGCCCGCTGGTTTCCTTATCCAGCCGGTGCACGATTCCCGGCCGCAACTCTCCCCCTGCTGTCGACAAACTTGCCAGATGATACAGCAGCGCATTCACCAGCGTTCCGCGGTTCCGCGCGTCGTCGGTCGCCCCCGCTCCAGCGTGTACCATCATTCCCGCCGGCTTGTTGATCACGGCGAGATCTTCATCTTCATACAGAATGTCCAGCGGAATCTCCTCCGCCATCGCTCTCAGCGGCGCCCGCTGTGTCTCGCCCAGCACGCTGATCTGCGCTCCTCCGCGCAGCTTCAGAGAAGCCTTCGCCGCGACTTCGTTTACCAAAACTTTTCCTTGCGAGATGAGCTGCTGCACGCGGGCGCGGCTCACGCCGTCGAGTCTCACCGCCAGAAAGTGATCCAGCCGCTTGCCGGCATCTTCAGGTGCGACGGAAATAAGAATGGGGAACGCTTCCGGCATTGCAAGGAAGCATACTAGAACCGAATCGAGGACTTTGGCGGTAGATGGACCGTGGATAGAAGTGACGTATCCCAGAAACAACCCGAAGCGGGCCGATCTTATTTTTCTCCGTGTCTCTGTGCCCCGGTGGTGGGATGCAGCCTTGGCTTCTCCGGGGGTGAAAGCCCTACCGCATCGCGCTCACCGTCAGTGCCGGAACCGGCTTCGCCCCCGGACGCAGCCACCAGATCAGCCCGCCGGCAATCACCAGCCCAATTGCAATCAACTGCGTTCCCGTCATGGCGCCGCCAAACACCGATCCCCGGCCTGGATCGTCGCGCAGATACTCAAGAAAGAACCGCGCCGTTCCATACACAAACATGAACGCGCCAAACACCTGACCGTCAAACTTTCTCCGCTTCAGCAGCCACATGAGAAAGAAAAAATTAGCCAGCTCCACCGCCGATTCGAACAGCTGCGTCGGCTCCAGCGGCACGTTGAGCGGGGTTCCCGTAATCCGGTACGCCAGCGGATTGGTAAAGATCACGCCCCAAAAATGATGCGTCGGCTTCCCATAGCAGCATCCCGCGGCGAAGCATCCGATGCGCCCAATGGCATGGCCCAGCGCCAGACCCGGAGCAAATGCATCGCAAGTTCCCAGGGCCGGCAAATGATGTTTGCGCACGTACCACGCTGCCGCGGCAAAAGCCGCGATCAGTCCGCCGGAGAAAACCCCGCCCGCCTGCATCGTGCTGATGCTGAAAATCTCGCCCGGGTGCGCCGCATAGTAGCTCCAGTCGTTAATGATGTAGAGAACCTTTGCGCCTATGATGCCGCACAGCACCACGAGAATTCCCAGGTTCCACGCCTTTTCGCCGTCAATTCCCAGCCGCTCGGAATTGCGCACGCTGATCCACAAACCGATGAGGACTCCCATCGACACCAGGAAGCCATAAGTCGGCAGGAAGAACTGCCCGAAATGCAAGAGCTGTGGATACACGTTAGATTGGATGCGGGAAAACCCGCCCGCGACGAGATCAACAACCAGATCAGTCTAGCAGGAAGTTTGCGGCTGCGTTAGGTGCGGCTATCCGGTTCTCCCGCCGAGGCGAAGCCAAGGCGCGGCTGTCTCAAGCACCGGCTGAAGATCCACTAACAAACTAAAGCCGACAAAAAAATCAAGTCGACCCAACGAGCCGTGTAGCGGGCCGAGAATGAACCCGTCGGTAGACGTTGGGAACCCGCCGAGACCCTTTAGGCATCTCCGCATGACGGAGCATCGCACACCGGATCTTATCTACGAGTCGAGCCCCCGTTCATTCTGCATTGGTTCAAAAATCGGTGACCGCTATCACCAACTCGACAGGCCGACTTTCATTTCGGATGCTAGGCGAACATGCGCAGCTTGGCAAGAGCCAGACCGTAAAAAGTTGGCACAGAACTTGCTACTAAAGTAATGCGAGGAGGAATTCTGTTCTTGCCTTCCGGAGTTTCATCCGCAATTGGCCGTCAAAAGGATCTGGCCGCAAACCGCGAGGAAAAAACGAATAGGGGTCAACGGAGGAATTGACAGCAGGAATTTATGATTAGGTGGCCGTGTAGTTGCCTAGGCCGAAAACCGAGGCCCGCAGTTCCCACGCCATGCTATAATCTCTTATTCTCAGTTGTTTAGAGTCTCGGAGGATGGTATCGACAAACGTTTTATCCGCACCAATGATCGTATCCGCGCGCGCGAAATTCGCGTGATCGACGACGAGGGGGAACAGATGGGAATCATGCCCCCTTACGAAGCGCTTAAGAAAGCCCGCGAAAAAAATCTCGACCTGGTGGAGATTTCGGCTTCGGCGAACCCTCCCGTGTGCCGAATTATGGACTACGGGAAGTTTCTCTATCAGCAGGAAAAAAAAGAGCGCGAGGCCAAGAAGCACCAGAAGACGATCGTGGTCAAGGAAGTGAAGTTCCGCATCAATGTGGACGACCATGATTACGAAACCAAGAAAAATCACGTGCTGCGCTTTCTGGATGAAGGCGACAAAGTAAAAGCGACGATTTTTTTCCGCGGACGCGAGATGACCCGCACCATGCTTGGGCGCCAGATTCTGGAGCGCCTGATCAAAGACGTGGAACCGCACAGCATCGTGGAGTTTCGTCCCCGCCAGGAAGGCAACACACTTCACGCGATCCTGGCGCCGAAGAAAACCGGCGAAAAGGAAAAGCCGAAACAGCCTCCCCAGGGCCGAGGTTCGAGATCGGCGGCAGCGCCCCAGGGTGAACGCGCGAAACCGGCGGGCGGTGTCGAAGGCGCGCAGCCGATGGCTGCGACAGCACCCGCGCCCAATCCACCGCAGGCTGTTGCTGCAACGCCCGCGTCGGCCACCACTGCGAAGCAGGCGTAACCGCAAGGTGCAACCAAACGCGAATTTCTGACGCTGACGGCTGAAAGCTGACGGCTGATTTTCGAGGACTTATGCCGAAACTGAAATCACACAAGGGCGCATCCAAGCGCTTCAAGAAAACTGCAACCGGAAAAGTAAAGCGGGGGCGGTCGCACCTGCGTCACATACTGACCTCGAAGAGCAAGAAGAGGAAGCGGAATCTGGGATCGCCGGCTCTGGTGAGCGATGGCGATTTGCTCAAAGTGAAGCGGATGATTCCGTATCAATAAGTTCGTCCTTCGCGGGTTCCGCCGAATGATTCGTGGTTATTTGTTTTTGAATGTTGTTCGACCAGACTGTTAAGCCGCGAATGTTGCGCAGTATCGCGAAGGTCCGCGGAGAAACATTCCGCATAGCGGGCTGAATCGATAGCAGCAATAGCCTGCGGGTGTGTGAAGAGGCCAGAGATCGCCGCACGGCGAATCTTCCTTGCCTCCAGCCGCCATAAAACGAAAGAAAAAAAGGAGAACGCCATGCCCAGAGTCAAGCGCGGCACCAAACGCCGCGCCAAACGAAAAAGAATCTTAGACCGCGCCAGCGGTTACTTTCTTACCAAGTCGAAGCTCTACCGCTCCGCCAAGGAAGCGGTTGAGCGCGGACTCAAGTTCGCCTATTCTGGGCGCAAGCAGCGCAAGCGGCAGTACCGCTCGCTCTGGATCGTGCGCATCGGAGCCGCGGCCAAGCTGAGCGGGATGAGCTACAACCAGTTCATCCACGGGCTGAAAGTGGCCGGCGTCGAACTGGACCGAAAGATTTTGGCCGACTTGGCGGTGAAAGATCCGTCCGGCTTTGCCAATCTGGCCACGCAGGCGAAAGATGCTCTCAAGGTCGTGGCCGTGGAAGACAAGGTAGCCCGTAAGTCTTAGCTATCCGCACTTAACTTGAGCCAGATTGGAGCGGCGGGTGCCTATGTGGCGCGGCTGCCCGGTTCCCTTCGCAATGTACACCGTTCCCAAACTAACGGACTATTCGGCGCAGGCACTGGAAACTGCCGCGGCGGATTGCGTGCGTGCGTGTGCGGACGAAGCCGCTGGAGTGCGGAACGAGGCAGAACTGAAAGCATTTCGCGACCGTTGGATGGGCCGGAAAAACGGAGTCCTAACGCAGATCAATGATCTTTGGCTGAAGGCCGCGCCGAAGGATGCCAAGCGAGAGGCCGGGCGCCGAGTCAACCAGATCAAGGCGCATGTCGAGGATATTCTTCTGAAGGCCGAGTTTCTCCGACTCGAACTTGCGACGGGAACTCCCCTTCGTAGTGGTCGCGTCGACATCAGTTTGCCCGGCATCCGCCGCCCCATCGGCGCGGAGCATCCGGTTCTGCGGACTTCGCGGGAACTGGTCGCGGTATTTCAAAAGCTCGGGTACTCCGTGGCCGACGGGCCGGTGGTGGAGACCGACTACTATAACTTCGAGTCGCTGAATTTTCCGCCGAACCATCCCGCACGCGACACGCAGGACACTTTGTTCATCGCCGGTCAGCAGGCCAAGCCGCCGCGCGAGCGCTTGCTGTTGCGAACCCATACCTCGCCGGTGCAGATTCGCACCATGGAAAAGATGCGTCCGCCAATCCGCATTGTGATTCCCGGGACGGTGCACCGCAACGATCCGCCCGACGCCAGCCACTCGCCGATGTTTTATCAGATTGAAGGTCTGGCGGTCGACACCAATATTACGTTCGGCGATCTGAAAGGCACGCTCGATCACGCGATGAAAGAATTTTTCGGTTCGAGAGTAAAGACAAGCTTCCGGCCGTCGTTTTTTCCGTTCACCGAGCCCAGCGCGGAAATGTTTGTGAGCTGCTTCATCTGTGGCGGCAGTGGGAAGCGCGGCACTGACAACGCGCCGTGCCGTCCCTGCAAGCAGACGGGGTGGATTGAAATTCTGGGCTGCGGCATGGTCGATCCCAATGTGTTCGAATTCGTGAAGGACAACGGATACGATCCGAAGAAAGTTTCAGGATTTGCCTTTGGCATGGGCGCGGACCGCATCGCGCTGCTGAAGTACGGCGTCGACGATTTGCAGTTGTTCTTTCAGGGCGATGTGAGGTTCTTGCGGCAGTTTTCGTAAGAAGCCTTTAGCCGTTAGCTCTTAGCTTTTGGCTAAATGCTAAGAACGTAAGAGTTAAGAGCCAAAAGCTGGTTCATGAAGATTTCGCCACAGTGGATTCGCGACTTTGTCGATCTCACAGTCGATAACCATCGGCTCGCCGAGGACTTGACCGCCGTTGGCATTGCCGTCGAGGCCATCAGCGGGTCCGGGCCGGACACGGTCTTCGAGATGGAAATCGGCACCAACCGTCCCGATGCGATGAATCATTACGGCGTCGCGCGGGAAGCCGCGGCGATTTATGATCTGCTGCTTAAGCCGATTGAACCCAACGTGCCCCCGGCCAAAGGCGACGCGAAGTTCTCCATCCAGGTCGAGGAAACGCGGCTCTGTCCGCGTTTCACGGCGCGAATTATGCGCGCAACCAGCATCAAGCCTTCACCGGACAAAACCGCGCATCGTCTGCAACTGCTCGATCAGCGCCCCATCAACAACGCAGTCGATGCAACCAACTACGTCTTGTGGGAGATGGGCAAACCGACGCACGTGTTCGACATGGATCTGCTCGAAGGTGGAAAGATCGTCGTGCGCAAGGCGCGAGACGGCGAGCGGCTGAAAACTCTGGACGGCGTAGAGCGAAAGCTCACTTCAGAGGACTTGGTGGTAGCCGATGCGAAGCAACCCATAGGGCTGGCCGGCGTGATGGGGGGATTCGAAACCATGATCACGGAGAAGACGAAGAATATTCTCGTCGAATCGGCGTGGTGGGATCCGGGAACCGTGCGCAAGACTTCGCGCCGGCATGGAATTCATACCGAAGCTTCCCACCGCTTTGAGCGTGGCGCCGATTTCGAGTCGACCGTATTGTCATGCGATCGCGTGACGGAACTGATTCTGCAATCTGGCGGCGGAGACTTGATTGGCGACGTGATCGATGTGGTCTCGAACCGGATGGACCAGGCGCCGGTGGCGCTGCATATTGCCGAAGTGCGGCGGATTCTGGGCGGCAAAATTGTTGCCTCCGAGATCTACCGCATTCTGAAGAAGCTGGGGTTCGGCGTGATTCCCGCGGGCGAGGCGGAGCAGGAGTTCACGGTACATATTCCGACCTGGCGGCTGGATGTGGAGCGCGAGATCGATTTGATCGAAGAGATCGCACGCCTGCACGGATACGATAAATTCGACAATACGCTGCCGGCTTTCACCGGCGCAGTAGTGGACTTGCCTCATGCAGCGGTGGACACGGCGCTGCGCAACCGCGCGTTAGCCTTGGGCTATAACGAGGCCGTGTCTCTGACGTTCATTTCGCGCGCCGATGCCGAGCGTTTTGCCTCCGCTTCGGGCGAAGCTCCGGTGCTGGAACTGGAGAACCCTCTAAGCGAAGAAGCCAGCGTAATGCGGACTGCGATGGCTCCGGGCATGCTCGACATGCTGGCATGGAATTTGAATCGCGGCTCGGAGGGTGTGCGGCTGTTTGAAATGGGCCGGACGTATGAAATGCGCGGCGCGGAGCCGTCCGAACCGCAGCGGATGTGCCTGGGCACGACCGCGGCAGCGGTCAAGAGTGCGCTGCCGGCGGCCGCTGTGCTCGATGTGAGCAAGGACGAGCAGTCCGGGGTTGCGGAGGCGTTTCGGCTATTCAAGGGCGAAGTGGAGAATCTGCTGGCCAAGTTTGCGGGCGAGCTTGCGTATGACCGGCAGACGGCAGAATATTTTCATCCGGGGCGATCGGCGCGGGCCTTGCTCGATGGAACCGTGGTGGCGCAGTTCGGGCAGATTGCCGAAGACGTTAAGGCGGCACGGAAGTTGCGGCAGGAGGTTTTTCTCGCCGAGATCGATCTCGAACGTCTGTATACATGCGGGTTGCGGCAAGTGAAATTCTGGCCGCTGGCGAAGTACCCGGCGGTGGAGCGCGATTTTTCGTTTGTGTTTGCCGATGCCGTGGAGTTCGAGCAGATTCATCGCGCGGTGCTGAATCTTCGGCTGGATGATCTGCGCTCGTTGGATCCTGTAGAAATCTTCCGCGGCGGCTCAATCGGGGCAGGGAAGTATTCAATCTTGCTGCGGGCGACGCTGCAATCGAGCGCGAGGACGCTGCGTGACGAGGAAGTGGCGCAGTGGTCGGCAAAGATTGTGGCGGCATTGCAGGGGTTGGGCGGGGTACAGCGGGCGTGAAAAAGAAAGCTCCGGACTCCAGACCGCGGGCCGCGGCAAAAGCGGATTCTTCGCGACAGAAATCTTCCCCTTCAAGCAATCAAAAACATTCTGGCGCGGAGGCCAAGCAGTTTCTCAGCGACAAGGTGGGCCAATTCACCGAGTCCGTGATCCGGGAGATGACCCGGCAAGCCTTGCTGCATGGCGCGGTGAACCTGGCGCAGGGCTTCCCGGACTTTCCTGCCCCGGCAGAGATCAAGTCGGCCGCGCGCGAGGCGATTGCCAACGATGTGAACCAGTATGCAATTACCTGGGGCGCGAAGAAACTGCGTGACGCGATTGCCCGGCAGATGGGCGTGTGGCAAGGCATTGCGGTCGATCCGGAAAAAGATGTTACGGTGTGCTGCGGGTCGACGGAAGCGATGATTTCCACCTTGCTCGCCGTGTGCAACGCCGGCGATGAAGTGGTGATCTTTGAGCCGTTTTACGAAAACTACGGGCCGGATTCGGTGCTCAGCGGAGCGCTGCCGCGGTTTGTGAAACTGCGTCCGCCGGAGGGCGAAAGTGGCGACTGGACCTTCGATGAGAAAGAATTGCGGCGGGCGTTCGACAAGCACACCAAAGCCATCATTCTCAATACCCCGAACAATCCCACGGGGAAAGTTTTTACCCGAGCGGAGCTGGAGCTGATTCGCGATCTGTGCGTGGAGTTCGACGTGCTCGCAATCACCGACGAGATTTATGAGCACATCGTGTATGACGGCGCGCAACATATTTCCATGGTGACGCTCGACGGGATGCGCGAGCGGACGGTTACGATTAACGGCATGTCCAAGACGTACAGCGTAACCGGGTGGCGCGTAGGGTGGACGGTTGCGCCGGAGAAGATTACGAACGCGATCCGCAAGGTGCATGATTTCTTGACGGTGGGCGCGCCGGCGCCGCTGCAGGAGGCGGGTGCGGTGGCACTGAGTCTGCCGGCGGAATACTATGCGAAGCTGGCCGAGGGATACCGCGTGCGCCGCGATCGTTTGACGCCGGCCCTGAGTGCGGCGGGGTTCAAGTGTTTTCGTCCGCGAGGCGCATACTACGTGATGACGGACATTTCCGCGTTTGGTTTCGCCGACGACTTGGAGTTCACGAAGTATCTCGTCAAAGAGATTGGAGTGGCCGCGGTGCCGGGATCGAGTTTCTATCGCGATCCGCGAGACGGAGCGCGGCAGGTGCGCTTTGCATTCTGCAAGAGGCCAGAGACTCTAGACGCGGCGGCAGCCAAGTTGGGCAAGCTGCGTCCGGCTCACTAGCGGAAGGCCGGACCATGCCGAAAAGTGTCGCATCGGGATTGTGGCCGGCCCCTTCACTGGAGATCCCTTCCGCATTCACCCTGCTCTTCGGCGTTTCTAATGTTAGACCCCAATCCCGGCGGCAGAGCGGCGCGTCTCGAACGCTATCCTACTTCGTGATCACCCCGCAGACGATGCGGTCGCCGGAGTTGCCGGAGGGATCGGTTTTGTAGTCGTCCGCTTTGGCGTGGATCACGATCGCCGTTCCGCCGTTGCTAAACAGAGAATGCGCATCGTCGCCCAGCGTAACACCGCTCACAGCAAACCGCAGGCTGGCCTTCCCCTGCGCGTCGATGGTGATGTTCTTCATGTCGCCGGCGTGGTGGCCTTCGGGATTATCGAAGCCGTGCTTCTTTCCATCCGGATTGAAGTGCGGGCCGGCCGACTTGAAGTCAGGCGGATCGCATTTGGGATTCTGGTGAAAGTGAATCCCGTGCTCGCCGGGAGGCAGATCGTGAACGCGCAGCGTGACGGCCACTGCGTCATGACCGTCTTGCGACACCAACGCGGTGCCGACGCTCTTGCCTTGGGCGTCTTTCAGCTCAACCACCGTCTTAGCTCCGCTCAGGGCTGGGAAGGCAATCAGAAGCAAAGACAATCCGATTGTGAAAAATGTAAACCGCTTCATAAGTCACCTCATCCGGGAATTATAGCGAATTACCGACGCGGACTCGCGCGTTTGGGCAACGAGCCTCGGCTTCTCCACAGCGATGTGGAGTATACTGCGAACAAGTTCCAATATCATTCCAGGGAAAGTGCAATCATGGCGTTGAGCGCGGTGGAGCAGTTGGCGGATCAGGTTCCGGCAGACGATTTCCAGGCTCTGGAACACAAAGTCTATCGCACCATAGAGATGTACAAAACCGCGCGGCAGGCGCAGGCGGCGGCGGAACGCGACGCGCAAAAGATGCGTCAGCAACTCGAGGAGCGCGGCGAGCAGTTGGAAAGCTTGCGGCGCGAGGCAGTGCAGTTGCGCAAGGACCGCGAAGAGATTCGCCGGCGCGTGGAGAAGATGCTGGAGCAGATGGAATCGATTGCGGAAGAGCAAGCCAGCTAGAAGCCGGCGCCGGCTCGGGCTTCGGGAGTGGAACACAGCCTGTTCTCCGGAGGCAAGCCGAAGCTGGTCGTAACCACAACGGGAGTGAGATCGTCATGGCCACGGCGACGAAGGATCAACTGGTGAAGGACGCGCAGAATTCCAGCGTGCGGGTGGAGATCTTTGATCAGGCCTATAACCTGCGCGGGTCCGATCCAGAATACATTCTGAAGCTGGCGGAGTACGTGGACTCGAAGATGCGCGCGGTCGCCGAGGCCACCAACACGATCGATACAGTCCGGCTGGCGGTGCTGGCCGCGCTCAATATCGCCGACGAATTTCATTTGTTGAAGCGAAAGCAGGATAGCGGGCCTGCCGATTACCAGAAGCGCGCTCATCGCTTGGTGGCTGCGCTGGATGAAGTGCTCGGCGAAAATCGCAAGGCCGGGTAGAACGAGACTTTGTATACGGTTCCCGCAAGGCGAGCGGCCCCTCGCTACACGAAACCTGGATCCACGACTCCCATTAGCGCTCCGTCCGCAACATCCTCAACCCGGGCCCGCAACCAGCGATTAGGTTCGTGACGGCCTTTGAGATGCAACTTTAGATAGTTGTCGGTCAGGGCTTCGGTGAAATCCGTATCGCTTTCGCGTGCTGCAGTTCTCTCTGCACTTGTGGAATTCACTCTCCCGACGGACGAATCCGCAGCGCGCGTTCTCAGCGTGATGGCTTCTGCGGTTTTGCCGACAAAGCCGCGCAGGAAGGCCAGTTTTTTTTCTTCGCCCAACTCGCGGAGAATGCGGTTGCGCTCGCGGGCTACATTTACCGGAACTTGCCCGGGCTGGGTGGCAGCCGGCGTTCCTGGACGCGCCGAGTACGTGAAGACGTGCAGGTAAGTGAAGGGCAGGTCGGCGATCAGACGGCGAGTGGCTTCGAACTCGGCGTCGGTTTCGCCGGGGAATCCCGCCATTACGTCGGCGCCGATAGCCGCGGTGGGTATTGCGGCACGGATCTGCTCAATTTTTTCCCGATAGTGCCAGGGACGATATTTGCGATGCATGCGGCGCAGCACGGCGTCGCTGCCCGACTGCATCGGAACGTGCGCGTGCTTGGCGATCCGCGGTGATTCCGCCATCAGCCCAATCAGCTCGCTGGACCAATCCATTGGTTCAACCGAGGAGATACGGAGTTTTTCGAGAGCCGTCTCTGCGAGTACGGCGCGAATCAGATCTTCAAAACGCAAACCCCCGACTTCAGACCTCAGACGTCGGACCTCAGCCACTACGGTTTTGCTGAGGTCCGAGGTCTGAGGTCCGAGGTCGGAAGTCCGATGTCCGCCGTCCAAATCTCGTCCCCAGCGCCCAAGATTGATACCGCTGATCACGAGTTCGCGGTAGCCGGCGTCAACCAGCGCCTTCACCTCGCGAAGAACCTCGACTAACGGCAGCGACCGGCTTTGCCCGCGGACGTAAGGGATTACACAAAACGAGCAGCGGTTGTCGCATCCGTCCTGCACTTTGAGGTTAGGACGCGTGCGGTCGCTTTCGTGGGCGCCCGTGAGATCGAACACCGGAGCCGCCAACAATTCAGTGTGGGCGAAAATGTTGGAGACGAACATCCGGCCTTCCTGTCCCATGCTTCCGGCCTCGCGCGACCAGTTCTCAGTTTGCAGTTCCAGATTATCCTCTGAAGCAGTGTGAGGGAAAAGACCCGCGACAGGGAAAAAAGCCGAGTTGGCGTTTACCGGCTTAAGAACCTTCGACAATACGATCTCTGCAAGTTGGTGTTTGTGCGAGTTGCCCACCACGCATGCGACTCCGGGCAGGGCGGCGACTTCTTCGGGAGCGCGTTGCGCATAGCATCCCGTGATTACGATTTTGGCAGTGGGGTTGTGGCGGCGCACTCGCCGGATCGCCGCGCGCGCGTCTTGATCGGCGGCCGCCGTCACCGTGCAGGTATTTAAAATGACAAGGTCGGATTGCGCCGGGTCAGAGGACCGATTCATTCCCAACCGCTCGAACTGCCGTTCCAGCGCGGCGCCGTCGGCCTGGGTGGCTCGGCAGCCGAAGTTTTCTACGTGGTAGGTGGACACAATAGATATGGTAACTTACTTCGGCTTCCGTCTTCCGGCCGTAGAGTCCTGCGTCCTCGCCCGGCCCAATCGCCCGGCACATGGGCGGCTCCTGCCAGCCAGCGCGCCCACTCGCCAGGCCAGTCCGAAGACGAAGCCGATCAGGCCGACGCCATCGTCTTCCGCTGGGTGAAGCATTCGCGGCAGAAAATGGGGCGGCCTTGTGTGGGGCGGAAGGGCACGGTGGTCTCTTTGCCGCATTGTGAGCAAGTGGCCCGAGTTTCCACCCGGCTATAGTGATAATTTTGCGCCGGCGTCGGATTGGAATTGAGAACCGCCACGCGCTTCGACTTGCAACCCTTGCAGCGCTTCGGTTCGTTCTTGAATTGTTTGTCGTGAAAAAAAAGCTGTTCCCCGGCGGTGAAGATAAACTCGCTCCCGCAGTCGATGCAGGTCAGTACCCTGTCCTGAAATTCCATTTGAGGATGGCTCCCTTTTGCCCGCGCGGGCCCGCTTCTCCGCCGGGGAAGCGGCGGTGAAGTCAAGCAACACAGGTTCTGTACATCCCCCCTCAAACAACCCCTGGACTCGGCCCGCCACGCACCAGGACGGCGCGTGGATACAGCTCTTACCGATAGATGCCGGATAAGCTATGGCGGTGAATGATCCCTGCTGCAACTCCACTTGGTGGGGGCCAGGTAGAGCAGAGCCGCGCCGGGAAGGTGCGGCCCTTTACTGCTTCCTGTTCGTTTTCAGTCCTGTTCTTTGCGCGTTTTCTTCCGGGCGCGCTTGCGTGCTAGCGCGGCTTTTACCCGCTTTTTCTCGCCCGGTTTCAAGTAAAAGGAGTGGCGCTTGACCTCCTTGATAATGTCTTCCTGCTGCACTTTGCGCTTGAACCGGCGCAGTGCGTTCTCGAGGGATTCTCCCTCTTGCAGTCGAACTTCCGCCAATGCCCACACCCCCCGACTCGTCCGGTTGGACCCGTTAGTTATTGCAAGCTTTTGACCGTAAGTCAAGAAATAAGTAGGAGTAGTTCGCTTTTGGGACGGCTTCCTTCCCCAAGCTACGCCGCCAAACGAAGACTCCTAACGCATTGAACCAAAACGATTTGGCTATATGCTCGCTGCGGAAACACCTCCTCTTCCCAAAACGGGAAGCTCGCCCTCGGAGATCATCGAATGGAACATCAAAACCAGCGCCCGCAAAATGGCGAGCAGTTCTCTACCGGAAACATTCTGCCGCGCCCTGCTTCCGAAATTAAGGCACCGCCAGTTGCCATTC
Organism: Acidobacteriaceae bacterium; assembly: GCA_003156805.1. Classification (GTDB taxonomy): domain Bacteria; phylum Acidobacteriota; class Terriglobia; order Terriglobales; family Acidobacteriaceae; genus Sulfotelmatobacter. The sequence goes on along the minus strand of PMHV01000075.1, from coordinate 47,440 downwards.
CCGCTAACCTCCGGCATAATAAGAGTTTGTCTCCATCTCGCCGGACTCTTCCGGAACAAGGATATACCTCTCGTGTTAATGATTCGCTTGGCGCGTGTGGGTGCGCGCAAACAACCGCACTATCGCATTGTGGTCATTGAAAAAGAACGCGCGCGCAATGGCCGGCCCGTCGAGGTCGTGGGTACATACAATCCGCGCACCAACCCCGCCAGCGTCGAGTTGAAGCGCGAGCGTGTCGACTACTGGGTGTCCAAGGGCGCTCAGATGTCGGATCGCGTGCACAAATTGTTTTCCAAGCCGGCTGCGGCTCCAACCGCTGCTCCGGCCGCTTAGCAGTTGCTGAAAAACTTGATCGAATTTGCTTTTCTTTTTTCCGATTCCACGGCAGGAACTGCAAGATGATGACTGAGTCTTCTGGAGACGTACGGACGCTGGTCGAGTTGATCGCCAAGTCCCTGGTGGATGCTCCCGGCGAAGTTTTTGTCGAGCATCTCGACGGCGACGTAATTGAATTGGAAGTGGCGGAAAATGACGTCGGCAAGGTGATCGGACGGCAGGGGCGCACCGTGCGCGCCTTGCGCGCCCTGCTGAGCGCGGCGGGAGTGCGAACTCATAAGCGGTACACGCTCGACGTGATCGAGTAAGACGTGATCGAGTAATCGGCGCGCAAGAACCAAGAACTTAAGAGATCCAAAGACGATCTAGAGATCTGCAGATTCTGGAACTCGCGGTGAATCCTGAAACAAGCGGGGAATTCATTACCCTGGCCCGCGTAGTAAAGACGCAGGGACGGTGGGGTGAAGTCGCGGCTGAGGTTCACAGCGATGTTGCCGGGCGTTTTTCGGTTGGCATGAGGCTGCGGGCTCTGGCGCCGGGTGTGGAAAAGAATTCCGGCAAAGCCGCAAGTGCGGGCAAAGTTTCCGCCGGTCTTCGCCGCGAGCTGCACGTCCGCGAGTTGCACATCCGCGAGCTTCAAATAGAAGACCTGTGGCCGCACAAAGGGCTGCTCGTATTGAAGTTCGCGGGCGTCGATTCGATTTCCCAAGCGGAAGAACTGCTCCGTTGCGAGTTGCAGGTTGCCGGCAGCGAACGAGCCCAGCTTGAGCCGGGCTGGAATTATGTGAGCGACCTGGTTGGTTGTTCGGTGCTCGACCACGGGCGCGAGATTGGACGCATCGAAGATGTTCAGTTTGGAGCTGGCGAAGCGCCGCTCCTGATCGTGGCGGACCATGCTGGCCAGAAACTGGATGTGCCTTTCGCTGAGGCGTTTCTGGACGCCGTGGATGCGGCGCACCGGCAGGTGCGCATGAAGTTGCCCGAAGGCCTGCTGCAAGTGAATGCTCCGCTCACCGCAGAGGAGAAGCGAGAGCAACAGGCGCACCCGGCGAAAAGAAAAAGAGTTGATAAAACAGGACGCATGGCGAACCTCCGGTTGAGAACTGAGAACTGAAAAAGGTCTTTGATCCGCGATGAAGGTCGAAATTGTCACGATCTTTCCCGACTTCTTTCGCGGCCCTTTGGATTACGGCATCACTCGCCGGGCCTGCGAAATGGGCTTGGCTGAGATCAACGTTCACGACTTGCGGGAATTTACGCACGACAAACACCGCACCGTGGACGACCGTCCCTTCGGCGGCGGTGAAGGGATGGTGCTGAAGCCGGAACCGCTGTTTGAGTGTTTGGAGTCGCTGGCGCTGGCTCCCCGCGAAGAGCGGCTGGCTGCAAGCTGCCGGCAATCGGTAATCTTGCTTTCGGCCCAGGGGCAGCGGTTGAATCAAAAGGGTGCCGAAGAGTTGGCGGCTCTAGAGCGCCTGGTTTTCATCTGCGGACGCTATGAGGGTGTGGATGAACGCGTGGCCGAGTTTTTGGCCGACCGGGAATTGTCGGTTGGCGACTATATTCTGAGTGGCGGAGAAATTGCAGCGGCGGCCGTCATCGAAGCAGTGACGCGGCTTTTGCCCGGAGCGGTCGGAAACGAAGCCTCTACCCGGCAGGAGTCGTTCACGGTGGATGTGAACGCTGATGTGAAAGCTGATGTGAAGGGAAAGAGCGCGAACGGCGCAGACTCCACTTGCGCGTCGAATGGATTGTTGGATTACCCGCACTACACGCGGCCCGCGGAGTTTCGCGGGATGGCGGTGCCGCCGGAACTGATTTCCGGCAACCACCAGGAAATTCGCCGCTGGCGGCGGCAGCGGGCCTTGGAAAAGACGCTGCGCAACCGTCCGGATCTGCTGCAGGGCGCGACCCTCAGCGACGAAGACAGGAAATTCCTGGCCCGCTTCGGAAGATGACCGGCGGGCGCAAGTAAGGCGTCATCCCGAAACCCGGCGTATTTCAGCCGGCCGAGAGCTTGCCCTGAGCGAAGTCGAAGGGGATCTCGCGTGCGGCAGTTCAGATTCAATAAGACTATTGTTCCTTAAGGATAACCATCATGTCGAACCTGATTATCGAAAAGCTGCTGGCCAAGACCCGGCGCACCGATCTTCCCGAATTCCGCGCTGGCGATACCGTGCGCGTGCATGTAAAGATCAAAGAAGGCGAGAAGGAACGCCTGCAGGCATTTGAAGGCGTGGTGATTTCTCGCACCAACGGACCCCAGGCCAGTTTCACCGTGCGCAAAATCAGCTTCGGCCAGGGCGTGGAGCGTATTTTCCCCATCAACTCCAAAGTGGTCGACAAAGTAGACCTGATGCGCTCCTCGAAAGTTCGCCGCGCCAAGCTCTACTATCTGCGCGCTCTCAGGGGCAAGGCCGCGCGCTTGCGCGACGCGGAAAAGTCGTAACCGCGCAAGGTTGGGGTGGCCCGGTCGGGAAGCGCACGAGTTCATTCGTGCCGCGCACGCGCAGGAATCGCTGCGGCTTTAGCCGCTCAGGCAACCCGCTTTGCCGATCCCGTATGTATATAGCTTGTAGTTAATGGCCGTGCGGTCGGGAATGCTAACCGCCCGGCGCGATCACCGGCTCGGTGACTACTTCAAGATCGGAAAATTCTTCGGCGGGCCGTTTCCCCAACTCGCCGAGAACATAACTCAGCAGCGGCCGGTCGCCGTGACGGATCTCCTGGAACTCGATTCCAACACTGCGATTTTCCCGCTGGTATTTCACCTGCCCCTTGAGCGCCACGGTGACGTCACAGAGGTTCAGGACTAGCCTCAGCCCGGTTCCGGGCGCCGGTAGATTGCCGGCGCTGATGCGGCAACCGTATTCGGAAAGCTGCTCCACGCGGCCTTCCACGCGGGATTTGCCGCCAATGTGAATGGCCTCAGCCCCGCCCTCGACCGCGAAGCGCGGACGGCGCCTCCGGTTCTGATTGCGGTAGGCGTCCACGGACGCGCGGTTCAACTTCGCATCGGCAGCCAGAGGAAGATATTGTTCTTCGGCGTGACGCAGTTCTTCTTCCCACGGACTGCGGCTGCCGTCGGGGCATTGCACGATGAACTGCCCGCGCAGCGGCGAGTTGGCATCTGCGGCCCAGACTACTTCGCATACCGCTTTGCTGCGGCCGCGCTCCACTGTCACCAGGTCACCGATCCTCACGTCGCGATAGCTCAGCAGCCGCGCGCCGCGCGGATGAATGTCGTAGGTGCAGGCCATCTCGGGCACGCCGCGTTCGCCCTTCGCCATGTAAGTGAGCCGCACGGGCAGCGCCAGGTGAATCAGTTTCTCGGTGGCTGCTCCATTTTCGGCCGGATTGATCTCGTCGCTCACACCTGCTCCTGGATCTGAGGTTACTGCGAAACATAGCAGCGCATGTTCAGCCGGAGCAATGTACGTTCGTAATCCTGGTAATGGTTACCAAACGGCGATGCGGCAGTCGTTCGGTCTCATCGATACCCTCGCCTGCCAAAGCAGCTTGTCATTCCAAGGCAGCTTGTCATTCCTCGCGAAGCGACGAGCCTCGCGCGTACCCAATCCCACAATCGCAAAAAATCTTAGTGCTTGCGCGAATTCGCGTTCTCGCCGAATATGGTGGGCGACTCCTTGTCTGCCACTACCAAGTCTGCCACGGCCAAGCCATTGCGCGAACGCGCGCTCTCGCCTTCCGCCGCGAAGTTGCGTCTGCTGAAGAGACTGCGCTGCACGTTGCGCTTTGAGAAGCAGGCGTGGGCTGGCGGCGCGAACCTGATCGCGGGAGTGGACGAGGTCGGCCGCGGATCGCTGTTCGGCGCGGTGGTGGCGGCGGCCGTGATTCTCGACCCCAACTATCGCATTCGAGGCTTGCGCGATTCCAAGCTGCTCCTGCCGGAACGCCGCGAAGTATTGGCTGAACGCATTCGGGAGCACGCGGTCGCGTGGGCCATCGCCGCGGTCGACGCGGCGCGCATCGACCAGATAAATATTTATCAGGCTTCGCGCGTGGCCATGCGCGAAGCTGTGCTGCTCCTGCAACCTGCTGCCGATCATCTGCTCGTCGATGCGCTTCGTCTCGACCTCGACGCGCCGCAGCAGGCTATCATTCACGGCGACGCGCTTTCCGCGTCGATCGCGGCGGCTTCCATTGTCGCCAAGGTCGAACGCGACCGCATGATGTGCGAGTTGGACGCGGTCTTCCCCGAGTATGGCCTCGCTTCACACAAGGGCTACTGCACGCCGAAACACTTGGCCGCGCTGCGAGCCTATGGCCCGACGCCGCTGCACCGGCAGTCGTTCGCTCCCGTGTGGAGTGCTCCCGCGCAGGAAGTATTCGAGTTCGACTAAAGTCTTCCCGAAATGGCACCCGCAGCCAATTGAGGTATACCCGTATACCCCCCGGCATATTAGAATCAACGACTTAGCGCGAAAATGCGATTTGATCGATTGGTATCAATCACTTACAGGCAAAATCTTGCGCTTCAAGGACTTAGGTGCGGATTTTCGCTTGACACACCCATCCCCTCCATTAATCTTGCCGCATGAATCCAACACTCAAGGCGGTTCTCTGGGCCGTATTCTGGTTCGTTCTGGGTCATCTCAGTTGCGCTGTGATGCATCACTGGCATCACATGGCGAGATAGATAGCCATCGCTTCCATAGTCGCGTGGTGGGGCTGTGGATAGCAAGGTTAGATGTCACAATTAGGGATGCGGCGTGGAGAAGTGGCGGCCTGTGACTTGGGATTGTCCGACCGACGTGCTATGCGCTTGTGTAGCAAACCTCTGACCTGGGACTTAGCTGAATGGCCCCAGTTTGGCCTGACAAGGCCTCCGGGTCTTGGAAAGCTGACGGCTGCCCTTCCCAAGTTTGCTTGTCTGATACACATAAATGTGAGATATTTACACATTGAAGTTTCTTTCAATATTTCACTTGTGGAGTCGTGCGGTGCGAACAAATATCGAGATCGATGACCGCTTGATGCGCCAGGCAATGCGGCGCAGTGGCGCCCGTACCAAGAAGGCTGCGGTGGAAGCAGGCTTGCGCCTGCTGGCGGAGACCCATGCCCAAGTCTCTATCCGGCAGTTGCGAGGAAAAGTGCGCTGGGAGGGCGATCTTGACCAGTCACGCCTGGGCCGCGTTCAGGAGTAGCGCTCTTCAGAGTTGGCGATGGTCATCATCGACACGACGGTGTGGATCGATTATCTGCGCGGGATTGAAACCCCGGAAACACGTTGGCTCGATGGACAACTGAATCAGCAGCGGCTTGGGCTGACCGATCTCATTCTTTGCGAAGTGTTGCAGGGGATTCGAAACCAGGGCGAGTTCGCGCGAGTGCGGGCCGAACTCCTGAGGTTTCAGGTTTTTCAAACTGGCGGGAGCAGCCTGGCCGTCGCCGCTGCCCAGAACTACCGGGACTTGCGGTCGCGTGGCTATACCGTCCGCAAGACGATCGATTGCCTGATTGCTACTTTTTGTTTGCAGGCCAAGCACGAACTGCTGCACCGGGACCACGACTTCGATTGTTTTGAGGAAGTGCTTGGGCTGCAGGTGGTGCAACCTTCGGTGTAGGTGAGGCATTATTCACCGGTATCATTCGCCAAAGACGAAGCGCCCCAACTCGTTGCCCAACTGCTTGACCTGCTCGGGATCGCTGGCGGCGCGGAAGCGCTCGGCCACCTCAAGGAACTTCTCGTCCTCCATGTGTCTTTCCATGCTCAGATTGCGAAGGAGGGCGATTGCTGCGTCGGCATCGCGGACCGTTTCGTGGTCTCTTGCTGCTTCTGCCCTATGCATAATTTTCCAGAGGATCGCATCAATTCGCTCCCAGGTCTTATGGCTCATCTGACGGTTGTCAGCCATCGATCTTCTCTCCTTATTAGGTTACCTTGCTTCTTCAAGGCGGCCCACTGCCGACGATACGTCCGCCGTGGCTATCTTGCACTATGATAATAGCCGTCCGCGAGGGCAAATGCTTGAGCGTGCCAGAGGCCAGAGCTTCCGATACCAATCGACTGCTCGATGCGGTCAAGGACGTGGTTAAATTGGCGCTCCTTTTTGGTGCGCTGGTAGCGCTTTGCTGCGTATTCAATCCGAGTGAATGGCAACATGTCCTCCGGACCAGCGTAGTAATTCTCCCCATGCTGGCAATCTTTCGTGCGGCGGAAAGGCACGGGAGGGAGGATGTGTCCCCGGTGCTTTTTGGTGGCCAGGCTGTCCTTGTGGTTTTGGCTGGTGTGCTCCTCGCAGTTGTTCCTCACCGTCCACTTGCCGACCAACGGAATTCGCCATTCGGGAGACTTGAATCAGCCCACCCGATGCTCACAGCGGCAGTAGAGGACATTTTTCTCGCCGGGATCTGCCTCCTTATTCCGCTCGCAGCCATGTCTGTGTACGTCGGGTTCTGGGGCGGAGGTGAGCGTTGGAGGCGGCTTGCCGAGGGATACCCGTCCCTTGCCGGGTTCACTCGCGGCCTGTTCCTCGACGGAACCGTGTCGCTGATGCTTTGGCTCGTTTTCTCCGAGCTCGTTTGGAGGCTCACAGCGTGAGCGACCATTTCGGGAAACGGTGGGTGGTTTTGGTGGGCCAGGATCTTACTGTGTCTCCGGGTCCGGCCCCCACCTTGCCTGCGGTTGTCGCTCACAACCTGACGCGCGAGGAAGCCCAACAGCTCCATGCTCGACTGACGTGTGGCGGCGTGGACGGTTACCCAATCGGAGTGACGACCTACATTTTGGAGTGCGAAGGGCCGCACGCCCGGACAGACGCCTCCAACTGCCTCGAATGTGGAGAGATTGTTTCGGACCATTGCAGGCAGATGCTGTCACTTCTGGAACAGGAGCGGCAGAAAAGATCGGCCGAATAGCCGAGGATTGTGCGGGAGGCATCGCGGCGCTGAGAAACAGATTCGTCGCTCACCCTCGCCGGTTTCACGGCTCCGAGTGGCTCGGAATGACAGAGGCTGAGGAGAGGGCGCTCAATCGCCGCCCTGAACCGCTGCGCCACCCAAAATCGTTCGTTCAGAACTTACTTTCCCGCCTCGGCTGTCTCGCCGTTCAGGCTTGAGGCTAGCTGATCTACCAGCTTGGTATTGTTGGCCAGCGCTTGCTGCAAAATTTCTGCCTGCTGTTTGGCGGTTGCCCAGTCCTGTTTCTCTACCGCTTCGGTCAGGCCGGGCAGCTCCAGGTGAGCGTAGGTGAAGCGGCAGCCGTAGAGGATGTGTTTGAACCAGGGGCGGCCGGGAATGCCATCGGGATTCAGCCAGTTTCGTTCCACTTGCATCATGCCGTGATTGATGGCGTCGGCCGTTTTGGGATCGAGCGTGCTGGAGGCTAGCGCGTGGGTCATCGATTCGTTCAGGCGCTGGCCTGCGGCTTCGAATTGGTCGATACCGTCTAGGATGGGTTTGAGGTCGAGTTGGCTTGTGTCTTTACCCTTGGACATCTCATTCACGAACTGGCGAATGTTATCGGCGTAGCTGGCGAAGTCGAAGGGTAGAAGATCGGCGTTGGCGAGGCGCAGGGCCAGCACTCCCCACAACTGCGACATCAAAGTGTGATAGCGGTAGCCGGGATCGCCGAAGTGGTTCATCCAGAAATAATCGTCGTACGCGGAGTGGTAAACGCCGTAGGGACCGTCGAACTGCAACTCGAAAACCGGCATGCCGACAAAATTGAGAAAGACGGTGTGGTCGGAGCCGCTGCCGATGCGGGTGTTGGCCAGCTGTGCATCAGTGACGTTTGCGTCGGCGACGGTTGCGCTGGCGGCGTCTCCCATCTGCGTCTGCGATTGCTGCGATTCGCGGCGTTCGCGCGTAGCGGATTCCTTCCACGCTTCATAGAGAGATTTGCCGGAGGGATCCTGCAAGCTGCGGGTGGTTTCGACCAGCATGGGAGCGACCGATGCGACCGCGCTGCCGTGAAAAGTGGGCCCTGACGTGGAAGAATCGACGTTAATGTAGGCGACGGCTTTGCTGCGCAGTTCGTCGGCGAACTGCTCTCCCCATTCGGTGGAACCGGTGAGGCCGACTTCTTCGCCGTCCCAACTGCAGAAGACAATGGTGCGGCGCGGGCGCGTGCCTAGCTTCGCCATTTTTCCCAGGGCGCGAGTGAGTTCCATCAGCGATGCGGTTCCGCTGCTGGGGTCGACGCCGCCGAACACCCAGGCATCGCGATGGTTGCCGACGACGATCCATTCATTGGGCAACTCCGCGCCCCGAATGCGGCCCTCGACCACGAAGTAAGGCTGAGTGGAGGTGTCCATTTCAATCTTCACGTGGACGCGCACGCGCTGGCCACCGAGATGATATTTGATGGGCAGTCCGCCCTGCCAGCCGGCGGGAGCAAGCGGGCCGTCCATGTGAGCGAGCAGCGGCTTGGCATCGTGCCAGGAGAGCGGCAGCGCCATGATTTTCGGAATCGACACCGCCTGCTCAACGGGAATGCGTTTGGCGCCGGGAACTGAGGCCCATCCGGGAGTGAGCGGATCGCCGGGCACCATAAAATCGTAAGTGATTGCGCCGCGCTGAATGTGATACTCCGGGCCCCACGGACCTTTGGGAACGACCTGGCCTTTCTTGAATCCATCTTCGGCGGGATCGCTGTAGATGAGAATTGCGGCTGCGCCTTCGCGCTCGGCGGTGAGCGCTTTGAATCCGCGATAGCTGTAAGGATTTGAATAGCGCACCAGAACGACTTTGCCCTTCACGTCGATGCCCTGCTTGCGCAGCAGATCGTAATCCTCGGGATTGCCGCTGTGAGCGTAGACGAGCGGAGCGGTGACTTCACCCGAGGCGGACATGCCGCTCCAGGCGGAGCTGATGCTCTTGTTCTTCATGTCGGGGTCGCCGGGCACGGGCGCTTCGCGCAGCGTGGCGCGGTAATGCACGGGCGCTACCATTTCAAGAAAGGTGCTTTTGGGGTTGGTGCCGTAAACATCGTAGCGGCGGATGATGACGTCTTCGAGACCCTCCTGCCGCCACTCGTCGGCAATGTAGCGGGCCAGTTCGTTGTTGCGCGGCGAGCCGGCCACGTGCGGCTCGGAAGTGAAAACGCGATGCTGGCGGCGTTCTTCGTCGGGCGAGGGAATGGCTTTGAACTTGCTCTCGATTTCGGCTTCGCGGGCGGCAGTGGCGGGAGTGAAGCCCTGGATGGAAGTCTGGGCGCTGAGCGGCAAGCTCGGCGCAAGAATAATGCCCGACAGGGCGATGGCGGGAAACCGCATCCTCCGGTGGAAGCTCATCGTGGGACATCTCCTCCCAAGACCGTCCAAGACAACACAGTTTAGAGACAATCCGTTTCAGCCGGGACGTTGCAAACTTATTTTGCCTTATAGATGTCGCTCAGCAAGTCGGGCTTGGAATCGTCGCGCACGAGGTGAGGGTAGCGCTCACCGCCGTGATAATCGAGTTTGTAAGTCTTGTAGTAGTCGGTGTTCTCCACCAGAAGTTCGAGAGGCTCGCTGGTGTTCTTGCCGGCTTTGAGCGCGTCGCGGAGAACCTCAGGCGAATATTTGCGTCCGTTGACCGCAATGATTTTCATGCCCGGCCCAATTCCGGCTTTGGCGGCGAGCATGCCTTCCACGGTATCGACCACGGCGCCTTCGCTTCCGAGCTGGAGGCCAACCGAGAAGTTGGCGTCCAGGCTGCGTTCATCGCCCTCTTCGGCGTGCATCATCTCGGAAGGAGTGTCGTCGTAGACCAGCTTCCATCCGCTGCCCTCAATGCCACCCAGCGGAGCGCCGGGACCGTGATTGGTGAGGCGCTCGGTCCAAAAGCCGTGCCAGTCGTAGGGGACGATTTGATTCAGAGCATTGACGACGTCATCGAACGTATAGGGCTTGACCATGGGTCCGGTGCTGGGCGCACCGTGGAAGAGCTTGCAGAAATCGTCCAGGGATTTCTTGCCTTTGCTTTGCTGACGGATAATCACATCGACCCACAGCCAGTTGAGCGTGTCCTCTTCGTAGAAGTCCACGCTGCGCCGCCAGGAGCGCCACGCCCGCGGAGAAAAATAAAGTTGGGGCGCGGCGTCGGCGGTGTCCTGCAGATTGCGCCATTCGCGTCCGGGGGTGTGGTCGAGAATGGCGGCGGTGATGGCCAGATCGTCGCGCGATTGCTCGGCCGTGAGCAAGCTGCTGCGGGCGGTGAGCACGGTTCCGAGATATTCTGTGAGACCTTCATAAACCCAGAGCAGATCGTCTTGCATAGGCTGCTCGTAGTCGGGTGTGGCGAGGTCGTAGGGGCGGCGATATTTTCCGTTCCACGAATGCACGTATTCGTGGGGCAGCAAACTGGCGTCGAGTTTGCGCTCGGTCTCGTCGATCAGGCCGCGTTCGTCGACGCGGCTGTCGTCGGATTCGTGATGCTCCAGGCCGAAGTGGGCCACGTGATCGCTGAGGGTGTAGAGGAAGTGGTAGTCGCGATAGTGATGCGCGCCGAAAAGTTTATTGGCCTGCTCGACCAGGCTCTTGTAACGGTCCCAGACCTCCTGCGGAGGCTCGAGGGCGGCGGCGCTGTCGGCGGCGATGTCCATCTCTGTCAGAGGATCATCGGCGAGCTTCACCACTTTGAGGAATTCGCCGGTAATCACGGGCGAATCGACCAGCGTAGTGAGAGAAGCGGTGGCGAAATCAATCTTGTTGCCGCTCTGGTTTGCAATGGGCAAAGCGGTGCCGAACTTCCATCCCTCGGGAAGCCGCAGGCTGGCGGTGTAGTTTATATCGTCGGTGTTGAAGCCCTTGGGATAGAGCAGCACCTGGTTCCAACTGATGACGGCCAGTTTGTCGGTGGCGGAAGAACCTGCGGAGAATCCGCCTTCGAAGGTTGCGGGAGAAACAAAATCGAGCGCGGCGCCGATTTCAGTTACGCCTTCGGGAACGTCCACATGAATGGTGAAGCCATCGAGCAGGTCGCGCCGCCACTTCAGGATTTTGCCGCCGGCGGTGAACTTGAGTCCGGTCAGGTCGATCACGGGACCATCGGGGGCGTGCTCGCCGGGAATCCATTTCGGGTAATAAAGCGTGAAGTCGCCGGCGCTGGCGGGAATCTTGAGCTCGGCGTGAAAAATTTTGCGGGGAGCCGAAGTGGCGTCTACCGCGATGGTGACGGTTGGCGTTGTGGCGGCGCAGCTAAGAATCGAAAGAGCAAGAATGCAAACTACTCCCAAGAATCTTGAGAGTTTCATGATGTTTGGACCTCGAGGGTTCGTCGAACCAGATTCTGTTAAACCAGATTCTGTCGGTTCACAGAACCGCGACTTCGCTTTGCGAACTTAAGACTATAGCAGTCCGCGAGCGCGGCAGTACAGGGAAGCGCGCACGCGTGTGGGGTCAGTTTGGAGTCGGAGTCGAGCAAAGTACGTCTTTGCGAATTTTACGAATCCTTTGCGCTCTTTGCGGTCAAAAGCTCTAAACCGCAAAGGCCGCGAAGTATCCGCAAAGTGACCCACTGCCGTGCACGCTGCTATCATTCCGCAGAATGTCGCGACGGGGAAAATTCATTACCTTCGAAGGACTCGACGGCACTGGCAAGAGCACGCAACTGCGCAAGCTGGCGGTGGCGCTGCACGAGGCCGGATTCAAAGTGGTGGAAACGCGCGAGCCGGGCGGAACGCCGACGGGCGAGAAGGTACGCCGCGTGTTGCTCGATTCGGCAACCGACGGTCTCTCGCCGCTGGCGGAGATGGCTCTGATGTTTGCTTCGCGTGCGCAGCACATTGCCGAAGTGATTCAGCCGGCGCTCGATCACGGACAGATTGTTCTCTGCGATCGCTTCACCGATTCCACCGAAGCTTATCAAGGCGGCGGGCGCAAGCTGGGCAGCGAAGCAGTGCTCGATCTTCATCGCGTGCTGTGCGGAGGCTTGCAGCCGGATCTGACTCTTCTGCTGGATTCCGACCCGGCGGCGAGCGTGAGCCGCGCGCGCCGCCGCAACCAGCGTGCCGCCCGCGGCAGCCGGCATCATCTTCATGGCGACGAAAACCGTTTCGAGCAGGAGACGCGCGCCTTTTTTGCCCGCGTGCGCGAAGGCTATCGGGACATTGCGGCGCGGGAACCGCAGCGCGTCGTTGTGATCGACGCCCGCGGCACTCCCGCGCAGACGCATGCGAAGATTATGGAGGTAGTGGGGAAGAAGTTGAGGCTGGGGAGAAATACATGATTTTTCACCCCAGAGGCACAGAGACACGGAGGAGGTCGTTCTCAAGACACATTGTGGATGTCATTACTGCGCAATTGACATATCATGTGATAATGACATATTCTATAGAATGTCATGGAAGCGAAGGAAAGCCATACTCGTATCAATGAAAACGGGCGAGTTGTAATCCCGGCCTCGTTTCGCCGCGCACTCGGTATCAAGTCCGGGGATACTTTGGTCCTGCGCGTTGAAAACGATGAATTGCGAATCACCACTCTGCGGCAGCGCCTGGCCAAAGCCCAGCAACTGGTGCGCGCTCATGTAGCGCCGACTACCTCTCTGGTGGACGAGCTCATCGCCGAGCGCCGTGAGGCCGGGCGGCGTGAATAAAATTGTGCTGGATAGTTCTGCGCTTCTCGCCATTCTCCATGAGGAGCCGGGTGCGGAGGTATTCACCCGGCGACTTGATTTGCTGGAGAACGCCACGATGAGCGCGGTGAATGTAGCCGAGGCCTATGGCAAGCTGGTTGGGCAAGGGATCGCTTTGGAAGAGGCATGGGAAGCTGTGATTGCTCCCATCCCCGAAATCGTGGACTTCGATTCGGAGCAGGCGAAGATTGCCGGCTGGCTGCTGCCACAAACTCGTCTGCGAGGACTATCGTTGGGAGATCGTGCATGCCTGGCTCTCGGGCTTGCACTCAAAGCTCCCATCTATACAGCAGACCGTGCGTGGAAAGAGCTGATCCTTGACGTTGCGATTCACGTTATCCGCTAGCGCCAAGTGGCTGCGAGGAAAGCGTGATTTCACCACGGAGGCACAGAGACACGGAGAAACCCAAAACAAATCTTTGTCATTCCGTACCGGCGCGAAGCGGCGCTGAGGAACCTGCTTCTCTTTCTCCGTGACTCTGTGTCTCCGTGGTAAGTATTTTGGTTTGAGCCTTGCGGATTGTGACTCATGAGCTTCTCTGACTTTCGCGGCAACGACGAAACTGTGCATCGCCTGCGCGATATGCTGGCGCGCAACCGCTTTCCACATGCGGTGATTCTTTCCGGCGCGCAGGGGTCGGGCAAGTACACGCTGGCGCTCATGCTGGCGCAAGCGCTGAATTGCCTTGCGCCGCTCGAGACGGATGGCTTACCCGATTTCTGCGGACAATGCGCGAACTGCCGCCGCATTGGGCTAGCTGCCGATCTTGACGCGCGCTTTGCCGAAGCTGTGGAAACTCGCGAGGGTCTGCGCGACGCCGACAAGAAAGAGACCCGCCTGTTTGTGCAAACCCATCCGGATGTGCTGGTGATTCCGCCCGACCCGCCGCAAATGATGATCAAAGTGGATCAGGTGCGCCGCGTCATAGAAACCATCTACTACCGTCCGGCCGAGGGCAAGGAGCGGGTTTACATTTTCACCGATTCGGCGTTCATGAAAGAGGCGGCGAATTCGCTGCTGAAGGTGCTGGAAGAACCTCCCGAGTTCGCAACGATTTTCCTGCTGACGGAGAACGCGGGAGAGCTGTTGCCGACCATCCGCTCACGCGCGATGGTGTTTGCGCTGGCGGCTTTGCCGGTCGAAGAGATCGAGCGCGATCTGGCCCAGCAGCACGCGGAGTGGAAGCCGCAGCAGCGGGCTTTGGTGGCACGGCTCAGCGAAGGCGGAATCGGGCGCGCGCGCGGATTCGATCTTGAGGCCTATGTTGCGGCGCGCGCTCACGCGCTGACAATTCTTGGTACTGGTTTGCGCGGAGGCGACCATGGCGAGCTTTTCAAAGTTACCGAATCGTATCGTCCGGGCGCCGAGGGACGCGCAAAGACAGAGCAGCTTGTGCGCACTTGCTACTCACTTTTGCGCGACTTGATGTTCCTGGAATCGAACGCGGCGGAGATGGTCCGCAACAGTGATATTCAAGCGGAACTCAAGAAACTGGCCGAGTCCGCCGACTTCGAGTGGATTGCCGCGGCTTCCGACCGCCTGGCGGAGGTGGAGCGCGGAATGCGGCGCAACCTGCTGCGGTCGTTGTCGCTCGATGCGTTTGGGTTGGCGCTGGAAAAAGCCTGAGGACCGCCGAGGGACAGCGGATGAGGGGCGGACCGGCCTGACGTTTCCGCTGGAACTTTGCGCTGAATGTTCCCATGGGAACATTCGAAATTGCACAGAATTTTGCGGCGTAAGGTGTTGATTCTTCTAGCCTCCTTCTTGGCGGGTCAATGGATTCAAGGGGTTAGGAGTGAGGAAAATGTCTACTTTCGAGGGGGTCCAATGTCTACTAAAGTAGACTTGACAGGCGCGTCGTGTACTTTGATCCGGTACGCGGCCGCGGAGCAAATGCCTGTTGCGATGCCAGCCTCCCAGTGCTACAAACGAATGAATGGACAAGGTTATCAGCACATACGCGAGCCTCGACCACATGAAGGCCGACGAGTACCGGGACTGGCAAGAACTGCCCGATCATGAACGCATGAACGCATGAGCGCGGTTGCTGAGCTCACCCTTGCGGCTTACAGAATGCGGGAACCGGCCCTCGATGTCCGACGACTTCAAAGAACTCTTGTCCATCTTCAACGCCCAGAAGGTTAAGTATTCTGATCGTTGGCGGGTACGCCGTCTCGCTGCACATGCAGCCACGGGCGACCCAAGGATATCGACCTCCTCATCAAAGGTGAGCCAACGCAGTCCCCAATTACGCCTGGAGTTTGTAACATGGGTGAACGAACCGTCCTAGAATTGGTTGTTGAGATTCGCGATGCATGGGAAGCTCTAAGAAAGCATCTTGAAGTGCCCACGAATCCGTCGAATTCGGCCACAGTGTCGAAACTGCTTGATAGGGCTTATTCTGCGCAGGACGAACTTTCAAGAAGACAGAATCAATTCCCGCGATGATATCGGGCTTCGGCGAATCGAAAACAATCGGTTGGCCCAAAAAACCCTCGTCTCTGCCTAAGAACTGACGATTTTATCGTGCTTGTTGGGCGAAGCCGGTCCTAGGGCTGGCCCGGACGTCCGACCTCGCTGGCGCACCAGCGCGGGTGCCCTATCCTTCGCGCACTTTGCGAACGGGGGGAGTGAATGCCCACACAGTGGGACGAGCGCATGTCGTGTCGGCGCATCGCGTCCCGCCCTTGCAAAGAACGCAAGGACGGGCCACCCGCGGGAGTACAGTCACTGCTAAACTACGTGGAATCTGGCGCGAGGGCTCAGGCTGCGCTGATAGGGTGCAACGCCTCGCAGGGGATTGTGGATTCGATTCCCTAACCGGCGGAAGCAAAGAAGGGATGAGGCCGGGGCAGGTGAACACACAATGAAAGATAGGGTGGAAGGCGGGGAGGTTATATTGGCCTGGATTGCGAAATGCACACTCCTGGTCGTCCCTGCTTCAATATTTCCAAGGGTTTGGACAGCGCATCCCCACATGGCGTTCGGGGTGGGTCTTGGGACTGGAATTGTTTCTCAACACTTCATCCCCCCGAAGGGCAAACCGGTCCACTTGTGCATTCTGCTCATTCTAGCCGCCATCGGGGCTCTGGTCGAAGCAAAGCTTTGAGACGCCGCCGCCACCACCAAACTGCCCACCGAACGCGCCAGCGTGCAGCTCGTCTCCTCCGTGCAACAACTACGTAATGGCCGGTTGCGGAAGTGCAAGCGGAGGTGGCGCCGCAAACACCCCCCCACCACTCACAGTGGGGCAGCCGGCCACGCTAATTGCCGCCCAGCTAAGAGCATATAACCAGTGTGTTGAGTCAAGTCCGTGGCACGAATTTGAACCAGAGAATCCGGAAGTCCCTGAAGCTCCTGAGGGAAATTCGGGCGATATGGGAGTCACTCCTCAAGAAGGCACAGTGCCATTTCCCAGCAATAACGATCTATTCATTTCAACAATGAAGATCTGCTTAAGCCAGAACCCGATGGCAGCATTGGTCCCTGGCTACACTGGGCTACCGCCAGGATCACTATTGTCAGTATTCTGATTTCAGTCTACAGGGAGGTAAGGGTCATGGGGATGAGGCTAACGATCGTGCTCGGTGCCTCTATCGGGCTAGTTGTTTCTGGTGGTGTGTTGGGTCTCCTTTGGTTCGGCGTCTCGGGCGTACTGGAGGTGGGCCACACCGATCTGATGTATGTGCTGTGGCCATCCTCCTTGGTACTCGTCGGAGGATGGCACGCCACCCCCCTGGGCATTCTTATCACTTTTTTTGCGGTGGTAGCGAACTGCTTAGTGTACTCAGGCGTTGCGCTAATACTTCGGTGGGGCCTCGGGTCACTTGCGAAGATTTTGTCAACCCGCCGAACTGCATCATAACGGCCGCCGCAAGCAACGGGTCGCGGGTGGCCCACCCTTCGAGGGCTAGCATGAAAATTGGGTGGCGTCCCGCCCTTGCAGAGAACGCAAGGACGGGCCACCCTTAGCCGTGTTTATCGGAGAGGAAACCAAAACCGAAGGTCGGGCCGTCCACCCAGTGGCGCCGCCGAACTGCATAGGTCCTTCGCGCAACGAACGCGCTCAGGATGACAAGGCATAAAAATACGAGAAGGTATGAATGCTGACAAGCGGAATCCCACGCCCACTTTTTCCACCACTGCTAAGGTTCATTCATCGCCTACATCCGGCCGGTGATTTGCCATCCCGGCTGCACCATCAAACCAATTCAATCAGCACCCGCCGGCCCACCAGTGCCGCGGCGCGCTGCAAACTCGACAGCGTGACATCGCGGTTCGGGTCGAGAATGCGATCTACTTGCGACTGGCTCGTCTTCAGCAACACGGCCACGCGCGCCTTCGAAATCCGTTTCTTCTTCATGGCTTTGGCGAGCTGCCAGGCGACAACCTCCTTGACGGCCTGCGCCTGGGCTTCTTCAAAGATCTTTTCCTCCTTCAGGAATTCGTCGACGCTCGATCCAAGATTCTTCTTGCTCATCGTTCCAGCTCCTTCTGGCGCTCTCGCGCCAGAGCCAAGTCTGCCGCGGGCGTGGCTCGCGTGTTGTAGCGCCCAAAGGGCAAGCAGGCAAGGTCACTATTATGCCTGCCAAAATCAAGTGCGCCAGGGAATTTCGGCAGCGAGCCAGATGACAGGAGCATTCGCGCCAGCTTCTAAATGCAGTGTTTTCATCCGGTTACCGAGATTACTCTGGTGGTTCTATGGCCTTCGGATTGATTGCTCCGCCCTGCCTGCGCGCCTATAATTGAATTACTCTGGTTTAATGATTCTCCGTCAGGTTCCGGGTAGCTAGACCCGAGGGTGAAGTATGTCCTCGCGAAACAAAAGGCACCCGGTTATGCGAAAGCACCTGCAAATCGCACTGATGGCCAGCACCGTATTCGCGACCTCTTTTTCTCTAGCACCCAACGTGTGGGCCGGCACAGGAGCCGATGACGCCTCCGGCCAGACTGCGACCCAAATTACCGCGACCCAGATTACTGCAACCCAGATTACTGCAACCCAGGAAAACGGCCGCAAGGTCTATGTGAACGACTCCGCATCGGCCAGCAAAGCCCGCCACACAGTAGAAGCGCCGGCGCGTTCGCTGATGTACTGGAGCTCCAAAGAGAATCGCTGGAAGCCTGTGCCCGGACCGAATGCGGCGGCGATGCGCGCGGCCCGTTCGGCGGCTGCGGAAGTCAGCCAATACCTTGGCCGAGAGTCGAACCAGTCTTCCACCGAAGGGGTCAATGCAAGCGTCACCGCAAGCATCCTGCCTGCCAACTTCGGCGGCCACGCGGCAACTGCCGAGGAGATTGACGGCGCGATCGCAGCGGCGGCGGCCCGGCATAACGTGGACCCGAACCTGGTGCGCGCGGTGGTGAAAGTGGAATCGAATTTCAATCCCAACGCGGTGTCGCGCAAGGGGGCGATGGGACTGATGCAACTGATGCCCTCGACGGCGCGCGAATTAAACCTGAAGAATCCCTTTGACCCAGAGCAAAACGTGGACGCCGGTGTGCGCCACCTGAAGCATTTGCTGGAAAGTTACGGCGGCGACGTTAAGTTGACCCTGGCCGCCTATAACGCCGGTGCTGGAGCGGTTGCGCGCAGTTCGGGGATTCCGCGCTACCCAGAAACTCAGAACTATGTAAGGCGCATCACGAACCTCTACTACGGCGGCCCCAAATTCGGCTCCGTAGGCGCTTCGCCCGAGCCCGTTCGGGTTGAGCGGGATGCGCGCGGCGTGCTCTACATCAGCAACACGGATTAAGTCGGCAACATCTGTTTCAAGTGCTCTCAGGTACCCGTTCTTGGCAACCAGGTTTTTGGTGCAATCGATTGAGAACGCAAGCTATGGGCCGGCTACGGTGAAGAGCTCATTGCCAGGGCGCAGTTTGTGGGGAGCGCTGCTCTCGCTCGCCATGACTGTCGCCGCTGTGCCGGCGCACGCCCGCGCGCATCACAGCGAGGCGTGGGCGCGCGACCATTTCGCCGCCGCCGAGCGCATGCGCGAGGCGCTCAACGGACGTCCTCCCGCGGATCGCACCCGCCACGACTTCCAGCGCGTGGTCAATGCCTATCGCAACATTTACTTTGGCGCTCCCGCTTCCACCAAAGCCGATCCCAGCGTGGTGGCGGTGGCGGAGACGCTGGTGGAGATGGGACGACGCTTCAACGACGACAAAATTCTGAACGAAGCCATCGCGCAGTACAAGTTTCTGCGCCGGGAGTATCCCGGCAGCAAATATCGCTTCGACGCTCTGTTCACCGCCGGCGAGATTTACAAGGACGATCTCAACGATCCGGATGCGGCGCGCTCGGCGTTTGAGGAATTTCTCCGCCGCTATCCTCACCACCGGCTGGCGGACGATGCCCGCCAGGCGATCGGCCAACTGGATAAGCAAGCCAAGGCCGAAAAAACCGCCAAAGCTGCACAGTCTACGCAACCCGCGCGAACCGCGCAAAAAGCCAACCCGGAGAAAAACGACAAGCTGGCGAAAGAGCCGGCGCCGGCGGAAACCAACGTTCACGCAGCCGACAGTAGTGACGAATCCGCCGACAAACATGCCGCGCGCGTGACCGGCATCCGGCACTGGTCCACGCCCGACTACACCCGCATCGCCATCGACGTGGAGAGCGACGTCACGTTTACGTCGCGGCGCATCGCCGATCCCGACCGCATCTTTTTCGATCTGCGCGGCACCAAGCTGGCGTCCACGCTGGTGGGAAAAAGCTTCGATGTGGACGAACCCTTCCTCAAGAAGATTCGCGTGGCGCAGTTTCAGCCGGGGCGCACGCGCGTAGTGCTGGAAGTCGAAAATCTTTCCGACTACGACGCGTTTCTTTTGCCCGATCCGTATCGCCTGATCATCGATATTCATGGGAAGGACATTCGCGGCAGGGATATTCACGGTAACGATGCCAAAGGCAGGAACGCGCGGCCGAAGCCGGAGACGGACGGAGACGATTCATCCTCAGGAACGGGGGACACGAAAGCTGCGGAGAAGACGGCCCTGCTTGCGGATTCTGCCTCAAACTCCGTGGGGCCGAAGTCGGACCTGCGCTCGCAGGTTGGCAAGGCCCCTGTGACCAGCATGGACGTCGCGGACGATGCCAAGGTTTCGCTTCCCGGCGCGGCAGGTTCAAACCGGAAATCGCAAGCGGCTCCGGTGAAGAAAATTGTCGAGGCTGACGACAATGACGACGAAGATGAGAACGACACTCCCGTGCGGGCGGCGACGCTGGATGTGCCGGATGGGAAGCGCAAGGCTTCGTCTTCATCTTTATCTTTATCTTTATCTTCATCTTTATCCCCGGCAACAGCCGCTTCCAAGAAGCAAACGGCTGACGATCCCGACGGCCACACGAACCCTTCAGCGACAGGCTCGCCCGCTGCTGGGCGGAGTGGAACCAGCCATTCGCAGCGCAGTTCTGCTTCTACCAACGTCGCGTCCCGCAAATCGCAAACGGCTTCAGGCCTGGATATCCGCGAGGCGAAACCGACGGCCAGCGGCGACCGCTCGCTGATCCGGGCCCTGGGGCTGAAGATCGGCAAGATCGTGATCGACTCCGGCCACGGCGGCCACGACACTGGCACCGTCGGCCCCAACGGGCTGGAAGAAAAAGATCTGGTACTCGACGTGGGAAAGCGTTTGGGCAAACTGCTTGAGACGCGGCTGGGTGCGGAAGTGGTCTACACCCGCAAGGACGATACCTTCATTCCACTGGAGACCCGTACGGCAATCGCCAACCAGGCCCGCGCGGATCTGTTCATCTCCATCCATGCCAATTCCAGCCACGATTCCTCGGCGCGAGGCGTAGAGACGTATTATTTGAATTTCACTTCGTCGCCGGAAGCGCTGGAGGTTGCGGCGCGCGAAAACGCGGTTTCCGAGAAGTCGATCTATGAACTGCAGGATCTGGTGAAAAAGATCGCGCTCAAGGAAAAGATCGAAGAATCGCACGAATTTGCCTCCGATGTGCAGGAGTCGCTGCACAGCGGCCTGGCGGCGAAAAGTTCGGCGATTCGCGACCGGGGGGTGAAGAAAGCGCCGTTCATCGTGCTGATCGGCGCGAACATGCCCTCGATTCTGGCGGAGATTTCTTTTGTCAGCAATCCCACCGATGAACACCGGCTGGAAACCGGCGAATACCGCCAGCGTATCGCCGAGTCGCTCTACCGCGGCATCGCCAAGTATGCGAATGGATTGAGTGGCGTGAAGGTCGCCAGCCGGATGGACAAAGCCGCCGGACAATAGCCGGGGAAAACGGTTAGCCCGGAAAACGGCCGCACATCGCTTAGGAAAGCTTCTGCGCTTAGGAAAACTTCTGCGCGGCGAGCCTAAGCCTCGGGCGACGCGCTGCCAACTGCAATTGTTTCCCAGCGGCCTACTGAATGGCGCTGCCTACCTGCGAAAATACATTGCCTGCATTCGAGCCGATCAACCGGATCGTGCCCACCACGATGACGAGAATGACCGCCAGCATCACCGAGTATTCGGCAATGTCCTGACCCTGCTCGTCTGCCCACAAATTTCGAAAAATTTGGCCCATGATTCTCCCCTTGTTATGCTGCTACGTTATGCCGCTACCGATTTCTGAGATCGTGCTGCCAGTAAAGCCGACCGCGGGGTACCGCGAACTTCGAAGTCCGCGGGACTCAATCCCCAAACCTCGCCGGCTTGCGTCATATTCTGCAGACCCACCTGGTACTCGGTGGTTTGTTCGAGCTTCCGGGTCCATACCACGCGGAACTCCATTTTGCGCTGCCGGTAAAAAACGGTGACCTGATCCAGCGCGCTGAACTCGCGGCGGACTGCGCCCAGCCGCACACCCGCGACCGTAACATCAAGAGTGTGAGCCAGTTCATCGAAGACCTTGCCCGAATTGTCTGTGCCGCGCACTCTCACCGGTAGCACTGCTTTCATGCGGCCTTTACGGCGCTTGTTAGTTTCCATAATTCGTGACTGCATAGGTTGCCTAGAGAGAGTGTGCACCGGAGCGCGCAGCTGGGGAATGGCTCCGATGAGGGAGGGACCCGCACGGCTGGGTAGGGGCACATAGGTAACTAAAGTGGCCCTGCTCTCGGAATTGTGAGCGGCCCGGACTGCCAGCGCCGCCTCCGGAAACTTTTCCGCTCTCTGTGGTCTAATAAAAGCAGTGGTCTAATAAAAGAAGCGGTTCTGTGTGCCCACGGTTCGATTCATGAGATCTTCCAGGTCCGTTCCCAGGCTGGCAGTGGCGGTTCTTCTCGTCGGTCTTGCCGCGGCTGCCGATGCGCCCAAGACCGCCTCTGTGCAGGCTCCGCCCATCCTGCCTCAGCAATTCGGCGGCTGGCAGATGCAGGGTGCGCCCCGCACCAGTAAAGATTCCGCAGCCGCAGACCCTGCCAACGCAGCCGTGCTCCACGAGTTTGGTCTCACCGACTTCGAATCTTCCACCTACAAGAGCGACGACGGGCGAACCTTGAAAATCCGCGCGGCGCGATTTGCAGATGCCAGCGGCGCGGTCGGAGCCTACCTGTTCTATCTACAGCCGGGAATGGCTCGCGAGCAGATTGGCGAAAAGGGCGTTTCCGTGAATGATCGCGTGCTGTTCTATCGCGGCAATGTTGTCGTGGACGCGCAGTTCAGCCAGGTCTCGGCCATGTCGGCCGCGGCGTTGCGCGAGTTGGCGGGAGTACTCCCCCGGCCCGTCGGCAATGCGGCAAATCCACCTCCCATTCTGGAGCGGATGCCGGAACGAGGGTTCGTTCCCAATACCGAGAAGTACGCGGCCGGCCCCCTGACCCTGGGCGCGATTTCGTCCCCGCTGGCGGCGAATCTCGTGGATTTCGCCGCCAGCGCGGAGGTGGCGCTCGGCCAGTATTCGGTTTCCGGCGGGCAGGCGACGTTGCTGCTGATCGAATATCCCACGCCGCAGATCGCCGCCGAGCACCTGCGCCGAATTGATGCCGCCAATCACGCGGCTCAACCGCAGGCCGGAGTCGCCGCCATCGAGAATGTCGGCGCGTTTTTCGATAAGCGCACCGGGCCAGTTGTTGCCATCGTGGCTGGAGCGCCCTCCGAGAGCGGCGCGCGGGATCTGCTGGGCTCCGTGAATTACGAAGCCAGCGTCACCTGGAACCAGAACACTTATTTCGACAAAAAGAACAACGTTGCCAACCTTCTGGTCAATGCCATTCTGCTGTGCATGGTTCTCGGGGCGATTTCTTTGGCTGCGGGAGTTGCCTTCGGTGGTATGCGCGTCCTGCTGCAACGCCTTCTCCCAGGAAAAATATTCCACCGTCCCGAACGGGCAGAGTTCATCTCCCTGCACCTGGAAGAGACCGCGGCGCAAGCTTCTTCGCCCGGTTCCCAAGGCGCTTCCAGCGCGCTGAACGGGTCTTAAGTGCTTCAAAAGTATCGGCTTAGGCAAGTTCGAACATATTTTTGTCTCGAATTGATACGCTCTTGCCCAATGTTGACCAAATTTGTAAATTATTGAAAACAAAGACATTTATTTCACAGAAATTGCTTGACACCCCGGTTTTTTGGCTCATAAGATTTCCAAACAGAAAGTTTTGACGGAATCTAAGCCTCCGTTGGAACTATTCTCCCTTGAAAAGAGAAGGCTGCCCACGTTGCCGGGTGGCCTTTTCGTTCTTTTGCCGCTGAGCGTGCGCAACGGAACCAACACTCCGGATCAGTTCCGCACCGAGTCATTCTCATTCAAGGGAACGTTTGTGCTCGGTTTACGTATCATTTGTTAAGGGTAGGGGTTTTGACGATGCGCGCTGGATTCCAGATCAATGCGCGCGGAGGAAATCATGTTTTGCGACGGATGCGGCGGAGCAGTGCAGCCGGGCCAGGCCTTTTGCAACCGCTGTGGGAAACAGATCGTCGGAACGATCACGGTGGTGCCGGCGCGCCCCAACCGTGTGCGGGAACATCTTCAACTGCTCGGCATCTTGTGGTACGCGGTTTCGGCATTTCATGCCGTGAGCGGAGTCATTCTCTATATTGTCGCCAACACCCTCTTTGCCCCGGGCCGGGGAGTGGGGCCACACTTTCTGCACCCTCTGCTATCGGCGGTCGCTATTTCCGTCCTCGCCAAGTCGGCGTTCGGGTTTATCGCCGGATGGGGCTTAATGCAGCGCGAAAGCTGGGCCCGCGTTGTGGCGCTGGTGCTGGCTTTCATCTCCCTGTTTAACATTCCCTTCGGCACGGCCATCGGTGTCTACACCATGTGGGTGCTGCTGCCCGCGAACTCCGGGGAGGAGTACGAAGCTCTGGTCGCCGCCCGTGCCGCGTAACGCAATCACAGCTCGCCAACCTGGTGCGGACCGAGATGCTCGTGTGGGAGGGAACCAATTCACCAAAAGTACCGTCGCCACGCCTGCGGCTAACACCGACCGTTACGTTGCGG
The DNA here is from genome assembly GCA_003156805.1 of Acidobacteriaceae bacterium. Classification (GTDB taxonomy): domain Bacteria; phylum Acidobacteriota; class Terriglobia; order Terriglobales; family Acidobacteriaceae; genus Sulfotelmatobacter. Next base: position 23,129 of record PMHV01000075.1, on the reverse strand, counting down.
GCGTTCAGCACTCGATTGTGAGCGTCAATCCCTTCGCGAAGTTTGGTTGATTTTCGAGTGTGTACAAGTCTTCGTAAGGGCAGCTTGCACACCTCGATCAGAAGGCGCGCCCGGGCCTCCAGGCGAAAGATGGGCAAGCGTTGCCACGTAACCGTCATGACGAAAAACGTACGTTGCGAATCCATGATTCGGATCGTAAGGTCGCAGGGCGGGCATTGAGTGTGACATTCGTCACGCGACGGAAATATCGATTCCAGGCTGGGAAAGACGACCACAGGGGCTGGAAGCCCACAATCTTGACGCGATCTGACGCGGCCCTGGAAGGGCCGCTCTTCCACGGTCGCGCAGGCGGCGCACCTCAACAAAACTCAAAATCCACCGCCGACGTGTCTTAGCTGCACCCGCTCGTGCTGCCGCAACTGCCGCAGCGGTAGCAACTGCCGTTGCGGGTCATGATGCTGCCGCAGAAGCTACATGTGGGGGCATCGCCCAGGTCGATGATGCCGGCCAGCGCGTCGGCGGCATGGACCCTGCCGTGCCCAGGAGGTATCTGCTGCTCAACATCCATCGAACTGCTCCCTCCCGGCAGCCGCCCTTTACCCGGATCATATTCGCCCGGCGCGGACCAGGACTTTGGCCGCAAGTTATCAAACAGCAACTGCTGCTGGTGGGTCAGGAAACGTAACTGCAGCCAACGGAAAATGTAGTCCATGATCGACTTGGCAAAGCCGATGTCGTCATTTCCCGTCCAGCCGCTGGGCTCAAAGCGCGTGTGCGCGAACTTCTCGCACAACAGCTTAAGCGGCACGCCGTGTTGGAGAGCGATGGAAACAGCGCAGGAGAAACTGTCCATTAGTCCGCTGACTGTCGAACCTTCCTTCGCCATGGTGATGAAGATCTCGCCGGGCTCACCATTCGGATAAAGCCCGACGGTAAGATAGCCTTCGTGGTCACCCACCTTGAATTTGTGGGTCACCGACATGCGCTCCTCAGCCAGTTTGTGCCGCACCGCCCGTGGAGGTCCGTTCAGGGTTTGTTCTTCCTGTGGCGCCCCGGCCCGCGAATCTTCTTTACTCGAGTTCGCGGTCTTCGTCCCCGCCGCCGAGAGCGGCTGCGACTTCTTGCAGCCATCGCGGTAAACCGCAACCGCTTTTAAGCCAAGCTTCCACGCCTGCAGGTAAGCTTCCATGATGTCTTCCACCGACGCGTTCTCGGGAAGATTCACGGTCTTCGAAATCGCCCCGGAGATGAAGGGCTGCGCCGCCGCCATCATGCGCAAGTGTCCCATGTACGCAATCGACCGCGTTCCCTTCGCCGGCTTGAACGAGCAATCGAACACGGCAAGATGATCGTCTTTAATATGCGGCGCCCCTTCAATCGTGCCCGTAGCATCGATGTAGCTGACGATCGCATTCGCCTCATCGTGGTCGTAACCCAGCTTGAACAGCGCCGTCGGCACGGTCTGATTCACGATCTTGATCATTCCTCCACCCACCAGCTTCTTAAACTTCACCAGCGCCAGATCCGGTTCCACGCCGGTTGTAGCGCAGTCCATCATGAAGCCGATGGTGCCGGTGGGGGCTAAGACGGTTACCTGGCTATTGCGGTAACCGTGCTTTTCGCCGTGAGCTAAGGCTTCGTCCCAGCACTGTTTGCTGGATTCGTAGAGCGCGGCGGGGACGTTGGATTTGTTTATGTTGTTGACGCTGGCGCGGTGCATGCGGATTACATCTAAGAACGGCTCGCGATTGATGTACCAGCCGGGGCAGGCTCCGCCGGGCATGGCGTTGGAGCCGAGATTGGTCTCGGCGAGGCTCTTTTTCGTGGCTTCGGTTGCGGGCGACAGGGGCTCGCATTGTTCGGCGATTCTGGAGGACTGCAGGTAGGCTTCGCCGCACATGATCGCCGTGACGCAGGCGGCGTAGTCGCGGCCGGCATCGGAATCGTAAGGAAGTCCGGCGGCCATGAGCAGCGCGCCGAGGTTGGCATAGCCGAGACCGAGCGGGCGATAGTCATGGGAGTTGCGCATGATCGTTTCCGTGGGATAACCGGCGTTGTCGACGATGATTTCCTGCGCGGTGATGAGAATATCGACGGCGTGGCGGTAGGCCTCCACGTCGAATGTGCCGTTGGGCGCGAACTTCAGCAGGTTAAGGCTGGCGAGGTTGCAGGCAGAATCGTCGAGGAACATGTACTCGCTGCAAGGATTCGAGGCGTTGATGCGGGCGGTGTTCTTCGAGGTGTGCCAGCGGTTGACGGTGGTGTCGTATTGCATGCCGGGATCGCCGCAGTGCCAGGTAGCTTCGGAAATCTTCTTGAGAAGATCTTTGGCTTTGTACGTCTTCATGACATTGCCATCGCGCACGGACTTGGTGGAGAAGTCGGTGTCGCGGACGACGGCGTACATGAAATCGTCGGTGACGCGGACGCTGTTGTTGGCGTTCTGGAAAAAGATGGACGAGTAAGCGTCGGAATCGGGAGAAGAACCGTCGTAGCCTTGGGCGACGAGCGCGTGGGCCTTGGCTTCTTCTTTCTGCTTGCACTCGATGAAGTCAACGATGTCGGGATGGTCGACGTTGAGGATGACCATTTTGGCGGCGCGGCGGGTTTTGCCACCGGACTTGATGACGCCGGCGAAGGCGTCGAAGCCTTTCATGAAGCTGAGGGGGCCGCTGGCCGTGCCTCCGCCGCTAAGACCTTCGGTCTGCGAGCGCAGCGTGGAGAGATTCGTGCCAGTGCCGCTGCCCCACTTGAACAACATGCCTTCGGTTTTGGCGAGGGTGAGGATGGAATCGAGCGAATCTTTCACCGAGTTGATGAAGCAGGCGGAGCACTGTGGCTTGCTATAGCCGGTGACGCCGAATTCAACTTGCTGAGTTTGCGGATTCCAGTGCCAGTTACGGCCGTCGGAATTAGGCTCGATGCGATCGCAGCCCACGTTGAACCAGACGGGCGAGTTGAAGGCGGCGTACTGGCGGACGAGGATGTGAGTCAGCTCGGCGTGGAAGGTGGCGCCGTCTTCGGGAGTTTTGAAATAGCCCTGAGCTAATCCCCAGTCGCGGATGGTTTCGGCGACGCGGGTGACGAGCTGGCGGACGCCGGTCTCGCGCTCGGGCGTGCCGAGCTTGCCGTGCAGGTATTTGGAGGCGACGATATTGGTCGCGGTCACGGACCAGTCTTTGGGGACTTCGACATCTTTCTGCTCGAAGATCGGGATGCCCTGGGCATCGGTGATCTGAGCGAGGCGGACATCCCACTCGATTTCGTCGAAGGGGGAAACGCCGGGCTTGGTGAAGAAGCGGCGGAAAGACAGGCCGGGAGCCTTCTTTTTGGCGGGAGTGGCCAGGGTCGGGGTGGTGGTTTCGGCAGTAGTCTTCAGTTCGGGCATGGGGCTCTCCATTAAGTATTAGATTCTGTGTGTCGCGGGCCGATTCGGGCATCCTTGGCGGTGGACGCGGGAATTAAGGCCGTTCCTTGGTTCGAGTATTGTTTGTAAAGACCTGATTCTTTCGCCCCTTTGGGGGCTGGTTTCGATTACCGCGCCGTCCCTACGGGACTCGGTTCCCACTGCCGACGGCCTATCCCGGACTTACGTCCGGGGCTAGATGCCGCCCTTGGCGGCTGGATCATCGTGGCTCCGGTCAGGCTTTTTGCCCAACGAAGCCGGCCCGGCTGCACCCTCCGGGGGGCTAAAGCCCGGATCATCTCTGCTTCCTCTCGCGGCGCTGAAGCGCCGCTCTTCCACGGTGCTGCTCACGTCTGCGAGGAGACTCCATGCAAATCTCGAATCGAATACCCACCGAGCGGCGAAAAGGAAAGACTCCCTTACTCGCCGCCGGTTCAGCGGGACATGCGCCAACAATTCTTTGGTTTTAGTCGAGCCCCCGGGGGAGGGTCGGGGGAACGGCCACCGCACTAACACCAGCCATCGGCTTCAGGCTCCCGGCTTCGGCTTTCGGGCTTCGGCTTTCGGCTCGTACCGGTTTGTTTTGTCATGGGGAGGGGGCACCGGGTCACCTCTGGCCCGGTACGATCCCCCCTTCGAGTTGTGTGGTTGAGTAGCTGTTTCTGCTGTTTTCTGCTTCTGTTGTCTTATCCCAGGAAATTCGCCCCGTTCCCGCGAGGCGAAAATCACCTTATGGGATTGCAAAGTTACTCCCGTGGATTGTGCCTGTCAAGGGATAAATACCATATATTGTACTTATCTTGTACCCCAACAACGACGGGCAAGTCCGAGGGGGAACGCGATGGCGAGGACTGGATTTCCACAGTGAGGGGTACGAATTGCGAATTGGCGACGACATTTCTTCGGCTCCTCCGGGGCTTTTCGGCTTCCGTTTACCGGGGCTGGCGCAATCCGGGACGGTGCACGCGAGATCCCTTTCGGCCTCGCTCAGAGCAGGCTCTCGCCCCGCTGGTAAGAACGCGGGGCTTCGGGTTGAAGCCTGGGTTCCACGACGGCCCGCGCATGGCTTCGGTGGCTGCGTTCTTCCGCCGCTCCACACGGTCTGTCTCACGGCTTCCTCATCTCATCGAGCAGTTGGCTAGAGAAGCCGCAGGCCGGCGCCGGGGGAACGGCGGTCGCGACAGGGGTTGGGGAGGTTTGCGAGAGAGAGTGGACGGGAGCGGGAGGCGGGATGGACTCGCGCCGGACTCCGTGGGCTTTGACCCGGTGAATTCTGACTGGGTGAACTGTGACTTGGTGAACAGTGACTGAGTGAACTGTGACTTGGTGAGCTGTGATCTTGTGAACCTTGATGGTTCGGACTTCGAGTCCTCAAAGTTTGACTCGGTGAAGGTTGCTTCGGCGAACATGGGGACGTAGATGTCTTCAAAAATCTGCCGGGGGGCGATGCGGAGAAGGCCGTCGGAAGATTCGACGAGGTAGTCGCCTTTGCGGCCGCTGTGCCGGCGGCCGAGAGGGTCGGTGAAAGTGAGACTGGCGCAGAGTTGTTTGGCGTTGACCAGGAAGCGGGTGCGGTAAGTGATCCAGGGATTGTTCGCTTTCATTGATCGGTTCTCGGTGTCCAGTTGCCAGGTGCCAGTTGTCAGTTCCTTATTGGGGCAGAACTTTCCCGGAGCGCGACGATTGCTCTTCCCCGAACCTACTTTTTGCTGGACTACTTAGCGTGAATGAGTTGGAGAGGCGGCTCGTTACTTACTACTCGTTGCTCACTGCTCGTTGCTCATTCTGAGTGGCCAGTGCCGATTGCGTCCCGACCGGATTGGGGTCCGCGGCCGGGTGGGCGATGCAAATTTTCTTGCGAGGGCGAAACAGACTGTACGGCGGAAAAGACGCGGGGTCAATTCAATATTTTTGGTGCAATTGAGGAAATGCGAGCGACGGATTCGGAGGGATGGAGAGGAGTCCAGGAGACGCTCGAAGATTTCGCGGCAAGCCGCATGGGGAGGCGGGTTCCGTTTGTGTGCAGGGGCGAGGGAGAAAACCGCCGGGAGCGAGCGGGTGGATTGTTCACAGCGGGTGCACAGGAAATGCAGAAAGGCAGTTGCCAGTCGTCAGTTGCCAGTCCTGCGTTCCCAGTTCTCGACTTTGGTTGTGGGGAGTGACTGGGGACGGCTTCAAAAGAATTGGGCCGGATGGGGGATCCGGCCCGAGGGCTAGGAAACATTCTTACAAGAAATTTCTTACTGAAAACTGAGAACCGAGAACTGAGAACCGAGAACTGAGAACCGAGAACCGAGAACTGCCTTCCTTACTTGCCGGTGAGGCCGTTGGGGACGCCCAGGCCGGTGCAGAAATCCCAGCCGGCTTTGGCGCTGTGAGTGCCGCAACTGTCGAGAGTGATGTCGGTGAAGACGGAAGTGTCGCCGAGCTCGCTGTACATCTCAGTGTTCTGAGCGTTGCTGCTGGCGTTGAAAGTGCCGGCGCTATTGACGATGCCGGCCCAGGAGGGGGCGGAAATACTGGTGCCTTCGACTTCTTCCCATCCGGCGCCGCACGTGCCGCCGCCGGTGTTGTAGATGGCGGTGGGAGTTCCGGCGTTGAGGGCGACATCGGGGACGCCGCGGCGGGTGCCGATAATGCCGGAGAGCGAAGTCTGGAAAGAAGGAAGAGGTTCGACGGAACTCTCGCCACCGCCACCGTCAAGCCAGGCAGTTTGCTGGGTGTAGTCGCCAAATTCGGTGCGGTCGATGACGGTGCCGCCGACGGCAACGACGTTGGGAGAGGTGCTGGGATAAATGGTTCCGGGAGCATCGCCGGAGGAGGCGAAATAGGTGACGTTGGGCTGAGTGAAGTTGGAGTCGTCGGCGGTTTCGCCGGAGGATTCGGATCCGCCCCAACTCATGGAAACTTCGCCTTTGAGATTATGGTGGGCGATGAGTTTGTTGGCGGCCTGGATGGCGGTGTAGAGAGCGTTGCCGTTGTTGGCGGCTTCCATGAGAACGATGATGGCGTTGGGCGCCATGGCGTGGGCGTATTCGATGTCGAGACTTTCTTCGAGACCCCAGTTGCCATCGCCGCCGGTGCCGGTGCAACCGGAGGTGGGCTTGCTGCCGCTGGCGTACATCTGATGGAACTTTGCCGGGGCCAGACCGAATTGGGCGGAGAAGGTGGCGAGATCGGCGGCGGCGGTGGGATAGTCATAAGCGTCGACAATGACGATGACGCCGCTGCCGCCGGTGGGCACGGCGGTGGTTCCGGCGATGGGGCAGCCGGGATTGATGACGGAAACGAGACCATAGATGCAGGCGAAGGTGGCCGGGTTCTCGCCGGCGGGAGTGGTGAGCGGATGGATGAGCTGATCGGGGTCGGTGAGGCGGATGTTGGTGTGGAATTGGCGAGTAATCTGGGCGGTGAGCAGACTGGCCGAGGCGAGCGCAGCAACGGCCAGCAAGGCAGCGCGTAAGGTGTGGTTCACTGGGATCCTCCGAGTGGGCATGTTTTTCGTTTTTCTTCTGTCGTTGTTTCTCGCGTTTCTGCGTTTCTGTGTTTTGAATTTCTGGGAGCGAGAGACCGATGCAACCTGCGCGAACCTGGTAGCGGCGCCACGGGCTGCCAAGAACGATTCGATTGCGTAGACGGGCTGGCCCGAGAAACAGGCGGAACGGCAAGGTGTCCGCAGGCAAGAACTGTAGCACGGAAAGGGAGCAGGCTTTTTGTCAAAATTGTGTAAAAGGATTTGGGGCGCGTGCGCAAACAAGTGGACGGGGCTCGGCGAGCCGACGGTTAAGCTCTGGAAGAGAATGGAGCCGACGAGCGGACTTGAACCGCTGCCGGAACCTGTGCCGAACCGGCCCAGCAGTTTAGATCGGCTGGACCGCGTCAGTCTTCTGAAACTGTGGGACAGAGCGGAGCAGATCTTCGCGCATCGAACTTCCCAGGACCTGCAATGTTTCCGTGAGCAAGGTCGTTGGCCGGAGCAGCTCGGCAGTCTGCATTATTCAAATATCAACGGCGTTCTGCACGTTGAATGGCGAGTCGAGCCCGAGGAGGACGCCGGGCACGCACTCGGAGCTTCCTAACACCGGCCCCTTGAAACACGAATTCGTCAGATCATGACTACGAGAAGCCTACTCAAACGACTCGAAAAGGCTGAAGAGGCCGCCAGAACACAATCTAAGTGCTCTCCAGACTGCGTTTGCTTCCCGGAGAAAGAACAACCATTTTTCTGTTCACCCTTTGAGGAACCAATCGCTGCCAGAGTGAAATGCCCTCTGCACGGTGATCGGTTCACGCGCCAACGATTCTTCGTTTATGTAGCCGCGTGGCGGCGAGAGAAGGAGCCGGCCCGCAGACAACGCCTGAGCGCTCAGTATCGCAAGGCATGGGAGGCCAGTTTTGGGTTCTAGTTTGTGGCCAGATGCTCTGGAAGAAGAATGATTCTGCCCAATTTCGAAGACCGCTGCCGACCCATGGCTTTCATTGACTTACCCGTTTCACCGACGTAAGATTTGCCCCTAATGCTCGGCCAGACTATCTCGCACTACCGCATCGTCGAGAAACTTGGCGGCGGCGGAATGGGTGTCGTCTATAAGGCTGAGGACACCCGGTTGCGCCGCTTTGTCGCGCTCAAGTTCCTGCCCGATGACGTGGCCAAAGACCCGCAAGCTCTCAGCCGCTTCCAGCGCGAAGCCCAGGCTGCTTCCGCTCTGAACCATCCGAACATCTGCACCATCTATGACGTCGGCCAGGAGAATGGGCAAGCTTTCATTGCCATGGAATATCTGGACGGCGTGACCCTGAAACACACGATCGAGGGCCGTCCATTGAAGACTGCAACGCTGCTCGATCTGGGTACTCAGATCTCGGACGCTCTCGATGCCGCGCACTCCGGCGGAATTGTGCACCGCGACATCAAGCCTGCGAACATTTTTGTGACCCAACGAGGTCAGGCCAAGGTTCTCGATTTTGGGTTAGCAAAACTCACCCCGCACGCGAGCCATGTCGTGGACGGATCGGTCCCCACTGTGGGCGTACCTACCGCGGTCAGCCCCGATCAACTTACTACTCCGGGAACGGCGATGGGAACCATCGGCTATATGTCACCCGAGCAGGCGCGCGGCGAGCCTCTGGACAATCGCAGTGATCTGTTTTCGTTCGGAGTCGTGCTCTACGAAATGGCAACCGGCAAGCAGCCGTTCTCCGGAGCGACCTCGGCGGTTATTTTTGAAGCAATTCTGAACAAGATACCTGCCCCGCCGATCCAGTCGAATCCGGAACTGCCGCCGCAGATGGAAATTATTCTGAACAAGGCGCTGGAAAAAGACCGGGAGCTGCGCTGCCAGAGTGCGGCGGAACTTCGCGCCGACCTGAAGCGCCTGAAACGGGATACCGATTCGCAACGCCCCTCCTTAGCTCCCGCTGCGCTTCGCACTCGCGAGGAAGGTCAGCCAGAGGTCGCCCCTGACCCTCGCTGGCGTGGGCGCATTGTGGCATGGGGCGCTGCCGGCCTTCTGGTTTTGGCCGCCGCCTTCGCTGGTGGTTATCTGGCGGAACGCCGGCCCATTCCACCGCCTGCCACGTATCGCCAGATCACTTTTCGCCGGGGCACGGTCCGCATGGCTCGCTTCGCTTCCGATGGGCAGAGTGTCGTGTACAGCGCGACTTGGGAGGGCGGCCCGCTGGAAGTTCTCGTTGCCCGGCCGGAAAGCCTGCAATCGCGTTCGTTGGAGCTACCCGGCGCCGAGATTCTGGCGATTTCTTCCACCGGAGAGCTGGCCGTGCTGCTCCACAGCCAACAAATTCGGTCCTACATCCACATCGGCACATTGGCGCGAATGCCTCTGGCCGGAGGTGCTCCCCGTGAGATTCTGGACGACGTGCAGTGGGCCGACTGGTCCCCCGATGGAAACACCCTCGCCGTTGTGCGGGACGTGGGCGGCCAAAGCCGCCTGGAGTTCCCGATCGACAGGGTTCTTTACCAGACGGGTGGTTGGATCAGCGACCCGCGCGTCTCGCCCACGGGGAAATGGGTCGCCTTCGTTGACCATCCTCTTGCCGGTGATGATGCGGGCTCGATTACGCTGGTTGATCTTGCGGGCAACAAGAAAACTCTGTCCAGCGAGTTTTATACCGCCCAAGGTGTCGCGTGGTCTCCGGACGGCAAGGAACTTTGGTTCACCGCAACCGTCACAGGCATCGATCGTGTCGTCTACGCCGTGGACCTCTCGGGGCACCAGCGTTTGGTGGCACGAGTCCCTGGCGATTTGAGACTGCTGGATATTGAGCGTGATGGAAGGGTCCTGCTGGCGCGTGACAATACACGGCGGGGATTGATCGGACTGGCCGCTGGGGACACCTCAGAGCGTGATCTCTCTTGGCTCGACTGGTCTTATCCCTCCGACCTCTCGCTGGATGGGAAAACGTTGCTTTTCAGAGAAGAAGGAGAAGGGGGCGGACTTCGATACACCGGCTACCTTCGCCAAACCGACGGATCACCCGCCGTGCGCCTGGCCGAGGGCAGGGCGTTTGCATTGTCAGCCGATGGACGATGGGTGCTTTCGACAACCGGTGACGAAGCCGGGAAGCTGGTAGTGCTTCCGACCAGGGCGGGAGAGCCCAAAGTATTATCCGGAAAGCCCATGAACTACATCGGCGCTCGCTGGTTCCCCGACGGCAAACACTTCCTTTTCTCCGGCAACGAGCCCGGTCACGGAGTACGCCTTTATGTCCAGGATCTAGTGGGAGGAGAGCCGTTGGCCATTTCGCCGGAGGGGACCTACGGACTAGCGTATTTGATCTCGCCCGACGGTCAGGAGGTCGCGGCAGTCGGTCCCGATCAGAAGGGCTATCTTTACCCCGCTGGTGGTGGAGACCCACGTCCCATTCCAACTCTTGGCGCAGGCGAGTTGCCTGTGGCCTGGAGCAACGACGGCCATTCTCTCTTCGTCTACCGCTCTGCGGAGTTGCCCGCCAAAGTCGACCTGATCGAACTCTCCACGGGACGGCGAACCCTCTGGAAAGAACTGCGCCCATCTGATCCCGCGGGAGTTGAGTTCATCGGCCCTATCTTAATGACTGCCGACGCAAAAACCTACGTGTACGGCTATCGCCGCTTGCTCACCGACCTTTACGTGGTCGACGGACTAAAGTAGCGAGCCCAGAGAACATCAAGGCACTTTGGACGAGACGAATCTTCCAGCCATGCCTGACCTGCTCGCACAAAAATTGTCTACTGACGGGATGAGAAGGCCGGTTTCCGACGGGATGCTGTAGGCTCCCAAGTTATCGACGTGCTCGAAGCACAAGAGATGCTTTTGGGCTACGCGGCAGGTATCCAGTCTGTGCGAACCAAATTGGCCGCAGAAAGGGCCTCAAAACTTGCGACTTTCACATTCGTCAGCGCTTCACCCAACCGTTTGATGCGGTGCAAATTTGGCGCGCACCTTCCGGCTCGGTTATTGGATGATGACCACGTTCATGCTCCAGGGAGTGAGAGTCAGGGTTAGAGGCAGGGTCTGAGCGCCCATGCTGGAAGTAGTTGGCGGGGCCCATGTGCTCGTCCCCGCCGGGTCCGGCGGAGTGCCGGTCGGCGAACCCGACAGGTCGTAGATGGCCTTGTCGTAGGTGGTGACGTTCACGCTGGAAGAGGAGCTTTTGCCCGAAAGCGTGATTGTCACCGGCTGGGAGGTGGTTTCGTTGTCGTTGAACAACAGCAGGGCCGTGCCGTTGGGGTTGGTGGCCGCATAGGCGCGCACGTCGGTCGTGTCGCCGGCGACGGTCGCCGTCAGCACCGTCTGGCCGTTGACGGCCATCTGACTGAATAGCTGAAACGCGCGCGCCGTGGGAGACATGGAGCCGAGGGGGCCCGCGCCCGGACAGGTGGGATCCTCCGGTCCATCGGAGAAGACATTGTAGGCTCCGAAATCCTGCCATCCATAGAGCGGCGTACTATCGTTTCCGTTGGTGCCGTTGCAATTGCCGAAGCCAATCCACCAGGTCAGACGCGAGACTCCATCGTTCATCATCTCGCCCAGCACCTGGCCGGCATACAGACCCTGGGTAATCGACCAGCTCTGCTTGCCCGGATTGCTATAAGGTCCTCCGATCTCGCCCACGTAAATGGGCGTGTCCGGAGTCCCCCACTCGGCCAGTTCCGACCTGAGTGTGTTGATGTTCGTGGTCAACTCCTGCGCCGCCTGCTGCACCAGGAAGGTATCGCTTTCCTCGCCCGGCGTCTCCGGATAATAGTGATATTCCACGAAGTCATAAAACCCCTTGGCATTGGCCAGCACGGTGTTGTCCCATCCGCCGGTCGTGTTATCCGCGTCCACATCGATGCCGACCAGCGTGTTCGGGCTGGCCGTCTTAATCGACTGGTAGTAGCCGGTTGTTCCCACCACCGCGGCAGCGTACATTGTGGGCTCGTTCGGAATGGAGTGCAGGTCGTACTCCCAGCTCCCATACTCCTCGTTGCCCACCGTCATATGGCTCACGGTGATGCCGTCGGCCAGTGCGGTCGTGACCCAGGCGGCAGCTTCGCTTGGTTCGCCGCCTCCGTTGCAGGTTGTGTTCGAGCCGTAATTCGCCGTCAACGCCACATCGAGGTTAGCGGGATCAGCCATGTCGTTGACGAAATTCGAAAACGTGTCATTCGCATCGGCATAGCCGCCATCGCACAGAGAATTGGTCGCCCAGTGGTAGAGGTCGGAATCCGATCCGCCCGGCCAACGCACCTGGGTGATGCCGGCGGCCTGGAAAGCATCCACAATTCCGGTCTGGTTGGAAACCAGATCGTACCAGACGGCCATGTTCATTCCCAGCAGCTTGTCGGTCACGGCGGGGCCGCTGCTCGCCAGGTCCACCGTCACCGAGGTAGCGACGGTTCCCGTTACTGTTACCGTGGCCGTCGCGGTCACCGCTGTACCGCTGGCATTGGTCACGGTGAGGGTGTAAGTGGTGGTCGCCGTGGGGCTCACGGTCCCGCCCACGCCGCTGGTGACTGGAAGATTGCCGGGAGTGATGACGCCTGTGCCGTTGGCGAAGACGCCCGTCAAAGTCGCGCTGGATCCGGTCGTAATGGTCGTCGGACTTGCGGTGAAGCTGGCGATCGTCGGCGCGGGGTTCACGCTGATGGTGGCCGTCGCGGTCACCGCTGTCCCAGTCGTGGGAGTAACGGTCAGCGTATAGGTGGTGGTCGTCGTCGGACTCACGGTTACCGCTACGCCGCTGGTGGCTTGAAGATTGCCGGGGGTGATGACGCCTGTGCCGTTGGCGAAGACACCGGTCAGAGTCGCGCTCGATCCAGCTGTAATGGAGGTGGGAGTTGCGGCGAAGCTGGTAATTGAGGGCGGCGGAGGCGGCGTTTGGTTGCTCGACGACCCACTGCCGCAGCCGCTCAAACCTGCCAGGCCCAGGCTGAAAGTCATGGCCAGCGGAGCTAGAACAAGAATACGTTTCATGGGATTCCCCCTGTCTAGGTCAGGTAGAAAGCCAGCGCCCGCTCCGCGGGATGTGTGGAGCAGCCAAGAGTAGCAAAAGAGCCCCCATTAAGCCAAGCCAGTGTCCTGTACAATTTTGCTTCCCATGAGTGCATTCGCAAAATGGTGGCTGGGAGCGGCTGGCGCGCTGCTGCTGGCTCTGGCGGCGCAGGCCGAACCGGCCGCCAAGCTCAAAGCCGCTGACTACGTCAACGACTTTGCTCATGTTCTGGACCAGAACACGGTCGCGCAGATTGATGAGATCTGCCGGCAGATCGACGAGAAAGCCCACGCCCAGATCGCGGTGGTGACCGTCCACTCCCTCGATGGCTCAGATATAGAAAGCTACGCTGTCGATCTGTTCCATCAGTGGGGTGTCGGAAGCAAGTCCACTAACCGCGGAGTGCTGATCCTGTATGCGATTGACGANNTGGGCGGGTTTCAGCGGGAAGCGATTCCGCTCATGCGGAGCGGCAACTACAATCAGGCGCTACTGCTGGTCACCTCGCGCGTCGCGCAGGTCATAGCCCAAGACGCAGGAGTTCGACTCACGACTCCGCAACCAGCGCCGGCTCCGGCGGAACCGGCGGAGCAGCCGGGCAAAGGGATATCGGCCGGCGGGATTCTCCTGCTTATTGTCATCGTACTCATCGTTCTT
>PMHV01000075.1:788-9570 GCA_003156805.1 Acidobacteriaceae bacterium | reverse complement strand
AGCAGCAGTTGGTAGTCAGCGAGGACGCAAATGGTTCCTGAGAAAAAGATCAGCGAATTTGTCAGCCGGCTGCGGGTAGCGGCTGGGGCGAACCTGGAGAGTGTGATCCTGTTCGGATCGGCAGTTGCGGGAGATTTTCATCCTGAGTTCTCGAACGTGAATCTGTTCTGCGTGATTCGCGACAGCTCATTCCGTGCATTGCAAGCCCTAACCCCTGCCGTCAAGTGGTGGGACGCGCAGAAGCAGCCGCCTCCTCTGTTCATGACCCGCGACGAGATCGAGCGCTCCACCGATGTGTTTACGATCGAGTTGATCGACATGCAACAGCACCACCGGGTTCTGTTCGGCGAAGATGTTGTTCAGGGGTTGTCGATTCCAGCAAACCTGCACCGCGTCCAGCTGGAGTACGAGCTGCGGGAAAAGCTCGCGCTGCTGCGCCAGCACCTGCTTCTGGCCGCAGACAACGATTCGCGCCTGTGGGAATTGCTGCTACGATCGGTATCATCGTTCGCCACGCTCTTCCGCCACGCGCTCATCGTCCTCGGTCACGATGCCCCGATTGGAAAGCGCGAGGCAGTACAGGCATTGTCAAAGCAGATTGGGTTTGACGCCTCGGGCATTCTGCAGGTGCTGGACGTGAGAGAGCGGAAATCCGACCGCAGGAAGTTCGATGTGGCGGACGTTTTCCCGCGATATCTGTCAGCGCTGGAGCGGGTAACTACTGCAATTGATAAAATGCTGGACTCGGGTGCCGCGGGGTCTTCGTAGAGTATGCGGATGCTGTACTTCAGGAGAATCTTATGAACAAGGCGCTGATCGCGGTCGTCGTCATCGTGGTATTTCTATTGCTGGTAGTCTTGTTTACTTTTGGCCAATACGTAAGTGTGAAGAATACGCTGGTCAGCAAGAATGAGGCGGTAAAGGCAGCCTGGTCGCAAGTAGACATTGTGCTGCAACGCCGCGCCGACCTGATCCCCAATTTAGTAGAGACGGTGAAAGGCTACGCGCAGCAGGAAGTGACAGTGTTCGGCGATATCGCAAAAGCACGCTCTGCCCTTCTTTCCGCGGGCACGCCGCAAGAAAAGATCGCGGCCAACGGTCAGCTCGATGGAGCGATCGGCCGCCTGCTGCTGATTGTCGAGAACTATCCTCAGTTGAAGTCCAACGAGAATTTCCTGCGCCTGCAGGATGAACTCGCGGGCACGGAGAATCGCATTGCGGTCGAGCGCAAACGCTACAACGACACTCTGCGCGACTACAACACCTACGTGCAGCAATTCCCCAACAGCGTTTTCGCGGGCATCGCGGGTTTCAAACCGAACGAGGCTTACTTCGAAGCTTCACCAGGATCGCGCGAAGTTCCGAAGGTAAACTTTTCAAGTCCGGGGGCAACGGCTCCGCAGGCGAGTCCTCAACCGGTCCCGGTACATTAGCGGGGCGGCCCGGACGTGCGGGACATCTCGCGCGCAACCATTCGCAATGGAGGCTCCGCCGGATCTCTTGCAAGTTGTTGAGGAGATTGGTGGCGGCGGTTGGACTCGAACCAACGACCTACGGATTATGAGAGCGCTCAGGCCCGGTGCGACCTAGAGTGTTTCGACGCAGAATCAATAACTTCCGTTCGGGTCCCTCCGCCTCAGAGCGGGTAAATTCGTTCTATGACATACCTCTGTTCCCCACTCGGTTCCCCGATGTTCTCGCGTTGCGGCCGATCTCGGCATCAGCGGGTTATTCGTCACCCTTTGAAACAGCGACAAACAACCCCGTCCCGCAGGACCAAGAAGTGTTGCACCTTGGGATTTTCTGTTTTTCTTGCTACTCAACGCTTTAGCGGTCATTTGGACCGCCTCGACCGTCGGAGTCTGTTGCACCTAGAATGTGCTTCGCCACAGGCTGGCTTCGTATCTTGTTCGCAGCAAGACCGATCCGAAGACTGTGTAGACTTTGCTCTGTCACTCGAACGTTAAGACAACGCTGAAGCTGTAGGGGAGGCGGCCTTCCCGACGCTCCAGACTAGCCCCGGTAATCACCAGGCTTGGGTAGCCGTATCCGGCCTCACTGACCCCCAGGATGCAAAAGACTTCGCCCGCAGGCTCAGGAAAGGCTCCGGGGCCGATGCGACCGCCTCTGGCGCCACGCGCATTGCCGGCACCACGAACTACAAACGCAAATACGAACCCGATTTTCCCAAAGTGGCCATCCTTAACACCGCCCCCGGCCGTGTGGTCTCCCCCTCCGAGCTGGAAGCACTGGGGCTGGTCGCTGAGCCTGAGCCGGTAAAACCTGCCACCGTCATCCCCCTTCGAGTTTCCCGCAGGCACGCGAATTCGGTACGCGCCCGCAAATGGCCCGACTATCAGCGCTGCCTGGATCGCGCTCCGCGTAACAGACTTGCGCGTACATGCGCCCAGGATCCGGCCGTCCTTCATGACGGCATTCTCGGAAATGCGATGAACGCCGCTCCGTAATCGAATTCTTCCCAAAAAAGAAGCGCTCGGCACCCCCTCGGGGCCGCCGAGCGATTTCTACTACTGGCCCTATTTCGATTCCTTAGTGATCGCATCCGCAGCGTTGCCGGCCACGACCCAGCTTGCCGACCCGGCGACGACGGCTTCATCCTCGAACCAGAGGAATCCGAAATCGTCGATGCACTCCGGAAAATCCGGCTTGATGATGATGTATCCCGGAATTACGGCGCCCGGAATGTAAGAGTTGTCGGCGCGGTTGTTGCTGTACGTCTTCGTCTTCGAGACCGTACCGACGCCAGCCACATACGAAGTGCTGGACACCGGGTGGGTGCCGAGAACGTAATTGACGGCTCGAAGTGTATATTCGGAGCTCACAAGATCTGGAAACGCCTTGTGCAGGAAGAACATCCGGATAGCCATGTCAACCACGGCGCCCGATCCGCCCCAGGTGCCCAGGCTCGGGGGCACGCCGAACGGGGTGACGTCCAACTCCTTGTCCAGACCTGCCATGTATATCTTCACCGCTTCCCGCATTTGATCTTTCGCGCCCGCGTCCAGGTAAGGCAATGCTCGGACTGCCGTCCAACCTCGGAAATCCATCTGCTGCGGGGTGATCATCTGAGGGAACAACTCCTTCAAACGGGACTTGTAGGGCTCGGCACCATTTGTGGCAATGGTCAATTCCAGAGCCGCAGCCCAGTCCTGTCCGACGCGAAAGCCGCCACGGCCGAAGCCGGTCGGCGGAGCTGTTGGTGCGCTCGTCGTGCCAGAACTTGTCGGAGCGCCTGAGCTGCCCCGTCCGTTACGACCGCCTTGGGCGCCAGACACCACCCCCTGAGATGCAGCCAGCACGCCTCCTCCGTGAGCACCTGCCGGAGCCGCTCCGCCTAAGCCGCCGGCCGCTGGATTCGGCGTTGGGTGAGCCTTCTCGTCGTTCCATGCTTTGATCGCTGTCTCGAGGCAGTCTTTCGCTAATGCGTCGTCATAGCCTTTCAGCACATCGGACGCTGCAGCCAGCGCAGCGATGGCGTTCCATTGGAAAAACGGGTTCGTAGAGGAGAAAATCCAGCGGTCGTCCGGCTTGCCGGAGTAGTCGCCCTTCACTTCGTTCGGACCGAGCTTCGGGTCATAGATGCGGCCGTCGGTTTTCGACGCTCCATCGCCCAAGTGCGTATACTGGCGCAAATCTGGTTCGTGAGTTCCGCGGATCGCGTGGCCTATATTGTGGAACTGCGCCAAGATGAGCAGTGCGCCGTGCTTGACTTGCTCGACCGTATCCGGCACGCCATCGGGACGGTGCATCTCAACCTCACGCGCGTTTTCATCCACCGTAAGCTCGTCGTACTTGAGATTGAATTCGCGATACGCCAAGGCCAGACTCTGAATCACGCTCAGTTGCGCAGGCTCCTCGAGGTCGTAGTCGCCGGCATCATACCAGCCGCCCACGTTCATCCCAGGAATGTGATCGCCGCCTTTCCACTTCCCGTCCGTTGCCGTAGCCTGATTCCAGCCGTCGAATTGCTCCCCAACCACGGGCGCCAGACGGCCATCATCCAGGTGCGACGCACCGTGCCACACGCGGTAGCCTTCGCGAACGGAAACGTGATCCATCTGCTCCGCAAGGTGATGGTCCAGGCTGTCCTGCCAGATGTTCGCGTAAGCGTCCTTGGAGATGGGGAAGGGCGCCGTACGCTGGTCTGCGTACTCGATTACATATAGGCCGGGGTCCTTGACCGGGGTGAAGTCGAATTTCGAATAAACGTAGCGCAGCCAGGGCGTAGAAGGCGTGATCGGGCCCTCGAACGCCTGCTTGTAAGACCCGTCCTCCATCAGGCGCAGCACTTTGGCCGTCTTCGGGCCGTTGTATTTCGAGTCGAGTTCGAGGACCGCCACCTTGGAGAAACCCGGCGCATAACCGACCTGGCTGTGCGCGATCATCGGCGGCCGCGTCCAGTTCGGAATCACGTCCGGCCTGATGTGCCATACGATGGCTCCGGTGGTCTTGCCCGAAGGGATGAGCGAACGCAACACGAACCAGCCGTTCTGCGCGCGGTTGCGTCCATCGAACAGCATGAGGTCGGCCGTATCCGACTTAACGTTGACCCGGGCCAGCGCGTCGTCGACTCCCAAGGTGATGCTCTTGCCCTCCGCGAACGGCAGCGGCTCAGTGTATCCCTTGGCCTTCTCCCAGTCCTCCAGGTAGTACGCCTTTTTCGGTTCGTCGGGCAGGGGCATCACCTTGACCATCGGATCGTTAGGCGTTCGCGGGAAGATGCCGGCTGTGGTTCCGTCCACTAGATAAGCCTTGCCCATGTAGATCGAGGGCAGGAACTCCAGGTTGAACCCCGCCCGCCCCGCCAGTTTCTGCGGCAGCGGCTTGTCGAGATTGATGCTGACCTCCACGCCGCCTGGCTCCGCTGCCACTTCCAGTGTGTAATTGAAGTCGAACGTCGGGAAAGCGAGGTCGGCAGTGAGTCGGCTGTTCGCCTTGTCGGCATGGCGACCTTTGAGGGTTGCCACCAGGTCCCACTGCTCCGGCGTTGGCATCAAGCGCACGTCGCCGTTAGTGGCGATGCGCTGGCCGTGGAGAATCATCTCCATGGCCGTATTCTTTTGGTCCACAAAAACGGGATGGTACGTGCTGTCGTAGAGAAAAACGCTGAAACCTCGAGTATCGAGGTAATTCTTGTCGGTCACCTTCATGGCAAAATCGGCGCCGAACAGGCCTGGGGCCGAGATCAGGGCCAGGAGGAGACAAACTCTGATTCGCGTGAACATAGATTGGGATTGATACTGCTCCTTTGCCCCAACATGATATGACATGCACACCGTCTGGGGGGCCGTTTGTTCCCCAGGCGCGGGGATTTCTGAGCGGGCAGCTAAACGAGGAGCGGCCCCACCAATCGAACGTCCAGGCCGCGCTCGAACAACCCCGCTTCACCAAAGAAACCTTTGAGGGCTGCGATGTCCGGATGGAGGAGACCATCCCTGCCCAGATTCGCGCCGGCCTTACGCAACGGGGCCACCAGATCCAACTGCTCGAACCCTTCTCCTTTTCGGTAGGCCAAGGGGCAGCTGTCGTCCGCGACAGTAGCCGCGAGGTCAACTTTGCTGCAGGAGACCCGCGTTCCGACGGCGCAGCTATCCCCCAAGAGCCAGGCACGCAGTAGCGCAGGAACGGTCGATCAAAAGGGGCAGATTGCATAAAGGCATTTCCGGGGGAGACAGCCAAGGATCTGATGATCTAAAAGAAGGCATGAATTTGTATTTTACTTCTGAGATTTCCCGCGGTTCACCAGAACGAATTTCTGAAGCCTTTTGCCAGTGTCAACTTCCCCTGTGTAGAGATCGCCCCGAGAATCAGAAACTAGCTGGTGAAGCCAATGGAACTGCCCGGCATTGCGGCCGTTGTGCCCGGTTTGTCCCTGAACGACTCCATCGTCTCGCCGGACGGACCAAATGACGTTGTTTTCACCGTCGGCTACCAACAGAAACGTTTGGCGCTCGTCGGTCGAAAACGCGAACTGCCATGCAGAGCCCATCCCCAGTGTTTCCGGGCGCAGCGTGAACTCCTTAACGAATTTCCCCTGCTTGGTGAACACTTGGATGCGGTCGTTGACGCGATCGCAGACGTAGACAAGCCCATCTCGCGAAATGTGTACGCAGTGCACCGGACTGCGAAACTGCTGATCGCGCGGTGCGGCAGGATCGTACGGCCCGGGGTCGNNCCGAGTCGAAAACAATCACTCTCTTGTTCATATAACCATCGGCGATGTACACCTCGTGTGCTTCCGAATCCACCTCGATGCCGGCTGGACGCCCCAATATGTCCGTGCGCAGGCTGTTCGGCGGATCGGATGAAGGGTGACCGATCTGCAGCAGAAAATGTCCATCACTCTTGAACTTGAGGAGATGGCGGTCGGTCGGGGCGTTCCCGCCGATCCAAACGTTCCCATCCTTGTCCACATAAATTCCGTGTTCTGTCTTGGGCCAATCAAATCCTTCGCCAGGTCCGCCCCAGGAGTTGAGCAAATGCCCTTGCGTGTCGAATTCCAAAACCGGAGGCGCTGCGATGCAGCACATTGAACGCGGAGGTTTAAGCGAAGCGCCGAGTTCGTCAACCGTGTCCGTGGCGGGTCGCTGCAAAACCCAGATGTGGTCCTCCCGATCTACAGCTAAGCCGCCGACTTGCCCGATGATCCAGTTGTTTGGCAGCTCCAGAGGCCACAGCGGGTCAACCTGATACCTCGGCACATCCTGGGCGCAAGTAGCCAGAGGAAAAGCGCTGAGCAGAATCACCAACGCAACACTGAAGCTGACCAACACGAGTGTAAATCTGCTTTGGAAAGGTATCGGGTGCATGGTGCGCTCCGCGCAAGAGGTCTTCTGTCCGTTAGAAGTGGACGGAGTATAGGGCCACTGGTGAAGTGTGTCAACGCTGTGGATAGGTACGCAGCCAGGCAAGTGCTCTCACCCGCCGGAAACGGGCTCTTGGTAAGAAACGAGCGCGGTGACCAGCCGCCCATGACGAATTGTTTTAAGCCTTAGCTATCGCGGTCGCGCACGTATAATGTCCGCGCATGTCCTTTACCTCTGGCTCAAAGCTTGGCCCTTACGAAATTCAGTCATTAATAGGCGCGGGCGGCATGGGAGAAGTGTACCGTGCGCGCGACACGCGATTACAGCGTGTGGTTGCCATTAAGATTCTTCCCCAATCGCTCGCTTCCGACCATGATCGTCTGGACCGCTTTCAGCAGGAAGCCCGCATCCTCAGCGCCTTGAATCATCCCAACGTGATGGCGATCCACGACGTTGGCTCGCAGGACGGGGTGCATTTCTTGGTTTCAGAATTTCTCGAAGGCCAGACACTTCGCGAGCGGCTGCAAGCTGCTCCTCTTCCGCAGCGACGGGTGAATGAATATAGCCTGCAAATTGCAAAGGCACTCGCGGCAGCTCACGAGAAAGGTATTGTGCATCGTGACCTCAAGCCGGAAAACATCTTCATCCTGCCCGATGAACGAGTCAAGGTTCTCGACTTCGGACTGGCAAAGCAGGTGGTGAATAGGGCTGCCGGCGCCGACCAAACGCTCACCAATGTGGACCGAACTTCCGTCGGCACCGTGCTGGGCACTGCCGGTTATATGTCTCCTGAGCAGGTGCGCGGTGAACCGATCGACCATCGTTCCGATATCTTCAGTTTCGGCGCCGTTCTCTACGAGATGGTATCGGGACGCCGTGCGTTCCACGGCGACTCGGGAATTGAGGTCATGAATTCGATCCTCAAAGAGGAACCACCTGACCTCGCCGAGAGCGGAGTGCACGTGCCGCTCGGGCTGCAAAGGATCGCGCAACGCTGCCTCGAAAAGAAGCTCGAGGCGCGCTTTCAGTCGGCTAGCGATCTGGCCTTTGCGCTGGATTCTTTGAGTAGTAGCGCTGGAAGCTCGACTGCGAGTTTGCGCGCTCTGAAAGACACGAGAAAAACACGATTCCGAATTCTGGTTGCGGCATCGCTGCTGGCGGCATTAGCGATCGGCGTGATTGCGACCCTGCTGCTGAACCATCCCCAAGCAAGCCACCCAGCATTTACCCAGATTACTTTTCGTTCGGCATACCTTCGCCGCGCGCGGTTTGCTCCGGATGGGCGCACCGTGGTCTACGATGGAACCGGCGATGGCAAGCCCACAGAACTTTTTTCCACGCGCACAGACACTGCCGAGGCGCAGTCGCTCAACCTTCATGCCAGCATTCTGAGCGTTTCCTCCACCGGAGAATTAGCGGTGCTGCTGAATCCCGACTTTGTCGTGAAGTGGACTCCTGTCGGGCGGCTGGCGCGCGTTCCTCTGGGTGGGGGAACCACCCGCGAGCTACTGGATAACGTGACCGACGCCGACTGGGCGCCCGACGGCTCGGCGCTTGCGGTCAGCCATAAAGTTAAGAATCACTTCCAGCTCGAGTTCCCGCCCGGCAAGGTGCTGTACCAGAACGAGGGCTATATTAGCGACCTGCGTTTTTCACGCGCCGGCGACAAGATTGCCTTCATCGACCATTCCACCTATGGCGATGATCGGGGCGTGGTTGGCTTCGTAGATCTCCAGGGGAATCGGAAAGCCTTGACCCAGGAGTTCAGCTCCATCCAGGGGCTGGCGTGGGCGCCGGATGGCAGCGAAATCTGGTTTACCGCTGCCGACGGAAGCGAACCCAGGTCCCTTCGCTCCGTCAATCTGATCGGTAAGCAGCGAACACTGCTGTCAAGTCCAGCTGTGCTGCATTTCCAGGATATATCCAAAGATGGCGACGTCCTGATCAACTCTGAT
>PMHV01000075.1:0-759 GCA_003156805.1 Acidobacteriaceae bacterium | reverse complement strand
CATCTCCCGCCCTGATCGGCCAGGGAGCAGGGTTGGGATTCTCCTTTGACGGCAAATGGGCGCTTGCTCTTGACCCCGTTCATCTGGATCATCTCAGGATTATTCCCACAGGAGTGGGTGAGAGTAGCTCCCTGAGCGCGCCCCCGGGGTTGAACTATATCGTCGGAACTTGGATGCCCGACGGCAAGCAGATTTTGGTGGTCGCGTCGGCTGCAGGACATGCTCCCGTTACTTATCTGCAGGACATTCCTAGCGGTGCTGCACACCAAATTACCCACGAGGGACAGTATGCGGTCTTTTCCCACGACGTCGCGATGAGCGTCTCACCCGATGGGCAATATTTCTTGACCACCGATGGCGGAAATCACTACTGGATACAACCGATCGGCGGCGGTGAGCCGACGGAGATCAAAAGCCTGGTCGAAGGCGATTTCCCTTTACAGTGGCATAACGGTTCACAAAACATCTTTTTTGAACGTCGGGGAAGCTTGGATGCGATTGATATCTATGATCTGAACCTCACCAACGGCCAGCAAAAGCTCTGGACACATTTCTCGCCGACGGACAAAACCGCGATGGTTACCATGCGTCACGCGCTCATTACACCGGACGGCGCCCACTCCCTCTACGCTGTCCAGCGAATCTACTCAACTCTGTTCGTCGCCAAAAATATCCGCTAAACAGAAGATATGCTCCGGAACAAACTTTCAACAACGCGAGGCTTACGGCTCTTCCAAGTCGAGGGCATACACATCGGAA
>PMHV01000043.1 GCA_003156805.1 Acidobacteriaceae bacterium | reverse complement strand
TTTGAAGCTTATTGCAAGGCATGCACCGCCGAACTCAAACCGGAACGGATAGCGAATTTCCTCCTGCTGAAGCCCGAGTTCCCTTACTCGGTCCGTTATTCGCTGGACCGAATGCACGAGGCTTTGACTTCAATCAGCAATCTTTCTTTGAGCCGCAGGACCGAAAAAGTCGAAAGATTGATCGGGCGTTTGCGATCGACAGTCGCCTACGTGCAGGTTGGCGAAATCATTGCCGGATTACACAAATATCTTGCGGCAATTATCGAGCAATGCCGCGAACTGCATGCGGCTGTTCACGAGCTCTATATCGAATATCCGATTGAGGGTGCTTTCCGAACCTAATGTTTTATGCCATTCGCCATTTCACGCGCTATCGCTACAGCCATTCCGTCTGGCAGAGCATGATGGAAGTTCGCATGCACCCCAGAAGCGAAGGCAACCAACGCTGTTTTGTTTTTCAGCTATCGGTCAATCCGCGAGCCCGCATTTTTGGCTATACCGATTCCTATGGCAATCTTGTGCACCACTTCGATTTGCCTTCCCGCCATGGCCAGCTCACCATTATCTCGGACGCTCTGGTAAATATTGACGCCCAGCCCTCGGCTCCCGAGCTCATGGACTACGAAGCATGGAGTGATCTGGAACAGCTCGTGGAGAAAAAAGATTACTGGGACATGCTGATACCGAGTCATTTTGCGCGCCCATCCCCGGAGCTTGCGGAGTTGGCAAAGGAGATCGGCGCGACTGAGAGGGATGGACGAAGTCCTTTGGCATTTCTGAAGGATCTTGTTGCCGGTGTGCATCGCAGTCTTAGCTACGTCGAAAAAAGCACCGCGGTAAATTCGCCGATTGAGCATGCCCTTCGGTCGAGACAGGGTGTATGTCAGGATTTTGCTCATATCATGATCGCGCTCGTTCGAAATGCCAACATTCCTTGCCGCTATGTCAGTGGATACCTTTACCAGGGCAGCGAAAATACGAATCCCTCGGCGGACGGCGCTACCCATGCCTGGGTGGAAGCCCTTCTACCTGGCGTTGGCTGGATAGGTTTCGATCCGACGATTAATCGCCTGGCAGGCGAGGGGCACATTCGCACCGCAATCGGCCGCGATTATGCGAACGTTCCACCCACAATGGGCACGATGAAGGGAAAAGCAGAAACGCAGCTCCAGGTTCGAGTTCGGGTCACACCGTCCCAAGCGGTGCTCCCTCCCGACGAGGAGTTTGCGGCCGACGAAGAATGGTCCCAATTTCTTGACGAGAGCCAGCAATTGCACTTGGTCGATGCTCAGCAACAGCAGTAGTGACTCCGGTTACGAAAAACTTTTACCGCATCTAGCGCCATCGTTAGGGTAGCTTTACAACAGCAGGTTCCACGAGAGCCGGGGCAAACTTTACGGGTTTGTAGCGAAGTAAGAGCGCCAGAAACTACAGGCGTGGGCCGCATGAGGGTGGATGAGCATACAGATTGCTCTCAATCACCGGACACAGTACCGTTACGACAAGGCGGTCTCAATCGGTCCACAGGTTATACGGTTACGTCCCGCCCCGCATTGTCGAACGCCAATTCTCAGCTATTCGCTTAATGTCGCTCCGGCCGGTCACCTTCTCCATTGGCAGCTCGACGCCCACAACAATCATCTGGCGCGCCTTCTTTTCCCTAACAAGACCAATGAGTTTGTGGTTGAGGTGAACCTCGTCGCGGAGCTATCCCCATTCAATCCGTTCGATTTCTTTCTGGAACCGGGAGTCGAAGACTACCCTTTCGAATACGCTCTAGAGCTAGCGAAGGATCTCGAACCCTATCGTTCGGTCGATCGGGCCGGCCCTCTACTTCAGACTTTTCTCGGAAAGCTTTCCGGCGAGAAGCGAGGAACGATCAGCTTCTTGGTTGACGTGAATCGGAGGGTGCGAAACGAAATTGAATATGTGACGCGGCTGGATCCGGGGGTCCAGACATGTGAGCAGACCCTTGAGAAGTGCACGGGGTCCTGCCGTGACTCTGCCTGGCTGCTGGTGCAGATTCTGCGACATATGGGAATCGCCGCACGCTTCGTCTCCGGGTATCTGATTCAGCTGGCGGCGGACGAGAGAGCGCCGGAGGGTCAGAGCGGTCCGCAAACCGAGTCTGCGGATTTCCATGCCTGGGCAGAAGCGTTTTTGCCGGGTGCGGGCTGGATTGGGATGGATCCGACCTCGGGCCTGCTCGCCGGCGAGGGTCACATCCCGCTTGTCTGCACGCCGAACGCTTCCAAAGCCGCGCCCATCGAGGGCACGGTCGAACTGGCCAACGTGGACTTCAGCTACTCCATGTCCATTCGCCGCTTGAATGAAGCACCACGGCCGTCCAAGCCCTTCACGGAGGAGGCTTGGCTGCAGGTCGAACAGGTGGCGCACCGCGTCGACGCGGACCTGGAAGCGCAGGATGTACGCCTGACCATGGGCGGTGAGCCGACATTCGTCGGCATCGACGAACCCGAGAGCCCGCAATGGAACATCGATGCTCTGGGACCAGTGAAGCGAAGCTGCGGCTTGGCCCTCATCCAGGGCCTCCGCGAGAAAGTGGCACCCGGCGCACTGCTTCACTACGGACAAGGCAAATGGTATCCAGGCGAGCCGTTGCCGCGTTGGGCGCTGAGCTGCTCTTGGCGCGTCGACGGCGTCCCTGTTTGGGAGAATATCGATCTCATAGCTCGAGAAGATGATCACTTGGGCGCGGCTGATGCTTTCATGTTCATGGAAGCGCTCACCTATCGGCTTGAAGTAAGTTCCGAAAACGTGTTGGCGGCCTACAACAGCGAAGCTGAGTCGACGGAGCCAGCCGGATACATTTTGCCCGTTCGCCGCCGTCAACCGGCGGGCCGGTTGTGCTGGTCGAGCCAGTTGTGGTTCCCTCGCCCGGAACGTCTGCTACTGTCGCCAGGCGATTCTCCCATCGGCTACCGCATACCGACTGAGGCGATGCCCTGGGTGGCGCCTGATGAGCTGGAGTACGAGTACGAGGCTGCACCTTTCGCAGATCGAATCAAGCTTCCATCACGCCCGATCCGGCGGATGGATCTCTTCCAGAAAAATCCTGCCGCCGATTCCCTGCCCGCTATATCGAGCACAGCTGAAACTGCGCCGGAGCTGATCCGGCCGGCACTATGTGTGCAGGTTCGAGAAGGCCGCTTGCACGTGTTCTTGCCCTATGCACCCAAGCTCGCAGACTATCTGGACCTGGTCGCTGCCGTCGAGGATACGTGTCAGTATCTGCAGAAGCCGGTGTGGCTGGAGGGTTACCCTCCGCCTTCCGATCCGCGGTTGCGATCATTCAGCCTCACTCCCGATCCCGGCGTCCTGGAAGTGAACCTGCCGCCCGCGAGCAATTGGGACGAACTCGAACAGATCAACACAGCGCTCTTCGAGGAAGCGCGCCATAATCGGCTGACCGCTGAAAAGCTCGCCTATGACGGCAGCCATATGGCTACCGGCGGCGGCAGCCATATCGTGATCGGCGGAACAACTGTGTTGGACAGTCCTTTCCTGCGCCGTCCGGATCTGCTGCGCAGCATGCTGGCATTCTGGCAGAACCATCCGTCGCTCTCGTATCTGTTTTCCGGAATGTATGTCGGCCCGACCAGCCAGTCTCCGCGCGTCGACGAGGCGCGCATGGATGCTTTGTACGAACTGGAGATCGCTTTCAGCAATTTGCCTGCAAACGACTGCCCACCGGCCATGTTGGATGGATTGTTTCGCAACCTGCTGGTCGACATCACGGGAAACGCGCATCGCGCCGAGTTCTGCATCGACAAGCTCTTTCCCCCGGAGGGTCTCGGGCTGCGGCTGGGTTTGCTCGAATTACGCGCCTTCGAAATGGCTCCGCATGTCAGAATGGGTCTTATCGAGATGCTGCTCATCCGCGCGTTAGTGTGCATGTTTTGGAAACGTCCGTTCGAGGGCGGCCTGGTCCGTTGGGGCACCGCGCTTCACGACCGCTTTATGCTGCCGCATTTTGTCAGGCGCGATTTTTTCGATGTGCTCACCCACTTGCGCGGGTCTGGTTACAACTTCGAGGAGAAGTGGTTTGCGGCCCACCTGGAGTTTCGCTTTCCGAAGATCGGGTCGATCGCCGTAGACGAAGTCGAACTAGAACTGCGTCACGCCCTCGAGCCTTGGAACGTGCTGGCGGAAGAGACTACTTCCGGCCGAACGGCTCGCGCCGTGGACTCATCGTTCGAGCGGATTCAGGTAAACGTGTCTGGGTTCACCACAGAATTCCGCTATGTAATTACATGCAACGGTCGCAGGGTGCCACTCTATTCCACGGGCGAGACCGGAGTATCTGTAGCTGGCGTACGATATCGCGCCCGCCAGCTCTCGGCGGTGTTACATCCAACTATTCCCGTTCATGCGCCCCTGATCTTCGACATAATTGACCGCTGGAAAGGGCATTCGATTGCCCGATGTGCCTACCACGTGGGATCGGCCGACGGTCGCGCATATACAGCCCGCCCCGTGAACGCAACGGAGGCCGAGGACCGCCGTCGGAAGCGCTTCCAAATATCCGGCCCGCCGCCCGGGCTGATGGCGGCGCCGGAGGAAGAGACCAACCCGATTTTTCCTATGACTCTGGACCTGCGCTTTCCTGCGCCCGCAAAACAGACCCGCATCGAGAAGCCGGGGCTTGTCCCATGACTGTGGATTTATATCAACCTCCGCTCCGCTACGGAACTGCCTACGACGAATCGTCGGCCGATGGCGTGACTCCTCGCCCGCACTGGACACACCTGATGGAGTCGCTGCGGGCGATCGGCTCTGAGGAGTTGGGACGACGCTGGGCGCGTGCAGAGCGTCGCATTCGGGAGAACGGGATCACCTACAACATTTACGGCGATCCGCTGGGGGCAAATCGGGCGTGGCAGATCGACGTGGTTCCGCTACTGATTGCGGCGAACGAGTGGCGATTCATCGAAGCGGGCATCATTCAGCGCGCCCTGTTGCTCAATCTGATCCTCGAGGATCTCTATGGGGCGCAGGAACTGGTGGCGCATGGACACTTTCCAGCCGCACTTCTCTACGCCAACCCCGCATTTCTGCGGGCGCTCGTGGGCGTGCGTGTTCCCGCGCACAGCTATCTGCATATGCTGGCCGTCGATCTTGCCCGTTCGCCCGACGGCCAGTGGTGGGTGCTGGCCGATCGCACGCAAGCGCCTTCCGGCAGCGGCTATGCGCTGGAGAACCGCATCATCGTCTCCGATGTTCTACCGGATCTCTTCCGCACCTCGAACGTATTGCGCCTCGCTCCATTTTTTCGTGCGCAACGCGAAGCGCTCACCAACCTCGCCCAGCGCGACAATCCACGCGTCGTCTTGCTTACCCCCGGACCGTTGAACGAGACTTACTTCGAACACTCCTATATCGCGCGCTATCTGGGATTCACTCTAGTCCAAGGAAAGGATCTGACGGTGCGCAACCGCCGCGTGCATCTCAAGACGGTGGACGGACTGGAAAAGGTCGATGTGATCTTGCGCCGTGTGGACGATAGCTTTTGCGATCCTCTCGAACTGCGGGGCGATTCGCTTCTNNTGATTGAGACGGCCGCGATCATGCCCTTTCTTCCCGGCCTCTCTACAAAATTGCTGGGCGAGAAGCTTAAACTTCCGTCCGTCGCCACCTGGTGGTGCGGGCAGCCGTATGCGCTCGATTGGGTGCTCGAGCATCTCGACTCGGTGGTGGTGAAACCGGCTTTTCCCTCACGCGGTATGGAGCCGGTCTTTGGGGCCGAACTGCCGCACGCCGAGAAAGGAAGGTTTGCCGAGCGATTGCGGGCCCACCCGCACGAGTATGTGGCGCAGGAGCAGGTCGCTTTGTCTACTGCGCCGGTGTGGGACAACGGATGTCTCAACTCGCGCTGCGTGGTGCTGCGCACTTACGTGCTCAATACCGGCAGCGGGTGGATTGCGATTCCGGGAGGCCTGGTAAGGGTTGCCGAAGCGCAAGGATCGGTCGTCTCGATGCAGCGTGGCGGCCACAGCAAGGACGCATGGGTCCTGTGGGACAGCCCCGTCGATACGTTCAGTATGCTGCCCCCGCGGAATGAGCCGGTGGAGTTGCGCCGGGTCTCGCGGGTTGTCCCGAGCAGTGTCGCGGACAATGCCTTCTGGCTGGGCCGATATGTCGAGCGCGCGGAAAACATTGCCCGGATCTTGCGCGCCATGATCCCTCGCGTACGGCGCGCAGAGGAAGCGGAGCTCGGCTGCCTGATCCGCCTGCACCGGTGCCTGGAGTCGCGGCACAGCAAGTTGCCAAAGGCTAAACACAGGGCGGCGACCTCGGTTGAACTGGAACAGGAAATGATCTCGCTGTTGACCGATGCCAAGCGCCCCGATAGCCTCGCCTGCACTCTGACGGAGGTGTCGCGGATTGGCGGCAATATCCGCGAGCGCTTGTCGTCCGACATGATGTTCCTCCTCGGCCAACTGCGGAACTCAATTCAGGCCGGGCACGACACACCCTTTCTCGAGCTTCCGGCGATGCTGACCGATTGTTTGGAACTACTTTCCGCATTTTCCGGAATGGAGCGGGAAAATATCAACCGCGGATTAGGGTGGTTGTTCATGACCCTCGGCCGCCGTCTCGAGCGCGCCATCTATCTGACCCGGCAACTGCGCGAGATCACTCCGCCACTGTCGGAGCAAGACTGGTCGCTTTTAGAGTGCTTGCTCGAGATTGCCGATAGCTCCATGACCTACCGGACTCGCTATTACACCACCCTGCAGCCCTTGGCCGTTCTGGATGTACTCTTGGCGGATGAGACCAATCCCCGCTCTTTGGACTTCCAACTGAGCCACCTCGCCGATCTCTATCAAAAGCTTCCCCGGCACCTCCCGGTCGACTTGAAGGCGATGCGGGCTGCGCTGGCATTGTTACGCAGTTTTGATTTGCGAAAGTTAAAGTACCCGTTGGCGGGCGCCGCGGCTGCGAACGGTTCCGATGGGCTCTCCCGGCTTGCGAGTTTTCTCCGGCAGCTGGAAGGTTTGCTGCCTTCGTGGTCGAATAACTTATCGAGCCGATACTTTAGTCACGCCCGAACCTTGCCCATCACCATTGGCCAATGATCTTCAAAACAATGATCTTCAGAACAAATGATCTTTAGTACAAATGATCTTCGCTCAATGATCTCTCAGGACAATGATCTATAAAATCGTTCACCGTACCACGTACAAATACAAATATCCCGTCTCGGTCGGAACCCACGTGGCGTGCCTGAAGCCGCGCGCTTTGCCTCACCACCGATTGTCTCGGAGCGAGCTGCATATCCAGCCGCGGCCGGCGACGCGCACCGAGCGTGTGGACTTTTTTGGCAACCGTCTCTGCTTTTTCACCATTCAAGAGCCCCACAGGGAGTTGGTGGTGGAGGCGCGGAGCGAAGTGATCATGGAAGTGAAGGCGGCGCCTTTGCCTCAACTGGCTCTACCCTGGGAAGAGGCAGCCAGATCGCTTCCTGACGATCAGAGCCCGGCAGGTCGCGAAGCCTATCAGTTCGGATTTGAGTCGCCGCGCATCCGCGTACGGCCGGAGTTTGCCTCCTATGCTCTCCAGTCGTTTACGCCAAGGCGGCCAATGCCGGAGGCGCTTCTGGACCTGACCGCACGCATCCACAAGGACTTTCGCTTCGATTCGAAGGTGACCAACGTCCGGACGCCAACCGAAGAGGTCTTCCGCAAACGGCGGGGCGTGTGCCAGGATTTCGCACACCTGCAAATCGCCTGCCTCCGTTCCCTGAATCTCGCGGCACGCTATGTAAGTGGATACCTTAGAACCTATCCACCTCCCGGGCAGCCGAGGCTGGTGGGCGCCGACGCATCTCACGCCTGGGTGTCGGCTTATTGTCCGGGAATCGGCTGGCTTGACGTAGATCCCACGAACAACCTTGTCCCCTCGAACGGCCACGTGACGCTCGCCTGGGGCCGGGACTACGGTGACGTAAGTCCTCTGCGCGGCCTCATCCTGGGCGGAGGAGCTCATACGCTCAAAGTCGGCGTTGACATGGAGCCGCTCGATTCCTAGTTGCCGCAGAGCCAATACCTTGGCACGGCACACCTGTTGTCTCAACGAGTGTAATGGCCTGTTTTCGACAGTTATCCTTACTTGCTATTTTAGGGTATAGTTGGCTCTCGCCGAATGCGGCTTGTCCGCATGCAGTCCTACGTTGCTACGGTGGAGCGAAATGAAATGTGGGATCTTAATCTTTCTTCTTGTCATTTCGTGCCTTCCAGCACTGAGCGCCGAGAAGCCCAAGCCATTCCAAGTAATCCACTTGGACACCCTTAAACCTGATCCACATGGGTGCGAAGTAAAGTGGACATCCTTCGTGAATCAGATGATCTGGACGGACGACGACCACCTCGTCGTCTGGCTGATCTATTCCTGTTATAGCCACGACTCGAAGGATCGAAAATCTCCGACGAAACTGGCAGTCTTCGACACAACGGGGGGCGTTCGCTCAATCTGGAGTGAGTTCAGCTTCGGATTTCTTCCCGGGCCCTCAGGAACCCTGCTCATCGGTCACGGAAGCCAGGCCGATGTTCTCGACAAGGAACTTGGCACCAAACAGTCATTGAAATGTCCGATGGAGAATATCGCCTGTTCGATCTTCGGTCCGCTGTCGCACTCATCCAGCTCCGACTTTGCTCTCTGTTCTTACACGGCGATTGAAGAGAACTGTGCTTTCTATCGCGGGTTTCCGAGCGAGAAGGTTTCAGAGAGGAAGTTAGACAGACCTTTGTCCAATCGCATCCCCAACGATCCATACGAGGAAGCTACCTTCCCAACAACGGGGCTAACCCCGCCTGACAGGCGAAAGGCGTGGAGGGTAGGCCCATCAGAGCTCTGGTATTTCGACGATCACCAACGCTTGGCAAGGATGGATTCCAAAGGCCCGATGGGGCTGGTGTCAGCACAGAAATGGACGCCAGAGTACAGCGAGTGCACCGGAGACTTGTCCGGTTCCGAACCTCGTCGATTTCTCGCCACTTGCGTCGGAGCCCATATCTACACGGATGGAGAGCTTGATGCTCTTTTTGCGTATAGCAGGATAGCGCTCTTTGATGTCGCGTCTCGACAAATCCTTGCCCGGATCGAGGGGCCGGCTTACACATCAGCAGTCCTTTCGCCCTCAGGCAAGCTCATCGCGGTCGAGCACATGAGTAAGATTCGCTTTTATCGCGCTAACTAGCGAGGTCTTGCACCCCACACCAGCTAACTCCTTAACTGTTGAGAAATCGCCATAGCGCCCATTGACCGGGAACGCCTTCTCATCGTACGGCTCGATAATCGGATTCGCAGGCTAGCCAACCTTTGGCAAACTTTCCGCGATTTCATCGGTCCAGACTTGAAAGCTCTCCAGAGTATTCGGGCCGAAAATGGTCGCGATGGCTACGTCGGTCGCATCGCGGCCGCGCGCGATCAGCACTCGTCCTATCCTGGGCACGTTGTTCCGGGGATCGAACGTGTGCCAGGCGCCACCCAGATAAACTTCAATCCACGCGGCAAAATCCATCAGGCTGTAAGGCGGCGGTGTCCCCATGTCGCCAAGGTATCCGGTGCAATACCGCGCCGGAATATTCATGCAGCGGCAGAGCGCGATCGCCAGGTGCGCGTAGTCGCGACAGACGCCCACACGCTCGTTGAACGCCTCCCAAGCGGTACGCGTGGGGCGCGCTTGTTGATAATCGAAAGTGATGTGGTTGTGGACAAAATCGCAGATCGCCTGGACGCGCGACCATCCCGGCGTCGATTGTCCGAATCTTGACCACGCTGCGTCAGTCAATAGATCGGTCTCGCAATACCGGCTGCCCAACAGAAAAACCAGAGTATCTTCCGGCAATTCCTGCAAAGGGTGCTGTCGAGCGGAGGGCGTCAGCACGTCGGTTTCGCCCGAGTCTCGAACCACCCCCATGCTTTTCAGGCGGATCCTGCCGACGGGCGCCACAATCCGGGTACACCAGTTTCCGAAGCCGTCCCGATACGCCGTGATTGGCGTTTCCGGATCGGTGCTCAGGAGATCGGGAGTGACGAGATCCGAGGCGCGGGAGTAATGGACGTTGACCATGAGGATCATCGGCGTCTCTTGTGGACAATAAAAGACTAATTCGTAGCCGACCTGAATCAACATGCAGGATTCCTTCCGCCCACGATCTTCGGACCTTCAGTTGTCGACGGCCGAATGGCGCGCTGACCAACTTTCAACCGAACGGCCTCGCCCAACAAGCGGCGGCCGACCCAACCGTTGTCGCAATCGGCTTCGCTGCTACAACTTCCAGCCACGACCATTACTCTATCTTACAGAGATGATGCGCCTTGCGGAGGATGGCGTGATGGTCACAATTGCTCGGTTCGAAAAACGATTCAGCTACCTTCAGGGCCACCGCGAAATCCTCCGAATCGCCTGCAGGTGAGCACGGATTTCCAATCTCCAGCGGGCCAGGCTTCGTGAACTGTTTTCCCGAAATTCTCGTTGAGGGGAAGATTGATTCCGAGAAAGTTGATCCCTTCTTGACAGCCCCACCGAAGGGAGAGTACTTCATTTCTGTTGGCAGTCGGCATGTTTCGCCTTTAGGTTCGCCTTATCCGTGTACGATAGGCGCCTGATGGAGTCGTCGAAACCGGACCGCGTAACCGCCCTCCAGAGAAAAGGGCTCCAAGCTTCGCCTGCTGAGTTCAGCTGATCGGCTAACGAGGTCGAGATTCCACGCCTGGTGGAGTGTGGTTGGCCGGAAAGCGTCCGCGGCGATGCGATGCCTCCGGCTCGGCTTGTGTCGCAGCGTTAGGCCTTTCTCTCGGTAGAGCGGATACACCAGCTTTTTGCCCACTTTCCAGGCTGGGTGGTGCTTTCTGTCGTTGGAAAGCGGGAAATTGTCTCGCCCTACTTCGCGGCTGCCGTGGGGACCGCCGGGGCGTCGCGTAACGGAAGCCCGAGTGTGCCAGCAGCATCCGATCCCATATCGTAGACGCCGGTTCGCAGGTAGACGCCTTCCTCGGGCACATCGATCTCTTTGTGCATCTGAAGGCCCAGCTTCAGTACGCTGGCGTAGACCTTGGGTTGCAGGACCAATTCACTCTTAGCGACAACCAGGTTGAGAGGTTTGCCCTCGCGAGCATAGGCCACGAGCATCACTTCGATGGCGCCGTGGCGCCCACCATCGGGAGTGGGATCGAGCTTGAGATCCTGCGCCGAGACGGCGAAATCCACGCTGTAGCGCGTGAATGGTCCTTTCAGTTCAGTGTTGCTGCCTGCGCGCGCCGCATCTGGCGGGGGCTGCGGGTCCGACGGCAACACGCGTACCTTGTAGACAATCTGGGCAAGGTCGGGCAGGTTGCGCCCCATGAGAGGCAGCAGGGGGTCAAAGTCCGGCTTTTGCCCGGCCACCCCCGCGGTGCCAGCGTCTTCAGCGTAGTATCCGCGGCGGTAGGCGAGACCGTATTTGCCATTGAGAAGGTTGAGCCGGATGCGGCGGAATCTTCCATCCATGTTCTTGTTGGTGGGCAAGTAAGTGAGGGTGTAGTAGAGCGTGCCGTTGTCGATCACGCGGGCCAGGGCATCGTTCAGTCCATTGGTATTGTAGAAAGCCTTGCCGCCGGTGTCCTTGGCCAGCTCCTCCATCGCGCTGTGGTTCGAATCGCGCACTACACCTTGGGTCCGCATCTGCTTGATTTGGTCACGCTCTTCCAGCGACGGTCTTTTCTGCCCAATCTCATTGCCGTTGACCTGATATATGGAATCTGGAGTGAGACCTTCCGCCGCGATCGGGTAGATGGCGACCTGGCTGGAGGCGAGCAGGTCGGTGGTCCTTCGTATCTCCGGTTGGAAGTCCCGCACTACGGAAGACGGGTCGGGCAAGTCCGGGTTGGGAAGAATACCAGTGGGGAAAGAGCCAGAGAACCAGATCACGTTCTTGCGGCCGGGAATGTCGGAGAGATAGCGCGCAAGCTGCTGCAGGGCTTGCAGTGTAATCCGCATGCGTGACTCGGTTTCGAAGGCCGCAGTGTCCGCCAGGAATTGCTTCATGGAATTGACAGGATCAACGGCTGCCAGCGCAAGATTCTGAGGAGCGTTAGGTGCAGCATTCTCGGTTGTCATGAAGTCGATGTGGTGCTGGTTTGCATCGTCTTCCGCGGTCGAAGGCTGCAACGGCGATGCATGCGGACCAGCCGCACCTCTCTTATCGTTGAGCACGGCTAGTAACTCGGTGGAATCGGTAGTGACTCCCTGGAGCATTCGCAGCCGTGACGCCAGCGTAAAAATGGCAACGCGGGTACCGGGCGGAATCGTCCCGAGGTATTTGATCATCTGCTCGTGCACGTAGGTTTGATCCCGCAAGGGCGTGTTCAGGGAGTCGAGCAGCAGCACGTTCACCGAATCGGCACTCTGAATGAGGGGAAAGTTGGTGTAAATGTGAGGCGGCATCGGGGGCAACTTCAGCTGAGTGAGCGGCGCAGCGTGGTGTTCCTCAAAAGTTGCGATAGTCTGCGGCGTGCCCTCTTCCGAGACCTCGAAATCCTCTTTGTGGAGGCCTGTGACGGGATCGCCCTTGCTGTTGGTTACCACCACGTCCACGACGACGACTCGGACCTTAGCCTGGAACGTCGGCGCGGCGCGCCCGGAGTCAGGGACCGCGGTTTGGGCACGGAGCGAAACTACGACAAACGGGAGCAGAATCAGGCAAACAATGTAGCGGCACGAATGCATTGCGTTACCTCGGAGAACCCAAGAGACGGCTGCCGGTGCGACCGGCCTATCGAAATAGCCATCCCGTCTTATCGCAACGAACTGCGTCCGCGATATGCTCGATTCCCGGTATCCCCCGGTAAACATCGACGCTCGACCAAACGATACGTATCCGTATCAAGAAAGCGCGCCCACTGCCTCACGATCATATCGTCGGAGATTGCGGTAAAATTGGCTCTATCAGGCAGTTGATATCGGGACGACAATTTAAAAGCGCCGCTAGCGTGGTGCTTCCCGTTCGAGGAAGCCCATCAACGACGAATCCCTTCTTGTCTGCCTCCTGTTTCATCCGGGATCAATTCCTCAGAAATTGAGCTTTGCCTCGGTTCCATTTATAGATTATGACCAGCATTGGCTAGCCGCCGCGTTAGTCGGATCGAACGAAGAATTGTCACCATAGATTCGCCGCGGGGCCCAAATATCTCTTGGACGCTCATTGTATATCCCCGCGAACCACCCTCGCCATCTCCAGAGTATCGGCGCGATAAAAGAACATGCTAGGTATTGTTAGTGGATGGTCGGCAAACCTTACCTTGGGATAATTTCAGCGTTGCCCGTTAACCGCCCGGAATCGTCGGTAGGCATTTATGGAACTACCTGTCTGCGTCAATCATCGTGAACAGCGAGCGATGTGGAATGAGTGTTTGTGCCACTGGCGGCTACTGCAGCTTTGCGTATTCCGCTTTGGCTTCCCTCAGGATGGGGATGTCGAGGTCGCCGTCTTTCCAGAGGGTGAGGAAA
>PMHV01000037.1 GCA_003156805.1 Acidobacteriaceae bacterium | reverse complement strand
TGCACCTCAAGCACAAAGCGCACGTCCGCGGCTACCGCCGCACCGCCCCATCCACTTCCCGCCGGATGCAGCGAGGAATGATATGTCTCTCCGCTGCGATAAACCTCCATCGAATACAAGTAGGTCGTGAAAAAATACTGATGGCTTGGAGTGGTCGCGATTACCGGCCCGGTGAGAGTTCCGCTGATCAAAGCCTGAATGTTCGAGCCGGCGCCGGATGGCGTGATTTGAAATCCCGCCAAGCATCCTGCCGCCGAGATCGCTCCTGCGTACAACCGGCCCAACACGCCTTGCGATGCAGCCGTAAAGCTCACATCTCCATGCTGTAACTCCAGAGCTCCGCCAAGCTCAATCTGCTCAAGAAAGCTTACCGTTGTCTGCCCGTCCACCCCCGTCCCGCCCGCAATCTGCAGCGTCTGCGCTACCACTGAAACCGCTGACGACGGATCGTTCACTACCCACGTCGTCGGATCGAGACTCGGTCCCAGATATTCCTCGTCAATCAGCGCAGGCTTAGCTTGTGCGAACGGCGATTGCGAAAGATAGAACTTCAAACTTTCTCCATCTGTGTTCGTATAGTAGGTATGGGAGATCGAGTGCGCGGTTACATCCCGTCCCGCGTCGATCCATCCCTGAAATTCCGAGACCGGCGTCTGCGCCAGCGGATACCCCACCGTAATTGCCGCTCCCACCGGAACTCCCGCCGCATCGGCAATTGGCAGCACACTGTCCGCGTAATATGTATCCGCGCCCGGTTCGATACCCTCATCGTCCACCGTCAAAGTCACCACTGCCGGATACTTCTGGTAAACCTGCACCGCCGGCGCCGTATCCGCCGGCACGTTGCCCGTTCCCTGTATCGGCCCACTCCCGCTCGTCCAGTCCACGTCCGTCGATCCCGCCACCGCCAGGCTCGACGCATAAAAATGACAGTACGAATACGTAACCGCTCCCGTGTTATCCACGAGCGCGCCGTCGCGATTGGCATAGGCTTTGTCGTTCACCATCGTGATCGCCGTGGCCCCGCCGTCAAACCGGAAGCCGTCATAATTCAGGTGCGCCTCCGCGTTATAAATCTTGATGTCTCCCGGCCCGGGTGAACTCTCGCTCACGTAAAAGCCCAGCGGCTGCGTCCCCTGCGGAATCATCGCGTCCGCTTCCATGTTCGCGAACACCAGATGATCGCTCGTTCCCTGCACATAAACGCCGTACTGATCGAACCAGTTGATAAGAAAATGTTGAAACGTCAGCCAGCTTTGCCCGTTGATGTTGATCACCGGCACATTGCTCAGCGCCATGGGCACGATCGCTTCGTTGTAGTACGTCGCCGGATTGCCCACTGAATAAACGTAGACGTGGCCGTCCGCGAAATAAAAATCCCACTGCGCCGTCAAGTTCGACGATACCGCCGCAACTTTTTGCCCCCAGATCGACCCAAACAAACAAAAATTGATCGTCGAGTAAGTCGCCGGTAGTGGCGACTTCCACGCATTCCCCGTCACATGCACCCACGCCGAAGTGGGCACGGCGTAATATCCCGTTAAATTCGGCGCAGGCCCCGAACCGTAGGCGTCAAACGTAATCGGATTTCCCGAACTGCCCGAAGAAGGCGGCGTCAGACTTTCATTCCACGTGTCTCCCCGCCGGAACAGAATCGAATCTCCCGGCTGAAACGTCTGCGCGTTCACATGCGCAATCGTCTGCCAAGCCGTCGCCGCGGAGGTTCCGCTGTTCGCGTCGTTCCCCGTGATCGCGCTCACGTAGTAAGTCGTGGCCGTCGACAGCGCGCGCAGCGCGCCGATCAGAACGATAATGTAGAAAATTCGTCGCATGATTCTCCGAAACTCAAACGCGCTTCGCGCCTCTGTGTTCTCTGTGTTCCCTGTGGTTTTGCTTTTACCCATAAGCCAGGCCAACAAAAAAGCCACCGGTTTAGTCCGATGGCTCGTTGATTTTCCTGACGGCGATGACTGGTGGCTGATGGCTAACTCGCCGCTGCCGTAACCCGCATCAACCGATGCCCCGCGTCACCCTTCTCGTTCCGCCTCGTCCGCGACGCTGTCGGCGCTGTCTCCTGTGTCGTAATTTTGCAGTCCCGCATTCGGCGAAGGCGACGGACCAGGTTGGGTTACGCGGCTCTCCGCAGCTGCGGGCGCATTCACTGGCCCGCCCTCGGCATCCGTTCCGCCCCAGTCTGTGACCGGCGGATTTCGGTCGCTTTGCTCGAACGCTTGCGTGGTAGATGGTTGTGCTGCTTCAGGATTGATCGCACTGCTCATGACTGTTTTCCTCGCTGAATGAATTCTGCGGAAATTGCTCGCGCATTCTCCCGCCACTGCTCTGGACTTATCGTTGTTTTCCTGATAGCTGAAAGCTGATGGCTGAAAGCTAACTCATCGCACAATAAAACTGATCATGCTTCCGCTCCACGTGTAGGAATCCGCTGGCGCTGTGATGCTGCCATCCAGGGTTCCCTGCGTGCCGCCGGTCGTCACCGTCCCCGCGCTCAGGAACGTAACCACGGCGCTGCTTCCATCTCCGGAAAGCGTGGCGCACGACGATGTGCAACTGGTGGTGATCGCCAAGTAATATTTTCCCGGCTGCAGCGTCTTCGGGTTCGTCCCCGACCAGCTCACGCCGTGCGCTCCGGCGGTCATCGCCGTCGACCCCGCAATCGCGCCGGTGTGCGCCACCAGCGTTCCCGCATTGTTGTAGATTCCCAGGTCGTAAGTATTCGAGGTCGTGTCTGCGCCGCTCACGTTATAGCTGAGCGTGCTGGTATTCAGCGGAAACTGCAGCGTCACTCCCCAAAGCAAGATCTTCGTGCCGGTT
Source organism: Acidobacteriaceae bacterium (assembly GCA_003156805.1). Lineage (GTDB taxonomy): Bacteria > Acidobacteriota > Terriglobia > Terriglobales > Acidobacteriaceae > Sulfotelmatobacter. Next base: position 27,398 of record PMHV01000037.1, on the reverse strand, counting down.
ATGTTGAACGCCGTCGCAGTGCCGGCTCGGTAAGCGGTAATCCATTCGGTCGCATACGGACCCGCCGCCACTCCCGAATCCGCAACCGCCGAAGCGCCGCTCGCCTTCGTGTAGTTCCCGCCGACCAGCGTGCTCGTGCTGGGAATGCTTGAATCGGTGTACGCCGATGTGATCGTGCTGCACGTCGGCGCTCCGCTGTTCACCGCCGTCACCGCCTGGTTCGTGCAGCCTCCGGTTCCCGCCGATGCCGCGCTGCTCACGTTCGAGCCCGGCATATCGAGAAACATCTGCACCGTCGCGCTGCCCGAACTAGCCTGCAGCACGCGTCCCAGAATTTGCGTCCCCGTCGGCCGCGTTGCGCCCGCATCGTGACATAAAGGATAGAACCCGCTGCTCGCCGTGCCCGATGGCACCACATAGTCGCCGACCACCGTTGCGGTTCCATCGAAACTGCAAAACGCCGACCCAGTGCGCGCCAGCGTCCCGGTTCCGGACGTCCCTGCGTTTGCGATCACCACCCCAATCGCTCCACCCGTCAGCGCGCTCCCAGGTTTCGCCGCGCAGCCCGCGGTGGTCAGCAACGCCAGTCCGTTCACGATCGTTCCATTCGTCGTGTCATTGCAAAGTTCGTAACTCTCGTTGGCGAACTTTCCCAGCTCGAAGCCGCTGGCGCTCGTGGAATTTCCCGCCACGTAAATCGTTCCCGGACGCAACCCCGTCCCGCTGCTCGCATTAAAGCTGCCGATGTTGTAACTCTGGTCCGTCCACGGCTTGAAATTGCTGCTCGCGTCGATCACCCACTTGAGCCCGCTATTGATCCAGAAGCCCAGCCCCGGCGCCGTTCCGCTGGTTGCGTTCTCGCTGCGCACCACCGCATAGTTGTCGGTCGCGTCATAGCCCACCGAAGTCCGCTGCCAGGTCGAGCTGTTGGTATAACTCGAGTACACATGCAGGTTCTGCGCCGTCGTTCCGTTGTACTCGCCCAGATCGTTGGCGTCTTCCTGAAACAGATTTGTGAAATACGAACTGGTTGCCGTCGTCGCCACTTTCTGCGGCGTTCCCGCATTCGCCGAGATATAGAAATTTCCATCGTTCGAAATTCCCAGCGCCGAGGTTCCCGCCGCCGCCGGCGCCATCGCCGTCCCCGGAATCGGCGAACTCACGGTCCACGGCCCCGCCACCAACAGTTGTCCATTCACCGTCACATTTCCGCTGAAGGTGCCCGCCTCCGCTGAAATCCCGCCGCTTCCCGTATAGCTCAGCGTCGCGCCGTTATCGGTCAGCGCGCTGTCCCCGCTCACCGTCGTTCCGTTCGCCGCATACACCGCCATTTGTGACGCGGTCGCACTGTTTACCGTCCCCGATCCGCTTCCGCCGCATCCCGTGCACGTTCCCGTCACCGTCAGGTTTCCGTTCACCGTCAGCCCGCCGGCTTCGAGCGTTCCACTCTCATATTCCGTCGGGCAATTCGCAGACGCAATCGCCAGCCCCGCTCCTCCATTCGCCGTGTCATCCACAATGCAGTTTGCGGTGAGGTTCGGCGCAATCGCCACCAGCGGACCAATCGAGACGTTCGAACTCGCGGTCCCGCTCGTGCACGGAGCTCCGCTGCCAGCCGCGCAGATCTTCACCATCGCCGTCGGCGTCGAGCCGTCCTGCGAAGTCGAAGCTGTATTCAGCCCGTCAATCCTCAGCCCGTTGGAATGCACGCTCCCCGCGCCGTCCACCACAATTCCGTAGTTCGAGTTCTCGAAGTGGAATGTGCTGATGTGCCCGCCCTGCGTTCCCGTCACAACCATCGCCGCGTTGATCGGCGTGGTCGTCGCCGTTCCCCGCGGATTGCAATGCAGATCGCGATAGCTTCCCGCCGGGCCATTCACCGAAATCTTGAAGCAACTGAAGGTCGTAGGCAGGCCAATCGTCGTCGTCGTCTGGCTGCCGCCAATCACTTCCACGTCTTCGAGGCGCGAGTTCTGCGCCCACGACCCTTCCCAATCCACGCCCAGCACTTGTGCGCCGCTGCACGTCACCGCATCCAGCAGCGACCGTTCCTGCGACCATATATTCTGCGCGCACAGCGATCCCGTGATTCCCGCCGCGCTGATCGTCGAATTCGAGAGCCGCGTGTTAAACGACGATCGCGCCTGCGCCAGCGACCACACCGCGGAACCAACCGTGCTCGCGCCGCTCGCGGTTCCGCTCTCCGTCGCTCCCGCTTGCTGATAGGTCAGCACCGTCGAGGTCGGGTTCGAGCAGCCCGTAGTTGCCGCTCCGCAAAGCGTAAAGTTTCCGTCGAACGAAGTAGTTCCGCCCGTCACCAGGTTAATCACAATCGGAACTCCCGCCGTCGCCATCGCCGCCGTATAGTGATGCGCTGCGCTGGTCGTCACCGTCACCACGCCCGTCGTGCCGTTGCGCGAAATCGATGCGATGAATGCTCCCGGAAAGTTCGTCCCGCCCGGGCAATTCATCGCAAATGCTCCGCTGTAGGGCGAAGCCGATTGGCACGCAATCGTCAACGTACCGGCGACTGTATTCGCGCTGCTCACCTGCAGTTCCGATCCGCGCCCGCCGTCGATCACCGTCACGCCGCCCGGTTGCACCACCGGCGCCTGCGTCATCCACGTTCCCGCGGAGCGATACAACGTAAACCCGGTATATCCGTTTCCGCAGCTCGCATCGTTAAACGGATCTTTCGTCCACGCGCTCGCGCCATTTTCCGGAGCGCTGTCCCAGATCGTGCTCACATTGTGCGCCGCCGCGTACGCCAGGCCCGCGCACAAGGTGCTGAAGTGCCCCGTGCCCGTTCCGCCATCCACCCAAACCGTGTTATTCACTTTCGCCGTCGCCAAATCCGAGCTCAGATTTGTAACCTGACTCTCGGGGATCGCGGCTGCCCACGTCTGCACTCCCGCCGAGTTGGTCGTCAGAATGGAATTGCTCACTGCGGCGAGTCTGGTCGCCGTTCCGCCGCTTCCTCCCACCACCATGTCATTGAACGAGGTCATCGGGTTGGTCATCGCACCTCCGCCCGATCCGCAATCCGATCCCGTTCCGCTCACCACACCCGTTGCGCTCACATGCAGACACTGGCTGCCGCTTCCCGTGATGGGCAGCGTCACGTTGCTCGCACCCGCAACCGTCAGGTTTCCATTCACCGTCACCGGCAGGTTGAAGGTCTTCCCCGCAGCCGTCAGCCGCTCCTTATAACTGCTGTTGTCGCCGGTGTTGCCGATGTACAACGAAATCGCCTTCGGGGCTCCAAACGCCAGTTGCGCCTGGCTGGTCGCGACATTCCCGTTGTCCAGTCCCACCCAGGTGTCGTTGGCATCGTTGGGCGGACGGTACAGCGCCGTCGCCAGCGTCTTCGCCGGATTCGAATCCACCAGCGTAATAATGTGTTGTGAGTTCAGCGCATCCCCGGGCGCGAATTCAAAATTCAATCTCCCTTTCACGTTCCCTGCCGAGTCTCCGGCGTTCGGCCCGTTGTTCAGCAGCAACGCGCCCACCTGTGGAAAGCCGTTGCCATGGCTGTCCCCCTCCAGGCACTGAATCCACGCTCCTCCATAAGGAACCGGAGCCCCGCTGGAACATTGCCGCGCAAAAATCGTCGGGCGCAAAAAACCTGCCGTTGAAATCCACGCCGAACTGTTCACGCTGCCTCCGTCGTTATCCACAAACGCTGAGGACACCACCCCCGCGTTCTGCCCCTCGTAGCCGTTCAGAATCATTCCCCCCGGCCAGAAATAAAGAGAAGGAAAATACGTAGGCGTCGGGATTGTGTAGTTCGTCGTCGTAATCGCCGCGCTGTCGGTATAGGTGCACACCAGTCCGCTGCACTGCGCCACCCCCGTCGCCACGCTTCCGCAACCCGTCGTGCTTCCGCCCGTGCACGCGCCTTGCACCGGAAACACCGGGCTGTTTCCCGCCAGTGATCCCGGCGACATTCGCAGCACGTCGTAGGTCACCGTCCCCACCGGCGCCACGTGCGGCCACTGCACCGTGATATTCCCGCTCCCGTTGCTCATCGCGTAGCCCGCGTACAGCGGATACGAAACGCCCTCCGCCGAATCGTGGATCACCACGTAGTAGTTGTATGCAGTCGTCCCCGTATTCGCGAATACCGGCATCCAGCCGTTCGGTTGCTCGCCCCCCCGTACGATCAGCGGTTCTGTCCCCGAGAAGTAAATGATTCCCGCCGAACTGAACGCGTTCCCGAAGTATGGATGCGGACACGGCCCCGATCCTTCTTCGTTGTACACGTTGTCGATCTGCGTTCCGCCGTAGCTTCCCAGGATGGTCGTCGTATTCACGCCCCACATGCCGAATCCTTGAATCACGCTGTCGGTGATGTGGGTGCTGTTGTTGGCCAGGTTGGTGATTCCGTTGCCCGCGCACTGGAAACTCCAGTTCGCCTTATCGATCCATATCACCGGGGTTGCGGCGGTCGTCCCCGCCGAGTACACGTAAGAGCCGCAGTGGTTGGCCGTACATAACAATCCGCCGTTGTAATCCGTGTTGCGGATGGTGGCCGCCTGGTCGTTGTCGATCACCAGTCCCTGGTTGAATGCGCCTCCCGCCGCCGAGGTGAGTTGCACCTGCTCCATGATGCCGGGCAGCGCATTGTCTTCCAGCGCGGCGTTCTGAATCGCTATCGTCCCCGGTGTCGCCGCCGCCGCCAGATTCCCTGCCGTCTGGTTGTACGTGATCGCGGTTCCCGATACCGTTACCGGCCCGTGGCTGCCCCAGTACGCCGTGTTATCCGTAAAGTTGATGTTCACGAGGTCGCCGGTCTGCATCGTGCTGCACCCCGCCCCCACCGTGATTGTCACTACATTCGATTGCCGTTGCGTGTTCGTGATCTGGCATCCGTCCTGCGTAATCGAACTGCCGAACCGTATTCCCCGCACCGTCACTCCGCCGTAATGATTGGAATTCACCAGATCGCCCAGCACCATGCAGCGGTCGCGCGTCGCGCACGAGAGCATGGTTCCGTTGCCCTCGATCAGCGCCCGGCTGCAGTGCGCATAAATCGATCCGTACACCGGCAAGGCATTCGCGTTCGCTCCCGTCGCCGGCAGCACCACGTGCGCATTCGGATTTCCCCCGCTCCCATTCGGCACTCCGCACGCATCGTTGATCGCCTCTTGAATCCCGCTCGAGGCGCTGCTCAACGTGTACCCGGCCGCGTGCGCATTCCTCGGTGTAAAAATGATCGTCCCTGAACTCGCTCCCGCTGTGCACGTCCCTCCCGTCACCATCGCCGGCTCCGGCGTCCCCTGCCCGCTGAGGTAGACGTAGTACATCGAGTTCCCGGTCGCATCCACTCCCACCGGACAAGGCGTCAGCGTCACCGTCGCCTGCGTCCCTCCGAACAAGGTCCCGCTCGGGGCCACGCTCCAGTTGTCTCCCGGCGTCACATAACGAATTCCGCTCAGGTTGTTCACGCTCAATTGCGTCCCTGCCGGCTGCGCAATGTTCTGGCTCGCTGTGGGAGCTGTCACCACTCCGCCCGACGCGCCGCTCGGCGTAACCGGCGAATATTGCCCCGACGACGACGAATACGACAGCACTTGCCCATTCGCAGGCGCGGTCGCCGCCACCGCCACGCCCTGAATTTCAATCGCATTCGCGCTCGACCCGCACGCTCCCCACGTTCCATTGCCCAGCAGGCAGCTCGAACTGGTGGCCGTTCCGTTTCCCAGCTCTGCCGTCGGCACCAGCCCACTCACCAAATCCGCTTTCGCGGCCACGCTCGAATCCACATACTGTTTTGCCGCGGCTTGCAGCGGCGCGCTCGGATTTCCGCTCAAGGTCAGCGGCCCGGTCAAGGTCCCACCCGCCGTTGGCAGGTAATTCCCCGCTCCCACGTTGCCAGCCGCGTTGTCTACATAGGACTTGTTCGCTACATCGCCCGCATTTACCGGCGTGGGAACATTCGGCGGCGTTAAGAAACTTTTCGTTCCCGTAACCGTCTCAGTCCCCGCCAGGTGAACCACCGCGTCGTCGTTCGCTTTGGTCGCCAGCTCGCTGTTCACGTATTGCATCGAAACCGGCTGCGCCGCCGTCCCCGATCCCGGCGTCGTTATGACCTGCGCCAGCGTCGCCGGAGAACTCGTCGGCACCAGCCAGTACTGCGTCTTCACCGTGCCGTCGTCTAACTGATAAACCACGGTGTAATAAACGCCCGCCGGAGTCGCCCCCGTATTGGGAACCAATCCCACGTTCAGCGCTCCGTTCGTTCCCAGCGTGACGTCGTCCGTCCCCGCCGCAACCGCCGTGCCGCTCGCCGTCACGAACGCCGGCCAGCTCACCACCAGCGCCCCCTGCGCCGGAGTGCCATCCGCCCGGTAAACTGTATCGCTCACCGTGGTCAGCGTCGGCCCGCTCTGCGGCTCTGGCGGCGCGGCCGCAGCATTCGCAACTGCAGCATTCGCAGCCGGCTCCGCTTTTTCGCGCGTCGCTGACTTCAGAGCAGACTCCAAACCTGTAGAAATCCGAAGCCTGAGGCCTGAAGCCGGGGGTCTGAGGTCCGAGGTCCGAGGTCCGAGGCCTGAGCTCCGAAAGCCGAAGCCCGAAGCCTGAAACCCGAGTCCCGCTACCACTGCCAGCGCCAAATAAAAAAGCCGCCTCGCCGGGCGGTATGCCTGAAACATAACTTCCTCCAAAAAACGCAAGGGCGGAATTTTCCGCCCATCAAAATCGAAATCGACAATCACCCATCAAGCTACAAACCAAGAATCAGCCGCAGCCTCGAACAGATCCAAGGTCTGAGGCTGAGGTCCGAGATCCGAAGTCTGAGGTCCAAGGTCCGGCGTCCGCTCTTACCGAGTTAACAAAAACTCTTCCACGCTCTGCACATACACATCGGCAAAATCCGCCGCCGGACGCCGCTTCTCTATTAGCTGCATGGCATTCTCCAGCGGCCAGCCCATCGCGCCCAGCAACGCCAGGGTCATCATCGGTGCGCGATGCACTCCAGCCGCACAGTGCACAAACAGCTTCGCGTGCGGCTCGTCCATCGCGGCCAGCGCAAACTCCACCCCGCGATCGAAAATCTCCGGCCGCTTGGGTTCAAAATCGTCGTCGATCGGATTCCAGCAGACCACAATGCCGTGCGGTTCCGCCAGCGGCGTATCGTCGAACTCCATCTGCATGTCGATGATGTGCGTCACGCCCGCCCGCGCCACCTCCGCCATGTTATCGGCGTTCCAGATTCCGCCTCCGACCGCGATCCGGTCGGTCAGCCACGTAATGTCCATTCCCGTCCTGTGCCGCGTGCGGCGGACCCCATCGTCCGCCTCAAGGTGAACCGCGGAACGCGCCGTGCCCTGTGCCATCGGTGAAACCGCCAGCACGGGTTGCCCAACGCTCTCCTCGGCATTCCAACCCTCGCGTTTCATTCTACGGTATCCTTGTCCTCTCCTTGCACAGCGAGCACTCATGCCGATCGCCACTGCTCATGTGGAGACCGGCCTCCTCGGCTGCCTGCCATGAGCCCCAACTGAAGGGTCCCGGCTGGGCGAAGCCCGGCGGCCTCTGCACCGGCCTCCGACAAAGCTATTGCTTTTATTCGCTCGCCTCGTCTTCGCTCTCTTCCGCATTCTCCGCTTCAGCCGCGCCGCCCTCACCGCCCTGCTCCACCTCCGGATCTTCTCCAGCATCCGCGGACGCCTTCTTTGGTGCAGCCGCATCGGCCTCATCCGTGTCTTTCATCGAAGCCGGCGCATCCTCCGCGTCAACCACCGGCTTCGTCGGCGGGCCTATCCGATCCAGAAGCGTGCGCGCCAGCGAATCTTCTCCCGGCTTTCCTCCCGTCTCTTCCGTCGCCGGATACAATCCCGCCATTTCGTACAAATACTTGGCCGAGGCCAGTTGTGCAGCCGCCAGTTGTCCGTTCATGGCCACGTCGATCACCGACATCGCAATCTCTTCCGCCGCATCGCCCACCAGGTTGGTAATGTTCTCCCTCACCTGCACCATGTTGACCGGCTTTTTGTCTTTCGGTGCGCTCTTCTTCGCGGACTTCTTTGCCTTACCCTCGCTTTTCTCTTTCGTCTTCCTCATGCCCGAGACTCGCCCCCAATTCTTCCCCCTGATCGAAACATATGCCCTTCAAACGCGATCAGGGCAGGCTCCCGGCTTTTCGCCGGAACCTGCCCTGAGTGGGCGTGGGAGGGCTGCACGGGCGAGCCCCGGCAACGCGGCAACTCAACAACGTGAAAGCCGCTCCACCGAAAACTCGCCCCAAAAAAACGAAAGGCGCGCTTGGCAGCGCGCCCTCAAATCAGAGAATCTTTATTTTCTGACTCTCTTAAGTTCAGTATAGCATATTGCAAAGGTGTTTGTAACATTTTTCCGAACTTTTTATTTGTCTTCGTTGCAATCACTTACGCGAAAATCGACCGCCTCGCCCTCTTGACAAGATTTTTTCGAAGGCTCGGGCTGAACCTTGATCAACCCTGCGTCGAGAAAAATTTCGCTCAGCCGGTCCAGCGACTCCATCAGCTTGCGGTGGATCGTCATTCGCGTGCAGCCCACCGTTCGCGCGACGTCGGCAGGATCGTGCTCCTTCAGCACCAGGCAGCCCAGCACCTGCCGCGAAAATTCATCCAGTTTCTCCAGGCAGCGCTCCACGTCGCGCACAAAAATCACGCGGTCTTCAAATGACGTCGCCCGGTACGCCGTGACCTTGGCGCGAAAAAATTCGCGCCCCAGCAGCGACGGTAAACGTCCTGTATCCAACGAGAACTGAAGATAGCGCCGCAACATTCCGGTGGTGCGGCCGCGATAAAAGTACAAATCCGGATTGCGATCGAGCGGATCGTCGAGTTCCGCGTCCTCGGCAACGGGCGCTTGCTGTGTAATCTCCGCCGGCGCTTCCCGCGCAACTTCCGGCGCTGCAATTACTTCGCTGGCCTCGCCGGCTTCGCGGGCCGGCGGTGCGGGAAAGTTATGCGCCGGCAAATTATTCCACTGCACTTTGTGGACGAACGAAGCTTTGCGCACCGGGCCGTCCGCATCTCGCGCAACCGGCTGAGCCGCAATGGGATCCGCTGGGCCCGGCGGTTCGGCTTCGGCCGCGATCCATTCCACGCGATGGCCGATCACCTCGCTGCTCAAATCCCGGTCACTCAAATCCTGGCTGCTCACGCCCAGGCCGCTCATGCGGCACCGCCGGAAGCCTCGAGATCGATTTCCGGAATTCCGCCGCAGCCTTCAAATTCGCCGGGTTCCGTTTGTCTTCGACCGAAACCTCTACCTTCCGGTCCTCTGTCATCCAACACAGAACGCGTACCTTGCGGCAGCTTCAGCCGCTGGCGCTGCGGAGGCTTCGCCGGAACCGGCATGGTCCTCACCTCGCGCGCGCAGGTGACGCAATAAATCTGCGGTCCGCCGCTGGGGCGCAGCCACAAACCTCCGCAGCGTTCGCAGTACTTCAATTCCAGGCGCAACTCGTTGCCGTCCAACTCGTTGACGGAATTGCCGTTTACCTCTTTCTTGGATCTCATTGCTCCTCCAAAGTTCTCGTTCAGGTACCGGCCAGAAGTTTTGCAGCGCCGCATTTTGTTTCCTGCGAAGGAACCCTGACGCGGAAAACAAAAAGCCCTGCGCCGGTCCGCGCTCTCGGTGAGAGCGGGACCGCACGCAGGGCTCGTTTTTGTTACGACGACCTGCTTGAGCTATTTATTTGTAGGAGTTAGCTGCGCCGTCAAATGTTTGCCGGGTACACCTCCAAATTCGTCGATTCCAGGTCGCGAATCATGGCCGAAGTTCTACGGTTCGCCGAAGCCGGTGGCGGAACTTCCCTTGCCCTGGCGGAAGTAGCCCTCTTCGTAGCCGGCCTTCAACACGCGCCCGTTCTGCAGCACGACGCTGACGCGGCCGGTGAAGCGCAGAGACAGCAAAAGCCGTTCCATGGCTGCGGAGAGTACCTCGGCAGCGCGCATCTTGCGGCGAAACTCGACAAAGTTCTTTTCTTCGTTGCAGCTATCACCAGTACTCATGGACACCAATCCCTGGGGGAGGGAAGGATTTTGGTTATACGATGTGGTGATCGTATAGCTGTGAATTTTCTCAGTCAAGGTTGCAATACCAAAGAGGCTGTGGAAATCTTTTGGAGTTAGCGCAGGGATATAAGACGGTGCTATACTCCCGGCATGAAATTCCGAGTATTGCAAGATAATCTGCGGAAAACTCTTTGGGGGCGGATTGAAAAAGGCGATCTGACCGGCTTGCGGCTGGCCCAGCAGACCGGCTTCAAGCAGGCGCATATCTCCAATTTTTTGAATAAGAAGCGAGGTTTGAGCATCGAGGGCATGGATCGAGTGCTGGCGGTGCAGCATCTTTCGGCGCTCGACCTGTTGGATCCCTCCGAAATCAACAAGCGCGCTTCCATTCTGCCTCCCAGCGACGACGAATTCCAGAATGTACTTCTGACCGACAGCAAAGTCGCCGCCACCCATCCGCTGATAACCAGCATGAACGTGAAAGAGATCCTCAAATTCAAGAAGAGTTTCCTGAAGAAACTGAAAGCGGAAACTGAAGGGCAGCGCGGGGAGTGGGAGCGCTTTGTCCTGATCAAAGTGGACAGCGAGGAAGCGATGAGCATGTATCCGCGGCTGACGCCGGGAGCCACTCTGCTGATCGACCGGCACTATAACTCGCTCAAACCCTACCGCAAGGGCGAATTCAACATGTATGCCGTGCTCAAGGACGACGATTGCACGGTAAAGTACGTGGAAACCGTGGATAGCCATCTGCTTCTACGTCCCCACAACCAAGCTTCGCCGATTGAAGTGATGGCCATGGAAGAGGGCAGGTCGGCTTCCGATTACCTGGTGGGCCGGGTCTGCTACGTGGGGATGGAGACCTAGGAAGAAAGGCAAAGTCTTTGCTGCGGCCGTTTGCCCCGCAAGCTTTTTTCCACCGGCGCCCTGCCGCGCTAACACTTTCCTAGCTGTTTCGTCCATTGAGCTTGGGCTTTGTGTGGGCCTTTGCGGACCTTTCGCGGCCTTTGCGGTTTAAAGGCTTTGACCGCGAAGAGCGGTACGAATGCGCAACGTTCGCGAAGGCGTATTACCCAGTTGGGCTCCGGGGTTACGATGCGGTAGTGTGTCAAGCTGAAATATTGCTCGCGAGATCCCTCGCCCCGCTGGTGAAAACGCGGGGCTTCGGGATGACGCCTTTGGAATGAAGCCCAAACTGATATATAGGCAACTCATACTTTGACAAACCACGAGGAACAAGATGACAAGGCGAATCGCTACATCGATTACTGCGGCACTGATTTTTGTTTTCACCAGCGCACTCACCGCACAAAGCGCCAAGAACTTGTCGGGTGCGGACACCCCCAAGCTCCTGCCGGGACTGGACACTCGCCTGATCGACACCACCGCCGACCCCTGTGTCGATTTCTTCCAGTACGCTTGCGGCAACTTCAGCAAGCTGTATCCCATTCCGCCGGATCGCTCTTCCTTCGGAACCGGAGCCATGATCTACGAATACACGGAAAACGTGCTCCACACCATGCTGGAAAAAGCGGCGGCCAGTGGAGCGGGCCGAACCGCCAACGAACAGAAAATCGGCGACTACTACGCCTCCTGCATGGATACGGATGCCATCGAAAGGAAAGCTTTGACGCCGCTGCAGCGCGATCTCGACCGCATTGCCGCGCTCAAAAGCAAAGACGAACTGCCGGAGTTGCTGGGGCATTTTCAGTTGATCAACGTAAATGCGTTTCTTGGCTTCGGCGAACAGCAAGACTTCAAAGACGCCCGCAAGCAAATCGCGGTGGTCGACCAGGGCGGCCTGGGACTTCCCGAGCGCGATTACTACTTCCGCACCGGCGATGCCGCGGAAAAAACCCGCGCCCAGTATGTGCAACACATCACCAACACGCTCAAACTACTAGGCGAACCGGAAGCGGAGGCGGCCGGCGACGCGAAAAAGATTATGGAGCTGGAAACGGCGCTGGCCAAAGTTTCCCTGGACATTACCTCACGCCGCGATCCCAAGAGCGTTTATCACATGATGCCGGTTGCCGAACTGGCGTCGCTGGCCCCGACCATTTCCTGGGATCGATTCCTGGCGGCCAGCGGCGCGCCGCCGGTGACGGAACTGAACGTTACCAGCCAGGATTTCTTCAAAGGCCTGAACAGCGTGATTACCTCAACCGACCTCGCGACCATCAAGACATATTTGCGCTGGCAGTTGGTCAACTCGACTGAAGGCACCGTCCTGCCCAAAGCCCTGGACGAGGAGAGCTTCGACTTCAACCGGCACAAGCTGGGAGGCCAACCCGAACAACGAGCGCGCTGGAAACGTTGCGTGCAATCCACCGACGGAGCGGTGGGCGAAGCGCTCGGGCAGGTCTATGTCGCGCAGGAATTTCCCGCTTCCAGCAAGGAGGCTACGGTGCAGATGGTCCGCGACATCGAGTCGGCGATGGAGCAGGATCTGGACACGATCGATTGGATGAGCCCGGAGACCAAGACGCGGGCCCGCCAGAAACTGCACGCGGTCGCCAATAAGATCGGATATCCCGACCACTGGCGCGACTATTCGCGGCTCACCATTGTGCGCGGCGACGCTTTCGGCAATGCGGAACGGTCGGCGGAATTTGAAAACCAGCGGCAGCTTGCCAAGATTGGCAAGCCCGTGGATCGCGGCGAGTGGGGCATGACGCCTCCGACGGTGGACGCCTACTACAATCCCAGCATGAACGATATCAACTTTCCCGCCGGCATTCTGCAACCTCCGCTTTACGACAAGAACGCCACCGACGCCGAGAACTACGGCCACATCGGGGGGGTGGTGGGGCATGAACTGACGCACGGCTTCGACGACCAAGGGCGCCAGTTCGATGGCAACGGGAACCTGGATGAGTGGTGGACGCCGGAGGACGCGAAGAAGTTCGAAGAAAAAGCCGATTGCGAAGTGAGGGAGTATGGAAATTTCGTTGCCGTAGACGACGTTAAGATCAATGGCAAGCTCACGCTGGGGGAAAACACCGCCGACAACGGCGGCCTGAGGCTGGCCTATATCGCATTTCTGGCCGACGCCAAACGCAAGAGCATCGACCTGAACGCCAAACAGGATGGCTACACGCCGCTGCAGCAGTTCTTTTTGGGACACGGACAAAGCTGGTGCGGCGAGACGCGGCCGGAACAACTGCGCTTGCAGGTGCAGACCGATCCGCATTCGCCGAGAAAGTTCCGCGTGAATGGCGTGGTGCAAAACATTCCGGAATTCGGCCAGGCTTTCGGCTGCAAGACGGGGCAGCCCATGATGCCGGCGAATGCCTGCCGGGTTTGGTAGGGGCTTAGATCACGGAATCAGAGTAGTGCCAGGATCAAAATCAAAGTCAAAGGCGGCGGACAGAGCCTGCCCTGAGCGAAGCGGAAGGGAGTGTCCGCCCCACACGATTCCTTTCTACACTTGCGATCTGGCGATTTCCTGGCCGAGTACGGTGGGGTTGGTGGCGAAGGAGAGGCCGGTTTCAAGATCGATGACGCGGTCGCGCACGAGTTGGGCGATCTCGCCATCGAAGTGTTGCATGCCCTCGGCTGAGCCGGCCTTCACGGCGTCGAGCAGAGTCTTGCCGGCGATCTCGCCTTTCTCGATGCACTCCCGGGTGCGGGCGTTGGTCTTGAGAATCTCGATGGCAGGGACGCGGCCGGTGCGGTCGGATTTGGGTATAAGGCGCTGGCAAATAATATAGCGGAAAGATTTAGCGAAGCGCTCGCGCACCGACTGTTGTTCGGCGGGGGTGAACGAGGTGACGATGCGCTCCACGGTTTTGAACGCGTCCATGGTGTTGAGGCTGGAGAGAACCAGGTGTCCGGTTTCGGCGGCTTCGAGCACGATCTCGATGGTTTCGCGGTCGCGCATTTCACCGACCATAATCACTTTCGGAGCCTGGCGAAGGGCGGAGCGCAAAGCATGAACGAAACTGGGGGTGTCGCTGTGCAACTCGCGCTGATGAACGGTGGAACATTTATGAGTGTGCAGGAACTCGATGGGATCTTCGATGGTGACGATGTGATAGCACTTCTCGCGGTTGATGCAGTCCAGGAGTACGGCCAGGGTGGAGGACTTGCCTGAGCCGGACGGTCCGGTGACGAGGACGATGCCATCGCGTAGCCTGGCTACCTCGGCCAGTTGCGCAGGCAGGCGAAGCGAGGCGAACTCGGGAATGCCGGTGGGAATCACGCGCATGACCACGGCGCAACTGCCGCGCTGAATAAAAATATTGATGCGAAAGCGGGCCACGCCGGGAAGGCCAAAAGAAATGTCGCAGGAGCCGTGCTCGCGCAGCGCGGTGATGGCCTGCTGGTTATCTCCGATCAGATCGACGGCGAGGCGGCGGGTGTCATCGGAAGTGAGCGTGGCGAGTCCGGAAGCCTGCACCGGGATGAGCTGGCCATAGACCTGCACTTGCGGAGGACGTCCGGGAGAAAAGATGAGGTCGCTGACTTTGTCGGACGCGAGCAGCATTGCGCCCAGCAGAGCGGGCGTGGCCACTTTGCCGGTAGCGGAATAATCTTCGAGAGAAATTGAAATTGGAGCGATGCGCGGTGCGGCCATTCCGTCCTCAGGACCAAGGAATTTGCAAACCAGAATTTGCAAGATCATGATTTGCACGCACCACAGAACGGGAAACCAGGCCGAGTCGCCGGAACCTGGCAGTTAAACCTCTGGCTAATTAAACTCTACCGCGGCTGCGAAGGAAGCGTAAGGACAAGTAAGTACACATCCCTTGGTAACCGGGAGACCGATAAATTAGGGGCGGCGACAGCGCCACCCCTCATGAATGCGCGGATGCGACGATTGGGTTATTTTTTCTTCTTGCCGTAGTTGGCCTCGATGGACGCTCCGATAGTGGCGAGCATTTGCTTGGCGGCGTCGGCATAAGTTCCGGTGGGCTGAAGTTCGAGATACTTTTGGAAAGCTTCCGCGGTGCCGGGGGCAGCGATTACTTTGTTGTTCTTGTCCATGGTTTCCTTGCCGATCAGATTGACGCCCTTCCAATAATAGGCGTCGGCGCGGTTGGGATCGGCCGCTATCACCTTGTCAAACGCTGCGATCGCATCATCTACCTTGCCGGCATTGGTGAGAACGGCTCCGGTATTGAAGTAGAACTGCCCGGCGTGAGCGGGATCGGTCTGGGCTGCCTGGGCATAGGTTTTGATGGCGTCGTCGGTTTTGCCGGCTTTGGCATAAGCCTCGGCCAGATTGTTGTAGTAGGCGGCCAGACTCGCCGCGGCGTTGGGATCTTTGTCATTGGTGACGGCCTGCTTCAACTGAAGGGCTTTTTGATAAGCCTCCACGGCGGAGTCAAGGCGTTTCTGTTTCTCCGCGGGATCAGTCTGCTTGGTGGCGGACATGCGGTAAGCATCGCCCAGCTTGAACCAGATGAGGTCGCGGTTGGCATCGAGCTGGTTGGCTTCGTTGAGGTTGGAAATGGCGGTCTCGTAGTCGCCGGCATCGGAGGCAGCCTTGGCCGCAGACAGTTTTTCATTCAGAGTCTTGACGACGTTCACTTCCTTGCCCTGCTTCTCCTTCGCTTCCTGCTGAGCCTTGAGCTGTTCGGGGGTTAAACCCTCGCCCCTGGCGGTTTTCTCCTGCTCCTGTTTCAGATTGACATCCACGACGTTCTCATCCAAATGCACCTGAAAACCGTTGACGTGAAACAACTCTTTATTCGCTTTGACCGCGTCGGCGTCCTTATAGAGCGCGATGTTGTATTTGCCGGGCGCAATGCCCAGGGAAAAATATTCTCCTTTCTTGTTGGTTTTGAGCGTGTACTTCTGCCCGTTATCCTGGTTGGCCCAGACCACGATTCCGTCGGCGACGGGATTGCCCTGAGCGTCCAGGCAGGTGCCCTTGACGCTTCCAGTAGCCTGAGCGAAGACCGGAGGAACACACAGTCCAAGAGTCAGGAGCACAAGCACAAGAACGGCGAAATGTTTTTTCATTTTGGCCTCCCGGCCGGAATCGATTTTTTGACCGTACTCTTGACGGCGGATACAAACCGGAAACTCCTGAACCGCGGCAGGGTTTCTTGCCGCAATCCACCTCAACCCTTCGATCTGCTCTAAACCGCCTCCGCATACGGCAGAGGATCTTTCACGCCCGCCGCCGCGAATGCCCGCAAGCGGAGCACGCAGCTGTCGCAGACACCGCAGGCGCGATCCTGGCGACTGTAGCATGACCAAGTTAAATCGAAGGGCGCATTCAATTCAAGGCCAAGGCTGACAATCTGGGATTTGCGCATGGCAATGAGCGGGGTGACGATTTCGATCTTGCCTTCTTTCGTCCCCTGCCGGATTACCTGGTTGAACGCTTCATAATACGCCGGACGGCAGTCGGGATAGCCGGAACTATCCTGTTCGACGGCGCCAATGAAGATTTTCTCCGCTCCCAGCACTTCGGCCCAGCTCACCGCGACCGAGAGAAAATGAGCGTTGCGGAAGGGAACATAGGTAACCGGGATATCGTGGCCGAGAGCGTGCGATTCGGGCACGGCAATGTTTTGGTCGGTGAGCGCGGAACCGCCGATGGCGCGCAGAGCTTCGTTGCGCACCAGCAGCCGGTCGCGGATATTGAGGCGTTCGCAGATGGCGAGGAAGGACTCGCGCTCGCGCTCTTCGGTGCGCTGGCCGTAACCGATATGCAGTGCTGCGGCAGCATCGAACTCACGGGCAGCCAGGGCCGCGCAGACGCAGGAATCCATGCCTCCGCTGAGCAGGACGACGGCTGGTTTTCTGTGGTCACCGATCAAGCCAAACATTCCGTTCTCTGTCGGTACCCGATTACGCGGTGAACGCCGCATCAATTTTAGGGGCAGGCCGCCGTCACCGGCCAAACGTAGTTGACGGGAGCGTGATCGGCCAAAGCGCGCACCGCGACGTCGCCGATCCTCCACGCATACCGCTCGAGATACTCTACCTCGGCTTTGATCTGATCCTTCCCGATGGAGGGATCGCCTTCGGGCAGCTGCTGCACGGACCGATCACAGCGGATGTAGTGCGGGTCCCCAAAATGCACGTATCCGAGTACGTTCTCCGGCGGGATCCTGGCCACCAGATCGCAGCAGTCGACGTAGCGCTGGCTTTCCACTTGCTTTTTCTGCAGGACAGCGACGAAGTCCTTATCGCCTACCCGGGGACAGCCAAATGTATAAAGCGCCGCGGGCGGCCTCAGGCTGGCCGCGAGCGTCGCCATGGCCGCCCCCAGGCTGTGCCCTGTGACCAGCAGCTTGTAGCCGCCAACCGGTCCCAGGTTCGTGTCAGCCTGGTCCCAGATCTCAAGTAGCGCCCCGGCGAAACCCGTGTGCACATTCCCGCCGGCCTGCCACTTCTCCGGCCAGGCATTAAGGTCATCGCCTAGATCGCTCGGGTCGTCCTTGTCGGTGCCGCGAAACGCCAGAACCGCCAACTTCGCGTCCTCGTCGAGCGCCAGAAATCCGTGGGAGCCGCCACCATTCGGATGCTTCACGCTCTCGAAGAACTTGCAGTCCGTAAATCTGATGCCTCCCAGGACTTTCCGAATCCTGTCCTGGTCAAAGGCGAAGCCGATGTCTTGGCGGCAGTAAGCGAGCCTCGCCATCTCCACGCAGAGCGCCGCATCCGATTGCGGCCGGCCATTGGGGAAGAACACCGCATGCTTTGCGGGATAATAGAGGTCGTCTTTCTCAGCGCTGTAGTGGACATCCATGGCAAACCTCCAGATTTCAACAGCGTTCCTCAGGTTCGGCCCGTGTCGAAAAATCGAATATCCCCGACCATCAATAATGCTTAGACACCTTTCACCGCGGGGTCCCAAATGAACTTGTGCAATTGCAGGCCGAGCCGGGCGGGGACGTTGTCGGCGATCATCCATTCAGCCAGCTCTCGCGGATCGAGCAGGCAATGGGAGCTGTCGCGGGCGCCGGTAGCATCCTTGCGAAAGGCGGGCGAGAACAGAACGGCATTCACTCTTTGGTCGAGCCGGTGACGCTGGGTGAAGTCGCGCGCGAACTCGTAGTCGTTGCGATTGCTGAGGACGAACTTCACTTCGTCGCGCGGCGTGAGCGCTGCAAGATTCTCCGCGCGAAAGGTATCCGGTTCGCCGGAGTGCGGGCACTTCACGTCTACGATTTTGATAATGCCCGCGGGAACCCGTGCCAGTAGCCGCTCGCCGCTGCTTTCGAGCAAGACTTTATAGCTCGCGTCGAGCAGGCGCTGCATCAGCGGCACCACTTCACGCTCCTGCAGCATGGGCTCACCGCCGGTGATCTCGACCAAGCCGCCGTCCGGGCTGAGGCGCTGCACTTCTTGCCATACGTCCTCCGCCGTCATCTTGCTTCCGCCGGAGAAAGTATATTCGCTGTCGCACCAGGAGCAGCGCAGATTGCAACCCGTGAGCCGCACGAAGACACACGGCAGACCCGTGTACGTCGATTCGCCCTGCAGCGATTTGTAGATTTCGTTGATCTGCATGAAAAGCAGTTGCCAGTAGTCCGTGGCCGGTTCTAGAAATCAGATTGCGTGACCGACACCTGGCGGCCGTTAGAATTCGGCGACTTCTAGGTCAGCCACTTTAGGGCTGGCCGCCGATCACTGGCCACTGACCACACTGGCCACTGTTGTTACGCGCTGTACTTGGCCGTGGTGGTGTCGGTCTCGAACACGGTGACGTCCTTCACTCGCACGCGCCCGCTGGTCACGTGTTGCAGGCGCGTGTTGGACTCGTCATAAAAGTACTTGGCCAGATTCTCGGCCGACGGGTTGATCTCGGTGAACGGTTCGATTTCGTTGATCATCTGGTGGTCGAGCCGGTCAATGATGTGCTTCATCACTTCGCGCAGGTCTTTGAAATCGAGCAGTAACCCAGCTTTGTCCAGTTCGGCGCCGGCCAATGTCACGCGGATCTTATAGTTGTGCCCGTGCGGATTCTCGCACTTGCCCTTGTAGTTGCGCAGGTAGTGGCCTGCGGCAAAGGTATCTTCAACGGTGACTTCGTACATGATTCCTCGACAGCCCGCGTGAATAGAGGCCGGGCTGCGGCTTGTGGCGAAACTACTATTGTACCGCGATGCGTCGGCAATCTGGCTTGACCAGCCCCCCTCGGCGAATGTAGCTTGCCTAATCGGTCTTTATCGATTCAGTTTTTACCCCGAAGGAGCTTGTTATGCGTCGTCCTAATCTCGCCGGTTTGGTTGCTTTCATCGTTACTCTCGCCTGGATTCTTGCCTGGGCGGCCAGTCTGCCGGCTCAAAACAAGCCGGAGGTCCCGGAGTATGACGTCAAAGAACATTACACGAAATATGAATTCAGAATCCCCATGCGCGACGGCGTGCACCTGTTCACTTCGGTGTATGTACCGAAAGACAGCACCCGCACCTACCCGTTTCTCATCAACCGCACTCCCTACAGCGTAGGGCCATATGGTGTGGATCAGTATCGCTCGCAACTCGGCCCCTCGCCCGATTTCGACAAGGCGGGATACATCTTCGTTTTGCAGGACGTGCGCGGGCGCTACATGTCGGAGGGCACGTTCGTCGAGATGCGTCCGCACATCGATGACAAGAAATCCAACAAGGATGTGGACGACGCCAGCGATCTCTACGACACCATCGATTGGCTGCTGAAAAACGTGCCCAACAACAACGGAAACGCGGGAATCTGGGGCATTTCCTATCCCGGATTTTTTACTTCGGCGAGCATCATCGACTCGCATCCCGCGCTGAAAGCGGCTTCTCCGCAGGCGCCCATGACCAATCTTTTTATGGGCGACGACGCTTACCATGGCGGAGCATTTATGCTGGCGGCTAATTTCGGTTTCTACAGTTCCTTCAAGCCGCAGGAGAATCCCCAGCTCCCGGCAAAGACTCCCGTGCCCTTCGATTACGGCACCAAAGACGGTTACGAGTTCTACCTGAACGCCGGACCAATCGGGAGTTTGTCAAAATATCTTCAGGGAAAGAGCGCACTGTTTGATGACCAGCTTCACCACGACACTTACGACGATTATTGGAAGGCTCGCAATCTGGCGCCGCACATGAAGAACATCCACTGCGCTGTGCTCACGGTGGGCGGGTGGTTTGACGCGGAAGACTTGCAGGGACCGTTCAGCACGTTTCATGCGATTGACCAGAACAATCCCTCAATCTTTAACGCGCTGGTGGTGGGACCGTGGGTGCACGGCGGCTGGGCGCGCTACGATGGCGATCACCTGGGACGCGTGGAGTTTGCCGCGAATACGGGCGAGTATTACAGAAGGAATATTCTCTTCCCTTTTTTCGAGCAGTATCTTAAAGCTAACGGAGATGGGAAATTGCCGAAAGCTTACGTCTTCGAGACGGGCACGAACGTGTGGAGACGCTATTCGGCCTGGCCTCCGAAAAACGCCGAGCCCAAGACGCTGTATTTCCACGCGAATGGGGACCTTTCGTTTGAAGCGCCGGCGGCGGAGTCGCCGGCCTTCGACGAATACGCGAGCGATCCGGCCAAGCCCGTGCCTTTCGTGAATTACGTTTCACAGAATGTGCCGCAAGAATACATGGATTCGGACCAACGCTTCGCCTCGAGCCGAACCGATGTTCTGACGTATGCAACGCCAGTTCTGCAGCAAGACGTGACCATTGCCGGGCCGATTTCGCCGCGGCTTTTTGTTTCGACCAGCGGTACCGATTCCGATTTTGATGTGAAGCTGATTGACGTGTATCCGCCCGACTACCCGGACAGCAAGCTGGACAAGACCAAGCCGGAAGACGCGTCAAAACCGAGAACCGATGTGCCTCCGCCTCCGTTCACCATGGCTGGATATCAGCAACTGGTGCGCGGCGAGCCGTTTCGCGGAAAGTTCCGCCATAGCTTTGAGAAACCCGAGCCGTTCATTCCCGGCAAAGTCGAGGAAATCAACTTCACCATCCAGGACGTGAACCACACCTTCCGCCGCGGCCATCGCATCATGGTGCAGGTGCAGAGTTCATGGTTCCCGCTCACCGACCGCAATCCGCAAACTTTCGTGAACATCCCTGACGCCAAGCCCTCGGACTTCGTGAAAGCCGCCGAGCGTGTGTATCACACGAAAGGAGAGGCTTCGGGGATTGTGGTGGGGGTGGTGCCGAGTCCGGGATCGGCGGAGGAACAGAAGTGAGACGAACCCTTTGATTCTTGCGGTGGGTGCTTGGGCTAAACGCGACCTGTGGACTTTTCAGTCGCCCGTCCCGAAAAACTGTTCCACTACCCGCATCTCGGTCGTCTTCTTGTAGTTCGGCAGGCTCTCGACGAAGACGCGACCGTATTGCTTTTTGAGGATGCGGTTGTCGAGCAGGCAGAGAAGTCCGCGGTCGTGCAGCGAGCGGATGAGGCGTCCGAAGCCCTGTTTCAGCGTGATCACCGCGGCGGGCACTTGATACTGAAAGAACGCGTTGCCCCCGTCGGCGTCGATGGCCTTCACTCGCGCCGCGACCACAGGATCGCTGGGCACCGCAAATGGCAGGCGGTCGATGATCACGCAACTGAGTTGCTCGCCCTGCACGTCCACGCCCTGCCAGAACGACGAAGTTGCAAACAGCACCGCGTTCGGTGTCATCCGGAACTCCTCGAGCAGCGCGGATTTCGGCGCATCTCCCTGCCGCAGTATAGGGAACTCCAGCACGCCCAGTAGACGCTGATAGACCTCGTTCATCTGCGCGTAGCTGGTGAAGAGCACGAAGGCGCGCCCGCGCGTAATTTCCAGCAGCTTGCGAATGCGCTCCGCGGCTTGTACGGTGAATTGTGGCGTCCGCGGATCGGGCAGATCGGGCGGCACATAAAACAGCGCCTGGCTCTCGTAATCGAAGTGCGAAGGCAGCACCGACTCGCGCGCATGTTCCACGCCCAGCCGCTGCCGGATGTAGTCGAATCCTCCGCCGACGGCGAGAGTGGCGGAAGTCAGCACGGCGCATTCAAGTTTCGACCATAGGCATTCGCGCAGGATGGGACCAACGTCAATCGGCGTGGCCTGCAGAAAGACGTTCTGCCGGCCGCCCTCGCTGCGGGAGCTTTGAGAAGTTTCCCTGTTTTTCTCCGTGTCGGAGCCTGCCCTGAGTGAAGTGGAAGGGTGTCTCTTTGGTGAATTCGTTCTTCCGCGCCCGCCTCGCCGCTCGATCCAGAACACGGTGTTCCTATCCTCCGATTCCATCGCGAACTTCAGTTGCACCTGAATTTCCTGCGCGCGGCGGACGAAGTTGAAAACTTCTTCCGGCTTCTGCGGCAGGCCTTCGAGTTCGCCGGCCAGACGCGTCAGGGACTGGTTCAGCGCGAGAAACTCATCGCCGTTTTCTTCGAGAAACTCACGCCGAGTCTCGAAAGCAAACCGCCCATCTCCCGGCGGCAACAACGAAAAGAAAAACTGCGAGCGCTCGCGCAGACTCCCGATCGCTCCCGAAAGCGAAGCCGACATCATACGGTTGTGCTGCAGCGACGACTCGACGTCGCGCGCCAAATCCTCCACGCGCAGATTGCTCACCGAGATTCCGAAATAATTTCCCGCAACGTCTTCGAGTTCGTGGGCTTCGTCGAAGATCACCGCCGCCGCTTCGGGCAGAATGCCCGCGTCCGGCGCGCCCTCCGCTTGCAGCTTGATGGCGAGATCGGCAAAGAACAAGTGATGGTTCACGATAATAATGTCGCTCTCGACGGCGCGGCGGTGCATTTCGGTGATGAAGCAGCGCTCCCACTGGCTGCACTTCTGCCCGATGCAGGCCTCGGAGCGCGCGTCGAGCTTGTGCCAGAGCAGGCTGGCCTCGGGCAGTTCGGCGAGTTCGGCGCGATCGCCGGTCTGCGTCGTTTTCTCCCACGCCGCGATCGCACGATATTGCTCGATCTCGTCGAGTCCGCTCAGCACCGGCTGATCTGTGAGGTCATAGAGTTTCTTGCGGCACAAATAATTGTTGCGGCCCTTCATGTAGCAAACGGAAAGCTTGCCGCGCGAACTCTCGCCGTCAGCCGCTAGAACGCCGAAGAGCGCGTGCTCCAGGAACGGAATATCTTTGTAGAAAAGCTGTTCCTGCAGATTTTTCGTGCCCGTCGAAATTATGACGCGCTTGCCTGAGCGAATCGCGGGCATCAGGTACGCCAGCGTCTTGCCCGTGCCCGTGCCCGCTTCCACAATGAGGTGACGCTTTTCTTCCAGCGCCTGCTCCACGGCCTGTGCCATTTGCAATTGTCCGCGGCGAAACTCATAGGCTGGGTGCGTGCGCGAGAGCACGCCGCCGGGCGCAAAAAACTGGTAGAGAGATGCGTCCTTGCCCATGGGCGCGGAGCGCGCAGGCGTAGCCGAAGGCGCGGGCTGAGAACTCAAAGCCACGGGAGTCTCTATAATAAACACTTGCCGGGTATCAGTAGGCAGTTGCCATTCATTTTGACCCAGCCCACTTACAACTCGACCAGCACTCTCGCCACCACCGCAGCGGGTGTCCCCACGCTCGCCATCGTGGGCCGGCCCAACGTAGGCAAGTCCACTCTGTTCAACCGTATCGTGGGGTCGCGCCGCGCCATCGTCGGCGATGAGCCCGGCATCACGCGTGACCGCCTCTATGGAGACGCCGAGTGGCGCGGCCGGCAGATGCGCATCATCGACACCGGCGGCATCATCCCCGAAGACAAGGACTTCATCCCTTCGGAAATCTTTCGCCAGGCACGAGTCGCGCTCGACGAAGCTGCGGCGATCGTTATGGTGGTCGATGGCCGCGCCGAGCTTGCCGCGCCTGATTTTGAACTCGTCCGCCTGCTGCGCCGCACCGGACGCCCGCTTTTTCTCGCCGTCAACAAGGCCGACAGCGAAAAACAATCGACTATCGTGGACGAATTCCATCGTTTGGGAATCAAGCAGATGTTTCCCATTTCTGCGGAACACGGTCGCGGCGTTGATGATCTGCTGGATGCGATATTAGAAGTTTTGCCGCCCGCGAAAGAGATCACCACAGAGGACACAGAGAACACAGAGAACACTGGGCAACTGGAACATGGCGAAGATGTTCAGCCCGCGGACGGAACCGCGGTCGAAACCGAAGCAGCTCACGAAACCAGAGTCGCGATCATCGGCCATCCCAACGTGGGCAAGTCAACGCTGCTGAATGCGCTCACCGCTTCCGACCGCGCCATTGTATCGCCCATCCCAGGCACCACGCGCGATGCGGTTGACGAAATCTTCGAGTGGCACGGACGCCGCTTCCGCTTCATCGACACCGCCGGCATTCGCCGTAAAGGCAAGACGCACCTGATGGCGGAAAAACTTTCCGTCGTCATGGCGCGCAAACATCTGGAAGCTGCCGACATTGCGCTCCTGGTCATCGACGCCACTGAAGGCGTCAGCCAGCTCGATGCCGCCATCGCCGGCTACGCGCATGAGAGCGGACGCTCGATGATTATCGTGGTTAACAAGTGGGATCTGGTCACCAGCGGCGCGCTAAAGCCGGGCAGGCCGTCGAAGGCCATGCGCATGCGCGAGAGCAAGCGCCCCGGCGATCGCGATGCCTATGAAGAGCGCCTGCGCTACGATCTCAAGTTTCTTAATTACGCACCCATCGTTTTCATCTCCGCGCATACCGGCAAAGGCACGGAGAAAATCTTCCCACTGCTCGAAGAAGTCGCCACCGAGCGGCGCAAGCGCGTGACCACTTCGCAGATGAACCGCTTCCTCGAAACCGTGGATTTCGAGCGCGCCTCCGTCCCGGTGCGTTCGCGCGTGAAAATTCTCTACATGACGCAGGCCTCGGTCGCTCCGCCAACGTTTGTTCTGTTCACCAACCGCGCTGTGAAGCTGCACTTTTCCTACCAGCGCTTTCTGGAGAACCAGATCCGCGAAGCCTTCGGTTTCATGGGTACGCCGATTTGGATTAAGAACAGGGCGAGGAATTGAGATCCTATTCCCCCGCCAACTCCCGATCCTTCGTCAGCAATCCCACTCTCTGCACGCCCGCGTGATGCGCCACATCAATCACGTCGGCGACGTACTGGAAATCGACATCGGCATCGCCGCGCACGAACACCACTTTCTCCGCGCGCTTCAAATAGATCTTCGCGAGGCGCGTCTCCAGATCTTGCCACTTCACATTGTCTTGGTTGATCTTCACCGTTGGTGGTTGATCCTTGGTGGTCCACACTACCTGGATCACGATCGTGCGCGACTCCTGCACCTGCGCTGTTTCCTTCTGATTCGGTTGCGGAATCTGCGCCTGCTCACCTTTTTCCTGTTCGCTCGCCACCACCAGCATGAACACCACAATCAGCGTCAGCAACACGTCAATCAGCGGCGTGACGTTAATCTGCGGACGAGACGGACCACCGCCTGCCATTGAGAAACTCATGGAAACTTGCTCCTCTCGGGCACGCGCGTGTCTGCAACATCAGACACCTCGCCCGGCGCGAGAGTTCCCGGGTTGATGCTTACCGATTCATCCGGCAGGCTGAGGAGGAGCCGTCATTGGCGGTGGTTGTTCGGGCGGAGCGGGCGGTGCGGCCAGGGGTTGCAGTGCCGGCGCCGCCGGCGGATAGAGCACTGCATTCAGCGCGGGATAGCGTGCGGCGAAAAAATAAATCGAATACGCGGGAAAGAATACGATGACCGGCACCGAAATCAGCGCGATCAGACATAGAAACATTGCCAGCAGGATGATGCCCACTACCACAGCCACCGTAATCGTGTAAACATTCCAGGTCAGTCCGGCGGTCTTCCCCGTCAGGATCGCAACAATGCTCAATCCTACCGTCGGTATCGCAATGATCAAGCCCAAAATCAGCGCCGCGACTCCGACGATGATCGCGGCGCCGATGGCCATCACGATCTTCATGCCGATGTACGCGGCGTATCCGCCTTTTTCGGCCTTGATCATCGGCCACAGCCGCCCCCAGGCCTCGATGGCTCCAATGTTCTCCAGCGCCATTTGCGGCACCACGAAATCTTTAGTCAGCACAAAGATCACTGCCGTGGTTATCACAAAAATTATCAGTAAAAGAAGGACAGCGGTTCCGGCCAGCACCAGCGCCAACACGTGCTCCTTCGGTTCCTGGAGCCATCCCACCGCAAATGCGAAGCCCGCCGGAATTCCTACGAGCACAATAACGCCCGTGACAGTGATGAGCAGATAAAGCAGCTTCCACAAGAAAAATCGCCATCCCGGTCCTTGCCGGGCGCTCCAGCCTTGGCGGATGTGGCACTCTTTCGCCAGGACGCTGTCGAACAGAACGAAACGCATTACGCTGCTGATGTACAACAGGATGATCCCCAATACCAGGCCGGCCACGACCAGTACCAAGATCAGGCCACCTAACAGCGCGGGGTCGATCGCTCCGAATCCCGGATCGAGAAAATGGCGTGATATGGGCTGATGCGGGAAGTTGAAATTAGACCCATTGCAGCCCCCGCTGGAACCGAGTTCACCGGCAAGCAATCCGACCACTGCGAGCCTGGTCCATTGCCCGACCCGGAAAGGCTGGAAGAGTTGTTGCTTGGTGTGCTGAACGGCAAGCGAGATGGTGTCCACGGCGGAGATTGGCAAAGCGCACCTCGGGCTGCGAATGACTCAGCAGCAAGGTACTGCGAAATGCTTCGCGGATCAAATCAATTCGAAAAGCGAGAAGAATCGAGACTCAGAAGTTGCGCATCATTCATCCGGCACGCTGATCCCCAACCTTTCCTCACTCGTACCGCAGCGCTTCCACCGGATCCAGCTTTGAGGCTCGCATGGCAGGCACCAGTCCGCTGATTGCGCCCACCACCAGCAGCACCGCCGTGGAGAGCAAAACCGTCATCATCGAAATGCGCAGGTGAATATCGCCCTGGCCGGAATCGTTTTCAAACAGCGGACCCATCATAGGCAACGTCCCCACGCTCCAGGCGATTACGTACGAGAGCAGCACGCCGATTGCGCCGCCCAGCAGCATGATCAGCAGAGTTTCCGCCAGGAACTGCAGCTTGATGTGGCGCTTGCGCGCTCCGAGCGCCCGCCGGAGCCCGATCTCGCGAATGCGTTCGTCGACCGAGACCAGCATAATATTCATCACGCCGATTCCGCCCACCGCCAGCGTAATGACGCCGATCAATCCCAGTACCGCCTGCAGCCCCAGCGAAAAAGCGTTGATCATGGCCCGGTCTTCAATCGTGTCCCAGGCAGGCGTTGCCTTCTCGTCTTTGGGNNAACTGCGGCGCGATGGGCTCGAACAGCATCACTGCCGCGTAGCGGGTATTCCACAAATCGCCGGCCGTCGAGTAAGGGATCCACGACGACTCATCGTCGCTCGAGAAATAGTTGCTGAGTTGAATCTTGCGCGCCATCACGCCGATCACGGTGAAGCGCACGCCGCTCACCGTCACCGTCTCGCCCACGGCGGGCCGGCCGCTGAACAGTTCCTCTTTCAGCC
>PMHV01000071.1 GCA_003156805.1 Acidobacteriaceae bacterium | reverse complement strand
TCGAGCACCACTTTCTGCATCATCGACCGCATCTCGGCTGCGGTGTAACTCGAAATCACCCGCCGCGACGCTCCGGGATGAAACGCCACCGTCTGCGGCGTGCCCCGGGGCTCAACTTTTCCTGCGACANNTTTGTAGAAGCGGTCTTCGCCCAATCGCAGCGCAATCTTGATTGAGCCGACGTCGCTCGATTCCGCCAGCACTCCCCACACCGGCAAGAGGCCGTGCGGTTTCGAGTCACGAATGCGCATGCCGTTGTAGACGATCGATCCCATCTGGCAGTCGAACACTTCATTTGGATTGGTGAGTTTCTCTTCGAGCGCCGCCGAAATCGTCACCAGCTTGAACGTCGACCCCGGCTCGTACACATAGCTCACGGCGCGGTTAGTCAGCGCCCCCGGCGTAATCTCTTTGCGCAGGTTCGGATTGAACGTCGGCCGGTTCGCGAGTGCCAGAATTTCGCCGGTGTGCGGATTCTCGACAATCACCGTGCCCGCAATCGCCTGTGTGTCATGAATCGCCTGATCCAGTTCCTTCTCGGCGATGTACTGAATATTCTTGTCGATGGTCAGGACCAGGCTCTGGCCCGGTTCCGGTTGCTTCTCGACGTCGGAGAACCACTGCCGGCGCGCATCCACCGAGATGAACATCTTCCCCGCACGTCCCCGCAGTTCGTCATCGAAGGCGTGTTCAATGCCACTCTGCCCGGAGTCTTCCATGCCGACCGTTCCCACCACCTGCGCCGCCAGATCGCGTGCGGGATAAAAGCGCTTCGGCTCCTTTTGAAAATGGATGCCTTGCAGTCTCAGCGACTTGATGCGCTCGATGGTTTCGTCATCCGCCTTGCGCGCCACCCAGCAAAACGTTTTGTGGTTGCGGCAGTCGGCCAGCACCACATTGTGATCGTCGCCGGTAATCCGCGTAATCAGGGAAACGGCCGTAGGCAGGTCCTTCACTTCCGTGGGCACGGCGAAGGCTGAATCCACTAGCACGGACATCGCCAGTTCATGCCCGGCACGGTCATAGATCACACCACGTTTAGCGGAAAGCGGAATCTCACGCTGCTGCTGGTGTTCGGCCTGCTTCACGAAACTGCCGTAGCGGAAGATCTGCAGGTAAACCAGCCGCCCGCAGATCGCCACGCACCAGAACAAGAGCATCGCACCCAGCAGGTAGAGCCGGGAGTTCTTAGCGAGATTGGAGTTACCGGCCATCACCATCCCAACGCTTTGTCATTCCGACGATGCGCGAAGCGCAGAGGAGGAANNGTTTTCTGTTCTTAGACAAACATGGCGGACCACCCTTGAGGCGGACCGCCAGATAAGTTCGTGGGGACCGGTCTCTGACCCGTCCATGTCGAGCCTGTCTTTCGCAAAAAACGCTCGGCTGTTTTCTGCCGCTGCCTCTACTGCCCCGCGATCACCATCATTGGCTCCGCGCTCGCCATAACCGGAACATTCGAATCCACTGAGGCGTTATCCATGCGGATCACCTGTCCCGGTTCCGGTGGCACCAGCCCCATCCGCCGCGCCATCACATCAATTCGTTCGGGATCACGTAGCGACGCATCCTCCAACCGCAGCGCCCGGTTCATCTCCGTCAGATCGTTGAGCGTGCGCTTCGACGACTCGTTCAGGTAACCATATTCAATCGCCCGGAAATGCTGCCAGGCATAAGTGAACACCAGCAGGAACAGGCATGCCAGGGCCGTGCCAAACTGCTTCATCTCGCGATTGTGCCCAGGGTCTTCCACTTTGACCAGCCGCGAATTGTCGATCGCCTTGGCAAAATAAATTTCCGGTGTTCCGGTAAAGAACGTATTTCGCCGGGCCGCCGGGATTGCGCTCCGAATTGCCGCCGCTGCTGCCGCCATTTATGCCGCTCCTACGAGAACCTGTTCACTCTGCAACTGCGGAACCTGCAACTCAAAAAGCCGCCGCAGTTCCATTTCATCGACGATGCGTTTTCGTTGAGCGCCCCGTTCGGCCCGCTCCACCGTCGCCATCAAGTCCTTAATCAATGTGCCCGTATACATTTTCCAGCCTCAATTTTGGATTCCCACCACGGAACCCCAGAACCCGGCCTCCGGCGACCGACTTTCGGCCTCCGGAGTTTTCTGCCGGCGGATCTTCGTCCGCCTTTCCAGAATTTGAACGCCCGGCACGCCTATTACAGCTGTGCCGGGGACTCCGGCAGGTTTTCCGGAGCCTAAACTTTTTCCGCCACCCGCAATTTCGCGCTGCGCGCCCGCGGATTGCGATCGCTCTCTTCTTCAGTTGCCGTCAGCGGCTTCTTCGTCAGCAAACTGAAGTAACCCTGCTTCGCTCCATCGCGGAAGGCATCTTTCACGATGCGATCTTCCAGCGAGTGAAAACTGATCACCACCACGCGTCCCCCTGGCTTCAGAACCCGGGGCGCCGCGTCCAGCAGCGCCCTCAGATCGTCCAGTTCGCGGTTTACGAAGATTCGGAGCGCCTGAAAAGTTCGGGTCGCCGGATGAATTCGCCTTTGTTCAGAATTCATTGGCCGGGCCGCGGCTGATATGACATCCGCAAGATGTGCGGTAGATCGTATCGGCCGCGACCGGACAATGGCTCTGGCGATTCTCCGCGACCTCCTTTCCTCTCCGAATTCGTAAATCACATCGGCAAGCTCGCGCTCGTCGAGGTGGTTTACCACTTGTTCGGCGGTACGCTCCGACTGCGGGTCCATCCGCATGTCGAGCGGTCCTTCCGCCTGAAAACTAAATCCGCGCGCCGCATCGTCCAACTGCAAACTGCTCAATCCGATGTCGGCCAGTAGACCGTCGATAGTCGCTGGTCGTTGGTCGTTCGCCAGATCTGCGAACGATCGATGCAGCAACGTAATCGCCGGCCAGTCGGTTTCGCCAGCGGCTAACGACGAACGACCAACGACGAGTTTCCTTCGCGCGATTGCCAGCGCCGCCGGATCCTTATCGAGCCCAATCAAATGTCCCGGTGCGCCGAGGCGTCTTGCGATTTCTAAGCTGTGCCCGCCCAAGCCCACCGTGGCGTCGATATAAGTCCCGCCACGCCGCACGTTTAAAAAGTCGATCGCTTCTTGTAAAAGAACCGGAACATGGCTTGCTCCGCTGCCGCCACCATGCCCAACCCCCTGAGGGGTGTCTGTTGAACCCTCGCCCACTAGATGCCCAGTTCGTCGAGCGTCTTCTCATCGTCAGGCGTGAACTTTTCTTCCCGAACTTTCTGCTGATACGCTTCGATGTTGCGCACTTCCAAGTAGGTCTGATACCCGCTCACAGCGACCTCGCCTTTGATCTGCGCCGCCTCGCGCAGCAGTTGCGGAATGAGCAGCCTTCCCTGCCCGTCCATCTCGACGACCTGTCCCCAATAGTTCACCTTGCTCAAGAACTTTTTCTTCGTAGGATTGAAGGTAGAGAGCCCGGCCAACTTCTGCTCGATCCGCTCCCATTCCTCGAAGGGATACACTTGAGCAACATCCCCATCCAAACTTGTGATGTAAAATTGTTTCCCGTATTTCTCGTCGATCACCCGCTTGAACTCGGCCGGGACCTTCAACCGTCCTTTTTCGTCGACGCGAGTTGGGTGATTGCCGCGAAACATGTTCTTTCTGTGTCATCCTCAGGCGACTTGGTTTTGGTCGCCGAAGGATCTGGGCGCGCCGCGCGAATCGACCGCGTTCTTTGCGGGCGAACAAATCGCGGGTTTGGCGCGCTCCCTTATGAGCTACGACCACAACAAGGGAGGTAAGAGCGGCGCAAAGTTTGGTCAAACTCGGTCGGTTCGGGCTGTTTATCGTGCTTTCGGGTCGGTTTCCCACCGGCTCCTCGTTATCGGCTTTTCGCTCCCACGACCTTAATTGTCCAGACCACTCTGTACCACTTTGTACCACATCTTAGCCGTAAGTCGTTTATTGTCAAGCATAAACTTGAAGGTGACAGTCCAACTCCAGGGCAGGCTTCAGAAACTACGAGGACTTGTGGTTAACCACTCGAACGACCACAAGCAGTTGGGTTTACACTTTATGTTCATTCGCCATTTCTTCGCTAACTTTCCGCTTGCACTCCGCGCCCAGCGCG
Source organism: Acidobacteriaceae bacterium (assembly GCA_003156805.1). Taxonomy (GTDB): domain Bacteria; phylum Acidobacteriota; class Terriglobia; order Terriglobales; family Acidobacteriaceae; genus Sulfotelmatobacter. The sequence continues at coordinate 42,827 of PMHV01000071.1, read as the reverse complement.
GACTTTCTTGTGGAAAAAAGCTCCAGAAGCCCGGCGCGACGCGGAAGGCTCACGCTCGTGCGAGCACATTCGCCGGGCGCGATTGCTTCTGGTTCTCACCCTCCAGCCCGGGTCGCTGCGGCTGATGTTTTTCTTTCTGTTTTAGCATCTCATTGATCTGTCTTACCAGTTGCATTAGCGTCTCGTGATCCTGCTCTTTAGAGGCCCGTTCACAGAGTTCCCGGAAATTGGGATCGTCTTCTGGCTTTAACAAGACCATTCCTCCTCGTCGACCCTGGGTAGAAGCACAGACCTTTTATCGCCTTCCAGCATGCAATGCACATAGAGTGAACCCATGAATCCTCAATGCAGTTTCGGTACCATTTAGTCATCAGGTAATTCCTGTAGACCAACGGTCTCCCCGAAATTCATCACCGTCTCGCACCTTCACTCCAAACTTTGGGATTACAATGAAAGATGTCAGGTTGGCACTACCTGTTCTTTCGTCAGGTTTTTCGCCTCGGACAATGACAGAGCGCTTCTCTTCCATCCTGCGACCTCCCACCGCCGTGGGTCGTTACACGTTCTCCATCTTGGCCATGGTGTTTGCCATCTGCCTGCGTGTCCTGCTGTCGCCATTGTTCGGCGCAAACGTCCCGTACCACGCCATCTGGGCCGCCATTGCCTTTTCCGCGTTGTGCTACGGAGTTGGTCCGTCCATCGTTTCGACCATCCTCGGATTGCTCGCCATTTCCTTTCACATTCCCGGGGTGCCCTACACCAACATCTCCTCCACCGGAATTCCCGGAATGTTCAGCTTCCTCATCTTCGCCGGGGTGATTGTGGCGCTGGGCGAAGCCAGCCGCCGCGCCACCGCTAGACAGGCTGAAGCCAAACTCGAGGCACACAGAGTCCGTATTCAGTTCGAAGCCTTCATGGATAACAGTCCGGGGGCGGCTTACATCAAGGATCCTGACGGCCGCTACGTCTATTGCAATCGCACCGCCGCCCGCCTAACCAGCGTTCCCGATCTGGTGGGCAAGACCGATTTCGACGTCTATCCCCCGGAGTTGGCTGCCGCTTATCGCGAGCACGACATGCACGTGCTGCGCGAGGGCAAACCCATGGAGTTCCTGGAGCAAACCATCGCCTCCGACGGCAGCAGGCACGACTGGCTCAGCATCAAGTTCCCTCTCACCGATACGGAGGGCCGTATTCTTCTGGGCGTCAAGTCCTTCGACATTACCGAGCGCGTGCGCGCCGAGGAAGCTCTGCGCGAGGCCCGCGATCAACTGGAAAAGCGCGTGCAGGAGCGCACCGCCGAGCTCAGCGCGGCCAACGAAAGTCTGCGCGAGCTTTCCGCGCGCCTGCTGCTGATCCGCGACGAAGAACACCGCCGCATTGCGCGCGAGTTGCACGACAGTGTCGGCCAGTTGCTGGCCGCTCTCAGTATGAACATTGCCCTGCTCCGCGACGAGCAACACCAGCCGGATTCACAACTTGCCAAGACGATCGACGAAAGCGCCGCTCTGCTCGATCAGGCGAACCGCGAAATCCGCACCATCTCCCATCTCTTGCATCCGCCCCTGCTCGATGAAGTGGGACTGGCTTCGGCCCTGCGCTGGTATGTTGACGGTTTCTCCGAGCGTAGCAACATCCGCGTCGATCTTCACATCGCCGGAATCGACCGCCTGCACCGTGATTCCGAGATCACGCTGTTCCGCATCGTGCAGGAGAGCCTGACCAACATCCATCGCCATTCCGAGAGCGAAACCGCCAGCATTCGCGTCTATCCCGAGAACGGCCGCGTGGCCGTGGAAGTGCAAGATGCCGGCAAAGGAATTTCTAAAGCCCGGCAAGCGGTATTGAATTCTCACGGCCGCATCGGCATCGGCATTCGCGGCATGCGCGAACGCGTGCGCCTGCTCGGCGGTTCCCTGGACATCGTGTCGAACGGTCGCGGCACCGTGGTCCGCGCTACCCTGCCCGTTTCTTCGGGATCGGCGGGCAACAACGTGGCCTAATCCCGGCGCGGGCTGGACTCCCAAGTGTCTGAGGTCCGACGCCGGAGGGCTGACTCGCCGGGCCCAGCCGTGCGGCACCTTTGAGTCTAGCGGCTGCTGTGAATTACTCCCGCCTCCACCGAGATCGAGTATGACTCTCCACCCTCCCCGCTCCAGGCGCGCACGTCGAACACGGCTCCCGTCGGCGCCTGATATGCGGCGACGTTGCGCAAGGTCAAAGCCTGCGCGGGTTTGCACACCGCCGGTGCTTCCGTCACCTGCAGGAAATAGACGCCCATGCCCGTGCCCACCACTTTCGCGCGGCCGCTGGCTTCCACCAGCAATGCCGATTTCTCGTCGATGGCAATTTCGCGCGGTGTTTTCGACCAGCCATCCTGCACAATGCGTGCCAGAAATCCCAGGCTGCGCCCCAGGCGCTCGCGCTTCATGGAATGACTATCGGTAAGAATATTCTCGAGGCCGGGCACCTTCAGAAAATCGCGCACCGGTGTAATCCGGTTCATGTAGGGATCGGCGAGGACCTCAGCCGACGAAAGATCGCGTTTATATCCTTTGTCCGCCATCGAGCCATACACAAACTGGCCCAGCACCGCCAGCCCCGCGCTGGTTCCTCCAATGGGCTTGCCCGCTGCCACATGTGCGTTGATGGCATCCTGAACGGGCGTTTCCTTCCAGAAGTTGACGTAGCGCGACTGATCGCCCCCCGCGATGAAGATAGCTTCGGCCTGCGCGATGATTGCGGCTACGCGAGGCTCCTGCGCCGCTTTCCGGCTTGGAATGATCAGCGTCGCCACGGAGTTCGCTTGGCACAGTCCGGCGACGTAGGGGTTGTAGTCGGCGCCGCCGTGCGCGCGCAGAATCAGAAAATCACCGCCGTTGGCCTTGCCGCACAGCCAGCGGAACGCCTCGTCGAGGTCAGCGCCCCCGCCCATCATGGCGATTCCGGCTTCGGCGTGGGCCTGCGCGTCCTGCGCATTGCCCAGGCGCTTGTATTTGTAGGAAGCCGCGACGGCGACGCCGCTGCAAATACCCAGAAGAAGAATCTGTGACAGCACTTCCGACAGTCTCATGGCTTCCCGACTATACCGCGAGGTCTCTCGCCACCTGCACGGCTGGAAGGTGAACATGAATGGCGGCAGGCTGATGGGACAGAACGCCGGCACTTCACCAGAGAGGACGCCTCACCACAAGAGGACACAGAGAGGTTTGTTCTTTCTTCGTGCCGGAGCCTGCCCTGAGCGGAGTCGAAGGGTGTCTCCGTGGTGTAGATGCTTACTTCGCCGGCTCGACGAACACGGCCGTGCCATAGGCCAGCACTTCGGTGACGCCCTGCATGACTTCAGTGGCGTCGTAGCGTGCGCCGACCACCGCGTTTCCACCCAGTTCGGCCGCGTGCTGCAGCATCAGGTCGAAGGCTTCCCGGCGCGTCTTCTCGCACAAATTGGTGAGCAGCGTGATGTTGCCGCCGACCAGCGTCTGCAATCCCGCGCCGATGGTTCCGAAAATCGAACGCGAGCGCACCACGATGCCGCGCACCACACCTAGCGTGCGCGTCACCCGAAAGCCGTCGAGTTCGAACTGCGTCGTGACCATGTTGTGCGCCACCATTCGTCCGCCGCCTGCGTAGCTAGTTGCCATTCGCTTGTCCCTCTCTTGATTGTTTTCCGAAAGCCCCGGCGAGGTAACTATAGCGCGAGTGCGCAATCGGGGCGAATATTTTGAAGCCAGACCTCCGAGAAAGTCCGAAGCCCGACTTGCTACTCCAGTTCGGCGCGGACGAAGAATTCCTCCGTCGACGCATCGTACTCGATGTGCAGAATGTTGGGTTTGCAGCAGACCTGGCAGTCCTCGACATAGTCCTGCCGCCGTCCCACGGATTCATCCACCGCGGTGGAGTTCCATTCACCGCAACCCGCGCATTGAAATCCGGCTTCCATGAGGCAATTATCTCTCACGTCCGAGAGGACGTTCGGACCTCAGACGTCGGACCTCGGTTACTTTGAATCCTGATTTCGAGGTTGAAAATCAGCGATCCCGGAGTCTGATTTGAGTGGCGTCCCGCTTGCGCAAAATGAATTGGCAACGGGAAATCGCGAATCCCTATAATAGCGGTTCATGGCTCGATTCATTCCGTCGAATCCTGGAGGCTTCATGATCTCGCGGCGGCGGTTTCTGGAGGTTGGTGGTGCAACGGGATTTGCAGTAGCGGGAGTTGCGGCCGCTTCTCGTCCGCTGGTCGCGGTGCCGGAGCAGTCCAGCCATTCGCCGCTGCCGCCGTCTCTCGCGCAACTGAAGTCGCGCAAGAGCGAGGCCGTGCCGATCACTCGCGAAGAGCGCGGAGCGCGCCAGGAGCACGCACGCAAGTTGATGGGCGAAAACGGGATCGACGCCATCGTGCTCATGGAAGGCACGTCGTTGGGTTATTTCACCGGCATCCGCTGGTGGGGCGGCGAGCGCTTGTTCGCGCTGCTGCTGCCGGCGAAGGGTGCGGCGTTTTATGTGTGTCCGGCTTTCGAAGAGGGACGCGCGCGCGAACAGATCGCCAATTCTCCCGACGCCGAGCGCGCCGATGTGCGCACCTGGCAGGAAGACGAGAACCCGTACCACTTGCTCGCTCAGGGACTTAGCGAACGCGGGATGGCCACGGGCAAGCTGGGAATTGAAGAAACGGTGCGCTTCTTCTTCGCCGACGGAATCGCAAAAGCCGCTCCGCAGACAACGCTCACGAGCGCGACTCCGGTCACCGCAGGCTGCCGCATGATCAAGAGCACACATGAGATCGCGCTGATGTGTCTGGCGGCGCAGGTGACTTTGTCGGCGTACGAAGCGGTTTATCGCGCCCTACGCGAGGGCATGACACAGGCCCATGTCGCGGATTTGATTTCAGCCGCTTACGGGCAGTTGGGATTTCCCGGAGAAGCCAGCGTGGAAGTGGACGAATACACTGCGTATCCGCACGGCTCGACGACGCCGCAGGTGATTCGCGAAGGTTCGATCGTCATGATCGACGACGGCTGCACCGTCGAGGGCTATCAATCGGACATCACGCGCACGTTCGTGCTGGGCAAGGTTCCGGAAAAATCCGGCAACAAAATGAAAAGAGTCTTCGACATCGTGCATGGCGCGCAGTCAGCGGCGCTGGCTGCGGCGCGTCCGGGAGTGGAGTGCGGCGCAGTCGATGCGGCGGCGCGTAAAGTGATTGCCGATGCTGGCTACGGACCTGATTACAAATACTTTGCTCATCGCCTGGGCCACGGTCTGGGCATGGACGGACACGAGTGGCCGTACCTGGTTCGCGGCAATGCGACAAAACTCGCCGCGAACATGACCACCAGCAATGAGCCGGGCATTTACATTCGCGGCGAATTCGGCATCCGCCTCGAAGACGACATGCACATCACGGAAAGCGGTGCGGAGTTGTTCACGCCGCAGAGTTTGTCGCTGGAAGATCCGTTCGGGAAAGCGTGAAGCTCCGCACTAAGGGCGAATCGCACACACAACCCCTCTTGCGAACTTGCCCCCGCCTGTCGTCGTGCAGTAGAGGACGTTCCCTTTGTCGAGGGTCAAGCCCCTGACGGCTCCCTCGCGTCTCTAAGCAAGGAGCAGAGAAAAAAGACCCTCCACCTGCGTGCCGTGACTTCGGAGAGTGAGCGCCCTAGGATGATGGGGCGATGTCAACGATAAGAAACTGGCTGTTTTCCGCACTGGGCACGGCTTTTGCGGCGCTCACATTAAGCGCCGCTCCAGCTCGCGCGCAGCAGGCGCCTCTGCCGCTCGGCACCATTAACAAAGGAGCGATCGTCCAATTGCGATCCTGCCCCTCCGGATATTATCCGGGAATGACCTGCTTCCAAGGCGAAGTAGCGGGCTGCCAGAACGCGGTCAACCTCGGCTTCATCTACGGGTACAAGAATCCGGCGGAGGAGGTAATGGGAAGCATAGTGTTCCTGCAAGGCGGAGGCGGCACCAACGCGTACTCCGACCCAAACTATGCGGAAAAGTACCTCGCACAGGGCTACCAAGTGGTGTATGTGACGTGGAATACAGATTGGGAATTCAGCAACGGGGCCTCAGGAACCAGCATTAAGAATGCGGCCTGCCGTCCGGCGACAATCCTCAACTATATCTACCAGAATCTTTATAGCCGGGGAGGAATGTGCGCGCAGGGAAGCAGCGCGGGCTCCGGGGCCGTGGCCTATTCGCTGGCATGGTACGGAAGCGCGAGCTATCTGGATAATGTTGAATTGCTGTCGGGTCCGGTGTTCGGGGATATCGAGCAAGGATGCGTGGTGCCCAACGCGCCCACGGTGAACGTGTGCGCTACGGGACAGTATGGCTGCGATGGGGAGGAATGGCCGGACAGTCCCGCCTACATCGATAGCGACCAGAACGCCGTTGGGCAATGGTCGGGCCAGCCCAGTTGCAACAAAGGAAAAACCACAACGGAAATTGCCGACTCGACCTGGAAAGAGATGAGCATCGTGGACGGCACCAACAATCCGAGCTTCAGCTATCCGCAAACGGCTTTGGCGGGCTGGCTGTGCAGCAATGTCGACACAGATCAGAACAATTCTGCCGCGCAGGGCGAATTTTTCTATGAGCAGTTCACCAGCTCCCGGCAAGCTGCGGAGTACTCGGTGACGCGAATTGACCATTGCCTCCGCGCCGAGGGAGTCACCTACGGGGAAACTCCGCAAGGCGAAAACGGATTCGTCGCGATCAGCGACCACATGATTGCAGGCTGCGTAAAGCGCCACTGAAACTTGGTGGATTGGACGGAGCGCACCGAATCCAGATTCGAGTGCGGATGACCTGTGTCCACTGGTGTGAGAGAAAAAAGACCCCACACCTCGGTGGGGTGGCTCCGGAGGAGCCAGTGTCCTAGGATAATGGGGCAATGTCAACCATGAGAAACTGGATGTTTTTCGCTCTGGGCGCGGCTTTTGCGGCGCTCATCTTGAGCGCGATTCCGGCTCGCGCGCAGCAGGCGCCACTGCCGCTCGGCACCATTAACAAGAAAGGGATCCTGCAATTGCGGTTCTGCCCCAGCGGATATTACCCGGGCATGACCTGCTTCCAGGGTGAAGTAGCGGATTGCCCGAGCGCGGTCAACCTTGGCTTCACCTACGGGTACAAGAACCCGGCGGAGGAAGTGGTGGGAACCGTAGTGTTCCTCGAAGGCGGAGGCGGCACCAGCGCCTACCTGGACCCGAGCTACGCACAAAAATATCTTGAGCATGGCTATCAAGTGGTGTATCTGGCATGGGATACAGATTGGGAATTCAGCGACGGAAACTCGGGAACCAGCATTAAGAATGCGGCGTGCCGCCCGGCTACATTCCTCAACTACGTCTACCAGAATCTTTATAGCCGGGGCGGAATGTGCGCCCAGGGAGACAGCGCGGGCTCCGGGGCTGTGGGCTATTCGCTGGCGTGGTTCGGAAGCGCGAGCTATCTGGATAACGTTGAATTGCTGTCGGGTCCGGTGTTCGGGGATATCGAGCAAGGATGCGTGGTGCCCAACGCACCCACGGTGAACGTGTGCGCCACGGGACAGTATGGCTGCGATGGAGCAGAGTGGCCGGACAGTCCCGCCTACGTCGATGGCGACCAGGGCAATGTTGGGCAATGGTCGGGCCAGCAGAGTTGTAACAAAGGAAAAACCACCACGGAAATTGAAAACTCGACCTGGAAAGAGATGAGCATCGTGGACGGCACCAACAATCCGAGCTTCAGCTATCCGCAAACGGCTTTGGCGGGCTGGCTGTGCAGCAACGTCGATACGGTGCAAAACAATTCCGCCGCGCAGGGAGAATTTTTCTATGAGCAGTTCACCAGCTCCCGGCAAACCGCCGACTACTCCGTGACTCGAATCGACAATTGCACAGGCCCCGAAGGAGTTAGCAGCGGTGTAACCCCGCAGGGCGAAAACGGATTCATGGCGATCAGCGATCACATGATTGCGGGCTGCGTGGAGCGCCACTGATTCTACAGCACGTCACCAGCGCAACTGGCGCAGATACTGGTAGCTGGTCTGGAGGCTGTCAAAGGCAGCGGCGGGTTTGTCGTGCTCGACGATGTAGTGCTTGATTCCGGCTTTCTTCGATTGGGCAAAGATGCGCTTCCAGTCGATGACGCCGCTGCCCACCTCAGTCATATCTTTGAGCGTGTCTCCGAAATCCTGGCCGCCCGCCTGAGAGACTGTAGGGAGCTTTTTCATGTCTTTGACGTGGACCAGGGGGAAGCGTCCGGGATAGCGATTGAAGTACACGAGTGGATCGCCACCGCCAACAATGATCCAGCAGAGATCCAGTTCCATCTTCACCAGATTGGAATCGCATTCCTCGAGCAGCGTGTCGTAGGGAAGTTTGCCGTTGACGGGGAGAAACTCAAACCAGTGGTTGTGGTAGGCGAACTGAATGCCGGCCTTGTGGCTGGCTTCTCCGGCGCGGTTGAAGGTTTCGATGGCCTGCTTCCAGCCGTCGGGCTGCTTGCGGATTTCTTCGGGAATCCAGGGACAAACGATGTAGCTTTGGCCGATGGTTTTTGCGGACTCGATCTGAGCTGGCCATTTGTCGCCGAGCACGTCATAGGGAACGTGGCACGCGGGCGAGACCAGGCCGTGGCGGTCGATGGCGGCGCGAACATCTTTGGGGGAGTGGTCGAAGTAGCCGGCGAATTCGACTTCTTTGTAGCCGATGGCGGCGACCTTGGCGAGAGTGCCGTCGAAATCCTGCTTCATCTGATCGCGCACGGTATAGAGCTGCACGCCGATGTTGCCAAGCTTGCGGTCGGCTGCGGCCCAACTGAAGCGGCCAGGAAAAAGAGCGGCGGTGGCGATGGCAGCAGATTGAGCGAGAAAAGTGCGGCGTGTGGGCATGGCGTTTCTCCAGTGCGGTGCGGACTTGCCATCCGCATTATACGCAGGGAAGTGTGATCGCGCAGCCCTACCGTCAGAAGATTGGGTTTAGGGTTTGCGGTTTGGAAACCAAGTCTTGAACTAGCCAGCGTGCTTAGAAACCCTAAACAAACCATTTGCGGCCAGCTTTCCCGCAGACCTTGACCGCCGAAACGCACGATCCATGAGCACTTCCCGGCTTCGGGGTCTTCTGAGGTAGGCCGAAAGTCCTCATTGACAGGCTCCGCCCGTGGAGTACGATGTGAGGCGCTTACAGGGAGGATAACGATGTCGAACTGGATGCAACATCAGGGCTGGATTCGGAAGAGGCGTCTGCGGGCGGCAGGTACCGCGCTGGCGTTGGCGGTCGTGCTGGTGGCGCCGGTGATTGCGACCCAGGTGGCGAGAGCGCAAACCTTCGACTCACTGCACAGCTTTGACGGCACGGACGGCTATTCGCCCGAGGCAAGCCTCGTCCAGGCCACCAACGGGGACCTCTACGGGACAACTCAGGTGGGTGGGGCCAACGATGACTGCACGTTCTATGGAGCTGCGGCGGGCTGCGGCGCAGTCTTCAAGGTCACCCCAACTGGCACGCTGACCACGCTTTACAGCTTTTGCTCGAAGAGCGGTTGCACGGACGGTAGCTACCCCGCTCCCGCGGCGCTGGTCCTGGCCACCAACGGGGACTTCTATGGGACAACGACCAGCGGCGGAACCGACGGCCAGGGCACGGTTTATAAGATCACGCCGAGTGGCACACTGACCACGCTGCTCAGCTTCGACAACAGCAACGGCGCCGACCCCAGCGGCGGGCTGGTCCAGGCCACAAATGGTGACCTCTACGGGACAACGTACTTCGGCGGGGCCTACGGCCAGGGCACGATCTACAAAATCACCCTGGGCGGCACACTGACCACGCTTTACAGCTTTTGTCCGCAAAGCGGTTGCGCAGACGGCCAAGCGCCCTACGGGGCATTGGTGCAGGGCACCAATGGGGATTTCTACGGAGCCACGGTCAGCGGTGGGGCGAACGGCGACGGCGCGGCCTTCAAAGTCACCCCAAGCGGCACGCTCACCACGCTGCACAGCTTCGACTACACCGACGGCAAAAACCCCAATGCGGGGCTGGTCCAGGCCACCAATGGGGATTTCTACGGGACCACGTTTTACGGCGGGGCCTACAATTCCCCCTACGGCTACGGCACGATCTTCAGGATGACTCCAACTGGCACGCTAACGACGCTACTCAGTTTTGACGACACGGACGGTATATGGCCGACGGCGGGGCTGATCCAGGCCACCGACGGGGACCTCTACGGCGCTACACAGGGCGGCGGCGCTAACGGCATAGGTGGCACGATCTACAAAATCACTCCCACCGGGACGCTGACCACGCTTTACAGCTTTTGCTCCCAAACCGATTGCAAGGATGGCTACGGCCCCCTGGCTGCGCCGGTCCAGGACACCAATGGAAACTTCTACGGGACAACGTGGCTGGGCGGGACCAGCGCCACCTGCACTAGCTGTACGCCGCCGGGGACGGGGTATGGGACGGTCTTCAGCCTGTCTGTGGGTCTGGGGCCGTTCGTGGAAACGCAGCCCACCTCAGGAACGGTGGGAACGGCCGTCAAGATTCTGGGAACGAACTTGACGAGTGCGACCAGCGTTACGTTTAACGGCACGGTTGCGGTCTTCAAAGTGGCGTCGAGTTCAGAGATCACGACCACCGTGCCCACCGGCGCAACCACCGGCACAGTCAAGGTGGTAACCTCCAAGGGCACGCTTTCGAGCAACGTGAAATTCCGCGTGGCGGAATAACAGTTAGGCCGAATGCAAGAGCCGCTTCCTCGTCGAGGCGGCTTTTGCTTTGCAGCAGGGTCTTGTTAGAGGCTCTTGGGAGTACGTACAACCAATGCTGTTCCCTTGGTGGGGACCTTCTGCCCTCGTGGTTCGAACCCCAGCTCTCTAAGAAGCTAGCCTACTTCGACGGCACCACCTGCAAGTTATTGGTGACCGAGAAAATGCCGGAGACGCCGTTGGCACGCAGCCCGGCGACGTTCTTATCGGTTTCGTTATCGACGACGCCTTCGAGCGAGACATGCCCGTTCTTGACGATGATGCGGATGGGCTTCTGCACCCCGAGAGCGTACTTTTCCAGCATCGGATAGCCGTAAATGGCACGGTACAGGCGCATGCGCGACTGGTCATCCATGCCCGAGGCAGGCAGAACTTCAATTTGATTAACGACGTGTTCCACTCCTTCAATGTGCTTGACGGCGTTCTCGGCATCGGACTTGAGCGAAGGGCGGACCACCTGGCCGAGCAGGGTGACGGTGCCGCCATCTACTCTGTAAGCGATGTTGTCGAAGACGCCGAACCAGGGCAGCATCAGCAGTTCGTGGCGGACTTCTCTCTGGATGCGTTCCTGGGCGCGAGCCGAGACCTGGTCGCGGGCGTCCTGGGCGGTGGCAGGGGAGAGATTAAAAACGGCCACTGCGAACAGAGCAACAACGAATGTGAATGTGCGGTGCTGCATAACGCCTCTCTTTTCTTCGCTTTCAAACTCTTCGCTTCAAACCTTCGGTCGCCGGGAATGAAAAGCAGCCTGTTCCGAACCGATCCGCCTGCGAAATATCCTCAAGGCGGCGACCAGAAGCATAAGTGGCACGACCCCAGCCAGATCAGGAGAGCAGTTGAATGCTGCTCACGTAAATCGTGCTGGTAGCGGAATCCAGAGTGCCGGAAACTTTCACGCGCTTGCCCGCAAATGGTTTTGACTTTTCCTGATCGTCGAGCCGATAGTTCGCCTTGGCGGCAGTTTGCAGAACGAACTTGTTGCCCACTTTCAGGATGGTTCCGGTGAAGCTGTCGGCTGCGGCTTTCCCCGCGTCCGGAGGCTGGGATTCTTGCGCAGGCTGATCCTTAGGATCGGACTGCCGTCCGCCCTTGTTGTCGGGAGGGGGCAGCGGCTGCGGCTGCTGCGCCAGAGGCTGGGGCTGCAGCAACGTGGAACAGGCGATCGACTGCGAACCGGGAACTCCAGCCTGACCGACGGGAGCTAAGTTTGAGCAGGGCCGCTGGGCCAGCGCATCTGCCATTAGAACCGACAGGAACAGGAACACTACGAATCGTTTCATGGCCACCTCAAGACTCAGAGTCAGCAGGAGAAAACGCCTCACGACTAAGCCAGCACATCATTTTAACGCAATGCGATGGCACGCAAGCGCCAGGCTATATGCCTCTTAAACTGCCGCCAGCAGATCTTCAACCATAGAATTTCTACCATCATCGGAAAAATTGGTCTCTGAGGTTAATCCTGTAAAATGTTGCAGCTGTTCGCTGTAGGATATCTCCTTTGTGATCAATGGAATGGCACGAACGGATGATCCTGCGGGTGGCCATTCTCTTGCAACGGTGTAAGCTTCCATTCTGAAATTCTCCTGATTCTTTATTTAGGTGACCGGACTTGGTCGAACCGGATGGATCGGATTCGACTGCCGGGTTCGATTTCAAGCGAGGCGTTCGATGCCCCATTTGAATCCGCATGACGTGATGACGATGTTTGCCGCGCTGGCTACGCTGCTGGGCTGCGCCAAGCTGGCAGCCGAGTTGATGCATAAGATTGGCCAGCCTTCGATTCTGGGCGAGATTTCTGTGGGGATTTTTCTGGGGCCGACGGTGCTGGGCCACTACCGACCCCATCTGTACGAGGCGCTGTTTCCCACGACCGGGCCGATGCCGATCGTGCTCGACACCGTGACCACGCTGGGAGTGGTGTTTTTTCTTCTGACGGCGGGCTTGGAGATCGATTTGCGCAGCATCTTCCGGCAAGGCAAGAGCGCGCTGCTGGTGAGCGTTTTTGGCGTGGCGTTTCCTTTCGTGGCCGGTTTCGCGGCGGCCGGAACTTTTCCCAATTACATGGGAGCGGAAGCCGGCGCGGACACGCTGATTTTCGCGCTATTCGTGGGCACGGCACTTTCGATTTCGGCGTTGCCGGTGATCGCAAAGATTTTGATGGACCTGAATCTTCTGCGCACGGAGATGGGAACGGTCATCATCTCTTCGGCGATGTTCGACGACTTGGTGGGATGGATCTTGTTCTCGTTCGTGCTGGGGATGATGCATCCGGCCGCGGGAGGCAGCCTGGCCACCAGCACGAAACACACCATCGTCCTGGTGCTGTTGTTCGTGGGACTTACGCTGACGTTGGGGCGATGGCTGATCGACAAGATTTTGCCCGTGTTACAGGCGCATACGACTTGGCCCGGCGGCGTGCTGGGTTTCATTTTCACTCTGACGCTGGCGGGAGCGGCATTCACAGAGTATGCCGGAATTCACGCGGTGTTTGGCGCATTCATCCTCGGAATCGCGATCGGGGAATCGGGACATCTGCGCAAGCGGACTTCGGAGAGTATTCATCAAATCGTCACCAACGTGTTCGCGCCGTTCTTCTTCGCCAGCATAGGGTTGCGAATCAACTTCGCCGCCAACTTTCATCTGGGGTTGACGGCGACGGTGATCGGTGTAGCCTGCGTGGGGAAACTGCTGGGAGCGGGCTGGGGCGCGCGCCTCGGAGGTATGGACCGCAATTCTGCGCTGGCGGTGGGGCTGGCCATGAACGCGCGCGGCGCGATGGAAATCATTCTGGGGATTCTTGCGCTGCAAGCGGGATTGATTCGCGATCACATGTTTGTGGCGCTGGTAGTCATGGCGCTGTTTACGTCGCTGCTGTCGGCGCCGGCCATCCACTTCTTAATCCGCAGAAGGCGGACGCTGACGCTGAAAGATGTGGTGGCAAGCAAACTGTTTTTGCCCAGCGTTGCGGCAACAACCCGGCTGGGAGCGCTGCGAGAGTTGTGCGAGATTGCGGCGGAGGCGGTGAGCAATGCGCCGGACAGATTGTTTCGCATCGTCTCGGAACGCGAGCGCGTGCTGGCCAGCGGCTGGGAGAACGGGCTGGCGGTGCCTCATGCGCGCATTAACGGGCTGACCCGCCCGCTGGTAGTGGTGGGAAAATCGGCGGAGGGAATCGACTTCGATGCGCGCGACGGAAAACCGTCGAAGCTCATTATGATGATTCTTACCGGCGACAACCAATCGCAGCACGATTTGCTGGGAGACGCCAGCGAGTTGTTCAGTCACAAGGAAGCAGTGGATCAAGCGGTAAGTGCGAATAGTTTTCTGGAGTTGGTGGCGGCATTGAATGCGCCGGTGCAGTAGGGCGAATTGCCGGACTTAGGATGGAGCAGCGCTCCGGAACATAGCGACGACGCTTTCCGGGAGGGTTTCATCGAGCTTTCGCGCCAGCCATTCCTGCAGTTCCGACTTCTGCTGCAAAGGAAGCGATAGGAACTCCAGCCCCACTTGGCCTCCATCCCCGCGCCAGCATACCTTCGTCTCGGCGAACAGCTGGCCGGTGCAGCCGGGCAGGTTAAACCGTATTGCGACGGACAGGCCCGCATCGAGATCCGCGGGAGCGCTGATAGCCATCCCGCCCTCGCTGATATTTACGGTCAGGCAAGAGAGATCTTGGGGCATACTCGCCCGCACGACGGCGGGAACCTGGACGGGACACCGGAAGTAACGGCGCCGCTCGCGCACTACCAGTCCGTATGCGGCGCGCAGAGTGTTAGTGACCGAAGCAGCAGAGAGCGGCCGCTGGAACACGAAGGTCGAGTTCGACCGCAACGCCGACTGCGGCGTCCCGTCTCGAGGAGCGATCGTAAAGGTAACCGCAGTGCGGTTCGCAGGCGAAAGACGGAGTCGCTCCATAACTCGCCGGGCTTCCTCCCCCAGCTTCAGGTCCACAATGACGGCCTCGAATTTCCGCTTGTTCAACAGACTGCTCACCGTCAACGCTTTGTCGCAGCTCTCCGCGCGTATCGCGAGTGGCTTTAGAGATTCTGTGATTAAGCGGACGGCGGACGCATCGCCGCAAAACACTAATGCTGTTCCCGCCGGCGCCGGATCCGCGATTTTTGTCATTGCCAACTCCAATTCCGGGCGTGTGCATTATACCGTCGAGGCTGGTCGCTTTCCCCGCTCACTTCGGAATTTTGCAGGATCTTCATTTTGAAATCCCCGCTCCCGAATCCGGAACATTTTGGGGAGGCCCGGCGAAGCAAGCCCCCGACCGTGGGCTAGCAGGCCTATCCGGCATCGATGCCGCGTCTTCGCGGACCATCGTGTGCTCGGAACCCAAACTCTCCAGATACTCGTGCGGTTCCTGCCCGACCCCGGAAGACGTCTTTAGATTGGTCAGCGTTCCGAATCTTTCGCTCCGCGCCAGGCCGACGACCACAACCAGCAGAGCCCCGCTCGCGGAGCTAAATATGGCCACTCCAACCATAAGTATATAGCTCATTATTCAATAATCCTCGGTAGCTTTGGAAAACAATGATAAGTCGCCACAGCGCCATAGTTGAGCACTAGCGCGGCTACTGTCAAACTAATAAGCACCGTAGAATAAGACTGGTTACTATTGAAGATAAGACACATGACACATAAGTGGTAGACATTAACTTATTACTTACTAAGTTGTAGATTCGTTAGTGGCGAAGCCGGAGCCGAGCCGGCAGTGCGGGCCACCGGGGAATATCCGCCCTGGGTTGCCGCAGCCCTGCCGGGGGCACGGGAGGACCGGGCGTTTCTCGCTGACAAGAGAAGAGAGAATCGGGTATCCTCAGACGATCAATTAATCCCTGTAGCGGGAGCGTGCATGGCTGATCTAGATGCGGTTCTAGAACAGTTGAAGCAAGAACGAAAACGTACGGAAGGGGAACTGCGACAGCTGGACAAGGTGATTGCGGTGCTGGTGGAGATGGCGGGAATGACAGGAACGCCATCCCGCTATGCCAAACCTGGAGGGCACCGGTTGTCGGCAGCGGCCCGCGAGCGTATCGCGGCAGCTCAAAGAAAGCGCTGGGCAAAGGTACGCGAGAAGTCAACAAAGCAGTAGGGCTCGATCGATTGTTGTAAAGCAGGGGCGCGATTGCGCCCCTTGCTGTTGTGCCGACAAATTGATTCATGGCACAAGCCCCTAGAAGAAAGACCAGCACCACGGTGCAAGCCAGCGCGAACCTGCGGTAAGGTCAAGGCATAGAGACGGTCTCCTCGACTCCGGCTGGAAGCATTCGAGATTACACTGCCGATTCGGTCAAGCTCAATTGCAGGCGGGCGTTTGAGCTGACCAAGCGAATATCGGCACAATTGTTCAGTATCCAGTCGGGACCGGCGCTGCGCAGAACGGAGGTCGCAACCGTAGTAAGAAATGCCACAACCCGCGCCCCAGCGGCTTTGCCCGACTCGATCCCCGCGGGAGCATCTTCCACGACGATGCAATCGTTGGCAGAAAAACCCAGCAGCGAAGCAGCCTTCAGATAAGGCTCGGGATGGGGCTTGCCGTGGGTAATGTCACTGGAAGTGATCAGAAGCGGCGGAAGTGGCAGGCCTGCGGCCTTGATGCGAACTTCCGCCAGAGGACGCGTGGAAGAAGTAACGATGGTCCAGCGATTCACGGGCAGGCTGGACAGGAGCTCGAGCGTGCCCGGCAAGGGGACGACACCCTCGAGGTCTTCGATTTCCCGGAGCTCGACCTTGTGGTTTTCAGCCTCATGATCGGCGAGGGGCAAGTATTCCTGCACTGTGGTGAGGCTGGGACGGCCATGCGCGCGGGCAATGACCTCCCCGGGATTAAAGCCGTGTTCGATGGCCCAACGGCGCCACACTCGCGCCACGGCGGGCGTGGAGTCGATGAGCACGCCATCGAGATCAAATAAGAGAGCACTGCAATGGACTTGGGGCATGATTCTCGACGATCGCGGCATTCTTGTCGATGTCCAGTGGAACCGCCGAGCTTCGCTCGCCTGGACAACCCGGGGGCGGCTGTCCCCACACAGTTACTGCTTGCCTCAAGATCCTAAGATTGCCCTGGATGTTCAGCTACTTTTCTTCGATGATGGCGAGGTCCCTTGACGGCAAGAGAACCTCGCTGCGAAACATCTTATGGAACCCGACATTGTAAATCAAGGAAGTGAACAAGCTCGCTTCTGATTGCCACGCGCGAGGGCGAGCTCGGCGATCTGTCGCTTCGCTGATGACGGCCGTGTAGAGATGCAAAGCGGGATGGCTGAAGCAGTTCCATTTTGAACTTCGGACGTTCCTCGCCGGCGGCCGATCTTTCGTAACCTGATGTGAAAGTCCCTTCTCACGGCCAGGAGAGTTTCCCTTTACCCTAGACTGCGTACCCAGAGACTATGGATCGGGAAAGGCCGTCCGGGCGCATGGTTACGCGCAGGACGCCTTATCCGGCCCATAAACAATTTGAATTGGACTGAGGAAAAACCAGAGCCTACAGTCTGGTAAAAGTGAAAGAACATGCGATGAGGCGACGCTCACTTCAGCGCGGGCCGGTCCGCGAGAGAACGGCGCAATTGTCGTCTTGCCAGATCGGAAGGTAGTCTGTTGACAGTCCGGTGGCTTGAGTTCAAGCAATGACCGTGGATCGAAAAGCAGCCGGCTGTTCGAAGGCCAACGGAGGCTAGCTAAGGTTGGAAAACAAACTGATTGAGGATGGGGTTCCCACCGCCCGCTCCACCAGCGCCATGAATGTGCTGACGCTGGATGAAATCACCAATCTCGCGGCCGAAGGCGGCGAACCGGCGGAAACGCTGATGAACGTCGTGGCCCTCATCGCCAAGAGGTTCGGTACCGACGTGTGCTCGGCATATCTGCTGGAACCGGATCGCGCCAATCTGGTGCTGGCGGCGACTCTGGGACTTCGCCGCGAATGCGTCGGCAATCTTCGGATGGGAGTTCACGAAGGGCTGGCCGGACTGGTTGCCGAACAGGTTCGTCCCGTGGCCGTCGAGCAGGTCAACCGGCATCCGCGCTTCAAATATTTCAGCGAAGCCGGGGAAGACGCCTACCAGTCGTTCCTGGGTGTTCCCCTCATTCATCGGGGAGTGCTGCAGGGCGTGCTCGTGGTGCAAACGGTTGAGGCCAGGGTCTTTCGCGAAGACGAGATCCGAATGCTGACGAAGGCCGCGGCGCAGGTCGCCCCGGTGGTCAGCGAGGCCCGGGCGCTCGACCGATTTATCGCGCCCGTGCAGGAGAGGCTGTGGGCGCTGGCCCGTAATCTATGGGGCAGCTGGGATCATGATTCCACGGGTTTGTTTCTCGATCTCGATCCGGCGCGCTGGAGCGAATTGAATCACAATCCGGTTTCGCTGCTGGCGGAATTTCCGTTGTCCAAGCTGGAAAGCCGGGCGGCACAACTGGTGCTGCATAGCCGCATCAACTACGCCTACCGCCGCTTGCGCGAATACATGGAAGCGGAGCGCACCTGGGGAGCGCGCCACGCTGGAGTCCTGCGGCCCCGGCCCGTGGCCTATTTTTCCGCGGAGTTCGGGCTGCACGAGTCCTTGCCGGTCTATTCCGGTGGCCTAGGTGTGCTGGCCGGCGATCACATCAAGAGCGCGTCGGACCTGGATGTTCCGCTGGTGGGCATCGGCTTGTTTTACGGGCAGGGATATTTTCGCCAGCGGCTCGATATCAGTGGCTGGCAGCAGGAAGAATATCTTAAGACCGACGTAAAGCAGTTGCCCATGGAGCCCGCGATCAGCGCCGACGGCAGGCCGGTAGTGGTACAAATCGATACCCGGCATGGGACGATCCGGGCCAAAGTCTGGCGTGTCGAGGTCGGCCGTTGTGACCTGTTCCTGCTGGATTCGGACGTGGAAGGAAACGCTCCCGAAGACCGCGAGCTCACATCGCGCCTGTACGGCGGCGACGCCCGCATCCGCATTCGCCAGGAACTGCTTCTAGGCGTAGGAGGTCTGCGTGCGCTGAAAGCGCTGGGCATCACGCCCGGCGTGCTTCATCTCAACGAAGGCCACAGCGGGTTTGCCGTGCTGGAAGCAATTCGCATGCGCATGGAAGAAGAAGGCATCGCTTTTTATGCCGCTGTGCCGCGGGTTTCTCGCGAGGTGGTCTTCACCACTCATACTCCGGTGCCCGCCGGACACGATCGCTTCAGCAGCGAGATGATCGAAGAGCATCTTGGGCCACTCCGGGAAGCACTGGGTCTCTCCCATGAAAGTCTAATGGGACTCGGCCGTGAGAATCCCAACAACCAGGATGAAACCTTCTGCATGACGGTACTGGGGCTGCGGCTCTCGCGCCACGCCAACGCCGTGTCTGCGCTGCACGGCGAGGTTTCCCGTGCCATGTGGACGGGATTGTCTCCGGGAAAAACGGAAGACTCGGTTCCTATCGGGCACATCACGAACGGGGTCCATGTTCCATCGTGGCTGGCGCCGCAAATGTTTCGACTCTATGACCGGCACCTGGGAACGGGTTGGCACCAGCGCAGCAGCGAGGCTCGCATCTGGGACGGCATCGACGACGTCGACGATGGCGAACTGTGGGAAACCCATCTTATTCTGAAGTCCCGGCTTCTCGAATTTGTGCGGCGGCGCGCCGTCGAGCAAGCCGAGCGCCGTGGCGAACCGCGCGAAACATTGCTGGAATTGGGCCGCGTGCTTAGTCCCGATGCGCTCACCATTGGATTTGCCCGCCGCTTCGCCACCTACAAGCGGGCGAATCTGATTTTGGCCGATATCGAGAAACTGGCTTCCATGGTGAACGATCCGAAACGGCCGGTGCAATTTGTGTTCGCCGGAAAAGCTCATCCCCTCGACGAACCGGCCAAGCGGGTGCTGCA
Organism: Acidobacteriaceae bacterium; assembly: GCA_003156805.1. Classification (GTDB taxonomy): domain Bacteria; phylum Acidobacteriota; class Terriglobia; order Terriglobales; family Acidobacteriaceae; genus Sulfotelmatobacter. The sequence continues at coordinate 23,200 of PMHV01000071.1, read as the reverse complement.
ACAGATCGCCGAACTGATGCGCAACTCGCGCTTCTCTGACAAGTTTGTTTTCGTTGAGGACTATGACATCAACGTCGGCCGTCATTTTGTGCAGGGAGTCGACGTCTGGCTGAACAATCCGCGCCGTCCTCTGGAGGCCTCGGGAACCAGCGGTCAGAAAGTCGTATTGAACGGCGGACTGAACCTCTCGGTGCTGGATGGTTGGTGGGCGGAGGCCTACGACGGGTTCAACGGTTTCGCCATCGGAACCGGACGCACTCACTCCAATATGAGCGTTCACGACACGCGCGACGGAGAAGATTTGCTGCGCACGCTGCGTGAGGAAGTAATTCCCCTCTATTATCAGCGCGATCGAGACGGCCTGCCCCGGGGCTGGATCAAGCGCATGAAGCGCACTATCCGCACGCTCGGCTGGCGATTCAACGCAGATCGCATGGTGATGGATTACACCTTGCAATGCTACGTTCCCGCCGCCGGTGGAACCTCGAGCGACATGCGCCCCAACACGTAAAGCCCTTAAGAGTACGGCTGCGCGTCAAACGGAAACAACAGGACAAGTTTCGGAGTGATGAAGGCAGAGACGGCTAGAGCCGCTTTCGCCGTGCACCGCACGGCCTCAGCAGCGATTTCTCAGCCGCGGTAAGTTCTCCCTTGTGAATCATCCTAGAAACTGAATTTCGCCGCGATCTGGACCAAACGTGGAGCCGCCGCGCTGACGACTTGTCCGAAATGGGGATCATTATTCACTTCCCCATCCACCGAGGCGGCGCCATAGAACTGAGCGTGATTGAATACGTTGAATCCCTCAATTCGGAATTCAAACGATTTCGACTCGGTTACTCGCAGCAGCTTTGTCAGCGTCATGTCAAAGTTATTAATCCCCGGACCATAGAAAAATCGCCGTGGAACATTCCCCAATTGCCCAAGCGCTTCCGTCGTGAACGCCGCCGGCGAATTATTGAACTCGGGCCGTCCGTTCCTCGGGTTGGTATTGATATCGAGCGGCGCCCCATGATACTCCGGCGTATCCAGCAGGTAATTGTTTATGCCATTCCCCAGCGTTCCCAGCAGCGAATTGTCCGAGTCGTCGTACAGAGTAACGGGCAGGCCGGTACTGAAACGGGTAGTGCCCGCTATGCTCCATCCATCCGTTAAGCGATCCGCGCGTCCAAAAAGCACATCGAAAGGCAGGGCCACCTTGTAGCTCGCCACAAAGTTATGCCTCATATCCCAAGCCGAAATTGCCCGGGTCGCCCTGATATCCAACGGATTGAGCTGTTCGCCCAGGTTCGAGCCTTGATCAATCGACTTGCTGTAGGTGTATCCCAGCAGAAAATCCGATCTCTTCCCGACATAGCGCAAAGTGGTCTCCAGCGCGTTGTAACTCGAATTCGCAATCGTCTTTTGAGCGGCATCCTCTCCGTAGTTGGGTCCTAAGCCTACTCGCGTTCCTTGATGTACATGGCCGGTGCTGCTGGTTATAAGCGCATCTTCACCAAAAGGGCCGCAGGTAGGGCTGTTGGGCGCAGCCTCCGTTGGTTGGCTTAGGCTGAGGCAAAGAGCCTGGTTGCTTGGGTTCGTCGAGACTACTGCGAGAATGTGGTGTGCCTGGTTTCCTACATAACTCATGGTTAGCAGTGCGCTTGCTGTGATCTGTCGCTCGAACGAGAGCATGTAATTATCTGTGTACGGAACGGCGTTGCGGTAATAAAAGTAAGGGTCGGCGGTGATGGGGATTACAGGCGACCAATCGAACGTGGTATCCGGATTCTTCGCCGAAACGTTATGCGGAGGAAACGTCAATGGAAATGGATTCGTATTCTGCCCGCCGTCCGCAGCGTTGACGAAAGGCGTCGCAAACAGCGGTGGCTCGGGAGTGAGGTAGTTATAGCCAAACGGAGGCACGGCATACATGACGCCAGCCGACAGCCCCGGAAACGCCGTATAGAAGATCCCGTAGCTCGTCCGAATGCTGCTCTTGCCGCTGTTTCCAAACATTGCTTTCAGAATTCCGTGATCGAATCTCGGGGCGTACGAAAAACCGATTCGCGGAGCGAAGTTATCTCCCTTCGACGGCGAAATCGTACTTGGGATTCCTGGATCGCCGGGAACCATCAACCCTCCGGGCGCATCCGGATAGAGCACGGACTGCCTTCCCGGGATGATCGTCTGCACTTCGTTGTACTTCTCCCAGAACGGCATGATGTAATCCCAGCGCAGCCCGACATTGATCGTCAAGTCGCTTCGCGCCCGCCAACTGTCTTGAACGAACACTCCCTCATATCGATTTCGCAAATAGAAAGGCTCGCCCGACGATTGCGTAAAATTACTCGGCACCCCGATCAGAAAATCGGCAAAGGCAGAGCCGGTTTCGGTGCCGTCGATGTTGAAAGTTCCGTTGAACGTAGCGTTGGGATGCTCGTTCACCTGATCCACATGAAACTGTCCGCCAAATTTCAAGGTGTGAGTTCCGATCACCTTCGAGACCGTGTCACTTACATACATCGTGTTGTTGATCTGCGTTTCGTTGGTGATCGGAACGCCCATTACGAAGGAAGGGAAAACAATGTTTTCCACCCCCAAGAACTGTGGCGCCTGCACCGCGAAACTGGGCGCCCCCGTACTGGTCAGGAAGCCCTGAGCCGCCAGGCTTACACCCAGCCCGCCACGCGGTTGTCCAATGACATTGGCGTTTCGGAGATACCCCACGTGGAACTCGTTGACGGTGCCTTCCCCGAAAACCTTTGTGTCCCCCAAGCTGACGAGCTGGGCACGTCCGAACGTGAGCGCGTCAAAGCCGGGTATGCTGGCTCCGCCTTGCGGCCCTGGGTACGGATTATCGACGCGGTACTCGTCAAAAAAATAGTATGCGGAAAGCTGGCCCCATCGGCTGTTGGCGTCGATCCGCCCGGAAGACTTATCGTCGCGTACTGTCTCCGAATAAGCCGACGTGGAAAACTGATCGGCGCCAGTATCGGGCGAAGGAATGTATTGCAGCAAGGCGAGTGCCGGCGCCGACCATGCCCTCATGGGAATGACCGCTCCCGGAAAAACACATAGAGTTGAGAGCGGACCGCTGCTCATGCATCCCGGCGTGTAGTATGCCTCTCCCTGAGAGACTCCATAACCGAGCTTTTGCGAGAGGATGCCGGCCAGGGACGAACCGCTCACGGACGTAGGGATCGTGTTTCCACTGACATCTGTGGTCACGAATGACGCGGCCTGATCCGACAGATTGCCCGCCCGATCTTGCAGGGACGGAACCGAGATATCTCCCGTTTCCACACCTTCGTTTGTCCGCGTGCCTTGATAATCTCCAAAGAAATAAACTTTTTGATGCCTCACCGGACCGCCGAGCGTTCCGCCAAACTGGTTCTGCCGGAAGACAGGCCGGCTTGGATCGAAGTAGCCGCGGGCATCCAAAGCCGTGTTGCGCAAGAATTCGAATGCACTACCGTGGAACGAATCGCTTCCCGACTTCGTGATCACGGTGACCATGCCGCCGTTATAGTTGCCGTACTCGGGATCGAAATTGTTCGTCAGAACGCGGAATTCATCGATCGAGTCCAGGTTCGCAACAATGGACGTTCCCCCATTCATGTGCTCCTGCACATCAATTCCGTTCACCAAAAAGCCGTTCGACGATTCTCTCTGGCCGTCAATGGACAAATTTCCCGGATTCAAATCGCCGGAGGGCGAAAGACCTCCCGTCACACCTGCCATGATCACTGAATTGGGCAGCAAGGTTGATACCGGGACAACCCCGGGCTGGATTGGCAGTAGATCGGTATAGCTCCGGCCGTTCAATGGTAGGGCCGTCATCTGTGCGCCTGTCACGAGTTCGCCCAGATGAGTTGCCACCGTATCGACTTGCTCCTCAATGGTGGCCGCTCCGGACACTACGGTTACAGTCTCCGAGTGCGGGCCCACTGTGAGCACTGCGTCCAGTTTGAGCGCTGCATCGGTGTCGACCGTCAAGTTCGTTTTCTTCTGGGTCTTGAACCCCGTGCCTTCAATCGTCAGATCGTAATGACCGACCGGAAGAGCCAGGAACGAATAGAATCCCTGTTCGTTTGAAATCGCTTTATACTCCGACCTAAGAGCGGTGTTGACCAAAGTGATCTTTGCGCCCTGGAGAACCGCGCCGCTCGGGTCCTTAAGCGTTCCGGAGAGGCTGCCATTGGCTGCTGCCCATAACGACACCGGCGAACAAACCAGAATCACACTGCCCCAAATGCTGAGGAGCAAGAACAAAATGACAGCCTTGATCCTTGGCATATTACGTTCTCTCCATTCGTGCTACCACACGACATAGCACGACTCTTGGAATCGTGCTACAGAGAACGCGTTTTGTAAAGCTGATCGACGCCTTATTCGAAAAGCTTAGGGGTTATATAGGACTTCCCCGGCCCCCTTTTAGGGGTTTCCCGTTAGTTGGGTCGACGGCGTGGTGGGGATGACGCGACACGTCTCTGGGGAACTCATAACGAGGCGCCCATGCTGCACGCCCTTTGTGCTGATGAGCCGGTCCGCTAGCCGTTGCACGCTTCTCGACTTGCCGCGAAGTACGACGACTTCCAGGCAACTCTCGTGGTCGAGATGCGCATGCAAGGTGGAAATGACGATTGCGTGATTCTCGTGCTGGAGATCGGTAAGCTTCTCCGGCAGCAAACGAGTGTGATGATCGTAAATGAGGGTGACTGTGCCCACGACAAGCGCCTTTGCAGCGATAACCGCCGAGCCCACGAGGCGGTCACGAATCAAGTCGCGAAACGCCTCCGAGCGGTTCTCGTAGCCCTTGTCCGCTATGAACGAATCGAAGCGTCGTAGTAGTTCCGAATCGATCGACACTCCGATGCGGCTAAGGTCTCCCATGAATACCCTCTTCTCATCCGACAATTAGCGATTAGCGTAGCACATTTCCCGAAGGATGTAGCACCGTAGGAGGAATGAACGTGGAGCAGCGTGCCGCGCAACCCTGTTGATTCGCACTGGAATTCTCGCCACCTCGCGATCTCGAATGACGGAAATTGAGCGCAAGAGCCAGCCCGCAGGGAGCGGCTGAGCCCTCAGTATCGCAAGGCACGGGGAGGCCACGACGCCTTGCCAAGCAATGCCCGCAGTCAGATCCTCTCTGGTTTCCAGCTTCCGGACAAGCTGCGGTCACCCCAGTGATCTCCCGAAACAAGCGTAGAATTGTTGGCGTTTCAGAAATTCCGTGTCGGAGGTTCAACCACCGCCACGAAACCGGAGGCAGGTCATGCCCGGACTCCGCTCTCACGGACTCCCCAGCTCCAGCGTTTGCGCCGGGATTGTCATTGCCATGTTGGCGATGATCGTTATTCCGGCGGCCGTTACGTTGCAAACCGTCCACGTCCCCGCCCCGTTCATGCCGGTCAACCAGAACGCCACACCGCACGGCTACACCTTTAGCCTTCTGCTGTTTATCTTTCCCGTCGCGTTCATCGCAGGATGGTTCCTGCCCAGCGAGGGATTGCACATTCCGCAGCGCGCTTTCTGGTGGACCCTCGCCATTCTCGTCCCGCTGGGCTGCTTGCTCGACTTCGTTTTCGCACAGTGGTTTTTCGACTATCCCAACGTTGGAGCGACCCTGGGCATCCACGCTCCCGCGCTCGGCCGGCCAGTTCCCATCGAAGAATACGTTTTCTATCTGACTGGATTTCTCGCAGTTCTTCTTCTGTACGTATGGCTCGGCGAGTTCTGGCTGGCAGCTTACAACGTGCTCGATTACCCTGGCGAAGCCAGGAAGATGCGCCGCCTTCTGCAGTTTCATCCCATCTCCCTGATCCTGGCCGTGGTCTTGATTGGTGCCGCATGGTTTTACAAGAAGCATTTTGCCCTTCCTGAAGACCAGGCAGGCTTTCCCGGCTACTTCACCTTTCTCGTCGTCGGGGCCCTGCTTCCAGCCGTGATTTCTTTTCCGGTGGCGCGGCGCTTCATCAACTGGCGCGCCCTCAGCCTGACGCTTTTCTTTATGCTGCTCGTCAGCCTGGTCTGGGAAGCTACCCTCGCTGTTCCCTACAACTGGTGGAACTACCAGCACCGCCAGATGAGCGGTCTCTTTATCGGCGCCTGGTCCGGCCTGCCCATCGAAGGAGTCTGTGTCTGGATCGCTGTCACCTACGCCACGGCAATCATCTTTGAAATCGTAAAGGTCTGGCTGGCATCGGAACGCACCATACGCGACGCCCTGCTGGGTGTGGAGCAAGGCTCTTAACTGGAGAGTGTGCGTGGGCCAGCCTGAAATGGAGAAGCACGTTCTTCGCTGGTCTAGGCGACACGACCACGCTGGATGAGACGCTGTGCGAGGCCGGGATGGCTGTGGAGGAGCAGGTGGGGCGCGAGGCGGAGTTGCGGCCCGACGAAGCGCCGCCGGCTATCAAAGCGGCGCGGTGGTGAAGCGGATGAAGACGTACGGTGGGCGCAGCTACATTCCGGAGAAGCAACAAAAGGGGCGGCGGAACTGGGCGGGCGAGGCTGAAGAACAACAAGCGATGGATGCAAACCGGCGGCGGGCGCGGGGCGAGTATGGCAAGAGTTTATTGCGGCGGCGCGGCGAGTTGGTCGAGCGTAGCTTCGCGCACTGCTACGAGACGGGCGGCATGAGGCGTTGCCATCTGCGCGGACACGAAAACATTCTGCAGCGGCACCTGATCCATGTGGGCCCTTTCAACTTGAGCCTGGTTTTGCGGAAACTCTTGGCGCGGGCACGCCGCAGGAGTGGAGAAACCTGCGTTCTGCGCCGGTTCTGCCTCTTGAACTCATCATGCACGATTATGGCGATGATTTCCTGAACGGTCAAACCTGTTCAAGTCGCGCGGATCGAACCAGTGGTTTACCCAAGCCCTGAATTATTTCACCGCCATTCCCAACTCGTATTTCCGGCATACCAGTGTCTCATCACTGATTTGTGCGGCAATAAGGTTCGAGGGGCGTCGTTGGGTTGTCGGCAGGCCGACCGAGTAGTCACTGATCCAGAATGAGACACTTGAGGGCGCAGTGAGCGTAAGCTCCAAGTCTGCACCCTGCGTACCCATTCCATACAAGAGTATCCGGCTGCTGGCTGAATTCGGACTAAGGCTCATGGTGCGCCCGGAAACTTTAACGGAGATCAGCTTCACGCTTGGGTCGAATCTAACCACCATCAAGTCTGCATCTCTTTGCGACCTCACGTTCATGTGAACGTTGTGAGAGTCTCCTTCTTGTTTGTCCGCTTTGATTTCGCTGATTGGAGGCCGCAAATCAACTACTGGCGCCGGCCCGGAGAGAACCTGACGCTGCGACCCTGTCAGAAAGTTCGGGATCGGCTGGCGATTGGCTGTTCTGCCGGAAATAAACTGTTCCGTATATGCATCCAACGCGTTCTCGTAGCTGACCCAAACGGCGTTGTGGTCGTCTGCGTTGACGCTGTAGAGTAGGGTGTCCTGCCGGGGGTGCTGAACACTCGAGTGGGATTGCACGATTCCCGCTGCCAGGCAAACGCCGGCTCCTGCGAGCAGGAGCAAAACGACTATCCTCCATGGGGGTTGCAGAGCAGCCACGTCGATCAACGGAATACAAATGATGAAAAAGATCCCCAGAAGCAACCCCGCAGCAGCGATGCTCAGCAGATTCAGAGTAAGAAACACATACAAGAGATAAGCAATCGGTGCAAAAAGCAGAATCGCTAGTCCCGCTCCCGCCAGTGTGCCCAGCACTTGGGCACGTAGAGATTCGGCTTTTAGCAAACTGAGCACCACAAGTCCTATCGTGGTGAATAACAGCGGCCAGAACAAAACATAGCTACCTGCGGGGAGCAGTAGGGCAACAGTCCAGCTCATGACACACACAACCACCAGCCCCGCCAGTGAGAGTTCTTGAAGGTTGAAACGTCTCCGAAGCTTTCCCAGAACGGCACATCCTACAGCCGCCCCCAGTACAGTTAGACCGATCAGCAGAAAAGAATTGGCCGGCGCGTCACCACGAATCATGCGTCCGCCGAGAAACTGGAGAAGCAGCCACCCTGCCGCAGCCATAGTCATTGGAACGGTAAGTAGCACGACGATACAGACAAACACTGCCCTGACAAGGTTCCCCGTCCCTATTTCTGCACGCCGAATGCTTAAACCAATGATCAAGGCCAGCAGCACCGTGGCAACAACCTCACCAGTCACGACCCAGTGTTCACTGTAGGCGATCAGGTGGCTGCCAAACCAGTCAAAAAAGATGTCATCACCGCTTTGCTGCTTGAACTGGCTCAGATCCATCTGACCGAACCGGCGTACCAGCGCCAACACATATGAACCATGATGTTGAAGAGACTTGGGGTCCAGATTGTCTGCCGTGTCCAGCCATGTATGGTAGGCTTCAAAATCGCCACCAAAGGCGAAATTGAGTCCGGGAATCTCTCTAGGACGAAACACGGTGAAGTCGGTATCATTGGGCAGCAACTTGTAAAACGCATAAAACAGGGAAGAGCCGACGGGATAAGGGGCAGCACGCGCAACTTCGCCGATCAAGGAAGCATTGTTCGTGCTGGTCTCGAAAAGCAACGAAGGGCCATGGTTCCCGCGCGCTTCAAAGTTCATTACTAGGCCAACATCTTTCATCCAGGGGTGCGAAGCAACAAAGGCTTCCGCCCCCAGCAGGCCAGCCTCTTCTCCATCAGTGACCAGCACGATCAGATCGTTTTTTAGCGGAGATCCCGTTTTCAATGCGCGAAGCGCTTCCAGAATAGCGGCCACTCCCGCCGCATCATCTGCTGCACCCGGACCGCTCGGGACAGAATCATAGTGGCTCATCAGCAGAACCGCTTGGGAGTTCGCGATACCTCGTAGCCGCGCAACAATGTCGTGAGTATTTCCGGCGATGATATTTCCAGAACGGTCATAAATACCGACGCCCGTCGCCACTTCCGGTTCCATACCCAATGCCGCGAGTTGGGCCACAACATACTCTCTGGCTGCAATGTTGGCGCTGGATCCGATAGGATGCGGCGCACGGGCAATGGCTCGCACGTGAGTAAGCGCCCGCTCGGCAGACAATTCATCCTGAGGTGAGGTCGCTGGCACGGCATCCGGCGCTTTCAGCTCGACAATTGCCAAAGTTGCGGATAGAAAAACAAAGCACCATACCGCAAAAGCAGCCAACAATGATGCTGATGACAACTCCCGCTGCTGCGCACTGGGCGCGGGTCGGGAGCTCATTTGGGCAGTGTTCATGAAAGTTAGATCGCCCTTGTTGTCTTTACCTTTTGATCCAAATGTAAGTGAGTCTAGTGACTCTACCAGATACTCCTCAACTTGGACTATCAAGTTTCAGATTCGTAAGTCCTGGCAACTTTCTCGAACAGATGGAAATTCCCGAGAGGCACGGCAGTATCAAGAATTCCAAGCTTAGTCGACAGAAACTAGGAATGGGCCACAGCTGGCGTTACTGTGGAACTATAATCACCGGATTCTTCCAACAGAATCTCCTTCTCTCCAAATAGCCTTTCTGCAATGATGCCTTGCTCCTGACATGCTTGGATCAGCCGGTCTGATTCAATAATAGGACGGGACTCTGCGGTGTACTTGATACTCATAATGTAATTCAGCCATGGTTCCTGGCCCATGGCGTATACGTAGACTTCCCGACAGTGGAACAGATCCACGATGCTCCTGCCCTGTTCGCAGTTGGAACCAGCCAGGCGCCGCGATTCGTCCATGGAACGCTCCACGCGTTGCGTGAGCAGTGGCCCGTAAAGCCAGCTCAGAGGCGCGCCATCACACTCCATGCCGAGAAACAACGCATCCACGTCCCCGATTTCACGGTGGATGTGCTCATAGAGCCGGGGTTCAATGTTGCAGGAATCGGCCGCAAACAGGAGCGTGTTCGGCCCGATCTTCACCAACCAGGCCAGTTTGCTCTGGATGTCCAGGTCCGCATGCTCGCCGAAGAAAGGCAGGCCGGTGATGCGTACTTTGCTGTCGCGAATCTCGTCCATTTCTGAGATCTCAATTACATTTCGGAACCCGCAATTTTCCAGAAGCAATCTGAGCGAGGGGTCTTGAAGATGCCCGCCCCCATTGCGCGGAACAACAATGTTCTTCACCTTATGCCGGATCTGCAGGAGTGTCTCAAACAGCACGTGGTCCTGATGATTATGTGTAATCAGCACATAATCAATCTTATCCGGCAGATCGAGATAGGTATAGCGCGAAATATCGTTTTCATACGTGTAGCTCAATACCGGATCGAAGAGCATCGACATCCCATTGGATTCAATGAGAATGCAGGCGTGGCCGAAGTATCGCCACCGCACTCCTAGTCCTGTGTAAGGCACATAGGGCGGGGGAGGTTCTGTGGTAAGGAAAGACCGGACCAAGCTATCGTACGCGTCGCCCACTTGCAATGTTTCTTTGATTACATGCCAGGGTTGCGGTTCAGTTTTGAGCCGGAACAGGCGGTCAACAGCCTCATCGTCGAACGTCCGCCGCAGGTGCAGCGTGTCATCGGATTCAAGCCGGGGCGTGCTCAAGACAAAAGGACGAGCATCATTCTGGATGACCGATAGAAATAAGCTCTGCTGCGATCGATCAAAATACTTGCTCCGGTAGAGCAGCGGTTCCACCAGCCGAAATGACGGATGATTGTTCAGGTCGTAAGCCAGTTCAACGTAGCCCCGCAAAATCTCAGGCACTTTCGGATAAAGAGACTGGAGAGAATGTCCTTTGGCGCCTTCCCGCAACATCGCATCCAGCGCGGCCAGCGCCGCCGATAACCCCAGCAGATGGGCACGCTCTTTCTTGATGCCGTCGCGCAGTACCCGAATCTCATCCACACGCTTGCCACCGTAATCAATAAAAGGACCGCCCAGCATTTTAGGGTTCTTTACGGCATTCGCATGAATTTGCGGACTGCTGATGTAGGAGTCCATGATCTTTAGGTGCCGCTCGGTGATATTGCGCGCAGCCGTTGCAGGCGGAATGAGATGAGGCCAGGCATACCAATGATCGATCAGAGGTTCAAGTTGAATGTTCTGACGGAGATAAAAACTTTCATGATTCATCACTGTGTCTCCTGCTCTAGTTCAGAATGATTGGTGACACTCGAATAGAGTGTCGAAATGCAGATTCGCAAAGGAAAAGCGCCCGGTTCTGGCCGACTGGCAGAGATCGGGGTGGAGTTAAGCCGGGAAGCTCGGGTGCGGTTGGCCTGGATGGATTTCTATCGTCGCAGTGGCAACATGGCCCGTACCTGCCGGCACTTTGGCGTCAGCTCCGGCAGACACTCTATCGCCGGCAGCGGCGTCATGATTCCTACGATCTGACCACGCTGGAAGAGCGCCGTCATTGTCCGCCGGCGACGCCAGATGGCAAGGGTTTTGATTACTCGTGTAAATCGGGGCAGCCGCTGCACCGGCTATCCTCATGCGCGAACGCCTAGCAATCCGATACACCAAAAGCGCGCGTTCAGAGCTGCGTCATCATCACATTCTCATGGTTCTGTGGAACTCTTCTCGTATCGCTTACGATCTCTCCCGCATCGAGCTTGATGAGTCTATCCGCACAAGTGTAATACCGGTCATCATGGGTAATTACAAAGACTGTTTTGTTTCTAGCCCGGAGCTGCGGCAGCAACTGCAAATAAAATATTGCTTTGAAGTGTGGGTCCTGGTCGGCAGCCCATTCATCAAACAAATAGATCGGGCGGTCTTCGAGGAAAGCGGTCAAAAGGGCAAGCCGTTTTCGCTGCCCTTGCGACAAATTCAGGGTCGACAACCGGCCGTCTTTTATCTGTACTTTGTCGGCCAGTTCCAATTTTGCCAGACACTCTAACGCCCGTTCATCCAGCTTTGGATCAAACAGTCCAAACATGCGCTCAAACAGAAAACAATCGGAGAATACCACCGCAAAATTCTGCCGGTAAGATTCCCTCTCCATCTGGCTGCTGACAGGCTGCCCATCGAGGCATATTTCCCCTTTCCCAGGAGCATAGAGTCCGCAAAGCAATTTGACCAACGTCGTCTTGCCGCTGCCGTTACCGCCGGTAATGAATACCAGTTCTCCAGCGTGAAAGGTAGTTGAAATCGGCCCCAGGGTAAAGATGTAATTTTCATCTTCACCGCGATATGAGTGGGTAACTGAAATGAACTCCAGCGCTTGCCAATCTCTTACAGGCGCCTGCACGCAGGATGTTTCTTCTGCTTCTTTGCTGGTCAATGAAAACCCCAGCTCATGGACTCGGCTGAGGGCAACATTGGCACGTGAGAGCATCGGAAGCGAGTTCATGATGACCTGCAGTGGGGACATCATGTACAAGAGCGCCAACGTGTATCCCGTCAGCATCAGGCCATTCACATGCATCAAAGACGGAAGGGCGAAGACGATCAATCCAATCACGGCAAAAACCAGGGTCTGTCCCCAGCTCGTGGCAACCGTGTGGATCTTCATCCCGCAGATGTTGTGACGCCTCAGCGAGGTGGCGGTCGCGCTAAGCACGTCCCGCAGGAATGTGCGGCGGCGGTCACTATGAATCTTGAGTTCCTTTGTACCTTGTGTGATGGCCCGGAAATGTTCCAGCAATGCTTCAGCGTCCTGACGAGCCTTTCTGAAAAGACCCTGCGCTCTCAGCATTGGAAACTGATAGCCAATGACGCCCACCACAATGAATACCAGCACAATCGCCAGCAACGCCGGTGACATGATCCCCATATAAACCAGGCAGCCGATGACGACGGTGGCGCTCACCCAAAGTAACGGAATGGTCATGATTGCTCCGGCGACGGTGGGCACATCGTCAGTCAGGGCAGCCATGAGCCGCGCGGTCCCGAGCTGTTCCAAGTGACGCAGGGGCGCGGCAAGTATCTGGCGACTCAGTTCCATGCGCAGGCTGTATAGAGCGCCCTGGCCTAACCTGCTCAAGAGGAGTTCGGAGACATATCTTGACGCCGGAAGCACAATGCACAGTCCGATAAATCCTGAAAGCAAGACACGGCTGGCAGCTCCGTTAAGTTTCAGGACTGAACTGATAATAGCAAGCAGGATGGAGTTGCTGACGCCGCTGACAATCCCAGCAACCAGGCTCCAGACCATCAGTCGAGGAGAATTTCGCAGAAGAAACTTGATGAGATTCATGGGACTGTGAGCCTCTATCGCACGTCGTTTCAGAACGAGGACACTGCGCGATTTAGACCTGAAGAGGAAATGGAGGCGCGAGCTAACTCGGGATAGGGCGCAGCGTGTGACATCATCGCTGCAACTATAGCCAGTGGATCGACACAGAACTCACACGCTTTGCGACCAGTAACCCGCGCCTGTTCCCTGGCCAGAATGTGCAGTTCCGTGCATCCTGCTGTATAAGAACTCACCCCATATTTCCGCATTAGCGATTGGATGAACCGGAGTTGCCGGTCACCCGTATGGTTGCTCTTGATTTCATAAATCAGTTGATGAACGGAGGCCTGATCCTGCCTGTCCGGAAGAACCACGAAATTTTGAGCATCGCACCAAGCTTCATGGGTCTGGAAGATTCCCACCGCTCTCGCCCCTTCAGTGCACAAAAGCAAGCTCTTCTCACCGCCTTGAAGAATAGCGGCGAAGATCAAATCCACAAGCGATACAATTTTTGCCCGCATGGGCGCGGGCAACTGCGACATCAAATAGTGGGCCGTGACACAACACATGACAATTTTGGTAGCGCCAGCCGAGATCAACTGGCTGATCCCAGAGGACAAACGAGCAAGAAGAATTTTGTCTGTGCCATTGTGCAGGCTTTCTGTTCGATCGGGGATCGAAGGATCCGACAACAGGAAAACGATCGGGGAATTCTGCTCTTTGCCGCCGGTGTTCTGCTCATAAATGCTCTTCATGAACTCCGCGGACGCGAGCGGCCCCATCCCTCCCAGGACACCCCACACTTCACTACTTCCATGGTCGGTTTTCTCCTGCTCTACTGCTTTACTCATCGGCTTCTCCTCGTCTCTATCGCTCCGGCTGAGAGCACCCAGAAAGAAACAGCGAGCTCTTTTCAATAGAGAGCACACCATCGGGCACGAGCTTTGGATTCTATTCGACCCGTTTGGCAAATACAGACGAATGGCTATTAGATGTTGGGCAGTATGTTTGGTTGACCCAGCTAGTTGGGCTTCTCCGCATGCGGTCCGCAGGAACGATTTCGTTGCGCCGAATTCTTCCGGATAGAAGGCGACACTCTCCGTGCAAAACTGGCTCCACTCGGGCGTAACATCATCGAATAGAATTTCCCGGCCGACGACGACACCCGCTGTGCCCCGCTATTTCGACATGGGGATGTCACTTACCATGGTGGTTTCGTGAGCGCGGCAAGTGGGCGAGTGGCAACGCTGATCGTTTAGACAAAGGTCACTATGTAACATACAGAGCTACCCTTATCCGGTATCTGACGTGATGCTCAATCAAAATGAAGGCACTTCGAATTGAAGCTTATCTTTACAAAATGCGATCCATTCAGTTGTCGCGTTGTTCAGCACGATATCTTCATCCAGATATATGCCCTTTGTGACCCTGTAATCGTCATGAACAAAGAAATAGCTGCAGGCTCGGTCGGAGCCCGCTTTTTCGCTATTTACCTCAGGCGTCGAAGAAGTTACTATGGCCTCCGGCCAACCGGCGAATTCTTTAAACCTTTCAACGGAAAATGCTTTGCAATACTTGCTCATTTGACTCATAATCGCCTCCCTGATTAAATCGGCATTAATAACCCAGTCATCCTCATACCCCATCGCATACACATAAACTTCTTTGCAACGGAAAAAGGTCCTATACTTGGCCACTGCCATTGCGGTATGACAGCTTCCAATTGCGATTTTCTCTATTTCTGGCAGGACGAAACGGCTGTGCGAATGCCGGATGACAACTGCTTATTCGTACCGTAATGCGATCAAAGGATCCAGTTTCATTGCCCGGCGCGCCGGTATATAGCAAGCCAACAGGGCGGCAATGAACAAAAGCAGTGTGGTCGCTGAAAATGTCGGGGCATCCATTGCACCAATCCCAAATAGAAGGTTTTGCATGACACGCGTCAAAGCTACCGCACCAAGAATCCCTCCGATGATGCCAATCAATGCCATGCCGATTCCCTGACGCATCACCAGACGGAGAATGTCACGTTTCTGTGCGCCCAGCGCAAGGCGAACACCGATATCGCGCGTGCCCTGTGCAACCAGATGTGACAGAACGCCATAAACTCCGATTAGTGCAAGAATGAAGGCAAAACCGGCAAAAGCGCCTAATATTGCGGCTGAGAACCGCTGCCGGGCCGTCGAGCTGTAGAGCCGCTCCTGCATGGTACCGATATCATACAAGGGAACGTCGGGATCGAGATTGTGAATATCACGCACAATGGTGCTCGCCATGCTTGAGAGGTCAGTTGTAGAACGAGCCACGATATACATGCTATTAATCGGGTACTGTTTGTGAGGATAGTACACGCCCATGCGACTCTCCGATTCGAGGCCATATTGCTTCACGGCTCCCACGACGCCGACGATGGTGATCCACGGATCGGTGGGACCGCCGGGCCGCAGATGCTTGCCGATCGGGTTCCCATTCGGCCAGAAACGCTGCGCTACCTTTTCGTCTATCAGCGCAACAGGCGGAGTACCTAAGGCATCGTTTTCAGTGAAGAACCTGCCTCTTATCAGAGGAATTCCCATCGTCCGGAAATAATCCGGCGTCGCCATGCGCTGGTCTGCCTGCACCTCTGGTTCGTTCGGGGGAGGCGTATAGCCTTCCACCGCCATAGATCCCCATCCGACAGAAGACGTAAAGGGCAGCGCCGAAACCGCTCCCTGGGCCTGCACGCCGGGCAGCCGGCTGATGCGTTCGCCTACATTCTCATAAAACTGCACCAAGGCATGAGAGTCCACATATCGCGCCCCTGCTGACACACGGATGGAGATAACGTTTTCAGGATTGAATCCCGGAGATACCATCGCCAGCCGTATAAAGCTTCTGACCAACAGACCAGCGCCGATCAGCAGCATAAGGGAAAACGCAAATTCAGCAATTACCAGCAGAGAGCGGATGCCGTAGCGCTTCGTTTCCAGCCCACCGTCAACATAAGAACCCCGGCTGCCTGCATTGAGAACCGAAGTCAAATCAACGCGCGACAATCGGAAGGCCGGCACCATGCCAAAAAAAACTCCTGTAACGATGGAAAGGCCGAAGGTGACGATCAGCATACTCGCATCAAGCCTTACTTCGTCCAATCTGGGAATATTGCCCGGATTGATCGCCCGCACGAAAAAAAGCCCGCCACTTGCGATGAGCAGACCCGCCGCTCCGCCCAGCAATCCGAACAGGACGCTCTCAGTCAGCAACTGCCGCCAGATTCGCGCACGGTTAGCGCCCAGGGCGCTGCAAAGGGCCACTTCTTTCTGGCGCCTGGGCAGGCGAGTGAGCAATAAATTAGCCACATTCGCGCAAGCAATCAGAAGGACGAGGGTCACCGAACCCAGCAGTACTAGCACGATGCGTCGAGCTTTGCCAACCACCTGATCGAGGAGGGGCACTACGCTGATTGTGAAGGTAGGATCCCGTTTATCTGCGTCTTTGATATGTTGGGCAATTATATCGATGTCTGACTGTGCCTGCCTAAGAGTGACATCCGGTTTCAATCGGGCCAGAACATTGAAGTTTTCGTTTCTGCGGTCCTGGGCGGCATCGGCTCCCATGGGCAACGGCACTAAAATTTCCACCTTATCAATTCCGGCGACAGTGGGAATCACTTCGTTGTTTAATACAAAATCCGGCCGCAATACGCCTACCACTTCATACTGCTGCCCATTCAGCGTGAGACTCCGGCCAAGAATTTGCTTATCGGCCCCGAATACCCGTGTCCACAGACCATAGCTGAGTACGCAGGTGGCCGGTTTGCCCGGGGCGTCCTCTTCAGGCAGGAAAATCCGCCCCATCAAGGGCTGTGCTCCCATCATATGAAGCAAGCTGGAGGAAGCGCGCAACCCCTCGATTCGCTCCGGCTGCGCAAGCCGGGTTAAATTGAAGCGCGATCCGATCGCAATCGACGTCTCCTCAAAGACATGGTTCTGGCTCTTTATATCCATGTACTCCCCTGGGGAGGGCCAATCCTGCGAAATACCGACACCTGGCGAACGGAGCCATAGAATCGCCAGCCTGTTTGGCTGAGGATAATGCAAGGGCCGCAGCAGCAGCGCATTGGTTACGCTGAACACAGCGGTGTTTGCCCCGATTCCAATCGCCAGAGAAAGCACAATTACGATTGTCAAGCCGGGAGTCTTACGCATCATTCGAAGCGCGTAGCGAATATCTTGGATAAGCACGTGCATGGGTTTCTCTCGGAACTCTAATAGGATCAGCAGGCATATCCGCAGAGTACCCCTAAAACCAGCTTATCAAGGGCGCCCAGCGTTAATACATTCGTAAGAAACATCAGTTCACGAAGCCGCAATTTTCGGCTGCATCAGGCATGGCTCTCAGCACAATAGGATGCTTCTTCAACCGGCCCTTCCTCAAGCACCTGCGCGGTAATTCGCAAAGCCTCCTGAATCTGTTCCGCATCCGTGCCATGATGGACAACCGCTCGAATTCTTCCATATCTAAATTCACTAAGATTCAGCCCATAGCGGCGGGCAGATGCGATAAAACTTTCGCAACTAAAGCGCTCATCCACAACACGGAACACGACCGTATTTGTCTGAACCGTACTAAGATCCACCTGAACACCCGGCATCGCGGAAATGCCCTCCGCCAAGCGGCAGGCATTGATATGATCCTCTTCTAATCGATCAACCATTCGCTGCAGGGCGACGATCCCCGCAGCGGCAATAATACCCGCCTGACGCATGTTTCCTCCTAAGATCTTGCGGCTCTTACGAACTCTCCCGACAAATTGTGATTCTCCGACGACCACGGACCCAACCGGAGCAGCAAGACCTTTCGAGAGGCAAAACTGGAGTGAATCAACGTCCTTAACTATCTCTGCAACGTCGGTCTTCGACGCAATGGCGGCGTTAAAGATTCTGGCCCCATCCAGATATAACTTAACGCCTCTGGAATGGACAAAATCCGCCACCGCCCGAACATAGCCCCTCGGCAGGACGACTCCACCACAAAGATTATGTGGATTTTCAAGACACAGCAGGGCAATTTTCGAAGAGGAACCGTCCCTCCACTTCTGGAATTCACGCTCCAGATCGCCGATGCGAATCGTACCATCGGCCTGGGTATCCAGCGCAGAAAATACAATGCCAGGACATAGATCTGCCCCGCCTGACTCATAGATGTGTATGTCGGACTTGTCACCCAGCAGCACTACATTCTTGTCACAGATGCAGTGGGCCATCATTGAGGCTAGATTTGCCATCGTACCGCTGGGCATCAAACAGGCCGCTTCTTTGCCCATTCTTGCTGCCGCCAGTTCTTCCAATTCACGCACCGTCGGATCTTCCCTGTATCCATCGTTTCCGAGAGGCGCTCTGACAATGGCTGCAAGCATTTCCGGAGTCGGCATTGTAAAAGTGTCGCTACGAAGCTCGATCATCTGTGGTTTCTCCCGGTCTTCGTGAAACAACAGTGCTCCAAAATTCATTCATCATGGCGCAACTGAACGCGGATTCTGCTGCATGCTAGCTCAGCCAGGGCCGCGGCCTGAACTTCTGAATCAGTAGAGGCGATGACGTGTCCGATCCGGTCGCGGAAGTCATTCTCTCTCTGCACCCAGTCGCCCACATTCTTATAGATTTGGGCGTCAACGACGCCCTCGATTGCAACGGCTTCCCCGACCCCTTCGATTCCTTTGATGGTTCCGGCTCCCGGTACTTCAACAAAGCGAATTGATGCATGGGCCTTAGGGTCCGGGACAATCCTTGGATCTTCACCCGCCACCAGCCTGACTGTCTCTTTTACCAGATCGATTCCACAAGCGATCCGTACGATCTCGGGAATGAAGCCGCCTGCAAGACGCGGGTTGATTTCGATAATTGTCGGTCCTTCTGCCGCAAGACGCAGCTCCACGTGGGCAGGCCCCCACATCAACCCCAGGGATCGAACGGCGTCGTGAACCACTGTGCCGATGCTTTCCCGGAGAGCGCCTGAGAGAGGCGCAGGAAAATCGTGCCCCAGTTCCACAAAAAAGGGCTCTGCCGACACGTGCTTTTTCGTGATCCCGACTGCGACTCCGCCAAATACTTCTACAGAATACTCCAGCCCGACTACATACTCTTCAATCAGTACCTCTGGAAGTATGGGCATTCCTCTTTCATTCACAGTTCGATTCAGAAGAACAGCAGCATGATCCATAACCTCATTGGTCGTTCTGCACAGCCTTACACCAACACTCCCCGTGCCCATCGTCGGCTTGACAATCACCGGCAAAGGAATATGCCGCAGGGCCTCCCCTGCCTTCTCACAAGAGGTCACACATTCGAATTTTGGAGTATTGAAACCGGCAGCTTGCAATCGCTGCCGTTGCAGCCACTTATTGCGGCATGTGCGTAACGCGACTGGATCAGCGCCCGATAAGCCGCAGAGCTCCGCCAGTGTCGCAGCCATTTCAATGAAATATTCTGAGCTGGAGAACACGCCCGCGACCGGCGCTTCCTGAGAAAGGCCTTGCATGGCGTTATACAGGGACTCAGAAGAACTGCTGTCACACTTCAGATACTGAACAGAATCCGCCTTCAGATAAGGGTACCGTTCAGGCCGCTCCGCCAGCAGCACGGGACGGTATCCGCAGTCCGAAGCTATTTTCGCGAAAAGTCGGCCTGTACCGCTGGTATTGCTTTCAACAAAAACTAGCCACGGGTTGCTCATATTCACAAAGGGTTCTCGCACCGAATCACTTCTGCGTATTCGCGCCTTCCCCAATGCATAAAAGACCAGCCGGGGCCGGCGTCAGCCGGAAAAGCAACCTCGCGCGGGGCTTCCGGCAGATGCGCCAGCCAGAGATTTTCCCGCCTGAGATATTGATCATTGTAGACAGTACCTCGATAAAGCTCCCCATCGTCCGGAAGGATACAGACTACGCGGGCCTTACTGTTCTTTCTTGCCAGATAACTCGCGACCAGCCATGCCGCACCGCTGGTTTCGCCGCAGAATAGAAATGTCTTTTGATAAAGTCTCCGCGTCGCTTTGTATGCTTCAGCGGCCGTTACCCAATGAACCTCGTCAAAAAGGGAATGGTCCAGATTCTGCGGCAAGACCGCACTGCCGATACCACGCAGTCTTCTGGTCTGCCGCGGCTGTCCAAACAGCACACTCCCAAAAGTATCTACACCTACAGCCAGCATTTCAGGAAATAATTCACGCAGAAAACCAGCGGTGCCGCAGACAGACCCTCCCGAACCAACTGCACCAACTAAATAGTCAATTTGTCCCAGCTCCTCAATCAATTGCGCTGCGAAAAAGCCGTACGCACCCGGATTGCCGGGATGGTCAGACAGGTTTACCCACCAGTGATTGGGTATTCTTGCGCGGACCTCCTCGATTTGATCGATTCGAGTCTTTTGGCATTCCGATCCGACGCCCGGCTCAGCAAGAGTGATCAGAGTTGCGTTCAAACCCTCCAGCCGTATGCGTAACAGGTCGCCGCAGACAGAATCGCTGATTATTGTGAGAGGAAAGCCATGTAAATTGCAGATCATAGCCGCCCCCAACGCCATGTTGCATGACGAGGTTTGCATAATGAGAGGCTGCGTCTCGGTCCAGCCTTCCTCCTGAACACGGCGCAGGCAAAACGCTGCTGGAAAGATCTTCATAAATCGAAATGCCGCAGCCGTTAAATTGTCCTCAACTTTCACCAGCTTCGGCTTGTAAGAATCGAGAACGGTCACATCTTGCGCAGTCATGTTTTCCTTCAGTGATAACAAGTATTTAAGTTTGAAAATGCAGCACGTTTGAAATCCCAAGGTTCAGAAGATTTGCTTTAATTTCTTCGACTTTGTTTTCTAGCCGGCGATCCGTGGGGTCCAGCAGAATACTCATGACGGTGCCTGAATGGGCAACAGCTATGCCGAGGGCAGCGGAACGCTCTGCCATGCTGTGAATCTCACTGAACATCGGTTTCGGCAAGAATAGTTGATTGATGAACGCGCTCGCTGTGGCCACCCGGCCCAGCAGGCCGACGTCGTCCTCCCAAATCGCCCGGCGCAGGGCCACTGACAGGGTGCAAAATGACTGATGCTGCCGCCATGAGTATGCCGCTGGCGGGTGTTTCAGAGTCTCCACAATTGCATCTTGCGCCGTATCAAATCCCAGCACTTCAAGTTTTGGCAAATTGCGCGCATAATCTTCCAAAACGATGCCTTCACGGTGCGCAAACAGCACTGCGCGCTGGAACATAAAGTTATCACTCGCGACTTCACCCTCTACCACCAGCGATCCCATCTCTTCTTCGCTCAGTTGCTGGCCAACTGCGTCTGCGGCCGCAATTGCCGCCGCAATGCAGTCGGCTGTCGAACTGCCGCAGCCTTTGGCTTCCGGTACCGTCGATTCGATGGTTATGGTTCCGCCGATTCTGGCGGCATTCAAGCGGGCAAGGACAAGTTGTGTAACTTTGAGAGCTTTTTGCTTGTGGGCCGGCCTGACTCTGAGGCGGGCATACTTTATCGGTGCAAAGGTGGCTCGGGAATAGATCGAGCTACAAGGCAGGCTCACCAGGCACCGCCTTAACCTCTGGAATTGGTCTTCTATTTGTCCCTGGAATATTTCACCGAACTGGCCGATGCTTTGGCCCTTCCCTGTTCGAAGGAGTAAATCATGAATATCCTGACCAAGGGACGCACGCTGATTGCCAATGACTTCCATAGTCCACTCCGAGGATGTTCTATTGATATCTACTACGCTCGACAGTGATGATTTACGGAATGGTGCTTGAACACACCATGTTGCTTTTTAGTCTGGCTGAGGTTAGACACGGAATTCCCTGCGAAGATGACTTCTCAGAAAGTCTTGATTTTCGAGTTAAGGGCGCCGGGCCGCCCTATTGGGCTCAAGGTTGCCGTAAAGAAGAAAAGGACCTCGCCCTCAAATTTCGATCAGGGCATGGTTAAATCGGCATGTGCAGTTTCTTCGGAACGTGAATCAGGCTGACCGGACGCTAAATAGCGATTCAACTGCGTGGCTATCATGTTCACAGAGGGCGCCGCCAGAAACGTTTCATGTGTGCCGCTGATTTCGTTGATTTGAATGCCGCCTAATGCCAGTTGTGACCAGCCATAGCTTTCATCTTCGTGATCTGAAACAGGAACTCGAAAAAGGCATACTCTTCCGGCATAGGGTTTCATCATGTAAGTCCCGATTGCGCGCAGGTTCAGTGTAACGACGGCCATGAGTCGACGGAGTTGGTTCGCTGACAAGGGTACGGGCACTGGATGAGTTTCTTCTCCGTCCAGGAAATATGGGTTGATGCCAGCCTCACGCATCGTTCTGATCGACTCGTTTTCTGAGATCCCAACGTCACTCGTGCTGATATCAACCAGTTTCTCGCGCGTTTCCCGTGACACGGGGAACTGACCTTCTGCTGGCGGCGAGACTTCAGGGGAAAGGATGGCATTCAAACGAGGCCGCCCTTCCAGCAAACCGAGGAACGACGTCGTTTCCCCGACTGCCAGCAGCTGCTGCGCGATCTCATAGGCAATGAGGGCGCCCATTGACCAACCTGCAAGCTGATACGGGCCGAAGGGTTGAACTGAACGGATAGCTTTGAGATAAAAGGACGCCATCTCAGGAATCGAGGTGAGAGGTTGCTGCCCTTCTTCCAAACCTTGTGACTGTAGGCCATAAAAAGGCTGATCCGGCCCAAGCAAATCCGACAACTCCCGGTAGCAGTGCGCCAAGCCAAAGAATGGGTGCACGCAAAACAGTGGACAGCGCGGGCCGTTGCTTCGAATGGGAACGAGGGATGCGGGGACACTAAGCAGAGCCTCTCCCCGTAAGAATTCGGCTTGCTTCTCGATTGTGGTTTTATCGAAAACAAGACGTACAGGAATTTCCCTGCCAAACTTCTTCGCGATTTGTACAGATAGATGGACTGCCTTCATTGAGTGCCCTCCTGCTTCGAAAAAGTCTTCCTTCACCCCCACCCTCTCCCGCTTCAGAACCTTTTCCCATATCCCGCACAGAATCTTTTCTTCCACCGTCCGCGGCCCCTCATACTCACGCCCTACCTCCACCTCCTCCGGCGTCGGCAGCCGTTTCCG
>PMHV01000003.1 GCA_003156805.1 Acidobacteriaceae bacterium | reverse complement strand
GATGCCGCTTCCACTGTCTTTTGCCCAGCAGCGTCTCTGGTTTTTGCACCAGTTAGAGCCCGGCAGCAGCGCTTATAACGTTCGATTGGCAGTGCGGCTCAATGGAGTTCTTGACACGGACGCGCTGACCAGAACATTTGACGAAATTATTCGGCGTCATGAAGTCCTGCGCACCAGCTTTCCCACTGAAAAGGGCGAGCCTTTGCAGCAAATTGCGGGAAGCTTCAGAGTGGTGGTTCCCGTTGAAGATCTCTCCGAAGAAACGAATCCCGAACAAAAGGCCGAGGAGATCGCAGCGGATGAAAGTCGGCAGCCATTCGACCTGAGCCGGGGCCCGCTGCTGCGGCTCCGGCTGTTAGGACTCAACGCAGACGAGCATATATTGCTGGCGACCGTCCATCACATCGTGAGTGACGGCTGGTCGATGGAGGTGCTGAAACGCGAGTTTACAGTGCTCTATGAGGCTTTTTCGCACCAACGGCAGTCGCCTCTTCCTGAGCTCAAAATTCAATATGCAGATTTCGCGCACTGGCAACGGCAATGGCTGAGCGGCGATGTGCTGGAATCCCAACTTCAGTACTGGCGGGAACAACTCGAAGGAGTCTTCCCGCTGGAGTTGCCGATGGATCATGCACGGCCCCCGATTCCAAGCCGTCAGGGAAAAGCGGTGAAGTTTAGTGTGAACGAAAGAATCACCTCGCAATTGCGAAGACTCGGCCACCAGGAGGGAGTGACATTGTTCATGATCCTGCTGGCGGCGTTCCAATTATTGCTGGGGCGGTATTCAGGCCAGGACGATGTGACCATTGGCAGCCCGATTGCCGGCCGCAACCGGCTGGAGATTGAAGGATTGATCGGGTTCTTCGTCAATCAATTGGCGCTGCGGACAAAACTGACGGGAAATCCCACGTTCAGAGAGTTACTGGGCCGGGTCAGGCAGACTGTCCTGGGCGCTTACGATCATCAGGATTTGCCGTTTGAGAAACTGGTGGAAGAATTGGCTCCGGAACGGACCCCCGGACGAGCGCCGTTATTTCAGGTGGCATTCGCGATGCTGCACGAGTCCGATGCCGTTCTTCAGCTTCCCGGGGTTCATATGCGGGGCATCGAATCCGAAGAGAGAGATATCAAGTGGGACATGATGTTTTGGCTGAGGGAGCAGCGTAGCCCCGCAAATGGCCATCTTTCACTGGCGGGCACCTTGGCCTATGCAACTGATTTGTTTGAGCACGACACGATAGAGCAGATGGCGACACACTATGAACGTCTGCTCGCGGAGGTCGCAGAAAATCCGGAACAGCATTTACAGCAGATACCACTGCTAAACCATGAAGACTGGCAGCAAGTAGTCGAGCAATGGAATGAAACTGGGAGAGAACACTGTACTGCGAAGTGTATCCAGGCGCTGTTTGAGGAGCAGGCAGGATTGCGGCCTAACGCAATCGCTGTGGTCTGCGAAGATCTCCAGATGACTTATGCCGATCTGAATAAAAAGGCGTGTCAGTTAGGAAGGTATCTAAGGACCTGGGGAGTCGGGCCTGAGGTACGGGTCGGACTTTGCGTGGAGAGAAACGCTGAGATGATCGTTGGCATTCTCGGAATACTGAAGGCAGGCGGCGGCTATGTGCCGCTAGATCCCAGGTTTCCCACCGATCGCATGGCCTACATGCTGGAAAATGCGCAAGCGGCATTGATACTAACCCAGGAGCGGTTGCGAATGGCTCTGCCCAGCACCTGGGCGCAAGTGATCTGCCTCGACAGTCAATGGGAAGAGATCGCCCGGCATGAGAGCACAGAAATCGGATGCGACGCGGGACCGGATAATCTCGCGTACGTGATCTACACGTCGGGATCCACAGGTGAACCCAAGGGTGTGGCTATTGCCCACAGACAGATCGTTCATTACACACAGTCAATCATTTCGCGGCTGGAGCCTGTGGCCGGATCGAGTTTTGCCCTGATGTCAACATTTGCGGCGGACCTCGGAAACACAATGTTGTTTCCGTCCTTATGTGGCGGAGGCATCTTGCATCTGATACCGGAGTTCCTCGCCGTCGATCAGCGCGCAATGGCAAGCTATTTTCTGCGTTGTGGCATCGATTGTTTGAAGATAACGCCGACCCATCTTTCAGCGCTCATGACGAGTGCAGATAGAGCACTCATGCCGGAGCGGCATCTTGTCATCGGAGGAGAAGCCTTTGGATGGGAATGGACGCAACGATTGATGTCGGCGAAAACCGGCTGTCAGATATGGAACCACTATGGCCCTACCGAGTGTACGGTGGGTGTACTGATGAATCCTATAACCGAGGGGCAGGCCGCTACCCACCCGGCAGTGCCGCTTGGTCGGCCGCTGGATAACATCCGCGCTTATGTGCTGGATGGGGAAGGGATGCCGACTCCGATTGGAGTGCCTGGTGAGCTGTACATCGGGGGCGTGGGGTTGGCGCGCGGATATCTGAATGACCCTGATGTCACCGCCGCGCGTTTTGTGCCGGACCCATTCGGCCGGGAACCCGGAGCACGGCTTTATGGGACCGGGGACCTCGTCCGGTGGCGAAGGAATGGGAATCTAGAGTATTTAGGGAGGAAGGACGAGCAAGTTAAGATCCGTGGATATCGAGTCGAGTTGGGGGAGATTGAAACCCTGCTCAAGAGGCACCCGGGAGTAGAGCGGTGTGCGGTCGTTGCGCGCGAGAGGGACCAGGGAGACAAGCAACTGGTGGCATACGTTGTCCCTTCGGGCAGGACCGTTGGTCCGGGAAGGTATCTCCTGCCGAATGGAGTCGAGATTGCCCATCAGAACAAGCACGAGACAGATTACTTGTACGAAGAAATCTTTGAAAAAGAAGTCTATCTGCAGTATGGGATTGTGCTGCCTGAAGACGCTTGCGTGTTTGATGTCGGCGCAAACATCGGAATATTTGCACTGTTTGCGGCAGAAAGATGCCCGAAGGGCAGGATCTATTCCTTTGAGCCTGTTGCAGAGACGTTTGAGAGACTGCTCAGCAACTCAAGGGAGGCTGAGAACATTAAAGTCTTCCCGGTTGGGATTTCAGATGTGGAGCGGGAAGCAACTTTCATGCACTACCCTCAATACTCCATGATGTCCGGCCTGGCTGAATACGCGAACCCTGAAAAGGAAAGCGAAGTCATCAGGACCATGATCGGAAACAGAGCGGCGGGCGGCGACGCCGATGCGTCCACCCTGCTTGAGCACGACAGTGCGATCATTGCACGCTACCTGAAGCCAGCAACTGTCAGGTGTCAGATGCGCCGCTTATCTGAGCTGATCCGGCAGGAAAGCGTGGACCGCATAGATTTGATGAAAATCAATGTGCCGCGCTCGGAGTTGGACGTCCTTCGTGGAATTGACGATAAGGATTGGGAAGCGGTTCAGCAAGTTGTGCTGGAGGTTCATGACAAGCAGGATTGGGGTACGCAGGGGCGTGTAGTGGAAATTTCCAATCTGCTGGAGCAACGAGGCTTTTCGGTCTGCGCCATGCAATATGACGCTTTGCGGGGAACGGACCGCTGGGGAGTTTATGCAAGAAAATCTAGTTTTGCAGGACGTTCATTTGTTCGGCCAGCTGCGGTGAGAGCGGAGCCCGCAGTGGCAAAGCAGGTATCAGCGGCCGATTTGCGGACGTTGGTATCG
>PMHV01000067.1 GCA_003156805.1 Acidobacteriaceae bacterium | reverse complement strand
CGCTAACTCAATGATTCTAATAGACCGGGGGGGGGAGGGTGGGGGGGCAAACCGTAACATTTCCCAAAAGAGACCGCCGCCCTTCTTCCTGGTGTAATTCCCGAATCGGTCCGAACGGCGATAATCCGAGCCAGTGATAACCCGAGAAGCGATAATCCGAGAAGTGAGCCTGTCCCCCTCGAAAAGTGCGGGCGCTACTCAGTTTTCCAGGCGGAAGCGCGTTTCCGCCAAGGCATACATTCTGCGCCACACCAGACGATTAACGGTGACAACGGCAGCGGCCATCATCATGGTTGCAGCCAGCAGCAGATCGAAGTTGCCGCTATCCGTTGCCTGGCTGATGGTTGCGCCCAAACCGGTGGTCGTGTAGATGTGCCCTTTGAAGTGAAAATATTCGGCGATGATGCTGGCATTCCACGCTCCGCCGGAAGCCGTGACCAGACCGGTCACGAGATAAGGAAAAATTCCCGGCAGGATCAATTTTTTCCAACGCTCGATGCCTCGCATTTGGAAGACCGAGCAGCATTCCTTCAAGTCCGTGGGAATCGCCATGGTACCGGCAATCACGTTGAACAGGATGTACCACTGCGTGCCGAGCAGCAACAGAACGATCGAACCCACTCCCAGTCCGCCGCCGACGCGAATCAGCAGCAGCAGGACAACGGGAAACAACGCAGTCGCGGGAACGGAAGCCGCGATTTGCGCCAGCGGCTGCGCAATCCGCGCCAGCCGCGAACTGAAACCGATGGCCACGCCTGCGGGAATCGTCCACAGCGCGCCGATGAGCAAGGCAAGATTCACGCGCAAGAATGTTGCGCCGAGGCCGATGCCCGCTTCGCGCAGCTCCGCTCTTTGCAGACCGCTGAGAATGACGGCGACGCGAGCTACACCGTATCCCACAAGGGCGAGAGTCGCCACGGCAAGCGCGCGCAGCAGCCACGTCCGCCAAACAGGGGGAACTTCACTTTCGTTTTCTTTCGTATGCGGCTGGGCGAAGTGCTGCATCACCCTCTCGCCGACCGGCTGCCAGGTTTTGTCGCGCAGGCGAGCCAGTCCCTCCGAATGCTTCAGAATGTTCAGCACCCACGAGCGCGGCACGTCGGCGCTTTGCACCTGTTCGATTTTGAATTTTTCCGCCCAAGCAATTACCGGACGCCAGACGAATTGATCGAGCAACACAATCACCGCGATCATGGTCGTGATACCCCAGAGAATCGAAGTCGTATCGCCCGAACTGGCCGCGGTTTGCAAATAAGAGCCGAGGCCGGGAAGGCGAAAATCGCGCGGGCCCAGGACGAACATCTCGCAGGCCATCAAGAAAAACCAGCCGCCGGCCACCGACATCATCGAGTTCCACACCAGGCCGATCGCGGCAAACGGCAACTCCATCTGCGTGAAGCGCTGCCACCAACTGAAGCGGTACACTTTCGCCGCTTCGCGCATCTCCGTGGGAATGCTTTTCAACGAAGCATAGAAACTGAAAGCCATGTTCCAGACCTGGCCGGTGAAGATCAGCAGAATTGCGCCCGCCTCAACGCCCAACTGGCGGCCGGGAAAAAGGGCGACCATCGCCAGCATCACGCCGGGGAGAAAGCTGAGCACGGGAATCGATTGCAGCACATCGAGCAACGGAATCATGAAGCGCTCGGCGCGTTTGTTGTAGGCGGCGACGTAGCTATACACCAAGGTAAAAATCAGGCTGAGGACATAGGCGATGGTGATGCGAAGCAAAGAATATCCCGCGTAAACAGGCAGGGCGAGCGGGCTGCGCGAGATTTCCACTGCGGGCGTGAACGGGCCGAGCCAGTGCCGGCCGACGACAATGACGCCGTAGAAAAGCGCGATTCCCGCCGCGAACATGATGAGATCCGGAAGATACGAGACTTCGAGGCGCGGCAGTTGGGTCCAGAGCCGATAGGAGGTGAAGCCGCGGAAACCGGTCGGTTTTTTCATGAGTTAGTTCGCATGAGACTGGTCAGGATTGCGGCGGCGTGGGATTCGCGGTTTCAACGCCCGGTTCAGACTGCACGAGGCGGCCCGACTCGCGATCATAGTCGAAGATCTCGGCGTAGCGGCCCCAGTTGAGCGCGGTATCGAGCTGGCGCTGGACTTCATCTTCGCTGAAATGTTCGTCGAGAATATCGTGAAAGAATTCGTCGGTGATGGAGTGGTCGGACTTGCGCTTCAGAATGCTGTCTATCTGCTTGAGCATAGTGACGTGCGAGAGTGCGGCTTCGCGGAACAGCACCTTGCGGGTTTGAATGTCAGCATCGGCGAAGGCTGCGCCCGCGGGAGTCAGATCGACGTCGCCTTCTTTCAATTTGGCGAAGCCGAGCAGCACGCAGGCTTCGAGAATTGGCAGCAGATCCTCGACGTCCATCACCAGTTCTTCGCTGAGGCGGAAGAGATCTTCGTGGCCCCCACGGTCGTGCAGAAGCTCAACCAAACCGGCCATCCCGCCGACGCGGGCGTGAGGCAGGCGCTGATATGTGGCAGTTTTAGAGGGCCGGGATTTTCCGGCTGCGGGCGCGACGGCAATCATGCCGGATTCCTCCTGCGTGAGGATGTGCTCTACATCGGGCTCGGTCATGATCTTGTAAATGAAATCGACGAGTTCGACGAAGCGGCGCGATTTGCGGTCGCGGGGATGCGGGAGTTTGACTTCGAAGTCGGAGCGGATGCGCGCCGGATTGCGGCCCAGCACGAGGATGCGGTCGGAGAGCATGACGGCTTCCTCGATGTTGTGGGTGACGATGAAGATGGCGCTGGTGGGAATTTTCTTGTTGAGCCAGAGTTCGAGCAATTCACCGCGCAGGTTTTCGGCGGTGAGCACGTCGAGCGCGGAGAACGGCTCGTCCATGAAGAGAACTTCGGGTTCGACCACCAAGGCACGGGCAAAGCCAACGCGCTGCTTCATGCCGCCGGAAAGCTCCTTGGGATACGCGGTTTCGAATCCGTCGAGGCCGACGGTATCGAGAGCGCGTAGAGCGCGCTTACGACGCTCGACGGCAGCCACACCGCGAGCTTCCAGCGGGGCTTCCACATTTTCCAGAACCGTGAGCCAAGGGAATAGCGCGAAGCTTTGAAAGACGATGGCCACGTTGGGGGTTTGGCCGTTGAGCGGGTGACCGTGCCAGAACAAGCCTCCGGAGGAGGGTTCCGCGAGTCCGCTGAGAATGCGGAGCAGTGTGGATTTGCCGCAGCCGGAAGCGCCGAGCAGGGCCACGATCTTGCCCGGCTCGATTTCGAGGTTAGTGAGACCGATAACCTGCACGCGCGTGCCATCGGGCTGCGGATACGACTTTTCGATGGCGCGGGCTTCGATGATGGGTTCGGTCACGAAAAAGCTCTCCCTTAACTTCTATACACGAATCGCGCAGAAGCGCAAAGCGAGGTTTGGGGTTTAACGTGGCATTCACAATTTGCGGAATTAGATTTCGTTTACGCGGCGAAGTCTTCGCTTGAAGGCGTTTCGACGGATTGGGGCAAGCGGTCAGTAATTGCGGCGAGGTCGGCGAGTTTGGCGGCTAGTTCTGGCGTGAGGGCGTTGGGCGCGATGCGCCACTTCCAGTTCCCGCCATGCTGGCTGGGGGTATTCATGCGGGCCTCGCTTCCCAAGCCGAGAACATCCTGCAATGGAATCAGGCAAAGATCAGCGGCAGAGGTTTGCGCGGCGCGGATGAAGGCCCAGTGAATGCCGTCATCGCAGCGGCCCACGTAGGCTTCGGCATTGTGCCGCTCGTGCTCGCCAGCGCCAGACTGCCACCAGCCCGCGGTGGTGTCGTTATCGTGAGTGCCAGTGCAGATGACCTTGCCCGCGGCGCGATGCGGCAGATACATGTGCGCACCCTCGTCCCCAAAGCCGAATTGAAGGACGGACATGCCCGGAATCTGCAGGCGCTCGCGCAGGGCGTGAACTTCGGGCGTGATGTAACCCAAATCCTCGGCGAAGAAGGGTAGTCCGCCGAGAGCTTCGCGGAGCCTATGAAAAAGATCGTCCCTGGGTCCATCAACCCAGCGGCCATTGACGGCCGTAGGATCGGAGGCGGGGATCTCCCAGAACTGGTCGAAGCCGCGGAAATGGTCGAGGCGGATGTAGTCGACGTTGCGCGTGGCCCAGCGCAGGCGCTGCACCCACCATGCGTAACCGCTCGACTTCATCACGTCCCAGCGGTAAAGCGGATTGCCCCAGCGCTGGCCGGTCTTGCTGAAGAAATCAGGGGGAACGCCGGAGACGACCTCGGGGTCGAGATTGGCATCGAGGCGGAAAAGTTCGGGATGAGTCCAGACATCGGCACTGTCGTAATTGACGAAGATGGCGACGTCGCCCACGATGCGAATCGAACGCTCGGCGCAATAGCGCCGCAAGGCGCGCCACTGCTCATGGAACGCGAACTGGAGAGCGCTGCGAATCAGCAGGTCGTCAGCTAATTCCTTGCGCGCACGACCGAGAGCAGCGGGATCGCGGTGCGAGAGTTCGGCCGGCCAGTGATTCCAGCTTACGAGTTTCTGCTGCGCGCGCAGAGCGTCGAACAGAACGAAATCATCGAGCCACCAAGCATTTTCGGAGCGGAAGTTTTCAAAACGCCGGCGGGCGCTGCCCGAAGCGGACGCGACGAAACTGCGCGCGCCTGCGAACAGAAGCGGCATCTTGCCGGCGAAAACCTGATCGTACTCGACAGCGCTGGGGGAAGCGACGGTTGAGGGCTTCGTTGGAACAGTTTTCTTATCCGATGGCTTTTCAGATGCAGGCCTCTTGGGATCAGGCTTCTCAGAAGCAGACTTCTCAGGAGCCAACCAGCCATGATCGGCCAGACGATCGAGGCTGATCAGAAGCGGGTTGCCGGCGAACGCGGAAGTGGCGGAATAGGGCGAGTTGCCATAGCCGAGCGGTCCAAGCGGCAGGACTTGCCAAAGCGACTGGCGGGCGGAAGCGAGGAAATCGGCGAACTGATAGGCTGCGGCGCCGAAATCGCCGATGCCGCCGCGCGATGGCAACGACGTGGGGTGCAACAGGATGCCTGCGGCGCGCGGGAATGACATGCCACTCGTTGCCTACATTCCTTCTTCGCCGCCGGCGTGGGTCAGCGCCTTCATTTCCTGCTGGTTGATTTTGATTTTGCCGGACTTCTCCATCTGGTCGCGGAGGTTGGAAATGAAGAGCTCGAAAATTTCCTGCTGCTTGGCTTGCAGGAGCGATTCGCGAATCTGATCGCGCTTGGCGGCGAAATCGGCATCGGAAGGCGCCTGGACTTCAAGAAGCGAAATCACTACGCCGTTGGCTCCGCTGTTGATGGGGCCGCTGATTCCCCCCGGCTTCATGGTGAAGGCAACCGCCGCCTGACCGGTCATGGAGCCAAGGTCGGGCACTTGGCCATCGGGCAGGACGAAGTCACTGGTCTTCACGGTTGCGCCCAGTTCTTTTGCCGCCTTTTTCAAATCATGATCGGCTTTGGCGCGGTCGGAAAGTTCCTGCGTTTTCTGCGAGAGCAAGGCGCTGGAACGCTCGCTCTTGAATTGCTCTTCGACGCGGGCGCGGACTTCCTCGAAAGTGGGCGTGGCGGCAGGTTTGATCGCCAGAAGTTGAAACACGGCGAAACCCTGCGTAACCGGGGACAAACTTGGCGGAGATTTTTCCGCAGTTGTGAATACCGCGTCCATGAATTGTGTGGCTGGGCCTAAACCGGGCAACAGGTCGCGGCGGCCAAAGAAATCCGATGTGACCACGGGCAGACCCTTTGCGGACGCAGCCGCATCCAGGCCCTTAGTCAACGCCAGGTTGCGCAATTCCTCAGCCTGCCCCAGCGCCATCTGCTGGGCCTTTTGCTGTTTGAGCAAGGGCTCGATCTGGGCCTTAACCTCTTCGAGCGACTTCATGTGAGCGGCCTGCTTTTCATCCACGCGAATGATGTGAAACCCGTCGCTGCTCTTGACTACATCGCTGACCTGGCCTTGGGGAAGCGAAAACGCAACCTTCTCAAACTCCGGACTGGTCTGGCTTTTGCCGATCCAGCCGAGCGAACCGCCCACGCTGGAGCTGCCGGGATCTTCGGAATACTTCTTGGCCAGATCTTCGAACTTGGCGCCGGACTTCAGTTGTTTGGACAAATCGTCCGCGCGGCGCTGGGCATCGGCCACAGCTTTGTCATCGACTTTGCCGTCGGGGCCAGGGAGCGGCATTTTGATCCAGATGTGGCTGACCTTCACCTGCTCGGGAAGTCGGTATTGATCGCGATGCTGGTCGTAATAGGCCTGCAAGTCGTCGTGCGTAATTTGCACCGCAGCCTGAACTTTCGCGGTATCGACGAGCGCGTACTTCACCTGGCGCTTTTCAGGAATCGAATTCGCGTACTGGGTCTTGTGACTTTCGTAGAAAGCCTTGAGTTCGTCGTCGGTGGGATGGAGACCTTTCTTGATGTCGTCCTGCTTGAGAACGGCGTAGTCGAACTTCACCTTGGTGTTCTGTTTTATAAACTCCTGGCGGATGGCGGAATCGCTGACTGAGGTGCTGCCGGAAATAAGCGCCTGGAGCTTGCCGATGAGAATCTGCTTGCCGACGGAGTCTTCGAAGGTGGCGGGAGTGAGGTTGGCGCTGGCCAGCATCTCGGTGTATTTCTCTTCGCCGACGAAGGTTCCATCGGGAAAGAAAGCGGAGCTGTAGCGGCCATGCTGGAGTTCATCCTTGACCTCCTGCGGAGCCGACTGCAAGCCGAGGCGTCCGGCTTCGGCGAGCAGCGCTTCGCGGGTGATCAGTTGGTCGGCGGCGCGCTGGGCGAAGAAAGGCAACAGCATGGATGCATTTGCGCCGAGTTGCGAGCCCTGCTGTTGCAGCATCTGGCGGGCAGTCTGACGAACTTCTTCGGCGGTTATGTCGCTGCCGTTGACTTTGGCGACCACGCCCTTGGCAGGCTGGCCGGTAAAATCCGTGCCCATAAAACCGGGAATCAGGGTGACGACCATGGCGGCGCAGATGACGAGCAAAAGGCCACCCAGTACGATCTTCTTGACCGGCCCTTCAGTTTGCAGAAATCGAATCATGTTGTTTAGTCACTCCGGAGTAGAAAGCGGAACTGATTATTATAGACTACGCGTGCACGAGCGGGCGCGTCCCGGCTAAGAGCGATTTCCTTCCGCCCGAAGATGCGAGAAACTCGGCTATTGAAACGAATCAATAAACGTGTTATCCATGCCTGCGGGAATCGAGGTCTCGCGATTTTGCGAACTGGGATTCGATGGGGACCGACTATATCTGGAGAGAGTCATGAACGTGGGAAAGCGGCGGGCACTCGGGTCGTGCAACCTGATACCTCTAGTTCTTAGTTTTTTGCTGGCCCAGACGCCTCTGCTTTTCGTGGCGGACGTGTTTGCCGCGGACGCGGCACAGGCCGTCCCGGTGAATCCGCCTGCAGGCGCGACCAAGCTGCCGCTACAGGACGGATGGGCTGTGCAATCTTCGGCGAAGGTGGAAGCGACGGGAGAAATCATTTCCACACCTCAGTTCGTTCCCGCAGGATGGCATGAAGCCAGCGTGCCTACCACGGTGGTTGCTGCGCTGGTGCGGGACAAGACCCTGCCTGATCCGTTCTTCGGAATGAACCTGCGGCAGTTTGCCGGGGTGAGCTATCCGATCGGCGGAAACTTTTCCAACATCGCCATGCCCGCGGACAGTCCTTACGCGGTTTCATGGTGGTACCGCAAAGAGTTCGGCGCACCGGAAGCTCACAAAGGCAAGACTCTCTGGCTGAAGTTCGACGGCATCAATTATCGCGCTAACGTTTGGCTGAATGGAAAGCTGATTGCCAACTCGAACGAGGTTGCGGGAGCCTGGCGCACCTATGAGTTCAATGTCACGAATGCGGTAGAGTCCGGGACCGAGAATGTTTTGGCGGTGCAGGTCTTCGCCCCTACGGAGAACGACCTTGCCATTACCTTCGTCGATTGGAACCCTGCGCCGCCGGACAAGAATATGGGGCTATGGCGCGATGTTTATCTCACCACGAGCGGTCCGGTGGCGGTGCGTTACGCAACGGTGGTGTCGAAGCTGGATTTGCCGGTGAATGATCGAGCGCAGCTCACCGTAACGGCGCAGGTAAAGAACGCAATCGATGCGCCGGTGAGAGGAAAGCTGAAGGGCCGGATTGAAAATGTTGCTTTTGAGCAGGAAGTAGAGCTCGCGCCGAACGAAAGCAAGGATGTAATATTCACGCCCGAGCAATTTCCGCAACTTATGTTCCCGCATCCGCGGCTGTGGTGGCCGGTGCAGATGGGGACGCCGAATCTCTATCCCCTGACCATGGAGTTCGAAGTGAACGGCGAAGTCAGCGATCGTTCACGGACTCAGTTTGGGATTCGCGAAATCACTTCAGACCTGAACTCCGTGGGCGGGCGCGCCTTCCATATCAATGGCAAGAACGTTCTGATTCGCGGCGGTGGCTGGACTACCGATATGATGCTGCGCGAGAACTCCCAGAGGCTGGAAGACGAGTTCCGTTATGTGCGCGACATCGGCCTCAACACGATTCGACTCGAAGGCAAGCTGGAAACGCAGGAGTTTTTCGACCTCGCCGATCGTCAGGGAATTCTAGTAATGGCGGGATGGTGCTGCTGCGACTTCTGGGAGCGCTGGCCGCGATGGAAAGCTCAGGACTACGAAATCGCGAAGCAATCGCTGCGCGATCAGATTTACCGGCTACGCAGCCATCCCAGCCTGGTTGTGTGGCTGAACGGAAGCGACAATGCTCCGCCGCCGGATGTGGAGCAGATGTACCTCGACGTGGAAAAACAACTGCTGTGGCCGAATCCGGTGGTTTCGTCGGCGACGGGCAAAGGCACATCGCTGACTGGCGACAGCGGGGTGAAAATGACGGGGCCGTATGAGTATGTAGCTCCGAGCTATTGGGAACAGGATACTCCCGCGGGCCAGCCCGGACGCAAGCAGTGCAATCCCGGCGGCTGCGGCGGAGCCTACGGCTTCAACACCGAAACCAGCATGGGACCGGCGGTTCCGCCGGTGGAGAGCATTCGCGCCATGGTGGGGAACGATCATCTGTGGCCGATCGACAACTTCTGGAATTTTCATGCCGGCGGCGGCGAGTTCAAAACCATTCAGGTCTTCAGCGATGCCCTTGCCCATCGTTACGGCAAGTCGGACAGCGTTGAGGATTTCGCCTTGAAGTCGCAACTGCAGACCTACGAGGGCGTGCGCGCCATGTACGAGGCCTACAGCCGAAACAAGTACGAGGCAACCGGCGTGATTCAGTGGATGCTGAACAACGCATGGCCTTCGATGATCTGGCATTTATACGATTACTATCTGCGGCCGGGGGGCGGTTATTTCGGCGCGAAGAAGGCGATGGAAGCGCTACATCCGGTGTATGGCTATGACGATCATTCCATCTGGTTGGTGAGCAGCCAGTATTCGGATGCGAAGAGTCTCAAGCTGACCACCAAGGTTTACAACCTTGATATGACTGAGAAGTTCTCGCACGAGGATTCTCTCAACGCGGCGGCGGACAGTACCCGCAAGCTTTTTGCACTGCCTGATATTCAGGGCCTTAGCACCACATACTTCGTCGTGCTGCGGCTTGCCGATTCTTCGGGAAAGCTGGTGGGCTCGAATTTCTACTGGCTGTCGACCAAGCCGGAAACGCTCGATTGGGCGAAGTCGAACTGGTGGACGACGCCGACCGATTCTTTCGCTGACTACACTGCTCTCGCACATCTGCCGAAGGTAAAACTTAAAGTTGTCGACCGCACCGAGCGCGAGGGCGAACAAGTCGTCACGCACGTTACCATAGAAAATCCAAGCAAGAGTCTGGCGTTCTTCGTTCGGTTGAAGGTCGACAGAGGCGCCAACGGCGAAGAGATTTTGCCGGTGGTGTGGGAAGACAATTACATCTCTCTGCTGCCCGGCGAAAAGCGCGAAGTCACAGCCACCTACCGCGCCAGCGAATTAGGAACGGCTAAAGCGGTGGTCGAAGTCAGCGGATGGAACGTCGAATGAAGAGAATTTGTAATTGTGGAATCCGGTAATCGAGTAATTTAGAATCCGGACGTTTCGATTAGGCGATGAAATTGCGCAATTACCAAATTCCCAATTCCTATCAAACGTGCTGTGAGACCGAAAGAATATTTCCGTCGGGATCTTTGAACCAGGCAACTTTGTCACCGCTGGGTGCGGTCCAGATTCCGAGATCATCCTGCTTGAAGAAACCGAAGATCTCGAAGTGCACTCCTTTGTTCTGCAAGCCGAGAACGATCTTCTCAATATCGGGGACCTGCCAGCCCAGAATGGTGAACTGCGCCGGCTTGAAATCTGGGGCTTTCGCCACGCGCACCATGATTCCGTTGGCGTCGAGCACAACCGCAAAGCCATCGTCTTTGACAAAGCGAAGTCCCAGCACGCCTTCGTAGAACGCTCTCGCCTTGTCAGAGTCTTTGGTGGGAACGAAAGCAACGATGTTGATTGAACCTAACACTCTGTTCTCCTCTGATTTCAATTTCGCATTCGCCCGATCCTAATTCAACCAGCGACAATACGCTATCCGTCTTTACTCTGTCCTTCCTCTGGCGGCACATCGAAATTCACCAGATCACTCTGGAACCCTCTAGTTTTCCAGGCTCCATAAGCGATGCCCACCACCATCCAGATCGCCCCGAAGACTTTAGCCTTCGGGCTCAAGCTGATCCAAAGGAGAAAGCAGATGATGAACCCGAGCACCGGCGGAATCAATTGCCCCAGAGTGCGATCGTTGCCCCGAATGTAGTAGTGCGTAAGCGCCGCCAGATTGACGCCCATGAACGCGATGAGCGCGCCGAAGTTGAGCAGGTTAGCGCCGTCGTCATAGCTGATGAGAAAGGCTCCAATCAGCGCAATCACACCGACAAAAACCACATTGTTAGCGGGAATTCGCGTTCTGGGATGGATGGCTCCAAAAAACTTCTTGGGAATTGCGCCGCTGCGCCCCATGCCGTAAAGCAGGCGCGCCGCGCCCAGTTGCGATCCCATACCGGAGCCGATGGTCGCGATCAGCAGCGTGAGACTAATGACCTTAGTCATAAGAACACCGCCCGCAATCCCCGCAACGTGGCTGAATACGTTCTCGTCTCCAAATTGCGAGAAGATACCAAAGTCCTTACCGAAACGTTGGAGGCTCAACAATTGAGCGCCGTAAACCTCGGCCGCGGCCAAAAAACCGGTAATGACGCAGACCAGAACGGTGGCCAGAAAAATGTTCCGTCTAGGGTTCTCGACCTCTTCCGACAGAGTGGAAATGCCATCGAACCCAATGTAAGTGAGCACCGCCACTGACGTTCCATGAAATACGCGGTTGATGGTGAACGTTTGCGGGTTGTAGAACGGACGCAGAAAATATACCTCGGGAAACTGCGGCAGATGAAAGATGTAGCGAATGGTGTACCAGAAGAACGCCAGGATCACGGCTCCCATGATCGCGCACAAAGTTTTATTGATGCGAGCTGAAGTCTGCACTCCACGAAGGTTGAGCAGCGTGAATAATGTGGCGAAAAACAACGGCCACAACAGGCCTGGGTAAGGAATCTGGTATCGTGTACCGCTCAGCAGATCGGCCATCGCCTTCGCGCACCAGATGGTGCAGATCAACGGATTGAGAATGTAATCCATGGTCATGCTCCAGCCGGTCACGTAGCCGAGCGAGGGATGCAACTCGCGCCCCACATAGGTATAAGCCGACCCGGCGCTGGGATATACTCGCGCCATGCGGCCATAACTCATCGCGGTGAACACCATGGCGACCATAGCAATCAGGATCGAGGTAACCACGTGCCCCTGACCGGCGTTGCTGAAAACTCCATAGGCCGGCATGGGCGCCGTGGGCTGGATGACAATGATGCCGTAAAGGATCAGATCCCAAAGGGTGAGCGTGCGGCGCAGGCGCGGTGCGGATGAAGATACCGTTTCGGCGGACGTGGTTTCCATGAGTCCGCCTATTGGATTATGCGGAGGGCGAAAATGTCAATATTAAAACGATTCTATAGCTGTCAACAACGTAGTTGTCGGGCCGGTGCTGTCTTAGTTTAAGACACTACCGTCGGGCCGGAGATTTCTCGCCACGACCGGGATCACTTGGCGTAATCAAACCAATACCCGCGCTGCTCGTTCCCTGACATGTGCCGCGTGTTGTATTCGAGAAGATAGTTCACGTGCGCATCGTCGAGCGGGAACGATTTACCCGGCGCATACGGATAATCTCCCATCCTGAGGAACGGCAGCGGCGCTACGAAGTTGCCTTCGGCGGCGTAGAAGTCCATGTCTTTCTCATAGCCGTTGGCCGCGAAAAAATAATCGCGTACCCAGCCCTGGGGTAGCGCGGGCAAAATTGATGGATCGAAGTCCAGCCGCACTTCGTCGCCCGAGCCAAATACCGCAAACTTGTCGTCGGTCGCGGTCAGCAGCGGCAACACATCACCGTAGCGGGTGTAGGTTCCTGCCGGACGCGTGTAAGGCCCGGTCGCACTTGTCTTCTCATAAATGTATTGCACGTTGCCCGGAGGCGTGCCTTCGATCTTCAGCGGAAATCCATGGAATTCCAGATCGGCGTGGACCAGCGGAACCGGCGTCAGGCGCAGGCTCTGGTTATCGCTATCTTTAGAATTCTGAGACGTTCGGTTTATCAGAATACTGTCCCAATAAATTTGCAGATTGGTGGTGATGCGAATTTCTCGCGTGCCCGGCGGCAGTTTGCCGCTGAGATCGGCGGTCATGGTGCGCGGCCCGCCGGCGGGGAACCCCATATCGTCGACAACACGTACCCATTTGCCGTTCGCGCCTTTTTCATTCTCAACCAGCGCTTGGACGTAAGGAGAAATCGCCTGCACGCCCGCCTGCGACGCCGCGTACATGCTGTTCGCCGAAAAATATTCGACCTCGCCATGCAGCAGCAGCCACAGCGGGCCGCCGCGGTAAGGCTCGCCCAGATCGAGGATCAGGCGGTGCGGCTTGGCGAAGCCCTGGAATTGCGTGAGCGCAAAATCGCCGAAGTAGTGATGCGCCAGCAGGTCGGGCAATACGTTGTGACCGTGTTCATCCCACGCACCAGCCGGAGGTTTGGCATCGCGGCTGACGACGACTTTGAACTCCGGATACGGCGGGTTCGACGCGAAATATTCGTTAGGGTAAACGTCGATCTCGTCCGGATGATCGACCGCCAACACGCGCGCCTGATCGAGATAGACGGCTTCCTCCAGCGGCTCCATGAAACGGAAGC
The DNA here is from genome assembly GCA_003156805.1 of Acidobacteriaceae bacterium. Lineage (GTDB taxonomy): Bacteria > Acidobacteriota > Terriglobia > Terriglobales > Acidobacteriaceae > Sulfotelmatobacter. The sequence goes on along the minus strand of PMHV01000067.1, from coordinate 50,978 downwards.
TGAGCTTGCCATCTTTCTCGCGAATGGCGTTGCGATCGATCTTGATGTACTCGAGCGGCCGCGGAATGTCGCGCTGGCCGGGACCAATCCAGTGTCCAACGACGCCCGCGCCCAGCATGTCGGCGACGAGTTCGTAACGCTCGCCGTTCCAGACAAACAGCGTAGGGCAGGAACTGCCGCGGCGGTCGATCTCGAGGATATCCTGTTGCTTGTCGCCGGCAACGTTGATTTCATCCTGCAAAACGCCGGTCGGCCACAGCATACGAACGATGTCGGCCTCTTTCGCGTCGCCCAGGCCAACGGTGAGATATGGCGAATTCTGGCCGAGATAACCGTTTGAGCCGTAGATCTCAAACTTCTGCCGGTTGCCGCCGGCGAAGACTTCAACCTTGGTGCCGATGGCGCTCTTGTTATCGTTCAATCCCTTGAGCGCGAGGCGCAGCCAGTGATTCTGATTGCCGCCTTCATTGCGCAACAGCACGGCGGGACCGTGATTCTGCGTAATCAGCAGATCCGTCGCGCCGTCGCCATCGTAATCGCCGGTGATGATGGCGCGGGGCTCTTTGAGTTGAATCTTGTCGAGACCAACGTCGGCGGTGACGTCTTTGAAACCATCCGCCCCGAGATTGCGGAACAGGCGGACTTCGCCCTTGCCGTCTTTGGTTTCGCCGACCGCGACCAGATCGACCCAGCCGTCGTTGTCGTAGTCGATGGCGGCAATGCCGAAAGCGCGGACCCAATTCGTCTCGGGAAGTTTCACTTCCTCGAAGCTCTTGCCGTGATTGTTGCGCCAGAGAGAAATACCTCGACCGTCGAAGTGAGTAAACGCGATGTCCATCCAGCCGTCGTGATCGAAATCGAGGATCGCAATGCCAGCAGTTGACCACGGCATGGGACGGGACCAGAGCTCACGTTCCAGGAATTTTCCCTCGCGTGGGTTCTCATAAATCGAGCTGCCTATGGTGAAAACCTTCCAGCCTGTGACAGCGATATCGACGGCGCGATCGTTGTTGTAATCCGTGCCGACGGCAGCGAGACTTGGTGCGGTTCCCTTGAGGCCGACGGATTCGGTGACGTCAGTAAATGTGCCGTTGCCGTTATTGCGCCACATAACATTCGACCCAATCACGTGCGGCCGCGTCGGGGGTTGGTGTGGACTGGATTCGGGCTCGTTGCCGTAACGAGTGACGTACAGGTCTAGGTCTCCATCGTGGTCGTAATCAACGAAAGTCAACCCCACATTGAAGCCAGGGCTCTTGATCCCAGCGGCGTCCGTCACATCCTTGAAAGTGCCATTCTTCTCGTTGTGCAGCAGGAGAATCCGCCCATTGAAACTCACGGCCAAATCCGAGGCGCCATCGTTGTCATAGTCACCTGCCGTGCAACCGATTGCGTGTTGTGTAGGATCGAGCCCCACCTTCCTCGTTACGTCTTCGAATTTTCCGTTGCCCAAGTTGTGATAAAGAGCGAGACCGCCTTCAGGTCCGCGGTCGGCAACAAACAGATCAGGGTGCCCGTCCCCGTAGAAGTCCAGAAAACACGCACCAGGACCTAGAAACGCCGCCATGTCAGTGGCCTCGCTGCCGCTACCTTTGCCTGCAATCCCTGCTTCCCTCGTCACATCCACAAACCTCACCTTGATCGGCGCGGGCGCTTTCAACACCGCTGACGGCGACTCCACCGCGCGCGAATAATGGCCCTGCTCGCCATAGGCCAGGCTCATGGGCGCGCCGATTTTGTTTTGCGTGATGTACTGGAATTTTTTCAGGTGCTCACGCGCATGGTCGATGTCAGTGGATTGCTGGTAGGCGCGCGACAATCCGAATTCGGCGGAGGCGTGCAGCGGATTGAGTTGCAGTGCGTGCTGGAAGCACTCGATGGCCTGCGGAAACTGTTTGGCCTGCACATAGGCCGTGCCCAAGAAATACCAGGTGTCAGCGTCGTTCGCATCGATCTCGACGACGTGGCGAAAGGCTTCAATCGCGGCCTGAGCATCTCCGGTATTTTTCGCGAGCAGACCGAGGTTGTACCACGCATTCGGATTCTTGGGATCCTGCTTGAGAGCATCTTCGAGCGCGGCTTTGGCTTCGTCAATCTTCTGCAAGTTTAAGAAGGCGATGCCTTCATTCAGCCGCGCGATCGTCAGCTTGGGATCGAGTGCCGCCGCTTGCTGGAAGGACTTGAGGCCTTTCTCGAAAAGCTGCTGGTTCATATAGGCAGCGCCGAGATTGTTCAGGCGCGCGGCCTCGACAGGATTGGCGGACCTTACCGCTGCTTGCGGGGATTGAGTTCGGGGCGCGGTGGCAAAGAGGCCAAATGCGGCCAAAACCATGCCGGCGAGAGCGACTGAAATTCGCGGAGTCATTCGACTAAGATTTAACCACAGAGGACACAGAGAACACAGAGGGAGTCGCACGCAGCGAGACTTTCAGGAGATTGGCGGGGACTTCGAGCTCCCACATTCTTTTTCCAGTGCGGCTGCGACAGCGAGCACTTGCTCTTCTGCCCACGGCCTGCCGACGATCTGCACGCCGATGGGCAAGCCTGCGGGCGAACTGCTGACTGGAACCACTGCGGCGGGATTGCCCAGGAGATTGAAAAATTCCGTATAGCTCCATGCGTCGAGATACTCCACCGTTTTGCCGTCGATCTGCCAACTGCGTTCGCCGTGGCGGAATGCGGGAATCGCCGCAGCCGGACAAAGCAAGATGGGATACTGTTGCATCTGCGCGAAGAACTGTGCGCGAACGGCATCGCGGCGGATCCAGGCGTCCAGCAACATCTCTCCTGTGTGAGGCGGCTGGGCCGCAGACCATTCGAGAAACTGCCTGAGAATCGGGCTGAGGTCGCCTTCCCTTCCCTTGAACATTGGCCGCAACAGCATTCCACCGGCAACCACAAAGAACTTGTGCCATAGCCGGCGCGCCTCCTCGAGTCCTTGCGGCCGGAACGCCTCTACCTGAAAACCGGCGTGCCGCAAGGCTTGTGCCGCGGTGCGCACCGCCGCGCGAGTTTCGAAGGTAACCGGCGTGTGGCCATCGTCTTCGAAATAGCCGACTCTAAGTTGCCTGGTTTCTTCGTCGCCCGGCCACCGCAAAGGAACCGGCGCGGCGCATGTGTCGCCATCGTCGGGACCTTGCATGACCTCGAACAGAACTCTAAGGTCGCCAACAGTTCGCGCCATCGGGCCGACCACGCCCAGCAATGCAAACGGCCCTGCCGAGGCGGGATAGTGCCCGGTGGAAGGGATTCGTCCCGGCGTGGGTTTCAGCCCACAGATGCCGGTGAAGTGAGCGGGCACGCGAATCGAGCCGCCGCCGTCGCTACCCACGCCGCCCGCGGACATGCCAGCCGCGATCGCCGCCGCTTCCCCGCCGCTCGATCCGCCGGGCGTGCGCTCCAGATTCCACGGGTTGTTGGTACGGCCGTAAAGTAAATTGTCGGTTTCCCATGCCATCAAAAGTTCGGGAGTATTGGTGATACCAAGAACAATTGCACCGGCATTCTTCAGGCGCGTGACTAGAGGCGCATCTTGCCGGGCGACGAATCCAGCGCGTAGCCGGGTTCCGGCTTCGCAGCGCAGGCCTGTTACGCTGATGGAGCTCTTGATGCTGACGGGAACTCCGTGCAGCGGGCCGAGCGCTTTCCCATTCGTGACCGCCTCTTCAGCATCCTGTGCCATGTGCCGGGCTCGCTCCGCATCCACCTGCACAAACGCATTCAACTGCGGATTCAGCTTTTCGATTCGCTCCAAATGCGCCCCAATCAGCTCGACCGGCGAAAGCTTTCTCCCGCGTATTTGTTCCGCCATGGAGACTGCGGAAAGAAAGGTCAGGTCACACATGCGATCTCCGTACTTGCATTGCACGATCAATCGATCGCTTCTCCTCTTTGGTCAGCGGGCGAAAAGCTCCTTTGGCCAGCGCGCCCAGTTGCAGCGGACCGATCGCCACGCGCACCAGGCGCAATACCTCCACCTCCAATCCTTCCATCATCCGGCGGATGTGCCGGTTCTTGCCTTCGTCGAGCACGATCTCGAGCCAGCAGTTTTTTTCTCCCAGGCGCAAAAGACGAGCGTGCTTCGCGCCGAGCACCTCTCCGTTTTTCGCAACCACTCCCTGCGTCAAAGACCGTAAGAGCTTTTCATCCGCAACCGTGTCGATCTGGACGTGATAGGTTTTCTCCAAATGCGTCTCCGGAGCGGCAATGCGCGCGCCCCAGTCGGAATCGTTGGTCAGCAAAAGCAATCCTTCGCTGGCCTTATCCAGACGCCCCACCGGGGCAACCCAGGACATAGGTTCTTGCGCAAGATTATTGCCGTTTGAAGAATATTGGGCATAGACAAGCGAGTCATATACAGTCCCACGTCCCTTTTCATCGGAGGCTGTCGTTACCACGCCGCGTGGCTTGTTCAACATCAGATAAATCATTTCTCGCGGCTCAACCAGTTTCCCATTGACCGCAATCTGATTATGCTTCCCTGAAACAGGCGTCTCCGGATCAAGCCGGATCTTTCCATTCAGGCTCACGCACCCGGTGCGGATCAACTCTGCGGCACGCGACCGCGAACCATAGCCGAGCTTCGACAAGGCGCGCGCCAGGCCGATCTGCCGGGTTGCGTTTCTCTCGCCCACGGGTTTCATTCTTATCGAACATGCTAATCGAAGCTGGCGGTCACATGTTCAATAAGTACGATGCACAATCCTCGCACGGCTTGGTACGATATGGTCGCAGGCCGGCTGTACAAAAAGGAGCGTTCATGGCCCACCAACATCCTCCCCGCTTTCTGAAGATCGTGGACGACGCCAAAAAGCGCGTGCGCGAAACCACCGTCGAAGAAGTGAAGAAGAAGATGGATCGCGGCGGGAAGTTCATTCTGGTGGACGTGCGCGAAGAGAGCGAATTCGCCAAAGACCATTTGCCGGATGCGATTCACCTGGGTAAAGGAATCATCGAACGCGACATCGAAGCTCGCGTGCCCGATCTCAATGCCGAGATTGTGCTTTACTGCGGCGGCGGATTCCGCTCGGCGCTTGCGGCCGACAATCTGCAGAAGATGGGCTACTCGAACGTGATTTCGATGGACGGCGGCATTCGCGACTGGCGGGAAAAGGGATATCCTTTGACCAAGGGGAGCTAGGTCTCGGCTTCTAGTCTTCAGTTCTTCTTCGCGTACAGCACGGGACAGATCGCGAGTGATTCGCAGCACTTTTCGTAAGTACCGCCTCTACTCACTTATGAATGGTCGCATCTTCTTCTGGTCGCTCACGTCGGCACTCGCCGGATTTCTTTTTGGTTTCGACACGGTGGTTATTTCTGGCGCCGAAAAGACAATTCAATCGCTTTGGGGTCTGAGTCCCGGCGTGCACGGCATTGCCATGGCCTCGGCCCTTTACGGTACCGTGGTTGGTTCGCTGCTCGGTGGCTGGCCCGCTGACCGGTTCGGGCGCAAAGCCACGCTGCTGTGGATCGGCGTTCTTTACTTTGCCGGTGCGGTGGGCTCGGGTTTGGCGCCAAACGTTGCTACGTTCATCGTTGCGCGTGTCATCGGCGGGTTGGGCATCGGCATCTCTACCGTGGTCGCCCCCATGTACATCTCGGAGATCGCACCGCCGAAGTATCGCGGACGGCTTGCCGGCATGTTCCAGTTCAACATTGTTTTTGGCATCCTGATCGCTTTCGTCTCGAATGCGCTCCTCGCAGGCATCGGCGAGAACGCGTGGCGCTGGATGTTGGGTGTGGCCGCGTTTCCGTCGTTGCTCTACGCCGTGTTCTGCATCGGACTTCCCGAAAGCCCACGTTGGCTCTTAGGCAAGAAAGGTAATCGCGAGGCCGGCCTGCAAGTGCTGCAACGAATCGAGCCTGACGCTTCGAAAACCGAAATCGCAGCGGAGGCGGATGCGATTATCGCTGCATCCTCGGAGCAGGCATCGTCGGGACACTTCTGGACCGGACGTCTTCGCAAGCCGATCATGCTCGCCATCCTGATTGCCTTCTTCAACCAACTCTCAGGCATCAATGCAATTTTGTACTTCGCGCCCCGCATATTTGAACTTACCGGTCTCGGAGCAAAAGCCGCGCTGTTGCAATCCATCGGCATCGGCGTCACCAATCTGGTTTTCACCTTTGTCGGCCTCTGGCTGATTGACCGGCTGGGCCGGCGCACCCTGCTCTATATTGGCTCGTTCGGCTACATCGTCTCGCTCGGCCTCGTCGCCTGGGCCTTCTTTTCCAATCATCTTTCACTGGTGCCGGTTTGCATCTTCGCTTTCATCGCTGCCCACTCCATCGGCCAGGGAGCAGTCATTTGGGTATTTATCTCCGAGATATTTCCCAATCGTCATCGGGCCGAAGGTCAGACCCTGGGCAGTTTCACGCATTGGATCTTCGCCGCCTTGCTCACAACTTTTTTCCCGAAGATGGTCACCGCCTTCCCGCCCGGCTACGTTTTCTCGTTCTTTGCCGGCATGATGGTTCTGCAACTCATTTGGGTAAAGACCATGGTNNCCCCCTCGATTTGTCAAAATATCTAGAATCAGCAACTTACAGACTTCGAACCGCGAAATTCCTTGCAAAATCCTCATAACAAAGATCTTATAAGTCAAAATCTTGAAAAGCATGGGACTTACGGGCCGATTTTTGACCGCGAGGACCCTTGCCGATACTTGCTGAGTCCACTTCCTCTGCTGGGACAATGATGGAACGAAATGGAGGCTGTGCGCAAGGTCAGATGTCACAAGGTTGAGCTGTGGAAATCTTTTCGGGGCGAGGGGCTCCCTCCGTTTGGTTCGAGGCCGAGGATTCTCTAGCTACTTGCAATTCCCGGTGAGTGTAATGGCCTGATAGCGCCAACTGACGCCACAATCTCTTTGCAATGTCAGTTTGCCCAACGAGCCGGTTGACCCGCGTACTCGCAAGACCACCTGTCCTCCAGGGGTTTTCTCTTCCGCCCTTTGGGAGAACTGGAGAACTCTGCGAAAAATCTGCTGAAACTTATTCTGCCGCGGGACCGTATGCAATTTCGTGGGCTCGCCAAATCTAGCCGTCGCTCTCTACACCTTTAGCCGCAATCGTAATGGTGCCCAGCCGTTCCTGCTTTCATGTCCCGTTGTCCGTCGCCAGCTTCCCCGCCTTGTCCGCCGACATTTGGGCTTTCTTACTGCCCTCTTTATAGCTCAGACGACCGCCCTCAACTTTCGCGCGAATCTGCCCGCGCACTTTTTAACGCCAAGCAGTAAGGACGCATCCCCATTTACCCTCATCTTGGGCGTGTTCTGCCTCTGCCTCGCAATCGCACAGACCCTGACCAATCGTTCACTTCTCGATCGCGCCCATCTATCGGCCCAAACTGACGCAGCCCTATAGTTGGCGAAATGTCGCGGTTACGCTCAATGACCACGGTCAAAACGTGAAATCGCCTGTTCACGACAGTTGACTGTGGTTTGAGTATCTCCACGCGATGGATCGGCAGCGTCATTGCAGATTTTGTTTTTGCTTTCCTGTCCTGCGTGCTAGTTTTGTGTGAATCCTCTGCGTGAGCCGCTGCCGCGCTCGCAACAAAATTCGCTCAAATGAGGTCAATGTGAAAAGAGAACGCCTAACACAGATCGTCCTGGTGATCGTGGGGCTGTTCAATCTGGCCCTAATTTATTTTCTATATACGGATCTGCGGCATTCCAGCTGGCTTTTGGAGCGGAAGAACGAGATCGAACCGATGTTTCTGAGCTTTTTTATTCCGGTAGGGATCTTTCTACTCATGGCCGCAAGGAGACCATCTGAGCATCGCTCGATGATTGCTCTAGCAGCTTGGTGGAACATCTCCCATGGCGTGGTGATGGCTATTCAAACCGTGGAAGCGTGGATTCACGGCGTCCACCGGAACTTTACTGATGTGATCGTATTCCTTGTGATCGGAGTTGTCCTGTTAGCGCTTCTGCCAGCAAAACGAGGGGTAGTCGCGCCGGGAGTTGCGTGAACGAGCGCAGAAACCCCACACTCTACGCGGATAACCGTTTCTTATAGTCTTCGTTTCACGGTTTTTTCCCGAGGGGATGACAGTGTAGCGCAGCGGCTCTGGGCAGATTGGCGTTAAATCGCCATTTCACTCATTGACTCCATTTCTCGGCAAAGCTGGCAGCGCGACCTTCTGCTGAATTCCCGCGCCCTCGACCACCGTGTAAATGAAATCCGCGGGCACGTCTCGCAGAACTTCCGCTTCGCCATTCGGCCAGCGAATGCTTACCTCGCCCATCTTGTCATTCGCGCCTAAACCAAAATGCAATCGCAGGTCATTCTGCGAGAGATAACTGGCTCCGCCGCGCACTTCGTTGAACTGCACCAGCGTGCCCGCCTTCACCGTCACCCGCGCACCAATGGCGGCCTTGTTGCTTTTCGTTCCCACCAGCTTGAACAGCACTCGGTGATTCGCACTGTCGTTGCGATTCAGCAGCAGCGATGGCGGTTCACCCACATTCAGGACCACAATATCGACGTTGCCATCGTTGTTAATATCGCCAAAAGCCGCGCCCCGCCTTGATTCTGGCGGCATGTTCGCGAACGCCGAAGAAACGTCGTCAAAGGTTCCGTCGCGATGATTGCGGAACAGCAGCATCGGTTGCCGGTAGGGCGTGCCACCGGGAATCGTATCTACCTGCGGATAGACGTGGCCGTTGGCCACGAACAAGTCGAGCCAGCCATCGTTATCCATATCAAAGAATGCCGTGCCCCAACTCACGAAGGGATAGGTCGGCTTCATGATCTTGGCCCGCACGCTGACATCGGCAAATGAATCGTCGCCAAGGTTGCGATAGAGCGTCGAACCTTGTTCCACGAAATTCGTCACAATCATCGACAAGCGGCCTTCGTGAAGATAGTCGCCCCAATCCACGCCCATCGAACCTTGCTGCAGGCCGTCGCCACTCAGCGCAACCCCGGAGAGCAACCCCACATCCTCAAACGTTCCGTCGTGCTTGTTGTGGTACAGAAAATTCGGCCCCGCGTCGTTGGCAACATAAAGATCGGGCCAGCCGTCGTTGTCGTAATCGCCCCAAGTCGCTCCCAAGCCGTAATAACGATGCGGATCGTCCACGCCGGCCTTCTTGGAAACTTCCTCGAATGTGCCGTCGCCTTTGTTATGAAATAGCAAATCCGATTCGCCAGGCATCCCCCAAGGCCCGCATTGCACCAGCACTCCCTTGAAACGGCAAAATCGCGGATCGTTGCCGAACTGCGGCAAATTATCGATGTCCACATGCACGTAGCGCGAGACGAAAAGATCCACCTTGCCGTCGCGGTCATAGTCGGCCCAGGCCGCGCCTGTGCTGAATCCTCCCGCGCCCACTCCGGCCTTGTCTGTCACATCTTCGAACTTGCAATTGCCCAGATTGTGATACAGCGCGTTGCCGCCGTAGCCGGTAACGTAAATATCCTGCAGGCCGTCGTTGTCGTAATCGGCTACGGCAACGCCCATGCCCCAGCCTTTGCGAGTGAGGCCCGCTGATTTCGTAATGTCGGTGAACTTGATGTCGGTATCCTTGGAGTCTTTGTTCTTGGGGTCAGTATTCTTAGGATCAGTGTCCTGATGATAGAGCGTGATCATCAGATCGCCGCCCGCACGATAGCGCTGCACCGTAGATCCGTTGACGGTGATGATGTCGAGCTTGCCGTCGTTGTCGCAATCGATCAGGCCCACGCCGCCACTCATGGATTCAACGATGTATTTCTTGTCGGCCGAGGAAATGTGCGGGACGGTTAGCCCAGCTTTCTGAGCAATGTCTTCAAACTGGGGCACAGTCGTCTGCGGCGCCGTAGCCTGAAGCGCTTGAGATTGCGCAGGCGCGAACGGTGCACACATCACCGCAGCCACCAAGACTTGAATCCATGAGCTAAGCCGGACTTGCATAGAATCGAAGACTGTCGATTATACTGGGCTGGCAATTTTCGCACCGGTCCAGATCGAGAAACCTTAGGGTCCCAGGCATGATTGGCATTCGCACTAAAGATCTGCGAAAGGTCTACACTTCGGCGCCCCCATTCGGCGCGGGCGGAGGCTCCGGTGCGCCCGCAGCGCGCGGCCAACAAAAGAAACAACCCAAGCCGGAGATCGTCGCGCTCGATGGCCTGTCACTTGATATTTTCCCGGGCGAGGTTTTCGGCCTGCTGGGGCCCAACGGCGCGGGTAAGTCGACTACCGTTGGGATTCTCACGACGCGGGTGCGTCCGACTGCTGGACAGGCATGGATTGGTGAGCACGAAGTGTGGAAAGAACAGGTTGCCGTCAAACGCCTGATCGGAGTTGTAGCGCAGCGTCCCAACCTCGACTTTTCTCTTACCGCGCGAGAGATTCTTGTGTTCCATGGCGCGTATTTCGGGCTTGATTCGCTGGAGCGGGGCAAGCGCGCCGAAGCGTTGCTCGACCGCTTCAAGCTGCAAGACCGCGCAGATCAAATGGTGCGCGGATTCTCCGGCGGCATGATGCAGCGNNTTGTGGGAGATCATTCGCGAATACAACAAGAGCGGGAAGACAATCCTGCTGACCACGCACAACATGGAAGAAGCCGACGCTCTCGCCCATCGCCTCGCCATCATCGATCACGGACGCAACATCGCACTGGGCACACCGGCAGAGTTGAAGAGTTCCGTGCCCGGCGGGTTTCTGCTGCGCCTGCGCTTCGGCCACCACACTCCCGAATTCCTGCAGCGGCTGCAGTCTCTAGCGGGCGTACGAGAGGTGCGCGCCAACCAGGATAGCGGCACCGATCTATACGCGGACCGCGGCGGTTCGTTGATTCCCGAGATCGCCACCCTGGCGGTGTCGACGAGCGTCGAGTTGCTCGACGTACACATCTCCGAGCCCAGCCTCGAGAATTTGTTTCTGCACCACACCGGAAGGAGCCTGCGGGAATGAACTGGAAGACGTTTTTCGCCATGCTGGCGCGCGATGCCCATGTCGCCCGCCGCAACTTCATGGTATTGATGTTACAAACCTTTCTTCAGCCATTGATGTTCGTCTTTATTTTCGGCCGCGTCATGGTCCGCAGCGGTTACATGCCGGAAGCCTATAAAAGCCTGCTGCTTCCCGGCATCATCGCCATCAGCATGGTGTTCACCGGCGTGTGGGCTGTGGCCATGCCGTTGATCGCCGAATTTCAGTTCACGCGCGAAATTGAAGACCGCCTGCTGGCGCCGATGGAAATTTCCTGGGTCGCGGTTGAAAAAGTGCTTGCTGGCGCCCTGCAAGCCTTGATCGCGGGCCTGGTAGTGATTCCCGCAGCATGGTTGATCTTAAGGCCCGGCGTCAATTTCAACCTGCATGCACCGGTGACCTTCGCCTGCGTCACCGTGTTGGTATCCCTGTTCTCGGCCTGCGGCGGTCTTACCTTGGGGTGCAGCATCAATCAGAACCACATCGGGCTGATGTTCAGCATGGTGTTGACACCGATGATTTTTTTTGGCTGCACGTACTATCCTTGGAGCGCGCTCAACTCTTTCCCCATCTTGCAAAAAATCGTGCTGATCAATCCCCTGGTGTATGCCAGCGAGGGGCTGCGCGGAACGCTGGTGCCTCAGTTTCCGCATCTTTCGCTGCTGGCGGTCTTAATCGCATTAACAGCGTTTGATGCGCTGCTGCTTGCCGCCGGGCTGCGGCAGTTCCGGAATAAAGCTGTCAGCTAAGAGCCGAGGGCTACATCTGGGACGTTCGTGGCACTCGTGAAACCACGCGCGTCTACGAGGCCATGATACTGCGCGTAGCCGGATAGACCTTCCGGTATGCCGCATAGCTCGTGTTCATTACACTCACAACCTCTGGCTTCGCCTTGACCGTCGTTGCCACGCGGATTGTCGCCGCGCAAGCTTCGTCTACTGACTTCCAAATTCCCGCGCCCACTCCAGCCAAGATTGCGGCACCGTACGCCGCACCTTCTTCGGCTTCGACGATTTCTACTTCGCGTCCATAAACGTCCGCCTGAATCTGGCGCCACGGCGCAGAACGCGCGCCACCACCGCCGAGTCGAACGCCGTTCACCTCTACTTTCATTTCGTCGAACAGAGTAAACGTATCGCGCAGGCTGAAAGCCACGCCTTCAAGAATGGCGCGAATCACGTGGGCGCGGGTGTGCGATGCGGTCAGGCCAACCAGCGCTCCCCGCGCCAGGGGATCAAGATGCGGCGTGCGCTCGCCCATCAGATAGGGAGTCCACAACAGTCCCTGGCAGCCCGGAGCAACGGTAGCGGCCTCGTCGCTGAGGCGCTCGTAAGGATCTCGGCCATCGTCACGGCCTGCGCCGAATTGATCACGGAACCAGCGCAGCGACAAACCCGCAGCCTGGGTAACCCCCATCACGTGCCATCGTCCGGGAATGGCGTGGCAAAAAGTGTGTAATCTGCCTTTGGGTTCGAGCGCGGGACGGTCGGTGGCGGCAAACACCACGCCCGAAGTGCCGATGGTTGCGCTCACCGCTCCCGGCGCGACAATTCCCATGCCGACTGCACCCGCGGCCTGATCGCCGGCTCCGGCAACCACAGGAGTTCCTAGCCGCAACCCCGCGGCCGCCGCACCTGCGACAGAGACTTTCCCGCACACGTCTGGAGACTCAAACAACTTGGGAAGAAGGCGTTCATCCATCTCGGCCGCATTGAGCATCACCTGCGACCACTTCCGGTGCGCGACATCCAGCAGCAACGTTCCCGACGCATCTGCCATGTCGATGGCGCGCTCGCCGGTCAGGCGGAAACGCACATAGTCTTTCGGCAACATCACCGACCGCACGCGCGCCCAGTTCTCTGGCTCATTCTCACGCACCCACAGCAGCTTGGTCAGCGTGAAATTGGCAAGCGCGGGATTGCATGTGGCCTGAATCAGCCGCTCGGCGCCAATCTTTTCGGTCAGCTCGCGGCATTGCCGATCGGTGCGAACGTCGCACCAGATCAACGCCGGACGCACGACCTGCCCACGCTCGTCGAGCATGACCGCACCGTGCATCTGGCCGGAAAATCCAACACACGCTACGTCGTTGGCGCCCATGCCTGCCTTTGCGATCGCTTTTGGCACAGCAGCGCAGCAAGCGCGCCACCAATCTTCCGGACTCTGCTCTGCCCAGCCAATCTGTGGCGACGCGAAAGGCGCGTGTTCCTCAGTGGCCGAGGCGAGAACATACCCGCGCTCGTCCAAAATCAGGACCCGCGTGCCTCCCGTCCCAACGTCAATGCCGAGTACGAAAATGGCCTGCCTCCAAGTGCCCTACGGCAACAGCAAACTACGATAACAGCGCGACCGAATATCATAGCAACTTGTCTGGTCAAAGTCGGCACACCGGAGGGTAGTGTCTGAAATCTGCGTTGAAGGCACACGTCATCGCACTGAGGATGCCCACCCTGCGCGGTTTTTGAAGGCTGGGTAACGACGCTGCCGACGTCAAGAGATTTTGTCGGTGCCGTCTGAAAGAAATTCACAGCTCGCTGTGACATCTAACCTTGCGCCAGGCTCTCACTCTGCTCCATTATTGCCAAGGCAGGGGCAGTACAGCCGAGCCGGCAGCAACGGCGATCCCGACCAGGAGTCGTCCCCCTAACTCCTTTGTTTGAAATATTTTGCCTCTAAGTTCTTTGACAACTATATTTTGCGCCGAGTTTCCCACCTAACTCGATGATTCTAATAGGGTGGGGGGGTAGGGGTACCCGTTGCTAAAACTGGTAAACCCACACGCGCCGTCCGGGCAGGAAAGTAACCACGGAATCTGCCGACAAAGCTGCGAGGCCGTGCGTATTCGTGTTGTTCGGAGCCGCCGGCGATCTCACCAAGCGTAAGTTGTTCCCGGCTCTCTTCAACGTGGCGAGCGAAGCTGCTGCCCCGTAATTTCGCGTTGATGGGTGTTTCCGTCGACGATCTGAGCCTGAAAGATCTTCGCAACTAGGCGACCGGTTTTGTGCGAACCTCGGCTAAGCAGAGCGGCACCGGACCGTGAACATTGCGTCCGCCGTCCCGATCTAGGGGTCTAAAATCTAGTTCACCCAGATGACTTCAGATTTTTTCGCCGTGGCGTGCTCTTTTCGCAGCATGCGCGCTGTATCGCCCAAAGGCACAGGGCGCGACACTGGTCCGAACTCCCAAAGCGGCCTTTCACCCTGAGCATAGCTATAGTCAGAATGCTCCAGGAGGTTCTGCTCTTGCCCCATCGAGTGCTGCATAGCGTGTTCTGGATGGCTGGGAATCTGAGTGGGTTGAGCCACGTTGCTTAACGAGCCTGCTGCTTGCCCAACGGCGGCGGCGGTGGCGCAAAGAAAACATAACGCAAATAATATGGTTTTCATGGCGGTTATCCAAATCTGGAGGAGTAGACGATCTTCTGTGCGCACCGGCGTTTCCCGAAAATCAGAGCTTATCGCGTGCGCTGCGGTAATTCCACCGTGACTACAAGCAATCTCGATTCCAAATCTGCGTGGCCGAAGTATTGTGTTATCAATAGAAACGCACCCAAATGAGCAATCATTTGCACAATTGTGGAAGATGCGGTCGGGAGCGAGCCATCCAAGATCGGCCCTATCACGCTAGAACGTTTCGCGAGCGCAGAAGGGATCAAGTCGGCACCAGAGGGTTCAGTGATGACGCAGGGATCGGTTCCTCCAAAGATGGCCTTGCCGACGAGCATGTGGGAATCGGTTCCGATTCCAAGGTGGTGCGCGGGAGCTCTGGTGGCTAGGGGTTGACACGCTGCAGATTCCAGCTTTATGGTCTTGCTTCAAATGTAGTCTCTTGCACTCGAGTTCTTTCATCGCAGCATTTCCACCTGATTGGCAAGAGTTTCAACGGGACGAAGATCAAAAATGGCGTCGAAAGAATTGGCCCGGCGATTCACCAGCATGTTCGGCGCGCAACCCACTATCTTCAGCGCGCCTGGCCGTGTCAATTTAATCGGCGAGCACACCGACTACAATGAGGGTTTCGTCATGCCGAGTGCGATCGGTCTTCGCACTCGCGTAGCCATATCTCGTCGCCCCGAACGCAAGCTGCTGATTCGGTCCCAGCACTTTCCTGAGTCCTTTGAATTTGATCTCGATGACCTGCCTCAGCAAGCCACCGGAGCTTGGTGTGACTATGTTCTCGGGATCGCGGTCGTCTTACAGCAGACCGGACACGCTCCACAGGGCGCAAACCTGTTGGTGCACAGCGAGATCCCGATCGGCGCTGGGCTCAGCTCTTCGGCGGCCATTGAAGTCGCCAGCGCGCTGGCTCTCATGAGCCTGAATGGGACGGTTCTCCCGTTAGCGGAGGTGGCGAAGCTCTGCCAGCATACCGAAAATGCCTTTATCGGCGCCCGCGTCGGCATCATGGACCAATTTGTCGCATGCCTGGGAAAGGCGGGACACGCCCTGCTGCTCGACTGCCGCTCGCTCGATTTCGAGCTCATTTCCATTCCAGATACGGTTCGCATGGTGGTTTGTAACACGATGGTCAAGCACCAGCACGCCAGCGGGGAATACAATCAGCGCCGCAAGGAATGCGAGGAAGGGGTGAGAATCCTGGCTGGGTGGTATCCGGGTATCCGTGCTCTGCGCGACATTTCGCTCCATCAGCTGGTTCAGCACTCGCAAGATCTTCCCGAAACAATCTACAAGCGATGCCGTCATGTGGTGGAGGAAAATGAACGGGTGCGCGAGAGCGCTCGCTGCCTGCGTGCCGGAGATTTGAGCGGTTTTGGAAAGCTGATGCGAGAGTCGCACCGCAGTCTTCGCGACCTTTACGAAGTCAGTTGCCGCGAACTGGATATCATGGTCGAACTCGCCGAAGGTCTCCCGGGCTACCACGGCGGGCGCATGACCGGCGGCGGATTCGGTGGATGCACTCTGAATCTGGTGGAAGAAACCGAGGCCGAGGCTTTTGCCGATCGAATCTCAGTTCGCTACCAACAGGCGGTAGGAATTAAGCCGGATGTTTATATCTGCTCAGCGGCCGAGGGTGCGAAGGCCGAGCTCAATCGGGCGGGATAGCTCAGGCGCTGCTCTCTCGAAACACAAATCAATATTCAGCATCCGAGCTTCTGGGCGAATGCAGATTTACGACATCGGTTCAAGACGCTTTGGAATTCCTCCATGATTCGACAGTGGCGACCGGCTCGGTGCGGAACTTCTTGACCGCGAAAATACCCAGCACAATGAAAAGCGCCATAACCGCGAGTTGAGCAACCACGAATGGCGGCTCTTTCTGCGTCGGAGCCAACGTTTTCAAAGCCGGCACCTTCAGAAACGACTGCACCACCGCAACGAAAACATTCAGGTAGAGCGCGAACACGGCGCAGACCACGTAGATCCAGCGCCAAGCGCGGGCCAGGTGAAGAGCGTAGCGCGCCAGAATCGCAACCGCCAGCACTACGAGCGATATGATGCCGATCACATGTGACGGCAAAAGGTGCTCGACGGGAAAGAGAAAACCGGTCACGCTGGTCAAGACGGCGGTCACCAGAAAGCCAGCGGTCCAGCGGTTGAACCGTTTCCCCGTAAGCAACCCATACACGACAATGAATCCAGTGGCGATGCCCGCCAGGCTCAACAACACATGCACGAGCGTGAATGTCGATGTCGTCATGCCTAAGATCATGTTGCCCATCCCTTCGGAGCCAAGATGTTACGCTTACTGCGGAGAAATTGCCAGACTGTGGGAAGCAATCGGATATCTAAAATGTGTGAGGCCTGTTCTTCGCCGAAATATCTTTGAATTTGAGCGTCCACTCAGGCTGGATGGATTTCAAGGCAGCCGCCGCACCAAAGTACGGGGAAACGGAATCGTCTCGCGAATGTGGTGAATTCCGGTGAGCCAGCGAACAATTCTCTCAGGACCAATGCCACCGCCTGCGTGCGGTATTCCGCCGTATCGGCGTACATCCAAATACCAGGAATACTCCTCCGTCGATTGGCCTCGATCTCGCAGATTGCCAACCAGCTTCTCGTAGCTGCTCTCGCGCACGGCACATGTCGCGATCTCGCCAGCACCCTCCGGCGCGATGAGGTCGGCGCAAATCGCACGTTCCACGCCTTCTGCGTCGCGATAGTGCTTCATGTAAAACGCTTTCGTCGAATAGGGATAGTTCTTCACGAACACAGGTACACCGAAGTGTTCGCCCAGTTTCTCCTCTGCCTCAGCGCTCAAGTCATCGTCACCAGCCAGAACCATCTGATACTTGTCGTTGAGGATCGTTATCGCGTTACGCAATTCCAGCCGGACGAACCGGGTGTCGCGCACGCGCTGAAGCGCAGTCAGGTCGCGTTTCAGGATCTCGAGTTCCTGGCGTCGATGCTGCAGCACGGCGCCTACGACATGCTTGATCATTGCTTCAAGAAAGTCTTCCGCGGCATTCTGATCGGCGAATGGCGTTTCCCAGTCGAGCATCCAAAACTCGCAAAGGTGTTTGCGCGTTTTGGATTGCTCGGCTCGAAAGACTGGACCGAAATCGTAGACCTTCCCCAATCCATGCAGCAGCGCTTCGAGATAGAGCTGGCCGGACTGGCTCAAGTACATGGGATCGCCGAAATAGTCGACCTGAAACAACTGGGTGCTGTCCTCGCAATGGGTTGGTTGCAGGATCGGCGTGTCGACACGCGTGTATCCATCATTCCGCAGAAATTCGGTAAATCGATGGAAAACCTCGTCTCTGATCCTCAGGATGGCCCACGGCTGCTTCGACCGTACGTGCAAATGGCGAAGGTTGAATAGGAAATCGGGGGCATACTCCTTTCGTCCAATAGGAAAGTTTTCCGCGATCTGAACCGTCTGGACATGGGAGGCATTGAGCTCTATGCCAGTCGGGGCTCGCTCCTCGGCTTTGACGACGCCCCGCACCAGGCATGACGATTCGCGAGTCATTGTCTGCGCCGTGGCCCAGCATTCTTCGTTTACCGAGGACCTTTCCACAGCGGCCTGCACAAACCCCGAACCATCCCGGAGCTCAAGGAAAACCATGCCGCCCGAAGACCTCTTATTACTTAGCCAGCCCCGGACGCACACCTCAGCCCCAATGTGCAAGTGCAACTTCGAAATCTCCATGCCAGCCGGAATTTCAATAGCAGGAGTTTCAGTAGCCGCAGGAGCAGCGGGGGAATGAGTCTTAGATTGAACGGGAGTCTCGATGGCCGCCGGCAGAACCTGCGCTGGCAAATCGCTGCCAGTGAGATTCGCGGCTTGCGCCGATGCGGCGCGCACCAAATCCGCAGGGCTCAGCAGGATTTCGTTTCCCCAGGTCCCCGAACCAACTGCCAATACGGGTTCGCCCAGCAGCGATGCATCCACAATAGTTCGAAACCCTGGCGGTTGCCAAGAGAACGGCGGGATCGACCCGATCTGGTATCCAGAGACATCACGAATGCGCTCGGGCGATGCCATTCTCACATTGCGATCCCCGACAGCTTTCTTCAGAGATCCGGATACCACATTCTGATCTCCACCCACCAGCACCAGGACGACCTCCTTAGTGCCTGTCTCAAAGATGAGAGATTTAATAACCTGTCTGGGGGTCACTGCGTCTCCGAGCACGCGCGCAACAGAAAGAGCCCCTTTCTCGGTCGTAGCCGGGAAAGTCATGGTTTGAAACGATATTCCGAGTGACTCCAGATACTTATGACTTGGAAGTCGCACTATCGTCATCACCTCTATCGAGCCTCAATTCGCTAACTTCTTGAAAAGATGGTGAGCGCGGTAGGAATCGAACCTACAACCTACTGATTAAGAGTCAGTTGCTCTGCCAATTGAGCTACGCGCCCACGGTGGGATAATTCTCGCTGGGGCAGAATCAAGATTGTAGCATCTTCCCATTTCGGTGGGCATCGCGTTCCCCTTCGAGCGAGAAGGGAATCCCTCCACATGGCGAAGCCAGCCGCAGGCGGAAAGCTCACCGCGATCTCCAGCGATAGCTGGAGTTGGCAGTGGCAAGGTTTGAATCGTTGCCCAATCCGACGGCCACTGCACGTAAAACCTTCTCAGCAATCCTGCGCGCGAGTCGGTCAGCGCGAGGAACTGCGCCAGAAGTACACCCCGAAATCCTCACTGCAGCACGTCTTCGCGCATGCACCGTTAGTGCCGTTTGGAGCCTGCCTGGCTGTCTTCTCCACATCCCCTGCGCTACAATTCCTTGAGAACTTCCCGGCCACACATGGGTTGTTACCAACAGAGGTCAATCATGCTAAGGAAGACTCTTGGCTTCGCTGGGCTAGTATTTTTCTTCTGCGCCTGGCCACTGCTCGCGCAAACCGACACTCCGCCTTCGTCAGCGCCGCCGGCACGCCCGGCGCCTGCGCACCGCGAACCCTGCTGGCAACAGGCCGGCATTGAAAAGTCGGTCGTGGAGCAGCACCGCGCCATCGAGCATGAGGCCCATTCTCAGATCGCCGCAGTTTGTGAAGATTCGTCGCTCAACCTGCCGCAGAAGCGGCAGCAAGTGCAACAAATCCGGCAGCAGGCGCAGCAGAAGGTCGACGCGCTACTCACGCCCGAGCAGCAACAGTCTCTCCGCGCCTGTCAGCAGCAGCGGGGCGAAAACTATCCCACGCACGGACGCGGAGGTCCGTGTGCCGGGGAGTGGTCGCGTCAGCAAGCGCATCCCAATGCGCCGGCCACCGGCAGCAGCAACAGTTCTCCTGACAGTAATTCGACACCGCAGAACTGATTCGTCTCCGCCGGACGCTGTGCTCAGCCCTATCCGCGGTTCTGCTCTTGCGGCCGCTGGCTCGGCGGCGTCGCAGGCACAAGGCTTGAGTCAGGTCGTGGAGATCAGAATGCCGGGTGTGGACGCAGGCCAGATCTGAGCAGGCCGACTAGCTATCGGACACAACAGTTCCTGAAGGCCGCGCGCTCGGCGCCTTAAGGCAAACACTGAGTAGAATTCTAGGAACGTTGCCGTACTTCTGCGGGCAGCCCGCTCGCGCCTTCGCGCGCTGCAGGACGCGGCGGCAGTGCATCCCCTCCCACCACGGGACGCCGCTCAATCGTTCCGATCACCGGCGCCTCTTCCATCCCATCGGCGTACGCCATGGAGACGAACCGCTGCCCGGAGCACAAGTCGTCGATCATTCGCCGTTGCCAACCGCTGAGCACAACGTGAGGAAGAATGGGGAAGTGGCGGAACATCCACATGAAGTACAGCCGCTGCAGAAACGAGAGCATTAAGTATCGCGGGCCGATGGGAGTCTGCACTCGCACCACACCATCCGCCAGCTTATCAATCAACATAACCGGGCCCACCTAAACTCCTGAGATTGGCCAGAGCAATTCTAGGGCCGCCATTATTGCACCGAGGCCGGGGCAATGGGAAGCTTTTTTTCACAAATTTACCCAATTTCTTTCATCCCAGGACGTACTTAATGCCTAGAAATCTTGTACCATTTCTGGAAATCCGGGCGCCCGTTTGGGCAGGGGATCTCCTGACCACGGATTCGGAGCCGTAGCACAGGGAACGCGCAGTAGGAAAGAAAGTTCCCTATGTGGGAAAAAACGGGACTAACGCCTTGAAGCAGCGCAGAGAGCCACACAACAGCGCCCCGAATCACAGAGAAGAAAGGCTACAGAAAGTATGGCAAGACCCTTATTTCCTTGAAATCCGCTCTCCGTTCTGAGGGTAAAGACGCCGCTTCCTTCCCGCATTTTCAATCATGCGTGGACGGCGGAGGCCAAGAAACCGTCGAAGACACCCAAGAAACTCTCGAAACCTAGTTGGCAATCTCCGGTAGGATGTCCACCCGTTGGATCTCAGCAGCCACGCCAAAACCACGGCCCGGCCCCTCCTCCACTCGCACGACCTTGGCCTGGCAACAAACCCAGCATTTCTCGCCCGAGGTCAATTCGGGAGGCAGGATCAGAACTAACTCTACCCGCGTCCCTTCCGCCATGCGAGATTCGGTATACAGAAACACGCCATTCGTGCTCACGTCGCGGGTGTGAGCTTTAAGTTCCGCGGAATCGGGATGGCTGCGCACATGAACCGGCAGCCGCGTCACCAACCTCCGGAGCGATCGCCTCTCTGCTTTCGGCGTCTCTGCTTTCGACGTCATAACACCGGGCCCCCGCGCGCGGAATCCCTCGCCTTATAGCGCGTGCCCGCCAGTATAGACCACCGCTCGGCTCCAGGGATACGGAAGGAAGTCCGCGTTCCGCCTGTGCGGTTAGTTCCGCACTTTGCGAATCCGGACCAATCAAAACCTATCTGACAAATGATTCAACCAACCTGCCGTTAGATCTCCGGCCGTCGCAGGCGCGCGGGGATCACAACCAGAATCTGTTCCATGGTTGGAACGTTGGTGCCGCGCAGCTTGGCCTCAACTTCCTGCAGCTTGTCGGACTGATTAGTCTGGTAGTACGCCTGCACCAGAAGTTCCAGAGTGAAGGGATTGTCCTGGTCCTCTTCCAGGTCAGAAATGGCTTCCTCGTATTTTTTCTGACCCATCAACAGTGTGCCCGCCGCGCCGTTGTAGGAACTCAGAATCACGCGGTTGCGGCTGCCCACGGCCATCGCCTCCAGTTCCTTCAACGATGTGTTTGCCAGGGATGGATCACTCGCGTGGGCAGCGCGCACCGCGCGGTTGCGCAGAATTCGCGACATCTCCTCATCTTTGTCCGATTTCGAAATCGTATTGCGATGTCCCAGCGCGTCCTGGGCCTGCTTGAGATACTTCAGTGCCGCCCGATCGTCCGTCTGATATTCCCCCATGTGACGGCAGGCCTGCGCTTCCTGCAGGTCTTGTTCTTTGGCGTGCGCGGTCGCGGCGATCTCCTCGAAGGCCTTGTTGGCCTCGGCAAACTTGCCCTCGCGAACCCATGTCATAGCTTCCTGCATGCTGTAGGTAAGGCGGTCGGCTTCGTTGTGCGCATAACGGATTGCCTTGTCATATTCGGCGCGGGCCTGCTCCTGATTGCCCATCAGCGCATAAGTGTCGCCCAGGCCTAATTGCGAAGTCACGAAATCGGGATCGATCTTCAATGCGGCGCGGTAGTGCTGCAGCGATCCCTGGAAATCTCCCGCCATGCGCTTGAGCTCGCCGTAGGAATCCTGCGGATTGGGCTCCTGCGGCAGCAGGGCTACATAACTGTCCATGGCTGCGAAAGCCTTGTCGAATTTCCGGCTGCGGGCGTAGACGTAGGCCAAATCGTTGAGCGCCGCAGGAAAATCCTTGTCCAGTATCAGCGCTTCCTCGAGGAACCTCTGCGCTTGCTCATCGCCGTTCTCACCCATCAGCCAATTAGCTGATAGATATAGAAGGTGCTTATCTTTCGGATACATTTCCAGCATGTCGTTCATGGCCGCGATGCCGCCGATGTAGTCGCCTTCCTGCACCTTGGCGATCCACGCGACCATCAACCGCTCGCCCGGCGTTACCTTGGCAGCCGCGGCCTTGGCCTTTTCGCGCGCGGTGCTGATCTCTTTGGGATCGCCACTGTTGAAAGCGATCCACGCCCACGCCACCGCCAGGTTGGGATCTTCCTTTACCGCCGCGCGCCAGTCGTCGTTGCAGCGCTCGAGATAAAGATTTTCGTAGTCCACCATGCCCTTCTCGTAGAGCTCGCGGGCCTTGGCGGACGAGGTGGTTACCGGCAGCGAAATCGTGGCGCCGGGCTTGAGATGGTGCGCATACGCAGGCGCGGCGCAGCAGACGGCAACCGCAAGAGCGGCACTGAAGCGCCGCAGACAAACGCGTGGCATGAGAGTCTCCCGCAACAAGATCTTTTTGTTTCGAGGGGAAGGATTACTTTTTCGAGCCTAACATCGAGGTAACCGAGCCATCTAGTGACGGAAGTCACGTGGCGAGCGCGCGGGTACGCTCCGTCGGCAACCTCAATGCCGCGCTGCGCGGGATGTGTACGGTGCGTGTGGAGAGGCGGAGTGTGACCAAGACTGCGGTATTCCCGCAAGAAAGTCCCCGCCGCAAAGCGGCAGGGACCTGGCCAGGAATCGAGAACTCGATTAGAAGGTGAACTTGGCTACGAACTGAACGCCTCGTGGTCCGCCGCCGCCGAGGAACGGGTTGCCGATGCCCACGTCGCCGGTGGCGGTCAGCGCCAGATTGCCGATGCCGCGACCATTCGCGTCAAGGCCGTTGGTCGCAGGATCGGAGATGTAGTTCGGCAGTTCCGGATTCGCGAAGTTGGGGTGGTTGAGCAGATTGAAGAACTCTGCCCGAAGTTGCAGGACAAGCCGCTCAGTGATAACCGTGTCCTTAAACACGGAGAAGTTCCACTCCTTGAAGTTTGATGCAATCAACTGATTTCGTCCCAAGTCCCCGAAGTGACGTGTCCCCGCTAAGCAATTGCTGTCGCCAGATCCAGGGATGGCGCTTGTATTGCCAAATGTGCACGGCACCTGAAAAGAAGTCAGATTGAGGAGGTTGTAGGGAGCGCTTCCGTACTGAATCGGGCCCACAACGTCAGGACGGTCGAAACCCTCGCCGCTGCCGGAGTAGTCACCTTCAAAGTCGTAATTGAGAGTGAAGGGCTGCCCATCCTGCAAAGTCACTGCGCTGTCTACGCCCCACCCGTCCTTCAACTTCGCCATGCTTCCGCCATGCTTGGGCAGTGCGTAGCTGAGGTTCCAGCTAAAGCGTCGGCGGATGTCAAAATTCGAGTTGCCTCGTTCCGCAGCGGTATCAAAGCTGTTGTTCGGCTGCGCGGCGTTTGGGATGAAATCATCGCTGTCGCTGGCATTGTCGATGGAATGCGACCAGACAAAGTTGGCTTGCGACGTCAATCCGTGCCAACTGCTTACGCGCAGGCTGGTTTGCAGAGAGTTGTAATTGGAGTTCGCCGTTGACTCCTCTTGATTGACATAGAAGAAGTTGGGGAAAACAGTCCGGGGAACGTTGGAGCCGTAGTCGTAGCCAGAAATCGGACAATTCGGGAATACCGATGGAGGTACGGTCGCGATAGGACAACTCGAGTCATACGCCGTGATCTGCGCCTGTGTCGGCTGGTTGAGATCGCGGAACCGGAAGAGCTTGGTACCAATCGAACCGACGTAGCCCACCTGCAAAACCATCTTGCTGTTCAACTGCTGCTGCAGGTTCAGATTGAAGTTCTGCACGTAGGGCGTGCGGATATTCGGGTCGGCGCCGAAAAAATCACCCAATGGAGACGGGCTCGAGAAAAGAGGGCCACCACCCAAGTTGGCGCCGGACAATCCCTCAGAATAGATCGCAGCCGGCCCGACTCCTGCGAAAGCCGGACCTGGACAGAAGACGCAGTTGTAGGGGATGTGTCCCAGGAAAATGTCCTGAGAGAATGCGTCATAGAACAAGCCCCATCCCGCCCGAATGACCGTCTCGCCCTTACCGGTAAAATCGTAGGCCAGGCCCACGCAAANNGTTGGTGGGCCTCGCAGAAATGCCCAGGTTCTCGTCCGCTCTTCCGTAGAAGACTCCGAATCCGCTGCGTATAACCGTCTTTGGAGTCACCTGATAGGCCAGGCCCACGCGCGGCGCGAAGTTGTTGTAGTCGGAGTTGTACAGGCCGCTGGGACCGCCGGGGCTGCCGACTTGGAGCTCGGTGCCGCCGTTGGCGGCAGACATCTGGTAGAAGAGGTTATTCTTCTCGTGCACTACTCCGAAATAATCCCAGCGCATGCCGTAGTTAACCGTGAGCCGCGGCGTCATACGAAATTCGTCTTGAAAATAAAGACTGTGATTGTTCTCCGCGGTGTGGCGCAGCGTGTCGCCTCCGGAGATCCCTCCATCGTCCACGATGCCGTTGAGCAAATCGCTGAGGTCATTAAAGCTGAGACTGCCGCGGAAACTGTTGTCCTGGATAAGCTGGATTGTCGTACGCCGGAACTCATAACCAAATTTCAGGTCGTGCCGGCCGGCCTTCCAGGAATAATTGTCGATGAAGTGCCAGTTCGCGTCCACACGCGAGCGCGGAACGGATCCCGTCGCTCCGATAGGCGAAAAGCCGCCCACATCGATCGCCGGCAGGCCGAAGTTATACGGATTGGTAACGCCCGTATCCAGCCCGATGGAATTCGGGTTGAAGCTTCTGTCCTGCGGGAAGAAACCTTCGGCAAACCGGTTCCAACCCAAGCGGGCTTCGTTGACCTGGGATGAATTCACATTCTTCACGTAGGAGATGGAAACCAGCTGGACCCGCGTGGGCGTGACCGTGTTGAAGCCAGGCAGCAGACCAGCAGCGAGCTGCGCGAAGGGAAAGCTCTGTGTGCTATTTCCGAAGTAGTAGCGGCCCGTCAGCAAACCGGAAGCAAAATTCTGGTCAATTTTTCCAATCAGGCTGTCGATTTTGTTGCTGAAGAGAGTAGCGGTGGAAAGATCGTTACCATTGGCGCAGCCCGTGTCTTCCGAGCCAACGAACGCAGGGCCGTAGGTCCCCGGAATATTTGGGGCAGGATAGGGATTTAGGGCCAGCAGCGAGATAGCGACAGGGTTGACCGTGCCGCCAGCTCCGGTTATCGCGCTCTCATCCGCTGCGATCTGCGCCGGGTCGGGCACGCAGCTAGTTCCGCCCTGTGCTCCGGTTTCGCGCTGCCCCTCGTAGTCGAAATAAAAGAACGTCTTGTCCTTCACAATCGGTCCGCCGAGCGCGGCTCCGAACTGGTTGTTATGGAAGGGATTCTCGCCGCCGACGGTGTTGAAAAAGTTGCGTGCGCCCAACTGATTGGTGCGCAGGTATTCCAGCGCCGAGCCATGCAGTTTATTGTTGCCGCTCTTGGTAACGATGTCGATCACAGCGCCGCTGTTCCGTCCGTATTCCGCCTCATAGTTGGAAATTACCTTCAGCTCCGCAATGGCATCGAGCGGCAGAATGGTCGCCGGATCGCCAAACACCCCGGCTTCATTGATCGCAGGATCGTTGCGATAGCCATCGTTCATGTCGGTGCCGTCGAGCAGGAAATTATTCGACCGGCCACGCGAGCCATTCATGGAAAAGGTTCCGTAAGAACCGGGAGAGTCCGTGATCTGGTCTGGCGACCCAGCCACGCCTGGATTCATGTAGATCAGTTTCTGGTAGTCGCGTCCGTTGACCGGAAGAGCCTCAATTGTATCTGCGGTCAGGGTACCGCCAATCTCGGTGGATGTCGTTTCCACCTGGGGCAAGAGCTCTCCCGAAACTTCCACCTTGGTCGCCACCTGGCCCGGCTTCATCGCGGCGTTTACGCGGCGCTCGGCTGAAACGTCCACAATCACGCCCGTGGTCTCAAAGGTCTGAAAGCCGATCAGCGTAACCGTCACCGTGTAAGTACCAATGGGCAGTTCGGGCAGGTTGTAGCTGCCGTCGGCGCTGGTATCGGTGGTGCGCTCCAATCCCGTGCCCAGGTTCTTCACCGTGACCTTGGCTCCGGCAACCACGGCCCCGGAGGGATCGGTAACCGTGCCCAGAATGGCTCCACGGAAGGTTTGTGCCGACAGGCTGACGGCGGCCAGAAGCACAAACAACAGGACGATGCGCGCTCTCATAGAATCTCCTTTAATTTCTTTTGAAGCCGGATCTTTGGTCATTGGTCTTTGGGGGCAGGCGTCCGATTGCAGAATTGGAAGCCTTGCCTTCGCACCTAGCCATGGACTGGCAATTCCTGACCCATGAACAGGATGGACGCCCCTTATCAAACAGGTGAAGCTCAAAACTTTATCGGATGCCAATTGCCCCAGTCAACCACGGAGTTTGAATCGGAGCTAGAAGCGTTCCGAATACGACACTCCAAAGGCTTTTACCTTTCTGGACCTGACAACAGGGCCCCAGTGTAAAACCTCGGAGGTCATTTGCGGGAGTATCCAAAGTAACCGGAAGCAATGCGTGTGGGGGCGGTGAGTGGGTCTGATCCGATATTTCGAGATGCGGGATCGACGGCGTCGCGAAACGCCGGGATGCCGCGGAAAACGGAAGATGCTTGGATGACGCTTAAAAGTTGAAGGCCACGCCACCGCGGACGGAGCGCGCCGACTGCACCAGATAGACGGTCTGGCCGTCTTGTCCTACGACCGGTACGTAGCCCTGCGCCAGCAGATTGCGCAGGTCGATGAGCGCTTCCATGTGGGCGGGGAGAAAGCCCAGAGTCGGAATGGGCTGGCGCAGGAAAATGTTCAGGAACGGATCGGCCTGTCCGGGAGACGCATTGAACATGTCGACCGGGGTGAGAGCCTGCCCATTCACCCAGCGATAGGAGGCGATCCAGCGAGTGTGAGTGCTGTGAAAAGTGCCACTGAGTTTGGCGGCGAGAGCCTGGCGGCGCTCGGTGGTCATGGATTGCTGTGCCTGCTCCAACTCAACATCAGGTCTGGCTAGGTCGAGAACGCCACCGTAGGAATAATCGAGCGCGGCGGTCAGGTCGGAGGAAAATTTGCGCGCCAGCACCACGCGCACACCGGGCGTATCGAGGGTAGCGCCGGTATAGGCAAAAGTTCCGGAGTAGATGTCGGGCAGCACAAAGCCGCCCGCGGCGGTGACCGAGCCGGTGCCGATCAATGCGGTGTTGCCAACATGGTCGGTAAACACGGCTACCTGCAAGCTGTTCTTGCCGGCGCGGCGGGAAAGGCTGACTTCCTGGTGCTGCGCCCGCTCAAGCTTGGTGGCGAAATCGGAAACGCTGACGCGCGGATTGGACTCGCTCAAATCCAGAGGAGACGAATCAAAACCCTTCTCGGCTCGCGTATCCGGAAGAGACGTGGCGTAATCGTACTCCAGCAGCGTATTCGGAGAAATGTGGACGCGGGCTGAACCGTAAGGACGGAAGGCGGCCACTCGTCCCAGGAATTGGATGGTCTGCAGTTCGCTGCCGAACTTTAGTTCCACAACATCGCCCACGGTGAAATCATCCCCCGCAGAGAGGGCGAGCGCCTGCAGCGCGGCATTGCGCAGGTTGGGATCGGACGGGGCGAAGCGGCGCATGGTGACCGCCAGTGAGGGCTCGGACCCATCGGGCAATCGCCGCGAGTAAGCTGCGCGGAGCGCGGCGGCTGGCAGGCCATCGCCGTAACCTACATTGCCGCTCAGTCCTACACGGCTGGCGGAGAAGATCGAACGCTCCACGGAAAAGCCGGTGCTCAGGTCCGAACCTCTGCCGTAACCATCCGCAGCCGAACCCGCTAGGAACGAAAGGCTCGCTTTCAGGTCATGATCCTGCGTGTCGGAGGACAAAATCGGGGCGTTGACCGCACGCAGAATAGGACGGTTTGCGGCGGAGCGCAGGGTCCACTTCCAGTCATCGTCATCTGCGGCCCCGCGCACAGGCGCGATGCGGATGGCATCGAGCAAAGTACTGAGGGTGACATTCACGCGCAGAGCACTGCCCGGACGCAGGCCGACGCTCTCGCGCAAAGCGGGCAGGAACGAAGGCGCGGAGACTTTAACCGTGTACAGGCCTGGCACCAGGCCGGTAACGGAGTAGAAGCCTGCGGCATCGGTGAAAGCCGTAAGGCTGCGCGCCGCAGAGCCGAGAACTTCCACCACGGCTCCCATCTGGGGAACGCCCGAGGAGTCGCGCACGTATCCGGAGATGGCGGCCGGTTGCTCTACAGCCAACACCGGAAGCGCCAACCCGACCACTACTGCCCAAGTGCCTAGCTTGCGCAGAATCACTCCACCCACCCCCGGGGGAAATAAACTAAGGCGGCTACTCTACCGCAAAGGTTGCTGACGGATCAATGGTCTGCTTGGAGATCTTATCGTTCACCTTGATTTCGATCTTGTATATGCCCGGCTGCAGATTGGCCGCGGCAATCGACTTCTGCAGCGTGACCTGATCGCCCACGTTGCCCATCTGCTCGGTCGATTCGGTTTTCTGCACAACCGGTTTATTGGTCGCTACATTGACGATGTTGTACTCGAATGTAGCGGAAGGCTTGTGCGTCTTCTCGTCCATGCCCAGATTGTAAACCTGGAGCCAGAAGTTGACTTTTTGATCGTGGTTCTTCTTGAACAGAGCGGGCTTGCCGTCGGCAGCAGCGACGCGTGGCCGAACCTTGGTCTGCCCGATCACGAAGCTGCCCGTGCCCACGCTCTTGGAAGGCACCGCCTCCATGTCGTCGGCGATGATCAGGGTTGAGACCGCCAGTTTGTCGTCGGAGAAGTCGGGCACGACAATGCCGCGGCTCCACACGCCTTTGCGATCTCCGTTGACGTCCTTCACAGCAATTTCAACTTTGTAACGTCCCGGACGCAGCGGCAACGCCTTCCAATAGACCGAGGAGTTCTCGGCGGTACGGGGAAGCAGTTCAGCCGGCACATCGACCTGCGCGGTGTCTTCGAAGGTCTGCACCACATGTCCGGTCAGGGTGCTGACCCGCCCAAAGATATTGACGGTGCCACGCTGAATGCCGTCCTTGTTGTTAAAGGTGATGTCGCGGTACTTCATCTGGATGGTAATTGGAACCAGCACCGTGTCGCTGGTGACTTTGACAAAATCCGCGCGCACATCGAAGGGCATCAGGTTGGTGATGATTTTCGTGTTGACGATCTCTTCCAGGTCCTTGAACTTGACCGGTGGCGGCGCCTGCAACTTGGCGTACTGCTCCAGGCGGTCGAATTCTTTGGCGGACTGGGAAGCAGTGTCCGGACCCATACCGAGTCTCTCTATGCCGTTGCCGGTAAAGCGGCTGGCTTTGCTGGACATGCCCATTTGCTCATAGAGCGTCAGACCGGCGTTGGGGGTATAGAGCAAAGCATCCTTCTCGGAACGGTCCATCGTCATGTGAAATTCGCCGCACATGCAGGGGTCGACGAATTCGACAATGACCTCCTGTCCTATTCCCTCGAGGTAGCGGTAGCGCCAATCTTCGAAAGGAAACGTAGAAGTTTCGCCCCCGCCTTCCTCCATGGGACGCTCGTAAGTTCCTCCGGAGGGATGCGAATCGATTTCGTCAGCCGGACCGTAGATGATGTAGATGCGGCCGCGGTCTGTCTTCCAGCCCGGGACGCCGGCGGCGAAATGCTCGTTGGCATAGGCAATGCGCCGGTAGTGTTCTTCTTTGTATTCGTTTTCTTCCGTGTCGGGCGTGGGATCGCGGCGCTGCCAGAAGGCTTCGATAAAGTTGTCGCGCTCGGTATCGTTGGAGAGCTGTTTGAACGCGGCCTTTTCTTCGTCGGTGATAATCCAAACCACGTCTTCATCCAGCCACTTCTTGTAGGAGCGGCTCAACTCCTGTCTGAGAGCCCGTTCATTCTTCTTCTTTTGCTTCTGGTTGGGGGGGCGATTTAAGGGATCGACCTCACCGCCGGCTTGCCCCGGAGAACTGGTTGCCGC
This sequence comes from Acidobacteriaceae bacterium, assembly GCA_003156805.1. Classification (GTDB taxonomy): domain Bacteria; phylum Acidobacteriota; class Terriglobia; order Terriglobales; family Acidobacteriaceae; genus Sulfotelmatobacter. The sequence goes on along the minus strand of PMHV01000067.1, from coordinate 20,763 downwards.
TGGGCCCGCCGGATTGGGGTCAGACTTGTCGTTCTGGGCGCGGGCCGCGCCTGTCAAACCGGCGCAGACGGCCAAAAGGACTGGGAACAAGAAAATACGTGAACCGACCCACGACATGAGAGGGACTCCTGCCAATACGACTTACGTTCACTCTATTTTAGGCCTTCGGTTGGGCGAAGGCAAGGAGGAGTCAAGTCCAGCGAACGGATTGAGCGCTTGACCCCGGCCTTATCGTTGGAAGGGGCAGGACTCATTCCGGGTTGCCTGAGGGAACGCAATGCATCCCAGATGGGACTGCGGGCCAGACTATGTCCACGCTATAATGGCAACAGTCCGGGGCGTAGCGCCCACTCCGGATTCCTGAGCGGATCTCGGTATCTCATTGCTGATTGGAACTTTCCTGCGGTCAGGATCGTATCCCAGAATGTGTCCGTCGCCCTTACGGAATTTGGAGCTCTTGGACTGCGAGCGGGAAACAAAAACTCCAATCTGGACTGCGGTTGAGCAAGAGAGCCAAAGCTGCAGAGGTGACGGAAACGAATGAAACCCTGGAAAAAAATCGTAATTGCGGCGGGCATCGCGGTGGTTCTGGCGATCATGGTCGGCTTCACCGTCCACCAAAGCAGCAAGAATGTGGTCGCGGTGCAGACGGGGAAGGTGGAGCGCGAGGATTTGTCGTCGATGGTAAGCGCCTCCGGCGAAATCAAACCCAAGACCTACGTCAATATCGGCGCCAATGCGTATGGAAAGATCACCCACCTGTACGTCAAGGAAGGGGATCACGTAAAGAAGGGTCAATTGCTGGCGCAACTGGAAAACGTGCAGTCCTCGGCAGACGTAAGCGCCAACCAGGCCTCGGTGCAGGCCGCGGAAACTGACGCGATCGCCGCCGATGCCGGCCTGAAGACCTCCCAGGCCGACCTGCTGCGCGCCAAAGCCGACTATGACCGCAACAAGCTGGACTGGGAGCGCGCGCAAAATCTCTTTAAGGATGGGCTGATCGCAAAATCCGATTTCGACAGCCGCAAGGATGCCTGGGCCACAGCGGACTCTGGACTGGTGCAGGCGGAGGCGCGGGTGGCGCAAGCCAAGGCGCAGAAAGACTCGTCCGACAGGCATATTACCCAGGCGCGCGCCACGCTGACTCGCTTCGCCGATGTGCTGCAGAAAACTACTTACGCCGCTCCGTACGACGGCGTGGTCACGAACTTGCCGGTGCGGGAAGGCGAGTCGGTGGTCATCGGCATTCAGAATGCTCTGGGCAGCACGTTGCTGACTCTCGCCGACATGTCCGTCATTACAGCTGAAGTCAAAGTGGACGAGACCGATATCGTGAATGTGCGCCTGGGCCAACCCGCCGAGGTTGCGATCGATGCGATTCCGAAGAAGACGTTTCACGGCACGGTTTCAGAAATCGGCGATAACGCCATTGTCCGTTCCACCGGCGTGGCCACGTCGCAGCAAACCTCGACCAGCGAAGAAGCCAAGGATTTCAAAGTGGTGGTCACTTTAACCGATGCCCCAACCTACCTACGGCCTGGCCTTTCGACCACGGCCAAGATCACGACGGCCACCCGGAGCCAGGCACTGGCGGTCCCAATTCAAGCCCTGACGATTCGCACCAAGGCGCAACTGGATCAGCAGGAGTCCGGCCCAGGCTCGGTCCACGCCGCTGCGCCGCCGTCCAAAACCTCGGCAGCGGAGGATCAGAAGGATAAGGACAAGAAAGAAAAGGAAGAGGTGCAAGGCGTCTTTGTCATTCGCAACCGTAAAGCCGAATTCGTGCCCGTCAGCACCGGAATCACCGGCACCACCGACATCGAAGTGCTAACCGGATTGAAAGAAGGGGACGAAGTAATTACCGGCAGCTACAAGGTTTTGCGCACGCTGAGGCCGGGCAGCGGCGTCAAGATTGACAATTCCGCGCCCAAGAAAGAAGACGAGGAAACATAACCTTCGACCGCTTCATCCGTCCAAAAGGAGGATAGCGGCCAGGGTCTCGAGAAATTGCACACCGAGCCGGAGAGTCGAATTCAACATTCGGAGAGGCCAGTGGCACCGGAGCAGGAGAAAAACATGGCAACCGCAGAAGTCATCAGCATGCCCAATACCCTCGTTTCCACTCCGCCAGCATCGTGCATGATCGCAGCCGAGGATCTCTGGAAGACCTACGACATGGGATCGGAGCAGCAGGTGCACGCGTTGCGCGGCGTGAATCTGCGCATTGAGCGCGGAGAATATGTGGCCATCATGGGGCCCTCGGGCTCGGGTAAGTCGACCTTGATGAACCTGATCGGCTGCCTCGACACACCCACCAAGGGAGAATACTGGCTCAACAGTCAACTGGTAAGCGAACTCGACGACGATGAGTTGGCCCGCATCCGCAACAAGGAAATTGGCTTCGTCTTTCAGACTTTCAATCTGCTGGCCCGCGCCACCGCTCTGCACAATGTGGAACTGCCGCTGATCTACGCTGGCGTGGCCGCGGAAGAGCGTGCGGAACGCGCCAAGGGTGCATTGTCATCGGTAGGCATGGATGGGCGCATGACTCACAAGCCCAACGAACTCTCGGGCGGGCAGCGTCAGCGCGTGGCCATCGCGCGGGCGCTGGTCAATAAGCCTTCCATCATCCTGGCCGACGAACCCACCGGCAACCTTGACACGGCCACCGGGTCGTCCATCCTGGAACTGTTACGGGAGCTGCACGACGAGGGCACCACCATCTTGGTCATCACGCATGACCGCGACGTCGCCGCCGCCATGGACCGCCGCGTCGAGCTCCGCGACGGGAGAGTCCTTCATGACACGTCGCCGTGAAGCCACGGCTGGCGCCAGCCGGCTGTCACGCCGCGACCTTCTGCGCGTCGGCAGCGTCGGTCTGCGCAGCCGGCGAGTCCGGGCCGCATTGTCGGCCCTGGGCATCAGCATCGGCATCGCCGCCATTGTCGGAGTGCTCGGCATCTCCCAATCCTCCAAATCCGGGTTGCTCTCCGAGCTAGGCCAGCTGGGCAACCTGATCAACGTGCAAGCCGGCCAGACCGCTTTCGGGCAGAGCACCGAGCTGCCCATCTCCGCGGAGGGGATGGTGTCGCGCATCGCTCCCGTCACCAACGTCACCGAGATCGGCACCCTCTCGGACACCTACGTGTATCGCAACTCCTTCGTGCCTGCCATCGACACCGGCGGCATCGCAGTCACCGCCACCGACCCCTCCCTGCCCGCCACCCTCGGCGCCAGCCTGGCCTACGGCACGTTCCTCAACGCCGCCACCGCCCACTACCCGGCCGTGGTGCTCGGTGCCGACGCCGCCAGCGTCCTCGGCATCACCGACCTGTCCAATCCCACCCAAGTATGGCTCGGAGACCACTGGTTCACCGTCATTGGCGTTCTCAAACCGGTCGAACTGGTCAACGAGATGGATAGCGCCGCTTTCATCGGCTTCCCCATCGCCGAGCAGTACTTCGGCTTCGACGGCCACCCCACTGAGCTGTACCTGCGCAGCGTGCCCAGCCAGGTCAACGCCGTGTCAGCCGTCCTGCCCGCCACCGTCGACCCCTCCAACCCCTCCACTGTGCAAGTCAGCCAACCCACCGACTTCCTAAAGGCCGAGGTGGCCACCAAAGGGGCCTACAACGGGCTCCTGCTCGCACTCGGCGCAGTAGCGCTCCTAGTAGGCGGCGTCGGCATCGCCAACGTCATGGTCATCTCCGTCCTCGAACGCCGCTCAGAAATCGGCCTACGCCGAGCCCTGGGCGCCACCCGCCGCCACGTGGCCGAGCAATTCCTCTCCGAAGCATTGCTCCTCTCCGCCCTCGGCGGGCTGGCCGGCACCATTATCGGCGGCGCAGCCACAGCCATCTACGCCCTCAGCCAACACTGGTCAGTCGTCATCCCCGCCCTCGCGTTCTACGGCGGCCTCGGCGCCGCAATCGTTATCGGCGCCATAGCCGGCCTCTACCCATCCATGCGAGCCGCCCGCTTATCACCCACCGAAGCACTGCGCACCGTCTAGCAGATCCCAACACGGCAGTCTCAAACAACGCAAACATCGCGAGACAGGGGGGACGCGCCTCGCATTCCGCAGACGCTGGCGTTGGTTGCGGCCTAACCTCGCTAACCGCGACACCTCGGAGGTCTCGATATGAGCAGTGTCGATACCGGTTCGGGATCAGACGGGACCGTCCTCACCCACTTCATCGTGGCCGCAGAGGTCGAGCGCAGGTTGATTCCGGCCGGATCCGTCTACGGGCTGGGGGGGTGGATCGGCGGCGCCCAGACGGGACGGCGGAGGAGGCAGAAGGGATGTCCGGCCGTATCGGCGTAGACGTGATCTCCCGTGGCGAGCTGAACGGCACCGAGCGCGAGCACTTTGCGTTCGGCGACCTCCAGGTCGTCGACCATCACGTCGAGGTGGAACTGCTGCGGTCGAGAAGGATCCGGCCAAGCCGGCCGCTGGTGATCGGGCGCGAGCTGAAACGCGAAGCCTGAGGTCCGATCGTCCTCGGCGATCACCACCCAGTCATCGGACGTGTAGGTGATGGGTAGGCCGAGCAGCTCGGAGTAGAATTCGGCGAGCGCCTTTGGGTCGGGGGTGTCAATGACCACATGGTGCCGACGACCGATCATCTCGTAATCCTCGCGCTCGTTTTCTACGGAACGCTCTGAATCATCCGCACAAGTTCGTCACGCTTGTAGCCGAGGCTGTCGGCGAGGCGGACGAGTTCGCAGGTCTTCGAAACAAGGAGCCGACCTGTGGACGGGCTGTCTGAAGCTCTGCGATGGCGCCGCCGCCCGCGAAGACTCCCATCGCCTCCAATTGCCGAGTAGCGTTCGGCCCCGCGACGGATCTCGGCTTCCCTCACTCGCATCAACATCATCGCTATAGATGGGCTCAGCATTGCGTCACCTGGGTCCCGTCTACGACGTTCATGCTGCGGCCGGTCTCGCTCGGCTTTCGGGCGATGAACCTGAGGTCGTCGTCAACGACCATGGAGACGCACGAGAAGCCGAGGGCGAGGAGGCGACCGAGCAGGCACGGGGGAGCGATCGGATTGTAGGTGTCGCCACCGTGGAAGTCGCGCAAAGCATCGCTCGCGAGGCTGTCGGAGCCGATGAAGACCCCGCCCGGCCGCAAGACCCGGAAAGCTCCGGCCAAGAGCTTGCTCTGCGATTCGGATGTCGGAACGTGGTGGAGCATGGTGAAGCAGCCCACCGAATCGAAGGAGCAGTCAGGAAAGATCAGGTTGGCGGCGTCGGCAACGACGACTTCGACATTGGTACCCTCGTACCTCCTCGCCAAAGCGAGAGCAGCCCGCTCATCGACCTCCACTGCCGTCAACTTGCCCACGCGGCGACGTAGCCACTCGGTGGCAGCGCCTGGGCCAGGGCCGATCTCGAGCATCTCGGCGCCGAGGTCGACACCGCGGGTGAGGCAGGGCAAGAGCTCGTTTGCGATATACCCCGTCCAATCCGAGCTCGAGCACAGCCGTGCATGGTTCTCGTTCATAGTCTCAAGGGTAGGGAGAGTGGTTCTCCCAGCCAAGGCCCTAGACTGACATTCGGTGTCGAGTGCCGGACAACCTTCGCTGAAGACGACCGGGCCAACTCAAGCGGCGGACGTCGTCACCTTCGAAATGCCATCCGGGCTGGTCTTCGACTGGCACTCCCACGAGGACCACCAACTCGCCTGGGCTCCGAGAGGAGTGCTCACGGTCCGCGCCGATCGCGAAGCTTGGGTGCTGCCGCCGACACGAGCTCTATTTATCCCGGCCGGTGTTCGCCACGAGACCCTATCCGCAGGCAATGCCACGATGCGCGCCGTGTATATGAGGCCCCATCTCTGCCCGGTCAATTGGCGGACGTGCACGCCCGTCGCCGCCAGCTCGTTGCTCGCCGAGGTCATCGGGTACCTCGAAGACACTTCGCTGGACCGACAGCGACGTACCCACGGCGAGACCGTGCTCCTCGATCTGCTCGAACCCGTCACGATGACCACCATCGATGTTCGAATGCCGACCGACGAGCGTGCCAAGGCGGTGGCCCAGGTCCTGTTCGACAACCCGGCTGATGGGCGGACTCTGGCCCACTGGGGCCGAGACGTAGGGGCGAGCGAGAGGACTCTGGCGCGGGCGTTTCTAACTGATACCGGACTTTCCTTCGGTCAATGGCGAGGGCTGGTCCGGCTTCGCGCCGCGACGGTGGGGCTTGCCACCGGCGAACCAGTCGCCAAGGTGGCCCGCGTTGTCGGATATGAGTCGACGAGCGCGTTCGTCGCCGCGTTCCGTCGGGCGACTGGCTCAACGCCAGCCGCGTACTTTGCCTATCCGGTTGAAGCACGAGAATGACGTCCAACGCATAGACCAACCGATTGGAACCCTGTCCTGTCGGGTGCGCATCGCTGGCTCGCCCGCTTCTTGGGCCTAAGGCGTTAGCGTTGCCGCTGCTCCAACGAGCACTCACCCAACACGGCATCCCTGCCCTAGTCAAGATCGGTGCCTACTGCACCTCCAGCCCAGCGGCTCCCGATCCGGTCAGCGCCGGGTGCTATCTATCCACCTGCCGGTGCCCTGGTTTGGACCGGTTCGTATACTGATCCTCGTGGGCGTCGATGCAACGCCGAGTTCGACTCTACCGGGTCACATCAAGCGTCGCGTGAGGCGGCCCAGGGCAAGCCGGTCCAGTTCTCTGCCTGCCACCTTTCTTAGTTCAGCGTTGGCGTTCGTCGTTGCCCTCGGGTGGATTCCGATTCGGACGCACCAGCCGGACGTTCTGGTGGCTCTTCTGCTAGTCGTCGTGATCACATCCTCCGGCGCCAGCGGTTCGCGCTCGTCCGTCCTGATAACCGCTCTCATCGCCGCCTTGGCGTTCACGTTTTTTGATACCGAACCGTATGAGCGGTTGATAATCTCTCGGCAGCCGGATATTGAGACGGCCGTATCCCTGGTCGTGGTTGGGATTATCACGGGCGAACTGGCCGTTCGGGTTACGCGACAGCGCCGGTCTGACCATTCCGCGGCAGGTGATCTCAATCGTGTGCGGGCGGCGTCTTCGCTGATGGCCTTGGGTGAGGAACTGGTAGTCATGATTGGTTCAGTAGCCGAGGAACTCGCGGCGACGCTCGACCTGCGGGATTGTTGGTACTCCACCGATCCGCTGCCTCCGGGCACTGCCGTGGTGGACCGGCAGGGTTATCTGACCGGCGACCCTGCGGGTCCTACCGCTCTCCCGGTATGGGGGCTCGGTCAGGTGTTGGGCTACTTCGTCCTGGAGACTCGTACCGCTTTGTCGGTGCGCCAGGAGCAGTTTCTGGTGGCTGTCACATTGGCTGACCAGGTCGGCGCGGCACTGGCGGCACAAGCTCCGACCACGGCTCCCGTCGATCCAGTTGCCCCCGGTCCCAGTGATCCGGTGCCAACTCTCAGGGTGGTCCGGGACGTTTAAATCGAGCCCGTAGCGGATCCGCTTCGATCGGTCGCTTCGACGAACTCGTAGAAGGGATTGAGCATGGCCAGTCGCCCCTGGTAGCTGCCCACCGCCCCCTCGGCCACAATTCGTGCACCCGGCTCGATACCGGGCACATTGCGTCTGCCAAGGAACACGATGGCCAGTGCTCCCGTCGAGTCAACGAGCGTGCACTCTACCGTTGACACCCCGGCCCAGGGCTGAACCCTGATGTTGCGGATTCGTCCACCGACTCGTGTCCGTTGGCGGTGTTGGACCTCACCTAAGGGTGTGGTGCCAGGGATGAGCTGGTGCATCTGATCGCTCAGCGGAGAAGACCTCTGCCGCCCAATGGGTGCGAGCGATGATGGTTTCTCGGAGGTCGTTGTGTCGCCATCGTCAGCTTTGACCTTGTTGAAGAGAGGTGAGCGGTCCGGGTCCTTCCGGCGATTCAACAGGCGTTGGACATCGAAGGGGGCGATGGTCGCGCTCACGTTGGGAATCTGGGTAACGGCGGCCACGATTCGATCCGCGGTGTGATCGTGCAGGAGTCGACTGGCCACACCCCGGTACGCCCGTCGGGGCAACACCATGAAGACCTCGGTCTCACCGTCGGCGGCCAAGGCGTCGGCCAGTTCGGTAGCGGCGCGGACGAGACGGCGGTCAGGGCACTCGAAGACCTCAAGCGTGACTTTGTTCAATCCTAGACGGGTCCACGCTTTCGTGAGCTTGGCCGACCACTCATCGTCGATGCTGAAATGAATGGCTCGCAGCTCGTCTCCCATGGACAGAGAGCGGGCGAGCTGCAGGGCACGGGCGGTGGCCAGGTCGATTCGGTCGACCAGCAGGAGAACGACGTGGTGACGGAGTACGGGCGCGTTCACCGCGGCGGGCGCTGCCTCCTCGGCGAGCACTTCGCGCTCTGCCACGTATCTCCTGTGAGTCCGAGACAGGGTCAGGACGATGAGTGGGATCACCACCACTACCGCCCACGCCCCCCTGGTGAACTCGGTGACCACGAAGATGAGCGTGACCACGAGGCTGGCGACGAAGGCGAACCCGTTGACGAGGAGCCCGCGCCGTCGGTCGGGCCCGGGATGGGTGAGGTGGTAGCGGGTCATGCCCGCTCCGGCCATGGTGAACCCAGTGAATACGGTGCAGGCGTAGAGGGGGATGAGTCGGGCCACATTGGCACGGGTGGCGATCAGCAGGCCGATCGACAGTCCAGCCAGAACAATGATGCCGTTCGAGTACACGAGCCGGTGACCTCGAGTGGTGAATGGCCGCGGGAGGTAAGCGTCTTGGGCGATGAAACTGACGAGTAGAGGGAAGCCGTTGAAGCTGGTGTTGGCGCCGAGGATCAAGATCAACGCGGTGCTGAACTGCAATGAGTAGTAGGGGATAGCGGCCCCGCCTCCGTGGCCGAAGATCTCGCGTCCGATCTGCGACAATATGGTGGGCGTCCCAGCGCTGTAGGGCAATGCGTGGGTGAGCGCGGCCAGGATGGACACGCCCAGAAACAGTGTCCCCAAGATTGCGGCCATGAGCACGAGTGTCTGGCGGGCGTTGCGTACTTGGGGAACGCGAAAGACAGTGACGGCGTTCGAGATAGCTTCCATACCGGTCATGGCCGATCCGCCGTTGGCGAAGCCGCGTAGGAAGATGAACACCGATGCGCCCAGCAGCAGTCCGGACCCCGTGTGTGCCACCTTGATGTGTCCGGCGCCAGCGGTGATGTGGGTCAGACCGCCGTCGCTGGCGGCGCGGACCGCGGCGGCCGCGATGAGGGCGAACATGCTCAGCAGGAACCAATACGTCGGGACCGCAAAGATGCGTCCGGCTTCTCGGATACCCCTCAGGTTGCCGAAGGCGAGGAGCACCACGAACAGCACCGACAACAACGTGGGCGACACTCGCAGGCTGGGGAACGCAGAGAGGATGGCGTCTACACCGGCAGCGATCGAAACGGCCACAGTAAGGGTGTAGCTGCACAGGAGCGCGGCGCCGGGGATCTGCGCGGTGGCATAGCCGAAATTCTCGCGGCTCACCACATACGACCCGCCCGAAACGGGGTAGGTCTTGACCACTCCCCGGTAACACAGGCACACGACACCGAGAACAACGAGCAACAGCATGGTGATCGGCGTTATGAGCCCAAACGCCCCCAGCCCGGCCACGGGGATGAGGATCCGCAGCACGGATTCAGTGGCGTAAGCCGCCGATGACATGACGTCCGAGGACAGAACTGCCAACGCCACCGGCTTGCCGAGGCGTTCGGAGTGGATCTGATCGCTCACCAGCGGCGGACCGAGAAGCCTGCGCTTCCAGCCGTAGGCCCGGGACTCCGGCAGGTACGGGCTTGTGCCCGACCCGGGCCGGTCCGGTTTCAACCAGCCTGGTCCCACCCCGTCTTCACGACCGCCGTCAGATGATGTGCTGTTCAAGGCTCTCCCTCTGGTTTCCGACGACGTACCCCGGCAGTCTATGACGCCGTGCCGGCCACCCTCGTGGTGGTGTGCGGGTGTTGCGGGCCGTCTCGGGCGACATCGAACTCATTCACTAGATGTCTGCCATGAGGACTGGTCGCCTTGCGGTCTCGCCCGCGAGACTGGTGTCCCTGATCAGCTTTCGCCGTCAAGCAGTCAGATCGGGCAGGTAGCCCTGCTCGGCGGCGCGCAGCTTCTGCACCATCACCTGGAGCAGTTTCCAGCCGATCGCTCCGTTCTCCTGCACGAGAGGTCGGAAATCCCAAAAGGTGAGCCCGTAACAAACCAACTCGGTCGAGGCGACGATCGTCGCTGAGCGCGGACCCTCGTCGATCAGTGCGATCTCGCCGAAGTGATCACCTTGCTTCAACATGGCGCGCTCGGCGCCCGCGACCGACACAGTGGCTTGGCCGGATTCGATCAGGAAGAAGGCGGCGCCGCCTGAGCCCTCCCTGGTAACTGTCTCCCCTTGGGAGAAGTGGCGCTCTTTGAACAGTCGAGCGATTTGCTCGATCTCGCCGGGGTCGAGGTCGATGAAGAGCGGCACGCGCTTGAGGGCTTCGACAGGGGCTCCTGCCATAAGGAGGATCCTAGATCCCGGCCCGCGTTATTGCCCTGCACTGCAGCAGGTTCAGAGTCCCACCGACGAACGCCCACTCGATGTCTCGAGCCGGACCGTAGACCTGTTCGCTCTGAAGAGCGAGCCGGCTCAACTCCTCGAGCTGGTCCTCATCGAGGCAGAGCCGCTCGACGAGCTCGGTGGGCACCTGCTCGTGGACCGTACCGCCGCTCGGGACGGAGCGGATCGCAATTTTCTTGTGTCCCGGTGTGCGCTCGAGCACCCGGCCCTCTCGGTCGACCCGGTAGTTGTCCGGGATCACGAGCCCCGCCACCACTGACTCGCCCAGACCCCAGCTCGCCTCGATCATCCGCTCGTCCGCACCGGTGATCGGATTACGGGTGAACATCACCCCGGCACTGTCGGGATTCAGCAGCTCCTGTATGACGACGCCGACGCTCGGGCGGGTGAAGAGGCCGACGCGCTGCCGGTAGGTGATTGCCGAGTCCGAGTTGGCGGACCACCAAATCTCGTTGAGAGCCGAGGTCAGCTCGTCAATGGACGGGACGTTGAGCAAGGTGAGGTGCTGTCCGGCGAAGCTCGCATCGGCGCCGTCCTCGTCCACGGCCGAGGAGCGGACCGCGAGAGGCGCGTGCAACGGCCGGGCGGCACTGGTGACTTCCTCGATCGCCTCCTCTTCGCCGCCCGCGACGGCCTCGACGATCGAGCCAGACAGGGCAACTCCTGGAGGCACCGGTAGGCCCTGCCGTATCGCCTCCCCAAGCCCGACCGCCTTCGATCCAAAGATCGCAGTGTCGCGCGCCATCTCGAGAGGTACCGCATCCTTCACCCAAGCACCGTCACTTCTCCTGCATCTCCGTTGACCCGGACGCGGGTCCCGTCCGCGATCCGCAGTGTGGCCTCGCGTGTGCCGACGACACCCGGAATGCCGTATTCCCGGGCGACGATCGCCGAGTGGGAAAGCAGGCCTCCGTTGTCGGTCACGATGGCCCCGAGAAGGGGCAAGAGGATGTTGAAGGCCTCGGTCGTGGCCTCCGTGACGAGAACGTCTCCCTTGACGATCCTGCCGAACTCAGAGGGACCCGAGATTCGACGGGCCGGGCCCTCGTAGACACCGCGGCTGGCCGCTAGACCGCGCAGCAGATCATCTTCGTGTTGCTCCTCGGAGCTCCCGAAGAGCGCGCCCAGCGAGATGCCGACCGCTCGCATCAGCCGCCCGATGGCGGGCGGCAGCCCCGACGGGTCCGGCGGTGGAGTAGGCGGAGAGCCCAGTTCGGCTGGTGCGTCTTTGGCGCTGTGCTCGGCTCGATACTGGGCCCGTTCGGCGAGCTCGTCAGCGGACGGTCCGCCTGAGTCCGTGAGCAAGGAGCGCATCTCATCCAGACCCGCGTCGACGATGTGTGCGGCGTCGTGAATGAGCCCCCTGGCCTGTAGACGCCGACCGGCGGCGAGCGCCGCTCTTCTCATCAGTCCCGATGCCCAGATGTCGCTGTAGACCCCACGCTCGTCCCGGAGCCGATAGGTAAGGCGGGCCTCCCCGAGTAGCTCGTCGAACTCGCCCCGGTGCGTCTCGGGTACCTGGCTGCGAACATCGGCGATCCGGTCTTCGACGTCGGACGCTTCGAGGGTTTTGCTTTCGACGGCGATCCGTATGGCCCTCAGCAGAACATCTGGCATTTCGAGAGCGGTCGGCTCGGAGATGTCGAAGCCGTCGAGCAGCCGGTATCCGACGAGATCGAGATAACCAGATACGGCTGATCCTGCCTCGCTTTCCATGGAGCGCAACTCGCTCAGCACGCGGCCGGGGTCCTGGTCCTCCGACTGGAGGAGGGCGAGTGCGGACGGGTCCTTCTCAATTGCGTATATCAGCCGCTCGAGCTGGGCTGAGGCACCGGCCGAAACCGGAGCTGCGCCGCGCATCAGACCGAGTAGCTCGGATGGCGGGAGCTCGGTCCAATCCCCAACGTGGGCGAGGAAGTCGCCCACGGGCACCACGGCTCCGGCTGTGAAACGCATGTGCTGGAAAATCATTGCGGCGTGATGGTCTCGACACCTGGCGAGATAGGTGCTCAGGTCCTCGTCGGAGAGCGCATCGGGATCAATCGCCTGTATGGCGCGGTGCGCCGCGATCGAGGAGGGCTTGCAGGTCTCGTCCCACTCGCGAAGCTGCTCCCGCCAAAGCTTCTTCTCGAAGACCTCCTCTGCGCGCTGGAACCGCAGAGGGATCTCGTCCTCCGGCGCAGGCCTCACCGTGTTGAAGGCGAAGCCGTTGACGTACTCCGTCTGGAGGCCGTCCATGAGCATCCCGTAGAAGCGGGCGAAATGCTTGGTTCCCCGGCTGAAGGGGTCGGGATGGGTCTCGGCCCAGTAACGCGTCACCGGCCGGGGAAAGTGCACTGGGTCGAGTGCCCACGTGCCAGGCCCGGGTGCCTCGAAGCTAAGCCCCTTCGCTGATTCTGATCCACTCATGATTCATCCCCCTTTTCATGAACCCAACTCGACCGGCCACACTACTGATCGTTGGTGCGTCGTGCGATGTGCCGGTCAAAACTCGAGACTGGCCGTCAGGGGGCAAGCGGAGCCGTCGACCGCCACCACGGTCATGCTGCGATGGCCGAGCCGAGGACCGGTCGCCGGCACCACCCAACGGCCCGCCGGCGGGGAGTGGGCGGAGCGGGCCGGGCTCGATCGGATCACGTGACCGGGCGGCCCTCCCGGTACCATGCGCCATGAATGAGTCAGTAATCGACGAAACCGCACAGGAACGGTTCGCCGTCTACATGGGCGACGCCACGGCCAAGTTGGAGTACGAGCTAGACGGCGATCGCCTGCTCCTCCTGCACACCGAAGTCCCTGACGCGTTTCGCGGTCAGGGCGTAGGGGGTCGGCTGGTTGAAGAGGCGTTGGCCAAAGCCCGAGCGGACAACCTGACGATCGTGCCCTGGTGTCCGTACGCTCGCCGTTGGCTGAAGGAGCACCCGGAGCAGATCGGCGACGTCACCGTGGACTTCAAGACTCCGCCTCCCGAGGCGTAGAGGGGACGAGCATGGCCGACACCTGCTCCCACCTCGACACCGTCGAAGACATATCGCCGTCCGCGACCGGCTGCGAGGACTGCCTCCGCATCGGTGGCCGCTGGGTTCACTTGCGCCTGTGCATGCGCTGCGGCCACGTGGGCTGTTGCGATGACTCGCCGAACCGTCACGCCACCGCCCACTGGAAGGCCGACCACGATCACCCGCTGATCCGATCCTACGAACCCGGTGAGGACTGGTGGTGGTGCTATGCCGACGAGCTTTTCTTCGAACTGGATGGGGCCCCGCCGGCGCCGTCCCACCCCTGACCGCCAGTCCCGCCCGCAGCCCTAGGCGTCGAATCCTCCCTTTCGCCGTGACGCGACCCGGCGACGCTCAGCGCACTGGCGGTGACGCCTTGGACGCGGCGGCCAGGTTGCGAGCGGTGTTGATGAGCCCGACGTGGGTGAACGCTTGGGGGAAGTTGCCGATGAGGCGCTTGCGCACTGGGTCATATTCCTCGGACATGAGCCCGACGTCGTTGGCCAGTCCGACCAGGCGGTTGAAGATCTCCTTGGCCTGATCGACCCGGCCCATGGCCGCCAGGCAGTCGGCCATCCAGAACGTACAAGGGAGGAAGGCGCCTTCGCTGCCGGACAGACCGTCGACGCCAGAACTGTTCTGGTAGCGCAGGACGAAGCCGTCGACCATCAGCTCTCGTTCGATGGCCTCTACGGTCGAGACCACTCGAGGGTCGTTGGCGGGCAGGAACCCGACCAGGGGGATCATGAGCACGCTGGCATCGAGACTGTCAGAGCCGTAGTACTGGGTGAAGGCCTGGCGCTGATCGTTCCATCCCTGGGCGCACACCTCGGCGTGCACGGCGTCGCGAGCGGCACGCCACGTTTCGACTGGCCCGTCGAGGTCGTAGCGCTCGACGGCACCCACGGCCCTGTCGAAGGCCACCCAGGCCATGACTCGCGAGTGGGTGAAGTGCTGGCGCGGGCCGCGGACCTCCCAGATGCCGTCGTCGGGATCGGACCAGTGCTGCTCAACGAAGTCCATCAAGGCACGCTGAACCTGCCAGATGACCTCGTGGAGCTTGATGTCGTGCCTGCGGGCGCGGTCGACGGCGTCCATGAGCTCTCCGTACACGTCGAGTTGGAACTGTCCCGACGCGGCGTTTCCGACCCGCACCGGTCGGGAGCCCTCGTATCCGGGCAGCCAGTCGACCTCGAACTCGGTCAGGCGGCGTTCCCCTGCCGGTCCGTACATGATCTGCAGCTGCGAGGGCGCGCCGGCGGCCGCCCGACCGAGCCAGAGCATCCACGCCTCTGCTTCCTCGCGGCAGCCAGCTTCGATGAGGGCGTCGAGAGTGAGGGTGGCGTCGCGTACCCAGCAGTAACGGTAGTCCCAGTTGCGCACGCCGCCGATGTCCTCGGGCAGCGACGTCGTGGGGGCGGCAACGATCCCGCCGGTGGGGGCATAGGTGAGGGCTTTGAGGGTCATGAGCGAGCGGAGCACGTAGTGCTGCCAGTCGCCGTGGACTTCATCGACGCCGTCGCACCACTGCTCCCACCAGGCCACCGTCTCACTCAGGGCCCGCTCGACGTCGAGAACGAACGGCTCCTCTTCGTGAGAAAGGTGCCATGCGAGCACCATGGGCACCTCCTCACCGGCGTTCACAGTGAAGGTCGCTTCGCTACGCATCTTGCGCCCGTGGAACCCGACGGGGCTGTCGAGGCTGAGCGCATTCGGCCCGGCAACGGCATGGAGGCCGCGCTGGGTGCCCCGCACCCACGGGATGTCCTGGCCGTACTCGAAGCGGATGATCAGCTCGCTGCGCATTCGTACGTGGCCCTCGATGCCGGTGACCAGACGCACGACCCGTGGATGGTGATGGCGGGGCGGCATGAAGTCGGTCAAGCGAACCGTCCCCTCGGCGGTGGTCAGGTCGGTCTCGAGCACCATGGTCCGATCCCGGTAGCGGCGGCTCGTAGCAATCACCTCGCCGGCTGGAGCAATCAGCCAGCGGCCATGATCGTCTTCGCCCACCAGCTTGGCGAAACAGCTGCCCGAGTCGAACCGCGGTAAGCACAGCCAATCCAGCGAGCCGTCGCGGCCGACCAAGGCCGCGGTCTGGGTGTCGCCGATGAGCGCGTAGTCCTCTATGAGCTGAGTCACGCTGCCATGATCACAGACAACTCAGCAGCGGTGATGGCAACGTCTCACCCGTCGCTGCTAGGGCGCCACGTACTACGCGATAAGCGCTCCAACGACCCGGCCGAATCCTGGGCCTCTTCAGCGGTCGCGGGAACGACAGGTCCGGGTGGGTTGCTTGCGGTCAGAGAGGCGGTATCCATCGCCCCCCGACACGCATTCCTTCTGCGCCCGTACGGTGCTCGGTGAGGGGGTGCTCATGGGCGCCATAGATGCGTAGGTCGACGAAACCGTCTGGTCCCTCTCGCAACACGAACGCGCGTGGCAGCGCCTTTATCTGCAGCCAGTCCTGAAGCTCGTAGGTCGCCTCTACCTCGGCGATCCAGACGTCGTCCTGGTGCCACTCGGCCGTAATTTCGTGTGTGGTCGAACGCAACTTCGTAATAAAATCGGCGAGCAGGTCGCGCACGGCATCAGACCCTTCGGCCCGGCGACCGTCCACGGCCAGAAGTCGGCCATCCGGCGCCACGAGCGCCATGGCGGCATCGACATCGAGCCTGTCAAGAGCTGCGAGCAGCCGGGCAATAGGCGACTGGTCCATCGAAGCGCGATCCTATTCGGCTCCATCGAGAGTTGCCGATCTAGATCGTCCTCGTATCGGTTGTTCATACGCGGAGCCCAAAGACGGGCCAGGCCGCGGGTATCAAATGGCGGTACGACCACCGTCGGCTGCGACGACCGCACCGGTCAGGTAGCCGGACTTTGGGGGCGCCAGGGACGCGATGAGCTTGGCCATCTCGGCCAGCTGAGCGGCGTCATGCCAGTCGGGGCATTCTGGCGGCAGAGACGGCGTCCGGGTGCAGTTCATACGATGGGGTCGTGCGAGGATTCCCTGATCAGCCGAAGGGCCGCTAGTGGCAGCACCGACGGTTCGAACGACGGAGAGTGCTCCCATCCAGACCGTCCGCGGCCGAGACCCCGAACTGACGGTCCTCGGCCAGCACCTCGACCAGCTTCTTTCAGGTATCGGTACGGTCGTCCTGGTTGAGGGGGGCGCCGGGATGGGCAAGAGCCGCCTTCTCGGGGAGGTCGCGTCGATGGCGCGCCGCCTGTCGATACGGGTCGGCTGCGGTGTGGCTGACCCGGGCGACACGGTCGTCCAACTGTCGGTGCTGATGGAAGCCCTGTTCGAGGGCCCTTCGCCGATTCTTGAACGCACGGCGTTGGGCGACGCACACGCTTCTCCCGAGCAGAGATATTGGCTGCTGCAGGATCTAGAAGCGATGCTTGAGGGGGCAGCGCTCAAGGGGCCCGTGCTGGTCTGCCTCGATGACGTTCAGTGGGCCGACAGCGGGACGGCGGCCGCGCTTCGCACCTTGCCGTCTCGTCTGGCCACGGTGCCGATCGGCTGGGTGATCGCCCTTCGTCCGGGTCAGGGATCGCCCCAGGTTCGCGGCGCGGTGGATTTCGTGGAGGGTCAGGGCGCGGCCAAGATCACCCTCGGTCCGCTGGACCAGGCCGGGGTGGCGCAGATGGCGGCCGATGTCCTGGGGGCGGAACCTGACCGCGAGTTGCTGAGGATGGCGGAGCGGCCGGCCGGCAGCCCGTTCCTTCTTGTAGAGCTCCTTTCGGGACTGCTCGAGGAGGCACTCGTCCGGGTCGAATCAGGACGGGCCGAGTTGGTCGAGTGGCGGCTGCCTCATCGGGTGAGCCAGAGCATGCGTCTGCGGCTGGAGCGAATGACCGACTCGGCGCGTCAGGTGGCTACGGTGGCTGCTGCGCTGGGACGGAGGTTTTCTCTCGACGATGTGGCCGCAATGCTCAACCGTTCACCGTCGGAGCTGCTGACGCCTGTTGACGAGCTGATTCACGCCGACCTTCTGGCCGAATGCGACGGCAGACTCGTGTTCGGCCATGACCTCATCCTCGAAGCGGTACGAGCCAGTGTCCCAGTCTCGGTGCGGCGGTCGCTCGATCGACAGGCGACTTCGGTGCTGCTTGCCGGCGGAGCGCTACCGGTGGAGGTGGCCACGCAGCTGGCCGAGAGCGCCGAGCCCGGCGATGAGATTGCCGTCACAACTCTGCTCAAGGCGGCTGAGGCGCTCGGCACGACCGATCCCGGCGCGGCCGCCGACTTGAGTCAGCGCGCCCTTGAGCTTGCTCCCCGACGGCACTCTTTGCGAGGGCCGCTGGTCGCTCAGACGGCGGTCTGGTTGCACGCCGCCGGGCGCGGCGAGGAGGCGAAAGCCTTCGCCGAGACGGCGCTGCACCAGGCGTTTCTACCTGAGCAGGAAGCCGAGGTCCGCCTCAGCATCGCCGGCATGTTCGCCATATCCTCCGACGTGCGCGCCGAGGAGTGCCGCCAAGCCCTCGCTCTTCCCGGTCTCCCGGCCGACCTCAGGGCCCGACACTTGGCGTTGCTGTTTCACAACCTGGTGACTGCAGGCCGGCGGGATGACGCCCGCGCCATGCTCGAAGAGGCGACGGTCGCGGTCCGAACCAGCGGTGACGTCGCCGGGCGGTTTGCACTGGAGCTGGCACAATCCGGCCTCATGTACGCCGACGGGAACTTCCCCGAAGCGCTACAAATGGTAGAGACGGCTCTACGCAGCGGTCTTCGCACCAGCGACGACACCCGGGGCCACCTCACCTACCAATGGCGCTGCGATCTGCTGACGATGGTCGACCGCCTCGACGAATCGCTCCAGATCTCGACGGAAGGCATCGCCTCGGCTCAACGCGACCGGCAGGGCTGGGCTCTCAGCATCTTCGAGACTGGGCGTGGAAGGCAGCTCCTGCAGATGGGGCTTCTGGCCGACGCCGCCGCGGCTCTTGAGGGGCAGCTCACGGTGGACATGGCGTCCCATATCGTCAGTGTCTTAGACGCCGCGGGGGTCGTGGCGCTGGGTCGCGTCGCTATACACATGGGGGATCCGGGCCTGTCTCGGCAGGCCCGGCAGATCGCCCAGGTGATGCTCGGCCAGAGCGCCCCGAGCGTCCGTCGTCATGCCGCCTGGCTGCTCGCTTTGCAGGAAATGGCAGGCGGTGACGCCGCTCGCGCGCACGATTGGCTCCGCGGGTTGGGGGAGGAGGAGCGCTTGTCCATCGTGCCGCTCTTCCCGATGGACGTGGCTGACGAGGCTCGCCTGATCCACATCGCACTCGCGGTGGGAGACGACGAACTCGCAGCCCATGCCGCGAACGCGGCCCAGTTCCGAGCCCAGCTCAATCCCCAGATCCGATCGATAGAGGCGGCCGCGGCCCACGCAAGAGGTCTGCTGGACCACAACCGCAAAGACCTAGCGGAAGCGGTCGCGCTCTATGAGGGCGGCCCCCGCCCGCTGGCTTGCGCGGCGGCGCTGGAGGATCTGGGAGTTGCCACCGTCGACGGAGGCGACACAAATGAAGCCGTCGAGGTGCTTGGCCGGGCCTTGGAGCTGTTCGCCCAAGCCGGTGCGGCCTGGGATGCCGGCAGGGTGCGCGGCCGGCTCAGGGCATTGGGCGTGCGCCGCCGCCTGGTAGCGGCGCAGCGCCCCGGCAGGGGTTGGGCCGCCATGACCGACTCTGAGCTCGCGGTGGCTCGGCTGGTCGCCCAAGGGTTGACCAACCAGGAGGTGGCTGAGCAGCTATTTGTTTCTCAGCACACCGTCAGCGGTCATCTGCGTCATGTCTTCGCCAAGTTGGACGTCAACTCACGCGTCGAGCTGACCCGATTGGCGGGCGTTCACGACCCGCGGCCCTGAGCCCACAGAGCGAGCCGACGAAGACGACGCGCGTTCGCGCGGTGCGCCAACGCCAGGGTTGCTGGCATTCTCACAGTGGATGGTTCGGTGCACTCATCGCGCCCATGTCAGGATCGCCCGGCTATCCGAGTCGCTGGCCGGTTGTGAGGAATGCCTGGCCGACGGAGTCTCTTGGCTGCACCTGCGGAGTTTCAGGCGCTCCGAGCCGTGCGCCCGGCGCCTGGTGGACATACATATGGCACGAACACGCGATGCGCAGGAGCACGCCTGAGGGGGACAGTGGGTGTGTCGCTCGAGGGGGCCGATGGCCGTCCGGAAAGGAGACCCCATGGCGATGGCCCCAGCCATTCGTGAAGCAGATGGCGTGAACATCCGATTCGCCGAGGGCGGCCAGGGCGGGAGCGAAGTGGTGGTCTTGACCAGCCCGTGGCCGGAGAGCCTGTTCGCCTTCCGAAAGGTATGGGACCGCCTGGCCGAGCATTTCCATGTGGTCGCGATCGATCTTCCCGGGTTCGGGCAGTCGGAGCGCCAACTCGACCTGTTCTCGCCACCGGCGATGGGAGCTTTCCTCGTCCAGTTGGTGCGGGAGTGGAACTTGGGTCCGGTGCATTTCGTTGCCCCCGACGTGGGCACGTCCGCAGCCTTGTGGGCTGCGTCGAACGATCCGACGCTGGTGCGTAGCCTGGCCATCGGCGGCGGGGCTATGGCCGTTCCTCTGCAGGTGGGCGGCGCATTGAAAGACATCATCGAGGCGCCAGACATGGACGGTTACCGCCAGATCGACTCGAGGGACATTCTCGGTCCCGTCTATGACGCCATGCCGGGCGGCGCGCCACCGCCAGAGTTCCGAGAGGACTACCTGGAGTCTTATGCGGGCGACCGGTTCGTGGAGTCCGCACGGTATGTCCGCACCTATCCCACTGAGCTGCCCAAGCTGGCCGAGAAGCTCCCCGGCATTCACACGCCCGTTCAAATCGTCTGCGGACGCGACGACCCCTTGGTCCCCACACCCAATCAAGAGTTCCTCCACGCCAGGTTGCCTCACAGCAGGATGGACCTCCTGCCCGCAGGGCATTTCGCATGGGAAGAAGTGCCCAACCTGTATGGGGAGGTCCTCATCAAATGGCTGGCGTCGGGATATCGCCAAGCAGCGAGAACCTCAATGGGAACGTGACCGCGCCCGTTGAAGGTCTCACCCGGCGGTTCCTCAGCCCCCGAGGCTGAGTGCTGATCCAGGCGCGAGTCGGGACTAGGTGACGTCCGCAGAACAACATCCGCTTGAAAAGGAGAGACGCAAAAGTGCCCATGATCGACGTGTACTCAGCCAGCGGTACTTTCGG
>PMHV01000017.1 GCA_003156805.1 Acidobacteriaceae bacterium | reverse complement strand
GCTCCTGAGTCGCGCCCATTGAATCTCGGCAACTCCACGTTGTTCGCTGTATCTGCCTCTCAGTTGGCGATTTCGGCGGGCTGCAAGGACCGTTATATCGGGCTTTGCCAGGGAACCCTGGGTCTGGTACCCCTTGCCGGGGGCACGCCGCGGGAAGTTGCCGACAGTGTGCTGGCCGCCGATTGGAGCGCCGACGGCAGCGAGATAGCGCTCATCCTCCAGGTGGAGGGAAGGTACCGCGTGGAGTTCCCTCGGGGGAAGACGCTCTATGAGAGCACCCACCCGCTCGGATACTTGCGAATCGCGCCGCGCGGCAACGCAGTGGCGTTTGTCGAATTTAGTTCGGTCGATGGCGATGCGGGTTGGGTGATTGCCGTAGACCGCAATGGAAAGCAACTGCTCCGCTCGGTGACGTTTATCAGTACGGAGGGGTTGGCGTGGTCTCCGTCGGGTGAAGAGGTCTGGGTGGGGGCTACCCGGACGGAGGGATGGGCGAATGAGGTGGTCGGTCTCGGGTTCAATGGGAAGCAGCGCGTGGTTCTTCGACTGCCGGGCATTCTCCGGCTTCACGATGTGTCGCGCGATGGGCGAGTGTTGCTTTCGAAAGAATCGTGGAGAAGCGGATTGCAATTCCGCGGACCAGCCGATAAGAAGGAACGCGATCTGAGCTGGCTCGACTATGCAACCTTGAGAGACATTTCGACGGACGGCAGTTTGATCTCGTTCGATGACTGGGGCTCGGCTGCCGGCGCGTCGGGTCTGGCTTTCCTTCGAAAAACCGACGGGTCCCCCGCGATAAAACTCGGACAGTATGGCGAGCCAGTTCTCTCGCCGGACGCCAAGCAGGTGTTAGCGTCGAACGCCACGACTGTAAACCTGGCGGGTTTCGCTCTGCTGCCAACGGGCGTGGGAGAAATCCAGAAACTAAATGCGAGCGGCATTCAGGAAACCGCTTCGCCTGGCTTCATGCCCGACGGAAAAGCGATTTATTACGCTGGCGACGATGGTCACGGATGGAAGATGTATGTCCAGGACATTCCCGCCGGCACCCCACGCGCTGTGACGCCTGCGGTTTCCGTCAAGCGAAATCATCAGGAAGGTCACATCCTTTCGCCGGACGGAAGAACATTTTTTGCCCGCGATCTGAGCGAGCGGGGAGGGCTGTATCCGCTTGCGGGCGGAGAACCGCGGCTGATTCCGGGCTGGTTGCCCGAGGACATCTGGGTTGCCTGGGCCGCAGACGGACGATCGGTCTATGTTTATCACGACGACAAAACTTCAGCGCCTCTTTACCAGCTTGAGCTTGCGACCGGGAAGCGGGAACTGATCACGACCCTGGCTCCGAGCGATGTTGCCGGAGTGACCACCATCGTGAATGTGCGCGTGACAGCGGACGGCAAGACTTATGGCTATTCGTTCTCCAGAGAGTTGTCGGATTTGTTCCTGGTGGACGGAGTGCGGTAGTCGGACGGAAGCAGTCCCGGCCATGTTCCAGATCAGTAACGCTAAACGCGAAGGATGGTGTGACTTATGGAATTACCGGATGACGCGAAGCGCGTTAGGGCCTTCCTTCGGCGCTCACCAGCTCAACAACCCACATAGAGATAGAAGCTTAACGGAATCTTAACCGAACCGTCATCATTCCGTAACCGGATTGCCCGTAGCATCGCGCCAGTTAATGTCTAGTACGTTAATAGACATTATTGCGGGACCAGCCCTCCTCCTCCAGGCTGCGTGCGGGTAATTTGGGGCGCTAATCAGTAGTTCCGCGTCGCATCGATTGTATTTGTCAACTGAGAAAAGAAGCCTGCTAACCCGGGATGGCGAAGCCCTGACTCTGCGCCGGCAACGAACTTCGAAAAGTCGAAAGAATTTGTCCAGCAATACATCCCAACAAAAACCACGCCCACTTACCCATGACAACTCTACCGATCTCAAACGGAATGCGCAGTTGGTTTGCGGTCTATACGGCCTCAAATCATGAAAAACGCGTCGCGCAACATCTCCAGGTGAAGGAGATTGAAACTTTCTTGCCGTTGTACAGCGTCACCAAGCGCTGGAAGAACCGCACCACGGTGAAGGTCGAACTGCCGCTTTTTTCCGGATATGTCTTTGCGCGAATCACCCCAACCGAGAGCGCCAGAGTGCTTCAAGTACCGATGGTCTATTCGATTGTCGGCAACCGACGCGAGCCAGCCCCCCTTCCGGATGCCGAGATCGAAAAACTCCGTGCCGGATTACAGGGACGGCAGGCGCATCCGTTTCCTTATGTGAAAGCGGGCAATCGTGTGCGAGTTCGGTCTGGAGCCATGGCCGGCCTGGAAGGCATTGTTGTCCGCACCTATGGAAGTCTGAGCGTTGTACTCAGCGTGGAAATGATTCAGAAGAGCATTGCGGTGCATGTGGAAGCTGACGAGTTGGAATCATGTGCGCAGAGCCTGCCCCTGTCGGCCTGAGAAGCGCATCCGAAAATCGAAGAAGGAGACTCCGATATATGAAACTGCAGACGGCGAAAGCTGGTTTATGGCTAGTCGCGCTGGCGATGAGTGGAACCACGGTGGCCGCAGCCCAGATCTCACCTGCCCAAGCGTCTTCGCCCATCTCGACGTACTCTAGCCAGCGAAATGTGCCCTCAGTGCTCAGTCCCGGCAAGCCCTCCGAGGCTAAAGCAACCACGACATTGGCCACGGCCGAACCGTCGCTGCCGGATGCTCCTAGCGCGGTTGCGCAGGGACAGTCGGCGGAGGCGCCACAGCCGAAGTATGAATCGCCTCAACCGTCCGCCAGTCGCGCGATTGGCCCGACGTTCCTGGTTGCGAACGGGGCGCTGTTTGGCTCAACCATCGCAAATGCGGCAGAGATCGGGAATTGCCGGCCAAGCGCTTGCCAGGCCGTGCCACAAGCCATACGCAGCCGCGGCACGCTGTATGCAATCGGCATCCCTGCCAGTCTTGGGGTCACGTACATAAGCTATCGACTCAAGCGGAGCGGCACCAGATGGTGGATCGCGCCGGTCGCACTGTTTACGGCGGGCAACATCATCTATGCTGCGCATGCCGCCCACTTTAGCAACCCCTAGGCAGGAACGAACTCGCAAAGCTCCACAGGAATCTGCCGTTGTCCCAACCCGTAGTTGCCGGAAGGAGTTTTTAGACGGATGCAAAACAAACCTGAAGCACGAATCACCAGAGTTCCAGCCCTGGGACGGGCATCCCACTTGCTCGCCTTGCCTCCGGGATTCCGTCCTACGGAAGTGTCGCTGGGGGAGATTTGGCTCAAAATCTGGAAACGAAGAGTCGCCGCGTCGTTGTTTGCGGGCGCAATTCTTCTGATCGTCATCCTGTACACCTTCTTGAAGAAGCCGGTGTATGAAAGCGTCGCGCAAATACGGGTTGATTCCAGTCAGCAGGGAAGTCTTGGGCTGGAGGACCTAGTCTCGCAGAAGCTTGCGGACTCCGACAGCGAGGGCGGGCGGTTGCAGACCGAACTCACGATTTTGCAGTGCGCTCCGGTTTCCATGCAGGTGATAAAGAACCTCGACCTGGGGCACCGGGAAGAGTTCGCGGGCAAGACCTTGATGGCGAAGGTAACCGCCGTCGATCCGGTCAAGATGGATCCACTGTCGCGGGAGAAACTGCTGCTGAAGTTCCACGATGCAGAGAAGCTTGAGGTTTTGCCCAAGACGAGGGTGATCGAGATCCGTTTTCAGAATACTAACCCAAGTCTTGCCGCAGATACAGTAAACGCGATCGTTGACGCGTACTTGCAGCGCAATTTCGATGTGAAGTACCAGGGGGCGGTGCAGGTTTCAGAATGGCTTTCGAAGCAGATGGAAGAACTGAAAAGCAATGCAGCCCTGGCGGAGCAGAGATTAGCTCAGTTCCAAAAACAAAATAACATCCTGGGAACGGATGAGAACAACAACATTGTCATCGACCGATTGCGCCATTTGAATTCGCAGCTGGCAGACGCCGAGGGAGATCGGATTATCAAAGAGGCTCGCTACCGCCTGGCAAGTTCCGGGAACCCCGAGTTGGTGGCCGCCGTAGTTCCAAGCACTACCTTGCAAGCCTTGCGGATGCAGGAAGCCGACCTCAAGTCACAGTACGCGCAGCTCGACGCCAAGTTCGGCAGCGGATTTCCCAGGGTGCAGGAGTTGCAAGCGCAGCTGAGGCGATTGGATCAAACCATTGCCGACGAGGTGAATAACGTTGGCCAGCGCCTGCATGATGAATTCCTGGCGGCCGAGAAAAGTGAGAGTCTGTTGCGGCAGCAGTTTGAGCTGCAGCGGCAGGAGGCATTCAACCTGAACGCGAGTGCCGTACAGTTTGCCACGCTTAAGCATGAGGTCGAGTCCAGCCAGGAACTGAGTGACACCCTGCAATTGAAATTGAAAGAAGCGGGTCTCATGGCTGGATTGGCGTCGGCAGATATCAGTATCGTGTCTCGAGGCATGGTTCCGGCGCGCCCTGCCTTCCCTAAGAAAACGTTGATGCTCCCTCTTGGTGTCCTGATCAGTGTTTTCGCAGGTTTAGTATTCGTATTTGCAATGGAGTCCTTCGACGATTCCATGCGCACTTCGGAAGATGTGGAATTTGTTTCGTCCGTTCCTGCCCTCGCCACAATCCCTCTGATCACCCGCAGAGTGCTGCGCAATAATGTGAGGAGCAGGAAGCATCAAGCGGGTCTGGGCGGCTTGGGCACCATGGCGGTTCAGCGGCCGACGTCGCTTCTGGCCGAATCCTACCGCGTGCTTTGCAACTCGCTGTTGCTTACCGCGGCGGATCGCCATCCGCAGCTTCTGGTGGTTACCAGCGCTTTCCCCGGCGAAGGCAAATCGGTTTCAAGTTGTAACCTTGCTATCACATTGGCGCAGCGCGGGTCGCGCGTGCTGCTGGTAGACACCGATCTGCGGCGATCGAACTTGCTGCATCAGTTGGGGGTGGAGTCCAGTACGACGGCGGGCTTGAGTTCTATCCTGACTGGCAAGAGCGCATCGGAATCGCCGATGAAGCCCTTCCCGCAACTTCCAAAGTTAGAGGTGATCGCCGCCGGCCCCCAGACCCCTTGGCCGGCTGAGCTGCTGGTATCGAAGAAGATGGGAGAGTTACTGGAACGGTGGCGGACCGAGTACGATCACATTGTCCTCGACACCCCCCCCTTGCTGTTCTTTGCCGACACGATGCCCCTGGCCGCAAAGGCGGATGGCGTGTTGTTGGTAGTGTTCGCCGGTCGATCCCGTCGAAAGGATATGGTCCGCACGCTGGACTTGCTTTCTCGATCCAAGGCACATGTTCTTGGGGTGATTCTGAACGGGGTCGTTCTCGAGTCCGAATATACGAATGCCTATGTTACTTACGGATATAACAACAACTACGGTGATATCAATGAGAGTAAACCTGCCTAAACAGAGCTTCAAGAAACGTCTGCGAGCGCCGGCATTTGCGCTGCTTGCCTTAGGACTGGTGGCGATAACACCCTTCGCATTCGGACAACAGAACGTGGCCGACACCGCGCCGCCCGCACTTCGAATCGCCGCCGGCGATCTGCTTGCGGTGGACGTGTTCGACACCGCCGAGCTGTCAGCGAAGCTGAGGGTGAGCGAGAAAGGCGATGTCGATCTTCCGGTTGCCGGCAGTCTCCACGTGGGAGGCCTTACGGCAGAGGAAGCGGCGGCGAGTATCGAACGTCTTCTGCGCGACGACAACATCCTCAAGCATCCACACGTAGAGGTCTTCGTTCAGGAATATGCCACGCAAGGGGTCTCGATTCTTGGGGAGGTTAAGAATCCCGGGGTTTATCCGGAACTGGGATCGCACTCGCTGCTGGACTTCATTTCGGTGGCCGGAGGCATAACTCCGACCGCAGGCAAGGCAGTCACCATTACCCATAAGAATGACCCGGATCATCCCACGACCGTTCAACTCGACAATTCGCCCGATGTGGCGAAGCGCGCAGGAGTGGCAATTCAGCCGGGCGACACCATCGTCGTTTCGCGGTCCGGCATCGTCTATGTAGTTGGGGATCTGGGAAAGCCGGGAGGGTTCCTCATCGACGCCAATCAGCGTCTTACAGCCCTTCAAGCGATAGCGCTGGCTCAGGGGGCGAACAAGGATTCGGCCCTGAACCGCTCCAGGCTTATACGGAAAACGCCCAATGGTCCACAGGAATCGCGAGTGCTTCTGGGAAGTATTCTCGCCGGTAAGTCGAGCGACATCAGTCTTGAAGATGGCGATATTTTATTCGTTCCCACAAGTAAGACTAAGACAGTGGCGTTTCAAGGGATCAGTTCCGCACTTGGCCTAGTCACTGGCGTCGCCATCTACAGAGGCTTTTAAGGCATGAACCCCAGCGCCCTAAAAATCGGCCTGCTGATCGCGGCATTCGTGCTTGCTCCCGCAGTTCTCTCAGGACAGGCGGTCGATCCGAGTTTGGAAGCGATTGATCCGTCGGTCAACTCTCGCATTCAGGATCCCGACCATCCGGACAGCCCATTGCTTCCGGGCGGCAGTTCCTCCTGGACCGGCCAGCCGATCATGAGCCAAACGCAGACCGCGGGTGCGTCCGGGGCGGGGCAGAAGCCCGGTTCCGCGACCTCCGGTACTACGATCAGGACGAATCAGTTTCCAAGTTTGGTGGGCGCTTCTGCCTGGGGAGGGTCGTCGCTCGCCGTATCGTCCTCGCAAACCGCAACCACCACCACCCCGGAACATGTCCAAACTGCGTCGCGCTGGATGAAAACCGCTGCGTCTCGCAGGCTCAACATGATGACGGCCGCTGCCGACGTAAAGTCGGCAAAGCTGGGCCACTCCGACGACGACTTCTCCGAGGATGCACTCTCGATCGAACAGAAGCAACTGGCAGATGCAAACTTGAAACTGCGTAAGCTGAAACAGGCGGCTGACCGGTCCAAGCGCTCAAGAATTACGAATCCATTTCAGGCAAAGGCCGACGCTGCCACGGCGGCACATTGGGGTTCTGACACGTCCAGCGCCAGAGCCCTCGCGCAACAGCAACACGAGAGTGGGATGCTGTTGCATTCCGGCTTCAATGCGCGGACCGCCCGGCGAAAGCGCGGGCATGGTGGCGCAGCCGCGAATGCGAACTCGCGCTAGCTACATCCTTCCAGACTTCCTCTATGCCGGTTCCATCTCAAATGCTCACCACGCTTCAAACGAATGAAACGCGGATGAAGGAGTGGGAAAAGTTTGTGCACGGCGCGGGCCACACGATTGCGGCATCGATTGCCACGCATCAGCGATTGCTGGGCGATGAAGCAACGGTGCGATCAATCGCCGGAGTCGCCGAAGCGCTGGTGAACGCCTTTCGGCAAGGCCAGAAGGTGCTGTTGTTCGGCAATGGAGGGAGTGCGGCGGACGCGCAACATATTGCGGCGGAGTTTGTGGGCCGGTTTGTCATCGAGCGCGCCGCATTGCCCGTCTTGGCGCTATCGGTCAACACGTCATGCCTTACGGCCATCGGCAACGACTACGGATTTGATCGCGTGTTCGCCAGACAAATCGAAGCGTTCGGGAGAGCCGGCGATGTGGCCGTGGGAATTTCAACCAGCGGAAACTCCGCCAATGTGTTGCTGGGTTTGGCCAAAGCAAAAGAGATGGGAATGACGACGGTGGCCCTGGCGGGCGCATCGGGCGGGAGGATGAAACACAGTGCAGATTACTGTATCTGTGCGCCGTCCGCTGAAACGCCACGCATCCAGGAATGTCACATCCTGATCGGGCACGTGATTGCAGAGTTGGCGGAGAAAGCGATGGTCTATGGTTCGAGCCGTATTTCTTGACCGGGACGGGGTCATCAACCGGAAAGCACCGGAAGGATGTTACGTGACGCGGTGGACGCAAGTGAAGTTCCTGCCGGGTGGAGCGGCGGCCGTGAAGCGGATTCGTGAGGCCGGCTTTCAGGTAATAGTTGTGAGCAATCAGAGGGCGGTGGCCAAAAAGTTAATCTCGGAGACGGAACTCGAGTTCCTGCATCTCCGGATGTGGCAGGAGTTCTTCCGCGGAGAAAAAGGCTTCGATGCAGTGTACTGTTGCCAACACGATGACGATCCCCCGTGCGAGTGCCGGAAGCCGCAGCCTGGAATGCTATTGACGGCAGCGCGCGATCGCGGAATCGACTTGGGCGCATCCTGGATGGTCGGAGATTCCGAGAGTGACGTGCTGGCTGGTCGAAGGGCTGGTTGCAGAACGATACGAATTGGTTCACCGGATATTCGTTCTTCCACCGGCGCCGACGCGGTGGCAGAGTCACTCACGCAGGCGGTAAATGTGATTCTTGCTTCGGAGACGATGGGCGCAGGAGACCATTCCAACGAATCTCCCGTTGTGGGACTCGCTTCGATTTCCAGCTAAACAATCCTCAGCTTGAAAACCGCAATCCCCCTCAAGATCAGCAGCGCGCCATTGCCCGATATTTGCGCTTTACGGGCAATTCTCTTGCTCCAGGGTTAAAAGACGAGGGCGAAAGCCTTGGCCGCCAAGCGGCGCCGAAAAGGGAGTGACACGATGATCAGCCTCCTGAACCGCACTGTGTTCAACTTTCGTTTGTTTACTCTGCTTCTGCCGCTCGGGTCTTTCATGATTGCGGGATGCGTCGAGTGGGGGCGAATCGTCTTGTCTGACATCGATCCCTATCCGTATTTTGGTCTCCTGGTGTTCGCAACCATAGCGTGGTTAATCGCGATCGAAAACTACGGTCTCTGCACGACGAAATACGTACTGACGAGCGGAGGAAATGTCTACGCCGCTTTTCTGGCAACGCTGGCGACGTTGTTTGCGGAACTGGTGATCATGTTTTTCTATCGCGCGACCAGTTTTTCGCGCCTGTTTGTTTCTTCCAGCGCGGTTATCTTGTTCTTCTCCACGGTGGGCCTGCGCTTTTTGCTTCGCGCCGCCATGAAGGGGCGGCTCTTGCGCAAGTCCGGAAGCATTCGGGTGTTAATTGTGGGCGCCGACGAATTTGCCGGGCGCACCGCGCAATCGTTGGTGGATCGCGAGTTCAAGGGCGTCGAAATAGCCGGATTCGTCCGGCTGCCTGGGCAGGACGCAACCGTGGAAGGGACCGTCTGTGACCTGGACGGCATCGGCCCAATGGTGGCGGGCAATCGAATCGACGACGTAGTGCTCGCAGTACCGGCCCCTCGCCTGCACGAACTGCCGCACATACTGAAGGAGGTGCGGCACCTCGGTGTACCAGTGCGAGCGGTTCTTGATTTGGGAGATCAGCCTCCGACCAGCAACCGCCTGCTGAACGTGAACGGAGTCTGGATGGTAAACGTCTGCCATACCCCGGCTGAGTCGGTCATGTACATGATCCTGAAACGGGGGTTTGACGTTGCCTTCTCGGCCGCCGTCCTTTTGCTCACAGTTCCGCTGATGGCAGTGATCGTCGCGGCGGTGAAGTTCAGTTCACCTGGACCGGTGCTGTTCGCTCAAAAACGTGTTGGTTTCAAAGGCGACGTTTTCAAGATGTACAAATTCCGGACCATGCGGACCAGCAGCGGAACAGAAGGCGACACACGCTGGACCTCCCCTGACGATTCCCGGCGCACCCGCGTGGGCGCGTTCCTCCGTAGAAGCAGCTTGGACGAGCTGCCGCAATTCTTCAATGTGCTGAAGGGGGATATGAGCGTGGTTGGGCCGCGCCCAGAGCGTCCCCACTTTGTTGAGAAGTTCGCGATAGAAGTGCCCAGATACCGTGCTCGCCATTATCTCAAGGTCGGCATAACCGGGTGGGCGCAGGTCAATGGCTGGCGCGGGGATACCTCGATTGAGAAGCGCGTAGAACACGACCTCTATTATCTGCAGAACTGGAGTCTGCTATTTGATCTGCGCATCGTTCTTCGCACGGTATTGCATACCGTAAATGCCAAGCACGCCTACTAGATGAGCCCCCTTTCCGGAATCGTTTTGGTCGGTGGTCTAGGTACTCGCGTATCCGTCTTTGCCGCCGAGCCGAAAAGCATGGCTCCGGTGGCAAACCGGCCGTTCCTGGAATATGTGCTTGCCAAACTGCGGGTCCGCGAGATTACGGATGTTGTGCTGTGCGTGGGCTACAGGCGAAGCTGGGTTCAAACCCACTTTCAGAAAGGGACGAAGTGGGGCTTGAACTTACGCTATTCCGTGGAAGAAGAACTGCTGGGCAATGCGGGCGCGGTGAAGAAAGCCGCCCGCATGATCGATGCTGCCTCCCCATTTGTCTTCCATGGAAATTCGTTGCTTGATCTCGATGTGCAGGCTATGTGGGATTTTCACCACAGCCGCAAGGCGCTGGCCACCGTGGCCTTGGTGGCGTCACCCAGAGCCAACCGCTACGGCGGCATATTGACCAATGAACGTGGCGAAATCACGGCGTTCCGCGAGAAGTATGACGACTCGATGGAGTGCAATCACGGCAAGTGCCTCATCAACGCCGGCGCCTACCTGTTAAGCCGGCAGTTTATCGACTTAATCCCCGATGGCCGGCCGGTTTCGATCGAAAAGGACCTGTTCCCCATGCTCATAGGATTCGGACTCTATGGTTTTGTCAGCAATGGATATTTCATTGATATCGGTATTCCAGAGGATCTAGCCAGAGCGCAACGCGAACTACCTATGAGGTCCAGGCCATGAAGATTCGTGCAAAAGCACCGCTACGCATTAGTTTCGCGGGAGGCGGCACCGATGTGCCTCCTTATCCAGAGCGGAATGGCGGCTGTGTCTTGAATGCGACCATTGACAGCTTTGCGTGGGGGAGTTTGCGTCCACGGCAGGACGGAAGAATACGGCTCGCTTCCGCTGACTTCAATCTTTTGCTCGATTACACCACGCAGAGTGAAATGCGGCTTGATGGCCAACTGGATCTGGTGAAGGCAGTGATTAACCGTTCCGGTGCGAAGGATTCCGGGGGGTTTGAGATCTTCCTGCACAGCGATGCCCCTCCGGGGTCCGGTCTGGGCTCGTCCTCCGCGCTCATCGTCGCTTTGGTTGGGTTGATCAAAGAATTCAAGAACATACGCATGACGCCATACGATGTTGCGGAATCCGCGTATCGCATCGAACGCCATGACCTGGCGATACAAGGCGGTCTTCAGGACCAGTACGCGGCCAGCTTCGGTGGATTCAACTTCATGGAGTTCTACGGGGATCGCGCGGTGATCAACCCGTTGCGCGTCAATCCGGAGGTGCTCAACGAATTGGAGCACAACCTCCTCCTTTGCTACACGGGGCAGACCCGCAGGTCGGACCGGATCATTGAGGACCAAACCCAGCGCCTGGAGTCCGGCAACGCCGAGACCGTCGACGCGCTGGCGCAGCAAAAGCAATTGGCGATCGATATGAAGAGCGCATTGCTGCGGCACAAATTGGATGATTTCGGCGGCCTGCTCAACTCCGCTTGGGAAGCCAAGAGACGCATGTCGGCGAAGATCAGCAATCCACTGATTGAGGAGATGTACGCGGAAGCCAGGAAGAACGGCGCTCTGGGCGGGAAAATTACCGGCGCCGGGGGCGGTGGTTTCATTCTGTTCTACTGCCAGTTCGAAAATAAACTCAGAGTAGCCGAAGCACTCACGAAGATGGGCGCCATACCCAAGGAATTCGCCTTTGAAGCCCACGGTCTGCAGACTTGGAGAGCGCAGGAGATTGTTACCACAGTGGGCGTTTTCGACTCTGGCCCGGCGATTTATCCCAGGGCGGTGTGACTCGGGTCCTCCTTGCCGCAACTCCCAAACACCCGATCTTTTGCTTCACTGCTTCATCAACTCAAAAACTGGCGTCCCTCGTCTTGAACCGCTCGACTCGGATCATTACTAACACCGCCGCTTCCTATGGGCGCATCGCGGTTGCGGCGGCAGTTGGTTTTGTCACCTTGCCCGCAGTTTTGCGCATATTGGGAGCGACCGACTTCGGCATTTTTTCCGTGATCGCTGGAAGTCTAAGTGTCCTGCTGTTCATAAACGGCGCGCTTACCGGCGGAGCGCAACGGCATATGGCGTATTCGCTGGGCGAGGGCAGAATTGAAGAAGCCAGCCAATGGTTCAACGCAAGCCTGGTGATTCATGCGGTTCTTGCCTTGGGTATGCTCCTGGCTGCGCTTCTCGGTTCGCACTGGGTGATCTACCGGCTCCTCAGTCTGCCGCCGGCCAGGCTGGACGCGGCCATGTGGATTTATCGCGCCGTAGCGGCCGTGCTCTTCTGCAGCATTATCTCCACTCCCTATCAGGCCCTGCTAATGGCGAAAGAGTCGATCGCGGCCTTGTCGGTGATGGCGATGGCGAGTTCGTCGTTCCTTGTGTTGGGGGTGTGTTTGCTTAGATTCCTTCCTGGCGATCGTCTTCTGTGGTATTCGGGAATCTATGTGGTGAGCGACGGGTTTCTTCTCACCGGGCCGGTACTCTTTTGTCTGGTCCATTACTCCGAGTGCAGGCTGTTGTCCTCCAATGCCATGAGTTGGAGGAAGGTCAGGGAACTGCTCGGCTTTTCCAGTTGGAATCTTCTGGGCACCCTGGCAGTGCAGATCCGTTATCAGGGACCGGCAATTCTCTTGAACCGTTTTATCGGCACGACCGCGAACGCCGCCAACGAAATTGCCATGCAGGTCAACGGTTTTGCTTCGAGCGTCAGCACCGGCCTTCTGGTCGCAACCTCTCCGCCGATCGTCAAGGCCGAGGGGTCGGGAAACCGCAACGAGATGCTGTTCTTTTCCAACCTCTCGAACAAATATGCATTTGTGCTCCTGTGGCTCTTAGTCGGCCCTCTCTTATTTGAACTGAAGTACTGCCTGGGTTTGTGGCTTCACCAGATGCCGGCAGACACCACGATCTTTTCCGCCGCTCTGCTCATTGCCCTCTTATTCGACATGCTGACCGCCGGATTCACAGCCGCGGTTCAGGCTGAGGGGCGCATCGCCCTGTATCAAGGCGTGATTGGCATCTTGCTTTGCATTTCTGTGCCCGCCGGCTACCTGCTGCTGCGCTCCCACATGCCCGCAAGTTCCGTGTTGTGGGCTTTGGTCGGTTCCTCCGCCCTGGCGGGCGCGGGGCGGCTGTGGTTCCTGTGCAACAGAATCGGGCTGAAGGGATCGCAATGGCTCAAGGGCGTTCTTCGCCCGTGCGCTGTGACTTGCGCCGCATGTTGCTTAGTCATGGGAATGGTGGTGTTTTCTGTGAAGCCTGGGTTGCTGCGTCTGGTGTGGCTGTATTCGCTGAACGCCGCTATGACCGCGATTCTGGTTTGGGCGTTTGCGACTAGTGATCGGGAACGCCGCTTGCTCCACAACTATGTTTCCAAATTTCAGGCACAGGCGTTTTCAGGAAGCCGCAGGGCGCTTGCTCTTGCCACGAGGAGACCATAGTTCTTCCTCGTGCCGCTGCTACTGCCGGCGTACGCAATGACAATAACACTGGACCGTTCCACAGATGGCGCAAGCTTGCTGCAGCGGGCGTCGCGGGCGAAAAAGGTGAGCATTCTAATGCTTACGCACAATGCGCCGCGATACGTGGAGCTATCCATTCGAACGCTGGCTCGGCATACGCGCAACGTCAATTACGAACTGGTGGTTGTCGATAACGCGTCCGAGCAGCCCACGAAGAACCGCCTGAACCAACTCCGGAAGGAAGGATTCATCCAGCATCTCACGTTATTGGGATACAACTCGTTGTTCGCCGAGGGAAACAACATCGCAGCCCGGCAAGCTGCGGAGGATAGCACGCACCTACTGCTGCTCAACAGCGATGTAGAGATAAAGGATCCCAATTGGCTGTCCAACCTATTGGCGGTGCACAAGCCGGGAATCACCGCCTATGGTGTGGTGGAAGGTCCGTTGCGCGTCGATGGATATTGCCTTCTGGTAGATGCCGCACTGTATCGTGAGCACATGCTTGACGAAAACCACCAGTTCTTCTGGGCGGTTACAAAATTCCAAGCTGCGCTTCTCGCGCAGGGTTATTCGGTGCAGGGCTACGCAGAACATGAACGCTATCTGCATCATTTTGGCGGCAAGAGTGGCAAGGATTTTCAGTCGGCGAAAGGTCTGGTCGTCACGCAAGCGGAACTTGCGGAATGCTTCCGGGGAAGAACCATCCACATACTGGATGCCCGTTCTGACGGCTCGCTTCCCCGGCGGCCTCGAAAGAATGTGATTGATCGCGGTATCGCGCGACTCCAGCAACTCTTTGCCTGATCTCCTGTCGATAAAGATCACGAGAGAGATCTTCCGCTCAAGCCTTCCTCTTCAGGTTCGACAGTGAGGCAATCGAGCAAATCAAACGGCGACAAGCAGGTACCCCCTGAAGACCATTACAGTCATCGATCCCAGTTTCGGCACCTGGAACCTGGGGGATGAAATCATCATGCAAGCCGTGAGTGATGTCATTCACGAGATTTTTCCGGATGCTCGTGTGTTTCGCCTGCCCAGTCACGAGGCTCTCAGTCGAAGGTCTTACTACTTTCTGAGGCAGAGTGATTTGTGTTTGATCGGCGGCACGAATGTGCTGGCCTCCAAGGGTTGGCGTTTACGCTGGCGCGATTCCATCTTCTTAAAGAACGCCATCTGTTTTGGAGTGACCTGGGGCGGTATGCGTCCGAAGCCCTCCTTCAGAGACCGTGTGTTGCTGCGTCGCGTGCTCGACGGAGGCCAGATCCATTCTGTTCGTGACCGGTACACGAAAGACCTGCTTGACCAAATAGGAGTAGCCAGTGTGTCTACTTCATGTCCGACCATGTGGATGCTGACCCCCGAACACTGCGCGGCGGTTCCCCGCGGCAAGGCAAAGAATGTGCTGTTTACGCTGACCGCCTATCGCTGTGATCCCTCGGCCGACCGGGCCATGATCGACGCCCTGAAGCGGCACTACGAGACTCTGTACTTCTTCCCTCAGATGCACGGCGACTATGCCTACTTTCAAGATTTGAACATCGCAGGAGTCCGGGTCATCGGACCGAATCTACGCTCTTATGATGAGTTTCTTTCGAATGAAGATGTGGATTATGTGGGAAGCCGGCTTCACGGCGGCATACGCGCCCTTCAGTTCAAGAAACGGACGCTGGTGATCGGTATCGATCACCGCAGCGCGGAGATCGCCAAGGACACGGGTCTTCCTGTCCTTCGACGAACTGAAGGGAAAGAGCTGGAAACTTGGGTGAATGGGCACGTCCCCACCAGAATTAACCTGCCAACCGAAAACATCACGAACTGGAAGGCCAATCTCCGGCTTCGTTAGATTTTGACTTCTCCGTCGGTTTTCACAGCACCGATTTTCACAACAATGAAGGTTACCTTTCGAAGCGTCGATGAATTTGAGGGCTGGGATAAATTTCCCGGCTTCATCGAAGAGGTGATCGCCAGTCGCTCGCCGAAACGCGTCTGTGAAATCGGGGCGGGCGCCAATCCCGCGATTGGCCAGGATGTGGCCCGCAGGTACGGATTGCGGTTCCGGGGCGTGGATGAAGTAGAAACAGAACTGCTCAAGTCCGGCATGACGGCAACATCCGTCTATGACGTGTGCGCAGCGAACGCTCCCGTGCCGGGCGCTCCCTATGACCTTATCTTCAGCAGGATGACGGCCGAACATTTTCGGGATCCCAACCATGCCTACAGAAATATGCTTCAGGCGCTGGCGCCCGGCGGGTTGTCGGTCCACTGTTTCGCGACGCTTTACGCCCTGCCGTTTGTGCTGAACCGCGTGCTTCCGGATCGCCTTTCTGACTTCCTGTTTGACCGGTTCTCGCCCCGCGATCGCGACCGTCACGACAAATTCAAGGCCTACTATTCGCACTGCCGCGGCCCCCTCGAAGGTCAAGTCCAGTTCTTCCGCGCCCTGGGATACGACGTTCTCGAGTACCGGGCCTATTTCGGCCACAACTATTACGCTTTCAGGCTGCCGCTTCTCCATTTCGTTCACCGGCAGAAAACGAATCTGCTGCTGAAAGCGCCGATCGCTTTTTTCACCAGCTACGCGACTGTCATCTTGAGGCGTCCGCAGTAACGGAAGTTTGGCCGAACAGGGTTTGAACCATGAAGGGTCTTAGGATTACGTTTCTGCTTCCGGGGTCCGGCCATTTGCCCACGGGCGGAGGCAAGGTGGTCTATGAGTACGCCAATCATCTCTCCCGCAGAGGGCATCGGGTAACCCTGGTTCATCCTGCGCTCAGTGATGCGGAATCGAGTCCATTTCAAATCGCCAAACGCGCCGCTTCCTTCGTGCAGCGGTCTGCGACCCGGGGCTTCCGTCCGAAGAATTGGTTTCCCCTGGAACGCAGTGTCCGCACGCTGTGGGTCCCGACACTGTCGAGCCGGTTCATCCCCGATGGCGACGTGGTTCTGGCCACGGCGTGGGCGACAGCGGAATGGGTGCCTGGCTATCCGGCCTCAAAAGGGGAAAAGTTTTACCTGATCCAGAGCTGGGAAACGTGGGCCGGGCCGGAAGACCGGGTGCGCGCCACATGGCTGACGCGGCTTAGGAAAATCGTGGTCGCCCGCTGGCTGCGGGACATCGCCGGTGAACTGGGAGTGGAATGCTCCTACATTCCGAATGGCATCGACTTTGAGCAGTTCGGGTTGGACAAGCCGATTGAGAAGCGGAATCCGAATCAAGTGATGATGCTTTATCACACTCATCCCGTGAAGGGCTCTGCCGATGGGCTTGAGGCGCTGGCTCTGGTGCAAAAAGAACTGCCCGAATTGCGTGCGACTTTGTTCGGCGCATCTCCGGCCAGCCCAGCCTTTCCACGCTGGGTGGACTTTCGCCGCTTGCCCAGTCAGCGAGAACTGCGCGCATGTTACAACCAGGCGTCGATCTTCATTGCTCCGGCGCGTACCGAAGGTTGGCCTTTGCCCCCCGCTGAGGCCATGTTTTGCGGAGCCGCCCTCGCCGCCACCGACATTGGGGGACATCGAGAGTACGGAGTTCACGAGGAAACGGCACTCTTAAGCCCGGTCCGCGATCCCGAGAAGCTGGCGGAGAACGTGTTGCGGCTGGTGCGGCATCCGGAGTTGCGCACCAGGCTCGCGCGGCAAGGGCATGATTGCATCCAGCAGTATGGTTGGGGGGAAGCTGTGGATTCGTTCGAACATCTTTTGAACCACAGCCGGGTACGGGAGTTTCAGCGTAATCCAGCATTCTGCACGGCGATCGATGGCAGCCAATCTTGAAATAAACATGACCATAATAAGGACAGATGAAACCCGTTCGATCTTGGCTCGTTCGATCTTGTTCGTTCAATCTTGGTTCGCGGGTCTCTTTACATGTGCTTCGCCTTTTATTCCGGGGTACCGCCCCTCCCCCCCCTTTTTGCATAATCTTTAGAATCATCGAGTTGGCGGGAAATTCCCCGTAACATCGGGATTCTAAAGGACTTAGATACTAAGTTATTAAAAATGAATAACTTACCGGCATGACAATGCCAGCTCAACCGACCATCACGGCCTCGACCATGATCGCGCACTTTTTTGGCGGGCGCAAGGTCAGATGTCACAGTGGGGCTGTGGAAATAAAAATGGGCTGTCATTCCGCACCGCACTGAAGGGCGGCACGGTGTTTAAGCTGGGCGTTCGAGTTAACCCCCAAGACTAAGACCACGACTACGCCGCGTTGAAAATAAAGGCGACCCTCATAACCTCAGGAAGCCAATTTGAATGAGTGAATTTTCACCCAGTTACAGCGAGATTTACCGGCAGTATCAACGGCCCGAGAGTGACCTTTTCGGGGGTATGGCACTGCTGGCGCTGCTGGTCTGCGTCATCAATTGCGCTGTCCCCGAACTAGAAATGGCGCTTACTGGGGGCCGCGCTCCAATTCCTCAGGCGTTCGTGAAAGTCGGGTGTTTCTGTTTCCTGGCGCTGCTGGTGATGATTTACCGCAAAATCGACCTGGCCTCATTCCCGACAACCGCGTGGGTGGCGGCTACTGTCTACCTCTTGCTGGCATTCCCTTTCCTGTGGTTCGTCGAGTCAAAGCAGCCGGACGAGATTTTGCTTGCCTACAATGCTTACTACTGCCCCCTGATCTTCGCCCCTCTGGCATGTGCGTTGAGGGGCAAACTGTCGGAGCGATCGGCGATGCGGATATTTATGGGCACCTTCTTCGCCAGCGCCATTCTGGGTTGGGCGCAGTTTCTGTTTCAAGATCCCATCGTCCGGTTGGCGAGCAGCGACGGCAACTTCAGAATCTTCGCCAGTCAGTGGATGCAAGGCGGCGAACGATCGATGCGGGCGATGAGCTTTTTCGGCAATGCCCAGGAGTTTGGCAGCTTCCTCGTGCTGGTGGCGGCGATTGGAATCGGAATGTGCGGCAGGCGCGGCGGATGGAAGACGGGTATTGCACTCTATTTGTTTGCAGCGGCCACCTGCTACACGACGCTGACGCGGGCTACATTCGTTCAGCTCTTTTTTGCCACCATTGCGGCACTGACCTTCACATTCGGAAAGAAGCCGAACCGGGTGAAATGGCAACCGCTGATCGCGCTTTGCCTGGGGCTGCTTATCGCATTCAGCGGGTACTCGAAACAAATCAGCGACCAAATCAGCGATAAGAAGAGTCTTGCTGATGACACTTCGCTGCAGCAAAGGCTTATGCAATGGGGAATCCATGTGTCGAAGCTCGAACATTCTTCGACCGCCGAGCAATTGTTCGGGCTCGGGTTCTGCCAAGCCGATAAGCCGGCGATGGTTCCCCTTAAAGAGGGCTGGACCCTGGGCGACGCGCTCATCGATAACCTTTACCTGGCGCTCGTCATGCACATCGGATTTGTCGGGGCCGCGCTGATGTTGGCGCTGCTGTGGGGCATGTGGCGTTTTATTAAGAAGGAAGCGATTAGCCATCCCAACCCGCTAATCATCGGAATTGCAGCCTTTTGGGCGACCTTCCTCATGACGGGAATGTTCAACATCCAGGCGGCGAATTATGGGTTCTGGTTCCTGATTGCAGTTATTCTCGCTCGCCGTTCAGACGAGGCCGACCAGGAACCTGAGTGGGATGAGGAGTCTGATTCCGTTCTCGAGTTAGGGGAACTGGAAACCGTCGCACCGTAACCGGATCGAGCGAAGGCCAATGAGCATAAACGACGTTGCCTCCACGCCGACATTCAACCCTCAGCAAAAATGAAGTTTAACAACCTTAGAACGGAGGCCACCATGGAAAGGGACCCTTGGTACTGCATGCGACTCGCGCTGCTCGTCTCCTTCCTTGGAATGTCCGCACTTGCCGCGGGGCAGAGGGTACAGGGCGCCTCGGCGACGACCGGGAGCGCCGCTACTTCTCGTCAAACGTCTGACGTGACCACCTCGGGCGGGAAGGCCGGTGCGGTTCCCTATTTCTCAAGCGCGACCAATATTCAGAGCTCCCACATCTCCGACTCCGGCGGCATTGTCAGTATCGGCGAACCGCTTTCGGCATTGAGCGTGAACAACGTGATCAATCCACTGGTCTGCGGAGAGTCGACCCCACCGAGTTGGTGTTCCGGATCCGACGTAGGGGGTTGGATTAACGCCGCGATCCACGAACTGCCGGGAAATGGCACCGCAACTTACGGCTGCGGTATGGTCCAGTTGCCCTATCAATCCTCGCTATCGTTTTCTACGCAGATCGTGAAACCGCAGTGCACAATCATCGACCTCAACCAGTCAACGATCGAGTTCACCGTCAGCACAGCGGGCACGGCTGCCATTTGGGTAGGCGATTCGTTTACCGGCGGGCCTCCCNNTGTGCCTGGCGGAATTAAGAACGGCCGCATCTTTGGGAATACTGGCCAGAACACATCGCAATCCTGGGGAATCCTTCTGGGGGATTCGAGCAGCAGCCCAACTAAGTATGCAACCAACCAGACGTTCTACGATTTGGACGTCCAGAACTTCCTCGACGACTTTGTGATCGGCAGCAACGCTTACTCGGACACCTGGGTGGGTGGAGTAATCGCCCTCAGCGGCGAAGCTGGGATCCACTTCAAGGGGTTTAGCGGCCTGACCAATGAGGGGGAGAATTTCAGCTTCCACGGAACAAATTTCGGTAACGCCCAACTGCACGATGTGCTTGTAGATACCGGAGCGTTGGCCGAAGTCAACGCGAGCGGAACGTCCTTTGACTACGCGGGGGGTGAGCCCGGCGCGACCGGCTGCTCACCGTCGACATCTGGGTCCGACTCGATCTCGAGCAGCGGGACACTATTTTTCAACGCGAGCAGTTCGCACTTCGAAAGGTGTCTCGGGGCCAAGTTCATTAACTGCTCCAATGAGTGCTCGGTGGCGGTTAGCAATTCGGAGATGTTTCTGAGCGGGAATCTGGCCACTACAGATGCCTTTGGTGAGTTCGCACCGAATTCCAACGCCTCCAACGCTTCGTTCCTGGGGGTCGACTTCGAAAACATCAGCGCCGGCACGAACACCTTGCAGCAGCTTTTCGTTTGGGGCAACGGCGACGGTTCCCTTGACCTCTTCGGTTTCCGGAATGTCTTTTCACCGGTGCTGAGCGGCGTGCCGCTCTATTCAGGCAGCGCGCCGCAAGGCCATTTCGACTCCCGAGCGGCAGGCTCGACCGGTCACGCCACCTGCTGGAAAGCCGGAGGACAGATCGGTTACTGCTCTACGCCGCTGAACTCCAGTGGCATCTGCACATGCAACTAACTCAGCAAGAGGAAGAAACGAGTCCGAGGCACGAGGCAACTGCGGGCGGGGATCATCGTAAGGACCGTGATTGCCTGACCTCGGACTCCTCCAGCCTCAGGGTCGCTTTGGTGCACGACTGGCTGACCGGGATGCGCGGCGGGGAGAAAGCGCTGGAGGCATTGTGCTCGCTGTTTCCAGACGCTCCGCTGTGGACCCTGGTGCATGTGCCGGGCAGCGTCAGTGAAGCCATTGAAGCGCGTGAGATTCACACCAGCTTTCTACAGCATTTGCTTTTCGCGAAGACGAAGTACCGGCAGTATCTTCCCCTGTTTCCCCTGGCGGCTGAATTCACTCGAGTGAGCGCCGAAGATGCCGACGTGGTGATCTCGACTTCTCATGCCGTGGCCAAGGCGATGATCAAGAAGGACAAAAATAATCGGCCGCTGCACGTGTGCTACATCCATACTCCGATGCGTTACATATGGGACCGGTTCGACGACTACTTCGGTCCTGAAAAAGTGGGGCGGCTGGCCTCCAGCCTGTTCTTCAAGCCCATCGCAAAACTGCTGCAGATCTACGATCTCAAAACTGTCGATCGCGTCGACGTGTACTGCACGAATTCGCGCTATGTAGCGGAACGAATCCGGCGGCTCTACCACCGGGAAGCCGAAGTCATCTACGGTCCGGGCGATGTGGGCAACGGCGCAGGGGTGGTTCGGTCGCCGGAGGATTGGTACCTGATGGTGACGGCGCTGGTCCCATACAAGCGCGTGGATCAGGCGATTGCGGCCTGCGCGAGCCTAGGACGCAGCCTCAAAATTGTGGGGAAGGGTCCGGAAGAGAAAAGATTGAAAGCGCTTGTCAGAGAATTGGACGCCTCGGTGGAGTTTCTGGGATTTGTCAGCGACGAAGAATTGCTCGACTGCTACGGCCGAGCCAAAGGATTGATATTCCCTGGCGTCGAGGATTTTGGATTGGTGCCGGTCGAAGCGATAGCGGCGGGCTGCCCGGTGCTCGCCCTGGCGAAAGGCGGAGTCGTGGATTCGATGACGCGGGAAACGGCTGAATTTTATGAAGAAGAGTCGGCGGCAGCCTTGCAGCAGGCGATGCTGCGCTTCGAGGCGCGAGAGTTCTCCGACGCCGGGTTGCGCCGTCGCGCTGCGGAATTTACCCGGGAACAGTTCTGCCGGCGGTTCGAGGCGATTTTGAAACGCGCCATGGCCACGCGCTGGGGGTTTCAACAGTCATGCGCGTAACCAGAGTAAATGAGCTCGCCGGGTGTACGGCTCTCGTATTGGTTGGGGGGTTGGGAACGCGTTTGCGATCCGCCTATGCGGATGGCCCCAAGGCATTGGCGCCGATCGAAGGACGTCCGTTTCTGGCTTACCTTTTGCAGCAGCTCGCCGATGCCGGCCTTACGCGCGTGGTGTTATGCGCCGGGTATCGCGCCGAGCAGATCGAGCAATGGTTGGGAGATGGAAGAAGACCAACTTCAGGAAGACCAGGCCTCGACATCAGATACTCGCGCGAAGATGAGCCTCTGGGTACGGCGGGCGCGCTCGCGCTGGCCTACTCGCGTTACGCACGAGGAGAGCGCATTTTGGCGATGAATGGCGACTCGATCCTGCAACTGTCTCTGGCGGCGATGTGGGATTTGCACATGAAACGCGGCGCCGGGGCAACCATCGCGCTCGCCCAGGTGCCCGATACCTCGCGTTATGGCAGCGTCGAAGTGAACGAAGAGGGCTGGGTGACCTCTTTCCGCGAGAAGAGCCGCGAGCGGGCTTCGGGATGCACTCAGGGATTCGGATTCATTAATGGCGGCGTTTACCTGTTTGAACCATCTGTCATGGACATGGTTGTTAAAAGCCGCGGGGTGTCTCTGGAGCGCGAAGTGCTTCCGGCGCAGCTATCGCGTGGCCTGCTGGCTTTCAGGTCAGACGGCTACTTCATCGATATCGGCATTCCGGAAGATTTCGCCCGCGCGCAAAGGGAACTCCCGCATCGGCAACCCGGTTGCGGTTCTGAGGTCGATGTCACATTCGGCAAACTCGCAGAGAGGAGTCTCGGTTGAGGCTGGTGAGCATCGCGCTCCTCATCGTGCTGGCGTCGGCGATTGTGAGTTTAGCTACCGCTTGGAGCAAGCGGCCTAACAGCGACGCTTTCCCTACGCTTTCTGAGCAGATTGCGTCCGCCGGCAAACCAGCGGCTGATGATCCTTCTTCCCATGCGATTGCGGCGGCTTCGGTGAATGGCGTCGTCAATCCTGTGTTCTATCCGGGCTCCGATCTTGGGGAAAAGATCAACAATGTCTTCGCTGCGGGAAACGGGTGCTCCGAAGTTCATATTCCCGCGGGCAGCTATGTCTACTCCACAACGATTCAC
Organism: Acidobacteriaceae bacterium; assembly: GCA_003156805.1. Classification (GTDB taxonomy): domain Bacteria; phylum Acidobacteriota; class Terriglobia; order Terriglobales; family Acidobacteriaceae; genus Sulfotelmatobacter. The sequence goes on along the minus strand of PMHV01000017.1, from coordinate 129,562 downwards.
ATGGCAAAGCCTTGCCAAAGCCTTTACGGTGCGGGGTCGGCGCTGACTACGCTGGAATATACCGGTAACGGAGACGCCATCGTTTGGCAGATGCGGCCGTACACCATCCAGAAAGCCGGCACGCTCAAGGGATTCACCCTGAAAGGCCCTGGTACCGCGGCGGGCAACGGCATTCACTCGGGATCGATCATCGCGGCGACTTTTGAGGACCTGGTGATCAATAACTTCCGCGGTCCCAACTCGGCGGCAATATTGTTCGAGAATACCATGCAACAATTGGCGACCTGGACGGAGCGCACCGTCATTCGAGACGTTCACATCGGGATTCCGCACATTGGAAACACGGTCGCGATGGCCTTCACGATCAATGGCGGAGGCAACAGCTTCGGATACACGGACATCTCCGATGTCTGGCTGAATGTGGAGAAAGGCCAGGTCGGCGTCAAATGGGCCAAGGGAACCTATACCTACAATTCGAAACTGTACTTCCACGCCAACATCAGCGCCCTGGGCACGGATTCGTTCGTGATCGACGGGATCATACGGAACTCGTTGCTCTTTCTTACCGGGGAAGCGGGCTGCGCGAAGGATCTGGTGCACGTCGGATTTGAAGGCGAGGTGCAAGGCCAGGGGTTCGTAGCCGTCAATTGTGCCTCGGAACTAACGCGCGGGAACTATGTGAGGACCGATCTCGCCGGCATCCAGGTGGACAATCAGCATTGGGATGCATTTCAGCTGTCGCCCGCCTATGCCCCATTGGTAAATGGCAAGGGCGTTCTGCTGATCAATAATGTCGATCACAGGAACGAAGCCGACCTTACGAACTATTACGGCGCCAGCCCAGACCCTTCTGCCGGGGGCTTCAATTTCTACAACACATATGCGAGCATCGTCGCGCCGAGCAATGATTCCTTCGCGCTGCTGGCGAAAATTGATGCTCATGGAAATTGGATGGCCCATGGAGGCGCATCCTGGGGCAGCGGCCAGATGATCCCGAGCAGCGACAACGTGGCCCTGAAACTCTCCGGCAAGACGGCTGCGATTGGTGGAGAGCTGAAAGCGGGGAGTTGCGCTCGTGGGGTTGCCAATGTTCCTGGCGCGATGGTCGGACAAGTCGTGCCGCACCCTGCGGCCAGCGACGGCAGCCTGGATTCTCCTTTTGAAGTTCTCAGCGGCGCGGTTACGGCCGCGAACACGGTGACTGTTCAGCGTTGTGCCGTTGCGCCGGTTACGTTGCCGGGCAAGACCTACAACGTCAGGGTAATCCAGTGAACTCCGAAAAAAAGGACGTCGAAACCAAGACTGGCGAACCTCTGGTCGGGTGCGTCATCGTGAATTGGAATGGCGGGCGAGACACCGTGGCGTGTCTGGATGCGTTGCGGTCGATCGAGTATTCGCGGCTGTTCGTGGTGGTTGTGGATAACGGGTCCAGCGACGATTCGGTTGCGCGCATTGAGGCTGCGCACCCCGCGGTTTGTTTGGTGAAGACCGGCAAGAACCTTGGATTCTCCGGAGGCAACAACGCAGGCATTCGCGAGGCGATGCGTCACGAAGTCAAGTACGTGTGGCTGCTCAACAATGATACTCAGCCCGCGCCCGGAGTGCTTCGCGAGCTGGTGCGAACCGCCGAAGCAGACTTCAGGCTTGGAGCTGTGGGATCGGTGCTTCACTATGCCTCAGCCCCGCAGAAGATCCAGGCTTGGGGAGGCGGCTGGATCAACCTTTGGAGCGGGTATTCCAGCCACGCCACCGCACCTCCAAAGCCTGGCCGGAGATTGGATTTTCTAACTGCGGCCAGCATGCTGGTTCGGCGAAAAACGCTCGAAGATGTGGGCCTGATGGATGATCGCTTCTTCTTGTATTGGGAAGATGCCGAGTTGTGTTTTCGGTTGCGCAAGAACGGCTGGGAACTGGGAGTCGCTCGCCATGCGATCGTGCTGCACAAAGTGAATGCCAGCACTCGAAAGCGAACCAGCCCTACCGACCGTCACTTCACGTCCTCCGCCATACGCTTTCTCTCACAGTATTCGCCGGTTCCGCTGCTGGCAACGTTCCTGTTTTTGTCCCGGCGCGTTCTCCATCGTGCGGGGGCGGGAAGAGTGGAAGCGATCCGCAACGTGTGGCAGGGCGTGCAAGATTACCGCAATCGCGACCCCTGGGCGGCTCTGCCGCTTGCCTGACTTATGTCCCGGCCTATCCTTGCTTTTGATGCGCGCGCCCACGCGACAGGAATTGGGCGTTACACGGAGCAACTGTTGATGGGGCTTCGTAGTTCTCTGCCGGGAGTTGAGCTATGGTGCGTCGCGGACCCCGCGCACGGGCGGAAACTGGCAGATTACGCGGACCGCATCATACCCAGCGCCGCTCCCATGTATTCGCTGGCGGCACAAATGGCGATTCCGGGCCTGGTGGAAGGGGCGACGCTTCTGCATTGTCCGCACTACGACATTCCGGTGCTGTATTCGCGCCGAATGTCGGTCACCATTCACGATGTCACCCACTTGCTGGACCCGGCTTTCCGAAACACCTTGAAGTCTCGCGTTTTTGCCAAATCGCTGTTGAAGGTTGCGGTAGCAAAGGCCCGCCGGATCATCACCATCTCACAATATTCAAAACGGATGATCCTCGAACACCTGGGCGGAAGCGAGAGCAAGATTTCGGTGATTCACCGTTATGCCAGTCCGATATTTACGCCGATGGCGCAGCCTGAGGCGAAAGAAATCGTGTGCCGCGATTTGAACCTCTGCCGGGAATACTTTCTCTTCGTCGGCAGCCCCAAGCCTCACAAGAATCTGCCCGTGCTGTTTGAGGCGTTCGCGCAGTTGCGATTAGGCCACCACCGTGAGATCGAGTTAGCGATAGTTGGGAAAGACAAAAAGAACCAGCCGGCCCTCCGCGCGCTCGCGACGCGGCTTGGAATTGACCAGCGAGTGCGTTGGATTGACTCCGTGCCGGACGAATTGCTGCGAGCGTGTTACTCGGCGGCACAGGCAACGATTCTACCCTCCAGACAAGAGGGCTTCGGGTTGCCGGTAATCGAATCCATGGCCTGTGGGACTCCCGTGATTTGCGCGGATGCTGCTTCTTTGCCAGAAGTAGCGGGCGGCTGCAGCCTCCTGTTCGACCCTTCCAGCCCGGAGGATTGCAGTGCGCAGATGTCCAGGATCATAGAGTCCCCGCAACTTCGTGGTGAACTGCGCGAAAAGGGGCTGGAACGCGCAAGTCAATTTGATGCAGCCGGAGCGGTCGCTAAACACGCGGAACTCTTTGCAGAACTGCTCGCTGGCTGACCACTCGACCGGTCGGCCCGGCTCAGTTCTTATCTCACGACAAGCCACACTCCAATACATTCTCGACGCGAGGCAACTTAAAGGACTTATCAATATGCTATTTCGGTATCTGCGACTTATGGCGTACCTGGCTGTTATGCTTGGGGGCGCGTGCGTTCAGGCACAAACCGCGCGCATCTCGGGGCAGGTCCTTGATCCGCAAGGCGCGGTCGTCCCGAAAGCCCCCATCCAGGTAATCAATCAGGAAACCAAAGTAAAGCTGGCGGCGACGGCGGACGACAACGGGCACTATGCGGTCCCGTATCTTCCCGCGGCAAGTTACCAGGTCCTGGTGCATGTCGAAGGATTCCGCGACTTCGAAACCTATGTCGCTCTCGGAATGGGCCAGGCGCTGGAGTTCGACATCCAGCTTTCGCTGCCCTCCGCCAAGTCCGAGGTAAACGTAGAAGAAAACCCGATCACGCAGGTGGAAACGCAATCGTCGGAAATAACGGGCACCATCACCGGCGCGGAAGTGCCCGCGATTGGCCTGAACGGCCGCAACTTCACGCAATTGACTACGCTGGTCGCTGGGGTCAGTAATCAGACCGGCCAAGATGAAGCCCGGGTTGGAGTAGCGGGAAGTGTTTCCTTCAGCATCAACGGTGGCCGAACCGAGTACAACAGCTTTCAAGTGGATGGCTCGGAGACCCTGAATGTCGGCATGCACAAGGATAAAACGTCTTTGATTGTGACTCCCAGCATCGACGCGATTCAGGAAATCAAAGTAGTGACCTCGAATTACAGCGCGATGTATCCGAGCGTGGGAAGCGGCACCACGATCGTTACCACGAAATCCGGTTCGGACCACTTCCATGGCAGCCTCTATGAATTCTTTCGCAATGAGTTCATGAATGCGAAAGGATACTTCGACATCGGCGACCGCGCGCCGCTCTACCGGCGGAATGACTTCGGCGGAACCATCGGAGGGCCTGTCGATATTCCTCATGTCTACAACGGGAAAAACAAGACCTACTTTTTCTTCTCGGAGGAAGCCCGCCTGGAAAGCGATCCCTACGCATATCGGCAGGCGGTGCCGTCGATCGCCGAACGGCAGGGAGAGTTTTCCGATGTATGCCCCACCCTGGTACCGGGTGGAAGCAGTGTCACGTATTTCAGCCGTGCTCAATATCCAGACTGCCCCACCATTACCACGGTGCCGGCGGATTCCGCCCAGCCCGGCCTGATCAGTACATTCGCCAACAACACCGTCCCGTTGAATCGCAATGCGCTCCTGGTCCTTGGAACGGGCATGATTCCATTACCTACGGAAACCTCAGGCTGCAACTCAACCGTCGGCTCCTGCTACAACGCCGAAGTGTCGCTTCCGACCTACTGGAGAGAAGAACTGGTTCGTGTCGACCATGCCTTCACGGATACTCTGCGGATGAACTTCCACTATATCCACGATGCATGGAATACGACGACGGCGGTTCCGCAATTTGCCTTCGTACAAAACAGTTTTCCCACCATCGAGAATAGTTTTTACGGCCCCGGAATCAGCCTGACCGCGCGCATGACGAAGACCCTGTCTTCCAGCTTGCTCAATGAACTTGTAGCGAGCTATACCGACCAGAAAATCACGCTGGCAGATGTCCCCGGTGCGAACGTCACGCTGCAAGGCGCGGACCTTCTAGGAGCGCCAGGGGTTGGCATGACCACGATTTTCAATAACGGTTCGGGGGGGAAGATACCCGGCATAGTGATTGCCGGCAATAATCAGGCGTATGGCGGCAAGGGCTTTTCGGTGGACCCGGGCTATTTGCCCTGGGAACACACCAACCCGCTTTATAGCTTGTCCGACAATCTCACGAAGATTTTCGGCGGGCACAATATTCAGCTTGGCGTCTATTGGGTCGACTTTCAACGCAACCAGACAAACGGATCGATTGGCGCTGCGACCGGCGACACGCAAGGCATTCTCACCTTCAGCAATGTCCTGGGCGCGAACACCACGGGAAATAGCGTCGCCGATTTTCTCTCGGGACAGTCCATCGCGAGTTTTCAGCAAGACAGCTCCCAGGGCAGATACCGCCAGAGATACCAAGTCGTCGAGCCTTATCTCCAGGATGACTTCAAAGTCAATTCCCGTTTGACTCTGAATCTCGGTCTCCGTGTCAGCTTATTCGGAAATTTCCATGAGGTAAACGATGATGCCTACAACTGGACGGCGAGCGCCTATAACCCGGCACAAGGAGCTTCGGTCACAATCGGGAGTCAAGGGCAACTGATTGACCGGCTCACCGGCCAAAATATTCAGGTGAATCCCAACGATCCTCTCTTGTCACTCGATCCTCGCGTGGTGAATGGCATCGTGCAATGCGGGAAGAATGGAATTCCGTCCGGTTGCATGGCGAGTCATGTGCTGAATCCGGCGCCACGGCTAGGATTTGCCTGGTCTCCATTTGGCAGCAAGACGGCGATCCGTGGAGGGTACGGGTTATTTTTCGAGCATGGTACGGCAGACGAGGCCAACACCGGGTCACTGGAAGGCGGCGCGCCGCTGGTTCTGGATATGACTCAACTGAACCCAGCGGGATGGAGCAGCATTGGGGTTGCGCCCAATGGAATGTCACTCGCATTTCCATTGAACGTTACGTCCATCCCGGCCAGGGCAGTGTGGCCATACGTGCAGCAGTGGAGCCTGAGTGCAGAGCGCGAGTTGCCGCAACAAATGCTTGCGAGTATCGCCTACGTTGGCAGCAAAGGGACCTTCCTTCCGGTCCAGCTTCAAATTAATCAGCTCACGCCTCTGCCGGCCGCCGAGAACCCATATGGCCCTCGCCAACCGCTTCTCGTCAGCGGGTTCAACCCAGTTACTGCTGGAAACACCGCCGCCTACCCAAACGGAGGAGACTGCAATGGCATTCTGACCAACGGCACCGTGGTTTCAGGTCCGGCGCTCATCAATCTCCAGGCTGCTTGTTACGGCGTAGGTCAAGTTACGACCAACCCGAATGCTCTTCGCGAGTTTGCTCCCGGCCTCGGCCAAATCTACTCCCTTCAGAATGCGGCGAACTCTTCCTACAATGCCTTGCAATTTTCGTTTCGCCGCACCAAAGCGCCATTGGTTCTGGGAGTGGCCTACACCTACAGCCATTCGATCGACGACGCCTCCGATCGTTCCGACGCATCGTCAGTCAACTCGTTGAACCTGCCATTCAGCCGGGCTAGCTCCAGTTTCGATCAGCGCCATTTGCTGAACGTCAGTTACATCTACGACTTGCCTCTGGCGAAATGGTTCAGGGAGTTCAGTTGCGTGGAAGAAGAGGCTGGAAGCGGAACTGCCGAGTGCTCGGCGATTCTGGACTCAGGTCAGTCCAAAGTAGTTCAATCTTTGTTGAAAGGCTGGCAGCTGTCCGGCGTCACAACATTCCAGACCGGCACTCCCTTCACCGTCATCAATTTCGGAAGCGCCGATGGCATCTCCACACTGGATAATGCCGGTGTTGCCAATGGGAGCGGGGCCGGTTCTTATCCCGACCTATGTGGAGACCCGAACGCCTCTATTCCCAAGGGAGGCAACAATCTGGCCAGTTTTGGCCCACTCCTGCTGAATCCGGGAGCCTTCTGCGCGCCTCAAGGTCTTACCTTCGGCGATGCCGGTAGAAACGTATTGCGCAACCCGATGCGGTTTAACACCGATTTAGCTTTTCTCAAGCACATGACTGTGAGCGAGGGATCTTCGCTTGAACTGCGCATCGAGACCTTCAATCTCTTTAACAACACGCAATTTCGCATCTATGACCCGACCCTCGGAAATCAGGCCAACAATACTGTCAATTGCTATGGCGGCCTGGGTACGGGTTATTCCGGAGCCGGGGGCGATGGTGCGGATTGCCTGACTGGAAGCGCCTTTCTGCATCCTGTCAGCGCTCACCGGCCCCGCACTGGCCAGCTTGCCGTTCGGTGGACTTTTTGACGTACTCTTTGACGCATGCTGCAATTCGACCGGGATCTCCCTGGATCAAGGCCGTGACGAGACCACTTCCATACGGGCAGACTACGCGATGAAGCGAATCGAGACGATGGTCGCAAAGAACGCCTTCGCCAACCTGATGCGCGGCGGAGCGACCGCGATTGTTGCCCTGGCGTTGCCGCATTTTCTCACGCGCAGCCTGGACCATGACCGATTCGCGGCGTGGTCGCTTTTACTCCAGATGTCCGCCTGTACAACCTACCTGGACTTTGGCGTTCAGACTGCCGTAGCCCGGTTTCTCGCCGGGTACATGGAACGCGGCAGCGACCAGCAACACCGTGATCGCCTGGTGTGCACCGCGCTTGCACTCTTGTCCTTGGCCGCTGTGCTGGCGATGCTTGTGATCGTCGCCGTGTTGTGGCAGTTGCCCAATCTGTTCCAGGGCGTTTCCTCCGAATTGATGCCGGAGTTTCGGCTTGCCGCGGGGATTCTGGGCGCAAGCGTGGTCCTGGTTTTGCCCTTGTCGGCGTTCTCCGGTGTACTTCTGGGACTGCATCGCAATGAATATGTCGCAGCCGCTGTGGGGGGGAGCCGGCTGCTCGGGGCGGCGGGCGTTTTACTGTTGGTGCACCATACTCATTCCTTGGTTTCCTTGTCTGCCTGCATCGCGTCCGCAACCCTGCTCGGGAGCTTGTCGCAGATCGTGATGGTGAAGCGATTACTGCCCACTCTAACCGTCTCGCTCTCTGGCGTGCGCGCCTCAACAGCCATGGAGTTGGGAGAGTATTGTGTCGGACTTACCGTATGGACCGTCGGAATGTTATTGATAAGCGGGCTCGACGTTGCCATCGTCGGCCATGTTGACTTTAAGGCGGTCGGCTACTACTCGATCGCCGCGGCTCTGGTGACGCTTTTCTCGGGAGCTCACACCGCGATTTGCAGTGCATTCATGACTCCAGTTGCCGCGCTGCAGGCGTCCGGAGAAGTGGATCGCATCCGGCGGATTATACTCAACGCCACTCGCCTGAGCACCTTTTCTAATCTGCTCGCCGTTGCGGGCACGTTTCTGGGCGGTAAATTCCTTCTTCAGTTGTGGGTGGGTGAGCCTTACGCGAGCCAGGCTCTGCCCATCGTTAGGATCCTGATGCTTGCCCATGCGGTGCGATTAGTTATGAATCCTTACGCGTCCGCATTAATCGCCACCGATCTTCAAAGGCACGGAATCGCGCAAGGCGCTGTCGAGGGCGCGATTAATCTTGTGTGCAGTATCCTGGGGGCCTATTGGATCGGACCATTGGGTGTCGCCTTGGGAACCCTGATTGGCGCCGTCTGCGGACTGGTCTGGACATGCCTGCTGACCGTCCGCCGAACTGCAGAAATCTCCTCGGGACGGCGGACATTCATCTCCGAAGGAATATTCCGCCCCTTCCTTTGCTCTCTACCTTTGGTGATATTCACCATAGCCATGCGCGATCATGCATTGACGCTGAGTACAGCCGCACTCCTTGGCCTTTCCGGAATTGCAAGCTATTTGCTGATCTATCGTTTCGGCCGCGTGCTCCCAGGATCTGTGCAATTAGACAAACCTTTCTTGCAGGCCAGATAAGAAGCGCACTCATACCAAGCATGCGAGAACCATGGACATGCAAGTCGCCGGAGGTTGCGAACACGTCCTCGCCAAGCCTGGCATGGACCATTTACGACGAGTGGGGGAGCTCCGGAAGCGCCCAGTTTAATATTGGCAGCTCCAATTCGTGGTGAACATACTCCCACCTTGGCTCAAGCAGCCACTTCGTTGGATCAACCAGCTAAACATGGGTCGAAGAGTGATGCCATCGGAACGAAGAATCTGAAAGCCATAATCATTCACAGTCGTACCTTCGACCAAGTACTGGTTATAGGAAGAGTTTGGTGTTCCTCCAGATCCAGCGCAAATGGCATAAATGATGGCTACATCGAAAAGATGATTTTGCATCAAATCGTTGACCGCACTTCCAAGGACGTTGACCTGGGCCTGATCCATGCAGGATCCCAGATTTGAATTGCCACCGCAGATGCCGGAACTTACGTCGTCGGCTCCGCTGGTGCCACTTTCGGTGATCCAGAACTGTTTGCCGGTGTCTCCCTGGGCGAGAACCGCCTGATGAAGGCTGGCGGAGATCGCCTTGAAACGCGGATCAATATTAATATCGGCGGAATTCCCGTAGCCAAACGTAGAATCCGCATAGGCATGGGCGTTGACAATATCAAAATGTATTCCTGCTCCGGTGCTATAGATTCCAGTGAGAAAGTCAGCCATGGTCTGCGGCAAACCAGTATCAAAATCAGGCGAGATCCCGCAAGCGGGGGAGAATGAAGAGTTCTCAAGGACGTCCGATGCCGCCCCCATTCCTCCCATGAGAATGTGGATGTTTGGATTCACCCGTCTTGCCGCAGGAACCACGACGTTTAACATTTGTCCGTAGATCTGCCCTCTTTGAATTGGGCAACTCGCCTGACCTGCTCCAGTAAATAGTGTTGTAAAGCGGGGTGCGTCCATCTCATTGAAAAGCTCCCAGTACTTGACAGTCGGGAAACGAGCCACCAGATTGGCCAGGATATCCGCGAGAGCATTGAACGCCGCTTCTTGGCTGGGATAATAAGTCCAATTCGGCAAATTGTCCGGCCCTTGCAACCCGGGCATATAATTCGGAGCCTCTGTGCCGAGAAGAAACTCTGGAGTCACACCATTGGCGAGATCTCCCGCGATCTGTGCATCCAACTCTTGAAGATAAAGGCTCGCTGGATTGTAATTTCCGTTTCGGTCCATGAACCAATCCCAATATGTACCAATTCGATCAACTTGCAGCCCAGCCTGCTGAGCATCGGCGTACATCAACGCCGTTGTTTGGACTGGAAGACTAGTAAGAAGCTGGCCTATGTGTACAGCGCCCAGCTTGGGAGTTCCGCAACCGATTCCATCGTCATAGCACACAGAGGCAGATTGGGTCGTTGCCTGAGGAAGCGACGAGGTTAGGGCGCTGTGCGAGCAATTCAATTGCGCCCCAACGAGTGAAAGTAAGAGTGCTGCGCACGACAGGCGCTTTAAGTTCAGTGTAGTTCCGTTCATAAGACATTTCTGAGCTTGTCCTGAACTACTTCTGAACTAGGGTTTGCAATCGAATCGGCACAACCGGAGAGAGATCCCTTACGAAGGTGCCGCCTTCAGAGGCTGAGGAAGGGTGCGGGCGTCATGCAGTCTGATCTATGGGCGGGCAACAAACTGTTCATTCACTACTCAAAGGAATTCATGATGGAAATATTTCGAGCTATAAAACGCGCGTTACGTTGCAACCTCGGCTGGGTCTCGACCCTGGGAATGTCGGCAATGTTGACGGCGTGCGGAGGCAGCAAGCCGCCGCTGGCGGGCTTGCCAACGCCAGCCCCGGCAGGGCTGGTCAACTCCTACGTGGGCGGCCAGGGGAACTCTCCGTCAGAACAGTCCGCATGGAGCGTGACGATTAACCATTCCAACAGCTCCTATTCCTATACCAACCCAAACTCCGGAAGCACTGTTCCCACCACCGGAGCCTTGTCGAATCTAACCGGCGGATTTCTGGTTCTGTTGGATCAGAATGGCTATCAGAATGGACTTGCGCTGGAGATTCCAGGGGAAGCGATTATCCTGAGGCCCGGCGACAGCACCGTGGCGCCCGTCTTCGCGGTACAGCAGGCTTCCTGCTTTGCAATTGGCGGCAACGTGAAGTTTCTATTTAACTTCTCGCCCGGGCTTACCGGCACCAACGAAGCCGGGTTTGGACGGATCTATGCCAGCACGAACAGCGACGGCAGCTTATGGCAGTTCAATAATCAGACGGAGTATGTTGCGCCAGACGGAAGTGTTCCATCCGACGCGGATTTTCCCGGTTATCCGTCCGGCTATTCCGGCACCTGTAGCGCATCGAATGGGGCCGCCGCCGTCACTTCCGCACCATTAGCATATTTTAATAATGGGGTTGCCACGTCCACATACACCTTACCCACCGAGTCTGTAATCAGTCCGGCAGGCTTCTTCTTTGAAAACCAGAGTTATGTGAATGTAGCAACTACTGTGGGCTGGAATTATCCCGCTATCTCCGCTTGGGGCGTTAGTGAGCCTTCGGCGCCGCTTACAATCGGCAGCGTGGCGACCGCGAATTATGTTGGATTTCTTTTCGAGGCGAGTGTCGACTCCAGCACTTACCGCACACGGCTGGTCGGTTTTGGAAATGCTCCGATATCGGGCACTGTCATGACCGGAGGGACGTTCCCTAACGAGGACCCGAGCCAGCCAGTCACCGTAAATATGAGTGTCACCTTCGGCACCGAAGACCCACTCAACAATGGACTGTATTACTTGGCCAAGTTGACCATTCCTTATGATGGAGATCAATCGAACTGTGCAACGCCGATTCCAAACCAAACTGGAACTCTAACTTGCACCTACAACGCCGTCGCCACAGTGGGCTCCATCGGGCAATACGCCATCGTACTGAGTGCATTCGACGCCAGCGGCGATCAAAAAACGCTGGTGCTCTTCCAGCAATAACTCGCAAGCACAGATCAATATCTGTATCGAGCAGCGTCCGCCCAAGGCCGCACCGGGCCGTTAACACAAAACCGTACAACTTCTTTTCTGGAATCACGCTGGAGACAATGAATGAGTCGCAACGGCATCATGCGTACAGAGTCTAATAAAGTGGGGCTTGGACCCATCCCGTGGTTGCTGGCCGCGGTCTGCTTACTGCTGGTTTCACTAAGCTGTGGAGGAGGACACTCAAGCGGCTCTCCCTCGATTGCCTTTGCCCCAGTGCCATTGGCTCCTCCCGCATCGCTTGGGTTGACCGAAGTAGTAAGCGTTGCGGCGGTCGTAACCGGAGACTCCGGGGCGCAAGGCGTGAATTGGGCGGTAACGTGTACGCCCGGCACATACAACGGGGCTAGCTGCGGCACCATTACCCCGCACACCGCCAGTGGTTACCCCGCGGCCTATGCTGCGCCAGGACCGCTCAACCAGGCGGATGCGATACCAGTCGGAGGAACCGTCACGGTAACAGCCGCGTCCACCGCCGATCCCAGTCAAAACGTTAGCGCCACGATTCAAATTACCGCTGAGCCGGTGATTTCGGTTGCCTTCAACCAGGCCCCGCCCGCTTCCATGCTGACGGGCGCCACCGCCGACGTAGTCGTGTACGTCAGCGATGACCCTACGAACGCGGGAGCCGATTTATCGCTCACCTGCGGAAGCCCAGGCGCATGCGGTTCTATTATTCCCGCTCACTCCGACGGGACAGTGGCCAGCCCCGCCGTATACACAGCGCCGTTGGCTATACCCCTGGGCGGCACGGTTACGATCACCGCCGTTTCCACCGCCACCGAGACGCAGAGTGCCCCGGCAACCGTCGCGGCAACCGTCACCATCAAGCAAGCGCCGCTCACCATCACTCTGTCGCAGACTCCGGCTCCGAACCTGCCAGCCGGCGCGGCTACAAATCTCACAGCGGTTGTTGCCTTCGATCCCGCCAACGCCGGCGTCGACTGGACCGCATCGTGCCAGGGCAACGCCTGCGGTTCGTTCAGCCTGAACCATACGGCAAGTGGGCAGCTGACCACCTACACCGCTCCCTCAGCTGCGCCCCCGGGGAACGGGGTTACCATTACGGCCGCCTCCACGACCACCCCGACGAGGACGACAACGGCCGCGGTTACGGTAACCCCGGCAAACCTCAGGGACGATCTTCTCAATGGGCAATATGCCTTCCTGCTGCAGGGAGTCAAAGAAGGCGGGTCTTGGGCGATCGCAGGAAGCCTGGTTGCCGATGGCATCGGCAACATTGATTCGGCGACGGAGAGTTTCTTGGGAGACAACAATACGTACTCCGTCTCCGGCACTTACTTTATCGAGAGCGACGGGACCGGGACGATTACCCTGAACGGCGCACCTACCGGCTTGGGATACTGGTCCAACGGGCAGCAGATCTTCAAAGTAAGCGTGGTGAGTTCAAGCCTTATGTCAATGGAGGAGTTCGACGGCTACTATGACCCCAATCTTCATGTTCCCTACGGCGGAACAATAACTGGGATTCTTGAGCAGCAATCCGTCGCGGCGTTCCAGTCACCGCCTCTCTCCGTGGGTTCTTCCTATTCGTTTCTTCTGTCGGGTTTCGGTCCGCAAAATGAACCGGCATTCTACGGCGGTGTTCTGAGCGGGAGTTCGTACACTTTCACCATGGATCGGTCGATCGCAGGCGTGATTGATTCGATAGCGGGAGAAGTCAGCTTTAATTCCGTCGCCTCCGATTACAGCAGCGGGAATGTCGTGATTGGCCCGTATTCTTTAAGATATTATATTGTCGATTCCGGCCACTGGATTCTGATAGCGGGCGCGGGATCGACTGATGTTCCGGCAGGGCACTTGTACTTGCAACCCTCTGTCGCCGCGGCTCCGGCGGGCAGCTTTGGGTTTACCGAGGCGGGCGCAACGCCGCTGGCCCAAGGCAGTTCGCCGCTGGCGCTGGGAGGACTCTTCTCCTGCGATGCTCAGGGGAACGTAACCGGCTTGTTAGATGCGAACGTCAACGGCATCGTGAGTAGCGCCCCGGTGTCGGGAAGTATCTCCGTGACGTCGAACGGACGCGGCACTCTCACCTTGACTGGTGGGGTGGCCCAGGAATTTGCCGTTTATCCCACTGCGACGCATGGCGTCCTGATGCTGGAGTTGGATCCGCAGATGTCGGGGGTGGGAGTCGCATTGCCTCAGACCACTGGAGCCAGCGCCACGGCTTCCCTGTTTTCCGGCAACTACGCCGCCGCCTACCAAACGCTCGGGGAAATCAATGCTGCGAGTGGTGGAGTCGGCTCCTGGAACGATTTTCTGGGATGGCTCACCGCCGATGGCGTATCGAATCTTGCGGGATCGATGGCAGTGGATCAGTTCGACGAAAGTTCGCAGGCGTTCTGGACGCAAACGCCGGATGCTATCCTCACCGGCAGCTTTACCGCCGGTCCGCAGGGCCGCTTCACCGGATCGTTCTCCATTCCGCCGCTGGCCACATCGCAGCAAGTGTTTTACATCCTGAACAGCTCTACGGTGCTCTCCTTGGGACTGGATTCCGGACCCTCCACGGGCACTCTGCAACTGCAGCAATTCTGAGATTTTTCACTTTGATCGGCGAGCGGGAAATCCGCCAGAGCGCTTGATCCTCCTATTCAGCAAGCCTTCTTAATCCAGCCTGTGCCGGCGTTCGTTCGCTGCCGCTCGACACAGTCGCGCTACTAGACACAAGCAATCGTGGAGACAATTTAGATGAATCGTAAATCGGTCAGGTACCGCCCGGCCAGGTATTCAAGACCCACGCACTCAGGGCTCGGGCTGCTTCTGCTGGTTTTGTGCGGACTTTCGTCCCTGCTGTCTACCGGATGCAGCCCAACAAAAAGCGCGCCGACGACCATTGCGTTTGCGCAGGGGCAGATGGCTCCTCCGTCTTCCGTCGCGGCGAATTCGACGGCACAGTTCGCTGCCATCGTGACCAACGACCCAGACAACCTTGGGGTGAGTTGGCTGCTCACCTGTGCCAGCCCCACGGCTGCGGATTGTGGTTCCATCAGCCGCCACACTGCGAGTGGAGTTCCCGCTACCTTCATCGCTCCTGTTTCGACGCCGCCCGGGGGAACCGTTACCATCGAAGCCAACTCATCGGCCGTTCCGGCTCAGAGCGTTACAGCTACGATAACCATTACCCCGATCGTCTACGGCCCTATTTCCGTCGTTTTCTCGCCGCCTCCGCCTTCCTCAATAGCGACCAATACTTTGACGGGGATTTTCGTTATCGTGAACAACGATCATCTGGGCAGCAACGGAGAGCCGATGGGGTATACGCTGAGTGTTACGTGTGCTGCTCCTGGGACCTGTGGATCTTTCTTCGGATCAACCTACGGATCAACCTACTACGCTTCTCCCTTGGTAGTCCCGGCGGGGGGGACAGTAACATTTATCGCTACTTCTGTAGCCGATCCTACCCAGAGCGCCAGTGTTACGGTACCCATTACTCTTCCGACGGTTGCCATCGCGTTTGCGCAGATACCGCCCGCCTCGATCTCCGCGGGTTCCGCGACCAACTTCGCCGCCACGGTCACGGACGGCACGGCCGTGAGCCCGCTGGGGGTGGACTGGAGCGTTACTTGCGGCGCCACTGCGTGCGGCTCCTTCATTCCTCAACACACCGCGAGTGGCGTTATTACGAGCTATACCGCACCATCCGCGGTACCGCCCGGAGGGACGATCACCGTCACAGCTACAGCGACGGCGGATCCGACCATGCAGGCATCGGCGACACTCACAGTGACTCAAGTCACTTTGAACAATGTCCTCTTGAACGGACAGTACGCTTTCCTTTTGAGCGGTGTACAAGTTGAAGGCACTTCGGCCTTGGCGGGAAGCATAATCGCGGATGGCAACGGCAACATCACTGCCGGCGAGGAGAGCTTGCCCGGACAAACCTCTCTGGTCACTGGGATCACCGGCTCGTACTTCATCGGCAGCGATGGCCGGGGCACGATAACGCTTAATGGCCTTCCCGGGTATGGCTATGGCGGCTGGCTCAACGGACAACAGATATTTGCCATCGCGTTCGTCGATTCGACGCATGTATTCATGGAGGAGTTTGATGGCTCGGGCAACTATAACGCTAGCTCGAATCCCAACGTGGGGCCGTGGTACGGCAGCACGTCGCGTGGAGCGCTAGAACTTCAAACCCCGGGCGATTTCAGCATTCCACCATCCGGTCCTTACGCCTTTGCCTGGTCCTATGGCGGTCCCCCATTTTCTGCAACGCCCTATGCAGCTTATTACGGGGGGGCGCTGAATGCGGACGCCGCGGGCAATATCACGACTTTCTACATGGACCGTTATGTCGATGGCACCACCGGTTCTATAGTGAGCGGCACCTACGGTCCGCAGTCCTTCGGAGGGGTTGACGGTTTTGGCTGCGGCACGGTTAATCTCGGTCCCTATTCCTTCAACTACTTCATGGTGGATTCCGGGCACATCATTGTTCTGGCGAGTTACAGTTCCGATCTCACGGGTCTGCCGGCTGGGCACATGTTTTCGCAGTCTTCGACCGCCCCCTCCCTCGCCGGCACGTACCTGTTCACCTTGGCCGGTTCAACTCCGAGCTATTCAGCCAATGGTGCTTCCGCAGTCGGTAGTTCTCCGCAGGCGATAGGCGGATGGTTCACGAGCGACTCGAGCGGAAATCTTACCGGCTACCTGGATACAAACAATGACGGCACGGTGGAGAGCGCACCGGTTTCCGGAACTCTCGCTGCAAGTGCCGTCAGCGGCCGTTGGACCGTGACCCTGAGCGGGGGCGGGGCTTCTCAATTCGCCGCCTATCCCACCCTCAGTCATGGCTGGCTCATGTTCCAACTCGACACCAGGAAATCGGGGACAGGCACAGCTTTGGTGCAAGCCCTTCCGTCCCCGACCTTCCAGGGAACCTATGCGGCCAGCGTTCAACAATTGGGGCTGGTTGACGGGGCGCGAAATTCTCAGGCAGTCGGGCTGCCCATTGGCACTTGGAGCGACGTTTCCGGCCAGATCATCGCCAGCGCTTCTTCGACCATCACGGGGACCGTTGATGTCGACCAAGTGAACGGATTGTTCCTCGGTCCCAGCGGAGACTTCTGGACGCAAACCCCCGGCGCATCCCTGACGGGTGACTTCACGGCTGGCGCACAGGGCCGATTTACCGGATCGCTCACCACCACTCAGCTGGGCACCATGGGGGTAATCCTCTATGTTGTCGACGACTCCACCGTGCTGCTCCTGGAAGGCGATGCAACCCCTGCCGTGGGCATTCTCCAATTGCAGAATTTCTAGTGGAAGACGGGGCCGGCCTGATTTGTGCGGCGCCCGCCATCAAAGCCTCCCAGCTTCTAGGCACGGCTGGGCCGCAGGCGCGACCGTCATAGAGCGATCTCAAGTTAAGGGTACTCGATCCGAGTTCGTCCGCTGCTTGGCTTCCCCGATCAAAATTTCGCCGAGCTATTTCCCGGCGCGGCCGGCCACGGTTGCGAAACCGCGGCCCGCCTCTTTTCCCCGGGATCAGATTGCCGCGGTTTACCTTGAACTTCGTTCCCCATTGTGCGCTTCGTTGCGCCGCTGGAACTTGCCGGCCGAGGAAGTTGAGGATATTGTTCAGGATGCCTTTGTTCGGCTGCTGGCCCGGGGTCCGGAAGATCTCAAGGCGGAAAACGCGCGATATTGGTTGTTTCGAGTCGCTCATAATCTGGCCATTGACCGGCAGCGGTCCGGGTGGAGGAACCTGGTAGATTCGCAAGCCGACTTCGACCTGCTGGTATCAGTGCGCCCCGGCCCGAATCCGGATCCGGAGAAGCTCTATTTGCACAGCGAGCAACGGCGAGTTGTGCAACACAATCTTGCCAAGCTCACCCCGCGCCAGCGTCATGCCATACATCTGCGGATTACCGGGCTCACCTACGAAGCGATCGCCTATCAACTGAAGGGCACCACTGGCAGCGTTGCCGAGCTGATCCGGCGCGGCCTCAAGCGCCTGGGAGGAAATTGAAATCAGCGGAAACCCTATCCGTCACGCCGGTTACGGGCGGGCATTTCGCGGAGGGGGTGGGGTGCCGCCAATGTTAAGACTTGATGAAGTTTCCTCCCCACGCGTGGAGAACGCACCCCTCGAATCGTCTTTCTAGTGCAAGAATGTTGATGAATCCCATAGGGATTCTAGTGATCGTGCGAGTGCATGGGCGGCAGCAATGCGCCTGCTTGCGGCGCATTTCCTCAACCCAGCAGATCAACCATCAATTCCGAAAGGGAGAATGAATATGAAACTAACGAAGTATTTATCAATTGTGGCACTCCTCCTGGCGTCGTTTGCCGCGCAACTCAATGCCCAAGTCCTGCAAGGCAACGTCGCAGGCGCCGCCAGCCTCTGGATCGAGGCGGGACAAGGCGCCGCGGCAGGCGGAAATTGCGCCTGGACTTCCAAAACCAAGGGTGTAACCTATACCCTCGACAGCCGGGTGCCTTCTCCCTACAACCAGGAGAACGGGAACCTCTGGGTTTCATGGTCACCGGGAACGGGTGGTAGCTGCGCCTCCCCAACCGCTAATTCACAGGTGTACGCTTACATCAGCCTGGATGCGGTGACCGGCAGCCGCTGCTTGTTTGCCCAGCCCCAGTGCACGCTCAATACGACGGCGGCGGCAGGCACGTCCGGCGCGAACCTGCTGCCTGGTGTCACCGATACCCCGTTGCCGTCAGGCGTTCTCTCCGCTTTCAACGGTCAAGCCATCAACATCGCAGCAACCGACCTGCTGCCGGCCGACGCCGAGTTTGCCGCGTATTCCACCCTGGCCCTTTGCGGTCCGTTGTCATCCGGCACACAGTTTGTCGGTCTGGGTTACGGCCCGGCAACGAGCGGGTATGGCACGACGATCAATAGTTTCTACAGCTCCGGCAGCTTCCACACGGTGAACTTCAACGTCTACGGCAACGATCCGATCACCGGCAGCCCCATCGGCTCTTATGTAATTACCCCGGTCGGCGCGGCTCCGATATTGGTTTTCGTGAACACTCTAGACGCCAGCGGATTTGGCTCTTCTGCATTCACGAACATCAACCGCGCGCAACTGGGGTTGATCTTCGGCGGAATTTTCGTTCGTACCGCCGACGTGCTGCCCCAGGCATTTGCCGGTACCGGCGCCTCCTATGCCGGAATCACCGCTCTGGTTCGGGAGCCTCTCGCAGGAATCTACAACACCTTTGACCACTCGATTCCGAACAACAAAGAGATCTACCGGTCGCAGGAATCCGGCAACTGCAACACCGGCTCCTACGGCGTTATCTCCAATCCGCTGAATCTGTCACGCACAGTCGGCACCACCACCGGCTACCGCAACCGCGTGATTGGGTCTACCGAAATGATCGCTGAAGCGCAAGTGGTCCAGGACTCCATTGGATATGCGTATTGGAGCTCCGGGAACTTTGCCGGCGTGACCAACATCAAGTACTTGGCCGTGGATGGAGTCGATCCCCTTCTCAACGCCTACACGAACGGTGAGATTCCGGAAACCGGGAACGGTCTGCTACCCAGCGTCACCTTGAGTCACGTGGCGGACGGAGCGTATCCGATCTGGTCCGAGGAGCGTTTCATCAGCTACTCCGCGGGCGCGACGGCGGCGGCAAATCTGTCGGCGTTCGCGCAAAACCTGGTCTCGTTTGGGGCCGGGGCCACGCAGCCTGATTTCATTATCTCCCCGAATCTGGCCGTTTTCCACTCCCACTATGCTCCTGTGTTTGTCAACTTTAACGCTACCAACACGGCGTCCGACGGAACTAGGGTTTGCGGCGCAGGCAGCAATCCGGAAGACGGTGCCGATTCGGGCGGCCTGGTGTTCAGCCAGCAGGCGGGCGCCGACTTTTGCGTCCTGAAGAGCAACTATGGCGCTTCGGGTGGCGTAGGTCCCACCAACACGGCGTCCTTTGGCGTCCGCCAATAACCAATGAACCATTCACCGCTACTCCCCCAGAACACGTAAGGCGAGGGTAGACTGGCCAGCCGCCGGTCTACCCTTCTCCAATATTCGGCACCGCAAGCCTTCGATTGACTTCTCGGTATCTATGACCCTAACAACTGAAAAAAGAACTCCAAGTCGACGTGCCTTCATTTTTGTCGTGGGCGCGCTGATGCTTCTTCTTGCTTTTCTCCTCGCCGCCTCCGCCTCCGCACAGCAGGACCGAACCGACAAGCAGCATGAGAACGTGGCGGTAGAGGACTGGACAGCGCTGTCGGTCAACGGTCTAGGCTGGCAGCCGTTGCCGCCCATGCCGGGAGGGACGGTCGAGCGTCCCGAATTTACTCGTGAATTCGTCCGCCTGCAATGGCGCCGCGGCGATCCTGTCGATGTCTTTGTCGTCCTGCCCCATGGGGTCCGCAAGCCGCGTGTCATCCTATACCTCTACGGATTTCCGAACGATCAGACGAGGTTCACCAACGATCAGTGGTGCAAGGGCGCCATCGAAAAGGGATTCGCAGCGGTTGGTTTTGTTTCGGCGCTGACCGGCGAACGCTACCGTGGCCGGCCTATAAAAGAGTGGTTTGTCAGTGAGCTGCAGGAATCTCTGGGCACAACCACTCACGATGTGCAGATGATATTGAACTACCTGGAGCAACGAGGCGATCTGAATACGGAGCGGGTTGGCATGTACGCCCAAGGATCGGGCGCGAGCATTGCCATCCTGGCGGTTTCCGTGGATTCCAGGATTGCAGCCGTGGATCTGCTGAATCCCTGGGGCGATTGGCCAGATTGGCTCAAGCAGTCAGCTTTAGTACCGGAAAACGAGCGGCCGCCTTTCCTGCGTCCTGAATTCCTGGAAAAAGTTGCGCCGCTCGAGCCAGTCCGGATTCTGCCGAAATTGAACACGCAATTTGTCCGGCTACAACAGGTCGGGGAGGATGCGATTACGCCGGCGGCGGCGCGGGAGCGAATCGCCGCGGCACTTCCGAGCGGGGCGGAACTGCTGCAGAGCGAAAATTGGGCGGCTTACCGGAAAACCTGGGAAGAAAAGAAGCTTTGGAATTGGATCAAGGAGCAACTTGATCGCCCGCCAGTGCGTGTTTCGGCGCAACCTGGAAGATCGGGGGTCAATTAGCGGGGTCCTCCTCGACCCCCTTCTCGACCGGAGGTAGAAAAAATGGGGCCGAAGAATGGGGAAAAGAATCACGGTCGTATGCCCCTTCTGTGAGAGTAAAGACATACGTCCGTCCCGGGCTTCCATGTTCGGGCCTGCCGCACGCCTAAGGCGCGCTTTGACTTTTCGGCGTGCGTATCGCTGCCGCAACTGCGACGCCCTCTTCGCACCCTCCAGAACAATCTCATCGTAATCCGTGGTGACAAACACAAGTATCTAAGTAGACATACTTGACAATCGTGAAGGCCCATGCTACCCTCGCGTTCATTGTCGAGCGTGAGTACCGTTCTCCCGTGCTTCCCCTGTGGCTTAATTCGGGCGCGGCAGCTCATCGGTTTGATCGGCTCTCCCCACAGATTGTTGTCGTGCATCGATTGCAAGGAGACCCTAATGAGACCTGTCATTTTCGTGGTTGACGACGATCCGGCCATTTCCCGGCTTCTGCGCCACACGCTGGAGGCGGAAGGCTTCGGGGTGCGCATTTTTTCCACTGCCAGCTCTATCCTTGATCTGGCGCCGGGCATGAAGCCCGCTTTGTTCCTGCTCGACATGGTGCTGCCCGACAAGAACGGCCTGGATTTGTGCAGCGAAATCCGCCAGTCCCCGCACTGGGCGCAGACGCCCGTGATTTTCGTAACCGGAAAAGCTTCCGTGATGGACCGTGTGGCCGGGCTGCAACTGGCGGACGATTACATCGCCAAGCCTTTCAGCCCGCTGGAGCTTGTCGCGCGTGTGCAGGCGGTTTTGCGCCGGGCCGAGAAGCAGCAATCCCCGTCGCGGCTAACCATCGGCGATCTGGAATTAGACGGCGAGTCAATGGCGGTACAAGTTGGTGGCCAGTTGGTGAGCGTGACCGCCATGGAGTTCCGGTTGCTCGCCTATCTGGCTTTGAACATCGGAAAGACGTTCCGTCGCGACCAGCTTCTGGATGCGGTTTGGGATGCGCGTTTTGTCACGCCGCGCACCGTCGATGTCCATGTCCGCCGCTTGCGGGAGAAGATCGAGCCCCAGCCCGAAGCGCCCCGCTATCTTCAGACCGTGCGGGGGAAGGGCTACCGTCTGGTTCCACAAGTTGTTCCGCAAGACGGGTCGGTCCCTTCCCGAGCGGGCGTGGGAAGAATCGTTCCCGTATACCCCGCAAGTATTGCAGTCTGAAAGCCAGCGGCACTTTCCCGCCTCACCCCACTCTCCGTGCGATTGGCACGCACGGTGCGCAGCACGCTGGCCAAATTCGTTTCCTCCTCACTTGCGCCCTGAAGCACGGCTTCGCAGAGGATCTGAAATGACAGCCAAACTTGCTTCGGTAGACGACCAGACTCTGGCGGGGGGTGAAGCCGCTGGTGCCATGGGCAGCGGGAGCATCGCTCCCCGCCGCGCTAGCGACGAGCCGCAGGGTGGCTTTATGCAATTCGGCTCTGGATACCCTCTGGCCCCACTTCGTCACAGATCTCCGCAATATACATTGACCCGCTGCAGGGCTTCGCAAAATTGCCGTCGTACTCATGGACTGGGTTAGAAGCGTGGCATCGGCACGTCTTGTAGGGCTCAATCAATCAGTTGTCCAGAGCGGAACGGGTGGGATCCAGTGCAGGCGTGCCATAAGTGCGCCGTGTACTTCGATCCCATACGGTTGAGCGCGGCGTCAGAGCCGCGCCGCCGGCTTTGTTTGGCAGCCTTCAGTAAGTAGTCGGCTTGACGGGGCGGCCGCCATGGCTTATATACTCTTCTCCTCAGCTTGCTCGACGCGCATGCTCACGCTTCGCAAACGCGGCTTCACTTGACGGTAGCCCTCCAAAACGCCGGTCGGTCGTTGTAATCCCTTTGATAGTTGCACTTCGTTGGTGCAGCCTCTGCAACGAGGAGGAGTGTATGAATTTTCCGAACGTTCGCAGCAAGCCCATCTCTCTTGGTTTCCTGGTAGCCGGAGTAGTGATAGGAGTCTCCATTTGTATGTTCGGCGGAGATGTTTCAAAGCGGGTGCAGCCAAAGCAGGCGTCGTTCCAGATCAAGAATGAATTCAAGGTGCAACCGCCAAAAGGGGCCAAGACGGTGCGCATGTGGTTCGCAGTTCCTCAGGAAGACGCGGCATCTGTAATTCGTGAATTTCGAGTCACCGCCGATTTTTCAATCCAGTACTTCCGCGACGATTGGGGAAACCGCGTCGGATATGCGGAGGTCAACGCGCCCGCCGGTCCGATCACGATTCGTGAAGAGTTCGGTCTGACGCGCACGGAGATTCGGAACGACGTTGATCCCGCGAAGACGCGCCCACTCACCGATCAGGAACATGCGGCGCTGTTCGCCTACTTGCAACCTTCTACGCACGTAATCGTGAACGACCAAATCAAGTCGCTGTCCGCGTCCATCGTCGGCGGCGAGACGAATCCCATTCTCGCTGCCCGAAAGATTTATAACTGGACGCTGGAAAACGTCGATTACTGGGTCAAGGACCCGGACCATCTGAAGGCCTCTCCGGTGGGCAGCACGGAGTATTGCCTGAGGACGAAAACCGGCAATTGCACGGACTTTCATTCGCTGTTTGCGTCGCTGGCGATGGCGGCCGGGATTCCCACGCGCATGGTTTATGGTTCGCTTCTAAAGCCCACCTTGAACGGAGTGGAAATTGACGGGAGCTATCACTGCTGGATCCAGTTCTTCGCCCCGAACTACGGCTGGCTTCCTCTCGATGTCTCCCTGGCCAATATTTATGGCAAGGAGTTCCCGGTAACGGACAAGAATAAAAAGCTGGTGGAGCTGACGACGGCAACCGGTTACAAAGGCCTCGACCCGAGCAAAGTGGATTATTATTTTGGGAACCTCGATGAGAGGCGCGTAACGTGGTCAGCGGGGAGAGACCTCATCCTGCAGCCGCCGCAGGAAGATGGGCCGGTGAATGCGCTCGCGAAAATCTACGTCGAGATAGACGGCAAGCAATCGACGGATTGGACGCGCGAGTTCACTTACGCCGAGGCGACGAAATAGTTGTTCATCGTTGTTCGTTGGTCGCTGTTCGTTGGTCGTTAGCGCACGACGAGCGACCATCGACAAACGACGACGACCGATTTAAATTTATTTCAGAGAGGAGAACGCACGTGGAACTTTGGCGACCTGATCCTACTTTTTACCCTTCACCGAGAATGGCCATGCAAGCACCGCCGGAAAAGGTGGCATTTGTGGCCATGCTCAATGCCGAGAGCAATGGGCGTCCCGACGCGCTAGGCGTCGTCGATGTAGACCCTTCCTCCAAAACTTACGGCGGAATCGTCGGCCGCTTGGACATGCCCAATGCCGGCGATGAATTGCACCACTTCGGCTGGAACGCTTGCAGTGCTTGCCTGTGTCCCTACATGCCGCATCCGCATACGGAGCGGCGCTACCTGGTGGTCCCGGGCATCAAGTCCTCGCGAATTCATATCGTCGATACCAAGCCAGACCCGCGAAAGCCGAAGATCGTCAAGGTGATCGAGCCCAAAGTCCTCGCGGAACGGACTGGATACAGCCGCCCCCACACCGTCCATTGCGGTCCCGAAGGAATTTTCTGCAGCGCGCTTGGCTCTACTACAGGAGATGGCCCCGGCGGCATTTTCGTAATGGATCCGGAAAGTTTTGAGATTCTCGGCAAATGGGAAATCGAGCGTGGCTCCCAATATCTTGCTTACGACTTCTGGTGGCATTTGGGCCTGGACACCATGATCACCAGCGAATGGGGAACGCCGAATATGGTGGAGGCGGGCTTGAATCCCGACATTCTTTTGAAGGGCGGTTACGGCCACTCAATTCATGTGTGGGATCTGCGAAAGCGCCGCCACGTTCAAGAACTGGATTTAGGCGCCGAGCAACAAATGGCGCTGGAACTGCGGCCCGCCCATGACCCGAGTCGCGCCTACGGATTTCTCGGCGTGGTCGTTTCGCTCAAAGATTTGTCCGCTTCCATCTGGGTGTGGCATCGGGAGAATGGGAAATGGGGCGTGAAGAAAGTGATCGAGATTCCCGCCCAGCCGGCCGACCCCGAAAAGCTGCCGCCGATGCTCAAGGGATTCAAAGCCGTGCCGCCGCTGATCACCGATATCAATCTCTCACTCGATGATCGCTTCCTTTATATTTCCTGCTGGGGAACGGGAGAATTCCTGCAGTACGAGGTCAGCGATCCTTTTCACCCCAAAAAGACAGGTTCGGTGCATCTGGGCGGCATCGTGCGCCGCGCAGGCCACCCGAAGAAGCCCGGCGCGCCTCTAAATGGCGGGCCGCAGATGGTGGAAGTGAGCCGCGACGGACGGCGCGTCTATTTCACCAATTCGCTCTATAGTCCGTGGGACGCGCAATTCTATCCCGACGGAGTTCGTAGCTGGATGGTAAAGCTCGACGCCAAACCCGACGGCGGCATGGAGATTGACCCGAAATTCTTTCTTGAATTCGGGGATCTTCGCGGCCATCAGGTCCGACTGGAGGGTGGAGACGCGTCGTCCGATTCTTACTGCTACTCGTGAGCCACCTTACGCTATGGCCGTGGGTCGCGATCTTTCTTCTCGGGGCCTACCATGGCGTCAATCCCGGGATGGGTTGGCTATTTGCCGCCGCTCTTGGGATGCAGAAGAAGAGCGCTGTTGCGGTATGGCAATCGCTGGCGCCGATTGCCGTGGGACATTTCATAGCGATAGGGCTGGTCGTGGCCGCCGCCGTTGTTGCAGGTGCGGTATTGCCCTTGCAATACGTCAAGATCGCCGCCGCCTGCATTCTTCTTGCTTTTGGACTTCAGCGCTTAATTCGCAAGAGCCACCCCCGCTGGGGCGGAATGCAAATCGGGTTTCGCGATCTGTGTATTTGGTCCTTCCTGATGGCCTCCGCTCACGGCGCCGGTTTCATGCTGTTGCCGATCTTGCTGAAAATGTCAGCGTTGCACGGCGCGGCAGACCTGGGCGCTCCTGCGCCCCACCGCCACGGGGGCGCTTTCGAAGGGCCGTGGACGGCGCCCACGGCCCTGCTTGTACATACGCTGGGATATCTTCTCGTAACCGGACTGATCGCGTTGGTGGTCTACGAGAAGGTCGGTCTCCAGGTTCTACGAAGGGCCTGGGTGAATTTGGACCTGATCTGGGCTGTGGTACTCATTGTGACTGCCGGCTTTACGCTGCTGGTCCCCACATAGGTCTCCAGGTTGTTACGCGCCAGATAACCGGTCCAGAAACGGACTTCGAGGACCTTTGGGCTCGGTCCACGTTCGGTGGAATCACACTTCCCCCCAGCCGACTTATGGCCCGGGGATAACTTCCAGAATATCTGTGCTCCGGGCACAATCGCCAAAATGCACCGCACCGAGGTTCCCTGGGGTGCTTGCGATTGGGCTTGAACCTGCCAGTGCGGCACAAACCTTGCCACGAATCTGAAGGCAGCAGGCACATTCTCCATGAATCGCTTGACGAACGCGGTTCGAAAGAAGGCATGGCTGGTTCGCCACGCCTTGATCTTTCCACGCTGCCCGCAAGTCTGACTAACATTGGAAGAAATAGTAAAGTGTCGCTTTGCTCCAGTTTCGTCATTACACTATTGCGCGAATGCTACCTGTGCTTGAGTGACCGCCTCGAGCCGCAACAGCGTTCTTGTAGCGATCATTCTACATTTGCAATTCTGTTAGGCTGCGTGTTGGAACTCCGTTATTTTGACTAGATGCGGTAGCTCAGGTTGTTGGCAGGTTGTAAACAGCACAGCGGAAGGTCCAAGCGCGCTGGACGTCGCGAACTCTTGCGGCTCGACGGCGGCGAGATTGGCAGTCTGCAGCGAACTTAGCGCTCGAAGTGGAGCGTTCCTCTCAGCTTTCATGACCGTGGACTCTGGATCGGCGTAGATAACATGTTGGCTCCATTCAGAGAAACAGTAAAAATCNNCCGACCGTGTGAAAAGCGACACGCTGTTTCACACTTGAGATTCTACATTTCGCAGATTGGTGCGGGCTGTTCAAAACTGCTCGGTATATCGAAGACAATTCTGAAACTGCCAGCCCTGTTCCAAATTGACCTGTAATCCCTCTGGACTCGTGACATCGTGCAAGTATGCATAAAAACGATCCCAAGCAAGAATCCAACCAAGCGACACTCGCTCGCGTCAAAAAGGAAATGGATGAGCCGCGCATGGCTGAATCCACGCGAGAAGAAGACATCAACCAGACCACGCGCCAGAAGCTGGAAAAGCTGCCATAATCCAACGTGGTAAAGAGTCCCGGCGGCCCGTCCGTGCGCATTAGGGATGCTCCGAGAGGAGAAACAATAATGGCGGAGCTAACCAAGCCAGCTCGTGATCAGATATCCGCAACCAAGTTCGCTTTCCCCAAGCAACGCAAGGAACCACCGATGCGCCCAGATTATCCATTTCCATCGGACGCTGCTGTGGGCAAGTGGTTCAATATTTCCGCGCCCAATGATATTGTGCAGCGCTTAGGCGGGCGTATTCCTTTATTTGGAGGCCGATGGAACCCGAATGCACTGAATTTCGCGGTAAACACACACCACGGGATGTTTGGGGCTCACAGCGCGTTACATAACGATGCAGCTACGAGGACCGACTGGGAAGGAGACATTCGTGGTGGTCCGATCGGTCCTTCCGGACCTGATAACGGGGAAAATAAAGGAAACAGCGGAGACAACGGAGCACAACCGAAACCCCCGGTGCCTGCTAATACCAGGCCAGATAATATCGCTACAGGGCCCGTAGAGGAAGGTATTCATCACGTTCGCGGCTTTTGCAGTTTTGTTTTTCCCGGAGTACAGAGCCCGTCACGATGAAAAACGCGTACACAATCGCGCTGCTGGTGGCCGTGACAGCTTTGCCGACGTGGGCGAAGCCTTGGCACAACGTGTTTGTTTTGCCTTCGGGCTACATCGGTTGGGTGCAAGTGGCCTTTGGTGACCTCGGGGCGTCCCTTCCGCCCAAGGAGAAAAAGGTGCTGAGATTTGAAGTGGGCGAGTCCGGTGTTGTCAGAACACGCATGTTACCGGTGTGGTTTGACTCACGTGACGAGTTTTTCTATCGCATTAGAGACGACCGTGGCGCAGAAAAGCTTGTGCCGGTCCCAGCCGAGTATGTGATCGACTACGCGTATGAGGGCGGATTCAACGTCAGCGGAACTCCAGATGGTTCGCCCGGTACCGCTTCCTGGTTTTTCTTCATTGGCCCTCCCAGCATCAGGGAGAAAGTGCCCTGGGCAGACATCAGGAAGGAGAAGGGTTTCGGGCACCGAATGCTTCCGCCGCAAACCTACCCTGTACCGGGACGAATGGGGAAGTCAAATCCGCAGTGAGTACTTTCTCCACGTTCGCGAAGTTGTTGGAAAATGCCTCTCACGTACGCAACGCTGCCGCGCGCTTCAAGCAGGTGAAGGGCGTTACGGAAGCGGAACGTCGTGCGGCGTGGAAGCGAATCCAGTCGGCCGCAAAGCGATATGGAGTGGAACTTGAAGGGTCCGACTAGCGCGAACACGCCACGACCCGGCACGGCCACGTGAGCCGGCTCTTCTAGTCTGACGGTGGGGGCGAAGGTCCAATGAAGGAAGACCATGCGCCACAGGCCAGCTCGGCCATCGGCGACGTGGTGGCCAAGACCGAGGCCCCCAAGCTTCACAAGCGGCATCGTGCGGTCGTCATTCAAACTTCAGCCGTCGCTCCACATCGTCCGGTCGCGTACTTGAGTTCCCGCCAAAGTGAGCGCTTTTGAGCAGACACGCCCCGAAAAAGTTTTTATTCTGATTGGATATTGGGATTCCAGACTGGAAGCTCTTGGGTAAACTGTCAGCCCACTCGGGATTCCAAAATGTGTCTTGCTGAACTCTACATAACGTCAAGAACGATAAGGAGAAACCAAATGAACCAGAGCACGAAGGACGAAATCAAAGGCAATATGCATGAGGCGAAGGGCAGCGTCAAAGAGAAGGCGGGCCAGGTCACCAATAACCCCAACCTGACTGCCGAAGGCCAAAATGAAAAGCTCGCCGGCAAAGTTCAAAAGAAAGTGGGGCAGATTGAAAAGGTATTGGAGAAGTAAGTGAGCGCGGCGCAGTGGCGCTCATGGGTAGCACCGGGCTCTGCGTATCGGACAGAGAGTAATGACTCCCGCGGCGCTGCCATTTCCGGTTTAACGTTCAGAGGAAAGGAATCCACGTGTTGATATTGATTATCATCTTGGTGTTGGTTTTAGGGGGCGGTGGAGGGTACTACGGCCATAGCCGCTGGGGTTATGGTGGGGGTGCGGGCATCGGGCTGGGCACCATATTGTTGATCCTCCTCGTAGCCTACATGTTGGGGATCTTCCACTAAGGCGAAGCCCGCCACCCGACGTTCTACAAGGATCAATCCTCATTTGCGGCTCGAGATTCAGACGGAGCTGTCGTCGTGGAATGGTAGCGGACCCGTGCCGTGCATGACAGCGCCAACCCGTCGCTCCGAGTTCCAATCGGTCGTGCAACTGTATATGCTCTGAACCGATGAGTTCGGGCAGGCAGGGGAAGAACGGAGCATCTTTGTCAGCAAGCGACGCTCGATTCTTTCACCGTACTGGCCTCGTCTGCCCGCGAAATGTCAGATCCCCGTGCAGGGTCCATCGTGCTTGGCCGACAGATTCCGCTCCTTTGGACTTGAACGCAAACTGATGATCCTCACTGTCGAGATGGATGTGTCGGAATCACTCAATTGGGTCTTTCGGCTTCGGTCTGACGATGATCTTCACGGCTGCGCCCCTTTTTAAGGAGACCGCTTTGAGGCCCGGCTGACTTCATAATGTTCTACATTGGGCGCTGGATCGATGAGGCACTCAAGGTCATATGGGTAATACCGGGCCTGTTCAATGTTAGCGCCTGCGTACGCCACCATAGCTTGACGCGAGTTCCAGAACGAAAGCAAAACAAACTGTAGTTGTGCCTCCTCTGTCCGACGCAGCAGATAGATAGCGCGAATGCCGGGATAGGTTTGATAGTCTCGAAAGCCGAAGTCAACCAGATAGTGAAAGTACGCGTCGGCCTTCTCGCTGGGCACTGCCCCCCGCCAGGCACGGGCAATCATGTTCTCGTCTTCCCCACTGCGTCCGGGAGTCGGCCTGAATGGATCGGGCGAGCTATCCGAGTACACCTCGTAGTGCCGTACATGGGGTTCCATTTCTATCAAGTAGTCAGAGTCGAAGTCATAATATTTGGCCATGTTGTAGTCGTCCCCAGCGAAACGTTGGATGGCCTCGGTGTCGTCCCAGAATGTCAGCATCTGGAAATGCTTTGCATCTCCTTCGGCGCGGTGCAAACACCACGCGCCTCGATTTCCTTGCGTCGCCAGATACTCGGGAAGCGCAATCCTCCGCATAGGATCAAGTATTCACTGCCTTTCGAAACCGGAACTGCCCCGTGCCATATTCGAGCGATCATGTAGCCCTCCCGTCAAGCGAGCGAACTCCGAGGAGAACATTCTCCAGCAACGACACCCAATGCTCCGGCAAGTCACTGCTTATGTGGGCGGAACAAGAGATCAAACCACGGCTTCCAGGTTCTGCCGCCGTCGGTCGAGGTTACCGCGGTCTCACGAACGCCTCCGTTAACAGGCTTCCAGTTGCCACGTACGTGCCTCTCTTTCCCATCCGCAGTGTGATCCACGCCGCTTAGAACCATTTCCCCCGCCCGCAGACCGCCTTCGATCGCGAGCATCTCACCGCGATTCGTCACCCAGCTTTGGTGCCAGATGCTTCTCGACGCGTCGTAGATACTGAAACTCTGACCCTTGTGTCCGTCCGCGCCTTCATAATCCTCACGCAAAACGCACCCGTCGAGTATGAGATCCACCCGGGTGCGAGCGACCTTGGTGGTGGGGTTGGCAACGTCAAACGCGTCCCAATCACCGATCCAGAAATCAAACTGCCGGTACTCGGGCGCGAAACAGAAGGCGGGGTTGGTGGACTCTGCTGCTGTAGGAACCAAACCAGTCGCTAGGACTTGTCTCGCGGCGCAGAAGAGGAAAATAGCAACAATACAGAGCTTAAACCTTGGACCGATCAGCAGGTTCATGCGGCCTCTCTAGACGATTAAGATTGAGATACCTTTAGATCTTCAGCAGTATCGTCGTCTATTATCTGTCGCTCACAGGGCAGGATTTCCTCCGGTGAACCATAGCCACGATCGTATGCTCGATTCGAGACCGTATATGTCTTCAACTCGCTCCCGTTCCACCGACTGGAAATCGGTGGCCTGCCGCAGGAACAGAGCAGTTTGTATCCCTCTGAAGGTTCAGTAAGGATGGGTACGAGGTACGAGCCGTTACGGTAAGGACTAAAGCCAATCAGATATCGAGTGAAACATTCCGGACACTCGATGCAATGTCGAATACGCGCCGGCATACGGATTGCCCCTCAAGCTAAACCCGTAGATCGAATCAGATTGGACGTTTACGGCCGCCTCTCCGGTCGCGCCCAGTGTCGCGCTTGTCTCTGCGTGCAGTGTTCTCGGCCAATCCATGCTTTCTTGCCAGTCGGAACAGCGAGGGCAGAATTCACCTGCTCCCGATGTTCTTCCCTGGAAAGGCTAGATTCCATCGGGCACTCGGTGTCGATCACAATAGCTCCGATCGCGAAACAACGTCGGACGTTTGCGGACTCGATTCGTTTCAGACTGGACATTTTCGGACTTCATTCCTTGGGAGGAGCGCTGTCCGAAAACGTCCAGTCTGTCAGCCGGAATCGACTATCATGAGTCGCGGAACCTATGAACCTGGTAGCCACGAAAGTACATTAACCATGAATCTGGATTGGCAGATCTGTTCGCGAGCCAGAATGACGCGTGATGCGCGCTTCGACGGCAAGTTTTTCATAGCTGTGCTTAGCACGAAAATCTACTGTCGTCCGATTTGTCCCGTGCGCTTATTGAAAGAGAGCAGTGTCCGTTACTACCCAACCGCCGCGGCCGCAGCCGAAGCGGGCTTTCGCCCCTGCCTCCGGTGCCGGCCGGAAAGCTGCCCCGGAACTCCTGCATGGCTGGGAACCTCAAGCACCGTTTCACGGGCTTTGCGGCTGATCGGTGAGAGTGGCCTCGAAGACGGCGGAGTAGAGGTTCTTGCCGAGCATCTGGGAATTGGTTCGCGTCATCTTCGCCGCCTTTTCCTGCGGCATCTGGGAGCAACTCCGATTGCGGTGGCTCATACCCGCCGCCTGCACTTTGCGAAAAAGCTTATCGACGAAACGAGTCTGCCCATGAATCAAATTGCGCTCGCTTCCGGCTTCGGTTGCGTGCGGCGATTCAATGCGGGCATCCGCAAGGTCTACAACCGAACCCCGACTCAAATCAGGCGTCTGGCGCGACAGAAGGAAATCCAGTCACAAAATCAGTACCTCTTCCGGCTTCACTTCCGGCCTCCTTATCACTGGGAGGGTATTCTGGCGTTTCTCGCCGCGCGCGCCACGCCCGGCCTCGAAGTAGTGGAGCTGGGAAGTTATCGCCGCACCATTTCCTGGAATGGCCGCGACGGCTATTTTGAGGTTTCACCCGATCCAGGGCGCGACGCACTGGTCGTGCGGATTGAGTTTAGCGATCCCTACTCCCTCTTCTTCATCATTGAGCGCATCCGTGCGATGTTTGATTTGAACGCGGATTGGGAGGCCATCGTTAAGAATCTGAGAACCGACCCGTTGTTAGGAGGGCCGGTTGAGGCCGATCCGGGGCTCCGAGTTCCGGGATGCTGGAATGGCTTCGAACTCGCAACGCGTGCGATTCTCGGCCAGCAGATCACCGTCAAGGGAGCAAATCTTCTGGCCGGCCGGATGGTAAGCCGTTTCGGGAAGCCGTTCTCCGCCGCCAAGGGCCTCACTCATCTTTTCCCGCAGCCCGAAGTTCTTGCCGATGCGAAGCTTACCAACATTGGCCTGCCCAGTGCGCGGGCCGAAACCATTCGAGCTCTCGCCCGCGCGGTTTGCGATGGGCGGATCAGCTTTGAGGGAGTCGTGGACTCCGATGCCTTCCTGCATCGACTGTGTGAAATTCCCGGTATTGGGAAATGGACGGCACAGTACGTGGCCATGCGAGCGCTGGCGGAACCCGACGCTTTTCCAGTCGGCGATCTCGGCCTTCTGCGCGCTGTGGCGCTAGGGAGTTCTCGCGAGCTCGAGCAGCGTGCCGAATCGTGGCGGCCCTGGCGAGCCTACGCGGCCATGTATCTCTGGAGAATCGCGAGCCAAAGGAGCGCCTCACGGAAACAAAGCGTTCTCTCGCCAGACCCAAAAGGAGACCATTGCAAGTACCGGTTCGCATCAGCACGTCTCAATTGAAGGCTATGCTCGATATTTTTTCACTCAATGGGTTGAGCCAATCTCATGAACGGGCTTGGTGACTCTAATCCCAACTTGCCAGCCTAAATTTCAGAGATTCTTTATGCACAGTTTTGCGCAAAACCTGTGAAGGGTGCCGTTTCAGCCTTTTCGGCCTCCACCCAGTGCCTTATTTTGCGCGATTTCCGACCAGCCAGAGCTAACGCCGCAGCACTGCGCGCATTACCTGCGGTAGCGCTGGGTCAACTGCTGGAAGCGCGGGTCCGTGCGCAGGGAAGAGAAGTACGGGCTGGCATCGAGTGCGACAAAATCATGAAACCCTGCGTCGAAAGCTTCTTGCAACGTGGCGAGAGCTTTTTCTTTATCGCCGTGAGCCGCATAGGCCGCACTCAGCCAGAAATAATTGATGCCCGCCGGTCGAGCGCTCTTTGACAGGTAGGCCAGCGCTTTGTCGTAGTCTCCTTGCGCCAGATAGACTTGGCCCAACCCCAGGTCCGGAAAGGAATCTGCCGGGTCTGTCCGCGAGTGCTCGAATGCGGCAATAGCCTCGGTATAGCGCTTCTGGAACATAAGGGCACGACCCAAGTGATAGTAGGTTTTAGGGTACAGCGCGGGTTCCAAACGCAGGGATTCCCGCGCAGCCTTCTCGGCGCCGGCAGCGTCCGGCGGCTGTTCATATCCCAGCGCCCACGAAAGCAGATCCCAAGCATAGCTATTCCCCGGATCCAATTCCGTAGCGGTGCGAAACTCCCGCGCGGCGTCTGCATAGTCGTACTTGTCGGCACTGACCGTTCCCAGTGCCATGTGGGTTTCGGCCAACTGCGGGTCGATGGCCAGGGCGCGCTGGGCGAACTGCTCGGCGCGCTGCAGGTGAGAAGGATTCGCGTCGAGATTGCGATAGATCTGCCCTTCGACAAATGACAGCCCGGCGAGGGCCAAAGGGTAATCCGGGTCCGACTGAAGCGCTTGTTCGAAATCCCGGCGCGCCGCTTCCACTTTGTCGCGCCGGTCAGAAAACTGGACCAATGCGTGACCTCGCAGATATGCGTCGTAGGCTTGAGGATTCTGCGTGTAACGATGCTGAATGGCCTGGTGTTCCTGAGGAGTGAGCTTGAGGTTGAGCGACCCCGCAATCTTCAGGGCAGTTTGCTCTTGCAGGGAAAAGACATCTTTCATTTCTCCGACGAAATCATCAGCCCACACCTGGAACCCGGAAGTTGAATCGATCAAATGCACGTTAATCCTCACCTGATCGGCCGCTTTTCGTACGCTTCCCTCGAGCAGATAACGGACGCCAAGCGCTTTCCCGATCTCCGCGGCACTTTTGTCAGTTGCTTTCAATGCAGCGACTGAAGAATGCGAAGCGACGTCGATTCCCTGAATCTTCGAGAGCTTGGTGGTGATTTCATCGGTCATTCCGTCGCTGAAGTAAGCGCTGTCCGGCTCCGCGCTCAGGTTTTGCAGCGGAAGGACGGCAAGGGACGGCTTGATGGCAGCGGCTCCGGATTGCGCCGAAGAATGTTTCCCATACCAGGCGATTGCGCCAATCGCAAGCAGCAAAGCCAGCACCGCCGCGCCGGCGAAGACGATTCTCCGCTTCGATCGTGGATGCGCCGCGGTCTGCGTGTCCACGGAAGATGTTCGTCCCGAGTCCGTGCCCCGCTGGATGCGCTTCAAATCCGCGCGCAGCTCGGCCGCGGACTGGTAGCGCAGCCCCCGGTCCTTTTCCAGAGACTTTTCCAGGACATGCTCGAACGCAACCGGCAGCGCCGGATTCAATCGCAGCGCTGAAGTCGGTGCCCGATTCATGATCCCGTCGAAGATCACCCCGGTACTCTCACCACTAAAAGGCAATGTTCCTGTTGCCATCTCGTATAGGACAACGCCGAAGGAGAACAAGTCGGTGCGGCCATCGAGTTCCTTGGCTCGCACCTGCTCCGGCGACATATAGGCAACCGTCCCGAGAGTAGAACCGGGGCTCGTCAGGTGTTGTTCGTCGACGGCGGTCATCGTGTTCGCCGAGGCGATCTGGCTCGAAGAACTGCCCGGTTGTGCGACCTTCGCCAACCCAAAGTCGAGAATCTTGGCGTGCCCGCGTTCAGTGACAAAAATATTGGCAGGCTTAATGTCGCGATGAACGATCCCCTTGGACTGCGCGGCGTCCAAACCGTCGGCAATCTCAAGTGCTAGGGAGAGGACGGTTTCGTTTTCCAACGGCTTTCCCGCGATGAGATGTTTCAGCGTCACGCCGTCCAGAAATTCCATGGCGATGAACGACTGTTCACCGTGTTTGCCGATTTCGTAGATGGTGCAAATATTGGGGTGATTGAGAGCGGACGCGGCTCTCGCTTCCCGGCGAAAGCGTTCCAGGGCTTGCGGGTCTTTCGACAGTTCATCGGGCAAGAATTTGAGGGCAACGAAGCGGCCAAGCTCGGTGTCCTCAGCCTTGTACACTACGCCCATGCCGCCGCCACCAAGCTTCTCGATGATGCGGTAGTGCGAGATGGTCTGGCCGATCATTAGAAGACGCGTGGCTTTTGAGTCGCTTCATCTTACGGACGCGCCAGCGGCACGTCAACGAATGGTGGCTCTGACACGGTCGCGTCGAATCTCTCCCGGTTTGTCGGCCAACCGGAAATTGGCCGATTGTTTCCGGTTTGCCCCTGACTCGCCCACCATGCGCTAACGCCTTCCGCAAACGTAAAAAGGCCGAACGACGCCGCCCTGATCGGACGCCACAAGGTCGCGCAGGCACTCTGCGACCATGACCTAGAAGTTATGGTAGGATGCGATGTCTCTACGGCGATTTGTGGACGGTCGATTTTCGCTGACGAGGCGCGAACGCACCGCCCGGTGTCAGATTCCAGGAACAGATGAGCTCAATTAACCAGGCAAATCATTATGAGGGACTGACATTGCGTCAGGCGGCGCTGATCGCCGGTTTTGGCTACCTGCTGAATCCTGTCACGACTGCCGAGTTTTCTATCATGCCAAAGCTGGTTATTGCGGGCAACATCGAACAAACCGCTCAGAACATTGTCGCCCACGGGGGGCTCTTTGTTGGTGCAATATTCTGCTACCTGATCAGCTTTATCGGTGACGTGGTTATCGCCTGGGCGCTCTATGTCTTGCTTGCGCCGGTAAACCGATCGGTGTCATTGCTTACCGCGTGGTTCAGGTTGATGTATACAGCGGTCGCTCTCTTCGGCCTGCTAAACCTGGTGACCGTTTATCGCCTGCTGCATACACCCGACTACCTGACGGCCTTTGGGTCCGGTCAGCTGCATGCCCAGGTTCAGCTTCTGCTCAATTCGTTTCGCTACGATTGGTCGGTGGGTTTGGTGCTTTTTGGGATTCATCTTGTTCTGTTGGGCTGCTTGATTTATCGCTCTGGCTACATCCCCAGGATATTGGGAATTTTGTTGGTAATCGATGGATTGGGCTGGATGATCGATAGTTCGAGGCCGTACCTGTTTCCGAACGCCCATCTTGGATTCCTCTTTGTCACGTTCCTCGGGGAATTGTTCTTCATGCTTTGGCTCTTGATCAGGGGCTGGAAGATTCGGGAGCCGGCGTTTTGATGTGGCGCTACATGGGTTAGTACCGAAAAGGCCGGGCCAAACCCGGCGACGGCTTCTTTATGGCTGTACGCGCGGCGTGGGG
This sequence comes from Acidobacteriaceae bacterium, assembly GCA_003156805.1. Lineage (GTDB taxonomy): Bacteria > Acidobacteriota > Terriglobia > Terriglobales > Acidobacteriaceae > Sulfotelmatobacter. Next base: position 92,628 of record PMHV01000017.1, on the reverse strand, counting down.
GGTAGTGGAAATCCCGAACCTGCAGCGGCTGCTGCATTTTATCTGTGAGCGCGGCTTCGAGCACCACGTAGCCGCCAATCTCTCGACCGCTGCGTCGGCGGTGCATGAGGCTACGACCCGCTATCTGGGTTGGGACATGCACTGGCATGGTCGCGACAACGGAGACTGCTGATGGCCATCGTAGCGGGAGTCGACTTCGGAACCCTGAGCGTTCGCGTTTCTCTGGTCGACAGCGAACGGGGCCTGATCGAGTCCGCCATCGCGGAGTACCCGCTGCACCGCAAGCGCGAAGATCCGGAATACGCCACCCAATCCCATGATGATCACATGCGGGCCCTGGCTTCGGCGACGCGCGAGGCCTTGAAGAAGGCCGGCATCGCAGGAGATCAAGTGCAGGCCATCGCGCTCGATACCACGGGTTCCTCGGTGATTCCGGTGGGCAAAGACCTTCAGCCCCTGGGCGAGTACTACCTGTGGTGCGACCACCGCGCTAAAGGCGAGGCCGCCGAGATCACCAAGGCGGCACGCCGCGAGGGGCTCGAGGCGATCAAGTGGTGCGGCGGTGTGTACTCGTCGGAGTGGGGGTTTTCCAAGCTGTTGCACTGGCTCCGGCACAACCCGGAGAAGCGATCGGAGTTTGTCTCCGCCTTCGAGCATTGTGACATGGTGGCGGCCACGCTTTGTGGCATTACCGATCCGAAGAAAGGAAAGCGCAGCATCTGCGCCATGGGGCACAAGTGGCTGTGGAACGCGCAACTGGGTGGCCTTCCCCCGGAGAACTTTCTAGTGAAGGTGGATCCTCTATTGCAGGGAGTTCGCGACAAACTGGATGGCGAGTACGCTACCTCCGATCAGATCGCCGGTACCCTTTCGCTATTCTGGGCTGAGAAACTAGGGCTGAAGGCGGGCATACCGATCCCGGTAGGAGCCTTCGACGCGCACTGGGATGCTGTTGGCGCCGGCTGCCGAACCGATGACATGGTGAACGTCATCGGCACATCGACTTGCATCATCGGAATCACTCCTTCGATTAACCTGGTGCCCGGAGTTTGCGGAGTTGTGCAAGGCAGTGTGCATCCTCTGCGCACCGGAATCGAAGCCGGACTCTCTGCCGTGGGAGACATATTCAGCGCCATCGCTTCGCGTGCCGGAAGCGATGTGAAGACGCTGAGCATCGGCCTTGAAAAGTATCGAGCAGGGCAAACTGGTTTACTGCGCATGACCTGGGACAACGGCGACCGCACCGTGCTGGTGAACCCCAACCTGCGCGGGGTTACGCTGGGATGGAACCTGCAGAGCACGGCTCAGGACGAACTCTTCGCCGCGATCGAAGGCACGGCGTTTCACACCCGCGTGATCCTTGACCGCATGGCTGGGCATGGCGTACACATCAAACGCGTGATCAATGCCGGAGGCATTCCGCAGAAGAACGACGTCCTGAACCAGGTCTATGCCAACGTGCTGGGACGTCCGGTGCTGGTTCCGGGCAAGAGCGTAGTCGGTCTGGGAGCTGCAATCTTTGCTTTCCTGGCTGCGGGAACTTTCAAGACCATCGAGGAAGCGCAGGATAAGATTTGCCCTTCCCACCGGACGTTCCTGCCGCATGATTCGGCGCAACGTACTTACGACCATCTGTACCCTTTCTATAGCCGGCTGTATTTTACTTTGGGCCAGCCGGGCAGCGACGGTCTAGGAGACATCCTGCCGGCATTAATCGCCGTGGCGGAGGCTGCTGTAGAGGAAGGAATCTGACCACAGTAAACGTTTGCCATCGCAAACGGCAACTACGATGCAAGAGCACGCGACCCGCTGCATCTACTGCCCTGTCAACCCATACACATCCAGTTCGCCCTGCGGATTCACCGCGCTCACCGGATCATGCCCGGTCGCAATGTAAACCTTCCCATTCGCCACAATCGGCGAGGTAAATTTGATTCCGTACCCGGGCGTGTCTCCGGAATTCGCCCCACTGTTGTACAGTTCAGTCGCCAGATTGCTGGCATCATAGGCACGAAGGATTGCTGTAGTCTGCGTACCCGCGCCTTGAATAGGATCTCCGTGATCGATCATCCACAGTATTCCGTTCGCCGTGCCGCTAGCCGAAAGGAATGGCGTCGTGCCGTAGCTGCTTTCTAGAATGTTGGGCGAACTCTCGACTCCCGGCGTCAATAGTCCTGAATACGCAAACTGTCTCACCCCTCCCGGCACACCCGACATGGTCGGAGTCACCCCCAAATACACAGAGCCGTTAAAGTACGCGGCCGTCCCGAAGATCTCATAGGAATTGATATCCGTGGTCCAGGTGTTTCCCTGGTTGTCGGTGCAGCTCGCCGAATATGGTGGCGCCAGATCGGCCTCGAACCAAAGGGTCTGCGTCGCGCCCGCATCGTTGGGCTGCTCTCCGCCCAGCCCAGCCGTATTTACCAGATAAAGCTTCCCGGTTTTTCCTCCCGCCAGCGCTTCCGTGCTACCCGGAATCAGCAGCAATCCGCCCGCCGCCAGGTCCGAATCTTTGCAATCCATGAACTCATAATCGTAGGGCGTGAAGTGGTCGAGCAAATTGAGTTGCGGGTCAAACTTCAGCACCGAATCGCCAAACGCCGTCAACCCGTCATAGGGTCCGTTCCCCGTCGTGATATAGACGTTCCCGCTGCTGTCGGCAGCCGGACCACCGCCACCCATCCACACGCCCCCAGCCCCGCCATACGTGCCCTCGCCGTTCAGGTTGGGGCTCGCGTTGAAGACTCCCGTCTGGGTCAGGGTCTGCTCATCGTAGGCCAGCAACCACCCGCTGTGGCACGCGCCAAATCCAATGAACACCGTGCCATTGGCCACGAGCAGCGCCGCCCGCTGCAGGCACGACGTTGTCAGAGTCACCACTCCGTTTACCGAATCCGAGTTCGTTCCAGGCACCGACGCCTGAATCGTGACGGGACCGCCGAACTTTTCCGCCCCGCTGGTGATACCCAGCGCATGCAGCCGAAAAGTTCCGCCGCTCGCCGAAGACGTTTCCGTCGAAACCACATACATCGTATTTGACGTCAAATCGATCGCCGGCGTTGAAGTGATCCCCTGATAAGGCAGTATGGAACCGCCCGTAAGCGGCGTTTCCCCGCTTTGCAGCAGCGAAACCTGCCATAACGGTGTGCCGCTGCCATAGGTATCGGCGTCGAAGGCGTACACGCTGTCGTTTTCCGTGGCCACCAATACTAGGTTGTGGGCACTGCCAGTGATGGTCACATTCGACACCAGCAGCGGCTGCCCATACACATAACCATCCACCAGATAAGAAAACAGTTTGCCAAAGGTCGGCATACTCACGTTGGAAGGCGTCAGCGAACCTTCACCTGCGTTTAATCCACTGCGCTGAGCGTCAAAATGCCACATGGCGACGTTTGCCCCCACGTTCAACGTCGAAGTCCCGCTGACCCCGCTCAGCGAAGCCGTCACGGCCGTTGAACCCGAAGCTACCCCGGTTGCCAGCCCGCTCGAATTCACACTCGCCGTCGCTTGAGTCGCGACTGTCCAGTTCGCTGCAGAGGTGACGTCCGCGGTCGAGCCGTCGTTGTATGTCGCCGTAGCGCGGAACTGCTGGGTAGCGCCCACCCCGATGGTTGCGCTGGTCGGAGATACCGCGACGGACGTCAGAACCTTCGCATTTACCGCGAGCATGGAAGACCCGATGATCCCACTCAGCGAAGCCGTCACCGTGGTTGAACCCGAAGCTACTCCCGTCGCCAGCCCGCTCGCATTCACAGTTGCCGTCGCTTGAGTCGCGGCTGTCCAGCTCGCCGTCGCGCTTACGTCAGCCGTCGAGCCGTCGCTGTATTTCGCGGTGGCGGTAAACTGCTGCGTAGCGCCCACCCAAATGCTCGCGCTGTTGGGCGACACCGAGATGGAAGTCAGAGTTTTCGTTGGTGGAGGGTCGGACGTAGTACTTGACGCAACTCCTGAGCACCCCGTGCTCGTTATTAGGAGGGAGAGTGAAAGAGAAACAAGAATTGCAGCACACAGCCAGTAGTAACGACGAGTGGCGCCCATGGATTTCTTGTTACCCCATCCGCTCTTGTTACCGATCCACTGAGACGCAATTTAGTGTCCCAATCCTCTTCTGGGGTTGCCGCAGAATCCGCCGTTATCTGGGCGCCTGCGGCTCCCCGCGCGGCGGGAGCCGAGTGGCCGGAGTTGGCGCGGGGCAATCCGCCGCAATCGGGAAGTCGCCGAGAAGGCCTAAAACCGTCGAACGCAAGAGCCTACACTTTTTTTCTTGGTGGAATACAGTGTTTCTGGTATATTCAGAGTAATTTCTGGGTCGATGTCAAACGCTTTTCTTGCTGTCTCCAACTCGGCTGGACTTCAAGGCTTGGAATCGACCGCGCGGCGCCACAATTACGCCACTTCTGCTTAAGACCTCCCGCGCCCGCTCGCGCGTAAGGGCAGTGCCACACGCGGTTCTGTGTGGACAGTCGCAACCCAACTAGACCTTATTGGAGAAGTGCCACATGCCGAAGTATCTGATGCTGATCGTGTGCCTATCGGCCGTCTGCGCACCCGCTGCGTTTGCCGGTGTGACCGTGACTGCTCCCGCCAATGGCGTGACCGTGCAAGGACCCGTGCAGTATGTAGCCTCGGCTACCACCACCTCATGTTCGAAAGGTGTCGGTTCCATGGGAATCTACACGGCCCCGGGCGTTTTGGTTTACGTAGTGAATGGGGCCAGCCTGAATACGAGCCTGAACCTGAGTCCGGCTACTTACAATACCGTCGTTGAAGAATGGGACAACTGCGGTGGCGCGGCGACGACTCCGGTCACAATTACGGTTAGCGGGCAAACTGGCGTCTACGTAACCGCACCCGCCAACAACAGCGCTGTTGGATCACCCGTGCAGTTTACTGCCACAGCCACCACCACTTGTTCCAAAGGCGTTTCCGCTATGGGCATCTACACTGCTCCGTCCCAGTTGGCGTACGTGGTGAACGGAGCGAGCCTGAACTACAGTTTGCCGCTTAGCCCGGGGAAGTACAACGCCGTGGTCGAAGAGTGGGACGGGTGCGGTGGAGCAGCTACCACCCCCGTTACCATCACGGTCGGAGGAAACTCGTTCTCTAACCTCCAGCACAGCGGCGGATGGGCGGGATATGGCCAGGGGCCCCCGAATTTCATTGACTGTTCTCCCTCGCCTTGCGACGGGATTACCTATTCCATGGCCCAGGGAATCAAGTCGCCCTCAATGAGCGGAGAATCAACTCAATTCAATCTTAGCGGAACCGCGGATTATTCCGACGGTCTATGGAACAACCACCTGATCGGCGACCAATCCTCGCAGGGTATGCCCGACACGAATCACACCCTGGTTCCCACGTTCCACAACTTCACCTACGATGTGTACTTCTACGGGACCAACCTGAGTCTCTCGCAGGCGGTTGAGTTCGATATCAATCAGTTCTTCGATGGCCTCGGGTTCATCTGGGGCCACGAGTGCCGCATTGCAGGGGGGAATGAATGGGATGTTTGGGACAATGTGACCGCGCAGTGGATTCCCACCGGTATCGCCTGCAACCCCGTGAGCAATTCATGGAACCACGTGACGATTCAGGTAGAGCGAACGTCAAGTAATCAACTGCTGTATCAGTCGATTACTCTGAACGGAGTAACCAGCACTCTCAATCAAACCTACAACCCGGGTTCGGCGCCCGGTTGGTGGGGTATAACCGTCAACTATCAGATGGACGGAAATTACGAACAATCGTCCTACTCCGTGTTCCTGGACGAACTGACCTTCTCCTATCAATAGACAAGGGGCACGGGCGCATCGCCAGATGTGCCGGTATGCCCGTACGCGGCTCCACGCCGGAAGAAAAACGCCGCTTCAATCAAGGCGACTATGCTGATGCTCCGCTCCGCTGGCACCGTTCGCCTGAACGTGGCGCGAGCCTGTACGCGCGCTCGATGATCGGCGCCAGCCGTTCCGGCAGTTCGCTCTTCATCACGTATTCATCAACCAACCACAGAATTCGCTCTGGCATCTCGGAGTATGCGGAAAGCAGGATGATGGGCAGGTTGGGAAACCGTTGCTTGATATGGCAGGCTACGGCTTCGGCGTCCATGCCTTCCTGTTTGTACTCCAGCAGAACCGCGGCCACCGATGTTTCTTCCAACATCTTCATCGCGGTGTAGCCGCTCGACGCGATCTTGACGCAGTAACCTTGTGATTCCAAAGCCGTTTTGCGAAGCTCCAAGGCTTGTGGAAGGTCGTCGATGTACAGCACAGTCGGGGAGTCCATGGCCACGTCTCCTCTGGATGGTTATAAACTTGTGGTTTTGGCTCGACGTGGAGCGCCGCTCATGACACGCAAAACACTAACAACGATCACGACCGATGACCCATTTGGATTGAGCCCTCTGCCAGACTACGGCCATGATCACAAAATCTACGCAACCATAGAACGCCTGTCTGTTCAAAATTGACCACTTTCCATAAATGACCAACGCCGGTGAGATTTGAAATCGATCACGAAACTTTGGGCGCTGGCTAAACGCAAATGTGCCCGAGCGTTTTTTTCGGCTCCGCTGACAGGATCGTAACTATTGCAGGCTTAGGTTTATCTCGCCGTGTTTGTTGAAGGTGATCTGCAGCACGTTTTCCTGACCACTGGCAAACTCGCCAGTCACCGTTGCAGACTGGTCGTGGGTGGCCCCGCCGGAGGTGACCTGCACGCGCAAAAGATGCTTCCCGGGCGATAGCTGCATAGCATGGAGCTCATGGCCCTGGAGACGGTGGAACACCACCAGATGCTTCTTGTCAGTTGCTTCCAACAGCTGCGTATACGTCAGACGATCATCCACCCAGATCGACATATGCGCTTCCGAGAATTTATGGTCCACCTCGATTTCCAGTACCGCCGGAGAAATTGCTGGAGACGGAGAAATTGCTGGAGATACCGGTGGTGAGCTTGAGCGGACCACTTTCCTAGGGGAGGCATAAGGCCGGCCCGCTCGCACCGGCTTCGAGAGCTTTTCCACGATTGACCTTGGCGCCGTAGCTACCGGAGCGACCCCGCTCCCGACTGGCGCTGTCGGCGTCGCTGCCGTTTTGCTCGGGGCAAACTCTCCCGCGAGCGGCAGTGGCTCAGCGGCTCCGGTTCCGGCGGCGTTCCGGAGTGGCACTTCTTGGGGCCAAACGAAATGACCCACCCGGAGACCAAAGACCAAGAGTCCGACCAAAAGCAAAGCGCCAGCGAAAGACTTCCGCATCTTCTCCAGTAGGTTTTCCGCCGTACCGTGCGCTAAGGCTTGAGCGCGCATGTTTGAAAGGGATTTCGCTGCAGCCCCCGCCTGCCCCAGGGCGAAAGATCTGGCTCTTTCACTCGCCGTCTGGGCTGCACCTTCGCCCATGGTCAAATTTGGCGGCTTTGCCTTGCTCGATGGCTCTCGTCCTTCCCGCAGATCCTGGATATCCAGTGCCATTTCCATGCCGCTCTGATAGCGCTGGGCTGGATCTTTCGCTCCAGCTCGGGCAAGGATGTAATCGAGTCCCGGAGGCAACCCTGGATCGAGAACAGTCGCCGGTATCGGTTCGCGGTTGACCACCTTGAACGAGACTGTGACAGCGCTGTTGCCTTGAAACGGGCGGTATCCCGTCAGGATGGTGTACAGAACCACACCGAGAGAAAACAAGTCCGATCGCCCATCCACTGCTTCGCCGTTCAATTGTTCTGGCGACATGTAGGCGGGTGTGCCTAGTGTGCGTCCCGCCAGAGTGAGGTTGGCGAGGTTCAGTTTGGCTACTCCAAAGTCGGCGATCTTGGCGTGACCCTCTTCCGTAATCAGGATGTTCGCGGGTTTCAGGTCGCGGTGAACCACGCCTTGACCGTGCGCGCAATCGAGCGCTTCCGCCAGTTCGAGCGTTAGCTGTAGTGCGGTCTCCAGCGGTACCTTGTGGTCGTTTCCGGACAGCAGCTTGTCGAGGGACTGCCCTCCAACAAATTCCATTACGAGGTAAGGAGCGTGGGTCTCTGGTTCTTCGCCCACATCGAAGATGGTTACGATTCCGGGATGCGACAAGCGGCCCGCGGCTTCCGCCTCCCGGAAGAAACGCTCGCGATACTCGCGTTCCTCTTCCGGCAGCTGGCCGGCCAGCGAAATCGTTTTGACCGCGACGACTCGATTGATCTTGGGATCGTGCGCCTTGTAAACAACACCCATGGCTCCCCGTCCCAGCTCGGTCAGGATTTCGTATCGCCCAAAACGTTCGCTTCTCAGATCATCCATAGGTGCCATCTGCGGATTTCGAAGGGTGGTTGTGACCTCGTTAGCCCGCCGCTTCCGTCTTGTCATCCGATCCCGTGGTGACAAGCATGCCGATCACATTTTCGTTCAGTATATCCAGGAGCTTCTTAGCCTGTTCAAGGTTGATTCCGTTCAGCAGTTCGAAGCCAACCTGAACGCCTCGAAGGACGGAAATGACGTCATGGTGAATATGAACTTTGAGTATGATCGGCCCATCTTGGCCGCCGATACCAAAACCAACTCCTGCTCTTTCGACTTTAGTTGTACCCATGGGTTGCACCTCACGTAAGGCACTCGACCTTCAGCGCACAATCCGCCCGAGGAACAGCTTGCCGCGCCTATCTTTGACTTATTGTCTACTCCCAGAAGAAGCGTTCCAAGTTACCGACGTGTTCGGCCCCCGACCGTCGCTCGGGGAACTATTGGAACCTACGCTGCCGCCATGAACCGGTTCCGCCAGTAGTGTCTCCCGGTTTCGTGCGCACGTATGTGCCGGTGGTAGACTGAGCGTATGGCCAAAAAGAAAACCAAGAAAAAGCACACGACGCCGAAGAAAACTGCCGGGAAAAAGGCGAAGCCGCCGAAGAAGACGAATAAGAAGAAGCTGGCTAAAAAGGCGGGAGGCCCGAGGAAGAAGTTGGCGAAGAAAAAAGCCGCTTTGAAAAAGGTAACAACCAAGGCGCCCGGCGAAAAGACAACCGCTGCGAAGACGGCTGGCGCACTCAAGAAACGGGTGCAAGGGAAAAAACAGAGCGCGGGTATCGAGCGATTTGCACGCGAAGGACCGAAAGGGATGTCGGGAGAGCAATCCGGAGATCTGCAGGGATTATCCAACCGCGAAGGTGCGGATTCGGAGAGCGTGGATGAGTTGCTCGAAGAGGGGAACGCTTTCGAGGCCGACGTAGTGACTGGCGTGGAACAAGCTGGCGATACCGACGCAGAGGTGCGCACGCATGAGGTGCCGGAGGATGATGTTCCCGGCGAATATCTGGATAAAGAGTAAGGAGTGTACGGCTTCTCCGCCGCCACGAGCTATGAATTCGCGGGAAGCCGGTCTCGTAGCCAAGATGGACATCCGTCAGGGATGGAATCTCACCGTCCGCCTTTGAATTGCTCGGCTTTGTGTTTGGCTTCTTCGGCTTGTTGGGTCATGCCTTTGGCTTGGTAGGCGGCGGCGAGGGCGGTTTCGAGATCGTAGTCGTCGCCGTTTTGTTGCTGCTCTTTGAGATAGGCGGCGATGGCGTCGTCGTACTGGTTTAGTTTGGCATAGGAGACGCCGAGGTTGTAGTAAATACCGGCGGACTGCGGGTCGAGGCGGGCGGCGGCTTTATATTCTTCGATGGCCGCCTGATGGTTTTCTGCGGCGGCGAGCGCCAGGCCGAGGCCGAAGTGAGCGTCGGCGTTGTTCGCGTCTTGAGTTAGTAACTGGGTGAAAGTGTCTTTCGCGTGCTGCGGACGACCCTGGTTCAGGTACACCATTCCCAATCCAAGGCGGGCGGGGACGTGTTGCGGCTGAAGTTCGAGCACCCGCTTGAATTCGCCTTCTGCCTGAGCGAACTGAGCTTGGTTGAAATAGGCCTGAGCGAGATCGAAGTGCGCAGGGAGAAAATCTGGGCGCTGCTTGACGATTCGCTGGAGCGAGGCGATGGAGCGAAGCGGATGGTTTGCGGAGCCGAGATCATTCGCTTGTTCGAAATTGGCTCGTCCCAGACGCAGGGGAAAGCCGTGCGCGCGCGCCAACCCGATTGCGCCGCCGGCGAGGACGAGAGTCACAACGAAAAGAACAGCAGCGCGGCGCGGGGCCTGGCCCTGGCGCGGGGCGATGAGCGCGATAAGCGCGCCGAGGATCAATCCGGTAACGAGGCCGCCGATGTGGGCGGCGTTGTCGGTGGTGCCGATCACGGCTCCCAAGACAAGATTGTAAAAAACAAATACCCCGAGGCTGCGCAATGTGCCGGAGAGGGCAGAGCGCGGCACGGAGAATTCTCCGAGCTTGAAAGCGGCGATGAGAGCGCCGGCGAGACCAAAGATGGCTCCGGATGCGCCGACGCTGGGCGCGGCGGGGTGCCATGCCACGCTGGCGAGACTCGCTCCCACGCCTGAAATGAGGTAGATGGCGGCGTAGGTCCAAGGGCCGTAAAGTGATTCGCAAAGCGCGCCGAGATTCCACAGGCACCACATGTTGAAAGCGATATGGATGATTCCGCCGTGCACGAAGACGCAGGTCAGCAGGCGCCACCATTCTCCCGAGAGCGTGAGCGGTCCCCAGTTTGCGCCCCAGTGGATGGTCTGTTGAGGCGAGAAGTCCATGATGGTGGAAGCGGCGAGCGCCATGCCGAGGAATACGGCTGCGTTGATGCCGAAGATCACCTGGGTGAGGCCGATGGTGGCTTCACGGCGGACCCATGGGGTGGGCATGACGGGCTGCGGTGCGTTCTCGGAGAGCTCGCCACGCTGGGCGGCTTCGTGCTGCACGCACCACTGGCAGATCTTCTTGCCGAAGCTAAAGCCGGGAAGCTGGCGGCCACATCGAATGCAGTTTGCCATGGGTCTCAATAAAAGCGTATCAGCAATTCGCCGCGGGCGACAAAGGACGAGAGGAAAGATTAACGGTGCGGTCATGCTCTGGACCGCCGTCAACTGGAGACTTCCCTAGTGAATCGTCTTGGTCTTCCTCGACATGTAATCCATCAGCAGATATTGGCCCAGAGTGTAGGGCGTGGTGAAGTAGGCTTTGCCGCGGCACATCTCGGTGACTTTCTGCACGAACTGCACCAGACCATAATCTGACGCGAGCATGAAAGTGTTGATGAGAACTCCGGCGCGCTTGCACTTGGAGACTTCTTCGAGCGTCTGGCTGACGACCAGCGGATCGAGACCGAAGGCGTTCTTGTAGATGCGTCCGTCTTCGAGGGTTAGGGCGGAGGGCTTGCCGTCGGTGATCATGACGATCTGCTTCATGTCTTTTCTTTGGCGCTGCAGGATTCTCTGGGCGAGGCGCAGGCCTTCGCGCGTGTTGGTATAAAAAGGGCCCACTTTGACACGGGCGAGCTGCGAGAGCGGAACTTCTTCGGCGGAATCATGGAAGAGCACGAGCGAGAGCGAGTCGCCGGGATACTGCGTACGAATCAGATGCGACAGCGCCATGGCAACCTTTTTCGCCGGAGTGAACCGGTCTTCGCCGTAGAGAATCATCGAGTGGGAGCAGTCGAGCATGAGGACCGTGGCGCACGAGGATTGGTACTCGCACTGATGGACTTGCAGATCGCGGTATTCGATGTTGAGCGGCAGTACTAGGCCTTCGCGCTGGATGGCGCTGGAGAGCGTGGCGGTGATGTCAAGGTTAAGAGTGTCGCCGAACTCGTAGGTTTTCGCCGAGCCGTTGGTTTCGATGCCAGTGGCGAGATCGCGAGTGTCGTGGCGTCCGAAGCTGGATTTGCCTAGCGAACCGAGCAGGTTGCGCAGAGATTTGAAGCCGAGGAAGTCGAGGCTCTTGTCGGTGATTTCGAATTTCGCTTGCTGCTGGTTTTCGCCGACTTGTCCGCCGGCGCCGGATGCCCGCGACGGATCGGGCGGCTGGTCGATTGAAATGTAATCTTCCTGCTGCATGCGCTCGATTAGTTTTTCGATCAGCTCGTCGAGTTGGCCTTCCATTGCCATTTGATCGAGCCGCTCGCGCATATCCTCGTCGAATTGGTCGCCTTCCATCAGGGCTTGTTCGATGGCGCGGCGCAGGTCGTCCAGCGTCTGCTCTCCCTCGGGCATTTCGTACCACATATCGCTCTGGAAGCCGCTCTGCAGCAGGTAATCGGAGAGCGCGCTGAGCAGGTCTTCCATGCTCATTTCGCCGGCGGGGTCGGGAACGTATTTGCTGTAGCGGATGCGCTTCATAAGAGCAGCGGCCAGTGGCCAGTGGTCAGGGATCAGTGGTCAGTGATCAGCAAAATCTGGTGTTACCGACCACTGGCCACTGGTCACTGACTATTAATTAAACTGTCTTCTCTGCCGGTACGGCGGTTCTTCTTTCTCGAAACTCTTTTCGCGCTCGCGAGGTTCGGGTTTCTTTTCTCCGGCTTTGAACACGCGCTCCTCGTTGCGGCCGATGCGCTTGTGCGCGTGCAGACCTTCGAGGATGAATTCGGCGGCGGAAACCTGCTGCTCGGGACTCTCTTTCTGGGAGATGCCGAGCGGACCAAGCTTATCGAGCAGGCCTTGAATCTCTTTAAGGTTTTCAAGAGCTTCGAGGGCGGAGATGGAATCGGACAACTGAATCTCGCCACCCAGGTCGAACCACTGCACGATCTGATTCATGTTGGCGCCGGTGAAATATTCGTCGTAGGTCTTGGCGATGGCGGCGCGAATCAGTTCACGGCCAACGAAGTCTGCGCCTTTCATCTCGCCTTCGTATTCGAGTTCGAGTTTGCCGGTGATGGCGGGCAGCGCGGCGTAGATGTCGCTGATGCGGGGCACGACGAGTTGTTCGTCATTGCGAATGGCGCGGCGCTCGGCGTTAGAGATGACATTCTCCATCGCGCTGATGGGCAGCCGCTGGCTGACGCCGGAGCGCTTGTCGATTTTCTTGTCTTCGCGCGCGACAAAGGCGATGCGCTCGATCACTTGTTGCGCGTAGTCGGGCAGGTGCAGAGGATGGTCTTTGCCTTGTAAGGGACGTCGCGTCCAGGCTTCTTGCGCGGTGATCGCGATGCCCTCTTCGACGGTAGCGGGATAGTGCGTGCGAATCTCGGAGCCGATGCGGTCTTTGAGCGGGGTGATGATTTTGCCGCGCGCCGTGTAATCTTCGGGATTGGCGCTGAATACCAACGCGATATCCAGCGGAAGACGAATGGGGTAGCCTTTAATCTGCACGTCGCCTTCCTGCATGATGTTGAAAAGTCCCACTTGAATTTTTCCGGCGAGGTCGGGAAGTTCATTGATGGCGAAGATGCCGCGATTGGCGCGCGGAAGCAGTCCGTAGTGAACGGTGAACTCGCTCGACAATTCATGGCCGCCGCGAGCGGCTTTGATGGGATCGATATCGCCGATGAGGTCGGCGATGGTGACGTCGGGCGTGGCCAGTTTTTCGACGTAGCGGTCTTCCGCCGTGAGGTAAGCAATGGGAGTGTCGTCGCCGAGGCGCGCGACTTCCGCGCGGCAGCGGCGGCAAATTGGAGCGTAAGGATTGTCGTGGATTTCGCAGCCGGCAATGTAGGGGAGTTGGGGATCGAGGAGCGTCGTCAAGGCGCGCAGAATGCGGCTTTTGGCCTGTCCGCGCAGACCGAGGAGAATGAAATTATGACGCGAAAGAATGGCATTGACGATCTGCGGCACCACGGTGTCATCGTAGCCGACGATGCCGGGGAAGATCGAATCTCCGGAAGCATCGCGCAGACGAGAGCAGAGGTTGTCGCGCAATTCGTCTTTCACTCGGCGAGTGCGCAAACGCTGTTCAGAAAAAGTGCTGTGGCGCAATTCGCCGAGCGTGCGAGGAAGACTCATGAACAACCCCCAGAAGCCAAATCTTTTTCGATTATACGCCGCGTTGATTCACGTGGCAGAGCGCCGTGGAGCGAGATTCAGTGGACGTGGCCGTTGCCGCCGGCTTTGCGGCGGGCCTGAGAAGCACGGCGAATATTAGGGAGCAGCGCCTCGAGATAGCCCACCAGCGAGGTGATGCGCTGGGCTTCGGAGCGCAAGCCGAGCAGTTTTTGTTTGAAATCGAGATCAAGGGGCAGAGAGCCGGCGAGATAAAACGAAAGCGCTGCCTGGTCGGCGGCGGAGAGATCCTGCATAGCCCCGGCCATGGCGAGAATTTCGGAATGCAACTGAACGGCGCGGGCGGTTTCCTCTTTGGGCTGTGGACCGGGTTCGTCTTTACCAGTTTCATCGTCGAAGAGGAGAACTTCAGCGCGCAGGAACGACCGCTCCTGATTCAAATGCAGCACTTCGAAACGCTGGCGCCCTTCGGTGACGATGTCGAGACGGCCGTCGGGATATTCCTTTACCACGGTCGTAATTTCCGCGGTGCAGCCGATATCAGCCAGGCCCTGCTCCACGGCGCGTACCACTCCGAAGCGGGCGTTGTGCGAGAGGCATTCGCCGATCATTTCTTTGTAGCGCGGTTCGAAGATGTGCAAGGGCAGGGGAGTGCCGGGTAACAGGACGACATCGAGCGGGAACAGAGGAACAAGCGAGGCCACAAGAGCTCCACCAGCGGACACGCCCGTTGGGCGCTGTCGTTCGATTGTACGCTACCGCGTGCGTGTCGATAGCACGCTTCGCGGAGGAAATGGCGCGCCTAAGTCCTGCCCAACTTCGCATTTGACTTCGGCGACTCGAGAGCATAAAAACGCGCCATGGAACTTGAGGGAAAAGTCGTGGTGGTGACGGGCGCTTCCATGGGAATCGGAGAAGCGATTGCGAAGATTTTTGCCGAACATGGGGCGAGCGTAGTGCTCCTCTCACGCGATGCCGGGCGAGTGGAAGCGGCGCGAGCGCGCGTGGGGCAAGAGGACCGTACGCTGGCTCTGGCCTGCGATGTGCGCCACCGGGAGGAGATCGACCGCGCCATCGGATTGACGCTGCATCATCTGAAGCGGATTGACGTGTGGGTGAATAACGCCGGGCATGGCCTGCTGGATTCGGTGGCGCGGATGGATATGGCGGCGTTCCGCGATATGTTTGATACGAATTTCTTTGGCGCTGTGGCCGGGATGCAGGCGGTGATTCCCGTGATGAAGCAGCAGGGCGGAGGCACGATTATCAATATTTCGAGCGTGGCGGGGCACATTCCGCTGCCATTTCATGCGGGCTACAGCGCGACCAAGTTTGCCATGAATGCGATAGGCAAAGCGACGAATGTGGAGTCGAAGAAAGATGGGATTCACGTGCTGACGGTTTGTCCGGGCTTCGTGCGGACGGCGTTCAGCGAAAATGTGGTGCGGGGCAATGAACTCAAGCGGGTGCGTCCGGCCTCGGTGCGAGGGATCAGCGCCGAGCGCGTGGCTAGAGCGACGCTGCGAGGTTATCTGAAGGGGAAAAGGGAAGTGATTGTGCCGTGGACGATGCACGTGCCGGTGAAGATTTATCAGATGTTTCCGGGATTGGTGGCATGGACGATGGGGAAGATGGCGAAGTGATTGCCTGCTCCTGTCTCCGGCGATAACAGAGCTAACCGCGGGGCATAGAGGTGCGTGGAGGAATTCCTGGCCCTTCTTTTCGTTGTCGTGGAACTATCCTAACTCGGCGAGCATGGCTTCCATTTCGGATTGCGCGTGCAGGTTGCCGGTGCGGCGGGCGGAGGCGATGCCGTTGGTGAGCATGGACTTGGCTTCTTCCGTTTTGTCGGCTTTGACCAGCGTTTGGGCAGCCATGAAGTAGCCGGGAGTGTAGTCGGGATTGGTCTTCAGCAGCGTGGAGAATTCGGCGAGGGCGCGATCGAAATCGCCTTGCTTGGAGTATTCCATGGCGAGGCCATAACGGGCGAAAGTATCGTTGGGGGCTTGCGCGAGAATCTCGCTGAGGGCGGCGATGCGGTCCATAGGCAGTTATCGGTTTTCGGTTGTCGGTCGTTAGTTGCCAGCGACGAGGGTACTACAAAATGCGATGCTCTTGCCGACTGCAAGGGGCTGGAGTGCGAAACCGTCTCTTGAGCGCTGGTACAATGTCGGCTTCAAGTTGACCGGCTTCAAGCCGACCGGCTTCAAGCTGACCATGGAAGGGAACGAACCGAGCGACTATGAATGACGATGTGCTGGTACCCCGGCCCGTCCGGGATTCGCAATCGGAGATGACCGAACTGGTTCTTCCCAACGATGCCAACCCGCTGGGAGCATTGCTGGGCGGGCGGTTGATGCACTGGATCGATCTGGCGGCTGCGTTGGCGGTGCACCGCCATTCGCGCAGTTATGCGGTGACGGCTTCGGTGGATCACATTGATTTTCTGGTACCGGTGCGCGTGGGCGATTTCGTGATTCTGCGCTCGTCGGTGAACCGGGTTTTTCATACGTCGATGGAGAGTGGAGTGAAGGTGTTCGTGGAAAACTATCTGGCCGATACCACGCAGCACGTTGCTTCGGCCTACCTGACGTTTGTGGCGATTGACGCCAACGGAAACCACTTGAAGGTTGCGCCCGTGATTCCTGAGACAGAAGAACAGAGGCGGCGCTATGACGACGCGGGACGTCGGCGGGAAACTCGCCGCACGGAATTGGAACGGCGACGAAGAGCGCGCTAACAAGACCGCGCGGAATGAAAGACCGAGGTCCTACTTCGCGGCCGGTAGCGCTCGAGGGCTGGTGACCCAAACGTCTTTCCGCGTTCTCCCCTCGTGGTCAACGACCTCCAGCTTCAGTTTTTCCTCTTTTTTCGACGAGGGTGCTGCAAGTTCTAACGTCCAGAATCCCCCGACCTGAATGTTGAGCTCTTTCGTGTACATGCTGACCTTGTCTCGACTGTCTTTGTCGTATGTGTAATCGAAACCCCAGGTTGCTGCAAACGGCCCGTTACGGCCAGGAATCCCGAACAAGAAGCCACCACTAGCGTGCACCATCTCCAGGAAGGCGTCCATGTTGTCGTCCTGAGGGCTAGGCGGCAGCGGCTCAGTCAGAAGGAACACGAACAGTCGCACGCCCGATTGCAGCAAAGCCTCTTTCGTTTGCGCCCCCGGCGCATGGCTCGCGTTTTCGCCACCATCCGTGATCGCGTAAATAGCGTCACCGGGCTGGACCACGCCCAGCAGCTTCAATCCCTCTAGAATAGCGTCAAACAAGGCCGTTCTCGCCGGCTTGGGGTCGGGCCCGTGCAAGTAAAGGCAGTAGATTCGGCGAAATCTAGAAGGACGCGCCCGGCCAGAAATCGGCCCGCAAGTCCTTTGCTTTCTAGATTTTGCCCCTAAGTCCTTTGCCCGGAAGATTTTACGAATGAAACTCGCGCTAACTCGATGATTCTAAAAGACCGAGGGGGTAGGGGTACCCCCGTACTAAAAAGGTAAACAGCTATCAAGCCGTCAACTCGCCCGCGGCTCGGCCGCCCGCCATTCGGTTCACCTCCGCCTGTATAATCGGGCTTGGGTTGCGCTCATCATCGCAACTCACCCCTTGGAGTGTGATCCTTTGAACGCACACATGCCTGCTCATCCCGGCCAGCCCGCGCAAGGGCCGCAGCCGTTGCCCGGCGTCGATGCCATCATTGCCGTGGGTTCAGGCAAGGGCGGTGTGGGAAAGACCACGCTGGCGGTGAATCTTGCCGTAGCTCTGGCGAAGATGGGGCACAAGGTGGGCCTGCTCGACGCCGATGTTTACGGCCCCAATGTTCCGCTGATGCTGGGCGTGAGTGGACAACCCAAAATGGTGGGCGAGAACCGCATTGAACCGCTGGAGGCATTTGGGCTGAAGGTGATTTCCGTGGGCTTCCTCAACCCCGGGGACAAGCCCATCATTTGGCGCGGGCCCATGCTGCACCAGATATTGAAGCAGTTTCTGGGATTGGTGGAGTGGGGACATCTCGACTACATGGTGGTGGACTTGCCGCCGGGGACGGGCGATATCGCATTGTCGCTGGTGCAGTCGGTGCCGCTGACAGGCGCGGTAGTGGTTTCGACGCCCTCAGACGTTTCCTTGCAAGACGCGCGCAAGGCGATTGAAATGTTTCGCCAGATGAAGGTGGACCTGGTCGGCGTGGTCGAGAACATGAGTTATTTCACTTGCCCGCACTGCAATCACGAGATCGATATTTTCTCGCGCGGCGGTGCAGAGAAGATGGCGCAGCATTTCGGCGTGTCATTTCTGGGAAGCATTGAACTTGATCCCGAAGTGCGTAAGTCGGGAGACGGCGGCAAGCCGATCGTGCTCGAGGGCGAGAATTCGCCCCACGCCAAGTCGATCTTCGAGTTCGCGCGGCGGGTGGTTGCGCGGGTGAGTGAGATTAAAGCGAGTGAAGCGGCTAGCGTGATTCAGATTCAGTGAGATGGAACCTTTACGATGCTGCCCACGGGAAAACGAATTCTTCGCGGGGTTGTAGAGGTGGTTGCCACAGCGGCGGCCGCAGTTTTCGTCCTTGATAACAGACTTAGCGGCACTACTGGAGTCGTCCTGTTCGTCGTTTCCATCGCTGTCTTGCTGGTCTTGCTATTTGTCTGGTTAGCTTTCGACCTCACCGAGGATACTGGGTTTTGGCCAGATAAGCCCAAGTAGCGGGGCGCCCCGGCTGTATGCGTTGCTCATCAGTCGGTTCTTACGTGGAGAACTTCGACAAGCGCCAAACGGCGTCTGGTTGGCGCTCTTTCAAGATCAACTCCGCCATCATCTCGCCTAGCGCAGGCCCGTGCTTGAATCCATGGCCCGACCCGCCGCCTAACAGCCAGACGTTTTCCATCCCTGGATGACGATCCACAATGAAGTGGCTGTCGGGAGTTTGCTCGTACTGGCAGACGCGGGTCTCGATCAACGGCGCGTCTTTCAATGCCGGGAAGCGGAAGGCAAGGTATTCGCGAACCAGTTGCACGGCTTCTGGACTCACCACTCGTTCGCCATTGGTGGGATCAAAGGCTGGGCCGCGCGTGTCGTCGGCGACCTTAAAGCCGCGGCGGTCGCGGCCCGGGATGCCGTAGAAAAACCGATCGCGGTGGTCGCCCCAAACGGGAAGATGCCGGTCGTCGAAGCGCGAGTCTCCGGCGGGTGCGCCGAAGAAGAAAACGTCTTGCTTGGTCGGAGAAATCAGGTCGCCGATGGTTTTGGGAAATAATTTGCCGAGCCACGGCCCGCACGCAAAAACGTAATGGTCGGCTTTGAGTTTCGAGCCGTCGGAGAGAGTCAACCTGCGCAGGGGCGCACTTTCCAGACCATCGCGCAGCACTGCGAGTTGCCGGTATTTGCCGCGTTGGGCGATGAAGGCATCCACCACCGCCTGGCAACTGGCGCGCGCATCGAGGTATCCGCACTCGGGCTCGAAGATGGCCCAGGGAACGTCCGCGAAGTTGATTTGCGGCCAGCGCTTCTTCATTTGTTGTGGGGAAAGTTCACGAAACTTGATTCCGGCTTGGCGGAGGGTTTCGACTGAGGCGCGCTCGAAACTGTCGTCGTGGCTGGCGGCCATCCAAAGCACGCCGGTGCGGTGCAGAAACGTGCGCTTCGACTCCCGCTCGAACTTCTTCCACAATTGGAGCGCCCGGACGACCATGTCGGTGTAAGTCTGGTCGGGACCGTAGGCGCCGCGCATCACACGGGTCTCGCCGCCTGAGGAGGCTCGCGAGTTGCCCGGGCCCCAGGCGTCAAGCAAGGTGACGCGCGCGCCCCGTTGCAAGAGTTGAAGAGCGGTCCAGCCTCCGAAGGCGCCCGCGCCGACGACCGCAATATGGGGTTTGGATTTCATTTATGAGTCGTGTTGATTATCGGAGTTGGTTCAGGGAAGTTAGGATACCCGGAGACTGCCTTGCCGCGGAAGTTGACAGCGATCAAAGAGGTGGTCAGGGGTTGCGAGGGACGGCAGCAGCAAAGTCCTTTGGCCGCTTTCTCTCGTGGGTGGGGAGAAAATCTCGTTAACGAGTCAGGAATCTCCACGCCGCAACGACGGCAAAAACGACTATACCGATTGCGTAGCCTACAATTCTTGTTCTATTGGCTTTTTCTTGCTCTATCATGAAGTACTCGTGACGCTAAGCTACTATGCCACAACAGCGATGCCAAAGCGAGGTCGGGGAAGGCTGGGCTGGTCCACTGCGGGGCCCGGGCAATCCTTGATGAGGACAACCTTGACAGGACAAATGGTGCGTTCCTAGAATCCAGACTGGGATCGATTCTGTTTCGCATCTTTCGGCTAAGCTTCTGCATCTAAAATACTTAGCTCGCGGTGTGGGTGGTGCGATTCTTCAGATGAAGCCTTGAAAGCGAAGCACGCCCAGCGGAAATCCTAAATGCCCTCTGATCCACAGATCGGCGACCGGCAACGCGAGATTCTGACCGCGATCGTGGAAACCTTTATTTCCACGGGCGAGCCGGTCGGGTCACGCACGCTGGCGCGGGCGAGCCGCGAGGGGCTGAGTCCGGCGACGATTCGCAACGTGATGGCAGATCTTTCCGATGCCGGCTTTCTCGACCAGCCGCACGCTTCGGCGGGACGCGTGCCCACGGCGGAAGCGTACCGTTATTACGTCGAGCAGATTAGCGGGCAGGCGCACCTGGCTCCGCAAGAGGAGACGATGATTTCCGGGTCGCTGACGGGAGTCAGCGATGTGCAGGAGTTCATGGAGCGCACCTCGCGGGTGTTATCGCTCATTTCGCGTAACGTGGGCGTCACGGTAGCCACCAGCGGCGCTCGGAATGCGCTGGAGCATGTGTACTTTTCGCGGCTGGGCGATCAGAAAGTGCTGGCAGTGGTAGTGACGCGGTCGGGGCTGGTGCGCGACCGTGTACTGCGGCTGGATCTGCCGCAGACCGATCTCGACCTGGCGTCGCGCTACATCAACGAAAACTTCCGGGGCTGGACCATGGAAGCCATGCGCGGCGAACTGGAGCGGCGAATCGAGCAGGAGCGCAGCGAGTACGACCGGCTGATGCGTTCGATCGAGCAACTTTACAAGCAGGGCGCGCTAGCTGCCGAGCAAAGCTCACAAGTGGTGTTCGTAGATGGCGCGGCGAATCTGGTCGCGGGCGAGCAGGACCGGCAAGCCTTGCAGGAGATGTTGAAGACGCTGGAGGAGAAAGAAAAAATTGCGCAACTCCTCGGAGCGTATCTGGATGTGAAACAGGAAGCGGTGCGAGTGGTGATCGGGCTGAGCGAGACGCTGCCTTCGATGCAGAATTTCGTGTTGATCGGAGCGCCGGCGCGCTCGGGTAACGACGTAGTCGGATCGCTGGCGGTGATCGGCCCTACGCGCATGGACTATCAGCACACCATTACGGCAGTCTCCTACATCGCGCGCCTGTTCGACAAAATCTTAAACGAATCGGAGTAAAGACAAGCAGTTCTATGGCAAAAGCAAACGGAAAATCGGAAGCAAGGGTGGCGGGATTGGATTTGGAGCATGAACTGCCCGCGGGAGACGGCGACCGATCGGCGTCTGTCGGGGGAGAGCAGGGTGATCCGGCGACGGTTGGCGACGGTTCTGCCTTGGAGTCAGAATTGCAGAAGGTGAAGGCGGAACGCGACTCGCTGCTCGACCGTCTTGCCCGCGCCCAGGCAGAGTTCGAAAACGCGCGGCGGCGCGCCGGTAAAGAACAGCAGGATTTTCGCGACTATGCCGCAGCCGATGCGATCCGGCCCTTGTTGCCGGTGCTGGATAGTTTCGAGCGCGCATTGCAGACGAAGCCGGAAGCGGCAGAGCTGCGCACCGGAGTCGAGTTGATTTACAAGCAGCTTCAGGATGCGCTGGCCAAGCTGGGAGTGCGCGCGGTCGCGGCCGCAGGCGAACTTTTTGATCCTCATCTCCACGAGGCCGTCGAGATGGTGGAAACCGATACGATCCCCGATCACCAGGTGCTGGAGGAGCTGCAGCGCGGCTACCAGTTCAAGGACCGGCTGCTGCGGCCGGCGATGGTGAAGGTGGCCAAGAACTCCGGCAAGTGAGTTCCGCTCTTATAGTTTCCTTTTCACGGAAGGCTTCATTCTGACTACGAACGCAAAACGCGATTATTACGAAGTGCTGGGTGTGACCCGCACTTGCAACGAGCAGGAACTGAAGAGCGCTTACCGCAAGCTGGCGCTGCAGTTGCATCCCGACCGCAACCCAAACAATCCCGATGCCGAAGAAAAATTCAAGGAAGTAACCGAGGCGTATGCGATTCTAGCGGATTCGCAAAAGCGCTCCGTCTACGACCGCTACGGCCACGCTGGAGTGGGCAACGCGGGCGGGGCGGGCGTAGGTTTCGACTCGTCCGTATTCCAGGACTTCAACGATATTTTCGGCGAATTCCTTGGCTTCGATGTGTTCGGAGGCGGCGGCCGGCGCCGCAGCCGCGTGCAGCGCGGTGCGGATTTGCGCGAGGACTTGACCATTGAGTTCGAAGAGGCCGTGTTCGGCACGGAAACTCGGGTTACGGTTCGCCGACACGAAGCTTGCGAGGACTGTCGAGGCTCGGGCGCGGCAACAGGTAAGGGTCCCACCACCTGCCGCTCGTGTAACGGAAATGGGCAGGTACGCTATCAGCAAGGTTTCTTCAGCATTGCGCGGACTTGCCCCGCGTGCCAGGGAGCGGGCAGCGTGATTACCGATCCTTGCCCGAAGTGCAAAGGCGAAGGGCGCGTGTTGCGGCAGCGCACCGTGGACGCAAAGGTTCCCGCCGGTGTCGAGGATGGAACGCGCATCCGTTTTACGGGTGCCGGCGAGGCCGGACCGTTCGGCGGTCCCGCAGGCGACTTGTACGTTGTGCTGCATGTGAAGGAGCATCCGTTTTTTGAGCGCGAAGGCAATGACTTGCATTGCGTGGTTCCCGTTTCCGTTACGCAGGCGGCAATGGGCGCGGAGATTCGCGTGCCTACGCTGGAAGGCGAGCACGTGCTCAAGGTTCCTGAAGGCACCCAACCCAGCACCGTTTTCCGCGTTCGCAACAAAGGAGTGCCGGTCCTGAACACTCATGGCAAGGGCGACCTGTATGTGGAGCTAAGGGTGCAGATTCCAGCCAAGCTAAGCAAGCGTCAAAAAGAGCTGCTGCAGGAACTGGAGACCACGGCGAAGGTAAGCAACCAGCCACTCATGCGGTCGCTGCTGGGAAAGGTGAAAGATATCTTCGGCTAGGCCGCGAAGCGGTCCGCATATTCTAGTTCTGCCGCTCTTTTTCTTCGCTATTCTGCTTACCCGATACTCGCCACGCGGTACTCGGTAATAAACAATCATGACACGCCGACGCTGGATCGCCGACGAACTTTCAGGGAATCGCGCCGCACTCACCGGCGAACATGCAGCCCACCTGGTGCGCGTGCTGCGCGCTCGCGTAGGCCAGGAGTTCGACATCGTCGCGGATTCCGCAATCGATTCCCCCGCCAGTTCCAAGGTCCGGCGCGGCCGTGTTACCTCCATCGCTGACGGTCGTGTTGAGTTTGACCTGGGAGAAGAAGTGCCGGACGCGGTCCGAGTCGATATCACTCTGGCTCTTGCCGTCTTCAAGTTCGACCGCATGGAGTGGGCGATTGAGAAATGCACTGAACTCGGGGTTTCACGAATTGTGCCAGTGATTGCGCGGCGCACCGATGCGCATTTGGCGGCAGCCTCGGTGGCCCGAGCCGATCGCTGGCGGCGAATCTGCCGCCAGGCCGCCGAGCAGTCGCGCCGCGTGGCCTTGCCGGAAATCCCGGCTCCCATGAAGCTTTCGCAGGCCTTGAGCCTGGCGGAGGGTTTGCGCGTAGTGTTGACGGAATCGGAATCACAGACTCGCTTGCGAGATGTTCTCGACTCCGCGACTGGTAGGAGCGAGATCGCGCTGGCAATTGGTCCTGAGGGCGGCTGGACTGAAGACGAATTGCAAATGTTCCAGCAATCCGGATGGATTTCTGCGTCGCTCGGCGGCACAATCCTGCGCGCCGAGACCGCTGCGATCGCAGCCACCGCGGTGGTGGCTTCGCTGCTAGGTTAGTTCCTGAGAGTTTCCGGCTCCGGCGCACGCAGTTCGGCGGAGTGGTATTCTGAGCCGCGATGGCCGTCCCCAAGCCGCAGTCCCGTCGCGCTCTATTTATTCCCGATGATCGCCAGCGCGAAGCCATTGAGCACGTGCATGGGCCGGTGCTGGTGGTGGCGGGCGCAGGCACGGGGAAGACGTCAGTTCTGACGCACCGCATCGCCCGCCTTGTTTCCGAAAACCACGCCCGGCCCGATGAGATTCTCGCCCTCACTTATACGAAGAACGCTGCCACTGAAATGCGCGATCGAGTGCGTCAGTTGCTGGGCGGCAAAGTGGTGCGCGCAGCCACTTTTCATGATTATTGTTTCGAGCTTCTGGGCCGGCACGGCAGGAAATTCGGCGTGCTCGACGAAAAAGATCTTTGGATTTATCTGCGCAAGCGCATGCGCGAGCTGCGCCTGGAGTATTTTGTCCGCGCCGCCAACGTGGGCCAGTTTCTCGACGACCTGCTCGAATTTTTTAGCCGCTGCCACGACGAACTGGTGACGCCGGAAAAGTACGCTGATTACGTGGATCGTCTGGAACGCGGTGAACTTCCCGTTCCGCGGGTTGCGAAATCGAAAGAACAATTGAACGATTCTGAAGTGATCGGCCGCTGCCGCGAAATCGCTCGCGTGTTCGCCACTACGGAGCGCTGGCTCCCGGAAGAGAACCTGGGCACGTTCAGTCACATGATCACGCACGCAAACGATGTGCTCGCAACCGACGAGAATCTATTGGCGGCAGAGCATGCCGCTGCGCGTTTCGTTCTGGTAGATGAATTCCAGGATGCCAACTTCGCTCAAATCAAGGTCCTCGCCTCGCTCGCGGGCAGCAGGTGCAACATCTTCGCCGTCGGCGATCCCGATCAGGCGATTTACCGTTTTCGAGGCGCGTCAAGCGCCGCGTTTCAATTATTTCATCGCTATTTTCCGTCGGCGAAGTTGGTGGTGCTGGGCAGGAACCGCCGCTCCACAACGCCGATTCTGCGCAATGCTTTCGCCTTGATCGATAAGAATCCGCCGGTTTTTGCTCCAAGCCCAGACGGCCCGATTGCCTACCGGCGTACTCCCTTGCAGTCCGCGCGGGAAGAGGACGCGGCGAAGCAGGGAACCGCTCTTCCGAATTTTCCGGTGGAAGCGGTTTCCTTCGCCAAGAAAGATGCCGAGGGTCCTGACGTGGTCCGTGCGATTGAGGAGGTGCGTCGCCGCTTGCGCTGCAAGTGGAAAGATTTTGGCATTCTCTATCGCTTGCATGGTCATCGGGACGATGTGGTCCAGGAACTGGCGAAAGAAAAAATCCCCTTCTCGATCGAGAGCATGGATGTGAGCGACACCCCGGAGGTGCGCGACTTGTTCGCGTGCCTTGCCGTAGTGGTGGACATGGGCGACGATGCGAGCCTGTTTCGGGCGGCTGCGTTACCAAACTTCAACGTAGACGGCGAGCAGCTTCGCACGGCGCTCCGCACCATTGCGAAGGATTCACGAGACGGCCAGGTTATTCCTCTCGCCTCGGTGCTTGACGGCGTCGATGGTGGCCACGAAGTTCTCCAGACTGTGATCAAGGCGCGAGAAGAGATCGACAGAAAGAAGGCCAAAGGGCGCAAAGCCCTGGAGACCATCGCCAAAGAGTTTGCGCTCGACACAACCTCGGCCATTGTGCGGGCCGCTCTGAAGTTTGTGGGCGAATGGGCGGACAAAGATAAAGCCATCACCCGGACCGGCGAGATGAACGAGTTGGTTGAATACCTCGGCTATTTTCGCGAAGCGGGGGGTGTGATTCCGATGACTGCCGGCGAGAGTCAAGACGCGGTCCGCTTGATGACGGTACACACGGCCAAGGGGCTCGAGTTTGATCATGTTTTCATCTTGCGCGCGACCAGCGGTTCCTTCCCGGTTGGTTATCGAGAGACACTTGTGGAATTTCCCATGGAGTTGCGCGATCCCGACTCCGCGGCGGCCATTGACGACAAGACCTTGTATGAACAGGAGGAGCGCCGGCTTTTCTACGTGGCCATGACCCGCGCCAAAGATTCACTCCATCTCTATGGCAAGCAGGGAATAGGCAAGGACAAAACGCCGCCCGGCCTGATGCGCGAACTGATGAAGGATTCCAGCCTGCAGCCTTGGTTGAGGTCGCGGCTGGCGCTTCCCTCGCAGCCCGAACTCATCGAGCTTGCAGCCGCAGCCGATCCGGCGCATCCGCCGGAATCCCGCACGGCCGAGTGGCTCGCGCTTCCGCCAGTCGAGGGATTGAGTGCGCGTTTGAGCGCGTCCGCGGTCGATACCTATGAGCGCTGCCCTTTGCAATTCAAGCTCGAACGCGAGTGGAAGATGTCACGCGAAGTTCCTGCAGCGATGCAGTACGGCGCCGCCATGCACCGCGTGCTGCGCACGTATTACGACTCAGTACGGCAGGGGCGGCCGAAAACCGATGCTGAGTTACTGGAATTATTTCGCGCAGACCTGGGCGCGGCAGGGATTCAGGATCGCTATCAGTTCGAGTTGTATGAGGAGCAAGGCCTCGCTCAGTTGCAGGACTTCCTGGCTGCGGTGCGCTCAGTTCCGGTGCCAGAGGTTTTGCACACCGAGGAATGGTTTGACGTGCAGATTGCCGGCACCAAAGTGTCCGGGCGAATCGACCGAATTGACCGCGCCGCCGACGGCAGCGTTGTGATCGTCGACTACAAGACCGGCAAGGCGAGATCCCAGGAAGACGCCGACGAAAGCCTGCAGCTTTCTATTTATGCGATAGCGGCGCTGGAGAAGTGGGGATATCGCGTGGGGGCGCTGGCATTTCACAACCTGGAAGAGAACGTGCCCGTGTTCACGAAACGCACCGAGTTTCAACTGGCCGAGGCGCGGAAGCGAGTGGAATCTGCGGCGCGCGGCATCGCGGAGGGAAACTTTGAGCCGAACGTGAACTACCACTGCAATTTCTGTGCATTCCGTGGATTATGCCCGGCCCAAGAAAAGCGCATTCCGAATCCCGTCAAGCGTGGAAAAACAACGCACAACTGATCCAGAACCTCTGAAGAAGTTTCTCCGCCCAAAAAACTTAGGGGACGCATTCTGCGTCCCCTTCTGACTTCGTACTGAACTTCACTTAGTGCTTCTTTTTCTTTTTTGCCTTTTTCTTCGTTGCCATTGGTTCTATTCTCCCTTCCATTCTTCATGGAAAATCTGCAACGGTCTTTTGTTGCAACTGATTGATTGTATAGAGTCAATGAAAATTGATGTCAAGAAAAAAATGAATGCGAAGATGCATGCGGTGTTGTACCAAAGTCACCGAAGACGTTCGGTGAAGAACGATTCTGAGCATTGTCGCGCTGAGAAAATCGATTGCAGCGACTTGCGAACACCGGCAAACAGTTTATCTCCGCGCCGTGAGCGCGGAGCGCGAGAGCCGGCCCGACTGCAAGCGGCCACCGATTCACTGCACAAGTTTCAGCCTTTTCTTCCTGCCGCGCATCTATAATCAGGAATGAATCAGAGACGCAAATTCTTTGCGGGAGCTTGATATATGGCGGGTTTCGATGATGTTGTCATCATTTCCGGTTGTCGTACGCCGGTAGGAAAATTTCAGGGAAGTCTCTCTGACTTCAGCGCCCCGCAGTTGGGTGCGGTGGTGGTGCGCGAGGCGGTGAAGCGCGCGGGATTGACCGCGGAGCAGGTCGATGAGTGCATCATGGGCAACGTCATCTCTGCCGGGCTCGGCCAAAATCCGGCGCGGCAGGCGGCAATCTTCGGGGGATTGTCTCCGGCGACAGGTGCCATGACAATCAACAAGGTTTGTGGCTCCGGACTGAAAGCAGTCGCGCTCGCCGCGCAAGCAATCCAAACCGGCAACAGTTCCATCGTCGTCGCCGGCGGCATGGAATCGATGACCAACGCGCCTTATCTTTTGCCGCAAGCTCGCAAGGGATATCGCCTGGGCAACGCGCAGGTTGTCGACTCCATGGTGAACGACGGCCTCTGGGATATCTACAACGACTATCACATGGGCATCACCGGCGAGAACGTCGCTGAGAAGTACGGCATTACCCGGCAAGAGCAGGATGAGTTCGCCGTCAACTCTCACCGCAAAGCTGTGGCCGCAATCAAGGAGTGCCGGTTCAAATCGCAGATTGTCCCGATGGAGATTCCGGCGAAGAAGAAAGGCGAACCTCCGGCCTGGTTCGCGAAAGATGAGTCTCCACGCGAAGACACCACCATCGAGGTTCTGCGCGCACTGAAGCCGGCCTTCAAGAAAGATGGCACCGTCACGGCCGGCAACGCTCCGGGAGTAAATGACGGAGCCGCAGCCGTGGTTGTGACCAGCGCACATCGCGCGAAAGAACTTGGCGCGTCAACGATGGTGAGGATTGTGGCCCAGGCCACCAGCGGCGTCGAACCGCAGTGGGTCATGATGGCCCCGGTCGACGCGGTCAAGAAAATCTGGGAGAAGACGGGCTGGAAGAACGAAGACGTGGACCTCTACGAACTCAACGAAGCTTTCTCGGTGCAAGCGCTGGGGGTAATGCGCGAGCTTGGCCTCGATACTGGCAAAGTAAATGTGAATGGCGGAGCGGTTGCCATCGGGCATCCCATCGGAGCCAGTGGCGCGCGTGTGCTGGTGACGCTGATCTATGAAATGATTCGCCGCGATGTGAAGCGTGGAATTGCCGCGTTATGCCTGGGCGGAGGCAACGCCGTGGCTATGGCCGTAGAGAGATAAGCGTCAAGAACGACCGCACTCAGGACGAACATCCGCGAACATCCTCCGGCCAGCCTCTGAATCGGCGGGATTAATTCGATGTAGCCACCGGCAGGGTGATGGTGAAGACCGCTCCGCCGCCCGGCGCGTTGGCGGCCTCGACCGTGCCATTGTGTTCCTTCACCACCGATTTGCAGATGCTGAGTCCAAGGCCGGTCCCTCGTCCCGGACGCTTGGTGGTGTAGAAAGGATCGAAGATATTCGGCAGAATCTCCGGCGGGATTCCCGGGCCGTCATCCTGAAAGCTGGCCCATGCAGACTTGCCCTTGTTGCCCAAACGAATCCTCAACGTACCGCGGTCGCGAACTTCGCGGATGGCCTGCTCGGCGTTCAGCACCAGGTTCAGGAAAATCTGCATAAGCTGGTGGGGGTCGCCTTCGACAAAAGGCGGCGCCGGGTCGCGCAGAAAGTCCACCGTAATGTTGTTCTTGCGCAAAGAATAAGCGTGTAGATTCAGCGTACGTTCGATCACCTCTGTGAGATTCACCCGAGTTTTGCCAGGCGCCGGCGGCCGGGCAAAATAAGTAAGATTGTGCACAATGTCGGCCGCGCGGCGCGCCTGCTGCTGCAGCATGGCGATCTGCTTGCGCCCCGTGTCGGTGGTAACGCTGTCCTGCAATAACTCGCCAACGCCCAGAATACTCGTCAGTGGGTTGTTGAGTTCGTGCGCAACGCCTCCGATCATCGCGCCCATGGCCGCCAACCGTTCACCCTGGACAATCTGCTGCTCCATCTTCTTCTCCGTCGTAATGTCGCGGACCGAGATGATTACGCCGCTGAGTTTGGATTCAGCGTCGAACAACGGACTGGCCGAGGCCCGCATCGTCCGCCAGCTTCCGTCGCGATGGCGGGCTCGATATTCCGCAGAAGCGAAGACCTTATTCTCGCGCGCGACGTCGCGATAAAGCGTTACCAGTTCTGGAGAGTGATCCTCAATTTCAGAAATTTTCTTTCCCACAATATCTTCCGGTTGGTAGCCCAGCAGATCGTGAACCCGCGAACTCACAAACGTATAACCCTCTTCCAGGTCCACTACCAGAATCAGGTCCGGGAAGCTCTCCAGCAGACGCCGGCGGAATTCTTCCTGCTGCAGAAGTTGCCGCTCCATCTCGCGTTTTTCGCTGACATCGACGAGCGTGCCTTGGTAGCGAATCACATTGCCGGAAGCGTCCCATACCGCGCGCGAAGAGTCGACGGCGATGGCGGCACTTCCGTCTTTGCGCCGCAGCCGGATCTCCCGCGTGCGCACGCCGCCCCGATCGTCCGGTGCGCGTCCCAGCACCGACGGCTGGCCGGGGTCAAGATTCAGTGCCCCAGCATCGAGCCCGAGCAGCTCTTCCTTCTTCTGGTATCCAAGGATTCTCACCAGAGCAGGATTCGCATCCAGCAGCTTGCCCTCTGGAGTACTGAAGTACACGCCCTCCTGCAGGGTCTCGAAAAGCTCGGTAAAACGCAGTTCCTTCTCGCGCTGTTCCGTGACGTCGCGTCCCAGCACGCTCACTCCCACCACGTCGTCGCCTTTGACGATGGCGTTGAGCACACAATCGAAGAAGAGGTTCCGGGTGCTGTTCTTCAGGCGCACGCGGACCGTGCCTGTCCAGTGTCTCCTCTCCAAAAAGCGGCCGATCCCGGCTTCAAAGTCGGCGCGGGTGGGCTCTTCGATAAAGTCAAAAAACTTCTGGCCTACCAATGCCGTGTAGGGCAGCCCGACCATCTCCGCGATCGGCCGGTTCACGGTCCGCAGCGTGCCGTCGAGGGCGACCGCGCAGGCCGCATCGTCGAAGGAATCAATCAGCTCCTTGAAGTTGCGCTGCGATCGCATGATGACCTGGCTGAGTTGATCGAGCTGATCTTCCGATGGCGCAGCTCCCACGTGCTCCTGCAAATCCTGCAGCAGCACCTTGAGCTCGGCTACTTCGCGCCTCCGTCCATAGGCATATGCAGCCAGAAGAACCGACAACACGAGCACTCCCAGCGCCAAGGGTCCCAGGTGATAGGGAAGGTCTTCCAACCGCTCCCATGCCAGCGCGGCAAAGCCCGCAGCCAGCAGAATCATGAACAGAAGCAGCCATCGCCAAAGCTTCGATTCTTCCCGCTCCAGGGTTGCCCCGGGTCGGGATGGGCGAGAGGTGCGGGGAGAGCTTTGCGCCATAGGAACCGCCTCGTCTGCCTGTTCGGCTAGGCAAACCAACCGACAACTTCCCCATCGTAATTCTCCGGAACCCGCTGAACAACGGCCCTTGTTGGAGAATGTGGTACCTCACTCCATGGTTTCAACTGCCAGGAATCCGCAGAATCTCGTCGCATCCTGCAATACCTGCCGAGTTTTCCTCATTTTCAGCACAAGACTCTGTGACATCCGTCACATCCAGAGTTCAGTGACAGCGAGTAATGTAAGTTATTTCGAGAGTCAGGGGTGTCTCTGCGTTGGCTGTTGGCACGCTCCTCATTCGAATCGAACTGCCATGCTCTACAAGACGCTCAGCGCTGCGGTCTACGGCATCGACGCCAGCATCATTGAAGTGGAGGTGGATTGCTCCGGCATCAAGACCGATCAGGACCACTTTCACACCGTCGGTTTGCCGGACGCGGCGGTGCGGGAGAGCCGCGACCGCGTGCGTGCGGCGCTGAAAAACTGTGGCTTTGATATCCCTCCCACCCACATCACCATCAACCTGGCGCCTGCAGATATCAAGAAGGAAGGATCGGGGTTCGATCTGCCTATGGCGCTGGGTATCGTTGGCGCCTATGGTGGCCTTAACAAGAAAGAGATATCCGATTGTCTCTTTGTGGGAGAGCTCTCGCTCGACGGCGGCGTGCGCGGCATCCGCGGTACGCTCCCGATTGCGCTCGAGGCTCGCATCAGAAAAATCTCTCGGCTGATCGTTCCCGAAGCCAATGCCCGCGAAGCCGCCATGGTCGGGGGAGTCGATGTCTATCCGGTGCGGTCACTTTTGGATGTCATTCATTTTGTGAACTCCGGCAACGGAATCGTTCCCGTCAGAGCCGACGGAGACGCCCTGCTGCGCGAGTCGCAACATTCTCTCGTGGATTTCAAAGATGTTCGTGGGCAACTGACGGCCAAACGCGCCCTCGAGATCGCTTGCGCCGGAGGCCATAACATTCTGATGATCGGGCCGCCAGGCTCCGGAAAAACCATGTTGGCCAAGCGCATGCCAACCATCTTGCCTCCGCTCACCTTTGAGGAAGCGCTGGAGACCACTAAGATTCACAGCGTTGCCGGCGTGCTGGAACCGGGAAGCGGGCTGGTAGGAACGCGTCCCTACCGCTCACCGCACCACACTATCTCAGACGCGGGTCTGATTGGCGGAGGGGTGATTCCGCGTCCGGGCGAAGTTTCGCTGGCGCACAACGGATTGCTGTTTCTCGACGAAGTTCCGGAGTTCCCTCGCAATGTGCTCGAAGTCTTGCGTCAACCCCTGGAGGATGGCACGGTCAGCATCGCCCGCGCCTCCATGTCACTGACTTTTCCCGCGCGTTTCATGCTGGCTGCTGCGATGAACCCGTGCCCCTGCGGTTTTCACAACGACCGCTCGCGCGAATGCCGGTGTACGACCCCCATGATTCAGCGCTACATCTCGAAAATCTCCGGTCCGCTGATGGACCGCATCGACATCCATATCGACGTGCCTGCGGTGAACTACAAAGAGATGCGCTCCGGCAGCGAGCCTGAGGGTTCCGCCAAAATTCGCGAGCGCGTGATCCGCACCCGCCAGAAACAGCTCGAACGCTTCTCTTCCTCGCGCGAGAAGCTCTACTGCAACGCCCAGATGTCGTCACGCCACATTCGCGCTTTCTGCGAACTCTCGGTCGACTGCGAACGCCTGCTGGAGCGCGCCATGACCCAGCAGGGGCTTAGCGCCCGGGCTCATGATCGCATTCTCAAAGTGGCCCGCACCGTCGCCGACCTGGAAAATGTCCCCCAGATCGAGCCCAAACACATCGCCGAAGCCATTCAGTATCGTTCCCTCGACCGGACGTACTGGGCCTAGCGGCCGGGGTCTTTGCTATCCTGCCTGAATATGGAAAACACTTCGGACGGCGCTCGGCTGCGCGCCGGACTCTGCGCCGATTGCACCCACGCCCACCAGATCGAGTCCGACCGAGGCTCAATTTTTTTTCTCTGCCAGCTCGCTGCCTCGGACTCGCATTTCCAGAAATATCCTCGCCTGCCGGTCCTTGGCTGTGCCGGGTACACACAAGCGCGGCCGAAACGCCCGTCCGGCTCATGAGTTCAGAGACCAAATAAAAGAGAGAGGCTGAAGAATACCGCCTTCAGCTTCTCTCCCGTTGTTACAGCGAGAACACGCAGTCAATCAACTATGCTAATTCTCCGATCCGATCAGACCGTACGACAGTCCCAGGCATTGATTGCTGTTGAGGCCCAGAGACGAATCGCACCAGTTGGCGAAAGTGAAACCGAAGAACGACGAGTTGAGGTACATCGAGTGCGGCGACTGTGCGCTGCCTCGAACGTTGTTGGTTTCCTGCGTCGTATTGGAGGCGAAGATTCTACCTTCGTAGCAACTGCCGTCCGTGGCTCCGTTCGTGCACTGCGGAGTCACGTTAAACCAGTACTCCACGCCAGCCGTCAGCGTGAGCGCCGGAATGTGAACCGCAACCGTGTACTCGTTCAAGCCGATGAAGTTCCGGCCCGTCGCCGCAACGGCGATGCTTGCAGTACCGCTTGCCACACTGTTTCCGCCGTTACCGTCGGAAACGCCCGTGCGCACGTCATAGGATGCCGTCGCCGGGTCGAAGTTCGTGCTCGCTTGGACGTTGAACAGGATTCCCGTTACGGTCGCCGACACTCCGGTGGCCGTAAAAGAACCGTAGGTGGAGCTGCCGCCTACGATGAGCAGGGTATTTTCATCGGACAAGCCGGCCGCATTGGCGTCGGCCGGGTTGAGGTCGCCGCCGTAGAACAAGCACGGGTTGCACAGCGCCGGCGGAATGCCCGGGCCAGCCAGCTTGATCGGCTCGGTGCTGCCGGCCAGATGCTGCGATACGGCTGGCTTTTGTGCCGCCGCTGCTGAGAGAGTAAGCGCTACCACCAAGGTTGCTGCGAAAAGCGTCGTTTTCACTCGATTCCTCCTATTTCGGTTTTTTCGCTCTCTTTTTTCCGGATCAACGGTTCCGCGTTCCGCGCGGCAACCGCTGCTCGCGATGTCTTAGATCCTGCCGACATCGGCTTGCTTATTCTTGACCACGCAGCCCAAACGACAGGCCAGCGCACTGAGCGTTGTTGAAGCCCAGACTTGAGTCGCACCAATTGGCCCAGGTGAACCCGAAGAAACTGGAATTCAAAAACATCTCATGCACGGGCTGCCAGCTGCCGTGGAGGTTGTTAGCTTCCTGCGTGGTATTGGAGGCGAATTGCCGAAATACGTTGCAGCTGCCGTCCAGCGTGTTCAGGCATTCCGGAGTGGCATTGAACCAGTATTCCCCGGGTCCAAGTGCCAGCGGTGCGGACAACGAAACCGCTATTGTGTACTCGTAGAGGCCCAGGAAGTTCCGGCCAGTCGCGGACACCTGAATGCTACCGGTGCCCGAGGCGATGCTGGCTCCGCCGTTACCCTCGCTGACACCAGTGCGAACGTCATAGCTGGCCTGCAAAGGATCGAAAGCGGCAGAGGCTTGAACGTTATAGACAATTCCATAAACCGTTGCCGCTACCGGGATATTGACAGCCCCGTAGGTGCTGGAGCCGCCGATGATGAGCAGAGTGTTTTCGTCCGACATGCCGGCCGCATTAGGGTCGGTCGGGTTCAGGTCGCCGCTATAGAACAAGCATGGGTTGCACAGGGCTGGGGGCAGCGGAGACGGGCTGTCCTTGAACCCCTTTACGATCACGGACGGATTGCCGGCGCTATGTTGCGACGCAGGTACTTTGGAGTCCGCTGCTACCGCGGTGAGGGAAAGCGCCACCACGAACGCTACTGCGGGAAGCGTTGTTTTCACTATATTCCTCCTCTGGGTTTTTCTTTTACCTATAGAACACGAATCGGTTTTGCATTGCACAGAACCGCCCGAGGAGTGTATTGCACGTCACTCGGGAATGCAATGGAGACAAAAGTACCTAAGCCTGTGGAACGCGGCGCTGGGCAAGCCTTTCACGCGATCAGGGCTCTCATAGTTGCAAGAACTTGCCTACTTCTCACCTCCACAGCCGCCACTCACGCGCGAAAGATCCGTCTGGGGCAGATCCTCAGAGAGAAGATCTGCATGGAGCAAATCTCCAATTCAAAATCCCTTCGTCTTTAGCAGAATATCCAGATCCTCGGGATGAATGGATCGCAAGATCGCATCTTCGCGGCTCAGATCGCCTTGTACTACCAGTTGGGCGAGAGATTCTTCCAGAGTAAACGAGCCGTTCTTTCGCGTAATGGTGATTTCCTGATGCAGGTGCTGCAGCGCATTTTTGCGAATGTGCTGGCGCGCGCCGTAACCGACTATCAGCAGCTCCGCTGCGGGAATTCTTCCCCCCGAGCGGCGCGGCAGCAAGGTCTGAGTAAGCATGGCCGCCAGGGCCATTGCCATCTCCGCGCGGATGGAGTGCTGCCGCTCTTGGGGGAATGAGTCGGCAATCCTCGAAACCGTGGATGCGGCATCCGTTGTGTGCAGGGTAGTGAAGACCAGATGTCCGGTTTCGGCGGCGGACAGGGCTATGCGGGCGGTTTCAGGATCGCGCATCTCGCCCACCACAATCACATCGGGCGCCTGCCTCAGCGCCGCCCGCAAAGCCGTAGGAAAATCTCGAGCATCGGAGCCGATTTCCACCTGCTCGATCAGACTTCGTTGATGAGTATGCTCGTATTCGATGGGATCTTCGATAGTCACAATGTGCCGCGCCTCATGCTGGTTGATCTGGTGAATGAGCGCGGCGAGCGTTGTGGTCTTGCCCGAACCGGTCGCTCCGCCAATGATCACTAGGCCGCGCCCCAACTGCGCCAAGCCTGCAACTCCCGGCGGCAGATGTAACTCCTGCAAAGAGGGCACTTTGGAGGGCAGTGCCCGAACCGCCGCCGCGGCGCTTCAGCGCTGCTGATGCAGGTTGATGCGAAATCGGCCCATCCCCGCCACCCGATAAGAGCAGTCCGCAATATGCGTGCGGTTATATTCCTCCAGCGCATGAGGAGGCAGCGCCGGAAGCACGGCAGCCTCGATCTCCAGGCCGGTTAGTGGCCGCGTATCAATAGTTTGCAGCGTCCCTTGAGCGCGGATGGATGCGGGACCGCCGGGCACCAGCAGCAGATCGCTGCCCGCCACCGAAACCAGCTTTTCCAGCCAACTATTGAGCGCCGCCCGTTCTCGCGGTGGCGCAGAAGCAAGCGCAGAAGTAACCGTCGAAGCAAGTTCGGTGTCTTTGTTGGATTTGCTAGCCATGTTGTTCAATTCCAATGAGTTTCGTGTCTTCCAGACAAGCTGAACGGATGGTCCGGTTTCTCCAGTACCGGTTTCTCCAGTAAGAGGAACGCTAAGCATATCTTCTGCTTGCCGGCCAATCGTTTGCCCTGTCTGCCGGCCGTTCATTCGTCGGCTCGATTCCCAAAACGACGTTAATACAGTTGGTGCGGGCCGCTTCTTGGCCAAGAATTACCTTGACCAGAATTAGGATTACAGCTACATTACCTTTTTTCAGGGACATCCGGAATCTGTGGGTCAGTTTTCTAACGCACCCAGCAGCCAAGCCCTACCAGATAAATCGAGCATCTTCCGGGTGTGGTTATGCATCTATTCGTTTAGGAAGTAGCACTCAACCCCTTGCAACTTCTGTGAAATCATGGGTTTGCAGTTCATGCTGCACCGTGTTTCCGGGCCCGAGGGAGCGAGAATGAACCACCATTACCAGCAAGTCTAAGGAGTACACATGCGTTCGGATCGTGTGTTTGATGCTTTACAAACGTTGCGCAATCGTTATATGCTGTGCCAGCTCGCCTCCAAGGCCACGCGGAAGTTCCACCGGCCCAGCACCAGAATCCAGGAAACGATGAACGGGGTATTGGACCGGATCGCAGGCGCGGAGCGGCAAGAGGTTTTGTCGGAGCCGGAAAATTTTGCTGAGGCACAAAGGCGGGCTGCATAGTCAGTCCCGCCCTTTTGCCCCCGCGGTTGTTCTGTCTTCCCTAGAGTACCCTCCTTTGAAAATCTCCCGAAAGCGCTGAAACGTATACGTTTGAGTGACCGGGTTTAGGTGAATCATGACCATCGCTGAACTGAAAGAAAAGAACATTACCGAGCTGACCAAGATCGCCCGGACCTTGGATCTGCCCGGGGCCAGCGGACTGCGCAAGCAGGACCTCATCTTTAAGATCCTGCAGGCGCAGAGCGAAAAGGAAGGCCACATCTTCGCCGAAGGCGTGTTGGAAATCCTGCCCGATGGCTATGGTTTCCTGCGCTCGCCGGATTACAACTACCTGCCCGGCCCGGATGACATTTACGTCTCCCCGTCCCAAATCCGCAAGTTCGACCTCAAGACCGGCGACACCATCAGCGGCCAGGTGCGTCCGCCGCACGAGGGCGAGAAGTATTTCGCGCTGGTGAAAATCGAGGCCGTCAATTTCGAGTCGCCCGATGAGGCGCGCAACAAGATTCTGTTCGACAACCTCACGCCGTTGTATCCGCAGGAGCGCCTCAAGCTGGAGACCACCCGCGAGAACGCCAGCGCCCGGGTTATGGACTTGCTCACTCCTCTCGGCAAAGGCCAGCGCGGACTGATTGTTTCGCCACCCCGCGCCGGCAAGACCATGCTGCTGCAGAACGTCGCCAACTCCATCACCACCAATCATCCCGAAGTCGTGCTGATGGTGCTGCTGATCGACGAACGGCCGGAAGAAGTTACCGACATGCAGCGCTCGGTCAAGGGCGAAGTCATTTCCTCGACCTTCGATGAGCCCGCTGCCCGCCACGTGCAGGTCGCCGAAATGGTCATCGAGAAGGCCAAGCGATTAGTCGAGCACAAGCGCGATGTGGTGATCCTGCTCGATTCGATCACTCGTCTCGCCCGCGCCTACAACACGATTGTTCCACCCTCGGGCAAGGTGCTTTCCGGCGGCGTCGACTCCAACGCCTTGCAGCGGCCCAAGCGCTTTTTCGGCGCCGCCCGCAACATTGAGGAAGGCGGCTCTCTGACCATTATCGCGACCGCCCTCATCGACACCGGTTCCCGCATGGACGACGTGATCTTCGAAGAGTTCAAAGGCACGGGCAACTCCGAAATCATTCTGGAGCGCAAACTGGTGGATAAGCGCGTATTCCCGGCCATTGACATTCAGCGCTCGGGCACGCGAAAAGAAGAACTGCTCATCCCCAAGGAAGACCTACAACGCATCTGGGTGCTGCGCCGGGTGCTCAATCCGCTATCTCCCGTGGAAGCGATGGAGTTGCTGATCGACAAACTCAGCAAAGCCAAGTCCAACGGCGAGTTCCTGGCCAATATGAGCTCGCTGTAAGGAAGCTGCCGGCTATTGTTTGAATTTATGTGGACAGACTTCTTCATTGCGGCCGCAGGCGCGTCGGCGGCGCTTGCGGGCTTGGTGTTCGTCTCTCTTTCCGTAAACATTAATCGCATCCTGCTGTTCTCCAACCTGCCCTCGCGCTCGGCGTCAACCATCGGTGCGCTTATGTTGATCCTGGTGACCAGTATGGCGGCGCTGATCCAAGGGCAGCGGACGGAGACGCTGGGAATCGAAATTCTGATCTTCGGCGCCTTCCAGTGGTTGCTCGAGGCGTGGACCGTGCGGAAGGCACTCATTGCCCGGAGGGAATTGCACCGGCCGCGCTTCGAATGGATGATTGGCGCGGTGGCCGGTCAAGTCGAGACGCTGCCGTTTATAGTGGGCGGAATCCATCTGCACGCGGGCCACGAGGCCGGCTTCTACTGGGTCGCGCGGGGAACCATCGCAGCGTTCATTCTTTCCGTCGTAAACGCGTGGGTGCTGTTGGTCGAAATCCTGCGGTGAGACGCGGCGGTGAAGCTGCTTCGGGCATGCCCCGTTATACCTTCGCGCCGAAGCTTCGGCGGTTCTCTCCCGTTTGCCTTTACACAAGAAGGCGTCGCAATGCTCTCATCTGTCCTGCGCAGCAAGCGCGCGGTTCAGATGAACATCGCCATCATGCACGCTTTCGTGCGGCTGCGCGAAGTGATCGCCGCCCACAAAGATTTAGCTGCCCGGATCGAAACGCTCGATTGAAACGAAAGACTGGCAGCGTCTACTCTCGCCGTCCCCCCGCCTCGTTTTTTTGCGCGCATTTCCCGCGATCTCGTCCAGCGAAAGTGTCATACTTTAACTACGGGCCTTGCCCGCCAGGTCAGTTCCCGAGGATACCGTGCCCACAAAACGAATTCTCTGCCTGCTGCTGCTTTGCCTGCTGCTTCCATCGTTGGGCCGCGCGCAGGCCCGCAGTGCGCCACCACCGCCCGTTCACATTGCCAACCCGCAAGAATCCCTGCCGCCCGCCGATGGGGATGAAGCGCGCGATCAACTCTCCCGCGAAATGGCCAAGAAGGCCAACCAGGAGCGCCACGCCGCGCTCAAAAGCGACGCCGACAAACTGCTCAAGATGGCGGTCGAATTGAAGGGCTACGTCGACAAGTCAAACGAGAATGTCCTCTCTCTCGACGTAATCAAGAAGGCGGAAGAAATCGAGAAGCTAGCCCACAGCGTGAAGGACAAAATGAAAGGTCCGAACTGAAACCTATCCCGTAAATCGTTTCGGGGGTGAGGCTCGGCTTCAGTTCTCAGCCAGCCAAGTGCCGCCGAACGGCTCCAGACCCAAAATACGCCGGCATTACATCCTGCTGATCTTGATATATCGCCAGGAATCTTTGACCGACATGAGAAATACATAACCCGCGAAAAGCAGCCCCGCTGTTCCCACTACATTTCGAGCAAATCTCACTGTACGCATCGCGCCCTCCTTAAGGGCCTTTTTGTCATCTGTGTTGGATGCTAAT
Organism: Acidobacteriaceae bacterium; assembly: GCA_003156805.1. Taxonomy (GTDB): domain Bacteria; phylum Acidobacteriota; class Terriglobia; order Terriglobales; family Acidobacteriaceae; genus Sulfotelmatobacter. The sequence goes on along the minus strand of PMHV01000017.1, from coordinate 53,018 downwards.
GTTCCCCGGCAGGCTGCCGAGAAACTCCGGCCATCGGCTTACCACAGCAACTTTCGCGGAAAGCATCTGCCTCACTGCACCATCTCCTGCTATTCCTTACCCCCAACCACCTGCGCATGACCCAGTGCCGCCACCAGAGACAGTCCCCCGATGACATTGCCCAACAAGGTCGGAAAGAAAAATTGCATGACATAGGTTCGCCATGAGATGAATTTCGTGACAATCAGAAAAAACATCGTGGTCGAGCCTGCGATGATGTGGTTAAACCCACTGATTCCGATCAGGTACGTCACGATGATAACAATGCTGACTCGCGCCGATTCCGCGCCTGGAAGCAGCCATACCATCAATGCGATCAACCAACCTGCGAAAATCGCGCGCACCAGCACGGTCCCGAAACTTGCCCCCAGGTGGGCGGCGCCAATTTCCGTCAAACTCTGTTGCGTCTGCGCATCGAAGAGGTTGATTTTCCCGACGCACAGAGCGAACAAGAACGTTCCCACAAGGTTGCCACCCAGCACGACGGCCCACAAACGAAGCATACGCAGCAAGGTGGGCAAGTCCTTCCGCAACAGGAGAGGCAAGACTACGGTCAGTGTGTTTTCCGTGAACAGTTGCTGGCGTCCCAGGATGACGATGAGAAATCCCACGCAGTATCCGGCACGCGTGATTAATGGCCGCCACGGCAGATCGGGCAGGCGGGCCGTCAGCAACCCTTCCGCCATAAACGAAAAGCCCATCGAGAGTCCTGCAGCCAGCGCCGACCACGCCAATGCCTCCGCCGGCCGATGCAGTTCCTCTTCGCCCTCGCGTCGAATGGTCTCGTAAACGACATTCGCGCCAATTGCCAGCCGTTCCTCGACTTGTTTCTTCTCCACCCGAGTCGAGATGGTTCCTTCACCTGAGGGTAGATCGACTTTCGCTTGCTTCTTGTTCATCAGGCCCCCTCGAAAGGAAACCGGCAGCCTAGCGTTTGTTCGCCGTGCCGATTCTTTCCCACTCCCGCTTCCGCTCCGACTGCGCATCCCATAGCAAGGATGGGCACACGAAGAAGAACGGAACCAGGAACGAGGATAATTGAATTGTTCTTTTTCTTAAATGGCCCACCCTAATCGTCGTCGGGCGGTTCCGGCGGCCTGGGGTCATTGATGAAGAAGTCCGCGCTCTTGGGAGCGGCGATGGTCGTAAACTTCCGAGGCGCTTGCGATAGAAGGAAAAACGCTGTGAGGTCGGTGGTGGCGCGGCTATCCGCAAAGCCGAGTTCTCCTTCAGTGAGGCCTAGACTGGCAAAATTGTGCTCGATGAAGCGCAGAATGCTGCCAAAATCGTACCGGCTGTTATCCACGTAGCCTGGGTTTGTATATGCGGAAACGGCAATCAGGGGAACCCGAAACCCGTACTGATAATCACCTTGCACACCCGCCAGGATCGTTGGCGGTTCATGGTCGTACCATCCGCCCCAATCGTCCCACGTGATGAAGATCGCCGTGTCCTGCCAATAAGTAAGACTTTTGCCGTTCACGGTGTCTGTGCAAGTGCTGTTGCCGATGGTATTGACAATGGAAGCCACCCATGAAGGTCCCCCGCCGTCGTTCAACGCGGCGTGGTCGGAGTTCGCCCCGGTCGGTGTGACCCAAGTCAGATCGTGAAAATCGCAATGCCGGAGATCGGCCAGCACCTGCGACGGGTTGGTAACCACGTGCGTGCCCCAGCCCGTGCACGCTCCGCCGCTTGGTACACAGATGTGGTTAATCGCGTTCGGAGCGTTCCAGATGGAATCTGGGGCTACCGCGTAGTACATCCAGTCGGTCACCAGGTCCGCCATGGTCTGATGTTCGTAACACGGGTAGGTCGGCGAATGTTCGACGCCGTAAGGGGGCGGAGTTTTATTGGGGAAGATGAGTTCGGCCTTGGTCGTGGGCTCGGCGATGCACCCTGCTGCGGCCTCCTGCGGAATCACATTTTCCGCTGCGAAAACGCCACTGGCGTCTTGCGACGCGCTGGGCGCCGAAGTTCCGCCGAAAATAAACTGATGGGCGGGGAAGCTCGGCCCCTGATTGGTTTGAAACATGTAGTTTGCCCAGCCGTACTGGGTCGCCAGAGCGAGATACGGGTTCAGAATCCCCGTCGAATTGTCTACAAACTTGAACTGCGGGTTAGCAGGGCATTTGTAGCCTGTATTCGGAGTGCAAACAATGCCGGCAGCGCCGTTCATCTGGCAGGTTGGAGGATTGCCGGCGACAATGTTGCACATGCTGTTGAACGAGTTGTGCGTGTGGTTCAGACCGTAGGTGCCAGCCAGCGGCGTGGGCGCGGGCTGAATCGTCCCGGTCAAGGTCTTCCAGTTCGAAGTCTGAACGTCGTATGGCGCGAGGGCGGTCGGAGGTACGGCACATGCCCCATAGGGAGCGGCGCACAGCCCTTGAAAAAGATTGTCCGGAGTGCGGTTTTCCTGCACGATGACCACGACGTGGTTAAAGCTCGAAATCTGGGCTTGGGCCGTCACCGCCATCAGCCCCGCGAAAAATAACCGCAGTCCGGACGCAATTCTCATAATTTGAACTATGCGTCGAGTTGAATCGGGGTTCCAGATCACGCTGGTGCCGGAACGATAGGCACCCGTCCCTAGGGATCGGCGCAGGCCTGATAGTGAGCGAACTGGCAATACCCGTCAAGAGTGAAAGATCTTGCACATCGCCGGTTGGATCCGAATTGGCGCTGAGTGATTCCGAAAGATTGCCCGCGGTAAGAACGCCATCCGGCCCAGGCCAGATGGCGTTTTGTTTTGCAGAGCCGTTGTCGCCCTACTCCGCGCTTCCGCTCCGAATGCGCATCGAGTAAAACGAGCGGTAGACGAACAAGAACGAAACCAGGAAGAACGCCAGCGCCAGCACGTTCGTGATCGTTGCGCCCTGATCTCGCGACAGCGTGACCGCCAGCTCCACCGCCAGCAACCCAAACAAAGTCGTGAACTTGATCACCGGATTCAGCGCCACCGACGACGTATCCTTGAACGGATCGCCCACCGTATCGCCAATCACCGTCGCGTCGTGCAGCGGCGTGCCTTTCTGCTTCATCTCCACTTCCACAATTTTCTTCGCGTTATCCCACGCCGCTCCGGCGTTGGCCATAAAGATCGCCTGATACAGCCCGAACACGGCAATCGAGATGAGATAGCCGACGAAGAAGAACGGTTCCACGAAAGCGAAGGCCAGCGTACCAAAGAATACCGCGATGAAAATGTTCAACATGCCCTTCTGCGCATATTTCGTGCAGATCTCCACCACCTTCTTGCTGTCGGCGACGGAAGCCTTCTCCACGCCTTCCAGCTTGATGTTGGCCTTGATGAATTCAACCGCGCGATAAGCCCCGGTGGTCACGGCCTGCGTCGACGCGCCCGTGAACCAGTAAATCATCGCGCCGCCCGTGATCAAGCCGAGGAAGAAAGGCGCGTGCAGCAGCGAGAGTTTGTCTACGTTCTCGGTGAGTCCGCTGGTGAGCGCCATGATGATCGAAAAAATCATCGTGGTCGCGCCCACCACGGCCGTGCCGATCAGCACAGGTTTCGCCGTCGCTTTGAACGTATTGCCCGCGCCGTCATTGGCTTCGAGCAGATACTTGGCGCGTTCGAAGTTCACCGGGAGGTTGAAATCCTTCTTGATCTCAGCCTGCACGTTCGGAACCTGTTCGATCAGCGAGAGTTCGTACACCGACTGCGCATTATCGGTGACCGGCCCATACGAATCGACGGCAATCGTCACCGGTCCCATGCCCAGAAATCCAAAGGCCACCAACCCAAACGCGAACACCGCCGGAGCCAGCATCGTCGCTGCAATCGCCAAGCCCATCGTGCTTACGTAATAGGCGATCGACATCAATATCACCATTGACAAGCCCAGATAGTAGCCCGAGAAGTTTCCGGCCACGAACCCGGAAAGAATTCCCAGCGACGCCCCGCCTTCTTCCGCCGAAGTCACTACTTCTTTCACGTGCCTCGATTCCGTCGAAGTGAACACTTTCACCAATTCCGGAATCACCGCCCCCGCCAAAGTTCCGCAGGAGATGATCGTGGCCAGCTTCCACCACTGCGAGGTGTCTCCGCCCAGTTCCGGAATAATAAAGAAAGACACCAGATACGTCAGTGCGATCGACACTAGCGACGTGATCCATACCAGCGAAGTCAGAGGCGTTTCGAAATTCATCTCATTCGCATTGCCGTAGCGCGCCTTGGCAATCGCCGCGTTCAGGAAGTAAGAAATCGCGCTCGCCACCAGCATCATCACGCGCATCACGAAGATCCACACCAGCAATTGCACCTGCACCGTGGGAGGCTTCACGCCCAGCAGAATAAAAGTAATCAGCGCCACGCCGGTCACGCCGTAAGTTTCGAACCCGTCCGCCGACGGCCCCACCGAATCGCCCGCATTGTCGCCCGTGCAGTCGGCGATCACGCCAGGGTTGCGCGCGTCGTCTTCTTTGATCTTGAAGACGATCTTCATCAAGTCAGACCCGATATCGGCAATCTTGGTGAAGATGCCGCCCGCAATGCGCAGCGCCGCCGCGCCCAGCGACTCGCCAATCGCGAATCCAATGAAACACGGTCCGGCATAATCGCCGGGAACGAACAGCAAAATAAAGAGCATGATCAGCAGCTCTACGCTGATCAGCATCATGCCGATGCTCATGCCCGCTTCCAGCGGAATTTGGTACACGGGATACGGTTTTCCCGGTAGGGAAGCGAACGCCGTGCGCGAATTCGCGAACGTGTTCACCCGGATTCCAAACCACGCCACGCCGTAACTGCCTGCGATTCCCACCAGGCTGAAGGCCAGAATGATCGCGACGCGCATCGCTTCCATATGCTCGAGCACGCCGAAGTAAAGCACAATGATGACCGCGATAAATACCCACAGCAGCAGGATGAACCGTCCCTGCGTCAGCAGATACGTCTTACAGGTCTCGTAAATCAGCTCCGAGATTTCGCGCATCGAGCGATGCACCGGCAGGTTCTTCAGCCGGATGAAAATCACCATGCCAAAGCCCAACCCGAAAATGCAGAACAGGATTCCGATCAGCAGCAGCTTGTGCCCGTCAATAGCTCCGTTCAGAAAGCTGACCGAAGAAAGGTCCGGCAGTTTCAGCGAAGCTTCGCCGCCGGCGCTTTCACCGGCAGGTTGAGCCATGGCAGTGGTGGCGCAAGCGGTAAGCAGTACGGCGATGGTCGAAATCTTTCTTAGCGATGCCGCTGCCACACGGCGTCCTCGAAACGCAACGCTAGCGAGCCAGGTGTGCATAAGAGTTCCTCCAATAATAAGTCGAGTTTGGAAAGTTTGAACGTGTTTAGGCACTGCCTTCCGAAAGCTGCATCCACGACTAGCGCGCTGACGAAACCATCCCGCGCCGCGTCGGGAAACTGCTTCGGAATTCCGAACACGCTTCCACCGCAAGACCATGAGTGTTGGAGCTTGGCCGCGTCGGACTTTGCGCCAGTAGCGACCGGAAGAAAGCCGACCAGAGGATAAAAACCTCATCTCCGCCGCCCAGCGCAAAACGGGCATTTATAACACGTCGCCTTCGGCATGGTCAAACCCCGTACCCGGTCAACGCGGCGGGGAAAAACTGCGAATCTCCTCTGGAGGCTCCGGCCCGAAACCCGGCGCAGTTCACCCGGGTGAGAGCCTGCCCTGAGCGCAGCCGAAGGGGATCTCGCGCGTACTTGGCGGGGCCGACCCCATCCGCCGAACGGAACGACGCTTCTACCGTCCGTGTTCGCGTCCAAAGGAAATCCACCGAAATCATGTGACATCTAACCTTGTTTTAAGAATGCAATGAGCCGATCATAATCGAAGCCGAGAGGCATGAACGGCGTGGCCCTCAGCGGGCCGAAAGCCTTTGTTTTCTATATTTTGGGATATAAGGTCTTTGAAATCAAATTTCGCAAAGCCACTCCCGCTAACTCGATGATTCTAATGGATCGGGACAAAAAATTTAATCAGATACCGGCGTGCGCGCATGACAATCGCCCCGTAGAGGGAGTCGGTAGCCCGAAGAATTATTGCGATCAAGAAATCCACAGCCGTTCGGGGCAAGCGCAGTTCCACACCCGACGCCCGGTTTTCTCCGTGCCTCCGTGGTGAATTGTGGTTGCTGCGTCAGACGCGGAGTTTGCATTGTGATCGATAACGATGCCGATAACCTGTACATCACGGTGACCGCGAAGGCGCTCAACCCCAAGGCGCGCATCATTACCCGCGCCGGGCAGTCACGTTACGCCCAGGCCATGCGCAATTCAGGGGCGGATGAGGTGATCGTTCCGGAGTACGAGGTGGAATCATGACCCGGCGGATGAGTGCCAAGTATTATCCGGCGTCGCACTCGAAGTTAGAGTGATGGCTTTAGAGCTGGACAAAGAGTGCGCAGCGGGCGATCTGCCAACTCTAATGCGCCGCGCCGCTGTCGACGCTGATCTTGCGCGTTACCAGGAAGCTCCAGATGGTTTCGTTGGCGTTGAGAGCATCGCTGGTTTTTCCGACCTCGTTCTCTGCCATGAATGGCTCGCCGCCGGGCCAGGTGTTACCGCCGCCCTTGACGCTATAAAGCATTACCTGAGCATTTTGCCCGCAACCGCTGTAGGTGTATGTCCTGGTCTCTTTTCCATTCTTTTGCACTGGCGGCAGTTTGTCCTGCGCGGGTTTTTCGTTGCAGTGGTCGAAGCGCGCCCAGGTCTTGGCGCTGTCTTCAGCCGAGAGCACGGAGAACTGTCCCGGTTTGTATTCGCCTCCGTTGTAATGAACGATGGGGTCGTCGGTGCCATTGATCAACGCTGCGGGCACGGGACGCGAAGGCAGGCAGATCATCGTTTTGGGCATGGCGGCGCCGACCGGGGCGATGGCTGCGATGCGGTCGGCCAGGTTGCAGCCGGCACGCATGGCCATGAAACCACCGTCGCCCAAGCCGCTGGCGTAGATGCGGTGCGCATCGACGGAATACTTGGTGGCGAGTTGGTCCAGCATCTGATTGAGGAAGTCAACGTCGTCGGCGGGCGCGGGTCGGTTGGACGATTCGTCCGGCTGCTGTTGCCCGCCGCTGTTGCCGCCGCCAGGATATCCGCCTCCACCGCCACCGGGATAACCACCACCGCCGCCACCCGGATAACCTCCACCGCCGCCGGGGTAACCTCCTCCTCGTCGCCCGCCTCCGCGGCGTCCCATGGGAGCCGATTGCGTCTGCGGCCGTACTCCGATGTTCCAGCGCCCGCGCGTGGCGTTAGGATAAACGGCAATAATGCCGTCCTTATCGGCGAGCTCGTTGAAGCGGGTGAGCCGCGCCATGTCGTCGGCGTCCAGGCCTTGACCGTGCAGCAGAATCACGACGGGATAGTGCTGTTGCGAGTCGTAGCCTTTCGGAAGATGCACCACAAAGGTGCGGGTAACGTCGTCAATGTCGATCTTCTCACGTGCGTCTTGTGCCCTCAGAGGAGTCATGGGCAGCAACCCGGCAAGACAGACGGCGAATACCCACGCCGATTCGGCCCAGCATTTGAGACGAGGCTTCATTGCTATCTCCAGGAGATCGACATTGATTGAGAGCCTTCCCGTGCGTTCCTTGGATCAGCGTGCCTGAGGCAACTTCCGCCAACCGGAGACGAGCCACAATCTGCCCGCGACCGCCAACAGTATAGGAGGGTGGACGCAGAGCCGGGGTTGCTAACTGCCTGGCGGAGTTTTGCAAAGATTTGTAAGCGAGCTTGAAAACTTGCTTGCGCCCGGGCAGTGGCGGGGCGTTGTGGGCTATGTCTTTACGCCAGCGCGGGTTCAGTTTCCGGTGAGAAACCTGTATTGAGCGTCGGTCAAGGGCACGACACTCAGGCGTCCCTGGCGTACGAGGGGAGAATCGGCGAACAGCTCATTCGCCTTGATTTCGGCCAGCGTCACCGGCACGGCCAGAGGCTTGCCTGCCTTGATCTCTACTTGCGGCACCTTGGGGTCGGCGGCATCGACGGAGACAACTGTCGCGCGTCCGATTGCGCTTTTCTCATCTCCGGTGTGATAGATGACTAGCCGTTCGCCCGGCTTCATGCCGCGCAGATGTTTGAGCGCGACGGGATTGGAAACGCCGTCCCATGTGGTGGCTTGGTCACGCTGGAGATCGGCGAAAGAATATACGGTGGGCTCGCTTTTTAGCAGGTAGTTCACATCTCACCCCGGTTATGTAGCGATTCAACTACTGACGCGCGCTAAACATCGCCACCTATTGCGGCTTGGCGTTTGGATCAGGCGGCGGAGTCTTGTCGGTTTTCTTCGGGTCGTCGTAAACCGAGAACTGCCCTTGCGGGCGTTTCAGCTTGATGGTGAAGTCCATGGCACCTTTGGTTATGTCGTAGTCGTCTCCAAAAGTCTGAAAGCCGGACGCCAGCACCTGCACGCGCAACTTGCCGTAGGGGATGCCGTCGAAGCTGGCTTTGCCGTCGACGTCGGTTTTGAGTTCGATGCCGCCACGTTCTTGCTTGCCGCGCGAATTCACCGCGTGCATGATCACCGCGGCGTTGCGTACCGGCTTGCCGTTGTCTTCCTTCAAAATCAGAAAACTCAACTTGGCGGAGGGTTCATCGTCGGTGTCTTTGTCCTTCTGGGCCGCTGCCGGCGCCACCAATATTGCCAGCGCAATCAGAAGGCACGTTATGGTCTTTCTTGAGGGCAGATTCATCTCGGGAGACATTCTACCGGGCGCTGAGGACGCAAGGGAAGCGAGAAGCGGCTCGGCGAAAATCTAAACATGGAGCTAACCCTGGCCTGTTAAACCTAGTCCGCTAAACTTGGTCCGCGGACCTGGCCTTTGTCTTTGCCTCCGTTTTTGGCCTAGCGACCGGAGACTGCGCGGCCAGTTGCAGCACATCGGCAGCCACCCGTGCGGTATTGTGGCGTGCGACGCTGCCTTCTTCCAGGTAGTCGCCGAGAACGGGAACCACGCCCAGCGCCTCGATGGCGTCGAGATCGGCCGCGATCTGGGAACCACCCTCGAGCGCGTACTTGGCTTTGAGTTCGACGGAAACCGGACTGCGGTTGATGAGGGCGTAGTCGAAGATCTGTTTGCCAGCGTGGCGATTGAGGGCGCGAATGTGGTCGGCGGCAGTGAGGCCGAGGCTCTCATTGGCCTGGGTCATAAGGTTGCAGATGTAAACCTTGGTGGCGGGTGAGTTGACGATGGCTTCGGCGATGCCCCGCACCAGCAGGTTGGGAATGAGGCTGGTAAACAGAGATCCGGGGCCGATGCTGATGACGTCGGCGCGGGCGATGGCTTCGAGGGTTTGCGGAATTGGCTCGACGTCGGCGGGAACAAGAAAGAGTTCCTGAATGCGGCCCTTGCTGGCGGTGATCTTGGTTTCCCCGCGGACGCGCGTGCCGTCTTCCATGAGGGCTTCCAGTTCGATGTTGGAAGTAGTGGCGGGATGGATGTGGCCGCGAGTGAGCAAAATCTCCGAAGACAACCGCACGGCCTCGGAGAAATCGTGAGTGATGGAAGTCAGGGCGGCGAGAAACAGATTGCCGAAGCTGTGGCCTTCAAGCCCCGAGCCTTTGTCGAAGCGGTGGCGGAAGAGCTGGGATAGAAGAGCTTCATCTTCGCTGAGAGCGACGATGCAGTTGCGAATGTCGCCGGGCGGAAGCATGTTGAGCTCTTTGCGGAGGCGTCCGCTGGAACCGCCGTCGTCGCTGACCGTGACTACGGCGCAAAGATCGCGAATGACGGGCACATCGGCTTGCGCCAGGGCAATTTCCGCGGGCGACAGGACGAAGCGCTTCAACCCCTTGAGCAAAGTGGAAAGGCCGGTGCCTCCGCCAATAGCGACCACGCGCAGACCGCGCTCGCGCGACGCTCTTTCACGAGAGGTGAACTCAGCGGTTTTTTCCATCCGACTGCGTCTCGTTTTCGAGCTCTCAGTAAGACTCGTCTTCGCGGAAAGAGCCCTCGGGCGAACTTCCATCGGCTGCGGGGTCCGGGTACAACAATTCGGTGAAACGCGGATCCTCGGCCAGATTCTGAAAGTCAGAATCGTTGCGAGCCTGAAAGCGCAGACTCGGGTTCATGCGAAGGGCCTCGTCCAAGCGCTTGAGTGAATCTTCGACATGGCCGGTGAGGCAGTCGAGCGCGGCCAGCCCGTAGACGACGAAATCGGTTTGCGGCGACTGCTTGAGGAGCTTATCGAGATGCTCACGAGCGGTTACGTAGTCGCCCACGTTCATCAGGGAGACCGTATAGTCGAAGTGCTCTTCCACGCTCTTGAACTGAGTTGTGGCCGAGCGCTCCAGATGCTGGTTGCAAGTATTGAGATGAACCGCGGCCCGGTCCGCGAGTTCCCGGCTGGCGCTGCCGATCACTTTCTGGAACAGCGGCTTGGCCTTCTCGAACTTGTGTTCCTGCAGAGCGCGCAACCCGGCTTCATAACTTTGCAAGGCCTGGGTGACACGCGGATCGTCCGCCAGGGATGATTTCTTCGCGGTAGCTTTCTGAGCCATGTGCAAGATTCTTCCTGAGGTCGTCTTAATTGGAGCTCCTTAATTGGAGGCTTCTAGAGCCCACAGTAAAGTATCACCTAAAGGGAGGGTGAAGGGCAATTCCGTGGGCTGCGCGGTACCGAGTCTAGGGTCCCGCTCGGGCGAGCGGTTCACGGGTGCTTTCACCTGGTATTCAGCAGCCTCGGCCCTAATTGATGCTGGCCGCCGATTGCAGATCGATCTGTTTCCACTCGCCTTTGATGATGCCCGCACGAATCTGCGCGGGGGTCTTTCCTTTTTTGTGCTGTTGATAGGAGTAATACAGCTCTTTCAGGCAGGTGGAGCAGCGCGCGCCGTGTGTGTTCTCGAAGCAACTGTGCAGGCTGTTATGGCCCATGCGGTCGCAATAGCAATAGCAGGGCTGCTGGTGGATGACCGTCTGAATCTTCGCTGCCAATTCGTAAGCGTGGGTCTGGTAGGAGTTTTGCGCGTCGGCGCCCCAGAGGTCCGCTTTGGTAAGAATAGCTGGCAGGGTGACGCCCTTGGGCGGCGGTCCAGCGTTGAAGGCAGGAACTTCACCTTCTTCGTCGGGAGCGGTCCATTGCGCCGACATGGTCAAAGTGACCAGAAAAAGAAAGACGACGGTCAGGACACGGCAAGCGATTCGGTTTTGCAGGCAGCGGCTCAGAGTCATGGGTAAACCTCGAACGTCATATTCTAACTCGGTTTGGATGCGAATCGGAAGTGCCGATGGCCTGGTGCATCGGCGAAAAACGCCACAATGCCCGCGCCCGATCTGTATACAATAGAAAAGTCTGATGCCAGAGTCTCCCAGCAGCGAACCCGGAACCCAACCGGGCGCGGGGCTAATGCCACCGGCCGCAGCTGGCGCACCGGTTCTGGCGCGACGCCCAATTTGCCGCTGGCGAGCTATGGGAACATGGCTGCGCGACCTGGCGATCTCGGTGGCCATCTCGGCTTTTATCATCGTTTTCATTTATCAGCCGATGAAGGTGGAAGGCACCAGCATGATGCCGCTGCTCTCAGACCAGGAACGAATCTTCGTCAATAAATTCGTCTACCGGCTAGACTCAATTGCGCGCGACGACGTAGTCGTGTTCCGCTACCCGCGGGATCCTTCCAAGAGCTATATCAAGCGGGTGATCGGCGTGGCAGGAGACCGCATCCGCATCGACGGCGGGCAGGTGTATGTGAACGGCGAGGCGCTGGACGAAGATTATGTTCCGCCGGCTTACACCGATGCGCGATCATATCCGGAGACGCTCGTGCCCCCACAGTGCTATTTCGTGCTGGGCGATCACCGGTCCATGTCGAACGACAGCCGCGATTTCGGGCCGGTGAACCAGAGCTATATCTACGGGAAGGCCGTCTTTGGCTATTGGCCGATGGATAAGCTGGGGCGGGTACGGTAGATCGTTTCAGAACTATTCCACCCGGGCGCTCACCTCTCTGATTCCCAACCGTCTGAAGCCGGCAGAGGACTGTCTCCACATGAAACAAAGGCTCGTCGTTTTCTTGGGAGTAATGATTGCGGTAGGCTGCTGCCCTTGCGGGGCGGCACAAACGAACCGCGTTTCTGCATCGGAGAGCCAGTCCGATATCTGGGTCACGGCGAAACTGGAGTCTGAGGGATTGTCGCCAGAACCGCTGCGCGAGATGGAAAAGGGAATTCGTTCGGGAGACTTCAAGAAGATTGGCAGCGTCGCGATCGCGCGGCATGGAAAGTTGGTTTATGAGGCCTACTTCGACGGCGATGCCGGCACGCTACGCGATACGCGCTCGGCTACGAAGAGCATCACGGATGTGCTGGTTGGCATTGCTATTGGCGAGAAGAAGCTGAGCGGAGTAGATGCGCGAGTGTTGGCTTTGTTACCCGAGCACGCTCGCAAGTTGCAAAATCCCGATCCGCGGAAGGACAGAATCACTGTAGAAGACTTCCTCACGATGTCATCCGCGCTCGAGTGTGACGACTGGAATGATGCGTCGCGGGGCAACGAGGAGCGCATGTATCTGGTGGAGGACTGGGCACAGTTCATCCTCGACCTGCCGATTCGCGGCCGGATGCGCGTCGGCGAGCAGGACGAACCTCCGCCATATGGAAGATATTTCAGCTATTGCATGGGCGGAGCCTTCACCCTAAGTGAAATCTTGCAAAAGGCCACGGGTGTGCGCGCTGATCGCTACGCGCAGGAGAAACTCTTCGGGCCTCTGGGAATCGCCGACGCGCAATGGGTCTACTCGCCAATGAATATTCCCCAGACCGGAGGCGGACTGCGCCTGACGAGCCGCGATCTGCTGAAGATTGGCCAGCTTTACTTGGACGGCGGGAACTGGCAGGGTCACCGCATCGTGGATGAAGCTTGGGTAAAGGCCTCGACCCAGCCTCACGCCCGCATCGACGGCGAGACAGAATATGGTTATTTGTGGTGGCTCAAGGCGTTCAAGTCTGGCGGGAAGAGTTATCAGGCTTTTTTCATGAGCGGCAACGGCGGGAACAAGATCGCGGTATTTCCGGGTCTGGACATGGCCGTTGTCATCACCAGCACCAACTACGGCACCCGTGGCATGCACGAGCAAACAGAAAAGCTGCTGACGGATTACATTCTGGCGGCGGTGGGTCAGTAATCGCCTCTGCAAACCTGAGGATTTCTGTTCCGCGAATTTTCTTGGCTGAAGCCCTGTTCTCGCTTGGCCGCTGCGACGTTCCCTGATAAGATTCTGAAAATCCACTCTCCGGAGCGAGAATGCAAGCAATCCTTGCGCTGGAAGACGGGCGAGTCTTCCGAGGCAAAGGCTACGGCGCCAAAGGCGAATGCTACGGCGAAGTCGTTTTTAATACTTGCATCACCGGCTATCAGGAAATTTTTACCGACCCATCCTATTCGGGGCAGATTGTTGTCCTGACCAATCCAGAAATCGGCAACTACGGCACCAACCAGGAAGACAACGAAGCGACCCGCCCGTGGATCGAAGGGCTGATCGTACGCGAGTTCTCGAAGGTGAGTTCGAACTGGCGTTCGCAACAAGTGGCCGAAGAATACTTGGAACAGTTCAAGGTGCCGGTGCTCGCAGAGATTGACACGCGGGCGCTGGTGCGGCATTTGCGCGATCACGGCGTGATGCGCGGCGTGATCTCAACCATGGAAAACGATGCGGAAAAGCTGGTCGCGAAAGCGCGCTCGATTCCGAAGATGGACGGCACGGATCTGGCCAAACAGGTGAGCACGAAGCGTCCTTATGTGTGGGAGGTGGGTGAGCGCTCGCACGAGCCGACTGCGGTAGTAGGGGTGAAAGACGAGCCGGCGCGGTTTCACGTGGTCGCCTACGACTTCGGCATCAAGCAGAACATTTTGCGCAAGTTGCGCGGCGAGGGCTGCAGGGTGACGGTGGTTCCGGCGCAGACCCAGCCGGAAGATGTGCTGGCGTTGAAACCGGATGGAGTGTTTCTTTCGAATGGGCCGGGCGATCCCGAACCGTGTACCTATGCGGTGGATGCGATCCGGCGATTGATGGGGCGGCAACCGATTTTTGGAATTTGTCTGGGGCATCAACTCACTGGGATCGCACTGGGCGGAAAAACTTTCAAGCTGAAGTTTGGCCATCACGGCGGAAATCATCCGGTAAAGCAGTTGAAGACGGGCAAGATTGAGATCACGGCGCACAACCATAACTTTGCCGTGGATCCGGATTCGCTGGCGCAGAGCGAAGTCGAACTGACGCACATGGATTTGAACGATTCGACTTTAGAAGGTTTGCGGCACAGGAACCTGCCGCTGTTCAGCGTGCAGTATCACCCCGAAGCCGCGCCGGGGCCGCATGATTCGCATTATCTGTTCAAAGAATTCACCAAGATGATGGAGGAGTGGAAAGGGTGAGTGCGCGAGCCATTCCGAAGGTAGATTTTCCCGGCCATGTTGACCTGGCAAAGTTCGTTCCAGAGGAATTACGCCGTCTTGGAGACCTCCAGAGCGCTATCCCGGAGGTTGCGAAAAACGATGTTTTCCTGAACCTTATTGAACGGGCGGTGAAGGAGATTCCAACGAGGCATGTCCTCGTTCACGGCGATGCGAGGAGGATGTCGAAAGAGAAGGTCGCTAAAGCACACCTGATCTTGACGTCCCCGCCCTATTGGACGCTGAAGAAGTATCGCGACAGCCCTGGTCAACTCGGTCACATCGGCGACTACGATGACTTCATCGAAGAGCTGGATCGGGTTTGGCAGAGATGTTTCGACTCGCTCGTGGTGGGCGGCAGGCTTGTGTGCGTGGTTGGGGACGTTTGCCTCTCGCGGCGCAAGAACGAAGGGCGGCATACTGTTGTGCCGCTCCACGCCACTATCCAAGAGCATTGCAGGAAGATCGGCTTCGATAACTTGTCTCCAATCATCTGGCACAAAATTGCCAATGCCGCCTACGAGGTAGAGAACGGTGGAGGCTTTCTGGGAAAACCTTACGAGCCGAATGCCGTCATCAAGAATGATGTTGAGTTTATTCTGATGCAGCGAAAACCCGGCGGCTACCGGACACCTGAGGACAGTGCGAGGATTCTCAGCGTCATCTCGGCGAAGGACTATCAGAGATGGTTTCAGCAGATATGGGATGGAGTGACGGGTGCCTCGACCAAAGACCATCCTGCCCCGTATCCGGTGGAGCTCGCGGAGCGCCTTATCCGGATGTTCAGTTTTGTCGGAGATATCGTGTTGGATCCTTTTATGGGTACAGGCACAACAGCCCTTGCGGCCTCGAAGTGGGGGAGGAATAGCATCAATTTCGAGATCGACGCCGACTATTTGGCCTTTGCGGCTAAGAGACTAGAAGGGGAGCTCTCGTCGCTATTTGCGAATACTGTGTTAGTTATGGAGCAAGAGTAAGCGAGTGAATTCCGAAATAGATCTCAAACTCAGGAGCGCTGTCGTCCAGTTCTGGTCGAGCCGGGAAACTCAGGCCCAGAAGCAGGGGACTAAGTCGGGGGTTCGGGATGCTGGCGCTAGAACGGCCGTAACCGGCGGAAGTCAGATGGACGGGTTCGTGGCGTTGGTTCGAGACCTCTTAGAGGAGTCGGGTGTGGACCGGCCCGTCGTCTATTGCGAGAGGCGTGTCGAGCTTCCGGGGTGGTTTCGGCCTGAGAAGAAATGGGATCTGCTCGTGGTAGTCGAGGGCTGCCTGATTGCGGCCATTGAATTCAAGTCGCAGGTTGGTTCTTTTGGGAACAATTTCAATAACCGAACTGAGGAAGCACTCGGGAGCGCAGCGGATTTGTGGGCAGCATACCGGGAGGGGGCCTTCAAACCCTCGGCGCGGCCCTGGCTGGGCTATTTGATGTTGCTGGAGGATGCCCCTGCTTCAACGCGACCAGTAAGGGCGCAGGAGCCCCACTTCAAAGTCTTCGAGGAATTTAGCTCTGCATCCTACGCCAGGCGTTACGAAATTCTTCTGACGAAATTAGTTCGCGAGAGGCTATACGACGCCACGTGCTTTCTAATGTCTTCCAGCACGGATGGTCTTAAAGGGCAATATTCGGAGCCAGTACCAGAGCTCAACTTCACAAACTTTATCTCGTCGCTGATCGCGAAGGCAATCGCCTGGAAGAAGACCCAATAGATGCCCAAACGCACTGACATCTCGAAGATTCTGATTCTCGGATCAGGGCCCATCATTATCGGGCAGTCGGCGGAATTTGATTACTCCGGCACGCAGGCCTGCAAGGCGCTGAAGTCCGAGGGATACGAAGTGGTGCTGGCCAACTCGAATCCGGCCACGATCATGACCGACCCGGAGTTTGCCGACCGCACCTACATCGAGCCGCTCACGCTGGAATATCTGGAAGAGATTATCCGCATCGAACGCGAAATGGCGCCGGGAGTGGGGTTTGCCGTCCTGCCCACCGTGGGCGGACAGACGGCGCTGAATCTCGCGATTGAACTTTCCGACGGCGGCGTTCTGGAGAAGTACGACGTCAGCCTGATCGGCGCGAATGTTGCCGCCATCAAGAAAGCGGAAGACCGGCTTGTCTTCAAAGATGCTATGCAGCGGATTGGGCTCGACGTGCCCAAGTCTGCGCTGGTGAACAACACGAAAGACGGCCTCGAATTTGCCGGCAAGATCGGCTTCCCGGTGATTGTGCGGCCTTCGTTCACGCTCGGCGGCTCGGGCGGCGGCATCGCCTACAACCGCGAAGAGCTGGTTGAAGTGCTGGGGCGGGGTTTGGATTTTTCTCCCGTGCACGAGGCGCTGATTGAAGAGTCGGTGCTGGGCTGGAAAGAATTCGAACTTGAAGTGATGCGCGACACACGGGATAACGTCATCATCATATGCTCGATCGAGAATTTCGACCCCATGGGCGTGCATACCGGCGACTCGATCACGGTCGCGCCGGCTCAAACGCTGACCGACCGCGAATACCAGGCCATGCGCGATGCCTCGATTGCGGTGATCCGCGAAATCGGCGTCGACACCGGAGGGTCGAACATTCAGTTCGGCGTGAATCCGGAAACCGGGCGCATGGTGGTAATCGAGATGAACCCGCGTGTTTCGCGCTCGTCGGCGTTGGCGTCGAAAGCTACAGGGTTTCCGATTGCGAAGATTGCGGCGAAACTCGCGGTGGGCTACACGCTCGACGAAATCCCGAACGACATCACGCGCAAGACACCGGCGTGTTTTGAGCCGACGCTCGATTATGTGGTTGTGAAAATCCCTAAGTGGCAGTTCGAGAAATTCCCGGGCGCGGACGAGAGTCTGGGTCCGCAAATGAAATCGGTGGGCGAGGTGATGGCCATCGGTCGCACCTTCAAGGAAGCCCTGATGAAAGCCGTGCGCGCCTTGGATACCGGCAAGCGCGTGGGCGGCGCGAAGATTGAGCCGAAGATTTTGACGCAGCGGCTGGTAACTCCGCATCCGGAGCGGCTGGCGTATGTGCAGTATGCGCTGCGCCAGGGGCACACGGTAAAACAGATCGCGAAGATGACCTCGATGGATCCCTGGTTTCTCTACCAGCTCAAGGAAATCAACGATCAGCAACTCGAATTGGAGAAGCATCCCATCGAATCGATTCCCACCGAGGTACTGCGTGAGTCGAAGCGCATGGGATTCTCCGACGGGCGATTGGCGGGCGTGTGGCGGCTGGAAGGTCAGGAAAAAGTCCGGCATCTGCGCAAAAAGCACGGCGTGATGCCCGTCTACAAGCGCGTGGACACGTGCGCGGCCGAGTTCGAGAGCTATACACCGTATTTGTATTCGACCTACGAAGAAGAAGACGAAGCCGCGCCCACCGACAAGAAGAAAGTGATCATCCTCGGCAGCGGGCCGAATCGCATCGGGCAGGGAATTGAATTCGATTACTGCTGCTGCCACGCGTCATTCGCGCTGCGCGACGATGGTTACGAGACGATCATGATCAACTGCAATCCTGAAACCGTTTCCACCGACTACGACACCAGCGACCGCCTCTACTTCGAGCCGTTGACCTTCGAAGATGTCTTCTCGATTTACCAGCACGAAACGGCGAAAGGCGCGCCCGTGGGAGTGATCGTACAGTTTGGCGGCCAGACACCACTGAATCTGGCGCTGCCGTTGAAAGCCGCCGGAGTGAATGTCATCGGCACATCGCCGGAATCGATTGACCTGGCCGAAGACCGCAAGCACTTCAACAAGCTGCTCGAAGAGTTGAAAATTCCGCAGCCGCCCGGTGTGATGGCGACCTCGATTGAAGATGCAGTCGACGGTGCGAAGCGGGTCGGGTACCCGGTGATTGTGCGGCCTTCCTACGTGCTGGGCGGTCGCGCCATGGTGATCGCCTACGAAGAAGAGTCGGTGGTGCGGTACATGAAAGAGGCGGTCGAGTACTCACACGACCGGCCAGTGCTGATCGATCACTTTCTCGAAGATGCGATCGAAGTCGACGTCGATGCACTCTCCGACGGCGAAGATGTGGTGATCGGCGGCATCATGCAACATATTGAGGAGGCGGGCATTCACTCTGGCGATTCTTCGTGCGTGCTGCCGGCGGTGGATATTCCCCAGCCGCTGCTCGAGCGCATGCGCGACTATACGTTCAAGCTGGCACGCGCGCTGAAGGTCATCGGACTGATGAACATACAGTTCGCCATTCCGCGCGGCGGTGGACACGCGGGAAACGGTGCTGACGGCGGCACAGTCTATGTGCTGGAAGTAAACCCGCGGGCTTCGCGCACCGTGCCCTATGTTTCGAAGGCAACGGGCGTGCCGATGGCGAAGATTGCCGCGCGGCTGATGACCGGGCGCAAGCTGCGAGAATTTCTGCCGGAGTATATCGAGCGCCGCGCCGATCTCGACACCGGAAACTTCTACTACGTGAAATCGCCGGTATTTCCCTGGAATAAATTTCCCGGAGTCGATACGGTGCTGGGGCCGGAGATGAAATCCACCGGCGAAGTAATGGGCGTGGCCGACAACTTCGGCGAGGCCTTCGCCAAAGCGCAACTAGCGGCGGGGCAGAAGCTACCGACCGAAGGAACGGTCTTCATCAGTGTCACCGACCATGACAAACGGCACGTGGTGGAAGTGGCGCGCAAGTTTGTGGAGATGGGATTCAAGCTGGTGGCCACGGCCGGAACTGCCGACGTGGTCGAGGCTGCGAATATGAAAGTCGAGCGCGTCTACAAAGTGAAAGAGGGCCGTCCGAACGTGGTGGATTTCATCAAGGGCCAACGCATTCAGTTGATCGTCAACACCCCGAGCGGACCGGAGCCGTGGTTCGACGAAAAGGCAATCCGCCGGGCCGCAGTGACGGCGAGGATTCCCACGATTACGACGTTGTCGGCGGCGCGGGCTGCGGCGGAAGGGATTGCCGCACTGCAGCGCGGGGAAGTGAATGTGCGGGCGCTGCAGCATTTGCACGCGGAACGGGTAGTAAAGACTTAGGTAGAGGGATATCCCAGCCCCAGATCGCGTGCGATACTGGATGCGCGAGGGCCAACATGTTCCTGCAGGGTATTTTTCCTCCCATCACCACGCCGTTCTATCCCGACGGCAACGTGTATTTCAAAAAGCTTGAGAGCAACGTTGAGCGCTATTCGCGCACGCCGGTGGCTGGTATTGTCGTGCTTGGATCGACTGGCGAGGCCGTTATGCTTTCCGATCAGGAGCGGCGCGACGTTCTGAAAACCGCGCGCGAAGCCACCGCACCCAATAAAGTGCTCATTGCGGGCACGGGGCTCGAGTCGGCCGTCGAGACGCTGCGGCTCACTGAATATGCGGCCGAGCTTGGTTACGACGTTGCCATGGTCCGCACGCCGCACTACTACAAAAGGCAGATGCAGCCAGCCAATATGCTTGCGTTTTACCGTACCGTGGCCGATCGTTCGCCGCTGCCGGTGATCATTTACAACTTTCCGCAGGCGACTGGCTTCGACATTCCCGCAGAGTTGGTGATCGAACTGGCCGATCATCCGAACCTGATCGGCATCAAGGAGTCGAGCGGCGACGTGGAAAAAATCCGCAACATGGTGGAGGGCACGCGCCACGTCAAACGCAGCGCTACCGTGACTGAGACTTTCGATGCGGTTACGCCGCGCGCGATTACAGCGGCCTCGTCGAGCGCAAATGGCGACAGGGCGACGCTCGTCCCGATTGCGGTGCTGGCGGGCGCGGGTTCGGAGACTGATCCCGCTTTTGCAAGAGACGCGAAGACGGGGCGCGCAGAGAGTCCAGAGGCAAGCTTATCTGCCGCAAAGCCATCTTCGGCGAGCGTGAACGTCGTGGGCAATTTGAGGACGCGGCAGAAAGAAGTTGGGTTCCAGGTGCTGGTGGGCGCGGCCAACAAGCTGCATCCTTCGCTCGATGCCGGCGCGGTGGGAGCGATTCTGGCCTTCGCTTGCCTGTCGCCGACCGCTTGTTACGAGATTTACGCGGCGTGGAAGGAAGGAGACACTGATCTAGCGAAGTTGAAGCAAGAGCGCATCGCCGCAGCCGCGCAGCGCATTGTGGGCGATCTCGGCATCCCGGGCTTGAAATACGGGATGGACTTCAACGGCTATTTTGGCGGCCAGGCGCGCCTGCCGCTACTGCCTCTCACGGGCGAAGTCAAGGGCGAAGTGGAGCGGCTGCTGGCGGATATAAGGAACTAGATTCACAGACATAAGTTCTTGTTCCTGATCCTGCGATGCAAATGAAGCCGCTTGCATTCGCCATCCTTCTGTCTTACATTACGCAGTCATTATGTTGCGAGGTAGTTTTTTTTGCTTCTTTCCCGTGGTTCTCCTGCTGGCCTCCGCTGCTTATGCAAAGGATCCGCCGGCCCAAGTCGTTATTTGGCCGGAGTCCGGTACGCCAGTTTTGCGGTTCAGCTTCGGCAAGTTCAAGGAGGTTGGCTCGTCAGGAAGCCAGCACAGCTACGTGAGCGACACAACCGCTGAAAACCTTTGGACGAAATCAATTAACACAGCAAATTTTTCCCTTTACCTGTTTGATAAGAACCGGATCAGAATCGGTGAGGGATGGATTTCCGTAAGCAACGTTGGCCGTGGAGAGATGGTGAAATTCCAAACCAGCGTCAACACCTCGGGCACGCCGGTCTCTATTGCACTCGCGCCGCGCTCGCTGCCCGTCGAACTGCAATCGTTTCTGCCAGCCAAGACGATCTCAATGACTGTCAACTCAGTTCCCCAAGGAGCCCTTCTCAAAGTGGACGGGACCGGAGCAGGCGCGACTCCTAAGATTGTGCAATTAGGCGTTGGCAAACATCTGCTGGAGTTCAGCAAGGAAGGTTTTAACGCGGGAAGATTTCCCCTGGAAATCAGCCCTGATGATACGTCGGGCGGCAGCGTGAGCTATGAACTTGGAGCGTCGGCGCACGACACGATCGAACTCCGCGATGGCACGGTGTTGACCGGGGACCTGGAGTCTGTCTCGGCCACAGAAGTAGTAGTCCGCGCAGGTGGCAAGGACCTGTCGTACGACCGGAATCAGGTCAAGAGAATCGTGATGGTCGAAAGAGAAGCGATCCAGCAGGCACCGGTGACGCAGCCAGCAGACGCGCAGCCGCATCCATGAAGCGAGGAAAGTCTTCGCGTCCGGAGCTTCCAAAAGTTTCCGAGGAGATGAAGGCTTGGTCGGCCGCTCTCGCTGGGGAGACCGCAAGCTGGCCACAGGTCGCCTCGCGCGCGTTCTTTGGCTTTACCGCCCTCTACCGGCATGACAGAATCTTCGCTTTGCTCCCGCGCACTCGCGCGATGGAAACGGCAAACGCGCTGGCTTTCAAGTTGGAATCGCCGGCGCCACGACTCCTTGCGCGGCTAAAGAAAGATCCTAGGATTGGATCAACCCAGATGCAGAAAGCGCGCTGGTTCACCTTCGAACTGGCCTCGTCCGCTGACTTGCACGACGCCCTCGATTGGGTGGGGCGCGCCCACGAAGCAGCGGGAAAGAGTAAAAAGTGGAGTTGATTCTCGATAAGAATTCAAAGACTTGTGATCAGGACTACCCCGGGAGTATACTATCGTTCGAACGAACGTTCGAATTAACGAATCGTCAGTCTATGGGAAGTCCGTCAACCGCATCCCGAATTTCGCCGCGGCGGCATCGTTCGGTGCTTGCGCCTGCGCCCGCCACGCGCTTTGACCGCCGACTAGCGGAGATCCTCATCCACGCGACTGAAGTCTTCTGCAAGAAAGGGTACGAAGGCGCTTCGATGCGCGATCTTTCGCGCGCCAGCGGCATGTCGCTGGCCGGGATGTATTACTACTTCGAGTCCAAAGAGCGGCTGCTCTTCCTGATCCAGAAGCATACGTTCACAACCATTGTGCAGCGGCTCAAAGCGCGACTGGACGGCGTGAGCGATCCGGAACAGCAAATCCGCGTCTTCATTCTCAATCATTTGGAGTATTTCCTCGCCAATCAGGCGGCGATGAAAGTGTTGTCGCACGAGGCCGAGGCGCTCAAGAATGGCTTCGCCGCGGACCTAGCGGCGATCAAGCGCGAATACTACCGTATCTGCGTGGGTCTGCTGGACGAGTTGAAGTGCGACCGGGGATTGCAGTTCTCCACGCGCATCGCTGTGCTCAGCCTGTTTGGCATGATGAACTGGATCTACACCTGGCACAACTCTCGGGTCGATGCCAATGCCGAGCAACTGGCGTGCGAGATGAGCGACATTTTTCTGCGAGGAGTAATGAGACCTGGCAAGGGCCGCAGATGGGCCAAGCAAGACTTCAGAAGCGAGCGGTGAGAGGTTTTCGGGAAGATTCGAGACTAAGATCAGGAATGGGTTTTGACAGAGATTAATCTTTACCAAAGAGAAGGAGTCACAGACATGGCGACCACAATGCAGCCGACGACCGGCGAAACCACCAAGCAGCTTGTTAACTACCGCAGGGACGGCGGCGTGGCGGTGATCGAAATGTGCGATCCGCCGGCCAATACCTACACCTATGAAATGAACCGGCAACTCGACGAGGCAATCCTCCGTGCCCGCATGGATAACGATGCGTACGTGATTCTGCTCACCGGCGCCGGCGACAAGTTTTTCTCCGCGGGCGCCAACATCAAGATGCTTTCCAGCGTCGATCCCACGTTCAAATATTACTTTTGTCTGCATGCCAATGAAATGCTGCTGCGGCTGGAGCACACGCCCAAGCTGGTGATTGCCGCGATTAACGGCCACTGCGTGGGCGGCGGCCTGGAAATCGCCATGGCTGCCGACATTCGCATCGCGCGGAAAGACGCGGGCAAGATCGGTCTGCCGGAAGTGAATCTGGGCGTGCTCCCCGGCACCGGCGGCACACAGCGGCTCTCGCGGCTGGTGGGCAAGAGCAAGGCGATTGAACTGATGGTTACGGGCAACACCTTCTCGTTTGAAGAAGCGCAGGAGCTTGGCATCATCAACGACATCTACGAGCGCGACGGCTTCATGGAGAACATCATGGAGTATGCCAAGCAGTTCTGTCCTCCGAACAAAGCCGCTAAGGCCGTGGGACGCATCAAGCGCGCGGTGCAGACCGGTTGGGAGATTCCTATGGAGTCGGCGCTCGCGGTCGAGCGCGAGAACCAGCAACTGCTCTTCCAGAGCGAAGACGCGAAAGAAGGCCTGGCTGCGTACGTGGAGAAGCGGCCGGCAGTCTTCAAGGCGAAGTAGTACCGCGTACTTGGTACCGAGTACCGATTGCCTCGACTAGATGTCGAAGGGATAAGGAATGAGATGAGCTTATGCCGGGCAAAGTAGCAAAAATTGGAACCTTCAGTGATTGGATCGGAATGTTCAACGACTGGCGCAAAGACATCGGCGTCAACACCAAGGACATCGATTCCTTCCACTTCGACACGCTCTATGGCGCGATCGATACCGACGAGATCGAATTCGGCTCGTACAAAGGCCGCCGCAAGTGGGAGAACCTGCGCCAGATTCCTACGCAGCAGATGCGCGACGCGCTGATGAATATGATCGTTTACCAGGGCGACACCGAATTTGCCAGCGTCGAGCAACAGCGCAACCTTCTCGAGAATGCGCCCACCGACTGGGACCGCCGCGCCATCACCCGCGTGATGATTGAAGAAATGCGTCACGGCTGGCAAATGTGCGCGCTGCTGATGGATCACTTCGGCTATTCGGGCAAGGTCGAGGCGCAGAAAATGTTGGAGCGCCGCGCCTTCGAGAACAAGCGGCTGCTGGGCGCTTTCAACGTCGAGGTCGACAACTGGATGGATTTTTTCACCTACACGGACTTTGTCGATCGCGACGGAAAATTCCAGTTGCAGATGCTGAAGTACTCCGCCTTCGCTCCGCTGGGCCGGTCGATGTCGTATATGCTGCGCGAAGAGGCCTTTCACATGGGAACGGGCAACGACGGCTTGCGGCGCATCGTGGAAGCGGGCGTGATCCCTGGTTGGCTGATTCAGAAATATCTCAACAAGTGGATTTCAAGTTCCTACGACCTTTTCGGCACGGACCATTCTTCGTCGGCGCACTGGGCTTACGTGTGGGGCGTCAAAGGCCGTTACGATGAGCCTAAGAACGAGCACGCGCCCGACCTCGACGATTTGAACGACTACAACCGAAACCTGTACCGCGACGAGGTGGCGGGTTTGATTGAACGTTTCAACGGCGCCTTGAAGCCAGGCCAGCCGAAGCTGTACGCGCCGCACATCAAGTTCAACCGCGAGATCGGGCGCTGGGCGGGACAGAAGCTCCACGCGCAGACCGGCGAACCACTCGACGACCGCGCCTATGAAGAACACCTGAAAGAGTACATGCCGTCTGCGGCAGACAAGAAGTTGCTGCTCGAGATCATCGAGACGGAGAAGAAATGGATTGCCGAGAAGACCGGCGCGCGCGATCCGCTGGCGAGCATCGGCGAGGTCAGAAAGTCGGCGATCAATTTGTAAACTGAGAGTCCTTTCGCCACAGAGGCGCAGAGGCACAGAGAAAATCATGGTCTCCACATTCGCGGAATCAAAACTTGTTCGGCTCTCGGTCGATATCGGCACTCCGGTGGCGCGAATTGTGCTATGCCATCCACCGCTCAACATTATCGACATTGCCATGATGGACGAGTTGGCGCAGGCGCTGGGAGAGATCGAGGCACGTTCGGATGTTTCTGTGGTCGTGCTGAGCGGCGAAGGCAGGGCGTTCTCCGCGGGCGTCGATGTGCCGGCGCACACTCCTGACAAGGTCGAGGGGATGCTGGCGAAGTTTCACGCCGTGATCCGTGCGCTGATCGCCAGCAAGAAAGTAACGATCACAGCCGTGCAAGGGCATTGCCTGGGTGGCGGCGCGGAGCTGGCCATGGTTTGCGACGTGGCATATACAACGGCGCCAGCACAATGGGGATTTCCGGAGATCAAACTGGGTTGTTATCCGCCGGTGGCGTGTACGGCTCTGGCGGCGCTCGTGGGGCAGAAACGCGCTGCGGAATTGATTCTGACAGGACGGACGATCACTGGCAGCGAGGCCGCCACCATGGGGTTGGCGAATCGCGCCGTGCCGGATGAGAAGCTGACCGAAACAGTGGATGATTGCGTTGGACATTTGCTGAATCTCAGCCCGGCGGCGCTCGCTGTCGCCAAGAAAGCCATCTATGCCTGGGATGCGATGCACTTCGACAAAGGCCTGGCGCGGGCGGAGAAAATCTATCTCGAAGAGTTGATGAAAACGGCAGACGCGCAGGAAGGCATCAGGGCCTTCACGGAAAAACGTCAGCCAAGGTGGATAGGGAAGTAGCCGCGCAGCCTGCACACATAATTAACGCACATGGACTACGAGATCACACCCGAGGAAGTGAAGACGAAGCTCGATGCGTGCGAGCTCACGCTGCTCGATGTGCGCGAGCCGTGGGAGTTTGAAACCGCGCACATGGCGGGAGCGCGGTTGATCCCGATGGGAGACGTGCCGTCGCGGGCGCATCAGGAACTCGATCCGGAAGATCACATCGTTGTCATCTGCCATCACGGCGTGCGCTCGATGAATGTGACCGCGTGGCTGCGGCAGCAGGGATTCGAGAAAGCCCAGTCCATGCGCGGCGGCATCGACGCCTGGTCGCGGCAGGTGGACGGGAAAGTGCCAGTGTACTGAAAGTTGTGAGCTCCGAGCCAACCGCGCTTGGTCGCAGCTCGCAGCTCGCCGCTCGAAGCTGGAATCGTGAAAAAAGAGCTCATCGAACTCAAAATCAACGGTCGCGCCCACGAGCTTGCCGTCGAGCCGAGCGCGCTGTTGCTCGATGTCCTGCGTCAGGATCTGAGCCTCACCGGCTCGAAGCGCGGCTGCGATGAGTCGTCCTGCGGAGCGTGCACCGTACTGGTTGACGGCGTTGCCATGATGTCCTGCACGCTGCTGGCCGCGAGTTGTCAGGAGCAGGACATTACGACCGTCGAGGGCGTGAGCGAGCACGGTAGCCTGGCTGCGATTCAGAAAGCTTACGGTGACTGGGGCGGTGCGCAATGCGGTTTTTGCACGCCAGGATTCATGATGACGGTGAAGTCGCTGCTGGCGGAGAATCCCAATCCCTCGGAGGCCGAGGTTCGGAGCGCATTGAGCGGCAATCTCTGCCGCTGCACTGGATACAGCCAGATGTATGAAGCGATCAAGTCCGCGATTGAAGCGGAGCGTCAAGGTTTGGCTGCCGCTAAGTAAGGTTACGCTCCACGCAGAAGCAGATTCTTCCCTTTGCTCGGAATGACAACAATGGTAGCGACGACGCGAGTTTCGTTTACACAGTGAACAACAACTTCTCCATCATCGGCAAGCCCACCGCAATGATCGACGCGGCGGAAAAGACTACGGGTGCCGGCAAGTATACCGACGATCTGAGCGTGCCAGGCATGCTGGCCGGGAAGATTCTGCATTCGCCGTATCCCCATGCCCGGATCAAGCGTATCGATACCAGCCGCGCCGAAAAGCTCGAAGGCGTTGTTGCCGTGGTCGTCGGCAAAGACGCGCCGAATCCTTACGGAATCCTTCCCGTCGGTCATGATGAGCATGCGCTCGCGTTCGACAAGGTGCGTTATGTCGGCGATAACGTTGCGTGCGTGGTTGCGGTTTCCGAGGCCATCGCCGAGAAGGCGATGGAACTGGTCGACGTGGAGTATGAAGTGTTGCCCGCCTATTTCGATCCCGAAGAGTCCATGAAGGCGCAGAGTGATCTCATTCACGACAACAAGCCGGGCAACCTCGAAAAAGATTATCACCACGCATTCGGCGATCCGGATAAGGGTTTTGCCGAAGCGGTCCACGTTGCCGAGGCGCGATTTATCGCGAATGAAGTCACGCACGCGGCGATGGAGCCGCATTCGACTCTCGCCTCCTTCGAACTCGATCCGCATACCGGAAAGCTGGGTCGTTTGACGGTGTGGTCTTCCACCCAGGTTCCGTATTACTTACAGCACAAGCTGTCGCTGGTGCTGGAAATGCCGATGTCGCAGATCCGGGTGATTAAGCCGCTGGTAGGAGGTGGCTTCGGTGGCAAGAGCGAAGTGATTCCGCTGGAGATCATCGCCGCGGTTGCGGCGCGCAAGGCGCAGGCTCCGGTGAAGATCACCTATACACGCGAGGAAGTATTTTGGGCGCATCGCGGGCGTCCGCGCACCATCATCGATCTGAAAACTGGCATCAAGAGCGACGGCCGCATTACCTCTGTGAAAGCGCGTGTGGTGCAGGATGGTGGCGCCTACTGCTCCTACGGCGTGGTCACGATTCTTTACTCCGGAGCGCTGCTGGGCGCGCTCTACGATATACCCAACATTCAATACGACGGCTACCGGGTTCTGACCAACAAACCGGCCTGCGGCGCCATGCGTGGCCACGGCACCGTGAACGTGCGCTTCGCCTTCGAATCGCAACTGGACGAACTGGCCGCGAAAGCCGGGATTGATTCCGCGGAAATTCGTCAGCGTAATCTGCTTATGCCCCCGTGTATCACGGTGAACGGACTGCGCGTGCAGAGTTACGGTTTGCCGGAGTGCATCGAGAAAACCGTCGAGCGCTCCGGCTGGAAGCGACGCAAAGGCAAACTGCCGAAGGGACGCGGACTGGGCATCGCCTGCAGTCACTACGTGAGCGGCGCGGCAAATTCGATTATCCGCTCCGACATGCCGCACTCCACGGTGAACATCAAGATCGACCGCGATGGAGGAGTCGTGGTTTATACCGGAGCCTCCGAGATCGGCCAGGGATCGGACACAATGACGGCTCAGGTTGCCGCAGAAATGCTGGGATGTTCCCTCTCTCGCGTGCGAGTGATTGCCGCCGACACAGACCTGACGCCGATCGATATCGGATCGTACTCCAGCCGCGTCACCTTCATGGCAGGCAATGCGACGCTGCGTGCGGCGGAAGACGTGAAGAAGCGGATTGCCGCCGCGGCGGCAAAGAAGATGAACTGTCCCGCGGAGGAGCTGGTATTCCGCGACGATCTCGTCTTCAAGAAGGGAAGCGTCCCGCCCGTCGTAAAGAAGGATCAAGCTGAAGAGGTGGAAGTGACGCAGGCGGGCGCTTCGGTCAGCGGTCGTGTCGAAGGCCAGATCCTGCGCGGATCGCTGCAGCAAAAGCGAAAAGATGAAGGTCCGAAGGAGTGGATGACGTTCGAGGAAGCCGTTGTCGCCGCCATCGATTTTCACGGCGCGCTCACCGGGACCGGTTCTTATGCTCCTCCGCAGGAAGCGCGCGGCGGCAAACACAAAGGCGCTGGTGTGGGGCCATCGCCCGCATACTCTTACTCCGCGCAGGTTGCCGAAGTGAGCTTGGATGAAGAAACCGGCGAAGTAACGGTTCACAAAGTTTGGGCGGCCCACGATTGCGGGCGCGCGCTGAATCCGGTTTCTGTGGAAGGGCAGATCATCGGCTCCGTGTGGATGGGCATGGGGCAGGCGCTCACCGAAGAAATGGTCTGGAAAGACGGCATGCTGATGAATCCGGGAATGCTCGAATACCGCAGCCCGTCATCGGTGGAGTCGCCCGAGATCGAACCGATTATCGTGGAAAGCATCGATCCCGAAGGTCCGTTTGGCGCCAAGGAGTGCAGCGAGGGATCGCTGGCCGCAACGATCCCTGCGATTGCGAATGCGATTTACGACGCTGTGGGCGTTCGCCTGCACGAATCGCCCTTCACGCCCGAGCGCGTGCTGGCAGCGTTGCGAGCGAAGAACAACTCCAAGCGTCTGAACTTGACGGAAGGCGTCGATCCGACTGCCCCTGCACGCTTTCGGGAACACGGCGGATCACTTTGCTTCAAGGGCAAGGGACCGGAGCGGCATGCGCTGGATCCGGCGCGCCGAGAAGCGCCAGCAGCGGCGCGAGGTGCGGATTGAGCCTTCCGCAATTCAAACTGCTCCGGCCGCGTGCCACGGATGAAGCGGTGAGCTTCTTGGCGAAGCACGCAGGCAACGTCCGCATACTTGCGGGCGGAACCGATCTGATTCCGTCGATGCGGCAAAAACTCTTTGAGCCGGAGTCTGTGCTGGATCTGCGCGGCATTACCGAATTGCGCGGAATCCGTCCACTGGCAAGCGGCGCGGTGGAAATCGGCGCGCTGACCACACTCAGCGCGATTGAGAGATCAGCGTACTTGAGGCAGCACTTCCCGGTGCTCACCGAAGGGGCAGCAACCGTCGCTTCGCCGGTGCTGCGCAATATGGGCACAATCGGCGGCAACATCTGCCTCGATACGCGCTGCCTCTGGTACAACCAGTCGCTCACCTGGCGCAAGGGTTGCGGGTTCTGCATCAAGAAGGATGGCAATCTTTGCCACGTGGCTCCGGGTGGCAGCAAATGCTGGGCCGCATTTTCCGGAGACACGCCGCCCGCGTTGCTTTGTCTGAATGCGGAAGTTGAAATCGCTGGTCCAAATGGTGCGCGGCGCATCGCTTTGCGCGAATTCTACACTGGGGACGGAGAGAATTACCGCAAGCTGGAGGCGAACGAACTGGTCACGCGCGTATTTCTGCCCGAGGCGTCCGCGGATTACCGAGGTATTTACCGCAAGCTGCGGGTTCGCGGATCCATCGATTATCCCCTGGCTGGCGTCGCGGTCGTGGTGAAGCGGTTGAACGGACATGTTGCCGACGCGCGCCTGGCAATCACGGCGGTGAACCCCGCGCCGTTGCTGGTGCAGCGAGCTGGGGAAATGCTGATCGGAAAGATCATTGACGAAGCTCTGGCGGACGCTGTAGGCGATCTTGCTGCGCGCACGGCAAAGCCACTGACCACCTCGGCGCTCACGCCCGAATATCGTCGGGAGATGATCCGAGTGTTCACCAAGCGGGCGGTGCTGGCTGCGGCGAGACCATGACCCTGTTCGAATCCGAGGACTCTGCTCAAATGTTTCCTCCGTCTTGAAGAAATCCTCCGACAAAACGCTATTCGGCACGGACTGGCCCGGTCCCGGTCTGCCGGATGTCAGGAAGAATCTCGAGGACTTCCAGGCGCCGCCGCTGAGCCCTGGACTAAGGCGGCAAATTCTTAGCAAGACGGCGCTAGGCATTTGGCCCGCTTGATCTGTGCCTACTCGGTTTCCACAATCCAATGGTGTTGCCATCCCTGGCCTGTGGATTTCGACCGCAAATATATTTCGTTTGCTCCGGCTACGACGGCAGCTTCCTGGCTCGTTTTCCGGTACTTATTTGGGAAAATTGGGTATACCCCCCCTCCCCCACCCCTCTGAATGGCTTGCTGGGCGCGGGGTTCACAAAAAGAGCGCGCAAAATCTGGATGGCAAAGAACTTAGAGGTCAAAGGTAAGTATCCCTTGAAATCAAGTATATACTTAGTGAGCCGTGACAGGGCCACCTAGTGCTAGGATTCTAGGCAGTGACAGCCGAAGTCAAATATTTCCTTGAGCTGGGGCGCGTTCGGCAATGATCGGGAAGATAGTCGCGGCCTTCACATCGGGCAGTCACGCAAGCGATTACTTTTCCGCCACGCTCCACCATGCCGAATACGGGAGTCTTGCCATCGTTGTCGCGTCCACGCTGGATGCCGCGATTGCCATGTTTGTTCTTCCGCTTTCCGCCCACGTAGGTTTCGTCCATCTCCACCGTCGATCCCTCCAGTTGCATGTCAGGTTCGGACAGCAACGAGCGAATCTGCTTAAACATGCGCCACGCGGTTTTGTAAGTAACTCCCACTTCGCGTTGAATCTGTTTCGCGGAGATGCCACAGCGAGTGCTGCCCATGAGGTACATCGCGTAGAACCATTTCTTGAGCGAAGTGCTGGAGTGCTCAAAGATGGTTCCGGCCATCGGAGAGATCATCGAGCCGCAATAATCGCAAGCGTATGCGGGACGCCCGGTCACGCGATGGTGCTTGCGTTCTTGATTGCACTTCGCGCAGTGTGCCATGCCATTCGGGTAGCGCTTTTCTTTCAGATACTCAAGGCAAGATTCGTCATCGGGAAACCGCTTCAAAAAATCCTCGATGGTGAGCCGCAAATGCTTGGGAATGCTCTGTTTAACTTTCATGGCATAAACAATATGCCATATCGTCTACTTGATGTCAAGGGATAATTACCAGGTCAAAATCTAGAGAACAAAGGACTTACGTCCGATTTTGTTCCAGCTGGATCTACCGCCTCCGCCTTGACAATAATGGGCTAACTGCGAATGGAGGGCAAGGTTGGATGTCACAGCGGGGGTGTGGATTTCGGGAGAATGATACCGCCTCACGGGTGCCGAGGTTCGCTGAAAAGAGCGAAACGGATGGAGCTCCCGGCACCGATTCCCCGGGGCTAAAAGCCCGCATCTCATCATGGAACTTGCAGCGGCACGGCTGAAGCCGTGCCCTGCCCAATTGTCGCGGGGGCGTGTCGGGAGACGGCGGCGGGAGATAGGGGAAAGCGAGTCAAAGTCAAAAGCGAAGGCAGCGGACAAGAGTGACCGCTCCACACGAGCCCAGCGTCGGATCGGTTCTACTTTCCTGCCTTGGCTGGTTCTCCCTTCGCGCCTGTCAGTTCGTCGGCGAGCGCGGTAGCGCCGTAGACCTTCCGCAAGGCCTCCTGAATGCCGCGCGAGTCCACGGAAACCGCGCGGCCTTGCGCGTCGCTATAGGCGAAGTTCCAGGGCAATGATTGGATGTTCCCGTCGAAAATAATGCCAACGACTTCACCTTTCTTGTTCACCGTGGGAGAGCCGGAGTTGCCGCCGATGATGTCGGCGGTGGAAACGAAGTTGAGCGGGGTCTTCAAGTCAAGGTTCGGCTTCGCGTTAATCCAACTTTCGGGAAGATCGTAAGGGGGCTGGCCGCCATGTTCCGCCGCATGTTCATAGGCCCCGCCGATGGTGGTGAAATAAGGAATCGACTTTCCGTTTTCTTCGTAGCCCTTCACTGCGCCATAACTCAGGCGCAGCGTGAAGGTTGCATCGGGCGGCTGGGTGAATCCGCTTTGGGCGAAGCGGGCTTTAGCGATGCGTGTGCCGTCGCGGCGGATCACCGAATCTATTTTGTCATCGAATGTCTTGCGCACGGCGCGGGCATCGGGTTCGATGGCTCGCATGGCTACGATCAGCGGGTCAGTGCTGGCTTCGATCGCCGCTTCTCCGCCTTCATAGAGCTGTTTGCGCACTGCTACCTCGTCAAGTTTGGTGTTGGCGATCAGGTCCCTGGCCGTATCGGCTGGCGTTTTTCCGTTCAGGACTTTCTTCACATCAGGATTGTCGCTGCCCAGCGCCTCTTGCATCTCGGCGAGAGAATCGGCCAGCAGTGCGGTGTCGAGATTCTTGTAGACGGGCGCGGTCGAGAATAATTGTTGTTCCAGCGACGGCAGCGCCGAATCGCGAAACTCGCGCATGCGTTGCTCGTTGGGCTTGGGTTTTTCCTCCGCTGCGCGGACCAGAACGCGAGCAGTCTGCGGCAGGCCGGAAGCAAAGCCCCGCAGGCGTTCCAGATAAGTGAGCGGCAGGTAGATGTCGCGCTGCAGCGCGATGGCCTGGGCGATCTCATTCCAGGGATCGGGCGCGCGAGCATTCTTTGGATCTGCTTTGTACGCCGCCTGTAATTTGGTTTCATCGGCGGCCTTCGCGTCCATGATCGATGTATCGCGCAGGCCGGATTCATAACCGATGACCGCTTTTTGCGAATTCTGCAGGCCGAAAATATCTTCTTTGGCGATGCGCGCGTTCTCTTCCGACTGGCGGCTGAACTCCTGCAGCAGAGCAATGCGGCGCTTGAAAAGCCGCAGCGAAGCGGGGAACGCCACATCCCGGGAAAAATCGAGTTGCGCCATGGTCAGCAGACGTCCAGTGCTGCCGGGATGTCCGGAGACGAAAACCAAGTCGCCGTCGCTGACACCGTTGCGGGACCACTGCAGATAGTTGTCGAGGAGCGCCGGCTTGCCGTTCTCATACACCCGGAAGAAAGTGATATCGAGGTCGTAGCGGGGATAGGTGAAATTGTCGGGATCGCCACCGAAGAAAGCGACGCCAAACTCCGGCGCGAACACCAGACGAACGTCCGTGTACTTCTTGTATCGGTACAAGTCGTAAACCTGCCCCGAATAAAACGTCACCACATCGCAACGCAGGCCCGTGGATGTCGCGCATGCTTGTTCGATCCTCGACATCGCTGCGCGCTGAGCCTGTCCAGCCTCGGCCGCAGACATGCCCGCCTTGACGCCCGCGTTCACCTTGTCGGTTACGTCGTCGATGCCGACGAGTTGGTTGAGTTCAAGGCTCGGGCACTTCACCTCGTCAGCCTGGGTTTTCGCGTAAAAGCCGGTTTTGATGTAGTCGCGGCCCTGGCTGGAAAGTTGCTGCACACATGCCGCCCCAACGTGGTGATTGGTGAAGGTGAGGCCGTCGGCGGAGACGAAAGATCCCGATCCTCCGTTGTTGAAACGTACGGACGACAACCGAACATGGTCGAGCCAAGCTTGGGTGAGCTCGAAGCCGTACTTCGCCTTAATCTGGTCTTTTGGGGGTTCGTTGTACAGCCACATGCCCTCGTCGGCTGAGGCCAGGGTCGAAAAAAGAAAAGTAAAGGCGAGCAGGACGGATGAGCAGCGCTTCATTGTAGGGAAAATTCCTCCATAAGGATCTGAGAATCAAGGATGCGGCGCGATTCGTCGCGAGCCTACGGCAAACCGAATAATTATACCCTGATGCGAAGTATCGACGGGCGGGAGGAGCGTTCCTCCGGGCTCGGTATTCGGTGCGGCGCTTGTCCGGCCAAGTACTGAAGTTACCCGCGGGTAGTTGGAAACTTCGCCGCGTTTGGCGTATAAACAAAGGTTGCATTCCCCGCGTCCCCGCGCGGTTCGGCAACGAAAAACCACTGAGCGAGCGACCATGTCCAGCGCGATTACAACTCACGCCGCCAAAGGCCTGGAAGGCATCGTCGCCACGAATTCCAGCATTTGCTACATCGACGGAGAGCGCGGTGTTCTCGCCTACCGCGGTATCGACATCCACGAACTCGCCGACCATTCCAACTTTGAAGAGACCTGCTACCTGCTCTGGTACGGGCACTTGCCCAAGCGAGCTGAGCTTGCGGGCTTGCAGAAGCGTCTTGCGGAAGAGCGTCACCTGGATCCGGCGATCATTACGCTCTTGCGGAGTGCCCCGAAAACCGCTCTTCCCATGGATGTTTTGCGCACGGCGGTTTCTGCGCTGGCATTCTACGATCCGGATCAGACGAACAATGACCACGATGCCAATATCCGGAAGGCGATCCGGCTGACTTCGCAGATCGCGATGATCATCGCGGCCTACGACCGCATCCGCAAAGGCAAGAGTGTCGTTGAGCCAGACCAATCTCTTTCTCATTCGGCCAATTTTCTTTGGCAGCTCAGTGGCAAGAAACCATCCCATACCGCAGAACGGGCGCTCGATATCGCTCTCATTCTGCACGCCGACCACGAACTGAATGCCTCCACCTTTGCCGCGCGTGTGACTGCAGCGACTTTGTCCGACATGCATTCCGCGATCACTTCGGCGATCGGGACTTTGAAGGGACCTTTGCACGGCGGCGCGAATGAGGCGGTTTTCCGAATCCTCGAATCGATTGAACGCGAGAAAGCCGATCCCGTCGAATACGTCCGCGACCTGCTGGCGCAAAAGAAAAAAATTCCCGGCTTCGGCCATCGCGTCTACCACACCGAAGACCCACGGGCGACTCACTTGCGCGTGATGTCGAAGGATTTGGGCCAATCCAGCGGCCAGCCCCAGTGGTACGAAATGTCCGAAAAAATCGAGCGATTCGTGAAGGCGGAAAAGAAGCTGAACGCCAACGTGGATTTCTATTCCGCATCCACCTATCACACGCTGGGAATCGATGAGGATCTGTTCACGCCAATCTTCGCCATCTCGCGCATCAGCGGATGGGCCGCTCACGTCATCGAGCAACTCGACGACAATCGCCTGATTCGCCCCCGGGCCGAATACCTGGGGCCGGAGTATCCGAATCGTTACGTGCCGATCGACCAGCGATAGCGATTTTGATCGGTCGGCTTTTTGCGCGGCGAACGTAATTTGGACCCCGATGAAGGTCCGCGATATCATTAGAATGCTGGAGCAGGATGGCTGGGTGCTCAAGAGAACCAAGGGAAGCCATCGCCAATACAAGCATCCAGCGAGGGTGGGGCGAGTTACATTGCCCGGTCATCCGAGCGACGACCTCCCTCCGGGCACCTTGAACAGTGTTCTGAAACAGGCAGGGTTGAAGCGATGAACTACGTGGTCGTTTACGAAAAATCATCCACCGGTTGGGCGGCGTATGTGCCCGACTTGCCGGGCGTTGTAACGACAGGCCCAACCAAGGCAATGGCGCAACAGCTCATCCGCGAGGCGATAGAGTTTCATCTTGAAGGCTTGCGCGAGGACAATCTGCCGATCCCCCAACCGAGTGCGTCCGCTGAAGTAGTGACCGTCTCCTAGTTGCGCTTTGGGCGCCGAAGCCTGCGCCCCGAAACCCTCCCAAGCGCTCCCAGCGTAGAATAAACCTGTGAGTTTCATGCGCCGCGTTTACCTCGACAATAACGCTACCACGCCGGTTCTGCCGGAGGTGTTCGAAGCCATGCGCCCCTATTTTGGCGAGCGTTTCGGCAACGCTTCGTCGATTCACCATCATGGGCAGGAATCGCGGGCGGCTGTGGAGCGGGCGCGCGAATCGGTGGCGGCGTTGCTGGGCAGCCGCGCGTCGGAAATTGTTTTTACCAGCGGCGGCACCGAAGCCGACAATCTGGCGCTCGCGGGGTTGGTTACTGCTGGAGATCACGTCATCACTTCCAGCATCGAGCATCATGCCGTGCTGAATACTGGCAGGCATCTGGAAGAAGCCGGTTGCGACGTGACCTATGTGCCGGTCGATGGCCGGGGTCTGGTGGACCCCGACGATGTGCGGCGGGCATTGCGGCCCAACACAAAATTGATCTCGATGATGATGGCCAACAACGAAACCGGCGTGCTGCAGCCTGTCGAAGAGGTTGGAAAGGTCGCCGCGGAGGCCGACGTCTTTTTCCATACCGACGCGGTGCAGGCCGCGGGCAAGGTTCCGATCGATGTGACTCGTATCGGCTGCGATCTGCTTTCGATCTCGGGACATAAAATGCACGCACCGCAAGGTATTGGCGCGCTGCATGTGCGACAGGGAACTCGAATTCAGCCTCTGCTTTACGGTGGCCGCCACGAACGCTCACGGCGCGCGGGAACCGAGAATGTTCCTGGAATCGTCGCTCTCGGCAAGGCTGCCGACCTGGCGGTGCAGGGCTTCGAACATGGCGACGACAAGAACACGGCCGCGCTGCGTGATCGGGTGGAGAGCGGAATTCTCGCCCAGGTTGACGAAGCCGGAGTCAACGGCGATGGTGCTCCGCGCGTTCCGAACACAACAAGCGTCTATTTCGATCACATCGACGGCGAAGCCTTGGTGATTGCGCTCGACCTGAAAGGCTTGGCAATTTCCACGGGCTCAGCCTGTTCTTCGGGAGCCATCGAGCCGTCGCACGTGCTTACCGCGATGGGCCTGCGCGCCGACCGCGCTCGCGCCAGCATCCGATTCAGCATGGGCAAGCAGAGCACGGTGGAAGATGTCGACTTCGCGCTGGCGCTGGTGGTGGAAGCGGTGGCGCGGCTTCGAGAATTGTCGCCCCTGTACAAGAAAGCGGCAATTAGCAATTAGCTAATTGACAGTTGCTACTGCTCCAGTGAAAGCATGCCAAATCCTAGAACTCTCGCCGTAGCCATGTCGGGTGGTGTCGATTCTTCCACCGTCGCGGCCATGCTGCGCGCTGAGGGACACAACGTCATCGGCCTGACCATGCAGCTCTGGAACCAGCGGCGTCTCGCCGGCCACGAGGGTATGCCGGAGTCTGTGCACGGGCGTTGCTGCTCGCTCGACGATGTCTACGATGCCCGGCGCGTGGCCGAGCACATCGGCATTCCGTATTACGTGGTCAATCATGAGGAGCGCTTCGAGCGCGAGGTGGTGCGCCCGTTCGTCCAGGAATATCTCTCGGGACGCACGCCCATCCCGTGCAGCCTCTGCAACAACCATCTGAAGTTCGATCAGTTGTTGATCGTGGCCCGGCAGATCGGCGCCGAGCAGGTTGCAACCGGCCACTATGCCCGCGTGGAGTTTGACGAAGCGCGAGGCCGCTGGCTGCTCATGCGCCCCGCCGATCGCCGCAAGGACCAAACCTATTTCCTCTTTGGCCTCACGCAGGAACAGCTCAGCTATACGCTATTCCCGCTGGGCAACATGACCAAGCCTGAAGTCCGCGAACTTGCGCGCCAGCATGGTCTGGCTCTGGCCGAGAAACCCGATTCGCAGGAGATTTGCTTTGTCCCCGGGGGCGACTACAAGCGCTTCATTGACGCCTATCTCGCGGATCGCGGCGACGCGCTACCGGATACCGCCGGCGAACTCGTGACCACGAGCGGTGAAGTCATCGGCGAACATGGCGGCATTCACAACTTTACGGTCGGACAGCGCAAGGGACTCGGCGTAGCCACGGGCTCACCTCTCTACGTGATTCAGATCAGCGGCGCGGACAAGCAGGTGATCGTTGGCGGCGAAGAGAGCCTCTACTCGCGCACTTTGCGGGTGAGCCGCGTGAATTTGATTGCCGTGGATGAGCTGCGCGAGCCCATGCGGGTGAGCGTCAAGATCCGCCATCGCCACGAACCGGCCGCGGCGGTAATCGAAAAGATTGACTCTGCGGTAACGACTCACTCCGGCGAGTCTGGCGATGCAGAAATTCTTGTGACCTTTGATCAGCCGCAGCGTGCCATCACGCCCGGGCAAGCTGCGGTGTTCTACGACGGCGATATTGTGGTCGGCGGCGGCTGGATCGTGTGAGCGGCAACGGCCGCGCTTCTTTGCGGTCTTCGCTAGACTGTTGCGGTTAGCCGGTTTTCTTTGTCGCGCGCCCGCTCGCAGATTTGTCGGCACGGAGCGAGTTGAGGAAGAGAGTTCCGGAATCCTTAAGTTTCGCTTCCAGTCGAGCCGTGCAGTCGCAATCGCCGCAGGCCCACTGCTGGGAACCATTTTCATCGCGGCATTTCCGGCGGTCGTGGGCGTCCTGCACGCGCGTCAACTCAAAATACCCTTCCCAATAGGGCCGCTCTTCCTGCAGCGGGTCTGGACAATAGCAGACTTCCACCCAGCGCGCGGTCTGGTCCGCACACAGACGCGCTTCCTGCATGTTGCGCAGGTATTCGCCCTCGGCGACCGATCCCTCGCCAAGAGTTTCCTCTTCAATGGCTTTCAGAAGATCGCTTTCGCGGCCAGGTTTCACGCGGGCTCGAACCAGATAACGCATCGCAATCCCTCACTCGTTTATTGCAGTCCCGCGTTCCCAAGCATCTCCAGAAACTGCTTCTGTGTGCGCATGTCGATGGACTGGGCCACCAGTTTGCCACTGCGGTCGTAGACGAAGCTCTTGGGAATCCCTTCAATCCGGAATTGCTCGTTCACTTTCCGTCCCGGGTCGAGCAGCACCGGGTAAGTAATGCTTCGCTCCGCAATAAATGGGCTTACTTTTGCCGTCTCTTCGTCGGAAATGGCCAGCACCACGAAACCTTTCTCTCGGAACTTGAGATAGAGCGATTCCAGGTCGGGCATTTCCTTGCGGCACGGCGGACACCACGTGGCCCAGAAATTCACCAGCACAACTTTGCCCCGCAGATCCTGCCATCGCCACGCCTTTCCCTGCAAATCGATGAGGGTAAAGTCAACCCGCTGGCGCTTAGCGTCGTCCGCTTCCAGCTTGGCTATGGCTGCCAAAAACTGGGGGGTGTCCAGGCTCGCCTGGACATGCTCGTAGCGCACCAGTCCGGCTAGTTCAACGTAAAGAGGATCTGGTTCGCCGTTCTTGCCGGTCTGTGGCTGTTCCCGCAGCGCAGCGCCAAGCGTGTTGGCAACTTCCTGCAGAGTGTCATGGCCGAAATCGCCTTCGGTCGAGAGATTGGCGAGTCCGCCTGCCAGTCGCAGCTTGTTGGCGGTCGCGGGAAGCTCGCGAATCTGCACTGCAAGATCTTTTGTGGTGCGTGCGCGCACATCGTCAGGAAGCTTGCGCAGTCCACGCAAGTCATCGACGATGGGTTTCTCCTAATCGCTCCAGACGATGGTTTTTTCCTGAGCGGCGAGCGGACGGGTTCCGAGAGTCAATGTGCCAACCAACCCAATGCTTAGACAAGAGAGGAGAACGGTGAGAAAGCGCAACCTGGAGAAAGCGAGACTCATGCCAAAAGCTTACATCACGCCTGGCAAAGTTTTCCACGGAGCAAATTGCATCGCCCCAAAACACCGCGGACTAGATGAACATCTCGTCTTGCGGCACGGGGCGCCGAACTTCCGGACCGCCGCCGTTGCGGCGAACGCGATTGCCCAGCAGGAACTCGATGCCGGCGGTGATTCCCTGCATCAACCCGG
Organism: Acidobacteriaceae bacterium; assembly: GCA_003156805.1. GTDB lineage: Bacteria > Acidobacteriota > Terriglobia > Terriglobales > Acidobacteriaceae > Sulfotelmatobacter. Next base: position 13,183 of record PMHV01000017.1, on the reverse strand, counting down.
AAATCTGCCGCACCGGTGAGATGACGGTCTTGTGCACCATATCGGAAGTCTGTTCCACGCGGTCGAGCGTGCGGCTGAGCAACTCGTCGGCGCGAATGACCTGCAAGCGTGCACGATCCACCACATCGCTTACCGTCGTATCCACTCTCTGCACTTGATCGCGGATGGCATCGGTCGAATCGGCCAAATTGTCGGCGATCACCTGTAGTTTGGGGCGCAACTCCGCCAGCATGGCCTGCGCGGTTTCCACCGTGGGCAGCACCTTGGTCTTGACCTCGGTGGCTAACGTTTCGATTCGCGAGCTGCTCTTGCGCAGAGACAGATACATGGCCGCAAGAAGTCCCGCCTGCAGAAGAACGGCCGCGCCCGTCAAGGCGATGAATATGGGAGTGAGGTTATCCATAAGAGGTGACTCCGTCATAGCGCCAGCACAGACATCCGGCGAGGACGGGCAGAACCCGAAGACGCGCTACAGATTCTTGGGAGCGCCGGTCTCCGACGTAGCCTCACGATATGCCTGTCTGCCGGCCTCGTAGGCGGCGCGGAACTGCTCCTTTTGCTGACCCACCACTTCGCGACCACGATCCACCCAATCCGAGGCTTGCTCGCGCGCCTCGCGCGCCCGGTTGCGGACATAGTCGCTGCCATCTTCGGCGCGAGCGCGCAGGACATCGCGAGTCTCGCTGCCCGATCGCGGCGCATACAACACGCCCACGAGCGCTCCTAATCCCAAGCCTGCCAAAAACCAAACGAAACTATTGCTCTCACGCTCCGCCATAAGTCGTACCTCCGAGGCCACAAGTGCCGATGAATTGATGCTAGCACTCAGGTGAGGGAAATACAATTATGGCAAGACTGTAGTCGAGGCGTGGGGAGCCTGTAAGGCTGCGGGGAATCGCGGTCCGCACCAACTCCAGGTCTGCGCGACAAGTCTGCCGATAGTAACCGCCTTCGGGATGCGGATCGAGTTTCAGCTTCTTGTATTGCATTCAGACATCGAGCTTCGGATCGCGGATTTCCGATGCGAGGGTGGGGCTTTCGACTTTCGCCCATTGTGGAATTCGCATGGAAATAAAGTTTGCGGCGGCCTCCGGTGACGTGGAACGTTTGGGTTTGCCCGAGCTTGAAAACGGGGTAGCCCCCTCCCCCCCCTTTTTTGCATAATCTCTAGAATCATCGAGTTAGCGCGAAATTCCCCGTAAATCCGAAGGTCTAAAGAACTTAGACATCAAAGTCTTTGAAACAAAGGAGTTAGGCCACGATTGTTGCTCGTGCTGCTCGGGCTACCTGTACTGCTCTTGCTGGGGCAATGATGAATGAATCGGAAGTGGAGCGCAAGGTTAGATGTCACATGAGGGCTGTGGATATTTGGTGCGGGTGCTGCGAGAGGAAAGCTTCGACGAAAATCTTAGGCCCTTTGCGGTTTGGAATTGCCCACCCTTTGCAAAGGACGCAAAGGGTTGGCCACCCGCCACCGCGCCCGCCGACCCACAAATAAGAATGGCTCCGATATCCGGAGCCATGCACTAACGCTAAAACGTGGTGCGCGGCACTCTGTCCAGTCTTAAGTATTGGTGAGGCATATTGAGAAGTCAAGTTACTTGGGGAGATTATCTCTGCGTTTTCTCCCCAAAAGAAACTTCTTCTCCACAGACGGGAGAATGGACCCGGCGGGATTCGAACCCGCATCTGCGACTTGGACAGAGTGCTGTGTTGCCGTTACACCACGGGCCCTGAGCGGAGTTTCTGTGATGGCGTTGAAGATGGCAAGGGAGGAATCGGTGATTTCATTGGGCACGTGCCGAATTGGGAAGATGGCGGTATCGGCAGCCTCGGTCGTGATAGTGCAAGCAACCAAGAATCAAGGGTGGGGCAGCTGTGATCTATCAAGACGTTGTACCCACCGGAGACGCGCGGCTGATGGGCGGAGCGTAACCGAGACTGTCGAACGATGTTCGCTCCGAGGCCGGCTTCGCCGATCTGGTCAGGTTCATTCTTGGCGACACCGGCGTGCCCTACGACTGGGAATATGGCGATCACGCAGGCAAGTCATGAGCTCACAGTGAGTGGCAAAAGCTAGGGTGGGGCCTCATACGTCGCCCCGCGGGAAGGTGCGAGAGGCTGATTCGAGCAGAATCTCCGCCGGCCGCTCCTAGGGCGAACCCGTTCTGTCCCGCACTCTTCTGTCCCGCACTCCATTGTCACGCACTCCAGGAGACGGCCGGCAGTTTCTCGATTCGGGCTACAGCACTCCTTTGAAGCTGTCGTAGTCGGTTGTGCTGGTGCCTTGCAGGAAACGCCCAACCACCAGGCCGCTGTCGTTGATCCCGTCGCCATGCGTGCTGGTGCCGTTGGGGTTATTTCCGGGTCCTACTTCTGGGCTGGCGGTGCTGGCGGTTTTGAAGCTGGCACCGCAGGCTGAGTCTTAGCCGGAGCCGACTTCTCGCCCTGCAACACCGACCCTGATCCAGATCCACCGTGCTGGAGCGCGTAAATGGAAAGCGTGATCGACGTCAGCATGAACAGCACAGCGGAGATGGTGGTGGCTTTAGAGAGCGCAGTAGCTGCGCCTCGTGGACCGAAGGCGGCTTGGCTGCCTTGTCCACCGAACGCGGCTGAGATGTCGCCGGCCTTACCGCTTTGCAGCAGCACCACGACAATAAGGAAGAAACAGACGATAACGTGAACGATGACGACCAGTGTGTGAATCATGAAATTGAAACGGTCCTTAACTTACCTTCCTTTGAAACTTGATGACACTAGTGACTAACTTGCCGGCGGAAGGGGGATTTGAAACTACTCCATCACATTGATAACACGTAACTTATTGATTTTGCATCCGGCCTAAAGGCCCAAATGCCCCACGATCCCGCTTCCATTGTACGTTTATTGTACGGCGAACGCACCTGCGGAAAGATCGGAACAATCGAGATTCTTTTCTTTCCCAACCACAGTTTGACATCCGCCCCTGCCATCGGTCAAGGCCACCGCCGCGACACTTAGAGAACGCTTGAATGGTGCTGGGTTCCTGCGATTACTTCTTTACAATCCGCGAAGTCGATCGGTCAATGACCACAAGGCCGTTTTTGGATAACTCTGGTTGGCACAACGATCCATGAGTTGTGCAGCTTCACTCGATGTGTCGTGTTTCGCGGGCAATCTCGGGCACTGCAATGCGATTGGACAACTTGCCCGCCGACGGCCTTTCAAGATCGGAAAATCCGTGATATATCAATGGCTCGAATAAGCGCCGAGAATTCGATGGCGCCACCTCGCGGGCCACATTCCCAACTCGCAGGGTCAGAACATCATCGGAAAGAGGTTAATATGCGAAGCCGCGAATTATTGGCACTGTTGGTTGTCGTTTGCTGCACCCTGTGCACGCCCTTAGCCGCCTCCACCGGACCCGATGACCGCCCCGTCTCCGATCCGAAGTCGGTGGTCTCGTCGTCAACGTCAGCCGCCCGGCCGGCGCCCATCGACGACCTTTACTACACAAAGAGTGTATTTGGCGCCGCCTGGTCGCCTGACGGGCAGCAGGTCGCGTTCACCAGTGACATTGCCGGGCGCTTCAATCTCTGGAAGGTGAGCGCCTCCGGCGGATGGCCGATTCAACTTACCCAGTCCGACGATCGGCAGTACAACGCTGCCTGGTCACCCGACGGCAGGTGGATCGTCTACCAGCAGGACCACGCGGGCGATGAACTCTGGGATCTCTACGCTGTCCCGAGCGGCGGCGGCGAGATCATGAACCTGACTAATACGCCTGCGATTCGCGAGGAGAATCCGCGCTGGTCCCACGATGGCAGCACGATCGCTTTCGCCTATAAGCCGAAGGATGGTTCCCAATATGACATCGCTCTGCTCAACTGGAGCACTCGCAAGGTCCAGCTGTTGACCCATGAACAGCAACCCGGATACGCCTGGAACGTGGTGGCGTGGAGCAGCGACGATAAGACCATCTACGCCGGCCGCGTGAATCCTCCCTTCACCGACGCGGACGTCTACCGCATCGATGTGGCGACCGGAAAGATGGAGAATCTCACCGCTCATCAGGGCACCATTCGCTATCTTGGCTCATCGCTTTCGGCCGACGACAAGACTCTGCTGCTGAGTTCGGATGCCAAGGGCGGTTACATGAATGTCGCCCTGCTCGACGTTGCCACCAGGAAGGTCACTTGGGTCACCGACCTCAAATGGGAAACCTTCGCCGGGAATTTTTCGCCCGACGGCCAACGCTACACCTACATCGTCAATGAGGACGGTGTGATCGACGCATATCTCGTTGATCGCTCAACCAGCCATGCGGATAAGGTAGATCTGCCGCACGGCCTGAATGCTTTCTCCGGCAATCCCAACGAGTTCGCGCCGCAGAGCGACCGCGTGATCGTTTCCCACGAGGCCTCCAATCAGCCCGCCGACCTTTGGGTCTACAATCTCCGCACCCGCCATGCCGACCAACTGACTTTTTCCGCAATTGCCAGCTTGCGTGCGACCCCACTGCCGCCGTCCCAGATTGTCCACTACAAAAGTTTCGACGGAAAAATCATCACGGCGTTGCTCTGGGTGCCGTTCAATCTGAAGCGCGACGGGAGCAATCCCGCGATCGTACTGCCGCACGGCGGACCCACCGGCCAGATGGTCGACTACTGGAACACGGATGTGGCAGCGCTGGCCTCGCGCGGATATGTCTGTATCGCACCTAACCCTCGCGGGTCCACAGGTTACGGCCTGGATTTCCAAAAGGCTAACTTTCAGGACTTGGGCGGCGGCGACCTCAAAGACGAGCTTGCCGGCGTAGACTTCCTCAAAGCCACGGGTTACGTTGATCCCAAAAAAATCGGTATCTACGGCGGCTCTTATGGCGGCTTCATGACGCTGATGGCCATCGGTAAGACGCCCGAAATCTGGGCAGGCGCCGTAGACGAGTACGGCATCATCAGCTGGTCCACTATGCTGAAGAGCTCCGACCCCTCGTTGAACGAGTACCTGAAGGCGCTTTTGGGCGATCCTGAACAGAACCGCAAGGTCTATGAAGAGGACTCACCGATCACGTACATTCGCAGCGAGAAGGCGCCTTTACTGGTTCTGCAGGGAGACAATGATCCGCGCGTGCCGAAGGAGGAGGCGCAACAGGTTGTCGATATCCTCAAGAAAGAAGGCCGGGTCGTGGATGTTCACTATTACCCGAATGAAGGTCACGGCTTCGTGAAACGCGAGAACCAGATTGACTCCATCCGGCGCACCATCGCCTGGTTCGATCAATATCTCATGGGAAAGACCCCAGCACCCCAGCAACAACCGAGTCAGTGAACTAGCCGGAAATCTGTTCCTGGCAGCTGGACCCTATTGGCGTCCGATTCTGGGGATTACGTAGCTAACGGGAAATTATTCCGCTCGGAAGTCGGCTTCGAGGAAATGCTCCAATCTCCGCGAAGCCCGTTTCCGGGTTGCTGCCTACACGAAGATCAAGAGACCAGGAAGGCAACTGTTCCTTCCTTGACCCTTGACCTAGCAATGGGACTAAGAGTTTGAAGTAGAGGTATCCCCATTTCTTGGCGAGTTTAACAGACGCTCTTGATCTTTACAAACAGGTGTAGTAAACAATCGAACAGCCATAGGAGGCGGACGTGGCACGGCCCAGAAAGTTGTCGAAACTGGAATTTCAGATTATGGAGGCGCTTTGGACAAGGAGAGTGCTCGATTCGTGAAATCCAAGAAGCCTTTCCGTCGAAGCAAAGGCCGGCCTATACGACGATCCAAACGACCGTGTATCGATTGGAAGCTAAGAGGAGGAGGATTGTGCGCATCATGACGGAACAGGTTGCACGCAAGCTCGATTTCAGCAGAAAACTGTTGCTCACCATGGCCGCAGTTGCCGCGATTGCCGCGCCAGTCTTTCTTGGCCTGGTACACATCACGCAGGTCCGTGCCCAATCCACGGCGGAAAATCCGACAACGAGCATCGCCGACACCTGGCAGGGCACTCTCCACGCCGGCCAAGATCTGCGAACGGTGGTCAAGATCTCAAAGGCGGACGGTGGCGGATACAAAGCGGTTTTCTACAGCATCGACCAGGGTGGCGCTCCCCTTCCAGTAACCAAAATTACGCTGGAGGGTACGACGGTGAAGATGTCGCTCACGGCAATCGGCGGCACGTACGAAGGCAAGCTGAGCGCGGACGGCAAGTCGATTACTGGCAACTGGAGTCAAGGGCCAAACCCTCTGCCCCTTAATCTGACGCGTGCTACGCCCGAAACGGAATGGACCATTCCGGCGCCGCCGCCGAAACTGCCGCCGATGGATGCGAATGTTTCACCCAGCTTCGAGGTCGCCACCATCAAGCCGACCAAACCGGACGAGCAGCGCAAAGCGTTCCTCGTCAGGGGGCGTCGTTTCCAGACGATCAACGTCTCACTCAATGAGATGATCTCGTTTGCCTACGGAGTCCATGCCAAACAAGTCATGGGTGCCCCGAGTTGGGCAGAGACGGATAAATTCGATATCGATGCGCAGCCCGATGGTGAAGGCGCACCGAGCGACAAGCAATGGAAAGGCATGTTGCAGAAGCTGATTGTCGAGCGCTTCAAACTCACTTTTCACCGCGACAAGAAAGAGCTTTCGGTCTATGTGCTGTCCGTCGCGAAGACCGGGCAAAAGTTGACCAAGAGTGAAGGGGATCCGAATGGGCTTCCGGGGCTTTTCTTCCATGCGCTAGGTGATCTGCATGTTACCAATGCAAATATGGCTGACTTCGCCGGCTTGATGCAGGAGGCCGTGCTTGACCGCCCGGTCCTCGATCAGACCGGACTAAACGGAAGGTTCGACTTCACCCTCAGGTGGACGCCCGACGATTCGCAGTTCGGCGGCATGGGAGCCAAGATTCCTCCGCCAACGGACAGCGCCACGGCGCCGCCGGGGCTGTATACCGCGATCCAGGAGCAGATAGGGCTTAAGCTTGACGCCACCAAGGCACCCGCCGAGGTTCTCGTCATCGACCATGTCGAGAAGCCTTCGGAAAACTGACGCGGAATGAAACTTGGGGAGAAGCGAAAGCGGTGTCACAGCGGCGAGTGCATCGAACCTTCCAACTGGCTTGCGCCCTGCTTTGCACGCTAGCAGCGCTCGCACTTCCCGCGCTAGCTTCCGCTTCGCCATATCACGGCCAAGTCACCTTCCATGGCTGGCCTGTGCCCGGAGCCACGGTCACGGTGACGCAAGGGAAGAAGAGCGTCACTACTGTCTCTGACCAGGGAGGTCTGTTCACCTTCACCGACCTGGTAGATGGACCTGCGAGGGTCGAGATCGAGATGCAGGGCTTCTCGACGCTCGCAGCCGAAGTGACCATCACCCCGAATACTCCTGCGGGGAAGTTTGAATTGACATTGCTCGATCTTAACCAGATGATGGCGCGCACGAAACTAGCGCCTAATTCCCCGCTAACCGTGAGTTCCGCAGTGGCAACGAAGAAGCCTGCCGCAGCCGATGCTTCAAATCTTTCCGAGATCCCGAAGCCGCAGGAGGAAGCGAACGAACAGGCATCGGACGGATTCCTAGTCAACGGGAGCGTCAACAACGCGGCGACCTCAAGATTCTCGCTTGACCAGGCCTTCGGGAACAGAAGAGCGAATAGCAAGAGTCTCTACAATGGCGGGCTTGCCGCCATCTTCGACAACTCCGCGCTTGACGCACGTCCCTACTCGCTCAGCGGGCTTGAAACTCCCAAGGCTTTCTACAATCGCATCACCGGCGCCTTTACCCTTGGAGGACCGATCAAGATCCCGCATCTGCTGCCGCACGGTCCCATTTTCTTCGTTGCCTACCAGTGGACGCGTGACCACGTCGCCGCGACTGAGTCTGGCCTCGTACCTACCCCGGAAGAAAGGATGGGCAATCTCGCAGGCCTTCTCAACCCTCTCGGTCAACCGGTCGTCGTCTTCAACCCCGCAACCGGCCTACCGTTCCCTGGCAATGTCGTTCCTGTCAGCCCGCAGGCGCAGGCCCTGTTGCAGCTTTATCCGTTGCCAAATATTGTTGGTGATTCGCTCTATAACTACCAGGTACCCGTTCTCAACAGCACCCATCAGGATGCGCTGCAGTCGCGCCTGGATAAAACGCTTGGCCGCAAAGACGAACTCTATGGGAGCTTCAACTTTCAGAGTACGAGGGCGGGCAACTCCAACCTGTTCGGTTTCACGGATACCACCGATACCCTCGGCATCAACGCCAACGTCAATTGGGCGCACCGCTTCAGTCAGCATTTGTTCGTCTACGCCAGCTATCGCTTCAGCCGGCTCAGAACCAACATCGTGCCCTATTTTGAAAACCGCGAAAACATCTCGGGCGCAGCGGGCATTCTCGGCAACGATCAGGACCCATCCAACTGGGGGCCGCCCACGCTGAACTTTTCAAGTGGCATCGCCGCCCTCAGCGACGGGCTGAGCTCATTCAATCGCGCCCGCACCGACGGCTTTTCGGGGTCGACAGCCCTGTATCGCGGCCGACACAACATCACTATCGGTGGCGACTTTCGCAAGCAACAGTTCAACGATTTCTTCCAGCAGAACCCGCGCGGCATTTTCACATTCACCGGCGCAGCAACCCAGGGCACGGCCAACAGCGTAACGACTGGCGGCTCCGACCTGGCCGACTTCCTGATCGGCGTGCCAGACACGAGCTCCGTCGCCTTTGGCAATGCGAACAAATATCTCCGCGAGCTCGTCTACGATGCCTACGCCGCAGATGACTGGCGCATCCTGTCGACGCTCACGATCAATGCTGGCATGCGTTGGGAGTACGGCGCGCCGATCACTGAGATCCACGGCCGGCTCGTCAACCTTGACGTCGCTCCTGATTTCACCGCCGTCGCTCCCGTCCTCGGCACCGATCCAGTGGGCCCGCTCACCGGCAACCACTATCCCAGTTCGCTCATTCGCCCGGACAGGCTCGGCTTTGAACCACGCGTTGGCGTCTCGTGGCGGCCGATTCCGGCGTCAACCATCGTTGTCCGTGCCGGCTACGGCGTCTATCACGATACGTCTGTCTACCAGACGACCGCGCTTGATCTTGCCCAGCAAGCCCCGTTTTCGAAGAGTCTGAGCGTGCAGAACGGTGCCGCGTGTCCACTCACGCTAGCAAACGGTTTCAATCCATGTTCGTCCATCACGCCCGACACCTTTGCAGTCGATCCTAACTTCAGGGTAGGTTACGCACAGGCTTGGCAGTTGTCGGTGCAGCGCGATTTGCCGTCGGCGGTCCAGCTCACTGCGACTTACCTCGGTGTCAAAGGCGAGCGGGGCGTTCAGCAATTTCTTCCTAACACTTACCCGATCGGCGCAGCGAACCCTTGTCCCACGTGCCCCTCGGGTTTCGTCTATCAAACTTCGGGTGGCGACTCCACGCGTCAAGCGGGCCAGGTCCAACTGCGCCGCAGGCTGCGCAACGGTTTTACCGCATCGCTCCTCTACACATTCTCGAAATCGATCGACGACGATGCTCAACTAGGTGGACTGGGTCACGTCACCGCCAGCACGCAAGGCTCGACTGATTCTACATCCGCCGGCGCGCCGACTCAGAGCCCGGCCGCGCCAACACCGGCCATCGCGCAGAACTGGCTCGATTTGCATGCCGAGCGTTCGCTTTCCACTTTTGATCAACGTCACCTGCTCAATCTGCANNACGATCATCGCCGGAACGGGCTTGCCAGAAACGCCTGTTTATCTGGCGGCCGTGCCAGGAACCGGATTCACCGGCACGATCCGACCGGACTCCACAGGCGCTTCCATCTACGCGTCGCCGGCCGGCGTGCATCTCAACACCGCAGCTTACACGGCACCGTTGCCGGGCCAATGGGGAACTGCAGGCAGGAACTCGATTACCGGCCCTGACCAGTTCAGCCTCGACGGCTCGTTCGTGCGCTCCTTCCGCCCGAGTTCACGCTTCTACCTGGACCTGCGCGTGGATGCAACTAACCTGCTCAACCACGGTGTCTTCACCGGCTGGAACACGACCGTAAACAGTACGCAATTCGGCCTCCCGATTGCCGCCAATCCGATGCGCAGTCTCGAAACCTCGCTGCGCCTGAGGTTCTAAAGATGAATTCTGAAATGAGTTCTGAGATGAGGATGCTGCCGGCCATTTTCCTTCTACTAGCCGCCGCCCACGCACCCGCTCAGCAGACCGGTCAGAACACGCCTCCTGGCGAGTCGGGGACTTTCACTGTCACGGTCAAGTCGCAACTGGTCGTCGAAACAGTGGTGGTGAAGGATAAGCAGGGAAAACTCATCCTTGGACTCACCGCACAGGACTTCGCGATCACCGAGGACGGCGCACCACAGAAGATCACCTTCTGCGAGCACCAGGACCTTGCCGCGAACGCATTGCCCTTGCCGGTCGCACCGCCCGGCTCCGAAGAGCTCAAGCTCTACAAGCGTCTCGCTCGCACACAGGTCGCGCCTGAAACTCCGGACAGCGAACGCTACAAGAATCGCCGCCTGCTGGCTCTCTATTTCGACATGTCTGCGATGCGCCCGGCTGACCAGCTCCGCGCCCTTTCTGCGGCTGAACAATTCCTCCGCACGCAAATGACAACCGTCGATCTCGTAGCCATCCTCCGCTACCAGGGCGGCTCGGTCGACATCCTGCAGGACTTCACCGGCGATCGCAACAAGTTGCTCAGCATCCTCCAGACCATGATCGTGGGCGAGGGCCAAGGGTCGGTCGAGACCATCGACGACGCCGGCAGCGCCGATACGGGAGCCGCGTTTGGCCAGGACGACAGTGAGTTTAACGTCTTCAACACGGACCGCCAGCTCTCTGCCCTGCAAACCGCGGCCAAAATGCTCGGCCAGCTGAACGAGAAAAAGTCCCTCATCTACTTCGCCGGCGGCCTCCGCCTCAACGGCATCNNTCGCCCGGCAACTCCGGCATGTACACAGGCGCCGCCGCGCTCGCCACCACCAACAACTTTCAGCAGTCGCAGGACACTCTCTTTGCCCTTGCCGGCGACACTGGAGGCAAAGCGCTCTTTGATAACAATGACCTCACCCGCGGCATCGTGCAGGCCCAGGAAGCGATCTCGGACTACTACATTATTGGCTACTACACCAGCAACAAAGTCCAGAACGGTAGGTTCCGGCGCGTCAAAGTCTCCCTCTCGAACGATTCCAGCGCGAACCTTACTTACCGCCAGGGCTACTACGCGGATAAGCTGTTCAGCCGCTTTACTGCTGTCGACAAAGAGCGTCAACTCGAAGACGCGTTGATGCTCGACGACCCCATTACCGAACTCTCCATCGCGATGGAGATCGATCACTTTCAGCTCAACCGGGCCGAATACTTCGTCCCCATCGTCGTTAAGATCCCTGGACGCGAGCTCGCTCTCGCCAAGCGTGGCGGCGCCGAGCATACCCTGATCGACTTCGTCGGTGAAATTAAAGACCTCGTCGGTGGCACTACCGTCACCAACGTCCGCGACCATGTCAACATTAAGCTCTCCGACGCGACCGCCGTTGAGCTCGCCCGGCGCCCCATCGAGTACGACACAGGTTTTACCCTTCTGCCCGGAAAGTACATGATCAAGTTCCTGGCACGCGACGACGAGACGGGGAGAATCGGTACCTATCAAACCGTCTTCGTAATCCCCAACCTGAACAAAGAGGACCAGCGCGTCCCCATCAGCTCNNCGCACAAGGAAAAAGAAGTCGCGGTCAACCCCCTCGTCCAAAACGGAAAGAAGCTGGTCCCGAGCGTGACTCGAGTCTTCAGTACGAGTCACGAGATGTACGTCTACCTCCAGGCCTATAAGCAGCCTCCGCACGGTAGCCCGCCCGCGAGCCAGCCTCTTTTCGCTTTCGTCAGCCTTTATCTCGGTGGCAACAAAGTTCTTGAGACCCCACCCACTGCGGGCGTTCCTAGTACCACCAGCCGGCTTGGAACTATGCCTTTCAGCTTCATCGTTGACATCGATCGTCTCGCAGCCGGGAATTACGACTGCCAGATCACGATCCTTGACCCGACAACCCAGAAGGCAACTTTCTGGCGAGCTCCAATCCTGATCGTTCCCTAACGACATTTGTAGTACACGATGAGAAGCCTCCCCTGACCATCCCTGTTTGCTTCAGTCGCTTAATGTAGCCTTCAGGCTCCTCTGCCAAGTCGCTGCCTGGCTGTTAAACGAATTGTATTCTTGTCATCTGCCTGCTTGCTGCCTTGCTGTGTAGCACTGATTTGGGTCATGTGGCCTCCTTCTTGAGTAGGTTGGGATTTCTTGGATTAAGTCACGAGCCAACAGTTCAACGTCGGCCCTGACAACCTCAGAATGGCCAAAGATTATATCGCCTACTTCGAAAATTGTTGTTAACAGAACATTACCCTCACAAACCGGACCGACTAGCTTTTACGATCCAGAAGTCGGCTTCTGGGAGGCGAACATTGATGTCCTCCAAGCCCGTTTCTGGATCGTTTCCGAGTGGCCGACGATCCTGTTGCTATCTCCTCGAATCGGATGGCCAACTGGATCACTTCGACGGAAGGCATGTTAATCGGGACCTATCGTGATTTGAACAAAGCGTCCGGCCACCTCACGCACATGCGTTCTCCGGAGGCTGAACGTAACAGCCCTATCTGAATCATGCGGTTTCGGAAAGCTCGACCAATAGGGAAGTCTCACTGCCTGACGTCAATGGTCGGCTATCCGCCAAGCAAATTTCCTCACCCTCAGTGTGGCATTACGCGATCTGCTGAACCCATTGCCCCCGCCAGGCTGGCGCTTCGAAGGGATCCCCGAAATACTGTGTTTCGTGGACGACCTTGCCGTTGCGGAACTCCATAATACTCACCGTGTATGCCAGTCGCCCCTGGTAGGCGATTGTATATTCCGTGATCCACAGATCACCGTTTCCGAGAATCCGCTTGACCTCGAAGCCGGACGGCTTGCCGGGATGATGACTTCGCAAGGCCTGCAAATTGCTGCGCCCGAGGATTCGCTCGCCTGACTGGGGATAGTCACAAATGGCGTCGTCATCGTAAATATCGTGTTCCGCATTTGCGTCGCCGACTGCCGACGCGTGCCAGTGCGCATTCAGGGCTTCACGTATTTGTTCTTCTTCCATGGGGGACCGGCCCACCTTTGCCAGGACAACCATAAATGAGGATTCAACCACTTGTCATTCCGACCGGAGCC
>PMHV01000048.1 GCA_003156805.1 Acidobacteriaceae bacterium | reverse complement strand
TGACCGTCCTTGCTGCGTTTGACTGCTTGAAACTGCTCCATCACAACCTCCCTTTTGAACTCCACTCCGGCGGCTTGCCGCCGGCCCAAGCCACAGACCTTACGGCCTGCGCCTCGGCTTGATTCCATACCGCCGATTCAATGCCCGGCTCGAACCGCCGCGCCGCTTTCGCCGTGACCTTCATGGTGGCGGCACGCCGCCTGCAGTACGGCCGCCAGCGAATCCAGACCCACCACGCGCGTGGCGTAGCCNNTCTTCGCTCTGCGCGATGGTCAAGCCGCCCGCTTTCTTTACCGCTCCCAGACCTTCGGCTCCGTCGTCGCCCATGCCGGTCATCAGCGCGGCGATGGCCTGCGATCCGAATTCCTGGGCCACGCTGTGGAACAAGACATCGACACTGGGACGATGCCCGTTGACCCTGGCGTCATCGCCCAGCACGGCCACGTCTCCCAAGGGCAGCCGCTTCACTCGCAGATGCCGGCTGCCAGGGCAAATCAGCACGCGCCCGGCCTCGAGAACGTCGCCGGATTGGGCCTCTTTCACCTGCAGCGGGCACGACTCGTCGAGACGGCGCGCGAACATCTCGGTAAAGCCTTCCGGCATGTGCTGCACCACGACGATGGTTCCGGGAAAATCTCCGGGCAATTGCGCGAGCAGGAATTCAAGCGCCTGCGGTCCACCGGTAGAGACTCCGATGGCGACGATTTTGTTGGGCGCATGCACGGATTTTCCGGCGAGGATCTTGACGGGACGCGCCGGAATCGCCGTTGCCAATCCGGCGCGTACAACTTTGCAGCCGGCTGCAGCTTTGATCTTTGCAATCAGTTCGGCGGCCGTTACAGTCACGGCCGAAGCGTCTTTCGGCTTGGTCACAAAATCGAACGCTCCCAGGGCCAGCGCTTTCAGAGTGACGGAGGCGCCCTCAGTGCTGTGCGAACTCACCACGATTACTGGTACGGGATGCCGGCGCATGATCTCCTTGAGTGTGTCGATTCCGTTCATGCCGGGCATTTCCAGATCGAGGGTGACCACCTGCGGCTTCAATTCTTCGAGCTTCCGCAGGCAGAAATTTCCATCCATGGCGGTGCCCACCACTTCGATGGAACCGTCGGCTTCCAGCATCTGCGGAATGAGCTTGCGCATGAGCGCCGAATCATCGACCACCAGGACGCGAACTTTATTCATGCCTGGGTTCATGCCTGGCCTCCTGCGGCGCCCAGCACCAGTCGCGCACGATCGGCGTAGGTCAACAGCAGACCGCTGCTGGCGAGACCTAGCTGCCGGGCGCGCGAACGCGCCAGGTGTTCCACCACGGCCGGAAGATTTAAGATGAGCACAACCTTTCCATCGCCCAGAATGGACGCGCCGTTCACCAAATCGGTCTGGAACGTCTGGTCGTCGAGAGCCTTGATGACCAGCTCTTCTTCTCCCTCGAGTGCATCGACGATGAGTCCAAACCGTTTTTCTGCTACGGAGATCACCAAAACGAACAGCTTGCGGGATTTGCGGTCCTGCTCGGCGGGAGCGGGGCGTCCCATGCGCAGCACGGGCAGCACCTGGTTGCGCAGCTGCAGGACTTCATAGTTATCGACCTGGTGAACTTCGTCTTCCGTGGTGCGCGCAATTTCCACCACCGCATTCAACGGGATGGCATAGAGCCGTTGCTCTACCCAGAACAATAGGGCCTTGATGATGGCCAGGGTCAGCGGCAGCTTCAAGCGGAAGGTTGTGCCCTGGCCCGCCCGCGTCTCTACATGGATGGTTGCTTTCAGGCGCTGCAATACGCTTTGCACCACATCCATGCCGACGCCGCGGCCGGAGACCTCGGTTACCTGCTCGGCGGTGCTGAAGCCAGGGCGGAAGATGAAATCGAGAGTTTCGGCGTCGGAGAGGCGCGCGGCCTCTTCGCCGGTCAACATCCCCAGTTCGATGGCCTTGGCTCGGATGCGATCGGCGTCGATGCCGCGGCCGTCGTCGCTGACCTCGACCACCACCTGATTGCCCTGGTGCAGGGCGTTCAGCCGGATCGTGCCGCGCGGCGGTTTGCCGAGGCGGCGCCGCTCTTCGGCCGGCTCAATTCCGTGGCTGACGGCATTGCGCACCAGGTGAGTCAGCGGCTCGGCGATGGCATCAAGAATGCCTTTATCCAAGTCGGTATGCTCACCGCTCAATATCAAATCCACTTCATGGCCGCATTGCCGGGCGACATCGCGCACGATCCGCGGAAAGCGCCGGAACAATTGCTCCACCGGAACCATGCGAATCTTCATCACTGAGCGCTGCAGATCGTTGAGTACACGAGCCTGGAATGCCATGGCATCGGCAAAACGGCCGCGCAACGGATCCTTGGCGTAGCGCTTGCCAAATTCATTGAGCGCCTGCTGCAGCATCGACTTGCCGATAATCAACTCACCCACCAGGTTGAGAACGCTGTCGATGCGTCCAGCTTCCACTCGCAGGATGTTTTCCAGTGCCACCGGCGATAGGCCGGATGGCGGGGCCGCAACCGGGCTTTCTTCCGTAAGGCTCTCTGTCTCGGCATCCACAGCCGGGGACGAGATTGCCGTATCGGCGGGAGCGGAAGTTTTTGTTGCCACGCCCGGTTGAGCGGCAGCGGCAACGAGCGAGACACTGACATCGGCGGCAATCGTCGGAATACGGCACTTGGCGGCAATTGTTTCCGCGGGCTGGCCGCTGCCCAAAACGAATTCGACTTGCCTGGAGCCGGCCGGCGAAGTTGGCTCGGGCCGCATGACCAGGACCTGCCCGACGCTGAGGATGGCATTGTAGATGAGCTGGCGTCCGGCAATGGGCATGGTGCAGTGAGGGTCGATCTTCACCAGCACGTGATACAGCGCCAGTCCGGCGGCCTGGGCCTTGGCCATGGCCAATTTTTCGGCTTTGGTCCAGTCTTTGTTCGGCTTAAATTCTATGTTCCGCTTAAATTCTATGTTCGGCTTCAATTCTTTGTTGGGCTTCAGTTCCGGCTCCGCTTTTTCCTTGTTCTTTCCCGTCTTTCTTGCCGCCGGAGCGGCCGTCAACTGCGTGATCCGCTGGCGCAGGTCTTTGGTTGCCGGAAGTTTCCCGCCGCGCAGATAGGCGGCAATCATGGCGCCGAAAAGGTCGGCGGCGGCGAGCGCGATTTCGGCCACGGCGGCATGGGCCACGGCGCTTTCCAGCGAGAGCGCGTCCTCGAACTGATGCGCCAGTTCGCTGAGCTCGCGCAGTCCGCAGGCCGCCGAATCTCCCTTCAGCGTGTGCACGGTGCGGCGGATGGAGCGCACAATCTCTTCGACGCCGGGCTCTTCGTCACCGGGCTCTTCGTCGCCGGGATGCTGCTCCAGCTTCAGGGCGTCTTCGTTCAGCGCCTGCAGCAGTTCCTGCGAGGTCTCGGCGAACAACTCGCGCAATTCCGCTCCACGATCGTCGGGGGGATGGGTCACTCTCGCACCTCGATCCGCTGATAGGCGGTGCCGCTGTCGCGATGCACCATATGAAACTTCTCGGTCAGGCTCAGCAGGCTCTCCGCATGGCCCACAAACAAATAGCCGCCCGGATTCAGGCAGCGGTAGAATTTCTCGATCAAACGCTTCTGCTCCGCTTCGTCGAAATACATCATCACATTGCGGCAGAAGATCACATCGTTGCGCTGAGGCAGATATTCCGTCTTCAAGTTATGGAAGTCGAAGTGCACCATTTCTTTCAGGGCCTTCTTGACGGCATAGCGGTCTCCCACTTTGTCGAAGTAACGGAGGCGGAAGCTGTAATCCACTGAAGCCATCTGGCTCTCGCTGTAAATACCCTCTTGCCCGGTGCGGAGAACGGAATAGCTGATGTCGCTGGCCAGGATTTCCACCCGCCAGGGCAGAGGAATCAAGGGTTTAGGCAGCGGCGCTTCCATGGGTAAGGGATTGCGCAGGTAGTAGTAGGCCAGGGCATCGACCGCCAGCATGCCTAGCGTGTACGGCTCTTGCCCGGTGGAGCAGCCCGCGCTCCACACGCGGACCCAGTACTCCCGTCGCGCCTGCTTGTGCTTCAACAACTCCTCCAGAACGTGCTTCTGAAACAGGTCCAGTTGCGCCTTGTGGCGGAAGAAGCTGGTTTCGTTGACGGTCAGGTTCTCCAGCAGCTTGCACAGTTCCTGTTTACCCTCCGGACTGACCAGCAGCCGGTAGTAGGCGTAAAACGAATCGGCGCGGCACTCCCGCAGACGGCGCAGCAGGCGATCCTGCAGGAAATGGGTGCGGCGTTCGTCGAAGTGCATGCCGCACTCGTGATACACCAGCGCCTGCAGCAGCCGCAGTTCCGCTTCCGTCAATATGGGCGCGGGTGCCGCTCCGGGTGTCGCCATGCTCTGCCTCGTTCCCCGAACAGTGCTAAAAAAACGCCGTCTGGCTTGCTGCCTAGCGGACGGACGCTCCGCGCGCCTCAGCTTTCGCAGTCTTGCCAGTCGCGGTTGCGCCGGCGGTTTGCAGGCTGCCCGGAGCCAGCAGCTTGTTCATATCCAGAAGCACGATCAGCCGTCCTTTGACCTTGCCCAGTCCTGTCACACAATTCAGCCCGCCTTCCTGGAATGCCGAGGGCGGAGCTTCCACATCTTCGGCGGGAATCTTGAGCACTTCCGACGCCGAATCGACGATCAGTCCGGCCAGCTTGCCGGAGTGTTCCACCACCAGGATGCGGTTTTGCCTGGTCAACACGGCTTGCGGGTCGCCGAAGCGCTTGCGTAGATCCATGACCGAGACGATCTTGCCCCGCAGATTAATGACGCCTTCGAGGTAATCGGGGGCGTCGGGTACGGCGGTGATCTCCGGGACCCGCACAATCTCGTGCAGGGAAGTGATGGGCACACCGTAAGTTTCGCGGCCGACCCTAAAGCCCACGACATGAAGTTCGCGGTTCATCGGTTCCCTTAGAAATGGGCTCCGGCTGCCACGCGCCGCGACTTGTCGTCGCGATCGGCGGCGTGGGCCGCGGAATCCTCCAGCGTGAAGCGGTCCATAAAGTCGAGCAGCCCGCGCGACATTTTCGACATCTGTTCCGCCGAGGCGGCAAGTTCCGTCGAACTCGAAGTCGACTGCTGCACCAGTTCGCGCATCCGCTCCATGGCCTTCACCACAGCCTGCGCTCCCGAAGCCTGCTCTTCCACCGCCGAGTTGATTTCGTGTGTGATTTCGTTCAGCCGGGTGGTGGCGCGCGCAATCTGCGAAGAGCCATGCGACTGCTCGTTGGTGGCCGCGCCGATCTCCTGGGCAAACTTGTAGACCTCGGTGACCACATTCGAGATCTTTCGCAGAGCGGCGTTCAATTCGCCCCCCAGATCCAGGCCTTCGTTCACGATTCCGGTGGAGCGTTCCATATTCTCGACCGCCTTGCGCGCTTCCTTTTGAATGCTCTGGATCAGTTCGGAGATTTCCTTGGTGGACTGGGCCGATTTTTCCGCCAGCTTGCGCACTTCGTCGGCCACCACCGCGAAGCCCAGGCCGTGTTCGCCGGCGCGCGCCGCCTCGATGGCTGCGTTCAGGGCGAGCAGGTTGGTTTGCTCGGCCAGGTCGTCGATGACTTCGATGATTTTTCCGATGTCGTCGGCGCGTTGTCCCAGAGCGCCGATGATTTCTCCGGAAGCGGTGATGGTCACGTTGATCTTGTTCAGGCCGTCAGTGGCTTTCTCCATGGTGGAAATGCCGCTGTGCACTTCTTCGCGCGAGCGGTTGGAGATGTCGAGCAGAACTTTGGCGGTATCGGCCACGCGCTGGATCGACGCCACCATCTGGTCGATCGAAGCCGAAGTCTCGCTGACGCTGGAGGCTTGCACCTGCGTGCTTTTCACCATGTTCTGCACATTCACGCTCATCTCGTGCATGGTGCTGGTGACTTCATCGATGGCGGAGGAAGTCTGCAGGCCGATCTTGGCGGAATCGTCCGACGCATTGGCCACCTGCCCGCTGGCGCTGGCTACCTGCGACGAAGCGTCGCGCACGCTGCGCACCAGCCGGCCCAGACCCACCACCATGCGCGCGAAGGCGTTGCCCAGCGTGTCGTGGGTGGAGCGCGGCTTTACTTCCACGGTCAGGTCGCCGCCCGCGATCGACTCCGAGACTCCCGCCATTTCCTTCAGGTAGGTGACCATCTTGGTGAAGGTGCGCGCCAGTTCTCCGATTTCGTCGTCCCGGTTTACGTCGATGCTGTGTTCCAGATCGCCGCTGTTGCCGATTTGCCGCGCCACCGTCATCAGGTTGGTCAGCGGCTCGGTGATGGACTTGGCGGTGCGGAAGGCAATCACTCCACCCAGGCCCAGCGCGACCAAGGTGCTCACGATCGAGGCCAGGATGGTCAAGGCGCTGGCGGTCTCATCCGACTTGCGCCGGGCATCGACCAGCTTGCGATTTTCCACGTCCGCCACATCCAGCGCGTCGGTGGAGTTCTTCACCCACGACGAAGCGTCTTTCTGCAGGTAATAGATCTGCAGCTCGGCCACGGTGGCGTTGCCCGAGTCCACATCCTTGCGTTTGTCGATCAACGGCTGCGCGAATTCCTTGCCCCACGACTGCTCCAGTTGCTGAACTTTACTGAGCGCCGATTTCTCCTGATCGGAGTTGGCCAGGGCCTTGCCTTCGTCCAGCTTGGCGTCGAGCGAGTGCAGCCCGTCGTTCATGCGGTCGACTTCACGGGTGTCGCCGCTGAGCAGGTAGTTGCTCAGGTACAGCCGGTTTTGCATCATCTGAAAGCGCGCGGCATCGGTGGTATCGGCCAGTTGCAGCGAAGCCGCGGCCGCGGCCTTGGCGGCATGCTCCCGCTGCACCGCCAGCAGGTTGACGATGAACAGGACCACCACCGCCAACAGAATCATTCCGAAGTTCTTGTACAGCTTCTTGCGAATCGTCATGCCGTTTTGCTCCTTCAGGGCCGCTCCGGCCACCGCTCCACGCTTGCCGCTATTGATGAGGCTCGAACTTGAACTCCACCACCCCGCTGCTCTCCGCCGCGGCTGGTTCAAAGCGCCACTTCTTCACCGCTTCCACCGCCGCCGCCGCCAATACCGGATGCCCGCCCACGACTTTAGCTTCCTTTACCGTGCCATTCGGCAATACCACGACCTCCACCTTCACCGTGCCGCTGAGGCCCATTCTTCTTGCCAAGTCGGGGTAGGTCGCCTGCACCTTGCTCTTGGCGCGGCGCACGAGTTCGTCCTGAGCCTGCTGCGCCCTCGACGGTACGACGCCCATCCCTGCCACCGTCGCCAGCACAGCGAACCATGCTCCTACCTTCCGCAAAGACACAGGTCCCCCCTCCTCGACAAGTGTTCCTGGCACTCCGTCTCAAGCAACACCCGTACCACCGGTCCGTTTTCGAGAAAACCAAAGTCACTCTAGTGATCTATCTGCAAAATCAAGACTTAGCTTGAGTCTTCCGGCATGTACGGGGACGCCGCCGGGTTAGCACCGTCTCATGCGTTTGTCTGTGCGGCCGCCACTTCTCAAACTGAGATCTAGAACTGCCGCGTTTCACAGTTGGGCACCCCGGTCCCCCATTTTCCTTGACTCAAAATGAGATGGCACTGTACTTTTCCCTTAGATTCAAGCACTTGGGAGTCTCACAAATCTGCTGTCCCGGCGTGGTGGCGCTCTGAGCATGGGCGGAGGCAAATCGATGCTGTCTCCGGAAACCGGTCGGCGACCGGGCTCGGACGAGGCCTTTCAAAGCCTGCTGCTGCAGATTGCTGCCCGGGCCTCCGAACGGACCGAAAGCAGTTCTCTGATTCAGTTCTTCTGCCGCACTACGCGCGAATTTTTCCAGGTCAGCGGCGTTTATTTCTGGCGCTGCGCGGGCGACGAACTGGTGGGTGAAGAGGCCGACGGAAAAATGGCGGAGCGCTTCCGCAATCTGCGCTTGCATCCCCAGCACAGCGCGGTGACCGCCGAGGCCGTGCGGCAACGCCGCACGCTGTTCGTAAACCATTTGGATTCTGCCACCTACCCCGCAGCGGCCGAATTTCAGGCGCGCTCCTTGATGTCTGCTCCCCTTGTAGTTTTCAACCAGGTCATTGGGGCCGCCAGCTTTCTGCACGACTCCGAGGCAGCCTTCTTCAATGACGATTTGGCGGCCAAAGCCACCATCCTGGCCGGCCAACTGGGCAGCCTGCTCGAAGCGACCCGTATCGGCGAGGCCTCGCGGGAAGAGCATCGCCGCGCCGAAATTCTGGCCGACGTCGCACAGGTTCTGCATGGCACGCCGGACGGAGATTCCGTTATCGAAGCCTTGGCCGACCGCATCCGCCTGTTGCTGCGCACCCAGTTGGTGTGCGTCCTGGTTCGCCAGCAGGGACCGTTCGAATTGCGCGCCGTGGCCGCCGAAACCCCGCAGCTTGCCCACTCGGTGCGGGCCCGCCACGACCGCCAGACTGTGCGCTTTGCAGCCGATCTGGCGCAACGTGCCGTCTCCGCCGGGGAGGCTGTCGCCATCTCTTTGAGCGGCGATCTGCATTCCCTGGCCGGGCTGGTTTCTCCCGGTATGTTGATTGCCGCGCCCTTCCGGACTTCGCGAAGCCAGGGAGCCATTCTGGTTTACCCGCGCGAGGAGGGCACCTTTACCCCGGAAGAAAAATCTCTGGTCTCCGCGATTGCCGGCTTCGGCGCGGTTGCGCTGGCCCACGCCGAACTCAGCGCCACCGCTCAGGCTCAGGCTCACGAACTGCACAAATTGCTGGAGATATCTTCCGAGCTGAATTCCAGCGGAGACCTGGAACACTTTCTGCGCGCCTTTGTGGTGCGCGCGGTCGACTTCTTGGGATTCGGCCGCTGCTTCATCGCCTTACTGGAAGAGGACCAGTTTCGCGTTCGCTATGCGGTCACACCAAACGGACCCGAGCAGGTCAACACCGTATTTCCCGAAGGCATCGCAACCCGCACCCTGAGGGCAAAAGAGGTTTTCTGGTCCGACGATCTCAACCAATTGCCGGGCGCCAATCTCGACGCGATCGCGCAGTTTCAGGCCCGGCAGTTGCTGTCGGTGCCCCTGCTCAGCGCTGACGGTCAGGTTCTGGGGATGTTCGGAGTGATCGATCGCCTCGACAACACCGGCATTTCCCAGGAAGACATCCGCCGGGCGCGGGTTTTGGCGGGCCAGGTTTCCGTAGTGCTCGAAGTTGCCCACAGCCTGCATCAATCCCGGCAACATCGCCGCCGCTCGGAAATCCTCATTCAACTGGCCCGCGAAATCGGTGGCGTACTGCAGGTTCCAGATTTCGCCCGCAAATTCATTCAACTTGCCGTGGGGCTCACCGGCGCGCGGGGCGGGGCGTTCGCTCTTTTTCACGAGGGACGGTTCCAGTCGGTTGCGCTGCATCCCTTGCCTGCTCTCTCTGCGCCTGCCCTCGAATCGGACGACACCTTCCCGCCCAATCGGCTTACGGACGGAAGCCAAGCGGGACCAGAGCAAGAAGAACAGCAAGAACAAAAGCAATCTGCGGAGACGGCCGACCATGCCTTCGACAGATCCAGTGCCGGCAGTGACCTCCAGGTCCCGGAGCAAGTCCTGCACCGGTGGCTTGGCCAGGCCTTCGCGGAATTGGCGGCCAAACATCCTGAGGCCATCGTCGCCGGCGATGCCGCCGCTCTGCTGGGCACGCAGATGGCCTCAGTTCTGGCATGGAAGGACTGCGTGATTGCGCGCGTGCCTGCTCCCAATGGCGATCTGGCCGGCTTGCTCTGTTTTTCCGGGCTTTCCCAGCCTTTGACCCAGGACGACCGCAATCTGCTGGAGGCCGTCGCCGGCCACGCTGCAATGGCGCTGGAAAGCTCCCGCATGTTCACTCGCACCGAGCAGGCCAACCGGCACTGGCTGGAAATCTTCGACGCCATAACGGACTTCATCGTAGTGCACGATGAAACCGACAAGGTCTTGCGCGTGAACCGGTCTTTAGCCGCCATGATTGGGATTGCCGCCAGCGAACTGGTCGGGGTCAATATGCGCGCTCTGCTGACCACCGCCGGCGACGCCGCGCCCTACTCCTGTCCCTTCTGCCGCGCTCTCGGCGAAGACGGCGATGAGTTCGTTCATCCCGCGCTCGACCGCTCGTTTCTGGTTTCTACTTCGCGGGTGCACGGCCCTTCCGGCGACGGCCTGCAGACCATCCACGTGCTGAAGGACATTACCGACCGCCGGGAGGCCGAGCGTCAATATCGCGAATTATTCGACAACATCCAGGAAGGACTGTTCTTCAGCACGCCCGAGGGCCGGTTCATCGAGGTCAACGATGCTCTGGTGCAGATGCTGGGTTACTCCAGCCGCGACGAGTTGCTGCAGCTTGACATCCCCGCAGAGATCTATTTTTCACCCGACCACCGTCTGCTGCACGCCAAGGCCATGGAGGAAACCGGCGTCTTGCGGAACTTCGAGGCCACCTTGCGGCGCAAGAACGGTGCGCCCATCTATGTGCTCATCAACGCTTTCGGCCTGTACGACAATCTCGGGAACCTTTTGCAGGTGCGCGGCCTGATGCTGGATGTCACCGGCTTGCACATCTACCAGTCGGAACTGCAGCGGGAGCGCGATTTCTCGGGAAAAATTCTTAACAACACCCAAAGTCTGATTCTGGTCGCCGATACTGTCGGCCTGATCAGCTACGCCAATCGCCGCTGGCGGGATTCCGGCTTCGAACAACGGGCGCTGCTGGGCCGCCCTTTGCTCGAACTCGCTGCCCCTGGTTTTGTTCGTCCTCTGGCGGATGCGTTTCAATCCACCCTGCGGGGCGCGCCCGTCGACAACCTGGAATTGCAGCTGGTGCGCGGCCAGGGTGGTACCGGCCAGTTCTCCGTCAATCTTAGCCCCATGCGCGACGAGCAGGGCAACATCAACAGCATTGTTGTATTGATGACCGACATTACCGACTCCACCGTGCTGCGCGACAAGCTGATCCACGCGGAAAAGATGGCGGCCGTGGGACACCTGGTCTCCGGCGTGGCTCACGAAGTCAACAATCCGCTGACTGCGATCCTCGGCTTTGCCGATTTGCTCATGGAAAATCCCGATCTGCCGGAGAGCGCGCGCAAGGATCTGCGTGTGATTCTGCAGGAGGCGCAGCGCACCAAGCAGATCGTGCAGAATCTGCTCAGCTTCGCCCGGCAAATGCCGCCCCAGCGCAATCCGGTGCAACTCAACACCATCCTTCGCCGCACCATCCAGTTGCGCTCTTACGACTTCACCAGCCACGGCGTCGAGGTGATCGAACACCTCGACGAAGAATTGCCCGACGTAATGGGCGACGCTCATCAGCTGCAACAGGTCTTTCTCAACATCCTCAACAACGCTTATGACGCCGTGCACGAAGTCGGCCGTCCGGCGCGCATCGAGATCATGAGCACCAAAGCCGGCAACGCGGTGGAAGTTTCCTTCCGCGATAACGGCCCGGGCATCTCCAATCCGGACCGCATTTTCGATCCTTTCTTTACCACCAAAGAGGTCGGCAAAGGGACCGGCCTTGGTTTGAGCATTTGTTACGGCATCGTCCGGGAGCACGGCGGTGAAATTCTCTGCCACAACAACAGCGACGGCCAGGGCGCCACTTTTGTGGTGCGCTTGCCCGCGGCGGCGCACACCGCCTCTGTCGGCGTGGCCGCAGGAGTCATACCAAAATGAACACTCAAGCTGTCAGATCCTTTTCCATCCCCGTGCTGCTCATCGAGGACGATCCTGCCGTCATGGCCTATGTGCAGAGGACGCTCGAGCGCAGCGGTTATCCCGTGGTTTGCTGCGAGTCCGGCGTCGATGCCCTGCGCCTGCTCGAGACCGGCGACTTCCTCGGCGTCGTCTCCGACATGCGCACGCCCGGCGGCGTCGATGGCGCTCAGGTCCATGCCTGGATCGCCAGCCATCGTCCCGAACTGGTTTCCCGGATCGTGTTTATCACCGGCGACATCGCCAACGAAGAAACCGTCGCCACCTTGCGCGAAACCGGCGCTCCCTGCGTGGAGAAACCTTTTCGCGTGCAGCAGTTCATCGATGTCGTCACCAAAACCCTGGGGAAAGCGCCGTGACTAATTCTCTGACCAAGAAGGAAGATCTTCGCATCCGCCTGTTAATCGTGGACGACGAGCAGAGCATTCGCCGCCTGTGCGTCACCGTCGGCGAAGCTCTGGGTTTTGTCTGCCTCGAAGCCGATAGCGGCGAATCCGCCTTGACCCTGCTCGAAGAGCAGCCCGTGCACATGATCCTCAGCGACATGGTCATGCCCCACATGTCGGGCCTGGAATTCCTGGAAAGAGTGAAAAAGATTTTGCCGCGCACCGAAGTCGCGCTCATGACCGGCCACGGCTCCATTGAGACCGCGGTCCAGGCCATGAAGCTGGGCGCCTACGACTACATCACCAAACCCTTTTCGCCGCTGGAAGAGCTGCGGCTGTTTCTGCGCCGCATGGCGGAAAAAGTTCGCCTGGTCGAAGAGAACGAATTTCTGCGCCAGCGCATCGATTCGGAAACCGCGGTCCACGGCATCGTCGGCTCCTCGGCCAAAATCCAGGAAGTGTTGCGCCTGGCCTCGCGGTTAAAAGATACGCGGACACCGGTGCTCATCTCCGGCGAGAGCGGTACCGGCAAAGAGCTGGTGGCGCGCGCCATTCACTTCCGCGGCGTTTTCGCCGGACGCCCTTTCGTGGCCGTCGACTGCGGCTCGCTCGTCCCCACGCTGATCGAGAGCGAACTGTTTGGTTACGAAAAAGGCGCGTTCACCGGCGCCTTACGATCGAAACAAGGATTGTTCCAATCGGCCGACGGCGGCTCGGTTTTTCTCGACGAAATCGGCGAGCTGCCTCTGGAGTTGCAGGCCAAACTGTTGCGCGTGCTGCAGGAAAAAGAAGTGCGTCCCGTAGGCAGCAATCAACGCATTAAAGTGGATGTGCGCATCATCGCCGCCACCAATCGCGATCTTGAATCCGCATATAAAAACGGCACTTTCCGCAAGGATCTTTATTTCCGCCTGAACGTGGTCACGGTACATGTTCCCGCCTTGCGGGAACGCCGCAGCGACATTCCCGTGCTGGTGCATTGGTTTCTCGACCGCTATGCTCCAGGCTCCGATCTGCACGTTTCTCACTCCGCCATGCGGGCGCTGTTGCAATACGATTGGCCGGGCAACGTGCGCGAGCTGGAAAACTGCGTGGAGCGCGCGGTCGCGCTGGGCAACGGAGAAATCATCGACCTCGGCGATCTGCCTCCGTCCATCGCCGCTGCGGATTTGCCGGGAGCTATTGCTTCGGGTTCGGCTTCCAGCCTGGCTTCTGAGTTTTCCGGGGATGTCGCCTCTGCCGGATCTCGTTCCATCGCAGCTCCGCTTTCCACCACCGACCTCGAAGATATCGAGCGCGCCACCATTCAACGCGTGTTCGAGCAGGTGAAAGGCGACAAAGCTCTCGCCGGCCGCATGTTGGGCATCAGCCGCGCCACGCTCTACCGCAAACTGAAGCGCTACAATATCAGCGGCGGAGCCGCGTCGGCGTCGTCGAGCCAGGCGCTGCAGTAACGCGCCCTTTTGCCGATCTGTAAAGATTTTGGCCGTCGATAAAGGTGACAGCCCGTTTTATAGCGGGTTCAGCGAAAGGTGTTGAGGAGGGTGCCACGGAAATAAATAACCCCGACCGAGGCCCTTGCGAGCATGTCGGGCGGGGAGCAATTAGGTGGTTAGATTACCAAAGTCGCAAGAAGATGCAAGCGGAGGTAGTGCGCTGTTTTGAATTTCAGAGATACTTCTTGAATCCGACCGGAATCGCCTTCGATTGCTTCGCCGCCGAAACTATCTTTGCAAGTGTCTCCGGGCTTAGACTTGGCTGGAGTCGAACTCTAGTCCCGACAAGAGCTTCGATCATCTGGCACTGCGCTGGGGTTATTTTTAAAGCATCAGCAAAGGCTACAAAGCATTCCTTTTTGATCCAAGGATGCTCGCCCTTGGCAAGGGTGCATTCCTCTCCGGCTCTAAATTGGTCTCCTGTTATGTTTGCGATAAGGAACGTTCCCCCGTGCGCCTGAGGGTCAGAAATCACAAAGAACAAATGATCCACATGAAAATTAGGCGGGACTGACATCAAGAAGGCATCGCCGAGTTTCATGCCAAACGCGGCCTTTCAGCGAATGCCTAATAAACTTCTGGTTTGATTATACGTGCGGTTCGATTCCTCGATGACCTCAATTTCTTCTTGCGTTCTGCCAGCGTTTCGGAGAATCACATCTGGATCAATCGGAACCGAGCTTCCTTGCGGGTCCTGCCACTCAGGGCAGGTATCATGTAGCCAACGCGCAACTTCCCAAGGCGCAAAATTGTTGATCTGTTTTCGCGCTTCCTCCAACCGTTCCATTTCGCGCTCGGAGAGCAATCCGACATCAACAGACACGAGCGGATGGATTGAATGATTGACGCGCTCACTGAAAACCGTATCCCATTCACGTTGATGTTCTCTTGGCGCTATTCCCTTGAACAGATTGTAAACTTCGCTGAGGACGGGGCCTTTTGGCATTGACACAAAAGAATCTCCGGTGATCGTTTTGCCCCATCGAATGAGAGATTCTTTGTCAGCAAGATAAAGCATTTTCAGCCCAAGAAACATATCGAGCTGGCCGCCCTGTTGTTCCGTCAAGAAGGCTACGGCGGCGATTGTTTTCTGAATATCAAATTCAAGCTGCATAGTTTGTTCGCCTTTTATTCCCTCTTGCGTTACGCCGTGCTTTATGTTAACAGAGTTTGATTTTTGGCGAAAGTAGCACTTCGGTACACACCCCTAGGCAGCTTGTGGCACTTCCTGCATTTCCATCAATCGCACCAATTCTTCCACCGTCCAAATATGGTTGGTTAACCCCGTCTCCATTGCGGGCGTCACGCGGAGCGTCTGGTGGGCACGGCAGAAATTGTAAATACGCATTATAGATTGCAACCATGTGGCAGTGATTCTCAAACTTCTTTGAGAACGCATTCGTTAACCGCGTGAAGCGCCGGACGCCCATTCGTAGATTCAGGTTTTGCGGCTCCACATAGCTAGTCGAGATGTGATCCCGCAAGCGCAAACTTGGAACACCCCAGGATATATCCCGGTAGTCGGAAGGGCACATCACGCCGCGGCCCCGGAATCAGTCGCGGTAAGGCGCCAGCGCGCGGCGCCCACCGTTGAGACTACCGTCTCACCCTGAGACGGATGTCTCGCCTGCGTCCTCTGCACCGTGTCTGCTCCGCTTCTAACTCACTGAAAACTCTAGCGCCCGAGTGCTAGTCCTTCGGTTCCGCACTATGGTTCCTGCCGTGCTCTGTTTCTTCCCGAAACCGCGGATCTGAAGGCTCCCCGATGCTCTTCCTAACCGGGAAGAGGGGGAGCCGGGCCGCGTTTCATCCGAAGTGACAGTGCTCGTATAGGAAAAAGGTCAACATCGTTTTGGCGCAAGAAGCTACAGCCACGGCGCGCGGGGCGCAGAACGGTTCGGTCGCCGGACTGGCGCGGTTTTTTCCCGAGGCCACGCCGGTGCGCATTCCGGTGCAGTTTGTTCGCAGCGGAGGCCACGCCGGCAACCGTCCGGGAGATTTCAGCGAAAGCACCGTCATCGAATTTGGCACCGCTCGCGAGGTGCTGTTTGCCTGTGCCACGCCGCTCGAGTTTGCCGACGTTTTGCGCCTGCGCAACTCCGATGGCTCGCTCGATACCGAAGCATCCGTTGTAGCCGTGCAATATCATCCCGATAAAACCGTTGTTGCAGCACGCTTTCTAAAGGCAGTTCCCAACTGGATCGTGAAACCATGACCCCATCGCCCCAGCCGCCATCGCAGGGCCCAACTCCTGTGAAAGATCTTGCGGCCTTGTGGACCGAGGCCCGCCGTCTGTATCCCATTTACGCCGAAGTGGCGCGCGAGTTTGTCATCGACGCGCCCGCCTGCGCCGATCTCGAAGCGGGAGTGGAAGCTCCCGGAGCGGAATCGGTGGAGCAGGCCAGCCAGTGGCTCAACACTATGGACGAGCGCATTCGCGTCCACCAGTTGCGCCAGTTTTTGCAGACCAGTCAGCTGGTCGATCGCGATGGACTGCTTGCCCTGCTGCATCACCTGCTGGGCAAGACCGCGAAAGACGATTCGGTACGCGACAAGGTAGATTTTCTGCTGGTGCAGTATTTCAGTGAAGACGCGCCGGCGCAGCTCGACGACAACACTGTGGACCTCGCCTACGTGGCGCAGGCTCTGGAGCCGGTTCTCGGACCGGTGGATCTGAAAGCGCCGGTCTGGCTGAACGCTCTGGACCGTGCGCTCGACGCGGCCCGCCGCTGTCGCACGCTCGACGAGCTTCTGAACGGCGGCGTCCTCGATCAAGGACGAAAAGCCAAGAGTCAGGCCGGCGATCTGTTTTACCTGCCGGTGGCGCTGGTGGCCTTTACCCGCTTCGGATACCTCATGCGGCGCGTTTTCTTCCGCCTCATGCACAACGACCTCAACGACATTCTCGACGGCCTGACCACGCTCGAGGAAAAGGGCGTGGCTACGGTCGATTGCCGGCGCGCGCAATTCTCGGCACAGGAGCCGATTCTGCGCCTGCGCCTGATCTGCCAGTCGTGGAAAGTAATGTTTCAGGCGGAATACTCCTCCGGACAGCCGCTGCGTTTGCTGGTAGATCTGCGCAGTTCGGTGGACCATGCTCTGGGCCGCATTTCGGGGGCGGAGTCGAAATCGAAAACCTCAAAGCCGGTACCCGCCAAAGCGGCCGCCGCAGCCGCCGGAGCGGCTAGCGGGAGATCCGTGCAGCCGGCCGCTTCGGCAGCGCCAGCATCCGCGCCGGCCGCCAGGAACAAATTCACACCGGGGAAGGCAGAGGCCCCCGAATTTGAAGTTTCCGCCGGTTCACAGGATTGGAGTCCCGGTTCTGGCGAGCCGGGGAAGAACCATTAGACGCACTCGCCCAATACGAAGCTGAATGAATCCGCCGAGGCGTGTGAAAAAATCCGCCGGCGGAGCAACTAAAACGGAAGAATCAAAGCGGAAGAATCAAAAAGGAAGCTTTTGCCAGTGGATCATCCCACGGTACTCATCATCTCCGACGACGCAGAATTCTCCCGCTGTGTGACCGGGCGCTGGCAGACCGGGCGCAACCTGCCGACATTCACCCTGCTCAGCGGCGATCTGTGGCCGCGCAGTGTCGACTCCTTCGATATCGCCATCGTAGGCTCCCTGCGGCGCGAACTGCTCTCCGTGATTCTTGAGCCTCTGCACTCCACCGCGCAGCCATTGTTTTGCGTCTGTGAAGACGCTGCCACGGCTCAACTGGTCCGGCAACGCTGGCCGCGCACTTCAGCATTGTGCCGCGACGAGAACTGGCTCGACATTCTGATTCCGGCGGCCGTTGAAGCGGTGCACCGCTCCCGCGCCGAAGCCCGCGCCCGCGCCGCCGAACAGGCTTGCGTCACGCTGGAGCGCCAGGCCACCCTGGGCCGCTACATGATCGAGATGCGCCACGGCCTGAACAACGCGCTCACTTCGGTGCTGGGCAATTCCGATCTGCTGCTGCTGGAGCCGGGCAGCCTTTCCGCTGGGGCCAGGGCGCAGATTGAAACCGTTCGCAACATGGCGCTGCGCATTCATGAAGTGCTGCAGCGTTTTTCGTCGCTGGAGAAAGAAATGAACGTTGTCGCGCAGCAGGCCGAGCGGGATAACGGCAAGGTCTGCTACGCGGCCGCCGCCGGCGACTGAAACGAAACTGAGAACTAAGAACCGAGAACTGAAGTCCTCCCCCGGCAAGACGCTGATCCCACCTGATCGGCGGCTTAGCCATCGTTGCTTGCGGCCGGTTTGCCGCAGGCTGTTTGCCGCAATCTGGGGAAGGCCTCATGCACAAGTTCATCGCCGCCAGCACCATCCTCGAGCACGAGCTTTCTGAGCTTCGCCTGCTGGTTGAGCGCCAGGCCGGAATTGTCCTCGATTGCCCCAACAGTGCTCTGACCGCCCAGGTTGGCGAATGTCTCGAGAGTCAGAAACTCAATTCCGCCGCCCACTTGCTCGACCGTCTTCGCGACTCCGATCAGGATCCCAGCACTCTGGCGCAACTGCTCGACGGCCTCATCAACAACAGCACGGGTTTCTTCCGCCATCCCGGAGCGCTGCAGGCCCTGACCGGGCAAGCATTGCCCCAGCTCTATGCCCGCAAATCCGCGGACGGACCCACGCCGCTTCGCATTTGGAGCGCGGGCTGCTCCACCGGCGAGGAAACCTATTCCATCGCCATGGCGATTTGCGCGGCGATCTCCGGCAACGGCGGCTCAGGCAATAGCTCTGTGAATGGAAGCTCCGCTTCCGCACAAAAAAATGGCGGCCGCAACGGCGGCGTCAGAGAAAACTCGTTAGCTGCATCGTCGCTGACTGGGTCATCGCTGCTTGGATCGTCGCTGTTGGGATCGTCTGCGTCCGGATCGTCGCAGGCCAGCCCGACCTACCCCGTGGGATGGCCTATTCACATCGTGGGCAGCGACTTGCTTCCTTCGAACATTCAAGCGGCTGAGCGCGGACTGTATCCGCAATCGGCGCTGTTCGGCCTGCCTCCGGCCAGCATTCGCACCTATTTTTCGCGGATTGGCTCGGCCAGTTCGGCAGCCGGCGCGCCCGGCAATGGCGCGCACAACAATTTGCCGGCCAACCTGGCGAGCTCAGAAAATCGAAACGAATCGTATCGAAACTCAGCAGATGCAACGTCCGCACACGCAAGGACCGCGGATCGAAACGCAAGCGATGGCGCTTCCGCCGAATCGCAAGAGGGCTCCAGCGTGCGGCTTCAGAATTCGGCCCCACCCTCGTGTCATCTGCTGGTGAAGCCGCGCCTGCGCAGCCTGGTGACCTTTAATGTGATGAACCTCGCGCGCCCCGGCTATATTGGCCGCTTCGACTGCATCTTCTGCATGGACGTGCTGCCGCACTTCTCGCGCGCGCAGCGCGTCGCGCTGCTCGAGCGCCTGCATCTTTATCTTGAGCCCGGCGGCTATCTTTTCTTGAGCCAAACCGAAAAGCTCATCGCGCCCAACCTCAACTTTCGCAGCGAAACATTCGATGGCTACACCTTCCACCGCAAGCCCGTAGCCGCCAGCGCGGCCTATGGACGTTGAGCCGAAGAAGTGTTCCCATAGGAACACTTTGTCCACAGTCGAGATTCCTTTCAAATCATTGATAAAGAAACAAGATAGTTATGAAATGCACCATTTCTTCAGCAATTGTCTAGTTTGTCTATTTAGGATAATTAGCCATGAAGACCGTATCCGCAACAGAGGCAAAACAGCGCCTAGCCGCGCTGCTCGATGCGGCCCAGCGCGAGCCGGTGCTTATTCGCCGACAAAAGCGGGACGTTGCCGTGATCATGTCGGCGGAAGAATATGAGCGGATTCGCAGAATCAATATCGACGAACTGGAACGAACGATGGACCGCATCGGCGCTCAAGCGGCAGCGCGGGGCATGACTGAGGAGATTCTCGCCGACATTCTCAAGGACTGATGCTCAACGATTTGATAGTCAACGAATGATGCGCTGTGTCATCGACACTAACGTGTTCGTCAGCGCCGCCGTGTTTTCGCCTTCCGTTCCGCGTCAGGCTGTGAGCAAAGCACTGAGGGGCGACCTCGTGCTGTGTTCCGAGAACACCATGGACGAGCTGAAGGAAGTTCTATTCCGCTCAAAGTTTGATCGCTATGTCAGCCGGGAGGAGCGCATTCTGTTCTTAGCTCAACTCGGAAGCGTAGCCGAGTTCGTGCCTATCATCCAAGTCATCCGCGAGTGCCGCGATTCGAACGATGACAAGTTTCTGGAAGTCGCGCTGAATGGCAGGGCTGATGCGATCATTACTGGCGGTGCGGACTTGCTGGAGATGCATCCGCGGCGCGAGATCGCCATCCGATCGCCAGCGGAATATCTAGGGCGGTGAACGAAGAGCGCAGGGTTCTTTGCCCTTCCCACTCTCACGCCAGCGCTACGCCCGCTTTCCTGCAGGCGCGGATCAGGTCTTCATCCAGGGTAGACAGCGGCAGGCCGTTGGCTTTGGCGAGATCAAGATAAGCCGCGTCATAAGCGGTCAAGCCGTGCTCGCGGCTAAGAGACTGGATCCGCTCGAATACGGCATCCGCCTGTAATTCCTGCAGCACAATCGGAAGCGCTTCGAGGTTTGTAAGGAAGGTACGGATGAGGTCAGCCGAAATCCTCTTGCGCTTTTCGCCGACCAGCAGGGCGTTCAGCACTTCGTGCGGCCAGAACGAAGGCGCCAGGGCCGAGTCGCCCAGCTTGAACCTGCGAGCGATTCTTTGAGCCAGAGCCGCGTTCTCGTCGGGGAAGCACCAGGTTAGAACAACCGACGCATCCACAACAAACCGGCTCACCGGCGGCCTTCGTTGATCAGGTCTTTGATCTTGAGCCCGCGCAGCGACAGGTTATGCCGTTTGCCGAAGGTTGCCAGTCGCTCGGCCGCGTCCGCGACGGAGCTCTTTCCATCGAGTTTCCCCATGCGCTCTTTCAGTAGTTCTCCCAGCAGGCGGGAAACGCTGGTATCGCGCCTGGCAGCCTCGATTCGGGCCCATTGCGCGACGTCTTCCTCGAGCGTGACGGTTACGTTGCGGAGGCGATGGGCTGTAGGCACGAAAATAGTGTAACACGAAAATCCTGTATCTTGCAATAATGGTGACATCGGCGGAAGCTCGTTGCACTTCAGCCGGATGTTGCGCGCGAGTGCCGTGATCTGAAAGACGATTAAGTTCCTGGAAGTAGCGTTGAACGGGAGAGCGGATGTGATTATTACAGGCGATGCGGATCTGCTGGAGATGCATCCGTGGCGAGGGATTGCGATTTTGTCGCCAGCCAGATATCTGACACGCTAAGACATATCAGAGCAACTTCGGGCCAAGATCTTTTTGCCAGAACTCGACTACTCTGCTGGCCAGGACCTCAATTCCAATCTCCCCTCCTAATTCCCGTTCCGCTTCGCCGGAAAGCTCGATGAAGAGATGACCTACATCGAAAGCTGCTGAGTCAAACGCGCCGAACTGGAATGCGCCTCCAACGACTTTCATATCCTTCACTTCCTTCTGTCGACGGGTGAAATGTTTTGCGTTGTTTGCCAGTTCCCGACAAACAGTCAAAAGGGGGCAACGCTCGACTCGACGGTTCCCATGACGCTCGACCCAGTCACAGAGGTGATTAGCCACGATGATAAAGTCCATAGCAGCGTATCGATCCCCCGGCGCTGCAACGACGCGGTGGTAGTCGTGCTGTAGCTTTTGAAAAAGATCTTTCGGTGTATCAAGATCGAAGAAGCCGCCCTGCGTCATATGTGATTACCTCCTGTTGATTTTGACTCCGGCGAAAAACAGAATCTCTGGTCTAATCTCTGTATAACCCTCCACGGGGGGCGACCTCGCCTCTGATCGCGTAAAAGTCGAGCTTGCGGCCGTCGGCCAAATGAAGTGTCAAGACTTCATCGAAGCCCGCTTCTATGCGCTCACCGACGACGAGCTTTGTATTCTGAAAAGTCGGGTATCTGATTTCCTCACCCGAGATGAACTGCGACTCGCCGTAGTTCTGGTGGACGGTAACGGTGTATCTCACGGCCTTAATAAGCCGTTCACCCAAGCACACGTTTCCGTGCCCTGCTACTCGTTCAATGATGGTTGGTGCTGAGTCGCCCATGCCTGTTAACGTTGACTGAACGCAAAGGCACGAGTCAAGGACAAGTATTAAATTTCGATAGCGAATTCCCGATGTGGGAGAAACTCTGGAATTGATGGATAAAAAGCGAGCCATCAATTTCCTACGCGAACAAAAACTCCTTGGTCCTCAACTCCTTAATTGTGTCCCTCAACTTCGCCGCCTTCTCGAACTCGAACCGCTTGGCCGCTTCGCGCATGTCGCTTTCGAGCTTGGCGACGTAATCATTCACATCCTGCTGCGAAGCAAACTCCGGCATGCCTTCGGCTTCGCCGCCGGTCAGGTCGGCGTAGTCGGCGGCTACGATTCCGGCCAGCGTCATGTCGAGCGGGCGCACAATCGATTCCGGCGTGATCCCATTTTCTTCGTTGTATGCGGTCTGGATCGCGCGGCGCCGCAAAGTTTCATCCATGGCGCGCTTCATCGAGTCGGTCATGCGGTCGGCGTAGAGAATTGCGCGGCCGTGCAGATGCCGCGCGCAGCGCCCGATGGTTTGAATCAACGATCCCTGCGACCGCAGAAAGCCTTCTTTATCCGCATCGAGAATCGCCACGAGCGATACTTCAGGCAAATCGAGACCCTCGCGCAGGAGATTGATGCCGATCAATACATCGAACTCGCCCTTGCGCAGGTCGCGCAGAATCTTTACCCGCTCTAGAGTTTCGATTTCCGAGTGCATGTAGCGGCACTTCACGCCCACCTCGGCGTAGTATTCGGCCAGGTCCTCGGACATGCGCTTGGTCAAGGTGGTCACCAGCACACGTTCACCCTTTTCCACACGCGCGCGAATCTCGTGCAGCAGGTCGTCAATCTGTCCTTTTACCGGACGCACTTCGACTTCGGGATCGATCAGGCCCGTCGGCCGGATAATCTGCTCGACCACTACGCCCGCCGATTTGGTCAGCTCGTACGGCCCCGGCGTCGCCGAAACATAAACCAACTGGTTGGTGCGATGTTCGAACTCCTGGAAGGTGAGCGGACGGTTATCCAGCGCCGAGGGCATGCGGAAGCCGTACTCCACCAGAGTTTCTTTGCGCGAGCGATCGCCGGCATACATGCCGCGCAACTGCGGCACGGTCTGGTGCGACTCGTCGATGAACATCAGAAAGTCGCGGGGAAAATAATCCAGCAGCGTGGGCGGAGGCTCGCCCGGCATGCGTCCGGTAAAATGCCGCGAATAATTTTCAATGCCATGGCAATAGCCCATAGCTTTAATCATTTCCAGATCGAACATGGTGCGCTGATGAATGCGCTGCGCCTCCACCAGCCGCCCTTGTTTTTCCAGTTCCACTTCCCACCACGCCAGCTCTTTCCTGATCGAATCCACCGCCGACGCGCGCGTTTCTTCTTTCATCACGTAATGCGTCTTGGGATAAATCGGCAGCCGCACATACTTTTGCTTCACCGTGCCAAACAGCGGATCGATCTGCGTAAGCGACGAAATCTCATCGCCCCACAGCTCGATGCGATACGCCATGTCGTCGTAAGTGGGGAAGACTTCGATCACATCGCCGCGCACACGAAAGGTTCCGCGTTTGAAATCGCCGTTAGTGCGCTCGTAGAGAATGTCGACCAGCTTGCGCGTGATGTCTTCGCGCTTGATCTTCTGGCCTTTTTCCAGAAACAGCATCATGCCGTAATAGGCTTCCGGCGAACCGAGGCCGTAGATGCAGCTCACCGAAGCCACAATCAGAGCGTCGCGCCGCTCAAACAAAGACCGCGTCGCCGAAAGCCGCAGCTTGTCGAGTTCGTCGTTGATGGTCGCTTCTTTTTCGATGAACAGATCGGCAGCGGGAACGTAAGCCTCGGGCTGGTAGTAGTCGTAATACGAAACGAAATACTCGACGGCATTGTGGGGAAAGAAATTCTTGAACTCGTGATAAAGCTGCGCCGCCAGCGTCTTGTTGTGCGCCATCACCAACGCCGGACGGTTTACCGCGTCGATCACCTTGGCCATGGTGTAAGTCTTGCCCGAGCCGGTGACGNNTCGCCCTGCGGTTTGTAATCGGAAACGAGTTTGAAGTCCATGGAAGAAGCTCTTAGCTGTTAGCTATCAGCTTTCAGCCGCTGCCCTCACAGAAGGCAATTTTGTCGAGTGAGAATCTCTGTATTATAACGCGGGCGTAAAGGCTGAACCGCGAACGCGGCTTAGACGTGTAAATCCGTGGGAGCGGAAGTTTCGCACGGCTGAGGCACTCCTACATCTCCGCCAGTGCCCGGTGCACCAGATAAATCGCGATCGATCCTTCGCCCACGGCCGAAGCTACCCGCTTCACGCTGCCGGAGCGGACATCGCCCACGGCAAACACGCCCGGCAGGCTGGTCTCGAGCATAAGCGGAGGGCGGGCCAGCGGCCATGTCCGCCCGCCAGCGGCCGCGTCCAAGTCGCGCCCGGTTACGATGAAACCTTTACTGTCGAGCGCGAGGCAGCCTTGCAGCCAGTCGGTGCGCGGCGAGGCTCCCGTCATGATGAATACGTGCCGGAGAGCATGAGTCGAAGTCTCGCCTGTATTTTTATCCAGCCAGGTTACCTGCTCGAGTTGGGTGTCTCCCTCCATGCCGATCACTTCGGTGCGGCATCGCAGATCGATCGCCGGATTCTCCTCAATGCGTTGAATCAGATAGCGCGACATGGTGTCCGCCAGTTTGCCGGAACGCACCAGGATGTGGACTTTGCCCGCGGTTTGCGAGAGAAACACCGCCGCTTGTCCCGCCGAATTCCCCCCGCCCACCACGGCCACCTCTTCATTTCCGCATAACTGCGACTCGATGAAGGTCGCGCCGTAATACACTCCCTGGCCTTCGAACTTCTCAAGATTTTCGATTTGCGGTTTGTTGTAGCGCGCGCCGCTGGCAATAATGACGGCGCGTGCCGGAATGGCCTGGCCGTCGTCGAGCACCAGCTCATACGGCCGCCGGTCGCAGTTGAGGCGCACCACGCTCGAGGCAACCAGCATCTTCGCCCCAAATTTCTGCGCCTGGGCCGAGGCTCGCCCCGCCAGTTCCAGGCCCGAAATTCCCGTAGGGAAACCCAGATAATTCTCGATCCTCGAACTCGATCCCGCCTGTCCGCCGGGAGACTCGGTTTCGATCATCAGCACGTCGAGTCCTTCCGAAGCCCCATACACAGCCGCCGCCAGACCGGCCGGCCCCGCTCCTACAATCACCAGATCACGCACCTGCGATTGCACGATGTGGGCGTTGAGTCCCAAACACTTGGCCAATTCCTGCATCGACGGACTGCGCAGCACGGTGGCGCCGTTGCAGATAACCACGGGAATTTCGGCCGCCGTCACCAGGAACCGGTCCAGCAACTCCTGCGCTCCCGTGTCCGTGTCCAGATCGATATAAGTGTGCGGATGCCCGTTCCGGCTGAGAAACTCCCGCAGTTGCAGCGTCTTCGCCGAATGCTGCGATCCCATCAAAATCACGTTTCCCTGGCCGGAGGAAATCAGCAATATCCGCCGCAGGATGAACGCGCGCATAAAAATCTCGCTGAGCTCCGCGTCCCGCGTCACCAGGTTTCGCAACTCCTCCGGACTCAGTTCGATGAAGTCACCGGGCGCGGTCACGCGCCCGCGCGCCAGCGCGCCCCGGCCCGAGATCATCGTCATCTCGCCGGTAAATCCCGCCGCCTGGTGAGTGACGATCAATCGCTCGCCGTGCAGGCCCGGCTGCACAATCTCCATGCTCCCGGAAAGCAGCACGAAAAAAGGGACGGTCATGTCGCCCGGCTCGAACAAAATCTCTCCCGCTTCCACCTTGCGCACTTTGCCGAAGGCACGAACGTGCTCAATCTGCGACGGAGTCAGCGCGGGAAAAGCATGCTGTTGATTCACCGGCCCGCTGGAAAACATGGGAGCGGGATTGTCTCCACTGGGATTGAGCGGGCCGATGATGACCGGAGAAGACATATTTCACCTGGAAGAGGCAGAGTAAACACATTCGCGTCCGCCGCCAGACGCGAGTTCCTTTAGATGACGCAAACGCGAAGATGACGCAAACGTGTCGAAGCAAACCCAGGGCCGTAAAAACTCTGTCATCCGGAGCGAAGCGAGGGAAGTGGAGAGCCTGCCCTGAGCGAAGCCGAAGGGACCCTGGCTTTCCTCGACCCAGGCACAACACCAGCTATGGCTTTGCGTCCTGCGGCACTACTTCTCCAATTCCCACAATCTTCGCCGAAGTCCGGAACTTCTTGTAATCGCGGTAAGTTTGCTCCACATCCACGTTGACGCCCTTGAATAAAGCGATGCGCGCATCCACCTTAGCTGTTAGGTGCTGCGGCAGCCACACTTCGTCATTCACCCGGGTCTGCTCCAGCATAAAGCGCGAACCTTTGTGAAAGCGCGCCAGAAACAATCCCCACGAAATTGTATCCAGGCATTCCACATCCATCTTGGCCAGTTGCAGGTCGGTCTTGTCAATCCATACTCGTCCGTGGAACTTGGAAAGATATTTGGCGCCCTTGGCGTGCGCCACGAACTCCGGACGCGGCTCGGCGTCGATCACCCACGCCTCGCGCCCGCCCAAAATCTCCGTGCCCGCTAGCTTGAAGTTATAGGCATTGGCCACGTCGCGCACGAACTCGCGGTCGTCTTCGCGGTCTTTGTCCGCTTTCTCCTCGCGCCTGCGCCGGTCGTCTTCCGATTCGTTCTTGCGCTTGTCGATGACCTTCTGGATTTTTCCCTCTTCCTTGGCCGCATCTTTGGCGTCGAGCGGCTTGCCGTCTTTTTCCACCAACCGCTCCACCGGCTCGCCGTAAATCTCCATGACCTCGAAGGTCTTTACTTCCGTGGATTTTGTCTGTCCTTTTCCGTCGCGCTGGTTCTCCACCTCGCGCTCGGTATAGGTGTAGTTGCGCAGACGCTTGTCATTTTCCAGGTCTTTGTCGGCGACCACGCGAAACAACTGCTCCATCTGCTGCTGCGAGAGCGCGCCATGGGCGTCGGGCGTGAGGTCAGGCACGGGCGCGGAAGCCTGCGATGCGGCAGGAGCGTCTGCGGATTTTTCCTGCTGACCAAAACCCGTCAGCGAAACAAACAGGACGATGACGCGGAAAAAGAAGACGATGCCACAGTTCCGGGTTCTCACAACCTAGCCCCCATCGCTCGAAGTTATCAGAAGTCAGACGCGGAGGGTCAAGGCCTTCACCACGTGAGGTGAAAATTCCTGCGCTCCCAGCCGTGTCACCGGACCCGAAAGCCCGCAATATTGCGGGTATAATCACTGCTGCACGCATCTCCCCCGCAGCCGGAGATAAATCCCATGCCACGGAAAGCACTTTGGGTCGCCGCCAGGGTTGGCTTCGCGGTCGTAACCACGGTCGTGGCCCTGACTATTACGTCGGCAAGCAACGCTTGGGCAGCCTCCCAGGAGAAAGTGCTTCACAGTTTTACCGCTGGCGCATCGGATGGCGCGCAACCCGAAGCTGGCCTGGTCCTTGACCGGGCAAACAATCTTTATGGCACCACGGCATTCGGCGGCTACGGGAACTGCAGCGGAGGTTGCGGCGTGGTCTTTGAAATTTCGCCGGTTCCGGGCGGCTGGAGCGAGAGCGTGATTTACATTTTCCACGGCGGTGAGGACGGCTTTCGTCCCTTCACGACGCTGACCTTGGATAAACAGGGGAATCTCTACGGCACAACGATAGAGGGCGGCATCTACAGTGGCGGAGTCGTCTTCAAGCTGACGCGCCCTTCCAGTGGCGGCGTTTGGACCCAGAGCACGCTGCACAGTT
The DNA here is from genome assembly GCA_003156805.1 of Acidobacteriaceae bacterium. Taxonomy (GTDB): domain Bacteria; phylum Acidobacteriota; class Terriglobia; order Terriglobales; family Acidobacteriaceae; genus Sulfotelmatobacter. Next base: position 42,773 of record PMHV01000048.1, on the reverse strand, counting down.
TCGGCAGCGGCGCCGATGGAAATGAGCCGTATGGCACCCTGGCCTTCGATGACGCGGGAAACCTTTACGGCACGACCTACGCTGCAGGGGATCATAACGCAGGCATGGTTTTCGAGCTCAGCCCAGCTACCGGCGGCGACTGGACCGAGAGCGTACTCTATAACTTCACGAACAGCGCCGACGGCGGTTTCCCGAGCGCCGGTGTGGTTCTCGACGCCGCCGGAAACCTCTACGGGACTACCACAGTTGGCGGTTCCGATCAGTCGGGCGTCGCGTTCGAGATGACCCAGATGGCCGGTGGAAACTGGCAAGAGACTGTGCTGCATTCTTTCAATGTTTCGGGTGACGGGTACACTGCTTCTTCCGGCCTGGTCTTCGACGCAGCGGGCAATCTCTATGGCACCACCACGGCCGGCGTCGGCAAGGATTGCGGGACGGTCTACGAACTGTCACCCACGGAACTGTCACCCATTGAATTGTCGCCCGCTCCCGGCGCCTGGACTGAAACCGTGCTCTTCAGCTTTGATTGTGGCAGCGGCGGACGCGGCCCAATCGGCGGAGTGGTCTTGGATCAAGCAGGAAACCTCTACGGCAACACGCAGGCCGGCGGCCAGTATGTTTCGGGCGTGGTTTTCGAGTTGACGCCAGTGACGGGCGGCGCCTGGACCGAGACCGTGCTGCATACTCTGGGCAAAGGCCTCGACGGCGCCACTCCTGAAGCCGGCCTGGTGATGGACAAAGCGGGCCATCTGTTTGGCGCGACCCTGACCGGCGGCGCCGACGAAGCCGGCACTGTCTTCGCGGTCGGACCGTAGTCGGCGATTTCGCGAGTCCGTAATTTTGAATGGCGGCACTCGACCACGGCGAACCCTCCACTTTCGCGCTTCGCTAACCCTTTAACCTAAATCTGGTCCAAGACTTAGGAGGAGACGACGCTTTGAACCTGCGGGAAGTCTTGCGGCAAACCGCCAGCTCCATTGCGGCCCACAAGCTGCGCAGTTTCCTCACCATGTTCGGAATCATCTGGGGCATCACTTCGGTGATCCTGCTGGTCGGCCTGGGCAAGGGATTCAGCCGCGATCAGAAAGAACACCTGAAGACGATCGGCGTCGATCTGGCCATTATCTGGGGCGGCCGCACCAGCGAACAAGCCGGAGGCTACGCCGCCGGCCGCCTCGTCCGCCTTTCCATCCGCGACGCCTACCTCATCAAGAACGAGGCCTATCTGATTAAGACCGTAAGCCCTGAACTTCGCCGCAGCGTCGCCGAGGTCAGCCGTTACAACGCCGCCTCCCGGCCGGTGCGCGGCGTGTGGCCCGATTATCAGCGCTTTCGCTCGCTCAGAGTAGAAGAGGGCCGCTTGATGACCGACGACGACGAAAGCGAAGGACGGCGCGTTGTTATTCTTGGCGTCGAGTCCCGCGATCAATTATTTGCCGGCAAGCCCGCGGTCGGGGAGCTCCTCACCATGAACGGCTCGCCTTACACCGTGATCGGCGTGCTCGAGAAGAAAAAACAAAACGGCAGCTACGGCAGCGGCCCCGATAATACCCAGCTCTTTGTTCCGTACTCTTCCATGGCCCGCGATTACCCGCCGCCGGAAGAGCCCGGTATCTTCAAGGGATGGATCAACAACCTGGTCGTGGAAGTCGCCGATCCCGAACATCACGAAGAAGCGATGCATCAGGTTTATCGCATTCTTGGCCGCGAGCACGGCTTCGACCCGGCTGACAAAGATGCTCTCTTCATCTGGGACACGCTGGATGGTTCCAAGCTGGTGGAACGCATCTTCGACATCATGACGATTTTCTTCGGCGCAGTCGCGTTGATGACGCTCTCGCTGGGCGGCATCGGAGTGATGAACATTATGCTCGTGGCCGTGACCGAGCGCACGCGCGAAATCGGCGTTCGCAAATCGCTGGGCGCAACCGCTTCAGACATCCGCAATCAGTTCTTCGCCGAATCGGCCGCGCTCATGGTGATCAGCGGCGCGATTGGTCTGGGTATCGGGGTGGGCATCTGTCTGCTGGCAAGTCATGCGGAACTGCCCGATTTCATTCCGCATCCTGTGATTTCACCCGCAGCGATCGCGGTTTCACTGCTGACTCTGGGGCTGATTACGGTGGGCGCCGGCATGTATCCCGCGCAGCGGGCCGCCGCGTTGAGCCCTATCGAATGCTTGCGTCAGGAGTAAGGTCTTAAGAGCAAGGCGTCCGCACCAAGGAACTAACAGTCCATGCGCATCAAGGAACTCATCCTGCAAAGCTGGGACGCGCTGGCCCGCAACCGCCTGCGCTCCATCCTCACCATGATGGGCATCGTCTGGGGGCTGACCACGGTTGTGCTTTTGCTCGGCTACGGCGAAAGCGTCAGCGAGGGCGTGCTCAATGCGTTCCTGGGCATCGGCAACAGCGTGATCATCGTGTGGGAGGGTCAGACCAGCATGCAGGCCGGCGGACAGCGTGCCGGCAAGCGCATTCACTTCAAGTACGAAGACATTCAGGCGATCCGCGACGAAGCCCCGCTGGTTCGTATGGTCAGCGCGGAATGGGACGATGGCGTGGCTTACAAGTACGGCGACCGGGTCATCTCTATCCAGACCAAGGCAGTGCAATATCCCTACGGCGAGATTCGCAAGTTGAACGTTGACGAAGGCCGCTACTTCGACGAGAGCGATTTCACCGAGCACCGCCACGTTCTCATCTTTGGACCAAACGCCGCCAAGAAGGTGTTTGGCGGGCGCGATCCGGTGGGCGAACACGTGACCATCAACGGCGCAACCTGGGATGTGATCGGCCTGCTCAAGCTCAAGATCCAGGATTCTTCCAACAACGGCCCCGACAACGAGAACGCATTCATGCCTTTCGAAAGTATGAGCGACATCAACGACGAGCGCGATCCCCACATGTTCGTGTTCCAGCCGGTCACGCCGTTGCTGCATAAGGCGGCTCTGGCGCAAGTGCGCGAGGTGCTGGCCCGCCGCCACAATTTCGATCCGCGCGACGATAAATCGAGCCCCGAGTGGGACACCGTCGACGACACCAAAGACATCAAGCAATTCGGACTCGCGCTCCAGGTCATTCTCGGGTTCATCGGTGTGCTGACGCTGGGAGTCGGAGGCGTGGGCGTGATGAACATCATGCTGGTCAGCGTGACCGAGCGCACCAAGGAAGTCGGGCTGCGCAAAGCGCTGGGCGCGCGCCGGCGCGACATTGCGCTGCAGTTCCTGATAGAAGCTTTGGTGCTTACCTTCGCGGCCGGCGCTGTGGGCATGCTGGTTTCCGTTTGCCTGGCCCATGCCATTCCACCCATGCCGCTGTATTCGGCGATGTACAAGACGGCCAATCACGAGGGCGATATTTTTTTGAAGACCTCTGGCAGCGTCATGCTCACGGCATTCCTGATTCTTACCGCCGTGGGTATCACCGCCGGCATGTGGCCAGCGTGGAAGGCGGCCAGCATGGAGCCCGTCGAGGCTCTGCGCTACGAATAGAGCCGAAACATCCGCTGAATCGCACGCCTGTCGACACTGACGACTTCGAGGACTGACGACCCACCACTGCTCACCGCTCACTGACCAGCGCTCACTGGCCACTGCCCTTCAGCGCCTTGCCCAAACATTCGGCCTGAAACAACCGCTCGTCCACGCGATGCAGGCGCTGCTCTTGCGCTTTGCTGAGCAGCGGGTAGTGCTTGATATCGAACAGGTGATAGACGATGAACCATACTGGCTTGTCGGTCGTCATCCAGTTCTGGCGGTCGAAGCGCTTCAGATTCACGGGAAGCGAAAAGCGGCGCAGGGTGCGCTCGCGCCGCAAGTTGAAGTAGGCATTGAAGTAACTCATCGCCAGTTCGCGCAGCGTGCGGTAAACCGGCTCGCGCCAGCGGCATCCCGTGTAATTCGATTTCGCGATCGCGCCCCAGGCTCCGTTTTCGCGAAAAACGGCGAGTACGTGGTCGGTGTCGCGATCCGCTTCAAGATCAAGCAACAGCGGAGGATAGCCGTTTGCCCGCAGCGCTGCGGCGGCAAAAATCGCGCCTTCGCAACAGTGCGCCGTCTCTTCGTTGAGCACGCGCCGCGGCGACCACGCCGTGTCGGCCAGGTGATAGGGAGCGTCGTCGAGAAACTTCTGAATGCCGCAGGGATTCTTCATGCTGCGCAGTTTGCGCAATTCTTTCGAGGTGAAGCCGGAAGCCCAATCGAAGGTGTTGTCCATGCAGTCGCCAAGTGTAACAGCCGGAGAGCGGTCGTTGGCCTCCGGTCGTTAGTCGTTGGTCGTTAGTCGTTGGTCGTTAGTCGTTGGTCGTTAGTCGCCAGGCATAAACAACGACTACCCACCATTTTTCTTTGCCAACGGAATCAATAACTTAGCCGCAAGCCATTGAAAACGATGGATTTGCAGACGCACATTTTTGCCTTTTAGAATCAACTACATAGCTCTAAGTTATTGATTCTGCCGAGCTGGATTTGGGAGATCTGGGTCCAGCTGGTCGGCGAGCGCGTCCAGATTGTCACGTAGAATGCCCGCCATTTCGTCCAGGAAGCGTGCAGAGCGACGATCGTTCCCGGGGACGAGCCAGAGGTCCATCCGGCGCAGCAAGCGCGCTAGAATTGCGTTTAATTGCAAAGTTTACTCAAAGTTATTACCGACTCCGCTGCGGATTGTAAGCCGCTCTCGCGGCAGAACTTAGCGGGGAAGAAGGATTTCTCGTGAGAAATTCGACGACTGATTCTGAAACACTTAGAACCGTTTCGCCCGCGAAACGCCGAAAACCGTTCAGCGCGAGAATAGCTCTGAGAGTTCCTGAGGCGCGTCGATCAGGACGTCGGGTGCGGGATCGTCCAGTGTGTGGGGAGCGAAGCCGTAAGTGACGCCGATGGTCCACAAGCCGGCGTTGCGCCCGGTTTCGATGTCGACGTGAGAGTCGCCGACGATCGCGGCCTCGTCCGGGCGAGCGCCGTACTCTTCGAGCAGCTTGCGCGCGCCTTCGGGATCGGGCTTCTTCGTGGCAAAACTATTGCCGCCATAGACTTGCGTGAAAAATGTTCCCAGGCCGAGCGCATCGACAATGGCACGCGACGGGACGACCGGCTTGTTCGACAACACCGCCATCTTGCGCACAGCGCCGTTGCGATTTCGGTTCGGATCTGCTTTCGGATCAGTATTTGGATCGGCGCGGTCCGAATTCTGAATCGCGCCGAGCGCTTCGAAGATGCCTGAGTAAACCGTGGTGTGGTCGAGTTTGTGCTCGCGGTAGTAGGCGAGAAAAAACTCCAACCCCTTGCGCACCAACGCCTCACTGACAATCTCGCCACCCAGAGCGCGCTGAATCAGGATGGGCGCCCCGTCGCCGACGTAGCTGGCGATAGTTTCGTCGGTCAGTTCCGGACGTTTGATGTGGCGCAGCGCGGCGTTGACCGAGTGCACCAGGTCGAGGCGCGAGTCGATCAACGTGCCGTCGAGGTCGAAGATCACCAGCTTGATGGCGTGAGGGTCGAAGGCGCGCAGAGTGCGAATCATCTTTCTCAGGATAAACGATCCGGGGAGAAGCGTTCAGGCTTCAGGCTTCAGGCTTCAGGCTTCAGGCTTCGGGCTTCGGGCTTCGAGATGCTCAACTACTACCAGGCGCTGTCGAAGACCAGGTTATAGGCGTTGACGCTGCCGATGCCTGTGGCCATATCCCAGCCGGGCGTGGCGCCGAACGCGGGCTGATAGGCCAGCGGCGCCGTGGTCCCACCTCGCCCGTATAATCCCTGCATGGCGAAGAGCTGGAAAACGCGGTTGATTCATTCCGACACGAAAGTTCCGGAGGGATACCGGTCGCTGGCGAGTCCGGTGTATCGCGGCTCGACCACGCTGTTTCCCGATGCCGCCTCGGTCGACGACAGTTGGGATCAGCACGAAGCGGGCTATACGTACGGGCTTTACGGCACGCCGACGACGCTGGAGCTGGCGGGAAGAATCTGCGAGCTGGAAAAAGGCTACCGCACCATCGTTACGGCCGGCGGACAGGGCGCGATTGCGCTGATCAATCTGGCGCTGCTGAAGAGCGGCGACCACATGCTGATTCCGGAGAGCGTGTACACTCCGAACCGCAAGCTGGCGTTTCACGTGTTGCGTAGGCTGGGAGTGGAGTCGAGTTCTTATCCGCCGGAGATTGCTGGTGGGATCAAGGAATTATTACGGGAGAATACGCGGCTGGTGTGGTGCGAGAGTCCGGGGTCGATCACCATGGAGGTGCAGGACGTGCCGGCGATCGCCGAGGCCGCACATGCGCACGGCGACGGCACGCTGGTGGCGATGGATAACACTTGGTCCGCGGGGATTTATTTCGACGCGTTCGCGCACGGCGTGGATCTGACGATGCAGGCGTTGACGAAGTATGTGGGCGGGCACAGCGATTTGCTGCTGGGTTCGGTGACGGTGAAAGACAAGGCTCTGCATCAGCAACTGGGCTTGACGCACCAGCTCTTGGGCTGCGCCGCTGCGCCCGACGATTGCAGTCTGGCTTTGCGCGGCATGAAGACGATGGCGGTGCGGCTGAAACATATTGAAGGTTCATCGCTGCGCATTGCGCAGTGGCTGGCGGGGCGCGCTGAGATTGAGCGGGTGTTGCAGCCCGCGCTCGAAAGCTCTCCCGGGCATGAATTCTGGAAAAGAGATTTCACGGGATCGGCTGGTGTGTTCTCCATTGTTTTCAAGCCGCAGGCCACGAAGGCGGAGGTGCTGCGCTTTGTGGATGAACTGGAGTTGTTCGAGATCGGCTATAGCTGGGGCGGGGTGACGAGCCTGGCGGTAGCTTACGATTTTCATGGGTCGAAAACGCGTTCGGATTATGGGCACAGGATCGTGCGGCTGAATATTGGGCTGGAGGATACGGAGGATTTGATTGAGGATCTGGAGCGGGGGCTGGCCTGTATGTAAGTTATTCCAGCGTCCTCCAGACGATGACCACCGGGTATTTGACAGCGCAGCCTGACATTCCTAGACTGGTTTCGTGGAAGTCCGCCTTCAACCCGAAAAAGAGGCGCAGTTGGCGCAAATCGCTGCCCAGAGAGGGCTGGACCGGGACGAACTCGCGCTGCAGGTTCTGAGTCGTTATCTGGAAGACGATAAACACTTCGTCGAGGCGGTCAATCTTGGCGTCGCGGCTGCTGCGCGCGGAGACTTCGTGGAACACGAGGAAGTAGGCAAGAAGCTGAAAAAAATCTTGCAGCCGTAATGCGCCTGCGCTGGACTACTCCCGCCGCCAACGATCTCTACAAAATCGTACAGCGCATTCAGCAGGACAACCCGGTTGCCGCTTCCGATGTGGCGCAGACTCTCTATGATGGCTGCGGGAGTCTGAGAGACTTTCCTTATCGGGGCCGCAAGGGACGAATCGAAGCTACCCGAGAGCTTGTCTTTCCTGGATTACCCTACATTGTTGTTTATGAGTTCAAGATCAAGTCGTGGAAATCCTTCGCATTTACCATGGAGCGCAAGACTGGCCGTGAAGTTCCCAGCAGGAGCCACCGGTTCCAGGGGAGATGTCTTCAAGCGATTAACCGGAGTTTTCACGGTCTTAATCTGCGGCAAGAACTTGAGTGTTTGCCAATCCCCGATTCCGATTTACAATGCAACCTGCCCGGAATTAGCGGCGCCAGATTCGCGCGCCGCGATATCATAAAAGAGCGTTCATTCATCGCATTCCTTCAGGAAGCTTGATGGCGACGACAAGAACCGACCCCAAACTGGCCCTCGGGGCCAGCGGCGCAAGAAAAGGCCGGAATTACGACGGCCTGACGCGCGAGCAACTGATCGAACTCTACCGCGTGATGTACACCTCCCGGCGCATCGACGACCGGGAAATCATGCTGAAGCGGCAGCAGAAAATCTACTTCCAAATGTCGGGCGCGGGGCATGAAGCCGTTGGCGCGGCCGCTGGGCTGGCGCTGAAGGCGAGCTACGACTGGTTCTATCCGTATTATCGCGACCGCGCGCTATGCCTGGCGCTGGGGGTGAAGCCGCTCGATATGTTTTTGCAGGGAGTAGGCGCGGCCAACGACCCGAGTTCGGGCGGGCGGCAGATGCCTTCGCACTGGAGCTCTCCCAAGCTGAATATTGTGACCCAGTCTTCGCCCACGGGCACGCAGATTTTACAGGCAGTGGGGTGCGCGGAGGGCGGGCGTTATTTTGCGAAGCACTCCAAGGCGGCGGAGATACCTGCGCCTGGATCTACACTCACAAAAACCCCACTTCTCGCAAAAGACGCGAGAAATGGGGCACCCGACGCGAATGGAACGGCCGACGCGAATGGGATAGCCGGTTCTGATGGGACGTCCGGGTTGGTTGATTATCGTCAGTTCAAGCGGGTGACGTTTGAGGGCGACGAGGTCACATACGTTTCGCTGGGTGATGGGACGACGAGCGAGGGCGAATTTTGGGAGGCGATGAACGCGGCCGCTTTGAACAAGCTGCCGGTGATTTTCAGCGTGCAGGATAACGGCTACGCGATCTCGGTGCCGGTGGAAGTGCAGACGGCGGGCGGGAGCATTTCGCGGCTGGTCTCGGGCTTTCCCAATTTTCATTTTGAAGAAATCGATGGCACCGATCCGGTGGCCAGCTTCGCCGCATTCCGGCGGGCAGCGCAGTATTGCCGCGAGGGGCACGGACCGTCGTTTGTACACGCGCACGTGATCCGTCCCTATTCGCACTCGCTTTCCGACGACGAAAAACTTTACCGGCCGGACAGCGAGCGCGAGCGCGATGCGGCGCGCGATCCGGTGACCAGCACGCAGATGTTTCTGCTGCGCGAAGGGATTCTGGACGATAAGGGCATCACTCAACTGGAAAAACAGGTCGACGAAGAGCTTCAGGCGGCGGTGGACGAGGCGCTGGCGGCGCTGCCGCCCGCGCCCGAGAGCATTACGAAATATGTGTATTCGCCGGATCTGGACCCGGCGGCGGCTGCGTTCGATACCGAGCCTGCGGCGGAGACAGCGGCAGAAATCAAGGCTGCGGAGGGCAAGAAGCCGGCGGCGAAAACCATGGCCGACTTGATCAACCTCACGCTGCGGGACGAGATGAAGCGCGACGAGCGCATCGTGATTTTCGGTGAAGACGTGGCCGATTGCAGCCGCGAAGAATATTTGAAACAGAAGCTGGTGAAGGGAAAAGGCGGAGTTTTCAAGCTGACCTTCGGCTTGCAATGCGAGTTCGGGCCGGATCGCGTTTTCAACTCGCCGCTGGCCGAGGCTGCGATTGTGGGCCGGGCGACGGGCATGGCCACGCGCGGGCTGAAGCCGGTGGTGGAAATCCAATTCTTCGATTACATCTGGCCGGCGATGATGCAGATTCGCGACGAACTGGCAGTGATTCGTTGGAGATCGAACAACGGATTCTCGTGCCCGTGCGTGATTCGCGTGGCCATTGGCGGATATCTGACGGGGGGTGCGATTTATCATTCGCAGTGCGGCGAGAGCGCGTTCACGCATATTCCCGGGCTGAGAGTCATTTTCCCGTCGAATGCGCTGGATGCCGCCGGACTGCTGCGCACGGCGATCCGTTGCGACGATCCGGTGCTGTTTCTCGAACACAAGCGGCTTTATCGCGAGACCTATGGACGCGCCCCGTATCCCGGGCCGGAATACATGATTCCGTTCGGCAAGGCGAAGGTCGTGCAGGCGGGGACGGATCTGACGGTGATCACTTACGGCGCAGTGGTGCCGCGCGCGCTGCAGGCGGCGCAGAAGATGGAACGCGAACACGGGGTTCACGTTGAGCTGATTGATTTGCGCTGCCTGAATCCGTTTGACTGGGAGACGATTGCCGCGTCGGTGGAAAAGACGAACCGCGCGATCATAGCTTACGAAGACACTCTGAGCTGGGGCTACGGCGCCGAGATTGCGGCCAGGATCGGCGATCAGCTTTTTCACCACCTCGACGCCCCGGTGCGGCGCGTGGCCGCAACCGACACCTATGTGGCGTATCAGCCGATTTTGGAAGATGCCATCCTGCCGCAGGTGGGCGATTTATTTCGCGCAATGAAAGAGCTGGCGGAGTACTGAAAAGCAGTGGCCAGTTGTCAGTTGCCAGTTGTCAGTTGCCAGTCTAGAGCGGCTAGTTCCTCTTGCGGTTCTTGTTTGGGTCTTGTTCTTCTTGCCCGCATGGGTCCGGAAGACTGCGTCACCAAGCGCAAATTGCCTTTCCGAAAACTGCCTGCGGTGTGCAAGATCCTTCATCTTGACAGCGCCCCAGTCGCAGCGTAGACAGGGTACAGTGGCGCCTTATCCTTCGAGGAATTCGGGCGCTTGACTTCTGTGTTCTTCCACTAGGTTCTGCGTTACTTTTCTGAAGACGCGCGTTTTCTCAGGGGGACGGTTCCATGCGAAGAAACTTCAGGTTCGCAAAGGTTCTGCGCGGCGTTGGGATGTTTGGCGCTCTCGCTCTCGCATTCCAGATTCCGATGAACGGCCAGCAGTTCCGGGCCGCGCACGTCTATCAAGTCGGCTCAAACCCGGTGCAAGCTGCGGTGGGAGATTTTAACAACGACGGTTATCAGGATCTGGCTGTTTCCAACAACCCGGCAAGCGGAAACGGCTCGGTGAGCGTGCTGCTGGCGAATGCGAAAGGAGCTTTCGGGACCGCGGTGAACTATCCCATCACGGGACGGCCGGACGGAATCGCCGTGGGCGATTTTAATCATGACGGCAGTCTGGATCTGGCAGTTGCCACCAGTCATGGTGTGCAAGTCTTGCTGGGCAAAGGGGATGGAACATTCCAGAGCGCGGTGGAGTATGCCCCGAATGCGTACCAGCTCTATGTGGTCGCCGGAGACTTCAATGGCGATGGAAATCTTGATCTGGTGACGACGGGATCTGGGGAGATTTACTTCTGGGCAGGCAATGGCGATGGCACGTTCAAGCCCGGGGTTTTGCTTTTGACCGGCGGGAACACGTATGGGGCCGTGGTTGCAGCCGACTTCAACGGCGACGGCAAACTGGATTTTGCGTCCGCGCTTAGCGGTTCTACGGACGTGGCCGTGTTTTTGGGCAACGGCAACGGCACCTTCCAGCCGCCGGTGAACTATCAGGTGGGCGGAGACTATCCGGCAGCTTTGACGGTGGGGGATTTCAACGGTGACGGCAAGCTTGACCTGGCCACGGTGTCCTGCGGGAGCAAGACGTCGTGCTCGGGTTCAGGCGACCTGAGTGAGTTGTTGGGCAACGGCGATGGAACGTTTCAGAAGGCCAAAGTCTTCGCGCAGGCCACGGACCTGTCGCCGGTAAGCATAGCGACGGCAGATTTCAATGGTGACGGCAAAGCGGACCTGGTGGTGAGCAACGGCGTCAGTGACGACGTCAGCGAGTTTCTGGGAAATGGCGATGGAACCTTCAAACATGCCGAGAACTGGGCGGCGGGCTCGGGTCCGTACTTTGTCGTAGTGGGCGATTTCAATGGGGACGGAGTGCCCGATGTGGCGACGGTCAACAGCGCGGGCAACGTCAGCGTGCTCCTGGGAAGCAAGAGTAACGGTTTTGCTGCGGCTCGCGATTTTGCCAACAAGGCCCAGGCGGGCTTTGTGGCAACGGGGGACTTCAACGGAGATGGCATCCTTGATCTCGCGGTCACGACCGGCACTGCCGGATCGGTGAACGTAATGCTTGGCCAAAAAGGCGGAACCTTCGCCGCGCCAGTGTCTTATGCATTAGCAACGGGTGGATCGGTGTTGAGCCAGGTGGTGGCCGTCGCTTTGAACGGCGATCATCATCTTGATCTGGTGGTGACAGCGAACTCGGTCGCCGCTCCAGTGAGCGTGCTATTGGGCAATGGAGATGGCACATTCAAAGCCGCAGTCGCCTACACGGCCGGACCCTTTCCGCTGGCAGTCACGGTTGGGGATTTCAACGGCGACGGCATCCCCGACCTGGCGGTGGACAACTTTGGCTGGAATGTATACGGAAGCGTGAGTCTGCTGATCGGCAACGGAGACGGAACCTTCAAGGCTGCGACTACGGTGAGTGTGGGGAACAATTATCCGGAATGGATTACGTCGGGAGACTTCAACGGAGACGGGAAGCTTGATCTGGCCGTGGTCAACCCTGGATATGGAGATGCCGGAACGGTGGGCGTGCTTCTGGGCCACGGCGATGGTACGTTCGGTCCGCTGATGAATGGTCCTTTGGTAGGAGTCAACCCGAGCTTCATACTTGCCGCGGATCTAAATGGCGATGGCAAATTGGATCTGGTGGTCACCGACTATCTGGTCACCACCGACAATTTGAAGGTCCTCCTGGGCCACGGCGATGGAACCTTCGGGACGCCTGTGAGCTATACCGCAGGCCAACAGCCGCAAGGCGTGGCGGTCGCCGATTTTAACGGCGACGGAATCCCGGACTTGGCCGTGGCCAATACCGGCAGCACCGGAGGAACGGGTTCCGCGCTTCTGTTGCTGGGTACGGGCGGCGGGGCGTTCAAGGCGGGGCCGTCTGTATTGGCCGGGTCCGGTCCGTATTCCCTGGCTGCAGGCGACTTCAACGGCGACGGCAAGATGGACCTCGCAGTGGCGAATGTTGAAGGCGACAATATCACCACCCTGCTTAATATGGGTCCATAGTGTGGGAGATTTGTTGCGCCGGGATTGCTTTCGCCGCACTGACGACGGGTTCGGAACCATCTTTGAGATCACGCCTTGGTTCGGGTGGTTTGCAGAATTCGAGAGGAGAATCGAGACGCGGCGGCATGGCCGTGCTGGCGCCATTCTTGCCTGTGTCATCGATGGGATAAAGTCTTTCTTCCAGATTGACCGCGGCGGCGCTGTCCCCTAGAATCGGCGCTCGACTTTCCGGGGGGGATTAATGCCGCTGCTTCGTCTCAATGCTCACGTCCGTGGGCTGGCAGGGACTGCCAGTCTTGTTCTCATAACTATCATCGTCATCCTTGCCAACACCTCGAAGGCTTCCGCTCAGACAGCCATCACTACTTATCACTACGACAACTATCGCACCGGCTGGAATGCGAGCGAAGCCACGCTGACACCTGCGAATGTGGGCGGTTCGTCATTTGGCTTGCTGGTGAAGGTCGTGCTCGACGACCAGGTTGACGCGCAACCACTGGTGGTGCCGGCAGTGAACATCACGGCGGGCGCCAATCCCGGGCAGCATGACGTGGTGTATGTGGTGACGGGCAATGACACGGTGTATGCCATCGACGCCAACAGCGGCACCGTGCTGCTGACCGCGAGCATGGGAGCGCCTGTGCCCAAGCCGTTGGGTTGCCCCAACAACGGGCCGAATGTGGGCATGACGGCGACGCCGGTGATCGATCCCATAGCGAGCACGCTGTATGTGATGGCGTATACGCAGGATACAAGCGGCCCAAATTACCGCCTTCACGCTTTGGACCTGGGCAGCCTGGTGGACAAGGTGACGCCCGAAGTGGTGGCGGCTTCGCACATGCTGACCGATGGGTCGACGTTTGCTTTCAATGCCGCCTATCAGCGGCAGCGGCCGGCACTGTTGCTATCGAGCGGCACGGTGTATGCGGGGTTTGGCAGCTTCTGCGATTTTTCGGCGAATGTTTCGCGGGGCTGGCTGCTGGGCTGGAACGCCACTACGCTGTCGCCGCTTTTGGCGAATACGCTTCTCGATACGCAAGCTAGTTCGCCCGACACTTTCTTTCTGTCATCGATCTGGATGTCGGGCTACGGGCCGACGGCGGACGATTCGGGCAACGTGCTATTTGTAACCGGCAACTCCGACTACTCCGGCACTACTTATGATGGAGTGACCGACATCCAGGAGAGCTTGGTGAAGGTGTCGCCGGACTTGAGCAGTGTGGTGGACTTGTTCACGCCCTCGAACTGGGCGCAACTCGATGAAGCGGATGAGGACTTCGGTTCTGGCGGGGTGCTGGTACTGCCGGATCAGAGCGGAACGTATCCGCACCTGGCGGTGGCTGCGGGCAAGAACGGATCAATGTACCTGACGGACGAAGACGATTTGGGCGGGTATTCGCCTACCAAGAACCACGTGTTCGCCACGTACGCCATCGGTGGATGCTGGTGCGGGGAGTCGTATTTTGTGGACCCGACGGATGGCGCGGCGCGGGTAGTGAGCAGTGGCGGCGAGAAAGTTGGAGTGTGGAAACTGCAGACTTCGCCGCGCCCGTCGTTAACCAGGGTAGCGGCTTCGACGCCGGTGATAAATGGGCAGGATTCAGGCTTCTTCACCAGTATTTCATCGAACGGGACAGCCAATCCCATCATCTGGGCGCTGTCGCGTCCTGCTTCCCGAACCTCGAACGGGATCGGTCTCTACGCGTTTAATCCCGACTCGGGCGGCAGCACGATGGCGCCGATTTTCAAGAGCATCGCGGGCGCTTGGCCGAATGTCGGCGGCAACTCAAACCTGGTTCCTGTCGTGGCCAACGGCAAAGTCTATGTGGGCACGAACAAGCAATTGCAGATCTTTGGATTGAAGTGAGCGGATTGAAGCGAGCGGACTGAAGCGAGCGGATTGAAGTGAGCGTGCTACGCCGCTTGCCCGCATACGTCTTTTTCACTTCTGTTGCGGCGATTGGTATGCGGGCGATTATTCTCCGAACAACGCGCGAAGCGCCGTTTCAATTCGATTGAGCGAATTGTCGGTACTCGGCAATGAGGGCGGCGGCTATGTCCTGCTCGGCGCTGGTGTTGGCCAGGGCCAGCCCGAGCGTGCGCTCGGCGTTCTCCAGTTCGCTTTCGGAGATTTTCTTTGCGTCTTTATCGAGCAGCGTGGTCAGGCCGACCACCGCATTGGCCGAGGCAAAGGCGCGCTCCTGCAGCGACACGTATTGTTGCTGCAAGACGTAGACGCGCGTATAGCGCTGCACCTCGTCATAATCCATATGGGCGATGGCTCCCGTCGCGGACGCCGTGTTCCAACTCGTGGTATGCAGGCTGGCGACCGTCCAGTTGAAAGCGAGATCGTGGATCGTAGTTGAGCGATCAGATTCAAGCGCATGGACCAGCGCAATGAAGCGGCGCAACTGCTGATCCGTGATCCGCAGCCCGGCCACGGTCTTGGTGAGCTCATCCTGATTCGCGCGAATCTCGCTGGCTAGGTTGGTCTCGGCTTCGTGCACCAGATGCCGATAGTGGAACCATTCGACGGTGGCTTCGAGGCTGAGAGCAATGAGAATGCCGACGGTGATGGTCAGCAGGTGAAGAAAGAAATCCTTCACCGAGCGGATGGAGCCGTGCACCGGATGAATGTCCAAGCAGGAATCTCCCGAAGCGAAACTTACGCCGACTCAGCCAAGAATACTACTGACCGGGACGCGCCGAGCCGCCAGGCCTGGCGCCAAGCCGAGAAGATGCGCCAGAATGCCTTGCCCCGGCATTCTTCCCTTCGGACGGTAGTGTCTGAAATCTGCGTTGAAGGCACACGCAATCGCAACTGAGGATGCTCCAGCTTCCGCGGTTTTCGAAGCCTGGTTCTCGAAGGCTGGATAACGATGCAGCCGACAGCAAGAGATTTTCCGGTGCCGTCTGCAAGAAATCCACAACCCATTGTGATATCTAACCTTGCGCCCGGTTCTCACTCTGCTCCATTATTGCCAACAGAGGCAGCACAGCCGAGCCGGCGCCAACGGCGATCCCGACCAGGACTCGGCCCCTAACTCCTTTGTTTGAAATATTTTGCCTCTAAGTTCTTTGAAAACTATATTTTGCGCCGAATTTCCCACCTAACTCGATGATTCTAATAGGGTGGGGGGGTAGGGTACCCGTTGCTAAACTGGTAAACCCACACCCGCCGGCCGGGCAGAATGAAAACCTATTTTGCTCGCTGGCCGGATCCGGCAAAACATCAACGCTCCCAAAACGTCCAACCCCTGTGCCCTCTGTGGCTGATGAATTTAAGACACCATCCTTCGGACAGAATGGTTTGCGGCAGAGTGCATTTCATTGTATAGTCTTGCAGTTCTCGCCGTTTTCCTCCCCCCGATTTGTTCGATTCCGCGTCTTCAGGAGAGTTGTCATGAGGCTCTGGATTGCAATCAGCGCAGCCGTCTTCGTCATGTTTTCGCTCAGCGCGAATTCCTCGGGTCAGACCGAAGAGGTGCTGTATGCCTTTACCGGAGGCGCCGACGGTGGAACGCCATATTCCACTCTGACTTCTGACGCTGCTGGACATCTTTATGGGACAACCTACAACGGCGGCGCCTATGGCGCAGGCACGGTGTATGAACTCTCGCTTGGTTCTGCGGGATGGAAAGAGCGAGTACTCTACAGCTTCACCAGCGGAGATGGATATGGTCCCTATGGCGGGATCATCTTCGATGGGCAGGGCAATATCTACGGAACTACGGCGTCTGGGGGCGTGCATGGAGGTGGCACAGTGTATGAGTTGAAGCGCGCCTCCAACGGCACTTGGAAAGAAGCTGTTCTCCATAACTTCGGAGGTGGCGAGAGCGGACAGGCTCCTGAGGGCAACCTGGTGTTTGACGATGCCGGTAACCTGTATGGCACAACGTTTTACGGCGGAATGAATGGCAAGGGGGTTGTTTGGGAACTCTTGCCCCAGACGAGAGGTGACTGGTCTTTGAGAACGCTGCACACCTTTGGCTCTGGGATGGACGGAGCCAATCCCTATGCCGGCGTGGTTCTTGACTCGGCCGGGAACGCGTACGGCACGACCTGGATCGGCGGTGCTAACGACTCGGGAGTGGTTTTTGAGTTGGCGCCCACGATGACGGGACCGTGGAAAGAAAAAATTCTCTACAGCTTCAGCGGCGCGGGTCCTGTCGGTGGGTTGATTTTTGACGCGCAGGGCAATCTGTATGGGACTTCGTTTGATGATCTGGTGTTCAAGCTGACCCCATCCTCCGGGGGCGAGTGGAGCGAAAGCAGCCTGGCCACAGTTGCGGGTTCACCAGAATCGACTCCGGTATTTGATGGTCTGGGAAATCTTTATGGCACAACCCTTAATGGCGGAACTTCCAACATGGGATCGGTTTTCGAATTGTCACCCGCGACCGGCGGAGCCTGGAGCCAGGTTCAGTTGCACAGCTTCACCGGCGGCAGCGACGGAAGCCGCGCGGATGTAGGGCTTATCTTGGATTCCGCAGGCAATCTCTATGGAACTACCTATGCCGGCGGTGGAACCGGGTGCGGCGGAAGCGGTTGCGGAGTTGTGTTCCAGGTGAAGCCATAATTCTTCAATTCCTTCAGGTTACGAAGGCTTTCGCAGCAAGCCAATCCTGATTGTTCGTTCTTGTCTGCGGTGCTAGGCTGCGAGCAGTGCATTCCACATATGCAGATTCCGTGAAATCGGGCGCCCCGGTGGTCTCCGGCGCATCCGGACTGCGCCGCGCTGCGTCCTGGCTGCAATCGGCCTCGGTCGAAGTGTGGATGAAATTTCTGCTGGCGCTGGCGGGGCTGGGGCTGGCATTTGGCGCCGCATTGTTTTCCACGGCCTCTGCCGAGGCGGGCAATCTGTGGGCGTCGGTGGCCCTGGCCACGCTGTCGCTCGTGCTGGCGGCGTTTGTGGGACTGGTCACCGTGCCTTACCTGGCACGGCGTGTAGCGATTGAACGCTTGCGCGAGAGTTTCGACTACGAAGTGACGCGTGGCGGCGTGGTGTACGTGCTGGTCACGCTGGTGATCGGCATTGCGGCGCTGAACACGGGAAACAATCTGCTTTACATCGTGGTTGCGGCCATGCTGGCGGCGATTCTGGTCTCGGGATTCGTTTCCGCGCTGATGCTGCGGGGGCTTGAGTTCGACGTACGCTTGCCGGAGCACGTGTTTGCCGGGTGCGCGGTGGCAGCACGGATCGTGCTGCGCAACCCACGGCGCTTCCTGCCGGCGTTTTCGATCCGGGCTGTGCCGGCGCGCCGCGACAAAAACAAGAAAAAGACTCGCAAACATTGGAAGTGGGAACCCACGACATTTGTTTTTCCCGCCAGCCGTCCGCCGCAGCAGCAGTGGGTGCGGATGCGCGACTGGCGGGTGCGCCGCGTAACCGTCCTGCCGCCCGCGCCGGGCATTTTCGAGGGGATGGTCTACTTTCCTTACCTGCCGCCCCAGACGGAATTGGCAGCGGAGGTGAAGTTAAAGTTCGATCGCCGGGGACGATACTGCGAATCGAGCTTCGGCGTGGCTACGCGGTTCCCGTTTGCTTTCTTGACCAAGACGCGGCATCTGGCGCTGGCGCGCGAGATTCTGGTTTATCCGCCGGTGGAGCCGGCCGATGAGTTCTTTGAAATCCTTCCGTTGGTGCGCGGGGAGTGGGAAAGTTTTGTGCGCGGCCGCGGCTCGGACTTGTACCGCATTCGCGAATACATGCCGGAAGATTCGGCGCGCCACGTGGACTGGAAGGCAACAGCGAAGTCGGGTTCGCTGAAGGTGCGCGAATTCAGCCGCGAGGACGAGCGCAAGTTGCGTATTGTGTTCGATAACCCGGTGGCGGGTGCGATCTCTGGGTCCGCCTATGAGCGCGGGGTGAACCTGGCGGCGTCGCTGGCCTGGCATTTTTCAGAGCAGCATGCGGAGGTTTCGTTTGCTGCTTCGGGTTGGAGTGGCGGTGACGATCTGCATGAGTTTCTGGCGCGGTTGGCGGTGATCGACCCTCAGCGCGAATTGAGTGCCGAACAGAGACCGCAAGGCGATGTGCTGAGAGAAATGAACTTGAGCGGCGCCGGCGATTACAACATTATTGTGACCGCGCGGCCGCGAGGAAGTTTGCCCACAGAGTTGTGGAATTGTTCTTACTTTGTCTTCGTCGGGGACAAGGCCATCTCCAGGAGCATTTCGAAGCGGTAAGACTATATAGGCTTGTGGGGCGCATCTCAACGCATACTCCGTTACCTCGGTTCCTGCCAATTTGCAAGAAAGTAACGTTACTGACGGTTACCTTCGTACATTGAACGCTGGGACGGAGGAGCTTAGCTTTAGCTCATCAAGGAGAACGAGCGGTTCCGACCGCGCAGCCCGGCCGCCAAGCGCTAACCGATTCGCCGCGGCACGGTCTGGATTTACCTGGATCGATGAGCGAGGCAAGAATCCTCTATTACGGTCTCTGGATCGCCCACCCCGTCCTGCAAACGGCGGTCGTGGTGGCTATGCTGCAGCACAAGCTGCAGCGCAAGTTCGTCTTCTTCTTTACCTACGTTGCATCCCAGATTCTGGCTTTCGCGCTATTGTTTCCCGCTTTCCTGAGGCACAATTTCGAAGCTTATTTTTATATCTACTGGTTTATTACGGCGGTAAGCGTGGTTCTGGGATTCAAAGTGATTCACGAGGTTTTTCTTGACGTGTTCAGCCCCTTCCACACCTTGCGCGACCTGGGCACGGTTCTGTTCAAATGGGCCGGCTTAGTCATGTTGCTGGTGGCGGGCGTGGTCTCGATCTCCTCCAATTCGAAGGAAGTGGTGCCGTGGATGCAGGCCATTGTGACGGCTCAGCGCTGCGTACGCGTCATCCAGTGCGGCATGGTGCTGTTCCTGCTTTTCTTTGCCCGTTACCTGGGCGTGAGCCGGCGCCAGCATAGCTTTGGCATCGCTCTGGGATTCGGAGGCTTCGCCCTGGTGGAATTGGCCATGTTGGCTTCGTGGGTCGGGGACCATCTGGGGCAGGTCACTTTCAGTCTGGTGAACATGGCCGCCTACAATGCTTCGATGGCGGTCTGGCTGGGATATATGTTGGCCCAGAGCCCGGCACGAGAGGCGGCTTCCACCCTGTTGCAACCGCAACGCTGGGAGCATAGCCTGACCGACATTCATCACCCGTTGCCGACCGACTCGCTGATCCCGATGTTCGAAGGCATGGTAGACCGGGCGCTGTCGCGCACGCGGGTTGCGACCGACTCGGTTAGCGGAAGCTGTAATCCAGGCGGAGAGAATAAAGCCGTCGGCGCGACCTCGAAAATACTGGACTCAGAAAAGCTGTTGCGGTAGACGGCTTCCACTCTTGTCCGGTTTTCGTAAACGTTTGCCATTGACTTTGCCGCCCAGATCCAATCCTTGAACCCAGATTCAATCAATACATTAGATATTCTTGCTAAAATACTGAGCGCATAGATTTGTGCGCTTGTGTCGCTGACCAACTTCGGTGGGACTTCCTTGGCTAACGTTCCAAGTGAAATCACGATAAGTCAGCGATTACCGCGCGAGGACTTGACAGGCTACCGTATAATTTCTGGCCACGGCGAGATTCCTCGTTCGGGAATTGTTGTCGTGTAATTGTTTGGAAGGAGAAAACCCATGAAACGCGTGCTCAGGATGTCGATCCTGATGCTCGGGCTAGCGGGCACGTTCGCGGCTGCCGTCCAGGTTTCCGCCCTGGATGGAGGCGTTATGCCGTTGTGCCCCCCAGGCTCAACTGCTCCGAAGTGTGCCTTGTTGCCACCTCAGATGAAGTAAACCTAGCCGCAGGACTGGCGTGGCGCAAGGTCACGAAAGTAACCTGCGGGTAACTTGGGCCCTGGGCCGAACCATTTTGGGCTCGCAATATTTTGGGCCGACGGGAACTCATATCCCGCCGGCCTGCTTACTTTTTGGGCGGAATCTTATCTGTTCTTCTTCAGGGCAATTTCCATCTGGCGCTGGAGTTCGCCGGACTTGGCGATCGGTGGCTGGCAGTTAAATCCGGAGCAAAGGACCGCGAACGACTTTCCTCCCGCCAGGCTGGGCAACTGTGGAATTGTCGCGGCCAACGCCGGAGGAAGGTTTGCTGCAACCGCTTCGCTCGCGGTCAATCGCATCGCGCTCTTGGAGAAGCGAAAAGGCGCTGCGGCAACCGAGTAGAGTTCTTCGGCCTGGGCGTCTGCCGCGTTGGATGAGATGACGATCACCTGCAGGTGAGGATTGAGGAAGTGCGCCACAGCGATTCCGTAGGTTGCGGCGAAGACTCCGAACTGAGGGGCCACTCCCGCGAAGGTTTCGAGGGTTTGCTCCGCCTGGTCGCGATAAGCAGAGTCTCCCGTGTAATGATGCAGGCGCATTAGGGCGATCGCGGCCATGGGGTTGCCCGCAGGCGTAGGCGAATCCTGCAAGGGCTTGCGGCGCGTCGCCAGCACACCCAGGCTGTTTCCATCGGCAGCCGGCTCGCTATCGAAGAATCCGCCGGATGTCGCGTCGAAGAACTTCTGGATCATTGAGTCAGCGATGGCTTGCGCAAACTTGAAGTAGCTGAGGTCGGCAGTGGCTTCGTAGGCGTCGAGGCAGGCGAGGGCCGTCGCGGCATAGTCCTCCAGCAGGCCCGGGACTTCGCGATGCTGGGCTTTGGGATCCGAATAAGCGACGACGTGCAACAGCCGTGTGGCGAGGGCGCCCTCGCCCGCGCTCTTTGCTTCGTCACGCTGCGATTCATCACGCGCCGGTTTCCACGCCTCCGACAAAATACGATCTAGCGAGCGCAGCGCGAACCAGCGAGCATCGTTAAGGCCAAGAACCTCCGCCGCTTCCAGATAGGCGGAGACGCACATGCTGTTCCAGCCGACGTAGACGGTTTTGTCGATGTAAGGCGTGGGCCGTTGCAAACGCGCGGCGTACATCTTTTTCTTCGCCGATGCGAGCAACGCCGCCACGCGTTCGCGCGCAAGGCTTAGCCGGCGGCCGATTTCTTCGATGGGCGCACGCACGTAGAGAACGTTCTTCGCCGGATTGTGGTGCATCTCGCCGACTTCGTTGATGTCGTAGTGCAGCGCCGCGACCTGCGCTTCCTCTTCGGTAAGGATGGCGCGGGCTTCGTCGAGCGTCCACGTGAAATAGTCGCCGTCGTCTTCCATCGAGATGTCGGCGTCCTGCGAGGCGTAGAAGCCGCCACGCTCACGGTCGCTGAGCCATTCGTCCATCCAGCGGATGATGTCGCGGGCGACATCGGCGAAAAACTCCGCGCCCGTAGCCTGGTAGGCGTGCACGTAGTTCTTCAGCAGTTCGGAGT
This sequence comes from Acidobacteriaceae bacterium, assembly GCA_003156805.1. Classification (GTDB taxonomy): domain Bacteria; phylum Acidobacteriota; class Terriglobia; order Terriglobales; family Acidobacteriaceae; genus Sulfotelmatobacter. The sequence continues at coordinate 20,864 of PMHV01000048.1, read as the reverse complement.
TGTCGTAGCACATCTTCTCGAAATGCGGGACCACCCAGCGCTCGTCGACCGAGTAACGATGAAATCCTCCGGCCAGCTGGTCGTAGACGCCGCCGTTGGCCATATGCTCGAGCGTGGTGACAATCAGGTTGCGCAGATTGTCGTCACCGGTTCGAGAATATTGTTCGATCAATAAGTCGAGCGCAGAAGGATGCGGAAACTTCGGCGCCTGCCCGAATCCTCCGTGCTGCGGGTCGAACATCTTGAATGCGGATTCCTGAATCGATGCGATGATGCTCGGTGAAACGCGCCCACTGCGTCCGGCGAACGACTCCGACTGCGCAATTGCGCTCTCCACCATCTTGGCCTGCTCAACCACGTCGCCGTTTTTTTCTTTGTAGGCGTTGGCGATGCTCAGCAGAACGCGCCGGAAGCTGGGACGTCCGTAGCCGTCGTCGGGCGGAAAATACGTGCCGCCATAAAACGGCTTGCCATCGGGAGTAAGAAATGCGGTGAGCGGCCAGCCGCCCTGCCCGCTAACCGCCTGTACCGCGGCCTGGTAGCGGCTGTCAATGTCAGGACGCTCGTCGCGGTCCACCTTCACGGCGATGAAATGTTCATTCACAATGGCCGCAATTTCGGGATTGTCGTAAGACTCGCGGTCCATCACATGGCACCAGTGACACCAAACCGCGCCAATGTCGAGCAGCATGGGTTTGTTCTCCAGCTGCGCGGCGGCGAACGCTTCCTCGCCCCACTCGTGCCACTGGATGGGCTGATGCATAGCCGAACGCAAGTAGGCGGAAGAAGCGCGGGCGAGGGAGTTGAGGGTCGTGGTGGTCATACCTTCAGTTTACTTGCTTTTCAGGCCTATCCCAGATCCGGTCGCCGGGGAGCCAGCCGGGATCATGACTCGATTCGAACGGCCCAAGAACATATCCCGCACGGCCCCTGTTCGCGTTGCACAATGCTGGCCGCCCTAGTAATATGTGCGTTTTGGATCGCTTGAGTGAGGTGTCAAATGCGAAGATTGGGCGTAGCTGTCAGCATTCCATTCTTGTTCTCAGTGGTCTTGTTCGCCGGCAAGAATCCGGCTGACTATCCGTTGCAAATCCAGGTAATTGAATCTCATTGGAACCGGGCGTATACCGCCGTGGACCGGCGTTTTGGCACTGTAGATGGATGGGGACGAGGGGACATCAAGGACGGCGAGTCCATCCGCGGTTTCGATTTTAGCTACACTTCGGCGGAACCTTTCCATAGGACCGTCGGAGACGCGTATTATCCCGCAAAGTGGAAAAAAGACGCGCTGAAGCTGGAACTGTTGGTCGGGGAAATCGGAGCCCCCGATAAATTCCAAACCTACGAGCTCAAGACAACTGTGAGAGATGACGTTTACGTGCGCGGGCACGACGGTGCGGTAGCAGTCTCTCAGCAGGAGTACAAGGATAAATGGACGAAGTGACGCCGGGAGCTCGTCCTTTTGCCTGTTGGCGGAAGGCTGGCGATCTCGTTTCACCGTTCGCAAGCGCGTCCAGTCGCGCCAGCGTGTCCGGGTATTTGCGGACGAGAAGGACAAGTGCCGCCGCCTGAGGGTTCGGCTTCGCACGCCCCTGTTCCCATTTTTCCAGCGTTCTTTCGTTGATCCTCAGTTTGCGCGCGAATACCGCTCGTGAGCAGCGCAGTTTTTTTCGAGTATCGCGAAGCAGCTTTGAATCCACCTTGGGCAGCGGCATCACATCAACCTTGTAACTGCGCAATGTGAGCTTGCCCTCGCGATGGTTCTTCATCGCCGCCGCCCCTTCCATTAGTTCGCCAAAAATATTTCTCTTCGCCATTACCGTATCCTCCGCACCCTGCGTGGCCCGACGACTCTTGCCGCCGCGCGCGCTTCTAGCTCATTTTCGATCGCGCCTTTCAGCGCCTTTGTCTCGTTTGCTGTCAGGTCTGAAGCTTCGTTTTTATCGTATAGAGTCATCAACCATATCTGATGATCGGATCTGAAGTGGTAATAAATGATGCGCAGTCCGCCTCTCCGGCCTTTGCCCCGCCGCGCATCCGCCCAGCGCACCTTGCGGAGCCCGCCCGTTCCCGGAATCAAATCTTCGCACTCCGGATTCTCGGCCAGCCAGTCCTGCAATTCTCTGTAACCGTCGTCGCTCAAATATGCCGCCAGGTAACGTGTAAACGGAGGCGCTTCAATGAACTCCATGCATCGTGTAATTCACTGTTGTAGTACGTTCATCTACTATACGCCATTGGCGTACCTATGACAACCAGCAAGCAAGGGATTTAGCTCGGCCCGGCGCTGACCTTTGTCTGTCCTTGAATCCGCGCTCACTCGAAATGCGGTTGGGCAGATACATCCTCTCCATTCCCAACCGCATCTCTCGAACCAGACTATGTATGGCAGCCTTCTTGTAGTCACAATGTCCCTGCTGCGTCCCGCGCCGCTGGCACAGATTGCGGTTAGCCGTTACAATGTGGAATTCCTCTGGCGCGGGGCTGGAACTTTTCCTTTTGGGGTGCCGATGAGTTTGCGACGTGTATGTCAATGGATGGCATTGTTGGGGCTGAGTCTCTTTGAAATCGGCTGCGGGCAATACTACCGTCCGGTGGTGATTCCCTGCGTGGGGACCAACGGCAGCGTCCCCGGATGCCCCACGGTTACCAATCCGACCCCCAGCAACTTCCACGCCGTGTTCGCTATCAATGGCAACGGATCATTCTATGCGGGAACCGGCATGGAGCTGGATGTTTCCGGAGATACCGATATCGGAGCGGCGAACACGGGCCTCAATCCTACCCACGCCGGCATTACTCCGAATAACGGCCGCGTATTTGTGACCAACGCTGGCAGTCTTATTGCCGGCGGAGCGGACACGGTCGCCGCTTTTACACCCGTAGCCGATTCCGCGATCGCTTCAGGGTTAGGCATCGTTACCACGTTTAGCCTGCCTGCCGGATCTTTGCCCGTATTCGTCAACACCATGGAGAATGCAGCGGCCTACGTAGCCGATTTCGGAACAAATTCGGTGGCTGTTCTCAACTCTAACTCGAACATCGTGAGCAGCATCGTTTCCGTAGGAGTGAACCCCGTGGCGTTGGCAGAAACTCCGGACGCCACCAAGCTCTATGTAGCCAACCAGGGCGATAACACGATAACCAGCCTGAACATAGTGGGCCTGACCCAGAATACGGTGACCGGCTTTAGCGGAGTTACTCCGGTCTGGCTGGCGGCGCGCGGCGATAGCCAGAAAATCTACGTGCTGACCCAAGGCGACGGCAAGCTGATTACGATCGATACAGCCACGGACACGGTCAGCGGCAGTTTTTCTGTAGGCGCCGGGGCCAATTTCATCTATTTCGATTCGAACGGCAATCGGCTTTATGTGACCAATCCGGCAACCGGCACGCTGTATATTTTTTCCGATACTGGCGGAGCCAATGACACGCCAAGCCTGCTGACGACGCTGCCGATTACCGGGCTGGGCGCAACTACAACCACGGCATGTCCGGGATGCGGCGCCGCGGTTCCGGTTTCCGTGACCGCACTGCCCGATGGCACGCGGGCGTACGTGGCGAGCTATCAAATCGCTTCGCCTTGCCCGGACCCGAATGTAACCGTCTCGCCCTGCATGGTCCCCGAACTCACGGCCATCGACAGCCTCTCCAATACCCTGGAGACGGGTATGCCGATGCTGTTGCTGGCTCCGCCGCTCTTTCTGCCGGCAACGTCCGGGTTGGCGGAGCCTTACGCGGTGCCCCCGGTAACTGCGTGTACAACCGCCGCCACTTATTCGCCGGCGTCCACCCGCTTCCGTGTTTTCACCACCGCTTCCGCCGATAGCACGCATGTTTTCGTCAGCATGTGCGACGCTGGCTCTGTGGCCGTCATCAACACCACCGACAGCGACACCAACAATCCTGGCGCTGGCGTCGGTGCCGACACGGTGGTTACCGATCTGCCTGCACCATTTGGTTCGTGTTCGGGCACGGCCGGCAGTTGCGGCGCAGCCCCACCTCTGCAAAATCCTTTGTTCATGTTTGCCGGGAATTAGCGCCTGGGGCGAACTGGCCGATCAGATTTTCTTCCAGCCTCATCCATCGAGAATGGCGGGTCTGCCTTCGCAGCGATCGATGCCGTCGGCTGAAGTAGAAAGCTGCGAAGAACAGAAGAGTCAGGACAGGTCAGACTCATGTTCCAGCAGTGGGACAGACAGGCGTTAGGCTCTGCTTGCGACTTCTTCTTTCGCTGTTTCTCGTGCGGCGTAATGCGAGTCGACGTACTCGTCAAGAATCTCGATAAACTCGGCGACGATGCGGTCGCCTTTCAGCGTAGTGAACAGGCGGCCATCCACGTAGACGGGTGCTTTCGGTTCCTCGAACGTCCCGGGGAGCGAAATGCCGATGTTAGCATGTTTCGATTCGCCCGGACCGTTGACCACACAGCCCATGACGGCAAGCTTCATCTCTTCCACGCCCACGTAGTTGCCCTTCCACGCCGGCATCTGCTCACGCAAGTAAGTTTGAATCTGCTCGGCCATCTCCTGAAAGAACGTGCTGGTGGTGCGTCCACAGCCGGGGCAGGCCGTGACTTGCGGCGTAAAGCTGCGAATGCCCATAGATTGCAGAATCTGCTGCGCCACGCGAACTTCTTCGCTGCGGTCGCCGCCGGGGGCGGGTGTGAGCGACACTCGAATCGTATCGCCGATGCCTTCCTGCAGCACTACTCCCATGGCCGCGCTCGAGGCCACCACGCCTTTCGCGCCCATGCCGGCTTCTGTGAGCCCGAGATGCAGTGGGTAGTCGCAGCGCGCGGCCAGCGCGCGGTAAACGTCGATCAAATCCTGCACGCCGCTGACTTTCGCGCTCAGGATGATCTGATCGGCCCGCAGGCCGAATTTCTGCGCCAGCGCAGCCGAGTTCAGCGCGCTCACCACCATCGCCTCCATGGTGACTTCGCGGGCGTCTTTGGGTTCGTCGAGGAGCGAGTTCTCATCCATCATGCGGGTGAGCAGGGCCTGGTCGAGCGACCCCCAGTTCACGCCGATGCGGACCGGTTTCTGGTACTTCACTGCTACTTCGATCATGGTGCGGAAGTTGTTGTCATCCTTGCGGCCGATGCCAACGTTGCCGGGATTGATGCGGTACTTGGCCAGATCGCGCGCGCACTCCGGATATTTCGTCAGCAGAATGTGGCCGTTATAGTGGAAGTCGCCGATGATGGGCACGCGCATGCCCTGCTTGTCGAGTTCCTCGACAATGCGCGGCACCGCGGCCGCGGCAGCTTCGTTGTTGACGGTGACGCGCACCAGTTCAGACCCGGCGCGTGCCAGCGCCGCAACCTGTTGAACTGTCGAAGGAATGTCGGCCGTGTCGGTATTGGTCATCGATTGCACCACAACCGGTGCATCCGAGCCGACCCGCACACCGCCGACGACGGCGGTAACCGTTTTTCTCCGCTGAATACCGCTTTGAATCATAGCCATGGGAACTTCTAGTTTAACATGCGGAAACGGCGCTTCGCGGCTCGACGGCTCAGCCCAAACGCGCATAGAGCTGAAAGGGCGCCCAGTAAAACGGATTCCGGAAATCGCTGTTGCGAAGCAAGGATAGCTTGGCGGCGCGAAGGGCGGCATCCGGGCTCGCGCCCTTGGCCAGTTCGTCGTAGAACTTATCCATGAGTAGTGCCGTGGGAGCGTCCGACGCGTCCCACAAGGCGGCGATCACGTTGTGGGCGCCGGCTCTGAGGAAAGCCCACGAGAGTCCGACCAGGCCCTCACCCGCGTACCAACGCTTGCCGGCCCCGTAGCACGCCGAGATCGTAACCAACTTCGCCCGCAGGGGATGCTGCTTATGGTAGCTAACGATGTCGCGAGCGTAGAGTTTGAATGAGTCGTCTTCCGCATTGCCTACCGACGGCACAGGCCTCGAGAGCACGATCTCCGAATCGAGCGGGCTCAGCCGGTTGGCCTTCCCGTGCGCAACAAAATGGATGTAGGAAAACTGCTCCGGATTGCTGTTCAGATACGCCGCCGGGGTGGCCCGCTCGCGCGCCAATATCAGCCGCTCCACCGCCGGAAAATGTTTGGCAACGTTGTCCATTTGGGCAGCAGACTCTGGGAGTTCTGGATATTTAATGCTGGGCGCGATGCTATTGCCCACGAGAAGCAGACGGCGATCATGCCCGCCTTCGTTCTTGTCACCGCCCGCGCTCGCATTCCTGCCGGCGTTCGCAGCACCGAACACACGTAACGAGCTGGCATTCGCGATGGTCGCGTCTTCAATCCAGTAATGCAACTTCGCTTCGGATTTGAGTTCGGACGGCGTTGTTCCGGATTGCTTTGGATCAGACCGCTTTGCATCAGACAGTTTTGGATCGGAGACGAGCAGGGTTTCGAAATTCAGGTTGTTCAGGCTGCCGTCGGGGATGACGATAACCCTCGCGTCCTTCATCAACAGTGCCTGTGCCGGCGCAATCAGTGTGCGATAGAGCCAGCGCCCATCCAGGTCGGCCGATGCCAGAACGTCTTGAGGCCCGCCGAGAGCCTCGCGATACCGTTGCACAGCGGCGTCGATTTCCGAGCCGCGAGGAAGTGTAAACAAGCTGGTTTTCTGCGGCGTACTCGCCCACAAATACGACTGCTTCTCGCCCAGCCAATAAAAAAGCACCGTGCCGCCTGCGCTCCGCGCGATTTGCTGGGCGTCCAGCGCCGGAGGCCCATTGGCAGATCCCTTCGGCAATCCCAATCCCTCGGCCAGAGTTCGGGCGCGGTTGAAGTCAGCCCAGCGCAGCGCATCGTCCGTCTTTCCCCGCGCCACCAGAAAATGCATGTAGTCGTCGTAGATGCGCGCAGCGTTGTTAGAAAAGGGCAGCTTCGACTCGTTACGCTGCAGCGACGATCGGGCTGTTTCGAACGTGGCCAGCGCCGCCCGATATTCGCCATCCGCCGCAGCTGCGCGGCCCTCGTCCTCATAGAGTTGCGCCAGCGCATGTTCGGATCGCCACTTCAGTGAGGCATTCGCCTTCACGTCATGTTCGACCTCGTGAAAAATGCGCTCGGCTTCCGCGCCATCGTGCGAGCGGGCGGCAATCATCCCCTCAACCATGAGCGGGTAAAGTTCATCCAGCCGGTTGTTATCGGCGCGTGCAATGGCCATTGCCGCGTCCGAATACTTGCGCGCCTCACTCATTTCGCCGCTCTCAACCGACACCAGAGCGAGCGCCCGATAGGCGTCGAAAATAGCTTCCTTACCGCCCGTCTTGCTTGCTAGATCGAGCGCCTCTTGGTACGACCGTGTGGCGCCAGCGAAGTCGCCCCGGCTCGCGTAGACATAACCGGCGGCCGTGATCCAAGTCAACTGACTGATGACGTTTCCCGCTTGGCTGGCCAGCTTCTCGGCTTCAAGGGATCTTTCCAACGACTTTTCGGAGTCGCCTAGGTAGTAGTAGGCCCAACCAAGATTGCCGAGAGATTTTTGGGCTTCGCCGTAAGCTCCCAAGGTGGTTGATGCCTGGTAGGCGGCGTCCGTCCAATCGATAGCTTCGTCAAAGTGCCCTTCCCTTAGCGAGGTCAAGCCCAAGTTGAGAAGCGCGGTCTCCTCCAGGAAATGATCATTGTGCGCACGAGCGAATTGCAACGACTGCTCGAAGAGCTGACTTGCGGCGTCGAGTTGGCCTCGTTGCACGGCCAGGACCCCGCGAGCCCGTATGACATCGCCGCAGGTCACCTCCGGGAACACCTGGCACATTTGCGTGGCCTGTCTGAGTTCCTCATCTGCTTCGGCGAACTGGCGCAGACGCGCATTGGCAGCGCCCTCGATCGCGAGGATTTCGACGAGCGAATCTTTGTCGCCGGGCCGTGTCGGCGGGGAGTCGACAGTCGCCAGCGCCACCGCGTACATCCCTTGCCACAGGAGAGATTCCGCTTCCAGAATTCTGAATCTCCAGGCCCACTCGGGGCTCGAATCGCGAAAACGTTGGTATCCTCGGTGGGCTTCTTCCTGAGACTTTTTCAGATTGCCGTGCACAAACGTCTTGTAGGCATGCTCATAGGAAGCCTGCGGGCTCTCCCGACGACTGCAGGCTAACCCGCAGGCGATGATCAGGCATACCAGCAGAGAGAAACCTACGGCGATGTCTGGCCGTTGCCCGAAACTGTAGCGCCGCTCGAACTCCCGGTAGCTGGGCAGCCCAGGCGGATATCCAGCATATTCAGGGTGAAGTAATTGCTGTCGCCCGGCTCCGACGTAGCGTCGCCCTTCCGGTGCCTGAATTCGCTGTGGCCGCTGTTGACGCCGACTTCGAGCTCGGCCAAATAGACGGTGCCAAAGTCGCGAATGTAGATGGCATTCCCGAACGTCCTGACGCCGGGAATCTCCACCTGCGGCTTGATCTTTTTGACCAGTGAACATCGCAGCTTAGGATAGCCGTTCGAACCGCCATTCGCACCTTCTTCGTTCCGGCTATCCTTGGCGCGCTTCTTGAGATCGTCGATGTAGGCGATTTGGGCGCCGTACTTTTCCTCCAGGCTTTCGGGAAGATCGCCGGTATCGAGTACGCCGTCGAGTTGGCGATGCACGCGGTCGAGAAAGCCGCCGTCTTGCAGGTAAGAGCGGTTGCTGTCTGGCCTGGGGCCGCAGAATGCCAGGTCGAGTTCCACCTCGACCGGGTAGCCGCCGATGCGCAGGTTTTCAATGCGCGTGCCGATGAAATTCACCCGGGGAACGTGGCCGATGGGCTGCTTCGGGTCGTCCGTTAGCGGATGCTGAGTGGAAAGCTGCGCAACCACGCGGTCGGCAGTGACGATATCTTCCACGTTGTATCCCTCGAGCACCGCCGTCGACAGCGTCACCCAGCCGGCGTGGTCCTGGCCGAAAATATCAACCTTCTGCTTGACGTGGGCGCCCGCCACGCGCGTGTGTCCGCTCTTGAAGGAAATCAGACCTTCAATATTGGTCTCGCCAACCGATTGCGTGACGAGACTTTCGCGCCGGGTGTTCTCCAGAACAACGCGCCCAAATGGTTCGATATGCTGCTTAATCGGCTGCTCCAGCTCGCCTTTGAGTATGTAGGCTTCGGCGTGATACACGTGGTACGGTTCCGTCACAGGGACCGGTCCAACAATTGGTTTCGGATTTGCCGCCATGTTGTTAGCTCCTCCCGTTTGAGCTCTCACTTCTGAACTTGCAATTCAAATGAGGCCGGACCGACTTCCTTACTTTCCCCCGCGGCGGTAACCCCGCGCACGGCCAAAATGTAATTGCCCGCTTGCCAATTCGCTCCCGGTACCTGGACCAGCCACTGATCCTGCGAAGCTGACGCCGGAATCGTAAGCGACCTCCATTCCGGCTTTCCGGCAGGATTATACAAGTCTGCCGTGTAACGCGAATAGGCGCCGTCGGGAGGGATCCTCACAAGAAGTACAAAACCTTCTCCCGCATGTGTCGTGATCGGCCCGCCCGATCCATAGGTGCCGACATTCACCGACGCAAACGGCAAGACATGCGGGCTGTTCAATTTCCGCGTCAGTTGCAGATTCTGATACCCGATCACGGCCAGCAACAAGGCCATCACCGGCACCGCAAAGCCCGGATGCAGCCAGGCAAGCCACCCAGGTTTGTCCGGGACGAATGTAGGCAACCGGGCGGGAATCGGCTCGGACTTCTTTGCCAACGCAACCTTGCTCTGCTCCACGAATAAAGCCCCGGCGCGAACGTCGAGCGCGCAATCCGGGCAGTCGAAAAAATGCTCTTCAAATTCGCCCCGTACCTCCGGGTCGAGCTCGTCGAGCAGATACCGTTCCGTCATTTTTTGACGAACCACCACATCGTGGTCCATTGGTTAATGCCCCCTCGTACATATAGTGCGCCGGCGCGACCCAGCGTTTCAAACAATCAGGCCGGAGTCAGCCCTGGCTCATCGTCTCCGCTATCCTCTAAATACAACGACTTAAACGATTGTTTCGCGCGATGCAGCAGCACCCGAAGATAATCCCGGTCTACACCTAAGTCACGGCATACTTCGTCCTTGTCCCTCTCCTCGAGGAAAACCTCGCTCAGCAACCGCCGGTCGCGCTCCGAAAGTTGCTCCAGAATCTCCCGAACTTTCTCTTCCGTTTCTCTGGCGGCGATGAAGCCCAGCGGGCCGGTTCCTTTGGCAGGAAAGTCCTGCTGCTTCTCATCTTCCAGCGAACTGCAGCCGGACCCCGCCCGGTAATGCTCCAGCACGACGTGGTTGCAAATGGAGTTTACGAACGAGCCCAAGCGCTCCGGCTGCAGAATTCTTCCCTCGCGCAGAGCCACAAAAAATCGGGCAAAAGTTTCCTGACGGACGTCTTCGACTGCTTCCGGTGACTTCAAGCGGGAACGCAATTTGATCTGGATTAGAGCGCTGAAATACGCGCCGAAGTGCTCCTGCGTGCGGAAGTCTCCCGCCCGCAGACGCTCGAGATAAGACTGGTCAAAGGATTGAAATTGCAAGGACCTGCCCCGGAGACCCTGAAGTGGGAAACAGTGTAGCACCTGGGGAGGCGCGCTGCGGCTGTTTTCCGGGCTGAGGGCAGGCAGAGGTTTGCGTTTCCTAGCGATACATCTGCTGTGCGTTTGGCCGGCGGGCGGGAGTGAGTAAGAAGTACCCATGGAAAATAACGTACCCCTTGGAGAGGACAAAGCTACAACTTCGGAGAAGAAAGCGTTCAGGAAGTGCCGGAGCCGCTTCCCCCGTCGGCTTCCGGCACTTAACGGAATCCCAGCAAGTGGTTGCTAACTTGGGATCCTAAACTGTGGTGCAGTCGCGTTACGGCACGACATATCCCACTGATTGGAATAGTGTCGAAAACGCTCGGATCGTTTCACGGAATTATTGACACCCAGTGGATCCAGGTATTTTGGCCCAGGGCGGACCAATGATTAGCCATTGCGGAGAACAGCATAACGAAGAGATTTCGAGATGTTTTTTGCCTAGGGTAGGCGATCCACCAGGCCCGGAACGGTCTTCAACAGGTCGTTGTAAATGACCATCACGGCGAACAGCACCAGAAAGACGAAGGCGGCCTGGTAGACCCGTTCCTTAATGCGCAGGCTCACGTCGCGCCGCATCAGGCCTTCGATGAACAGGAACATGATCACGCCGCCATCGAGAATGGGAATCGGCAGCAGGTTAAACACGCCCAGGTTCAGGCTGATGGCGGAAGTCAACAACAGCAGCGGTGTCCAGCCTTTGCGGCGCGCCGCTTCGCCCGCAGCTTGCCCAATGCGAATCGGCCCTTCAATGGAGCGCATGGAAATCTTGCGCTGCAGCATCTTCTGCACCAACTCGAGAATCAGCAGAGAAGCCTTCTTATTTTCTTGCAGCGAAAGCCGAAGGGCGGCAGGAAACGGCAAGGTCGTGACTTTGGTCGGCATGCTTCCCACGCCGATGCGATAGCTCTTGTCGGTTAAAACCGGCTGCACCGTAAAGGTCTTCAGCTCGCTGCCGCGACGCACAGTGATCGAGACTGGCTTGTCTTTCGTGATTTCCAGGGTTTCCGCCATGGCAGCCAGCGCGGGCATGGGTTTTCCATCTACCGCCAGGATTTCATCGCCCTCGCGCAAGCCCGATTTTTCCGCAGGCATGTCCGGTTGCAGCTCAGTGATGCAAACGCACGGCTCTTTGGCAGCCCATCCCGCAAACCCAATCTGATCCGTTCCATAGGATTCCGGCACGATCGTCTTTTTCACAATCTCCCCGTTGCGTTCCACGGAGACATCCAGAGGCTGACCAGGGCTCAGCGCCTCACGTATATCGACCTGCTCCCAGTTCGGATTGGCGATGCCATCCACGCCGACAATGCGGTCGCCCGGCTCGAAGCCGGCTTTAGCCGCTGGCGTACCCTTCATCACCCAGCCGATCACGGTTGGCGAGTCATACACCGCCGGATACTCGTAGTGCACCATGTACACGCAGACCAGCAGGAACACCGCCAGCAGAATGTTCATGGTCGGCCCGGCAATCGCCACCAAAAAGCGGTGCCAGCGCGGGTGATTCATAAACTCCGCCGGATCGCCCGTGCGCTCATCCATTGGGTTCTCGCCGCTCATCTTGACGTAGCCGCCCAGCGGAATCGCGCTGATGCGGTAGTCGGTGTCGCCCTTGCGGAATCCCAGCAGCCGCTTGCCGAAGCCAATCGAGAAAACTTCAACTCGCACCCCGAGCAGCTTGGCCACCGCATAATGGCCGAACTCGTGGATCAGGATCATGAAGCCGAGAACCACCACCACGGCGATCAGTGACGTGAGAAAATCAGGCATAACAGTAAGGTACGTAATCTCCAACTTGTCAGATTCCGAACTCTAGACGAAAGATGTAGATGTAACTCGAAGTTTCGCAACCCGCTTTTGTGCATATCGGCGGGCTTCCGCATCGGCTTCAAGCACTTTCTCTATAGACTCGAGCTTCCCGGAATTGGTTGCAGAAAGCACGTCTTCGATGACCCTGGGAATCTCGTCGAACCGGATGCTGCCTTCCAAAAACGCGGCCACCGCAACTTCATCGGCGGCATTGAGCGCTACCGTTTTCGCGCCGCCCGCTTCCGCCGCCTGATACGCCAAATGCAGACAAGGAAATTTATTCATATCCGGCGGGCCAAAGTCCAGATGCCGCAGGTCACCCACCGAAAAACGCATATCCGATTGAATCCGCTCGGGATACGTCAGAGCGTACAAAATCGGCAGGCGCATATCCGTCACCGAAAACTGAGCAAGTATGCTGCCATCCACAAACTCCACCATGGAATGAATTGTCGATTGCGGATGGACAATTACTTCCACTTTTTGCGGAGGCATGTGAAATAATCTGCACGCTTCGATTACCTCAAAGCCCTTGTTCATCAAGGTCGCCGAATCGATGGTAATGCGCTTGCCCATGCGCCATGTGGGGTGGTTCAGCGCCTCTTCCACCGTGATCGCCGCGAACTGCGAGCGCGGCCGGTTCAAAAACGGCCCGCCCGAGGCCGTCAGCCAGATGCGCTCCACTTCCTCCATGCGCCCGCCGCGCAGGCATTGATGCACCGCATTGTGCTCGCTGTCGATGGGCAGCAGCGGCTTGCCTTGCTTGCGCGCCTCGGCGGTGATCAATTCGCCGGCGGCGACCAGACACTCCTTATTGGCCAGGCCAACGATTTTTCCCGCGCGCACGGCTTCGTAGGTAGCTTTCAGTCCCGCCACGCCCACAATGGCGCTAACCACGAAATCCACTTCCCCGTGCGTGGCCGCGCGCACGGTTCCGGCCGCGCCGTAAACCACTTCGATTTCTCCCGAGCCTTCTTTTTTCAGGCGCGAACTCAGAATCTCGGCGTCGTTTTCCGCAGCCAGTGAAACCACCCGCGGCCGCCAGCGGCACGCTTGTTCAAACGCCGCATCCAGGTTCGCTCCCGCCGCCAGCGCGACAATCTGAAAACGATCCGGATAAGTTTCCGCGACGCTCAGCGTGCTGCGCCCAATGGAGCCCGTCGATCCCAGGATGGCAATGCGTCTCATGCGAGCCAAACCCTATTTTACGCGCTTATGGTTTCTGAGGTTTCCGAATCTCTGGCAGGCGGCTGGAGGCTACTGCATCACGCGCCATGCTGCATAGTACCACAGCACTGGAGCGGCAAAGAGCAGGGCATCGATGCGGTCGAGCATGCCCCCGTGGCCGGGCAGCAGGTTCCCCGAATCTTTCACTCCCGCTCCGCGTTTGATCAGCGACTCGACCAGATCGCCCAGTTGCGCCGCGATGTTCAGCGCGACCGTCAGCAGGATGATCGGCCACATCTCAGGCTTTTCCAGGCCGAACAAGCCGTCGCGGCGCTGGATCAGTCCCACCCGCAACAGGAAAGAACTGATCTGCAATGCGTGACTGAAGAGCAGGCTCGTCACCAGCAGGCTGGCGCACAGCGATGCCGCCGCTCCCTCCCAGGTTTTTTTCGGGCTGACCCGCGGCGCCATCCGTTGTCTTCCCAGGGAACGCCCCACGAAATAAGCAAGAATGTCTCCGGCCCACACCACCAGCAGCAAATACAGAAGCAGGAACGCGCCCGCCCACTGCTGGCGAAGTTGCACCAGCATAGCCATCGGCAACGCGATGTAGCCGAAGGCAAACACCGAAGCCGCCGCCGCCGGATATCCTCCATTCATCTGCCCGCGCCGCATGGCGATGGTCAGAAAAATAAACGGCGCCAGCGCGCTGGCCACTCCCAGCACCAGCACGAACTTCAGCGTCGAAAGCTGCGGAGCATCGCCGGCCGACTCCGTCGCCAGCAGCAGAAAAAACAATCCCACAAAAATGTAGGTAGGCCAGCGCAGCGGCTGTACGCCGTACGATTCAGCGAGCTTCAGAAATTCCCGCACCGTGAGCAAAACCACCGCCGCCGCTATCACCGCCAGCAGCGGCACCGGCGCGCGCAGCACCAGCAGCACCACTATCGGAATCAGCACGGCCGCGGTCGCAATGCGCTTCAGCAAGAAAGTTCGTCCCGCCTTAAGTTGTCGGCCTCACTTGAAAGGGCGCGGCCAAAGCCGCGCCCTCATGATGCTACACAATCTTGTCATTCCGAGCCGGCTTCAGCCGGATAGCGCCTGCCCTGAGCGAAGCCGAAGGGAATCTGCTGTGGCACCGTCCCCGCCAGCGGACGCCCGGAATCTACCTGTGAGATTTCGCCGGTTCAGCCTGCGCCCGCGCCTCGCCATGGTTCAACGACACCTGGTTCAACGAAACCTGGTTCAACTTAACATGGCTCACCGAAGCATGTTCCAACGAAGCATGATTCAGCCCGCCGTAGCGCCGCTCGCGTTTCTGATATTCGGCAATGCCTTCCAGCAAATGCATCCCGCGGAAGTCCGGCCAAAGCGTCGCAGTCACGTAGATCTCCGCATAGGCCAACTGCCACAGCAGGAAGTTGCTCAACCGCATCTCGCCCGACGTGCGCACCACCAAATCCGGATCGGGCAGATGAGACGTATAAAGATGTCGCGCGACCGTTTCCTCATCAATCCGCAGATGCTCCACGCCGCCATTGCGCGAAGCCGAGCTCACCATCGCGCGAAACGCATCCACCAGTTCGCTGCGCGCGCTGTAGTTCAGCGCCAGCGTCAGCACCATGCCCCCATTTTTCTCGGTGCTCTCGGCGCGCCCACGCCATGCGCTCCTGCACGTCTTCCGGCAGTTCGTGTTGCCGCCCAATGTACTCCATGCCGAACATTATTTTTGTTCAGCGTGGGAACTTCCGCCTTCAGATACCGGCTCAGCAAGCCGCATCAGAAAATCGACTTCGCTCTTGGGCCGCTTCTTCCAGTTTTCTTCCGAGAAGGCATACAGCGTCAGCGCATCGAATGCCGATGCGCGCCGCCGTCTCCACCGTCGAACGCACCGCCGTCACTCCCGCCCGGTGCCCGGCCACGCGCGGCATGTGCCGCCGCTTGGCCCAGCGCCCGTTGCCGTCCATGATGATGGCGATGTGTTTTGGGAGCCGCTCCGGATCGAGCTCTCGGTAGATTTCCGCTTCCTTGCGATCCAGTCCCGCGGGAACTTTGTCCTGCAAAGTGATCCCCTTCGGATTGAAGCTACCACAGGGAGGAAGGCCCTTGCAATGACCGCTGAACATCCATGCCCCGCGGCGCGGGCGCCCTCGCCCGCGAAAGGCTGGCAAGGGCATGCGAAGGAAAGAAATGACGGGAAGAGCACGGTCGGGAAGGGCACGGCTCCAGCCGTGCCGCCCAGAGCCACTAAAGACTCGTCCCTCAGCCCCTGAGGGACGCCGGCAGTCGTCTGCGCCTGGCGCGGACTCTGGCGACGATCCGATCGAACCCTTCTTCCGCCCGCCGAAACTCCTCGTCCGACATCCGTTCCTTGGCCTCGGATCTTCGGGCTGGAATTTGTGTAGCTGCGATTTCTGTAGAAGGTTTGGCCGAGGTCTGAGGTCTGAGGTCTGAGGTCTGAGGTCCAAGGTCTGAGGTCTGCTAAAAAAAAGCCGGGACCACGAAGGTCCCGGCCCATGAGTTGGCTGGTTGCCCGGATAAAAGTCATGTGGGGACAGCCGCCCTCGCCTGCCCTGAGCGGCAGCCGAAGGGGCTGTCCGGCCGGGCGAAGCCCGGCCTCTGCCGTCACGAAGCGCTAAACTCTACGCCGTCCGTCTCGGCCGCACCGTCAAATCCCGCACCTGCATCAGGATGCTCGACATCTGCATCCCATTCAGTTGCGACACAAACGGTAAGATCTCCGCGATAAACTGGTCTCTCATCAGTTCGCTGATTTCGTCCTGACGGCTCTTTTCTCCACCGCTGAGCAATTCCGGCACAGTTACCTCCAGGGCTCGCGCCAGTCGTTCCAGGGACGACAGCGTGGGCGTCGCTTTCTCGTTTTCGATCTTGGAAACATACGTCCGCGGCACGGACATGCGTCCTGCCAGTTGCCGCTGGCTTAACCCGTTGCGCAAACGCAGCGACCGGATTGACGTTGCCAGGTTCAGGTGCCCACGGCCAATGCCAGGCATGGGCATCATCACTGGCGGTGCCATCTCGACCGGCTCAGGCTCGGGCTCCTGGTCCAGGGACGAGTGGCAGCGGCGGCAATTGTTGTTAACCGTACGGAATTGAACTAGCAGGCAGTGATCGCAGCGGACGACTTCCCTAGAATCTACCGGGGCAAGAGTCGTAGCCATCGGGTTGTGGGAGTGCCAGAGCCGGCTACTCCTTACTTCACTTCTACACATCTACCAACTTCTACAGAACGGAACCTAAATAAATATGGGGGAAGGTTCCGACCCAATCTGCGGTACAAGGCCTGTGGATGTCAAGGGTAAAATGCATAAAGTCGCAAATCTTGCCGGCGAAGACCGCAAGGAAGCGGCGAAATCCCGCAGAAGCAGGGCGAAAAGCATGATTAATCGCGAGACCGCGTGGTGTTTACTAACTGAGTTCACTCAGTCGGAAAGCTTGCGCAAGCACGCGCTGGCGGTGGAGGCTTGCATGCGCGCTTGCTCCCGCAAGTTTGCCACCGATCCTGGGACATCCGGGCTATCGGAACTTGGGTTCGCTGAGCTTGGGTTGTCGCCGGAAGACCTGTGGGGCATCGTCGGACTGGTTCACGACTTCGACTACGAGAAGTATCCCAGCCTCGAAGACCATCCCTACAAGGGGAACGAGATTCTAAAGCAGCGCGGATGGCCCGAAGTGATCCGCCGCGCCGTTATGTCGCACGCCGAATACACCGGCGTAACGCGCGATACGCCGCTCGAAAAAGCTCTCTTCGCCTGCGACGAGCTTGCCGGATTCATTACCGCCGTGGCCCTGATCAAGCCGGGAAAATCCCTGGTCGAAGTGGATGCAAAATCAGTGAGAAAAAGAATGAAGGACAAAGCGTTCGCCCGCAAAGTGAACCGCGAAGACATCGTCAACGGTGCCGCCGCGCTGGGCGTGGACTTGGACGAACACATCGCCTTCTGCATCGAAGCGCTGCTGGGAATCGCCGATAAGCTAGGACTGGATGGCAGCGCCGCGAAGGTTGTCGGATCAGCCTAGGGGGATGCCGCAGTCGCGGCGGGGATCGATTTCGGTCCCAGCCGAATCAGATCATAGCGCTCGGGCAGGACTGGCCCGATGGCAAAAGGCAGAGGGCCCAGATCCGAGGAATAAAAACCTGCCCCGAGTTCCCTTTGAATGGTTGTGATGCCGAGCCGCATGGGAATTTGAATCCCATCGCGCGCAGACACGAACTCGGGACGGATTTCGAACAGCCTGTCGTTCCCGGCCACGGCGAGGAAATCTCCCGGGCGGTGCGGCGGGTCGTCCACCGCCACGGCACGCGCCCCGAATGACTCCATGTAATATTGGAATCCCCAGTGCCCCAGGAACCAGACCGCACCGGGCTGATTGCGAGTCTTCTGCTCGATGACGGCTGCTGCAGTTCGCGCCGAATTTGCCAGCTCTGTATCGGCCGCTGTGAGCCAGAGTGATACCCCACCTGCCACGGCGAGCGGGATGGCCAACAGAGTGGGGCGCCACCGAATCGAGTGAGTCCGCAGTGTGTCTACGCGCCGCGCGAGAAGAATGCCAGCGGCCGGAATCAACGGCAGCACGGAACGGGCGTTGATGTTCCAGTTCAAGAACCCTGTAAAAACGAATGTTCCGAAGACCCACAGCATCAGCAACAGGGAGTCGGCGTCTCTGCCTTTCCATGCGTCCGCGGCCGCCAGCGCCAGTACGGAAAATCCCCCGGCAATAAAGAGCGTCAACTGAGAGCCAACCAGGAACCAATGTCGGTAAAATTCAAACGGCCAAAGCATTTCGCCGAGGCCGATTCGACCGCTGCTGATGAGAAACGCCGCAATTCCACTCGCCACACAGACGGCGAGAATTTTCTTGCGCGGCCACAGGATGGGAGCAAACGCCAGCACGGGCAGNNGGCTTGCCGCACGCCAGCCGACATATGAGCTGCTTCCGAAATCATGCGCAGCCCGTATACCGCCTTCGTCCAGTGCTGATATCCGGTCAGAGCCGCGATGGGCAACAGCAGGTACCAGGCCCAGCTTCCAAGGCGTCCCTGCCGGGCAACCGAATACGCCGCGAGCAGCAGAATCAAGGCTATCCCGAAGTATTTCGTCAAAGCGCACAACAGAATCAGAAGTGCAGAGGTGGCCAGATAGTGCGGCTTCCGTGGTTCGAGGCCCTCGATCCAGAAGATGATTGCCCAAAGCCAAAGCGCCAGCATCATCGTGTCGCACATCACGCTGCTGGCAGAGACGAGAAATGCGGGCGCGAGCAACGTGGCCGTGGCCGCCAGCAGCGGCGAATTCGTAAATCGCTGCGCCAGACGATAGGTGCCCGATACTGCGGCCAGCGCCGGCAAGAGGAACGCAAGATGCAACGCCCGTTCCGACCATCCCAGAAAACTGGCAGCCGCGGCGATGTAGTAAGACGCTAGCGGAGGATTCTTGGTTTCGTGCGCCATGGGTACGGCGTCGAGAAACCAATTCACCTTGAATCCGTAGGGATCAAGCGGGGCGTGGGTGATCTGCCGCGCAACATAAACGAACAAAGTATCATCGACATGGAACGCCTTGCCGGAAAATGGCAACAGGCAGACGAGTACGGCCCCCGCAAGAATTATGGAATGAACGTGCTGGCGATCGTTCGGGACGCTGTCGGTGGGCGGTGCCATCAGGAGTGCAGCAAGATTAGATGTCCATAAATCGAGTGTCAATCAAACGCTTGGCTGAGCCAGCCATGGTTCAATCGCGAATTCCTCAGCGGATCACCGCCGCCAGCTTGCCGCTGGCAATCAATTCCGCGAGCCGCGCGAAGTCTTTGTACATGACGCGATCCTTCTCCATCGTTAGACACACCGACCGGATCGCCGCATGTGCCGCCTGTCCGCGCTTCGAAGTCTTCAGCGGAGCGAGGAAGTCGATGGCCTGGGCCACGGCCATGGCTTCAATGGCCAGCACGTTGCGCGTGTTCTCGACAATGCGCTTCAGCTTGATCGCCGCCGTCATGCCCATGGAAACGTAGTCTTCCTTGTTGCCCGAGGTTGTAATCGAATCCACCGACGCAGGATGCGCCAGCACTTTGTTCTCGCTGACCAGGGCCGCCGCCGTGACCTGCGGCATCATGAAACCTGAATTCAGTCCTGCGCCGTGCGCCAGGAACGGCGGCAAACCCTCGCTGAGAGCGGGGTTCACCAGCCGCTCGATCCGTCGCTCGCTGATGCCAGCCAGCGCGCTCAGGGCAATGCCGATAAAATCTAAAGCAAACGCGAGCGGCTCACCATGGAAGTTTCCTCCTGAGATCACATCGCCCTTGAAATTCGTGGCGTCGGTGATGAATACCAGCGGATTGTCCACGGCGGAGTTGGCCTCGATCTCAAACACCTGGCGGCAGTGCGCCAGNNCGCAGTCGCGGTGCGATTCGCGAATCTGGCTGCCTTCGAGCATCTTGCGCAGATTCGCCGCCGTCCTCATCTGTCCGCTGTGCGGGCGCGCTTTGTGGATGCGTTCATCGAAGGCTGTGTCGGTGCCCTTCAGCGCGTCGCAGCAAAGCCCACCCAACACGTCGGCGGAATCCACCAGTATCTCCGCGCCCAGTAGCGCCAGCGTGCCCACGGCCAGCATGCCCTGCGTCCCGTTGATCAGCGAAATGGATTCCTTCGCCTCCAGCACCAGCGGCTTGATCTGCGCCCGTTCGAGCGCGTCGCCACTGGGAATGCGTGCGCCCGCAGCGTCGAGGCATTCGCCCTCTCCGATCAAAGCCAGCGCCAGATGCGCCAAAGGAGCCAGATCACCGCTCGCGCCCACACTGCCCTGCGACGGCACGAAGGGCGTGACCCCGCGGTTCAGCATTTCGCACAGCGTGTCGATCACGATCGCGCGCACGCCCGAATAGCCCTTGGCCAGGGAATTGGCCCGCAAAAGCATCATGGCGCGCGTTTCCGCCACGGAGAGCGGTGCGCCGACTCCTGCGGCGTGCGAACGCACCAGGTTGACTTGCAGCTCGCGAATCTGATCGCCGGCGATGGGCACATCGCTGAGCTTCCCCACGCCGGTGGTGATGGCATAGGCCACTTTGTTGCTTGCGACGATCTCGTCGACCAGCGTGCGAGCCCGATCCACGGCCTCGCGAGCGTGGGCCGACAAGAGCACCGGACGTCGTTCGTGGAGCGGAGCGACTTCGCGCACCGCTTCCAGCGTGAGATCGTTGCCGTTGATGTGAAGTGCGTTCAAGAGTGTTTCCCGTCCCGTTTTCCAATCGCTCGACGGAATGCTTTCAAATACTTTTCCGGCAGCGCGGCAATCTTCATATCCCCATCGGTGACGATGTGCGTGGTCTCGCCTTCCGCCAGCAGCGCGCCATCTGCCGCACGCCGCAAT